>CANMJH010000011.1 GCA_947498125.1 uncultured Nioella sp. | reverse complement strand
CGCTACGATCAACGATCAAGATAAAAAGAGGGCCGCGCATTTGCTGCGGCCCTTTTTCCACGTCAAAGAACATGCGCTCCGGACCCAGAAATATCTCGGAAAATTCGCGACAATTTCTTTTGACCGCCCCATTCGCGCCCTGATTGACCCCGATAACTAACTCATCCCAAGGGGGCAGACACCTTATGGGCCAATGTAAAAAACCTATCTGGAGCAAAACAATGATCAAGAACTTCCTGAATTCCGAATCCGGCGCCGTAACTGTTGATTGGGTTGTCCTGACAGCCGCAATCGT
>CANMJH010000010.1 GCA_947498125.1 uncultured Nioella sp. | reverse complement strand
GGGCCGCTCATGTAAGCGGCCCAGAGATGTTATATTTCAATGGCTTCAGCAATAGCCAAGGCGTCCTCAAGTTCAACACCAAGATACCTGACTGTGCTGTCCATCTTGGTGTGTCCTAACAGAAGCTGAACGGCTCGGAGGTTGCCCGTTTTCTTGTAGATTTGGGTGACCTTCGTGCGCCGCATCGAATGCGTGCCAAATGCCGTCGCCTCAAGACCGATCGACGTAACCCAGTCGCGTACGATCCGTGCATACTGGCGCGTTGAGATGTGCAGGCGCTCATGAAATCGGCCTGGCCAAAGGTACTCGGAGCCGACCATCAGCTCATCTTCCATCCACTTCTCGACCGAGGCGCGCGTGCCTTCGGATATCTCAAACCGGACTGGTTTTTGCGTCTTGCTCTGTAGCACTGAAGCGCGTTCCTTGATCTGGCCAGACGCCATCACATCCACAACCTTCATCTTGATCAGGTCGCAACCTCGGAGCTTGCTGTCGATTGCCATATTGAATAGCGCCAGATCGCGATGGTTCTCCGCGAGCTCAAGCCTCACTCGGATCGCCCAGACATGCTTTGGTTTGAGCCGGCGTTTCTGACCAACTATGCGGCCCTTGTTCCAGGCAGGACGAAGTGCGCGAATGGCAGGTTAGTTTGGTGTTTCCATGACTGATCCTCCGATCCGCCA
>CANMJH010000009.1 GCA_947498125.1 uncultured Nioella sp. | reverse complement strand
TGCTGCGCATTCCGCCCAGAATCCCGCTTTGTTTCAGCCGTCCGGCCCCATTTTCACCCTGCCGTGAGGCGGCGTCATTCAATGGTCCGAACCGCAGTGGAGTCTGTGCGTGAGCGCACCGTTATCACGTGAATTTCTCGCCTTTGTTGGGTGAAACACGCAAACCCAGCCCCTAAATTGTAATCATCGAAGGCGAGACCTTCACAACACACACCGCAAACACCGCTGCACATTAACCGCAGTTAACACCGCAAAACCTATAAAGGACCACCGCAATGAAAACTCTTATCGCAACCACCGCCGTTATCGCCGCTCTGACCTCTCCTGTTCTGGCGGGCACCGCAAATGACATCTTCAACCTCGAAGCCGCGTCCAGCCAGGAGCTGAACCTCTTCGCCGGTATCGACGGTGTCTCGAACGGCCAAACCGTTGAAGCAGCTAACCTTTTCGCCGCTGACGCCGCTTCCGATGATGACCTGCTCGGCTATACCGTAGGCGGCTCGGAAGTTGTCTCGACCCAAAGCTTCGGCGCCACATCAGTTGCGTCCGCGATCTTCGCAGCTGAGAATGCAGCCTCTGCTGAAAACGAATAATCCATCCCCGAAAGGCGGGTGGCCGCGCCCCGGCCACCGCCACCCACCGTAACCTTTCCTAACCAATCTTTAAGCCTCGCCCCCCTCCCTCCCGTCCCAAGCGAGGCTTAACCCAAGTTGCGGTGTGAAAGCCGGCCCCCA
>CANMJH010000008.1 GCA_947498125.1 uncultured Nioella sp. | reverse complement strand
TGACGCCGCCTCACGGCAGGGTGAAAATGGGGCCGGACGGCTGAAACAAAGCGGGATTCTGGGCGGAATGCGCAGCAGGCGGCCGCGCAAGCGGCAATAATCCCGCGCGCCGCGCCCGCGGGCATGGATGCGATTCCAAGGGAGAGGGGATTGCGCTTATACCTGACTTTGCACGGGCAGGTGATCTAGAGCCCGGTGGGTAAGCTAGTCAGGAACCACGTGACTTGAAACGTTCAGAGCTTGCTAAGGGTTCGCGACACTGCATCTTTCCAGCCTTCATACCGTCTGTCACGTCGTTGGGCATCAAGCGAGGGCACGAATTCCTGCTGAAGCGCCCATGTTTCGGAAAACCCCTTTTGGTCGGGGTAAAGCCCTGCCCGGCTGCCTGCCAGCCACGCAACACCGAGCGCCGTTGTTTCCAACACATGTGGTCGGTGAACCGGTGCACCAAGAATGTCGGCAAGAAATTGCATTGTCCAATCCGAAGCGCTCATCCCGCCATCGACCCGCAAAATGCTGCTTTCGCCTGCACCCTGCCAATCAGCGCGCATCGCTTCCCATAAATCACGCGTTTGGAACCCGACGCTCTCCAGCGCTGCTTTTGCAAATTCTTCCGGCCCTGTCCCGCGCGTCAGGCCAAAGACGGCGCCCCGGCATTCCGCATCCCAATAGGGTGCGCCCAATCCCGTAAAGGCCGGAACCAGGTAGAGGTCTTGTTCCGGATCTGCCGCCTCGGCCAATCTTTGGGTTTCCGGAGCCGAAGAAATAATTTTGAGACCATCGCGCAGCCATTGCACCACTGCGCCTGCGATAAAGATGGATCCTTCCAAGGCGTAGGTTGGCTTGCCGTCAAATTGGTAAGCAATGGTTCCAAGCATCCGCGTTTTGCTTTCCACCAAAGCATCACCGGTATTGAGCAAGGCAAAACAGCCTGTGCCGTAGGTCGACTTCATCATACCCGGCTCAAAACAAGCCTGCCCAATTGTGGCCGCTTGCTGGTCACCCGCAACCCCAAGAATTGGAATAGGCGCGCCTAAAAGGTTGGCGTCGGTTACGCCGAAATCGGCGGCACAATCCAGCACCTCTGGCAGCATGGCCATTGGGATATTAAGCAGCGCACAAATCTCTTCGTCCCAGTGCCCGCCCCGAATGTTGTAAAGCAAGGTCCGCGCCGCATTCGTAGCGTCCGTGACGTGGCGCGCGCCGCCTGTCATACGCCAGATCAGATAACAATCCATCGTGCCAAACAGCAGCTCACCCGCCTCGGCCCGGGCGCGCACGCCATCGACGTTATCAAGTATCCATCCTAGTTTTGTCGCGGAAAAATAGGGGTCGAGGAGCAACCCGGTTTTGTGTTGCACCATCGGTTCATGTCCAGCCTCTCGCAACTCATTGCACAGCGCATGCGTGCGGCGATCTTGCCAGACAATAGCGCGGTGAACAGGCAAACCCGTGGTCTTGTCCCAAACCACAACCGTTTCGCGTTGGTTTGTGATGCCGATACCGGAAATATCGTCGGATGAGACCGAGGCTTTGTCCAAAGCTTCGCGGCAGGTGGCGGTAACGCTATGCCAAATTTCTTCAACATCATGTTCAACCCAGCCCGATCTAGGGAAATGCTGCGTAAATTCCATTTGGTGGCTGGCGACTGGCGTCATGGTGCCATCAAAGACAATCGCGCGGCTTGATGTGGTGCCCTGATCAATCGCAAGAATATGCGTCATCCTACCCTCCCTAAATCTTTGCGCCAGACCCTAGGCAGGGAATTAGACCACTGCAATGGGGGGAACGGGCCAATACACCGCATATCTTTGAAACGGCGAATGAGGCGCGGAAGTTTTTGGAAGGCTGAGCGGCATCCCCCACGAAAAAAGCCGGCCC
>CANMJH010000007.1 GCA_947498125.1 uncultured Nioella sp. | reverse complement strand
CGGCCGCGCAAGCGGCAATAATCCCGCGCGCCGCGCCCGCGGGCATGGATGCGATTCTAAGGGTGAGGGGATTGCGCCGTTAATAAAAGCTCTGCGGATCGATATCGATTGAAAGCCGCAGGTTATTGGGCAGCTTCACATCCTTTACCCATTTCGTCAGAGCAGCTTGGATCGGCGCAGTTTTTGGCGCTTTGACCAATAGCCGGACACGGTGGCGCCCTCGGACACGGGCGATTGGCGCTGGCGCGGGGCCATAAACCATCCCGCCAATCGCTCTGATAGGCGCATCTGCTCGGGCAAGGTAGGTTCCAAGATCAAAGGCCGCCGCCGCCTCGGGCGCAGATATCACAATCCCGGCCAGCCGTCCGAAAGGCGGCATGCCTGTCGCCTCACGCTCGGCAGCCTCGGCTTGCCAGAACCCTTCTTCATCACCGGATAGAATGGCGCGGATCACAGGGTGGTCGGGCTGAAAGCTCTGCAACAGGGCCGTTCCCGGAACGTCTGCACGCCCTGCCCGCCCCGCAACTTGCCGCATTAATTGAAAGGTCCGTTCGGCGGCGCGCAGGTCTGATCCTTGCAGGCCAAGATCAGCATCGATGACGCCAACTAGGGTGAGACGCGGAAAGTTATGACCTTTTGCAACCAACTGTGTGCCGATGATGATGTCAGTCTCACCCTCGGCAATTTCCGCTATCTTTGCTTTCAAAGCGCGTGCGGATCCAAACAGGTCCGAGGACAGCACGGCAATCCGGGCATCCGGAAAGAGGCCCGTGACCTCCTCTGCCACACGCTCCACGCCCGGCCCCACGGCGGCCAGCTTGCCTTCGACCCCGCAGGACGGGCACGCCTCGGGCATTGGCTTGGTCTCACCGCATTGGTGGCACATCAGCCGCTTTTGGAATCGATGCTCGACCATCCGCGCGTCACAATGATCACAGCCCACCTGTTCGCCGCAGGCCCGGCAAATCGTAACGGGCGCATAACCCCGCCGGTTGAGGAACAACAGCGATTGTTCTCCCTTATCTAGCCGCGCCTTCACCGCACCAACCAGCGACGGCGAAATCCATTTATCACCCCGCAAGCTTTCCGATCGCATGTCGATCGCTTGCATGTCGGGCATGACAGCGTCGCCAAAGCGATCAACCAGATCAATGCGTGAATATTTGCCGTTTCGGGCGTTCACCCAGGATTCCAGGCTTGGCGTCGCCGAAGCAAGCACCACCTGCGCGTCATTCAGCGAGGCTCGTAACACGGCCATGTCCCGCGCATGATAGAGCGCACCGTCTTCTTGCTTATAGGAGTTATCATGTTCTTCATCGACGACGATCAAACCTAAATCCCGGTAGGGAAGATACAAGGCAGAGCGGGCCCCAACGATAAGCTGCGCGGCGCCCTGCCCCACCATACGCCAACAGCGCCGCCGTTCGGTCATGGTCACACCGGAATGCCATTCCGCCGGGTCCGCACCAAAGCGCTCTTTCACGCGCTTCAGGAATTCCGAGGTCAGGGCAATCTCGGGCAGAAGGACCAAAGCTTGCCGTCCTTTGCGCAAACATTCTGCGACGGCCTCGAGGTAAACTTCAGTTTTGCCCGACCCAGTGACCCCCTTTAAAAGAGTAGTGCCATAGCGCCCGGCCTTGATCCCGTCTTGGATCTGCCCCGACGCTTTCGCCTGTGCCTCTGTCAGGGCTTTGCTGGGACGGCCCGGATCAAGCGGCAAATAGGGGGCATCTCGAGGTGTATCGACCTCAAGCACGGCGCTTTGCTTCACAAGCCCCTTGATCACCGATGACGAGGTTCCGGCCATTTCAGCCAATTCCTTCATCGTGAAACAAAGCCCGCCATATTCCTCCAGAACCGCTAAAACGCGTGTCCGCGCATCGGTCATCCGGTCCGGCACACCCGGCCCCAATTGATAGAGCTTTCGCATCGAAGGCGGGTTCATCAGGCCCGGTGCCCGGCTGGCCAGTCGTAGCATGGCCGACATAGGTGTCAGCGTATACGCCCCCACCTTTTCCAAAAACGCCTTCATTTCTGCCCGCATTGGGGCCACATCCAAAACTTTAACAACCGACCGTATTTTGGCAGGATCCCAATCACCGCGGCCCGGCCCCCAAACGACGCCCAAAACCTGACGTGGTCCAAGTGGTACCTGAACATAGGCGCCCATCCAGCAGCCTCCTGCCGGTGCTTTGTAATCCAATACACGGTCAATTGGCTCTGCTGTTAGCACCCCAACCAATTGCCCTTCTTCATAAAAATCCGGCGGATTCATGTTAGCGCAAACACCTTTTGCCCCCATAGGGGTTTTCCGGTCCTCTCTGCTCCTGTATGAGAACGAGTAGAATCCGAAAATTTGAACCCAAGGGATACTCCAATGAAATTCTTTGTCGACTCCGCCGATGTAGATGCCATCGCCGAGCTTAATGATACCGGTCTTGTTGACGGTGTCACCACCAACCCATCGCTGATCATGAAATCAGGTCGCGATATTATCGAGGTCACGAAAGAGATCTGCGATATGGTCGACGGCCCTGTTTCGGCCGAAGTTGTTGCAATGGAAGCTGACGCTATGCTGGCCGAGGGTCGCAAGCTCGCTGAAATCGCAGACAATATCTGCATCAAACTGCCGCTGACACTCGAAGGTCTCAAGGCGTGTAAGGTTCTGTCGTCGGAAGGGTTCAAAACCAACGTCACGCTTTGCTTCTCCGCAAATCAGGCGCTCTTGGCCGCAAAGGCGGGCGCCACATATATCTCGCCCTTCATTGGTCGCTTGGACGATATCAACATCGATGGCATGGATTTGATTGGTGACATCCGAACAATCTATGACAATTACGACTTCGATACGCAGATTTTGGCGGCCTCCATCCGGTCGGCGAACCATATGAAAGACGCCGCATTGATTGGCGCGGATGTGGCCACTGCCCCCCCGAATGTGATCAAAGCCATGGCCAATCATGTCCTTACGGATAAGGGCCTAGAAGGCTTTATGAAAGATTGGGCAAAAACAGGGCAGAAAATCCTGTAAAACTATTGTAAGGTCCGTCCCAACCGCAAAAAAACCAACAAGGGGCGGACCTATTTTATGGGCGAAAGGGCAGACGTGCTTACAGATTGGCGCGAACGGGTGTTAGACGACCCGGACTTAATTCTTGATGATCGTGATGTGATGCGGGCGTTGATTACCGCAAATGACCGGCAGATGGGCGGCAATATTGTCGACATGCGCGGCATTGCGATGGAACGGCTTGAGGATCGGCTGGACCGGCTGGAGGATACGCATCGCAGCGTCATCGCCGCCGCCTACGAAAACCTGTCGGGCACCAACCAGATTCACAGGGCGATTTTGACACTTCTGGATCAAGAAGATTTTGAGGGGTTCCTCAAAATCCTTGGAACAGATGTTGCTGCCACATTGCGTGTGGATCGGATCAGGCTTGTTCTGGAAAGCCCTGAGGCCACCGATGACGCTGCCCCAACGGTACAAAAGCTAGAAGATGTGCTGACCGTCGTCACGCCCGGTTTTGTCGATCATTACTTGACCGGCGGGCGCAACATGCCTCATCGCAAGATCACCTTGCGCCAGATCGGCCAAGGCGGCGAACGCATTTACGGTGAAGCCGCTGACTGGATCGCATCCGAGGCGCTTTTGTCCCTCGATCTTGGCGAAGGCCGCTTGCCCGCGCTTTTGGTCATGGGCTCTGAAGACCCGCATCAGTTCCGGCCAAGCCAAGGCACAGATTTGCTGAATTTCTTCACAGGTGTCTTCGAACGCACAATGCGCAGGTTTTTGGGGTAGCGGCCATGTCGCTTTCCCTTAGCCCCGCCGCACGTGATCTTCTGGCCGCATGGCTGGACCATGTGGGCGCGCTGCGCGGTGGATCAAAGGCCACCGTGACGGCATATGGCAGCGACGTCACCGGATTTCTTGGTTTTCAATCCGGCCATCACGGAACAACACTTGGCCTTACCCCGCTGAAAGGGCTGGCCCCGCGCGACATTCGGGCCTGGATGGCGGCGGAACGCGCCAGCGGTGTTGGCGCGCGTTCCCTTGCCCGCAAACTCTCTGCAGTAAAAAGCTTTTTTCGCTGGTGGGCCGAGCGAGATGGGTTTGACGCCACCGCCATCTTGTCCACTCGCGCCCCGAAATTTCAAAAGAAGCTACCCCGCCCGCTCTCTGTTCCGGCTGCCAAGGACCTTATCGATCAGATCGAGCATCAAGACACCCGCGATTGGGTCTCGGCCCGCGACGCAGCTGTCGTGACGTTGCTTTATGGCTGCGGCCTGCGAATTTCCGAGGCGCTTTCGCTAACTGGTAACGACTATCCTTTGACCGATGTGTTGCGCATCAAAGGCAAAGGCAACAAAACCCGAGAGGTTCCGGTTCTGCCCGCCGCCCGAAACGCAATCAGTCACTATGTTCGGCTCTGCCCACACGTGATTGAGGCCGCAACCCCCTTATTTCGCGGCGTCCGCGGCGGCGCGTTAGGCCCGCGCCAAGTCGCCAAAGTGGTTGAAGCCGCGCGCATGCAACTCGGCCTGCCCGCCACAGCCACGCCGCACGCCATGCGCCACAGCTTTGCCACGCATCTTCTCGATGCAGGCGGCGACCTGCGCGCCATCCAAGAGCTCCTTGGCCATGAAAGCCTTTCGACAACACAAGCCTATACTGCAGTCGACACTGCCCGCCTGATGGAAGTTTACAAAAACGCCCACCCCAAGGCCTGATGCCCCGGTTTTTTGCCGCGATACATCAAATGGATATGGGGGCAGTGCCCCCAAATAATGTCGCGCCGGGGCGCGGATCGGCTGACCTTTGGTCAGTCGATGCCATTTCGTAACCCCTGCAATACTGCGGCAAAACTTGCCAGCGCCGCGCAATTCGTCCATGTGGGTCAGATGTCGTTGCGCCTCAAAGCCCTGTCCGTACATTTCTTCACCGCAACGGGTGCGGTCTTTGCCATGCTGGCGATGCTCGCGGCGGTCGAAGAACGCTGGCCTTTGATGTTTCTTTGGCTGGTGGTCGCCTTTATTGTCGACGGCATCGACGGCCCACTTGCGCGCCATTACGACGTCAAAACCAACGCGGCAGAATTTGACGGGGTCTTAATGGACCTTATCATCGATTACCTCACCTATGTCTTTATTCCCGCCTATGCCCTGTTCAAATCCGGGCTTTTGCCGGGGTGGCCCGGCTGGTTGGTAATTTTTGTGATTACATTTACCAGTGTCGTCTATTTTGCTGACAAACGAATGAAGACCCGAGACAACTCGTTTGCTGGCTTTCCGGGCTGTTGGAATATGGTCGTGCTGGTCCTTTTCGCGATCAGCCCGCCCCATTGGGTCAGCCTGATTATCGTAGTGCTTCTGGCCATTGCGATGTTTCTGCCCCTGCGCTTTGTCCACCCGGTGCGCACAGAGCGGTGGCGGGCGCTATCCTTTCCAATAGCGATTGCATGGACAGCATTTGCTGCTTGGGCCGCATGGGTACGGTTTGATCCCCACAGCTGGGCACTTTGGGGCCTGACCGGGACGTCGATCTACCTCGTCTCAGCCGGCATTGTTCAGCAGATCTTTCCGGAAAAAGAATAATTTTCGGTTCAACTTGGTAAGGTTTTGTTGTTTCACAATGACTTACCAAAGGTTTCCCTCGCGCATTCAACTCAGTGAGAAATTAATGTGTAAAAATTACACAAATGACCTTGCGTCATCAAATCCGATTGTGTAGAAAGTACACATAGATACAAACAAGACCTTTTCAACCACCCTAACTTGAATATTTTTAGCACCAAAACATTTACCCGGCGGATGAGCTTGACAGAACCGTGAGACTGTCAGGATCATCCGCCAATTACTTTGGTGCCCAGCGCAATCCATTCGGACACAGCTAGTCGTCCTCGCCATCCAGCGTTTCTCCGCCGTTCCGAAAATTATCCCAATCTTCAAAACTGATGTGTATTTCAACATTACTCAGAGCGTTTTGAATATCGCCAGACAGGTTCTCAATTCCGTCTGCAACGACTGACATCACTGCCAACCCCATCGCAACCGACGCAGCAGTCAGAACAACCCAGTCAACGGTCGCGGCCCCTGATTCTGAAGTGATAAAGTCAAACGGCATCGAGATCCCCGGTATAAAACGGGGACCTTCTTTCATAGTGATTTGGCAAAAATTAGGCGTCGGTCCAAAGCCCGTGCTTTAAACGTCCGGACGGGCGCGGATGATTTTGGCGAAGCTCTCAAAAATTGGCTCGGCTGCGGTCAGAACATGGCCGTCTTCCAAAAGATCCTGCCCTTCCCGCAAGGGTTGCACCAAGGCGCCTGCCTCTTTCGCAATCAATAGACCGGCTGCAATGTCCCAAGGCTGAAGGCCCCGTTCCCAATATCCGTCGTAGCGCCCTGCAGCGACATAGGCGAGGTCCAGCGACGCCGCGCCCCAACGCCGAACGCCAGCACATGTTGGCATAAGCCGCGCCAGATCTTGCAAGGTTGCAGGCAGGTATTTGCCGCCTGCAAATGGAACGCCGGTTGAAAAGACACATTCAATCAAACGGCTGCGCGCCGACACCCGCAAGCGTTGAGAGTTATTCAGCCAAGCACCAGCGCCTTTTTCGGCGTAGAACAGCTCGTCTTTGGACGGGTCATAAACGACGGCCGAGACAATCTCGCCCTTATGTTCCAAAGCGATCGATACCGCGAAATGCGGCATGCCGTGCAAGAAATTCGTGGTGCCATCCAAAGGATCAATGATCCAGCGGCGCGTGGGGTCTTTGCCCGCTGTCTCGCCACTTTCCTCGGCCAGCCAGCCATAGTTGGGCCGCGCCAGCGTCAGCTCTTCGCGGATAATCTCTTCTGCTGCCAAATCGGCCTTCGACACAAAGTCGCCCGGCCCTTTGGTGCTGACCTGCAAATTCTCGACTTCGCGAAAATCTTTCGCAAGACTGCGCCCGGCTTTGCGCGCAGCTTTGATCATCACATTAAGATTGGCACTGCCCTGCATGGCATCGTTCCTTGTTCGGTCAAGCCGCGCGTATAGCCCCCGCCAGTTGCGCTGCCAAGGGCATCCAGCAAAAATTGCGTTAAAGCTTTATGTCATTCAGTCGCGGCGCTGTAATTTTACCGGTTCGGTGCGCCCTAGTTTCAGGACGTGGCTCATAAACGGCTTATGGGTATCCTCGGCCCGAGTTGCCCCATAAAGGCGCCGGGTAAGGCCGGTTTTGGTCAGCGGTTTCGTGACATAGCTGGAATGATGCCGCAATTCGCGCACCACCCAGTCGGGCAAAACAGAAACACCGCGATTGGACGCCACCAACAGCAAAATCACCGCAGAAAGCTCGACCTGCCGCACACCGCGCGGCTCAACCCCGGCGGGGTTAAGCAGTTGGCTAAAGACGTCCAACCGATTTCGGTCAACCGGATAGGTGATCAGCAATTCATCTTTGAAATCTTCCGCTTCGATATAGTCTTTCTGCGCCAAAGGATGCTCGGATGCGGCCACAAAGACCGGCTCATAATCAAAGAGAGGAGTGAAATCGACGCCTGCGATCTCTTCTGGATCGGAGGAAATCACCAGATCCACCTCATCGCGCAGCAGCGCGGGCAAAGCCTCGAATTGCAGCCCGGGGCGAATATCGACATCCACGTCGGGCCAAACTTGCCGAAATTGTTCCAGCACGGGCAACAGCCATTCAAAACAAGCATGACATTCAATCGCGATATGCAGCCGGCCCGATTTACCTTGGCGCAGCGCATGAAACTCTTCTTCTACTGCCGCCACTTGCGGCAATACGGTTTCAGCAAGCCGCAACAGCCGCATCCCGGCAGAGGATAATCGCATCGGCTTTGACCGCCGCACAAACAGCTCCATCCCTGCTTGATCTTCCAAACCCTTGATCTGGTGACTAAGCGCCGATTGCGTTATATTCAGCCTGTCTGCAGCCCGCGCCAGACCGCCCTCTTCAAAGATGGCTTTGATGGTACGCAGATGACGAAATTCGAGATGCATTAGTTTGGCTCATATAGATGTTGAATGTTATGAGTTTGCCTCACATGCGTCTCTATGCGATATGTCGGCCCATCAGATCAAGGATGCTGTTATGACCCTGCCCGCCGCCCCGCGTATTTCTTTCGAGTTTTTCCCGCCACAATCCATTGAGGCGTCGTTCCGGCTTTGGGAAACACTGTCGACGCTGGCACCGCTTGGTCCAGAGTTCGTGTCCGTCACTTATGGCGCAGGTGGCACCACCCGTGATCTGACCCATGATGCTGTGAAAACCATTCATGCCAATTACGGCGTCAACGTTGCCGCGCATCTGACGTGTGTGGATGCGACCCGCGACGAGACGCTGGAAATTGCAGAAAGCTATGCCGCCGCTGGTGTAAACCAAATCGTGGCCCTGCGCGGCGATCCCCCAAAGGGCGCAAATCGGTTTGAGGCGCATCCCGAAGGTTTCGGATCCTCCATTGAGCTGATCGAAAGCCTCGCGTCGAAGGGCAATTTTGAGATCCGTGTCGGCGCCTACCCTGAGCCACACCCCGAAGCAGACAACCTGCAAGAATGCGTAGATTTCCTGAAGCGCAAAGTTGATGCCGGTGCCACTTCGGCCATCACCCAGTTCTTCTTCGAGGCTGACACATTCTTCCGCTTCCGCGATGCCTGCGCCAAAGCCGGTATCGACGCCCCGATCATTCCTGGCATTTTGCCCGTCAATAACTGGAAACGCGTCCGCAACTTCGCGTCGCGCTGTGGGTCAGTGATCCCAAAATGGCTGGACGAAGCCTATGACGCGGCCATTCGCGATGACCGGGAAGAGCTGCTGTCGACCGCGCTTTGCTCTGAGCTGTGCACCAACCTTTTGGAAGGCGGCGTCGAGGATCTGCATTTCTACACGCTCAACAGCCCCGACCTGACCCGCAACGTTTGTGCCGCGCTTGGTGTAACTCCGAAAACGGATCTTGCCGAAGTCGCGTAAAAGGCGGTTGCGATGACATCACAATATTACGCGACATCGGTCGAGGATCTGCTGGATCCAGCTGTGATGCGATCCATGTCAGGCATGGAATATCTGCAAGGCATGGTTGCGGGCAAATTCGCCAGCCCGCCCATGGCCGGAACTGCCAATATCAAGCTTACCCGGATCGAGGGCGCAGAAGCCGAATTTCGCGGCGCGCCAAAATTCAGGCATTGCAACCCGGCAGAGGTTGTTCATGGCGGCTGGTATGGCACGGTTCTGGACAGCGCGATGGGCTGCGCAGTCATGACGGCCGTGCCCAAGGGATCAGTCTATACGACGCTGGAATATAAGGTGAATATCATTCGCCCTGCCCCGCTGGAACAAGAGGTGATTTGTATCGCCACTCTGACCCATGGCGGGCGATCTACCGGCATCGCCACCGCCGAGATCCGGGGCTCCGAGTCAGGCAAATTATTTGCCACTGGCAGCACCACCTGCATCATCATGAAAATGGCCTAAGCAGAAGCCAAATTCGTTGAATTTTGGCTTTTGGCCGCGGCTTGCCTGAAGCGACAGCAGAGATTTCCGTAAAACGCACCTGCACGGGCCTGAAAATATTGACTTGAGCGGCACTATCGGGCAAGGCCGGTCCTTTATTATTTCCAATGGAGATGGACATGATTACGCCGGTACTTCCCAGCTATTCCCGCGCACCGCTCTCCTTCGTCAAAGGCGAAGGGGCTTGGCTTGTGGAGGCAGATGGCCGACGTTTTCTCGACTTCGGTGCCGGTATTGCCGTAACCGCCCTTGGTCATGCCCATCCCGACCTTGTCGCAGCTTTGACCAATCAGGCAAATGCGCTGTGGCATACCTCCAACCTCTATAACGTGCCCCAACAGGAAGCGCTGGCAGAACGGCTGGTCGAACATACCTTTGCCGACACGGTGTTCTTTTGTAATTCCGGCACTGAAGCGGGCGAGCTTGCGCTAAAAATGGCCCGCAAATACTGGACCACCAAAGGCGCGCCTGAACGCATGAAAGTGCTGACTTTCGATGGCGCTTTTCATGGCCGCTCGGTTGCGATGATCTCGGCTGCCGGGTCTGAAAAGCTAACGGCGGGATTTGGCCCGCTTCTGGACGGGTTCGAGCATCTGCCATTTGGCGATCTGGACGCGCTCAGCGAAGCAGCCAAGGCCCCTGATGTTGGCGCGGTTATGATCGAGCCCATTCAGGGTGAAGGCGGTATTCGCCCCCTTACCGATGAACAGCTTAAGGCCATCCGCGATATTTGCGATCAGCATGGACATTTATTGATCCTTGACGAAATCCAATGCGGCATGGGCCGCACAGGGCGCCTCTTTGCACATGAATGGGCCGGGATCTCCCCTGATATCATGATGGTCGCCAAAGGCATTGGCGGCGGCTTCCCTCTTGGCGCTCTTTTGGCAACAGAAGAGGCCGCGCAGGGCATGACGCCCGGCACACACGGATCAACCTATGGCGGCAACCCGCTTGGCTGCGCCGTTGGCACGGTTGTCATGGACGCGATCACCGCGCCCGGATTTCTGGACGACGTCAACCGCCGCGCCGGATTGCTCCGGCAAAAAATCGAAGGGCTTGTTGCCGCCCATCCCGATGTATTTGCAGAAGCACGGGGCCATGGCCTCATGCTGGGCCTTGTCTGTCGCGTGCCGAATATCGACGTGGTCAATGCAGGCTATGACGCCCAAGTTCTGACAGTCCCCGCAGCAGATAACGCTATCCGGCTTTTGCCCGCCCTGACCATGAGCGACTCAGAAATTGCCGAAGGCATTGACCGCCTTGATGCCGCCGCCAAAGCCGTGAAAGCCCGCGCCCATGACGCTGCCGAATAACCCCGCCTTCGCGCCGGGCTATTACGGCCTGCGACGACAGGTGTAATAGCCCGATCCAAGCCATGAGACCCAGACGTCTCCTCTGCCCAACACCAGAGCGAAGACAAGCCATAAGGCACTGTATATATGACTGATTTTCTTGATATCCATAAGACCAGCAAAACCGATCTGCGCGCCATCCTGACCCAGGCCGCCGATATGAAAGAGGCCCGCAAAGGCCTGCCGAAGGGCACGCCTGACGCAGGAGAGCCACTTAAAAACCAGATGGTTGCACTGATCTTTGAAAAACCATCAACCCGCACGCGCGTCTCGTTTGACGTGGGCGTGCGCCAGATGGGCGGGCAAACCATGGTTCTCTCCGGCTCGGATATGCAGCTGGGCCATGGCGAAACCATCGCGGATACCGCCCGTGTGCTTAGCCGCTATGTTGACCTCATCATGATCCGCACCTTCGAGGAGCAAACCCTGCTGGAAATGGCAGAATATGCCACCGTGCCGGTGATCAACGGCCTGACGGATCGCACCCATCCTTGCCAGATCATGGCCGATATTCTGACATTCGAAGAACATCGCGGCCCGATCGCGGGCAAAAAAGTGGTTTGGTCAGGCGATGGCAATAATGTCTTCGCCAGCTTCGCCCATGCCGCTGGCCAGTTTGGCTTTGATCTGACCTTCACCGGGCCAGAGCCGCTGGACCCAGAACCGGCCCTTGACGGGCTCTATAACATCGAACGCGACCCGCAAAAGGCCGTGCAAGGCGCAGACCTGGTCGTCACGGATACTTGGGTATCGATGCATGATCCCCAATCAGCACGCGAGCGGCGGCATAACCAATTGCGCGGCTATCAAGTGAATGATGAGCTTATGGCAAACGCCAAATCTGACAGCCTCTTCATGCATTGCCTGCCAGCCCACCGCGATGACGAAGCCACCAGCGCCGTCATGGACGGCCCGCATTCGGTGATCTTTGATGAGGCCGAGAACCGCCTGCACGCCCAAAAGGCCATCATGCGCCACTGCCTCGGCCTATAAGAGCCGAGCCAAGGTCTTCTTTAGCTGCCTGAGCAATCGGGCAGCTCCTTTTTCCACCCTATTGTGACGGCGCAGCTTGGCGCGGCGCGGCTCTGCGCTTAAGCTCGCCCCAAAAGCACCCAACTGGATCACACCTTATCATGCGCCGCTTTGCCCTTCTTCTTGCCCTGCCCCTGACTGTGACTTTCACCGCCTCGCTGGCCTTGTCCCATACGGGCGTTGAAAATCCGCGCGTTATGGCCCGCATGATGGGGATGAGTGATATGGCTCGCGAATTCGCTGTTCTGGTCCGTATGGCCCGCCGCGAAACCGCCTTTGACGCTGATGCCGTCGAGGCCGCTTTGCAGCAGCTTTCGACACATGGCGATGCGGTTCCCGGCCTGTTCGAAGAAAATGCCACAGACCCCCGGTCAGAGGCCCGCCCTTTGATTTGGGAAGAATTTGATGAGTTCACGGCACAGGCCGAGGCCGTCAGCACCGCAATCGACAACTTGCCGGGGCCAATCACGACATTGGACGACATCGCGCCGGCTCTGGCGGTCATTGGACAGACCTGTCAGTCCTGTCATGACCGCTATCGCATCGAAAATTAACCCTGCCACGGATTTTCATTGACCGGTCATCCCTTGCGCAGATAGGGCCGGTCTATGTCCGCTCTCGCCCGCCCCAATCCGCCTTTGGCCATAGTCTTCATGCTCACTGCGACGCTTTTCATCGCAGGCACAATGATATGCGCCAAGCTTTTGGGAACAGACCGGCTTGGCCCCGCACTCCACCCCCTACAGGTTAGCTTCGGTCGGTTCCTCTTTGCCTGGATCGCGATTTCAAGCGTTGTGGCCCTCAGACGCCCGGAATTTAAGCCGATTTCGCTGCGCCTTCACATCGCACGCACCACTTGCGGTTGGGCCGGCGTCAGCCTGATGTTTGCTGCTGTCGCCTTCATCCCGCTGCCAGACGCAACTGCCATCAGCTTTCTCAACCCCGTCTTTGGCATGATGCTGGCCATCCCGCTATTGGGCGAACGCGTGGGCCGCATCCGCTGGCTCGCCGCCGCAATCGCCCTCTCCGGCGCGCTGATTCTGCTGCGCCCCACACCG
This sequence comes from uncultured Nioella sp., assembly GCA_947498125.1. Taxonomy (GTDB): domain Bacteria; phylum Pseudomonadota; class Alphaproteobacteria; order Rhodobacterales; family Rhodobacteraceae; genus CANLZL01. The sequence goes on along the minus strand of CANMJH010000007.1, from coordinate 14,541 downwards.
GACAGCTTCCAACCCGCCGCCCTTCTGGCACTTGGCGCAGCGGCCATGCTGGGGCTGGAGCTTATCTTTATCAAACGCCTCTCAGGGCGCGAAAACCCGCTGCAAATCCTCTTTATCAACAACAGCTTGGGCCTTTTGATCGCCAGCCTCGCGGCGCTGACGGTCTGGCAGACCCCAACGCCTGGTCAATGGGCAACACTGGCCGCGCTCGGCCTCCTGATGGCCTGCGCCCAAGCCTGTTTTGTCAACGCAATGGCCCGCGCGGATGCCAGCTTTGTGACACCGTTTTCCTACCTCACCCTCGTCTTCGCGGCCCTCTACGATTTCGCCATTTTCGGCGCCCGCCCCGATGCCATCAGCGCGCTTGGCGCCGTCATTATTATCGCCGGAGCTGCCCTTCTGGCATGGCGCGAAGCCCGCCTGCAGAAAAAACATCAAAATTGATCAGTGATTTGACCCCCATAGGGTCTTTCATTCCGCCGCACACCCCCATATAACCAGAGGCTGCATGAAAGCTTTGGATCAGGAGGACATACCATGTCCTGGACCGACGAGCGGGTCGAACTTCTGAAAAAAATGTGGGGAGAGGGTCAATCCGCCTCGCAAATCGCCAAGGAATTGGGCGGTGTCACGCGCAATGCCGTCATTGGCAAGGTGCATCGATTGGGCTTGTCCAATCGCACGGGGGGCGCGGGCGCGAAAACCGCACCGGCGGCGACTGAGGCGAAAGCGCCAAAGGCCGAACCGGCAGCGGCGAAAAAGCCCGAGCCGGCGGCGGCCAAACCAGCGCCCAAACCGGCAGCGGTCGAAGCACCACCGCCCGCCAAGGTCACGCCTTTGCGCAAGCCAATTGTGCCCGCAGGCCAACCCTTGCCGCCACAACCTTCGGCCAATGAGATCAGCCCAGAAGCGCTGGCCAAGGTAAAAGAGGTCGAGAACCACGCCAAACGCATCAGCTTGATGGAGCTGACCGAACGCGTGTGCAAATGGCCCATTGGCGATCCGGCAACGGATGACTTTTACTTCTGCGGTCTTCCCGTGCAGCAAGGCAAACCCTATTGCGAAGCCCATGTTGGCGTTGCCTTCCAACCGATGAGCTCGCGGCGCGACCGCCGCCGCTGAACGTCAAGACAATCACAATACCAAAGGGTGCTCGTTAGAGCGCTCTTTTTTATTCACGCTCCGCTCCGGGAAGGTGGGTGGGGCGCATTTGGCCAAAGGCCAAACAGCGTCCACCCGGCCTCCCTTATCGGCAGTGCCGCGCCACTTCGCTATCGCGCAATCCGGTTTCCACCAGCATACAGCGATCCCGCGCTTCATAGTAATAGCCGCGCGCGTACCACATGACCGCCGTGTCATAATCGCCATCCGACAAAAGCCACGCCCCCCGCAGATATTTCACCGCATAGCGCAGGTGGATTTCCGGGTCCAAAAGCTCAGATGCCGGCCCGCGATGGCCCATTGTCCGGGCGGTTTCCGGCAACATCTGCATAAGACCCCAATACGGCCCGTTACGCGCATCCACCCGGTAATCGCTTTCGCGGTCAATCACCCGGTGGATCAACGCCGCTGGCACATCATATTGACGGGCCGAGGCATTGATCATCCGCCGCAACTCAGGCGTTTCATTTGGATAAAGCCCCGGCGCGCTTCGCGACACCTCCTCGCGTCTCCCGCCGCCGCAGGCCGTAAACACGATGAGCAGGGCCAGAACCATCCAACGCATCAATTCCCACCCCCAAAGAGGCGCAACAATTGCTCTTCTGCCTCGCGCGCCAAGCGCTCTTCCAGCGATTCAACGGCGGCCTCTTCCAGCGTCTGACCTTCCTCAACATCGATCCCAAGCGCGTCTGACACCGCCTCTGTCGCTTGTTCTTCTAAAGCATCGATTTGCTCGGAGAGTTCGGCTTCCGCCAAGGCCTCAAGATCCAAACTGAAATTTGGGTCACTCCACGCGCCAGAAATCCGCAGCGGCACCCGGATGCCAGCGCTGTTATCACCGTCAAGGACTTGCGGGATCACAGTATAGTCCAACACCTGCCGCCCGACATCGACCGTGCCAGCGCCAGTAATCTGGCCAATAGAGGCCGCCATGACCAAATCATCATTGGTGAACACGCCGCCTTCCGCCGTAAAACTGGCGGCGATCTGATCATAAACTGTCCGCGATCCTTCGCCCTGATAGGACGTGTCAAAATTGCGGATCATTCCCCAGATATCGAGCCCCAATATCGCCCCTTGGCCAAAGGCAATCCGTCCTTCGCCATCGATAGAACGCATCAAGCTGGCCATATCATTGCCGATGAGCAATAGATTGATGGACCCATTTCCGGTGCCTTCCAAACGGTCATATCCGGCAAATTCCGATAAGAGCGGCGCAAGCTGTACGTCAGCGACATCAACATCCGCACGCATCGATAATCCGCCGCGCCCATTCAGGATATATTGCCCTGAGATCCTGCCACCATAAGCCGATATCTGGCGTAGATCGACCACCGCTCGACCATTCTCCAGATCAGCGCGAATATCGACACCATCCAAGTTCGCAATCCCAAGATCCAACGCATCCAGCGTCAACGCCGCTTCCACATCCGCAGCAAATAGGCCCGAGACATCAATTGGATCCGTGGACCATCCTGTGCTGCCGCTTTGCCCGCCGGAGCTGTCGCCCCCGCCATCTGTCAGGCCTGAAAGGTCAAGACGAGCGCCAACCAAACGCGCGCGGATCGTTGGGCGGGCTTCGCCGGGGATCACATCAATCGCGCCGCTCAGACGGTTTTCATCAAGGCTAAACACGGCATCTCGCAGGTGAATTGACCCTTCTGACGCCAATGTCAAAGCGCCTTCCACGGCCAACCTCTCGCGACCGAGACCGGCCGGCAAATCCGGCGGCGCTTGCCCTGCCAGCGCCATCAGCGGACCCAGATCCGACGCTTCGAACGTAACATCACCGTCGATGCCCATCGGCGTCAAGCCAACACGCCCATCAAACCCAGCCTCACCGCCCGACCATCCGAACCCCGCAGTCACAGGCCGCAAAGCGCCGTCCAACATTTCACCGAGCCCATCAATGCTCGCCTCTAGCGTCACTTCCGACCCATTTAAAACAACTGACCCCTCAAGCTGGCTAACCCCGGCACCGCCGGGCAATTGCACCACCATATTCAGATCCGAAAGCGCCACATCCGTGCCGCCAATCTCATCTCGGTAGATCACACTACCGCTCGAGATTTCCGCCCGGTCCAGGCTGAACCCCTCAAGCGCACCGCCCTCATTGCTTGCGGCACTCTGTGCTGGCGCGGAACTTGACGGGTTACCTGCCGGTTCAACAGGCCCGGACGCTTCGCCGCCATCGCCTGAAAAATCCCAGCTCACCGCGCCATCTGCGCCCTGAACCAAAACAATCTCGGGGCTGACAAGCTCAAACCGGTCGACGCGAATGTCTCCGGTCAATAGCGCCATAAATTCAACGCCTACATGAAGCCGTTCGGCACGGATCATCGGCCCTAAATCAACCCAATCTGGATTGCCCAGTTCAACCCCTTCTGCGCGAATCCCAAGCGAAGGAAAAATGGACGGCCTGATATCACCTGAAATGCTTAGGCTGCGCCCGGTTTGCGCCGAAAAGCGTTCACTGGCCAGATCAGCAATTCGTTCGGTCGGCACAATGAAAAGCGCCCCAATGGCAACAGCAACAATCGCAAAAATTGCCATGATCAACCGCATGATCCAACGCATATGCGAACCTCCTCGACTGCTCTTTTGTAGAAAGCTTAGCGCGCGCTGCCCGGTTCCAACAGGAAAATCGGTTGCAAGGGCGTCTATTCGGCAAGCCTTTGCCCGCGCGCGCTATTTTACGTCGGGGTAAGCCAGCGCCATCCGGACCAAATAGAGGTTCTGTGCAAAGATTTCATCATCGCTTGCCCCGGCTAACCCGGGCAAATTCATTGATTTTCGTCCGAATTTTGCACCAAGCAAGACGGCCGTCATCAGATCCACCTGCGCTCGTGTGACATGGGGGCCCAAACGGGTGCGTAGTGGCGCAATATATTGCTCTTCAAACGCGGCGCGCACGGCTGGACCAACATCTGGATCGGCACTGTTTTCGACAAGCAACATGACCGGGTCTGCAGGCGCTTCTGAATCAATCGGCAAAGAGAACACCTGCGTGATGACGCTGACCAATGCGTCGCCAATGACATCTTTAGACACGTAGGCATCGAGATCAAATGCGCCCGCTAGGGTTGCCTCAAACAACCCCTGCTTTCCGCCAAAATACCGCGAGATCAATGCGACATCGACCCCGGCCAAACGCGCGACTTCACGCAAACCAACATTTGCATATCCCCGGCGCCAAAAGGTCTCGCGGGCAGCGAGCAGCAATTTATCTTTGGTGTCATCGGAGTTTCCCATGCCGTCGATCTATAGCGAGGTGAAAATTTGTCAACAAGTGTTGACAGTCGCGCAAATCAAACCTAGATACATGTCAACACTTGTTGACAATAGGAAATCCCATGCCCAATCTCGCACTTATCACTGGCGCCTCCTCGGGCATTGGTCGTGAATTGGCCCGCTATCACGCCGCGCGTGGTGGAGATTTGATCATTTCAGCCCGACGCGAAGCCGAGCTTTTGACATTGAAAGCTGAACTTGAAGCCGCCCATGGGGTATCTGTCCACACCATAGCCTTAGACCTTGGCGTAAAAGGCAGCGCGGATACACTTTATGCCGAGACGCAGAAAATCGGCGGCCCTATTGACGTGCTAATAAACAATGCCGGTTTTGGCGGGCATGGTCCGTTTATCACGCGCGATTTGGACACCGATCTGGCAATGATCGACCTTAACGTCAAAGCGCTGGTGACCTTGTCGCATCATATCGGGAAAGACATGGCTGCCCGTGGAGCGGGCAAAATGCTGCATGTGAGTTCAATCGCATCTTACATTCCCGGCCCGATGCAGTCAGTGTACTTCGCCACGAAGGCATTCGTGAGCTCGTTCAGCCAAGCAATTGATGAAGAACTTCGAGCATCAGGAGTGACGTCAACAGCGTTAGAGCCTGGCGCCGTCGCCACTGGATTTATCGCGACAGCCGGGCTGGAGAACACATCTTTAGGCGCGACGGCCGGCGCAACGCCAGAAAGCGTTGCCAAATTTGGATATGATGCAATGCTTGCCGGAAAACTACGCGCTATCAACACCCCGAGCCGCCGCTTCCAGTTGCACTGGGTTATCCCGTGGCTGCCCTATCGCGCTGTCTTGAAAATGGTGAAAAGAGCGCAAGCTGAAATCTGACCCTCAAAAAAGTGCCACCCCAACCGGGTGGCGCCTCTACGACTTAGTCCAAATCGGTCCAGGGCCAGGGTTTCACTTCACTGGCTGCGGTTTGGAACCGCGCAGCTTTGGCAATCCAGATCCCCAGATCGGTACCAAATTCCGCCAGGCGCTCGTTGGGTTCCTTGTTGATCAGAATAATAACAAACTGAACAATTGTGGCCAATCCCAATACAGTTTGCGCCAATGAAATCATGACCGCGATAATGATCATATAGATCAGTCGCATCCAGACATTGTCCGCACTCGCTTCAGGCTGTTCGCCATGAATTCGCCCCGACACCCGGTCTTCTTCTGGATCAGTCATCTTTGGTCCCCGCCTCATCTTACGTCCGTCCTTGCCCACATATGGGAAGGCGCGCAACAAAAGTGTAGGGGCAAAGACCAACGCGGCTCAAGTGATGAAGCTTCAAACCATCGCACTGACCGAATTGACGATCAAATAAATTGACAGGAAGAACAACGAGACCTGGATCGCCCCAAAATAGATTTTTGAGGGCAAAACTTGTGTGATCCAACGGCCCACCACAGCCCCGACCGTCGCAACAACCGCCATGATCAAAAAACTCTTCCACTCAAAATCAGTCATGATCCCGACCGAGAGATAGGCCGGCAATTTGAAGAAATTGATCGCTGCAAAAACGATAGTTGTCGTGCCGGCATATTTCAGCTTTTCCAGCTTTTGCGGCAGAACAAACGCTTGGAAAGGCGGGCCGCCATTATGCGAGATATAGCTGGTGATGCCTGTAAGCGTGCCCCAAAACATGCCGCGTCTCACATCAAAAGGCACGGCCACGTCTCGCTTGCGGAGCTTTCTGGCAAATACCTGCAAACAATAGAAAAGACCAATAAGACCGGTGGCCAAGGCTGCGGCATCTCGCGACACATAGGGCGTCAAAATGGTTGCGATGATAACCCCAACCAAGCCCGCTACGGTCAACAGTTTAACATTCTGCCATGAGAAATCCTTGCGATACAGCCAAAGCCCCGAAACATCGCTTACAAGGTAGATGGGCAATAGCAACCCGGCCGCATATCGCGGATCCATCCAGATCGACAAAAACGGCACGGCCAAAGCGCCCGCCGTCGCAAGCCCGCCTTTTGATGCCCCCACAACGAAGGCCGCTATCACCAAATACCCGATAAATTCCATGTCTTTTCCTCACGACCGGCCCGCTCGGCCCAGCGATACGCCACTCCCCCCACCGCCGCAATCCCGCCCGCCAATGCGGGAGGGCGGGCGGGGCGAATTTGCCGCGCAGCGGTCAAAGAGCGTACGAACGCCCGCATCAAGACCCAGTTTCTCAATCGTATCGACAGCCACCTGCTTGATCCCAAGGGGGAAACGGATCATCGGTCTCAGGAGGCGCGCACCCACCGAATGGATGCGATCTAGCACGCGCCGCCTCTTCCCCATATCCGCCCCTTCCCCTATGAGGGGTCCCATGTCACAGAACCCGCCAAGCCTCCGCCCCGACCTCGCGCCCAAAGCCCGCATTACCGAGCCATCCCGCCCCGGCCAGCCCACGATCGGCATGGTCTCGCTCGGCTGCCCCAAAGCGCTGGTGGATAGCGAACGCATCCTGACCCGCCTACGCGCCGAAGGTTACGCGATCAGCCCTGACTATTCCGGGGCCGAGGCCGTCATTGTCAACACCTGCGGCTTTCTGGACAGCGCCAAGATGGAGAGCTTAGAGGCCATTGGCGAGGCCCTGCAACAAAACGGCAAAGTCATTGTCACTGGCTGCATGGGCGCTGAGCCCGAAACCATCACCGGCACGCATCCGACCGTTCTAGCCGTCACCGGCCCCCATCAATATGAACAAGTGCTGGACGCCGTCCACACCGCGGTCCCTCCCAGCCCGGACCCTTATATCGACCTGCTGCCCGCCTCCGGCGTCTCGCTCACCCCGCGCCATTACAGCTATTTGAAAATCTCCGAAGGCTGTAACCACAAATGCAAATTCTGCATCATCCCCGATATGCGCGGGCTGCTGACGTCTCGCCCCCAAAAGGCGGTGATACGGGAGGCGGAGAAACTGGTTGAGGCCGGCGTCAAGGAACTCCTCGTCATCTCGCAGGACACGTCCGCCTATGGCACCGACTGGAAAGACCGGGATGAGAAATTCCCAATCCTGAACCTCGCCCGCGATCTTGGGTCGCTTGGCGCATGGGTGCGCATGCATTACGTCTACCCCTACCCGCATGTGCGCGAGCTGATCCCGGCGATGGCCGAGGGGTTGATCCTGCCCTATCTCGACATCCCCTTCCAGCACGCCCACCCCGAGACGCTGAAACGCATGGCCCGCCCCGCCGCCGCCGCGCGGACCTTGGACGAAATCGCCGCCTGGCGCGCGGATTGCCCCGAGATCACCCTGCGCTCGACCTTCATCGTCGGCTATCCCGGCGAAACCGAGGATGAATTTCAGACGCTGCTTGATTGGCTGGATGAAGCCCAACTCGACCGCGTCGGCTGCTTCCAATACGAAAATGTAGACGGCGCGCGGTCTAATGCCCTGCCCGATCATGTCCCGGATGAGGTCAAAGCCGACCGCTTCCATCGCTTCATGGAGAAATCCCAAGCCATCTCAGAGGCCAAGCTGGAAGCCAAAATCGGCACAAGGATCGAGGTCATTGTGGACGAAATCGACGCCGAAGGCGCCACCTGCCGCACCAAAGCCGACGCCCCCGAGATTGACGGGAATTTGTTTATCGATGAAGGGTTTGAGGCGCTGTCGCCGGGCGATATTGTGACGGTAGAGGTGGATGAAGCGTCGGAGTACGATTTGTGGGGTATTTTGAAATAGTTGTGAAGCTGCCGGATTTGGCAAACGAATACAGGATCGAATTTGCAGAACGTAGGCATCTTTCTGAAATTCTGGACCTGTCAGCGTATACTTTTGCCGAACATGCCGCACGACATCCTGATAGGTTCGCTCAGGACGTCGTGCCCGGCGTTGGAGAATCGGTTCCGAAGCGATTTCGACTTCTTTACGAAACTGCTTTCCCAAAACGTGGGAATGAGAAAAGCGACCGCCTTCTCGTTTGCTTGAAGGACGAAAAGGTCGTCGGGCACCTATTTTGGCGCGATGATCCTTGGTTCGTTTGGGTTGAAGACATTACTGTTGACGCACAACATCGCGGCCAACACATCGGCACGCATTTGCTGCAGGAGCTTCAACGTCACATCGGCGGCAGGCATATCCAAGCTCAAGTCTGGGGCGGCAATGAAAGGTCTCAGGCACTATTCGAAGCGGCCGGGTTTAGCGAAATCCATAGGGTCTATGGAGCGGGAAAATCTGATCCTTTTGATTTAAGCAATCGCATATTTGAAAGTGGCAAAGGCACGAACAGATTCATTTTGGCAGTGGTGGCGATATTGTTCGTATTATTTGCCATTGTAGCGTTTGTTACGCGTTAAGGTGGCGACTGCAATTCAACGGGTTTCGACTGGCGGCACCACTCCACAATTCCGCATGTCCTGATCAGAATTCACAAAGCGCCACCGCCAGACCGCGGGATGGCGAACCGGCGTCAGAGCCTGCCGCTTTATCCCTGCCACATCTTCCCTAGCTAGGAACGGCAGCATTCCCCTTTCAATATCGCCAGCCCATGCGGGCGGTCTGGCGATGGCGCGGCGGCCTTCGGCCTTGATTCCGCGCCGGATCAGCGCTCAGCTCGAATGTACCAGCAGCCCTAGCGGGCGGCCCCCTCTCGGCAGATTTCCTTTGGAAATCGCCTGCCGTGTCAGTGCTGACGATGCAGCAATGTCCACCGTTTAATCGCGCGCGCCCGCTTTCGTTTTATCCTGGAACGCCGTGGCCCACCCGCCGCTTCACCTCTCGCTGAATTGACAAGCGTAGACCTGGGGGCGATCAGATTGGGTATCTCCCACCTCAACGATTCGATTAGGACCCCACATGATCTACGGACGCCTCGACAATCTGGCCGCTGAGGCTGGAACTCTGCCGGACAATATCCTCAAGGGCCTTAAGTTCCTTGCCGAAACTGACCTTGCCAATGCAGAGCCGGGGCGCATTGATATTGATGGCGACCAGATGTTTGCTCTGGTGCAGGATTACACGACAAAATCGCCCTCAGAAAAACGCCCGGAAGCGCATGAAAGCTATATCGACATTCAATTTGTCTTTTCAGGCAAAGAGGCTATCGGCTTTGCGCCGCTGGTCGAAATGCCCGAGGTCGTTAAAGATCTCATGGAAGAGCACGACGTGCGGTTCTTTGGCGATGTACCGGATGAATGCTTTTTGACCTTCTCGGCCGGCAGCTATGCCGTGTTTTACCCTTGGGATATTCACCGTCCCGGCTGCTGGGCGGAACAAGCAGAGGATGTCCGCAAAGTTGTCGTAAAAATCCGGGCCGCCTAACCGCACCCGCGGGGTGGGCTTTTGCCCACCTCTGACACGCCCATTGACCTGATTCGTCGCCGCCCATAACGGTGTCCTTCACACGGCGCGATCAGAAACTACCGCGCCTCGATTGTCCAGATTTCCAAACCTGCGCCGTTGCCCCATGTGCCGTGCAGCTCTCCGTTTTCCATCAGCACATAGATCGCAGGATGGGTTGATCCCCATTCGACCTCAAAAACCCGGCCCTCTAGCGTGCCGATCCCGGAATAGACCGTGCCGACTTGCCAGTTCACAGTGAAAGTTCCGTCGCCATTATCCAACACGCCCACCAGCCCATTATAGGCCGAGCCATCTGCATTGCGACCATAGGCGAAATATTGGCCGGTGATGTCAGCAAACGAGGCTGCCGCGCCTAGGGCAAACGCCCCTAGCGCCATGACAGCGGTTTTGGTGAAGGAAGGCATAGGCATGGGGCGTCCAATCCAATAAGCGAAATCACGTTCAGATTGCCCCAAAGTCCCCTGACCTGTCGAGAGTTCAGAGGTCCTGCAGGTAGATCCGGCACGCCTCGGTCACATGGCGAAATCGGTCGCCGCCCAAATGTTTGCCGCCATACCAGCGCGTTACCACGATGACATGGCCGCTTTGTCCGGAAATTTCCAACATTTTCAGGATGATATTGCCTGCGCCCGCCTCTCCATCATCGGATTTCAGCGGGCCATCAGGCAGAAGCGCACCCCAAGAGTTATGGGTCGCCTTTGCATATTTCTTATTCTTTTTCAGCGCCTTCAGGAAGGCATCCACATCCGCACGCGACCCAACAGCCCCGCCCGAAACGCTATATTTCGAGCCACGATCACTAATGATATTCTCAATCATGCGCATTTGACGGGCATGCCAAGCCCAGCCCAAAAGCGCAAGGCATCAACCGGTCTTGAGATCGTTCGCCAATTCGACAAGCGCCTCGCCATTGCGACAATAGATCGGTGGCTCATTAAAGTCCGACTTGGCCTCAAGGACTTGGCGGCAGTCTTCTGGATGGGTGCAACCCGTGCATTTTAGCACCATGTCATTGCGTATTCCTGGCGTGATCGCACCGCGCAGTTCAGCCTCGTCCAGATCTGCGCCCAGCCTGTCCGCCATTCCCGACATCAGCGCGCTATGGGTCTCGTAAGGTGTTTGGGCCATATCCGGTCTCCTTTTCGATGCTCCATCAACACCCTGACCGCAGAAAAGAAACGCCCATATGACATAGATCAAATCTTGCCCCGCGCCTAAGCGTTTTCCGGGCTAGGAATTCACAAAATGCCCCCTTAGAGTGCTCTTATGTTTACTATTGAACACGACTTTGACGCGACCGTAATTACCCTTGTAGATGAAGGGGATAGCCCCCTTGGAGAGGATGTCACGATTACCGCTTTTGCAGAATGTGTGACGGTGGAGCAATTTGATGCGCGCGACGATGTCGTCCAAAAAATAACCCTGACGCAGGCGCAGCTACAAGATCTCGCGGCGGCGCTTGATCTGCCCGAGGGCGTCTACCGCCTGCAAAAAGAGGCCCCCGAGCAAGGATAATCCCCAGATGCCGCTTCCCAATCTTCTGATCGTTGGCGCCCAGAAATCGGGCACCACGTGGCTCCATCAAGCCCTTAGGAAATCACCGAAATTTGCCACGGCTAAAAAGAAAGAGCTAAATTTTTTCAACCGCCATGGATATCGCATCAATATAGAGAAATACGCCGCGCAATTTCCCGAAGACGGGCAAGAATTCACCTATGAATCCTCGCCATCCTATTTTTGTGCACCTGAAGGAAAAAAGAACGTCGCCGAGCGCATTGCCGAAATGCTGCCCGGAGCAGAAATTATCGTCCTGTTTCGCGACCCGGTTGAACGTTACTTGAGCGCCTACACCCATCATATGATGAAAGGGCAACTCACGAAGTCATTGGAAATCAATGAGATGTCGGATGATTTCCAGATGCTCAGTTATGGCCGCTACGCGCACATTTTAGAGCCGTGGCTAGAACATCAGCCAAAAACGCGCTGCTATTTCTATGATGATTTGGTTGCAGATCGGGACGCGCTGCATGCAAAGATTACCGGTGATTTGGGCGTGACCGCCGATGTCAGCTCGGATGATCTCAATTTTCGTGTGAATGCCAAAAACCGCAAAGCGCGGCGCATGGATTGGGAAGGGACACCGGTTTTGTCATCTGACCTGCGCGCGCAATTGATCGAGTATTATCAGGATGATGTTGCGATGCTACAGAAGATGACGGGTCGAGACCTTTCCGGTTGGTTGCAGCCCTAGGGGGAATGAATGAGCACAGGGTTCTTCTGGGATGAGAGTTGCTTCTGGCACTCGGGCGGAGAATACGCGCTGACCTTGCCCGTCGGCGATCTTGTGCAGCCTGTTGCAGGAAACGGCTATCCAGATGGTCCCGAAACCAAACGGCGATTTCTCAATCTGATGCGCAGAACCGGGCTTTGGTCGGATTTAGTCACAAGCTCGGCGCCCCTTGTCACCAAAGACGATCTTTTGCGCATCCATCCAGAAGAATACCTTTCAGCCTTTGAGGAATTGTCCGACGCTGGCGGCGGTGAGCTTGGTCTGCGCGCGCCGTTCGGAGCGGGAGGTTTCGACATCGCCCGCCAATCTGCCGGGCTTGCAAAAGCCGCGCTAGAGGCCGTTTTGGAAGGTCGCCTTACCAATGCCTATGCATTGTCGCGTCCGCCCGGGCATCATTGCTTGCCTGATTTTCCAAACGGGTTTTGCCTTTTGGCAAATATCCCTATCGCCATTGAACACGCCTTGTCCGAAGGGTTGACCGAACGCGTTGCCGTCATTGATTGGGATGTGCATCACGGCAATGGAACAGAAGCCATCTATTATGACCGCGATGACGTGCTGACGATCTCAATGCATCAAGAAAGAAACTATCCTCTGGACACCGGCGCGTTTGCAGATCGCGGACTTGGTGCAGGCGAAGGTTTCAACCTTAATATCCCTCTGCCGCCCGGCGCCGGGCACACGACTTATATAGAGGCGATGGAACGGTTGGTGATCCCGACCCTTGCCGATTTCCGCCCGGACGTCATTCTTATCGCCTGCGGTTTTGACGCCGCCGCCGTTGATCCTTTGTCACGTATGCTTGCTTCGGCGAAAACCTTTCGCATGCTCACAATGATGGCGATGGAGGCCGCGGCGCAGCTTTGCGACGGGCGTTTGGTCATGGTGCATGAGGGCGGGTATTCCGAGGCCTATGTGCCATTTTGCGGCCATGCCGTGATGCAAGAAATGTCAGGCAGCCCCATCACGGCGCCCGATCCGCTGGCCAAAACCATTGCCGCGCGGCAACCTTCGGCCCGGTTTGATGCGTTTTGCTCGGACCTTTTGGCCGAAATGGAAGAAGCGCTTTAACCCGCGCCGCCCATCATAGATTGAAAGACACAGCCGTCACTGATCAGCTCAGGCGGGGTTAGGCACAAAAGCCGCGCCAATTGGAACGTGGCCAAGACGCGGGGGATATAGTCGCGCGTCTCAACGTAATCAGGCACGCCATGTGCTTCGCGCACCGCGCCCTCGCCTGCGTTATATCCAGCCAGAACCAAAACCGGGTCGCGGTCGAATTGATCCATGAGCCAATCAAGATAGGCCACCCCGCCCGCAATGTTCTGAGCAGCGTCGAAGCTATCCTCGACGCCAAACCGTTCTGCCGTGGCAGGAATAAGCTGCATCAAACCCTGCGCCCCGGCCCCGCTCTGCGCATTTACATCCCCGCGAGACTCGACGGCAATCACCGCCAAAGCAAATGCGGGCGACACCCGCGTGCCAATCGTGGCCTGAAGGATCGTCGTGTCATATGCCTCGGCCATTGCATGCAGCTCTGCCGCGCGAGGGATTGGTAATTGCGCGGCCTCTGGCGCGCTGGACAGAAGATTGAGCGCCGCCTCATACCGGCCTGCCCCAAAATCGCGGCCCGGATTGATTTCTGACCAGAACCAATTTGTCGTGGACACAGGCGCAGATGGCGCCGGGCTTGCTGTTACGCGCGGCTGTGATGCCGCGTCCTGCGTAGTCTGATCCCCAATTTGAATATTAATACGCGGTCCCGACTGTCCCGGCGTCGGCACGGTAATGCGACGCGGCGAAAATTCAGGGAAAGGCGCAGGGCCACTATCCTGCGCCGACGCCATATCAAATGCGGAAAAGCTGGCCACAGCCAGTAACGAGATCATTATCTGTCGCATATCCTGCCCCGATGCCTCGGTTTATGTTTTGCAATACTGTGCCAGAAACGGGTGTTTTTTACAAAGAACGCAGAGAGTTTTTTTGTGCTGCAAATCGCAGTCACGAAATGAGGCAGAATTAACCATTTGATAAATATACCAAATCACCAAAACTGCATGTTTAATTCGCAGAAAATTTTACGTGAAATCAACTCAAACCCGCCCAAATCGCGCCCAATTCGGGTGGCTTATTGTCTTCAACGCCAAAGCGGACGGGACAACGTTCCCCTGACGTGAAGCGGAAACTGAAAACCAAACTCCCAAGGGGAACAAGACAATGATCAAGAACTTCCTGAATTCCGAATCCGGCGCCGTAACTGTTGATTGGGTTGTCCTGACAGCCGCAATCGTTGGCCTGGGCCTTGCCGTCCTCGCCGTTGTATCGGGCGGTGTTGAAGACCTGTCCGAGACCATCGACGGCCAGCTGAGCGGTCAGACCATCTCGACCACATTCTAAGTCGGCCGTAGCGACCACGCTACGATCAACGATCAAGATAAAAAGAGGGCCGCGCATTTGCTGCGGCCCTTTTTCCACGTCAAAGAACATGCGC
>CANMJH010000006.1 GCA_947498125.1 uncultured Nioella sp. | reverse complement strand
AGGCTTAACCCAAGTTGCGGTGTGAAAGCCGGCCCCCACGCAGAGATATCTGCAAAAGGGGGCCGGCTTTTTTCGTGCGCTTTGTAAATCTTGTATAGCGGATGATCGCCGTAGCGCCTTGGACACCCGGAAATCCCCCATTTGCACGGTTTTCACCGCTGCATCCGAGCGTTACAAGTCGCCGGGTAAGTCAGCCAAAAGGTGTGGATATGGCCGAGATTCAAGCGCAACCGGGGATCATGGAGATCAAGCTCTACCAAGGTGGGGCCTCGGGAATTGAAGGGCAGAGCGAGGTTTTGAAACTCAGCTCGAATGAAAACCCTGCCGGGCCCAGCCCGGTGGCCGTCAAAGCCATGGCGGCAGAAGCTGCGGCCATGCATCGCTATCCATCGACTGATCACGCCCCATTGCGCAGCGCTATTGCTGCTATTCACGGGTTGGACGCTGAGCAAATTATTTGCGGCGTCGGTTCGGACGAGATTATTACCTTTCTTTGCCAAGCCTACTCGGGTCCTGGAGACGAAGTCCTGTACCCTGAGCATGGGTTTGGCATGTATAAAATCTCGGCCCTAGCCGCCGGAGCGGCGCCCGTTATTGCGCCAGAGCAAGACCGGCATGTCGATGTGGACGCGCTTTTGGCAGCTGTAACGCCGCAGACACGGCTGATCTTCTTGGCCAACCCGGCCAATCCTACAGGCACTTTTGTCGATATGGATGAAATCGCGCGTCTTGCTGACGGCGTTCCCGCGGGATGTCTTTTGGTGCTGGACGGCGCCTATGCTGAATATGTCGACGGGTTTGACGGTGGGGCGTCTTTGGTTGCCGCGCGCACAAATGTTGTGATGACCCGTACGTTTTCAAAGATCTACGGCTTGGGCGGGTTGCGGGTCGGTTGGGCCTATGCACCGCAAGACATTATTGACGTGCTGAACCGGGTCCGTGGACCGTTTAATCTGTCCAATATGGCGCTGGCCGGGGCCGAGGCTGCTGTGCGCGATCAGGCCTTTGTGGAATCCTGTCGCCGTGTGAACGCCGATGAACGGGCTCGTCTTGCGGGCGGGCTGGCGCAGATGGGGTATCCATCTGACGAAAGCCACGCCAATTTCATCATGGTGCGATTTGCAGATGACGCGACTGCACTAGCTGCTGATGCACATCTGAAGGCCAATGGGATCATTGCGCGGTTGGTGGCCGGTTATGGCTTTCCCAATGGATTGCGGATTACAGTGGGCACCAAACCTGATGTAACCCGAGTGCTTGAGGTTATGTCGAATTTTAAGGCGGCGGAATGAGCGTTATATATCAAAAGGTTGCCCTGATTGGATTGGGCTTGATTGCAGGCTCGATGGCCCATGCGATGCGCGCGGGCGGGTTGGCTGGGCAAATCTCGGGCTATGCGCGATCGGCCGAAACACGTGATGCTGTGCGCCAGATTGGGTTTTGTGATGACGTCACTGACAGCGCAGTAGATGCGGTCAGGGACGCGGATCTTGTAGTACTTGCCGTTCCTGTTGGTGCGATGGAAACCGTGACCAAAGAGATCGCCCCAATGCTTGCACCGGGCGCAACGGTGACGGATGTGGGCTCGGTCAAGGCGGATGTCATGGCCAGCATTGCCCCGCATTTGCCGGATGGAGTGTTTTTTGTGCCGGGCCACCCGTTGGCGGGTACTGAACATTCGGGACCGCATTCAGGATTTGCCGAGCTTTTTGAAGGTAAATACGTGATTCTGACGCCCGAGCCGGACACCGATCCGGCGGCGACCGCGCGCCTGCGGGCGCTCTGGGAAGGCTGCGGCGCGATGGTCGAGGAAATGGAAGCTGAGCATCATGATCTGGTGCTGGCCGTAACCTCGCACACGCCTCACCTTATTGCCTACACGATGGTGGGTGTTGCCGACCATCTGCGTCGGGTGACGGAAAGCGAAGTCATCAAATATTCTGCGGCGGGATTTCGAGATTTCACGCGGATTGCGGCGTCAGACCCCACGATGTGGCGCGATGTGTTCTTATCGAACAAAGAGGCGACGCTGGATATTTTGGGCCGGTTTACCGAAGAGCTATTCGTTCTGCAGCGCGCGATCCGGATGGGCGATGGCGAAGCTCTGCACGATTATTTCACCAAAACCCGCGCTATTCGGCGGGGGATTATCGAAGCCGGTCAGGATACGGATGCGCCAGATTTCGGGCGCGCTCCCGTCAAGAAAGACGGGCCGGGCACATGATTTGCGGGCATTTTGCCCATACAAGACTGGCCCTGACCGTCGGGGCGTTCGCGCTGGCCACTACACTTTGCACCATCGCGCAGGCAAACGCGCCAGCCTTTTCGCTGCGACCCGATCCGCGCCCGGCAAGTTTGGGTCAGGAGCTGGATGAAAACGGCGCGTTGATTGTTGCGCTGCCGGCCAATGCATTGTCCCCCTCACGATCCCCGCGACCTGTTTTTCGTCCCGGTTCCACACCAACTGTGCCAGTTGTTGGTGCAGCGGTTGTAACTGTGTTGCCCGAGGTTCCCTCTCAACCCATCGCGCAAGACCCGCGCCCGACGCATCCGCAATTTGAAACCGAAGAATTTGCCGGGTCCGCCGTGCAGGGCCAATTCAGTGGCGAGGATGGGCAGGATAATGGTCCGCCGCGCGGGCTTGTCGCGTTGCTGAGCGGCCAGCAAAGGCCTCGAGAGCCCGGCGTGACGGCCGTATCGCGTTCTTTGCGTCCATTGCTGCGTCCAAACGGGCTTGGTCAAAGCCGTGCCGTTGCCATTCGCAATACGCCGTCACGTGTCGCGCAGCCGCCGGTTCGCGGGTCGGTTTGCGGTGATAGGGGAATTCGCGGTGAAGTGCTTAGCCCGGTCGTCGGACGTATCAATGGCTGCGGTATCCAAAACCCGGTTCGTGTGGTTGAGATCGACGGCGTAACCTTGACGACGCCCGCAACGATCAATTGCGACACGGCGCGTGCGGTGCAGGATTGGCTTGAAGACTCGGTTGTGCCTGAGGTGGGACGGCGCGGTGGCGGCGTTGCCAATTTGCGGGTTGTGGCCAGCTATTCCTGTCGGACGCGCAACAACCAACCAGGCGCGCGCCTGTCCGAGCATTCGCATGGCAACGCGATTGATATTGCAGGAATCGGGCTGGCCGATGGCAGTGAATTGACCGTCCTGACAGATTGGGGATCAAGCCGCGAAGGCAGGATTCTGAGCGCGGTTCATCAAGGGGCCTGCGGCCCATTCGGCACTGTTCTGGGCCCGAATTCAGATCGGTTTCACCGCGACCATTTCCATTTTGATGTCGCCAGTTATCGGTCAGGGCCTTATTGCCGCTGAGGCGGTGCAAGGTGCGGGGCGGGCCCGATTGGTATCGGCCCTAGAAATGCTTGCCCATTGGCGTAGCTGAGGACCGACGTGATATCAGTTGTCTCGCCAGACATGGCTGACAGAACCGTCAACCCAGTCAGCCATGTGCCGCGCATGTTTGCCGGGATCAGGCCGATATTAACGCCTATCTCAACCATTTCGCGCCAGTTTTCGGCGTAGACATCCAGATTGCCGGTCGGAAGACCGTCGGCTCCGATGGACAGCGTGCCGCTTGCAGTCAGGTACAGGTCGCCCCACACAAGCCGCGCGTCCACGATTTCGATTTCTGTAACCCGAGCGGAGGCACCGTCTGCAACGTCCCGATCAAGTGGGCGATCAATTTGTAAAACGGCGGCGCTAGACAGCTCATTCAAAGTGGTGGGAAGCGTGCGTTCAGGATCTGCAATGTTCAGAATATGATCCGGTAAGCCCAGAGCCTCGAACATTATGTTCGACTGATAGCGCGCATCGGCATCGCTGTTTGTTATTGTGGCCTCAAGGTTTTCGGCGCCTATAGTGGTGCCATAAAGACTTTGGACCGTTAGTTCGCGTGCGTTAAGCCTTACGAGGCCAAGTTCGATATTAGACAGCGGTCTGATCTGCCCGGCCACTTCAAACTGTGATGACGTAATCTGCAGTCGGTCATATGGTGTAGTGACAGTGAACAAGGGCGGAAAAACAGCAGTCAGGCGTTGCGGCTGGTAACTGGGGTGATCCAAAGTTAGCCCCTCTGCGACCAGCCCCCAACCACTGCTATCGTGACGAATATCAATCTGGGCCACTTCGGTGGCAAACCGTATTGGAAAACCGCTGGTTGATGTATTCGCCAAGTTTATTTGCCAGCCGGGCACGTTTTGCTCATCAGCCATGTGCAAGCCCTGACCTGTGGCAAACGCCCCAGCCGCCCAATAAAGGGACCAAAGCACTGCCAGAGAGATCGCAAATTTTGCGAGCTTTCGCATGATCCGGCTCCGTTTCCCTATATTCCTCTGCCCTTATCCTGCATATAGGAAGGGATCGGCGAAGAGGGCAATGATGAAGATTGAAGAAGGGTTTTGGGTCTTTGGCTATGGCTCGCTTATGTGGAACCCAGGCATTGAAGTGGCCGAGCGCCGCGTCGCCCGCATGAATGGCTGGCACCGGTCCTTTTGCATGCGTTCAGTCCATCATCGCGGCACGTATGAAGATCCGGGGTTGGTTTTGGCGCTGGATCGGGCGCAGGATGAGTTCTGCGACGGCGTCGCCTTTCGAATCGATGCAAAACACGCAGGTCCCGCAATCGTAGAATTGCGCGAACGTGAGCTTGTTTCCTCGGCTTATCTAGAAGAAGTCCACGACATCACTTTTCGCTGCGGCCAAAGCGTGCCTGCCGTGACCTACGTGATCGACCGGGATCATGACCAATATGTCGCCGGAATGCCGCTGGAAGAGCAGGCACGGATCATCGCCGAGGCGATTGGCGGGCGCGGGCCGAATGACGAATACC
Source organism: uncultured Nioella sp. (assembly GCA_947498125.1). Taxonomy (GTDB): domain Bacteria; phylum Pseudomonadota; class Alphaproteobacteria; order Rhodobacterales; family Rhodobacteraceae; genus CANLZL01. The sequence goes on along the minus strand of CANMJH010000006.1, from coordinate 24,999 downwards.
TCTATAATACGGCGTGTCATCTGGCCGAACTTGGCCTTGCAGATGACCAAATGGACTGGCTGGTGGCGCGGGTTAAGGCATTGAAGTCTCTCTGATCCCTTCCCGACTGGGAAACCTTGGCAGAGCGCTTCAAGCCGGGTAGGGTGCAACAGAACAAAAATCAGGCATTTGGACATCTCCCCGTGACGAGCAGAGCAGACGCGCCACGATTTACACAACCCGTGCGGCAAATCGCGATCATGTTGATTGTTTGCGTTCTCGTCGGCGTGGGAACAGCTTTTGTTTTTCCGAGCGTTGCGCCGGTGTTTTTGGCCAACACGTTTTTAAACGGCACAATCTTTTTGGTGTTCTTGGCCGGCGTCGTCGCTTGCTTTTGGCAGGTGGTGCAGCTGTTTTCCTCCATCTCATGGATCGAAGATATTGCCTCGGGCGCTGAGGATCGTGGGGACAAGCCGCCTCGTCTTTTGGCGGCCCTGACCGGTATCTTTCAGGCGCGCGGCGCGCGGTTGCAGCTCACTTCCGCGTCTTCTCGCTCGGTTTTGGATTCGGTTGGCGCGCGGATGGAAGAAGCGCGGGATATCACCCGCTACATTACCAACCTTCTGATTTTTCTAGGCCTTTTGGGAACATTCTACGGCCTCGCCGTGACGATCCCTGCCGTGGTTGAAACCATTCGCTCGCTGCAGCCTTCGGCGGATGAAAGCGGGATCGAGGTGTTTTCACGCCTCATGGGTGGCCTGGAAGAGCAATTGGGCGGCATGGGCACAGCTTTTGCCAGCTCTCTTTTGGGGCTGGCTGGTTCGCTTGTCGTAGGTCTTTTAGAGCTTTTTGCCGGACATGGCCAAAACCGTTTCTATCGAGAGATGGAAGAATGGCTTTCAACCATCACGCGCGTCAGCTTTTCGTCTGGTGACGGCGATGGCGGAGGCAGTGTCGACAAAGCTGCCATCGCGACGGTTCTGGATCACATGGTAGACCAGATGGACACACTGCAAAGCCTATTCACGCAATCCGAAGCCCGCCACGCTGAAACGGGACGCAAGATCGGCGATATCACCGATGTTTTGGGCGTTTTGGCCGAAAGATTAGGGCCGGGGCAGGTTGCCGCGACCGAGAGGATGGCAGCCAGTCAGGAACGCTTGGCCGAAGTTCTTTCCGCGACAAATGCCGAGGGCGGGATTGATGCAGAAAGCCGGATGCGTCTGCGCTCCATTGACGTTCAGCTCTTGAAGATCTTCGAAGAAATCGGCGCGTCGCGACAGGACGAGGTTGCCGCGCTGCGTGAAGAAATCGGCGGACTTACCCGCGCGCTTCGTCTCTTGCGGCGCTCTGCCGAACAAGGGCGGTCCGCTGGTGCTCAACCTCGACAAACGGCCTCTCAGCCGCAGCCGCGTCCGCAAGGTGGCGAAACGGAAGAGGGCTGATAGATGGCCTTTCACCGCCGCTCCAACAACCGATTTACGGCTTCGATCTGGCCGGGATTCGTTGATGCGATCACGGCTCTTTTGATGGTGATGATCTTTGTATTGACGATCTTTATGATCGTGCAATTCGTCCTTTCCGAGACCATCAACAATCAAGATGACGAGCTGAACGTCCTTAATGCGCAGCTAAACGACTTGGCCGACGCGTTGGGGCTGGAGCAAAACCGAACAGCCGAACTTGAACTGCGTGTTGCCTCGCTTGGCGCAGATCTGAGCGAGACAGAGGCTGAGTTGCAGATGCAAACAGCGCTGGCTGCAGCGTTAGGGGTCCAGTCGGAGAATCAAGCGGCCCAAATTGCGGATTTTGAGGCGCAGGTCGCCTCGCTTCTCGCTGCGAATGATGAATTGTCGCTGGCCCGCGATGCGGCAGAGGCAGAAATCGAATTGCGCCTGTCAGAATCTGAGGCGCTGCAGTTGGCCTTGGCCACGGCCCGCGATGAGGTTGATGCCGCAGCCGAGGAAGCCCGACTGGCCGCAGCTGAACGCGAGGTCATGGACGCTCTGATCGCAGAAATGCAAGATCAAGCCGCCCGTCAACAGGCGAGCTTGGCCGAGACATTAGCCGCCCTTGCGGCGCAAGAAAGCGAAGCCTTGAACCTCCGCGCTGATTTGGCCGCACGAGAGGCGGACGCCGAGCAACAGGCCGCCACCCTAGCCGAAACGCTTGCAGCGCTTGGATCGCAAGAAGCTTTTGCTGAAGCATTGGAAAGCCAGATGGCCGAGTTGGAAGCGGCTCTTGCGGCCGCCGAGGCGGAATTGTCGGAAGAGGAAGCGGCGCGTTTGGCTGAAGCGGCGGCAGCAGCCGCGCTTAGGGCGCGTCTGGCTGACACCGAAACTGAACTTTCTGAAGAAGAGGCTGCAAGATTGGCGGCTGCGGCCGCCGCCGAAGCTCTGCGTGCAAGGCTTGAAGAAGCCGACAGCGAGCTTACCGCCATGGCTTTGGCGTTGGAAGCGCGCCGCCAAGAGGCTGAAGATACGCTGACATTGCTGGCCGCCGCCGACCAAGCTCGCGAAGATTTTGCGGCCAGACTTGCCTCGGCTTTAGCGCTTAACTCGTCCCAATCCGGCGAAATCGATACGCTGCGATCTGCACTTCAGTCCGCCAGTGATGAGGCGGGCGCGTTGTCGGACCTCGAGGCGCAATTGGCGCTGGCTTTGGCCGCAAATGCCCGTGATGCCGCAACGCTTGCCACGCGGGACGTGGCGCTTGCCGAAGTTCAAGCAGGGCTGGAAGCAGCAGAAGCATTGGCTGCAGAACGTGGCAGTGAAATGGGGGTTTTGGAAACAGAACTTGCCCGCGCCTTGGCCCGTCTGACGGCTGCAGAAGAGGCAAGCGCGGCCCGGATTGCGCGTCTTGAGGCGGATCTTGCCGATAGCGGTGCGGCGCTCGTCACCAATGCGGCGCGCGCCGATGCAGCCGAAACGGCACTGTCCGCACTTGAGACGGAACTGGCCGCAGCGCTTGCTTTGGCACAAAACCAGTCGGATCGCGATGCAGCTATTGTCGGCGATCTTCAATCGCAACTGGGAACCGCGCAGGCGCAAGCTGTTGCGGCGATGGAGGCCCTGTCTGCAAATCAATCGGCGCTTAGCGCGCTTGAGGCGGAACTGACGCAAGCTTTGCTGGACCTTGTGCAAGCGGATGCAGAAGCCACCGAGACAATCTTGCGGCTTGAATCTGAACTTGCCGCCTCAGAAGCCGCACGTACTGGTGCAAGCGAAGAGGCAGGTTCGGCTTTGTCTGCTTTGGAAGAGCAACTTGCCGCTGCATTAACCGCGCAGGCGCTTGCGGCGGCTGAAGCAGACAGGTTGAGCCAAGCCGAAGCACAAGCTGCGTTGTTGGCACAGGCAAATCTTGAGTTGGAGCGGGGGGCCGAGGCGGCCTCTGCCGAAAGTCAGCGCGATATTGCTTTGCTCAATGAGCAGGTATCGTCGCTGCGAACGCAATTGGGCCAATTGCAGGCGCTTTTGGATGATGCCCGTAGTCGTGACGCCGCGGCGCAAGTTCAGGTCGAGGCTTTGGGAGCGGATCTGAATTCGGCTTTGGCACAGCTTGCCGCCGAAGAAAGCGCGCGCGCAGAGGCCGAAGCGGAAGCGCGGGCCTTGGCCGAAGCCGAGGCAGAGCGACAACGCGAAGAAAACCTTGAGCTTGAGAATTACCGGTCCGAGTTTTTCGGACGTTTGCGCACGCTTTTGGAAGGGCGCGAAGGTGTTCGGATCGTAGGGGATCGCTTTGTGTTCTCGTCAGAGGTGCTGTTCGAGTTTGGCTCAGCCGATCTTGCTGATGAGGGTCAGGCTCAAATCGCGAATGTTGCCGAACTCTTATTGGAAATCTCGGATGAAATCCCATCTGGAATTGACTGGATTATCCGGGTTGATGGGCACACCGACGACGTCGGGAGTGACCGAAGCAATTGGGAGCTAAGCCAAGAGCGCGCCTTGTCAGTTGTCTTGTTCATGACCGAAGAGCTGGGGATTCCGCCCGCACGTCTGGCAGCTACCGGCTTTGGTGAAAATCGCCCGATTAACCCGGCGAACTCAGATGAGGCACGGGCCCAAAACCGGCGGATCGAGCTAAAACTGACCGAGCGGTGAACCCTTCGGCTTACCGATGATCTTAAGGGATTTGTGTTTCGATCTGTGCCTCTCCCAGAACAATACCATCGCGAGAGTAGGTGACGCTGCCCTGATATAGTCCGGGCGGCCAACCACCAGATTGCGGCGCCCTGCGGCCAGATGCGCGGAAAAGCTCGGCTTGAAGGCGTTCAAGAATGGCGGTGTGGTCATGCACAATCGCGCCGTCTGGGCCTTCGATAACGAATTGGATTTGATCGCCCTGCTGCCCTCCGAAAAGAAACGCCCAAAGCACAACCGGTGCGCTGCGCGCCGCAATCATTGGGTGGTGTGCGGTTCCTTCTCTGATTTCATCAAATTCAGGAACGTAAGGGGCAAAACCAACGGTGAGCAGGCCGCCGGGTTGGTAATCTATCGGGTCTTCCCATGCCTGCTCAGACGTTGATCCGCAGCTGCGCGTGCCGGGGGCAAATGGATCGACAGTTTCGCCGTTATGGCGGAGCGTGAAATGAAGATGCGGAAATTCGGAATTTCCAGAATAGCCGACAAGGCCAAGGGGATCACCGGCCTGTACTTGTGTGCCGGGCGCCAGCACAATTGAGCCTTGCTGCAGGTGGCAATATTGCGTTTCCCAACCGTCATCATGGGAAATCCGCAGGCCATTTCCGCAATCTTGCCCATCTGGCATGCCGTCACGCCCGGTGTCCGGAACGTTGTTTCGGGTTCCTTCAATGCGCCCGTTTAAGGCCGCCAAAACAGTGACGCCTTGCGCTAAATCCTCAAAATCTGCGAGGCGGAAATCGGTCCCGGAATGGGTGTCGTAGCTGAGTGGGCCACAGGTGAAATCCTGCGCGCCGGGGCCAGGGTCACGGTCGACAAATTGTTGGATAAAGCAAGTTTGGCCAAGCGTGCAATCGATCGGCAATGTCAGGGAAGGGGCCTCTTGCGCAAAAGCCGCGCCCCCCAAGAAAAAAGCGGCCCCGGTAAGGGCCGCCTTTAGAAATGTTTCAGGTATCATTCTGCGGTTAGAAGTGGCGGCTTGCGGCTGCCAATGCGGCGCGCGCCGGGCTCTTCTATCCTAAGATCGATTTTGCCATCCTTGACGCCAACCTGAACATTGCCGCCTTTTGCAAGCTTGCCAAAGAGAAGCTCCTCGGCGAGCGGCTTTTTGATGTATTCCTGAATGACACGGCCGAGCGGGCGGGCCCCCATGCGGTCGTCATAGCCTTTATCGGCCAGCCATTCAGCAGCAGGGCGGGTTAGTTCAATCGTGACATTGCGATCCATCAATTGCGCTTCAAGTTGCAGCACGAATTTCTCGACCACTTGCAGGATAACCTCTTTCGGCAGGGCGCCGAAGCTGATCACCGCATCAAGACGGTTGCGGAATTCAGGCGTGAATGTCCGCTCAATCGCTGCGGTATCTTCGCCTTCGCGCCGATCACGACCAAAGCCGATTGCGGCTTTGGCTTGTTCAGCCGCGCCCGCATTCGACGTCATGATCAGGATCACATTGCGGAAATCAACTGAGCGACCATTGTGGTCTGTCAGCGTGCCGTGATCCATGACTTGTAGCAGGATGTTAAACACATCGGGATGCGCTTTTTCGATCTCATCAAGCAACAGCACACAATGCGGATGCTGATCGATACCATCGGTCAGCTGTCCGCCCTGATCAAATCCGACATAGCCGGGAGGCGCGCCAATTAGCCGAGAGACCGCGTGTTTCTCCATATATTCGGACATGTCGAAGCGGAGGAGTTCCACGCCAAGCGTTGAGGCCAGCTGCTTTGCAACCTCGGTTTTGCCGACGCCGGTTGGACCCGCAAACAGGTAGTTCCCAATGGGCTTTTCAGGTTCCCGCAAACCAGCGCGCGCCAGTTTGATGGCCGAAGACAGCGCTTCGATTGCGTTATCCTGCCCGAAGACGACCCGTTTCAGTGTGACCTCGAGATCTTTCAGGATCTCTGCATCATCCTTGGAGACGTTTTTCGGAGGGATACGGGCGATTTTGGCGACCACATTTTCGATTTCTTTTACACCGATGGTTTTCCGGCGCTTCGATTCCGCCACCAGATGCTGCGCTGCGCCAGCCTCATCAATCACATCAATCGCCTTGTCGGGCAATTTGCGATCATTGATATAGCGCGAGGACAGCTCTACCGCAGTTTTGATGGCATCATTGGTGTATTTGATGTCGTGATGCTCTTCGAAATAGGGCTTCAAGCCGCGCAGAATTTTGATGCTATCTTCGACCGATGGCTCGCTGACATCGATTTTTTGGAACCGGCGGCTGAGCGCGCGGTCTTTTTCAAAATGCTGACGGAACTCTTTATACGTGGTCGAGCCCATGCAACGCAGTTTGCCGCCCTGAAGGGCAGGTTTCAGCAGGTTCGATGCATCCATTGCGCCGCCTGAAGTTGCGCCTGCACCGATAACGGTGTGGATCTCGTCAATGAACAGCACGGCATCGGGGTGATCTTCCAACTCCGTCACGACTGCCTTGAGGCGTTCCTCAAAATCGCCGCGATAGCGCGTTCCAGCCAGAAGAGCGCCCATATCAAGAGAATAGATCGTGGCACCTTGCAGAACTTCAGGGGTTTCGGCTTCAACGATCTTCTTGGCAAGGCCTTCTGCGATCGCTGTTTTGCCAACACCAGGATCACCAACCAATAGCGGGTTGTTCTTGCGGCGGCGGCAAAGAACCTGAATGCAGCGTTCAACTTCGTGGTTTCGGCCAATCAAAGGATCGACATCGCCCTTAATGGCTTTGGCATTGAGGTCGACACAGTATTTTGCAAGTGCAGATTCTTTTTTGTCACCCTCGCTGCTGATCTCTGCGGCTTTGGCTTCGGCCTCATCCTCATCGTCGGCGCCAGTGATTGGGCGCGCTTCGCCAAAGGTCGGATCTTTGGCGACGCCGTGGGCGATAAAGTTGACCGCGTCATAACGGGTCATGTCTTGCTCTTGCAGGAAATAGGCCGCGTTGGATTCGCGTTCAGCAAAAATCGCGACCAGAACATTTGCGCCCGTAACTTCAGAACGGCCCGAACTTTGTACATGAATGGCTGCACGTTGGATCACCCGCTGGAAGGCGGCCGTCGGTACAGCTTCGGACCCTTCTACGTCCGTTTCCAGCGTCGATAACTCATCATCTATGAAGGTGATTAGTGTTTCGCGAAGAATTTCTACCTCAACGCCGCAAGCCTGCATGACTTTTAGCGCCTCGGGCTCGTCCAACAGGGCAAGCAGAAGATGTTCCAGAGTTGCAAGTTCATGACGCCGTGCGTTGGCTTGCGCCAAAGCTGCGTGGATGGCCTGCTCTAATGTATTCGAAAACGACGGCACTGGCTGTGCTCCTTCTCGTTGCGCCGGAAAGGCGGTGTAGGGCGCGCCTGACCGAGTGTGGCCTCATACTCTTAAGGTTCGGTTTTCTTCGCGACAGTTCAAGGCATTTTTGTTCAAATTCCCGAATGCGGCGCGTGAAAGCCTCATTTTTCAGCAAAAAGAAATTCTGCCTTTGCAGATTGTTACTGACGACACGGGGTTAAAAACGGTCCTTGCGGGCGCGAATTTCGGCGAAAACCTCGACATCGGGGGCTAAGTCCATGCCGAGATGGGTTTTGACAGTCGGGATATGAGCGCGCAGAAACGGATTTGTTTCCAATTCGTCGCGCAGGGTTGAAGGGACGGTTGGACGGCCTTCAGCGCGAGCGGCAGAGATGGCCTTGCTTCTTGAGATAAGCGCAGCATTGCCGGGTTCAATGGTCAGGGCGAATTTTGCGTTAGAAGCCGTGTATTCGTGACCAGAGCCTATAATTGTTTCCGGGGGCAGGGCGGCCAGACGGGTAAGGCTGTCATACATCTGTGCGGGCGTGCCCTCAAAAAGGCGTCCACACCCAAGCGCCATCAAGCTGTCAGCCGTAAAAGCCATCGCACTTTGTGGGAAATGAAAGGCGATATGACCAATCGTGTGGCCCGAAACCTCAATCACTTGACCGGTTTCATTGCCAATGCGGATGCTGTTCCCGTCACGCACATCATGATCCAGATGCGGCAAACGCGCGGCGTCGGCGCCATTGCCCCAAGTCTTGGCACCGGTTTCCGCCACGAGTTCGGCAACGCCGTCAATATGGTCATTATGGTGATGCGTGATCAGGATATCTGTGAGGCCCCAACCTCGCTCAGCAAGAGTTGCGCGAATAGGGGCGGCGTCGGGAACATCGACAACGGCAGTGGCGCCCGTTTGAGGATCGTGCAACACAAAGGCATAGTTATCTGCACGACATGGAACCGTGACGAGTTCTAAAACCATAGCAATTTTTTCCTTCCCGGGTAATCTGCCGGCCAAGCGTCGCCCAAACCCCACGAGGTTGCAATGCATCTTGATGTGCTGGACTTGCGCCAGTTCTATTATCGGACCCGCCTTGGGCGGATCGCGCAGAAGTCTGTGCGCGATCAAGTTGTGCGCTTTTGGCCGGATGCGCGCGGGCAGTCGATGGTTGGATTTGGCTTTGCTGTGCCGCTATTGCGCCCTTACCTAGAAAGCGCAACGCGCGTGACCGGGTTAATGCCCGGCGCGCAGGGCGTGATGCCGTGGCCCGCAGGCATGCCGAATTTGTCGGTTCTTTGCCATGAAACACGCTGGCCAATTGCATCTGGCGAGGCTGATAGGCTGATTTGCATGCATGGGCTGGAGACGTCACAGCATCCATCAGCAGTTCTTGAAGAATGTTCACGGGTTTTGGCGCCCGACGGCCGGGCGCTTTTCATTGTACCGAACCGCGGCGGGCTTTGGGCGCGACGCGATGTGACGCCATTTGGATTTGGGCGGCCCTATTCACTGGGGCAGCTTGAATCGCAGATACGCGACCACGGGTTTCAACCGTTGCGCCACCGCGCTGCGCTTTTTGCCCCTCCCAGTCACGGACGGTTTTGGTTGAAAAGCTCTGAGATGGTCGAGCGCATGGGGCAGAAATTGTCGAATTACTATGCTGGCGGCGTCATTATCTTGGAAGTCGCAAAGCAGACCTATGCACCGACTAAGCCGGGTTTGGCCGAACGCGTGCGCCGGCCTTTGAAAATCCTCGATTCCCCGCCGCAACCGGCTGGAGGCGCTCCGGTTCGTTGTGAGATAAGGTAAGCAAACCTGTCTCTTTTTCGACCCCTTTGGTAGCGCTAACGGGGGTGACTCGCGGCGAAATGTGACGTTTTTCGGTTTTTTGGACGGGCTTCAAAGCGTCGCAGGTGCGACATTGTGGGGTAAGCCATTGAATTGCATCACTTTATTTGCGTGTGGATAAACGTTACAGAGTGTTGCAGGATAAATTGGGGTCTGCTACATCCGGCTCGATTTCTAGTGGGCGGGGATTAACGCCGCCATAAAGGGACCTGCCGGAAGCGCCGAGGCGCTCAATCCGGCCAATGTTACGGAAGGGTGGACGTGTCCGAACCAGCTTCGATTTCCTCCGGCATTGCCTCGCGTTATGCGACCGCAGTGTTTGACCTCGCCACTGAAGATAAAGCTATAGATGGGCTTGCTGCCGATCTGGATACGCTGGATAGCGCAATGGCTGAAAGCGCCGAATTGCGCGATCTGATGTCCTCTCCAATTTATTCCCGCGATGAGATGCAAGCCGGTATCGGCGCAATTGCATCCGCGATGGGTTTGGGCGCGACGCTTGCCAATGCACTAAAACTAATGGCGTCCAAGCGCCGCTTGTTTGTCGTGCCAGCAATGGTCGCCACATTGCGCGACATGATTGCCGAGCAAAAAGGTGAAGTGACTGCCGACGTGACGACGGCTAAGGCACTGACCAAGACCCAAAGTGAAAAGCTGGCCAAGGCGCTGAAAGCGGCCATTGGCAAAGATGTTAACCTGAATACGACCGTCGATGAGAGCATTATCGGCGGTCTTGTTGTTAAAGTTGGCTCGAAGATGATCGACACGTCGATCCGATCCAAGCTCAACTCCCTCCAGAACACTATGAAAGAGGTCGGATAAATGACTATCCAAGCAGCCGAGATCTCTGCGATCCTTAAGGACCAGATCAAGAGCTTTGGCCAAGACGCCGAAGTTGCAGAAGTAGGCCGCGTACTGTCCGTAGGTGACGGTATTGCGCGCGTATACGGACTAGACAATGTCCAGGCCGGTGAGATGGTCGAATTCCCTGGTGGGATCATGGGCATGGCCCTGAACCTTGAGACTGACAACGTTGGTGTTGTTATCTTCGGTTCTGACCGCGACATTAAAGAAGGTGACACTGTTAAGCGCACCAACTCGATCGTGGACGTTCCTTCGGGCGACGCTCTTCTGGGTCGTGTTGTTGACGGTTTGGGTAATCCACTTGATGGCAAAGGCCCAATCGAAGGCGCAGCGCGCGCTGTTGCTGACAGCAAAGCACCGGGCATTATCCCGCGTAAATCGGTTCACGAACCGATGGCGACTGGCCTCAAGTCGGTCGACGCGATGATCCCTATTGGTCGTGGCCAGCGCGAGCTGATCATTGGTGACCGTCAGACCGGTAAGACAGCCGTTGCTCTGGACGCGATCCTGAACCAAAAATCTTACAACGACGCCGCTGGCGACGATGAAAGCAAGAAACTCTACTGCGTTTACGTCGCGGTTGGCCAAAAGCGGTCCACTGTTGCGCAGCTGGTGAAGAAGCTGGAAGAAACCGGCGCGATTGATTATTCGATCGTTGTTGCTGCGACCGCGTCTGATCCTGCTCCAATGCAGTTCCTGGCACCCTACGCCGCGACCGCGATGGCCGAGCACTTCCGTGACAATGGCCGCCACGCTCTGATTGTTTATGATGATCTGTCAAAGCAGGCCGTGTCCTATCGCCAGATGTCGCTGCTTCTGCGTCGTCCACCCGGACGTGAAGCCTATCCTGGTGACGTTTTCTACCTTCACTCCCGTCTTCTTGAGCGCTCCGCGAAGCTGAACGAAGATCACGGCGCAGGTTCGTTGACGGCTCTGCCGATCATTGAAACCCAAGGTGGTGACGTTTCGGCGTTTATTCCAACCAACGTGATTTCGATCACCGACGGTCAGATCTTCCTTGAAACCGAATTGTTCTACCAAGGTATCCGCCCTGCTGTGAACACCGGTCTGTCGGTTTCTCGTGTTGGTTCTTCGGCGCAAACCAAGGCGATGTCCTCGGTTGCTGGTCCGGTTAAACTGTCCCTGGCTCAGTATCGTGAGATGGCTGCGTTCGCTCAGTTCGGCTCTGACCTTGATGCCGCAACTCAGCAGCTGCTGAACCGTGGTGCGCGTTTGACTGAGCTGATGAAACAGCCACAGTACTCGCCACTGACCAACGCCGAGATTGTCTGCGTCATCTACGCTGGTGTGAACGGTTACCTCGATACAGTGCCTGTAAAAGATGTAGGTCGTTTCGAAGAGGGTCTGCTGGCGCATCTGCGCGGCAAGCATGCGGATCTTTTGGCTGACATCACTGAGAATGACCGCAAAGTTAAAGACGACCTCGCGGACAGCATCAAAGCAGCACTCGACGATTTCGCCACCGACTTCGCATAGGGGGGCTGGTAAATGCCAAACCTCAAGGACCTAAAAAATAGGATCGAGTCGGTCAAATCGACCCGCAAGATCACAAAGGCGATGCAGATGGTCGCTGCCGCAAAACTGCGCCGTGCGCAGGAAGCGGCAGAGGCCGGGCGTCCCTATGCCGAACGTATGCTGGCCGTCATGAGCGGACTTGCTGCGTCGGTTGGCAATTCAGAAGGCGCGCCGCGCCTTTTGGCCGGCACCGGTTCCGATCAGACCCACCTTTTGGTGGTTATGACCTCGGAGCGCGGGCTTTGCGGTGGCTTCAACACAACGATTGTACGTCTTGCACGTGCAAAAATTGCAGAGCTGCTGGCCGCTGGCAAAACCGTGAAACTGCTAACAGTCGGCAAAAAAGGCCGTGAGCAGCTGAAACGGGAATATGGAGATCTGATGGTCGCTCATGTCGACCTGTCTGATGTGAAATCGATCGGTTACGGCAATGCTGCCGAAATCGCCAACGACGTACTGACCCGTTTTGACGCGGGTGAGTTTGATGTGGCTTCGATCTTTTTCAACACCTTCCAATCGGTGATCAGCCAAATTCCAACCGAAACCCAGATTGTTCCGGCCAAATTCGATGCGCCGGAAGAAGCGGACGACGCCGCGACGCTCTATGATTATGAGCCCTCGGAAGAAGCCGTTCTGGAAGACCTGCTGCCACGCGGCATCGCTACGCAGATCTTCACAGCCCTTCTGGAGAATGCCGCGTCTGAGCAAGGCGCACGTATGTCGGCAATGGATAACGCGACCCGCAATGCGGGCGATATGATTGACAAACTGACCATCCAATACAACCGCTCGCGTCAGGCTGTCATCACCAACGAGCTGATCGAAATCATTTCGGGCGCCGAAGCGCTCTAAGAACCGGAGACAACACGACATGGCACAAGCAGTCGGAAAAATTACGCAGGTCATCGGCGCCGTCGTTGACGTGCAGTTCGAAGATAACCTGCCAGAAATTCTGAACGCGCTCGAAACCGAAAACAACGGTAAGCGTCTGGTTCTGGAAGTGGCACAACACTTGGGCGAAAATACCGTCCGTACCATCGCGATGGACTCTTCCGAGGGTCTGGTTCGTGGCGCAAAGGTTTTGGACCTTGGCGCACCGATCTCGGTTCCTGTGGGCACAGCCACACTGGGCCGCATCCTGAACGTCATCGGTGAACCGGTTGACGAAAAAGGCGCGGTTGAAGCGGACGAAGCCCGCGCAATCCACCAGCCCGCTCCGGAATTTGTAGAACAGTCTACAGAATCCGAAGTTCTGGAAACCGGCATTAAGGTTGTTGACCTTCTGGCGCCTTACGCAAAAGGCGGCAAAATTGGCCTCTTCGGCGGTGCGGGTGTTGGTAAAACAGTTCTGATCATGGAGCTGATCAACAACATCGCGAAAGTTCACAGCGGTTTTTCGGTCTTCGCGGGCGTTGGTGAACGGACCCGTGAAGGGAACGACCTTTATCACGAAATGATTGAATCGGGCGTTATTGTTCCTGACAATCTGCCGGAATCCAAAGTTGCTCTGGTGTACGGCCAAATGAACGAGCCTCCCGGTGCGCGTGCACGTGTTGCTCTGACCGGCCTGACCTTGGCCGAGCAGTTCCGCGATGCATCCGGTACCGACGTTCTGTTCTTCGTCGACAACATCTTCCGCTTCACACAAGCTGGTTCCGAAGTGTCTGCGCTTCTTGGCCGTATTCCTTCGGCGGTTGGCTACCAGCCAACACTGGCGACCGACATGGGTGCGATGCAGGAACGCATTACATCGACCAAGCAAGGTTCGATTACTTCGATCCAAGCGGTTTATGTACCTGCGGATGACCTTACCGACCCGGCGCCTGCGACCACCTTTGCGCACCTTGACGCGACCACGGTTCTGTCCCGTGCGATTTCTGAGCTTGGTATTTATCCTGCGGTTGACCCGCTCGACTCCAGCTCGCGCCTGATGGATCCATCGGTTGTTGGCGAAGAGCACTACCAGGTTGCCCGTGACGTTCAGGGTATCCTACAGCGCTACAAATCGCTGCAGGACATCATCGCCATTCTCGGCATGGATGAACTTTCCGAAGAAGATAAACTGACTGTTGCGCGGGCTCGTAAGATCCAGCGTTTCCTCAGCCAGCCCTTCGACGTTGCGAAAGTCTTCACTGGTTCTGACGGTGTTCAGGTTCCACTGGCCGACACGATCTCTTCGTTCAAGGCCGTTGTTGCCGGCGAATACGATCACCTTCCCGAAGGCGCCTTCTACATGGTTGGCGGCATCGACGAAGTGATCGCAAAAGCCGAGAAAATGGCCGCTGAAGCAGCCTGATAGGAGGGCCTGATGGCCGATTTGATGCAATTCGATCTGGTAAGCCCCGAACGCAAGCTTGCGTCGGTCGAGGCGTCCAGCGTTCAGATCCCCGGCGCTGACGGCGATCTGACAGCGATGGCTGATCACGCACCGCTGATCACCACATTGCGCCCCGGTATCCTGACGGTCGAAGGACCAGAAGGCACGATGGAATATGTTGTGACCGGTGGTTTTGCGGATGTGGCGGGCCCTTCCGTTTCGGTTCTGGCCGAACGGGCGATGCCCAAAGCGGATGTGACCGGTGATGTTTTGGCCGAGCTGATCAGCGATGCCGAAGCCAAGCACGCGGCCGCCACGGACACTGCCGTTGATGTTGCAGCCAAACTGGTTGCAGACCTCAACGCCCTGAAAGACAGCCTCGGCGCTTAAGCTGAGCTTGCTTCGAAAAATTTAGGGCCCTGCCGAGCGATCGGCGGGGCCTTTTGTAGAGAAAACCGTCTTGGGTGTCATATCTTTTGGTGTTCTTCGGACATTGAAACGGAGTTTCTAAGTCCAAAATCGGCCTCGTATGCACTGCAGCGAATGGCTTATCCTCGCCTTTCTCCTATTTTTCGTTTCTGATGCTTGGTCGTTAGGAATCTTTGATTTTTGGTGTTTGTATTGAGGGTAGGTCATGGCCTTCGGCTTTGGCCAAAGAATAGTGAGACCATCTCTCGATCTCTTGTTCACCATAAAGTGCAATGCGTATCGGTATGTCCTTGCTATCCATATTCCCACAGTATCGACGCATGTGCTCGGGCACGGACTCGTAGGCCGTGCGCAGGTATTCAAGCGTCTTCGTTGTGGGGGTATCCTGAAACGCTTTGAATGCAGTTACAGTGCGGCTAACTGGTGTCTCTCGACCGAGTAGGCGATCTCGGGCGATCTCAAGCTCTGACAGAAAGTCATCCTTGGGTATCGTGAATTCGATATCGGCTAAGTCAAACGAGCATAGTCCGGAAACTTGTACGCGATCCCCTTTGCGTGCGGAAGTGAGGCGTTCATCCTCACACAGTGCGCCGAAAGACATAACCAATTCCTCCCCTGCTCCCGTTATTTGAACTTGATCGTCATTAAATAGGGACACAGTCACAACATGAACTTTTCCGTTTGTTCGCCAAAAGGCTTTTTGTGAAACGCCTTTGACCCGACGAGAAATGAGCGACATCCGCTCATCTTTTCGCCACGTCGCGTTACTCATGCGATTAACCTTCTCGACACCGATTTTCCTTGAGAGATCTATGTCGTCACCAGCCATGTCGTAGAGGTTGATCAACTTAGGATTCAGTGCCTTGATAATCGATTTGACGCGCTTGGTAAGGGATCGCGGCGTCATCGACCACTGAGCATTGGTAACTGTCATATTTGCTAGATGGTGGGCCGATAGAATCGCGCCATCTGGCAGGGATGTTTTCACCCAGCCACTTGAAACCTTCTTCTTGAATTGCTTGAGATCAACGCTGCCCCAACAATCAACAATACCGTCCTCGTAAACACCAATATCAGCTAGGAAATACGTTCCATTGTGAATGATTGCAGGAAAAGAAACGCCGTTTAAGGTTCGCGTTGCGCTCCTCTGGGTTAGATCACTTAGTATTGTCATATTCGGTGCTACACTCGCTCAAACTTGCGGACTATGAAAACGATAATGGCTTGAGCAAATTTCGTACACCCTGCCGAAACCTTTGCAAAACAGGACCAACAAGGTGTGCGTGATTTAGTTATTCATGAATGCGCTACCGACAGCGGACATTGGCCCGTTAACAAGTTCGCCCTAATAGCCGTCTTTCCGAATTACTAGTTTTCTTCGGACCACCAGTTTTGTTTTTTTGTTTAACCGTCGGTAGTAGTGCTATTCAAGCAATCCATTTGATACCAACCTCAGTCAATCAATATAGCTATCCTGCCGCTGCCCGTGCCGTTCAAAATGAATAGGTAGAACCCGCCCATAAAGCTGCTTGGTGCGCTCTGGGCTGCCGACCATTCCTGGCTCTTCGACATAAGAGAAGATCGCGACATAGCGTGGGCGGTTGCCTTTGAGAGGCGCGACGCGGTGTAGCGAATAGCGCCCTCGGAAGAGCTGAAGATCGCCGGGTTCAAGGTGCAACACGCAGATCTTGTCCGAAGTTCCATCCAGAACGCGCGCGACTTCTTTAAAATTCTCACTTTCGCGCCGGATCATCGGTGCATATTCAAACGCGCCGCCGTCATCCGCGTTTTGAATAGCGATCGTGACGGTGAAATTATTGGTGTCGAAATGCCAAGGAAACCCGTTCCCTTCATCGGCCATATTCACAATGACATCGGCAAGGGGATCGGCGTAGCGATGGAAGTTTTCTTCTTCGAGGCAATCTTTGATAAACCCATCGAATCCGTCGAAATCATGGATGCTCCGAAGTGGTCCCGAGGCCTTGAAATTGTCAGCTGCTATGAACGAGTTCGATCTTTCGAAGAACTGCCTGCGCGGATCATCTTGTGGCAGGTTCGGGTCATCTTTAGTGAAATAGACGTTTGTGTGGGAAAAGGACTTATGCCCATGTTGCGCGACACCGTCCGCCTCTTTGGTCAACGCCTCAACACCGGCTTGCGTCAGAAACCCTTTCAAAACGGCACAACCGTCGCGGGCCAGATCTTGACGAACCTGATCCAGAATCGCCTCGCGCTGCGGACCAGATTGGTGAATCGGATATCGGTCTAAATCAATAAAGTCGAAACTTTGGTTGGACATCGGCACCTCCTGACTTTTACCAATTTGATGCGGATGGGGGCGGGCCTGTCTATTCCGTCTGCGACATGGAATATGACGAAAACAGGTCAAAATAATTGGAATTCTAACGCGGAAAACAGCCCAAGAACCCGGATCGAGCCACAACATGAACAAGAGTCCAATCGTGGTTTTGTCTGACTCGCCACGTTAAACGGCGCGTTTCAAATCGACATAGGCCGTGACTTCCTGACCCAACTCAGTTCGGGCAAAGGGTTTCCGCTACGCGATGGATGACGCGGTCGCCCAGAAACTCATTGGGCCCGGCATATGTGATCAAAGATTTTACCGCGATTGAATCTTCTTCTTCGGTTCCGCCGAAGGGGTCATTAACGACGTAATGCGAGCGATTTCTCGCAGCCATATGCACGAAAACCAACCCACCCTGTGAATAACTGAAAAAACCGGTAGCCTATTTGCCAAGTGGATAGATCTGGCGGCCATCTTCGGCCTCGTTATACCAAGCCAGCAACGCCGATGTTCCGACGAGAGGTGAATTTTTCTGCATAAAATTTAGCCACTTCGCTCTGGGCAATCGACCGGTGAATGCGATAAGGCACCGATATCTAACTTAAATCCCGTTACGTAGATAGCAGTTTTCCATGTTTCTCGTTGAAACCAATTTACCTAAAAAATGACGCATTTATATGGCAGTCAGGATGAAATAGGCCAAAAGACCGAGCAGAATGAAAAGAATACGCAACAATAATTTGGGCATCGATCAGGGTATCGAAGTGCTCTTTGACGATTACGACAGCGGCGGCGAGATGTGGACCGGACGCGGTGACCGAAAAATCATTCATCCCGTGCAGTTCTCGACGCGATACAGGACCCCGCCGGCCGTGCATCTGTCATTGTCGATGTGGGATGTCAGTTCACAAGCCAACCATCGCGTCGAAATTAACGCGGCCAATATTCGTCCTTCCGGATTTGAGATTGTGTTTACGACATGGGAAGACACCCAAATCGCTCGTATCCGCGCCAATTGGCTGGCGATTGGGGAATTGCCGCATGAGGATGACTGGGAGCTCTATTGATCCTTGTCCGGCGGTTTCAGGCGGCGCACTGCACCGCCTGAATAATTTCTGATTTACTCTGTAGCTATCAAACGCGCGCCGTGCGGGTTGTCGATGACCATCCGCCATGTGCCATCTTCCTGCTTGCGAAGGACCGCTACGGAAAGACCGGATTGCGTCATTTCGCTGCCATCGGGCAGGGTGGCGACCATCGTCCAAGGGGCAATGTGCAAACCTGTGTCACCCGAAATAAACACCTCGTGCCCGCTATAGGTAAACTCGGGATTGATTGCAGCCATTTCAATGAACATCGTCGTCAGTTGGGTGGGGTCACTGACCGCTTCACCGGGTGTAAAGGCAACCACTGCGCCGGGCACGTAGCTTTCCATTACCCGCGGGATGTCACTTACCTGAAAGGCTTCGGTCATGCCGGTAATTGCGTCAAGAATGGCTTGGTTTTGGTCTGTCATGTCATCTGCTTTCATTTGGGTCGTGGAAAAAACGGCAAGGCACAGCGGTGCCAGCCACGCGAAGGCGTGTTTCATTTTGGGTCTCCTAGGTTTTTGAGGGTCGAAGGGTGGGGGTTAGGTCGGTGGGGCCAAGATGCGGTCGATCTGATCCAACAGGTCAGGCCCCGCCAGAAGCGGACCGGTTGCTCGTTGCAATTTCAGCGTCGCCAATGCCTCTTGCGCACGCGCAGCGTCCGCCTTGATGTCCTGATAGGCGGGTGCTTCCGCAAATATCGCTTCAGGCGTCACGCCAACTCGCCCGGCCGCCTGCGCCGCTGGCAATCGCCGTGGGCACGCACAGCGCCCAGCTTGCGACGTCAGCCCGCACGCGCGCGCTGTGAAGGCTTCGACTTCGGCCCGTGCGCGTGACAGGCGTTTGCGATAGGCCGGCCGGGACATTTCCAGGATGTCTGCCGCCTCGTTATGATCAAACTCAAGAATATCGCCCAGAACATAGGTCGCGCGGGATATTGGATCGAGGCAGAGCAGCATCGCCATTGTGCACCGAATACGAAGATCATTCAGCATGACATGATCTTCCGCAACGGCGGCATCCGGATCTGCCAGCCCTGTCACCAGATCCTCTTCAAAAAGGTCAAAGCTAAGTGGCGGAAGCCGTGAAAGGACGGACTTGGCCGTCAGAAGGTAATTTGTGGCAACCCGATACACCCAGGTTTCAAACCGGCTTTCGCCTCGGAAATTTCCGAGATGCGTTATGATCCGGATCAGGATCTCTTGCGTGGCATCTTCGGCATGGCCGGGATCGGCCACCATGCGAAGGGCAAGGTGATGCACGCGGTCTTTGATCGCGCTTACCAGATGCTCCAGCGCTTTGGCGTCGCCATCTTTAGCGCGGGAAATCAGATTGAGGTCAATTGCGGGCATGAACGCGCCTTTCGTGTTGGTCTATATAGTTAGACCCCCGAAAGGCGCGAGGTGTGACAAGATTTTTTAAAAAATCTGGCGGCGCGTTGGTTTTGCTATGATTTCACGCAGCGGCCTTGGGCTTAAACCGTCCCATGATGGTTTATGAGCGGGCGACGCGCGAAAGTGCTGCCCGGACGCGTTGGGCCACTTGGGACAGGCTACGCCAATGTGCTTTTAACAATTGCCCTGCTGTACTGGCCTGCGCCGCCCGGCTTTGGCGCGCCCGTTCGGCCTGTTCTGCCTTAAGCCGCGCCGTTTTGCTGGTCTGGTACGAGACGCGGGCGATGTCGTGGTGCCCGCGGCTTTGGTGGATATTTTGTTCAAAATGAATGTGGTCGCGCATCTTTTTATCTCCTTTTAATTGCGGGGCATTGGCTTGCAAAAGAGATTAATGAAATTGGAAAACAACAGAATATACGATATGATTTCTTCACCATTCCAAAATATGGAATAATAAAATGAACCGTTTTTACGCGATGGAGGTGTTTCGCGCCGTAGCGCAAGACAGCAGCTTTGCCGCTGCTGCGCGGGCTCTCAATACTTCTCCGCCGACGATCAGCCGGGTTGTCGGAGAGCTTGAAGATGATTTAGGGGTGCGCCTATTCAACCGTTCGACCCGGCAAGTCAGCCTAACCGAAGAAGGAGAGGATCTTCTCAGGCGTGGAATGGCGCTGATTGACGAATTCAATGCGATCACCGAAGAAATTCGCGAGCGTCGAGAGGTGCCGCGCGGGCATCTCAGGATCAGCTCGGTTGTGTCTTTTGGGCAAGAGCATGTCGCGCCCAGCATTCCGGCGTTTATGGATAAGCATCCTGGCGTCACAGTCGAGCTTGATATCTCTAACCGCCGCGTCGATCTTATACAGGAACATTTTGACCTTGCAATCCGGGTGGGTGGCGCGGATGGGCTGGCGGCCTCAAATCTGAAGGCACGGAAAATAGCTACGCAGAAACTGATCTTCGTGGCGACGCCTGATTATGTTACCAAGCACGGCGCACCGCGGGTTTTGGCCGATCTCGCGCGGCATAAAGTGGTCAAACATATTAGCGGCAACTGGGGCAGGGAAAACACGTTCCAGCAAAATGGCAATAAGGTGCATTATGCCTTGCCAGAAACCTTTATTGTGAACTCTCCCACCGCCGGCAGAAACGTCGTTATGACAGGGCGTGCCCTTGGTCTTATCGCCGATTATCTTGTTGCGCCGCAAATTGCCGATGGACGTTTGGTCCGCCTTCTTGCGGATTATGAGACGGTAGAACAGCCGATCTACGCGGTTTTTGTTCACAAGCATTTTATGCCTGCCAAAGTCCGGGCCTTTCTTGATCATCTGATCCAGATCGGCTGATCAGCGCCCGTACATGCCCTCGTAAATCGGGGCCAGGGTTTCGTCCTGAAAAAGCGAAGAAACCGAGGTGCCTGACCACGTATTAAGGATCGCCTGCGCAAACATCGGTGCCGTAGGCACGATACGAATATTGGGCGCGTTTTTGGTCGCCTCAGTCGGCTCAATCGAATCCGTGATGACGAGCGATTTCATGACCGAATTGGTCACACGCTCGATCGCGGGGCCGGACAGAACGCCGTGGGTGATATAGGAGTGCACCTCGGTTGCGCCGTGGTTCACCAGCACTTCAGCCGCTTTGCACAGCGTTCCTGCGGTGTCGCAAATATCGTCGACGATCAGACAGATCTTGTCTTTGACGTCGCCAATCACGGTCATCTCGGCAATCTCGCCAGCTTTCTCACGGCGTTTGTCAACGATCGAGAGTGGTGCGTTGATGCGTTTGGCCAGCTCACGAGCGCGGGTTACACCGCCGACATCCGGCGAAATCACCATGACGTCTTTCAAGCGATCTTTGAAATAATGCAGCGCATCCAGAGCAAAGACCGGCGACGCATAGAGGTTATCGACGGGAATGTTGAAAAAGCCCTGAATCTGGGTGGCGTGCAGATCCATTGTCAAAACGCGTTCAATACCCGAGCCGACCAGCATATCTGCGACCAGTTTGGCAGAAATCGGTGTGCGGGCCTTGGTCCGGCGATCTTGCCGGGCATAGCCGAAATAGGGGATCACGGCAGTGATACGGGCCGCTGATGACCGGCGCAGCGCATCGGCCATAATAAGCAGTTCCATCAGGTTGTCATTTGCCGGGTTCGACGTGGATTGGATAATAAACATATCCTCGCCGCGCACGTTTTCGAAAACTTCAACAAAGATTTCCTGATCGTTGAAACGTTCTACACGGGCATCGACCAGCCCCATTCCGACCCCCCGATGCAATGTCATCCGGCGAGCAATCGCCTCGGCCAATGGGCGGTTTGCGTTACCAGAGATCAGCTTGGGATCGGTTGCAGGCATGACTTGTGTCCCTCGAGTCGTCATAAATTTGCAATGTTGACACCCCCTAACATCCAGATACCGTCCGCGAAAGAGGAAAGGACCACGCAAAATGGCTCAAATCGACTACTATTTTTCTACCATCTCGCCCTTTAGCTATCTGGCAGGTACAAGACTTGAGGATGTGGCCCAAAAACACGGCGCAGCCATCACATATAAACCGCTGGATATTATGGGGCTTTTTTCCCGTATGGGCGGCACCCCTGTGCCACAACGCCATGAATCTCGTCGTGCCTATCGGTTGGCCGAGATGCGCAGGCAGGCAAAAAAGACTGGCTTGAAAATGAACCCGCAACCGATGTTCTGGCCTACGAACGCCGCGCCATCGTCCTATGCAATCATTACGGCCCAAGCCAATGGCGGCGGTGATCTGGGGGCATTGGCCCACGGGATTATGGCGCGGGTTTGGGATGCGGAAGACAACATTGCCGAAAACGATGTCATCCGTGCCGTGCTAGGGGAAACTGGATTTGATCCCGATTTTGCCGATAAAGGCATGTTGGAAGCCGCTGACCGCTATGCTCGCAATTTAGAGGACGCTGTTACCGCCGGTGTCTTTGGCGCGCCGAGTTACGTTGTGGACGGGACCGAGATGTTTTGGGGCCAGGACCGCTTGGAGGATCTGGACCTCTACCTATCTGGTGCGCTGTAGTCAGGGCGTCGCAGGTGAAAGGTTTATGAGGTCAACGGCAACCGACCTCACGGCAGCCCACTAGCCCCGAAAAGCATCCAGCAGGGCGTCAACGCGCTCTGCCGGGCAAGACCAATCACAAACGAACCGGGCCATGACAACCTCGTCATCTGGGCCTTCGGCTGGCGTTCCATCAGGAAAGAGGTAATAGCGCGCGCCCGCTGCAAAGGCTCTGGCATGCAGGGCGCGTGGCAAATGCGCAAAGATCATGTTGCCCTTTGGATCGCCCTCGATCCGGGCTTCTGGCATGTCGCGAAGCCCCGCTACCAGGCGCGCGGCCGCATCATTGGCGCGCTTGGCCAGATCCAGCCACAACCCGTCGGATGCATATGCCAACATCTGGGCAGATAAGAGGTGGTTTTTTGACAGAAGATGACCACTGCGTTTGCGGCGAAATTCAAGGTCGGCGGCTTGGCTAGGGTCAAAGAAAATGACCGCCTCAACTCCCATGCAGCCGTTTTTGGTGCCCCCAAAGGACACCGCATCGACGCCCGCTTTCCAGGTTAACTCGGCCGGGCTGGCCCCTAGTGCCGCGCAGGCATTAGATAATCGCGCGCCATCCAGATGCATTGACACGCCATAGGTTTTCGCGATGTCTGTCAGCGCCTTGGTTTCGTCAGCTGAATAGATCGCACCAGTTTCGGTGATATTCGTCATAGTAACTGGCCCGCGTTGCACTCCATGCGGGCCGCGTGTGCCGGTATGTTTGATGGCATGCCCTAGGGCTGCGGGATCCATCTTGCCGTTGGTCCCGCCAACTGAGAGCAATTTTGCGCCGCCAGTGAAGAATTCGGGCGCCCCGCACTCATCGACAGCGGCATGAGCCTCGCTATGCAGGAATATGGCGTCCCAAGGCCGCGTCATGCAGGAAAGCGCCAAAGCATTTGCGGCTGTGCCCGTGGCGACAAAATGAACGCTGGCGTCAGGCGCTTCGAAAAGCGCGCGAACGGCCTTGATCGCGGCTGCGGTTACGTCGTCATTTCCGTAGGGCATCAGGCTTTGGGAACTGACCGCTGCGACGGCCTTAATGATCTCAGGGGCGGCGGGGCCTGCATTGTCCGATGCGAAAATCATAGTCCAGGTTCTTCTATAATATGGTCTTCCCACTCTTCTTCGGGAACTTCAAATTCTGGCACTGTGATCCCGCGCACTGAAACACCCGCCTGATGCACAGATTCAGGGTCACCAGATATAAGCGGATGCCAAGAATAAAGGGGCTTGCCCTCATGCACCAAGCGATAGGCGCAGGTTTCCGGCATGAAATACGCCACATCTTTCATTGTTTCTGGGGTCAGCAGAACGCAATCAGGCACAAGGGACTTGCGGATGTCATATTGCCCGCACCGGCAGCTTTGATCGTCCAGCAACCGGCATGCTACACGCGTCAATGCCACTTCGCCGGTATCCTCATCTTCCAATTTGTTCAGACAGCACTTTCCGCATCCATCGCAAAGCGCTTCCCATTCCTCTGCCGTCATCTTGTTTGGCGAGACGCGGGCCCAAAACTGAGGCCGCAGTTTGGTCATGGAAGCCCCTTAAGGATTTTGCGGGCCTGATCGCTATCGGCATCCATCTGGGTAATTAACGCTTCGAGACCATCAAATTTTTGTTCGGGCCGCAGATACTCGACCAAGCCCACCGAAAGATCGCAACCGTAGAGATCGCCAGTGAAGTCGAACAGAAAGGTTTCGAGATTTGGAACTTCACCATCAAACATCGGGCGCACCCCAAGCGACGATACCCCGTGATACTGTCCCTTATGCGGGCCTCTAAGCACGTCGACCAACACAGCGTAAACTCCGAGCATTGGAAGATGTAACCCCGAAAGATCCATGTTGGCGGTGGGATATCCAAGAAGACGGCCGCGCTTTTCGCCATGCACAACTGGTCCCTCGATCCGATGCCAATGGCCCAACATTGCAGCTGCATCGCGCGGACGGCCTTCGGAAAGGGCAATGCGGATGTTGGTTGAACTAATGGCACCATCATTGCCCATTTGAATCGGAATGATGTCGACGTCGAACCCGTATTTCTGCCCGAGCTCTTTCAACAGATTGGTATCGCCACTGCGTTTTGCGCCAAAACAGAAATCTGCGCCGGTTATCACTCGTTTCAGGCCAAGCCCTTCGGACAGAACGTCCCGTGCAAACTCTTCAGCGCTTAACGTGGCAAGTGCGTCGTTAAAAGGAAGCTCATAAAGAATATCGACGCCAAGCTTTTCAAGACGG
Organism: uncultured Nioella sp.; assembly: GCA_947498125.1. GTDB lineage: Bacteria > Pseudomonadota > Alphaproteobacteria > Rhodobacterales > Rhodobacteraceae > CANLZL01. The sequence goes on along the minus strand of CANMJH010000006.1, from coordinate 508 downwards.
TGCGCCCGCGCATCTGCGTTCATCAGCCGGAACGCAGGCGCATCTGGCGCAAAAAACTGGCGGGGGTGTGGCTCGAAGGTCAGCACTCCAAGTGGCAGATCATCGTGGCGCGCTTGGTCGATCACAAATTGATGCCCCAAATGCACGCCATCGAAATTCCCGATCGCGGCCGAGGCGCCCCGTTCGGATGTTTGTGCAAATTGGTAATCTCGTAATATCCGCATAAAACCCGCTTAGCTTGACGGGCGGCGTGGGGCAAGCATTGGCGTCATTCGAATAAGTCTTGATTGATGGTTTTCCGCATATCGAAATCGCGTTGAGTGCAATTAAGTGGAGTACGAACGCGCGTTCGTCGCAAATCTAATCCTCCCTCACCCTTAGAATCGCATCCATGCCCGCGGGCGCGGCGCGCGGGATTATTGCCGCTTGCACGGCCGCCTGCTGCGCATTCCGCCCAGAATCCCGCTTTGTTTCAGCCGTCCGGCCCCATTTTCACCCTGCCGTGAGG
>CANMJH010000005.1 GCA_947498125.1 uncultured Nioella sp. | reverse complement strand
CGGCAATGACGTTCTGATTGGCGATTATGTTGACAATAGTTTCGATGATGTCGCCGGCCAGGTTGTACGCCTCTATCTGGCGACATTGGCGCGGATGCCTGATTTCTCGGGCCATAGCGGCTGGACTGAACAAATAATCAGCGGGTTGACCCTGCAAGAGGCCGCGGCCGGGTTCGTCAATTCCAATGAATTCCAAAGCCGCTATGGCAGCACCACAAATGAGGGCTTTGTCACCCTGCTCTATCAAAACGTTTTGGGGCGCGATCCCGACGCTGCTGGATTGGCAAATTGGGTTAATCAGCTCAATGCCGGAACCTCGCGCGAGGCCGTCGTTCTGGGCTTTTCCGAAAGCAATGAGTTCGAGACAAATACAGCGGGCGAAAGCCTGAGCTTCAGCCGCGCCGCCTATCAAGCCAGCTGGAGCGATGATGTCTATCGGACCTATCAGGCCACGCTGGACCGGGCGCCTGATGCCGGCGGCTTTGAAAACTGGACGTCTAATCTGGCCAATGGGGCCACGATGCTGGACGCCATTTCCGGTTTCGTGAACTCAGCTGAATTCCAAGGCCGCTATGGCAGCACCACAAATGAGGGCTTTGTCACCCTGCTCTATCAAAACGTTTTGGGGCGCAATCCCGATGCCGCGGGGCTCAGCTCTTGGGCCAATCAGCTGAACACCGGCAATATGACCCGCGCCGAGGTCGTCCGCGGTTTTGTGCAAAGCGGTGAATTTATCGAAGACTCCGCCGATGCGCTGGAAAGCTGGATGCGGGGCCAGGGCGGTGACCGTCTGGAAGGCGGCGGCGGTACAAATACCCTGTTTGGAGGCATCGGCGCCGATACATTTGCCTTTGATCAGACCGATGGCGGCACCCAGATCATCGTCGATATGGAAGCCTGGGACACAGTCGAGCTCCAAAACTCAACCTTCGGCTCCATAAATGGCGTCCTGAACGCCCTCACCCAAAGCGGAAGCGATGTCATCCTAAATGATGGCACCACAACCATTCGATTTGCAGATATTACCCTTGCACAGTTCGACAACGATATGTTCGTCTTCGCATAAAATTGGCATGAAGAGGCAAGAGTATGGCCGAAGACGCGGCGGGACATCCCCGCACCGCCCTAGTCACCGGCGCAGCCGGGTTCATTGGCTATCACGTAAGCCAGTCCTTGCTTGCGCAAGGGTGGCATGTTGTTGGGGTAGATAACCTCAATTCCTATTATGACGTCTCACTGAAAACCCGTCGGGTGGAACAATTGGCGACGCATCCTTCGTTTCGCAGCGAAACATTTTCGATAGAAACCCCGAACGCCCTGGCGCATCTCGTCGAAACGACCCGCCCCGAGGCAATCATCCATTTGGCGGCCCAAGCGGGCGTGCGATATTCCATCGAGGCGCCGGAAAGCTATGTCGACTCCAACCTCATTGGCACGTTTCGCCTGTTAGAGGCGGCCCGCGCATACCCCCCCCATCACATGCTGCTGGCTTCAACCAGTTCAGTCTATGGCGCCAATCCGGATTTGCCCTATCGGGAAACCGACAAAGCTGACCACCAGATGTCTTTCTATGCGGCGACCAAAAAAGCCAATGAAGCCATGGCTCATAGCTATGCCCATCTTTATGGGATCCCCACGACAATGTTCCGGTTCTTTACCGTCTACGGTCCTTGGGGCCGGCCAGATATGGCGCTTTTCAAATTCACACGCGCAATTTTGGAAAATCGCCCAATTGATATCTACAATAATGGCGCGATGCAGCGGGACTTCACCTATATCGACGACCTGATCCAAGCCGTGATCTCATTGATCGATTGCGCGCCGAAACGCCCTGCCCCGGACCAAAACATCCCTGCCCATGATAGCCAGTCGCCGGTCGGGCCCTTCCGGGTGGTCAATATCGGTAATTCCGAACCTGTGGCGCTGATGGATTTCATCGAAGCAATCGAAGACGCAACGGGGAAAGTGGCCGAAAAAAACTTTATGCCAATGCAACCTGGCGACGTTCCTGCAACTTGGGCGCAAACCGAGCTCTTGCAGGATCTGGTCCCCGGCATGGCGCACACATCGGTGCGCGAAGGCGTCGTTCAATTTGTAGCATGGTATAGAGACTATTACCGGCTCTGATAAAACTACCCGGCAATTTCAACGTATTCTCATGAACTTCTTATGAAGTGCCGAATCCGCGCCACAAAGCGCTGAAATTCACTCCGCATTCCTTCTCCACACTCATCGCATGGATGAGGCCCTTTATGGGGCGTGGAAAAGTGAACATGACGCAGCTTACCCGGGTAACAGTTCTAAATCGCTCAACGCCGAGCCTGCTAACAGCCGTGAGCGATTTGGACATCGTTCAAACCGCCTCTGGCGAACAGGTCTTAATGGCAACCAGCCGGTCGGGCGGCGCGATATCTGTATATTCACTGAACAATAATGGGGCCGCGAATCTCATCGATAGTCAGTCTCTAACAACGGATACTGAGACACTCGAAATCCTGTCATTGAACGGCAATGACTATGTTGTCGCCCTTGGCCCTCAATCCAGCACCACGCGCTTATATTCCGTGAACGCCGCCGGAGAAATAACCGGTGGAGCCCTCACGATTTCAGCCGCAGTTGGAGCCAGCACCAGCGTTGCAGACGTCCAGATTGGAGGGACGACTTATCTCTATTGTGCCGAGTTCGATGCCTCATCCCCGCTGGATGTCTTGCGGCTGGGAAATGGGACATCTCTGACGTCTTTGCCCAATAGCGGCATGCCGTCTGGGGTTTCCGAAGTTTTGCAAGCCAGTGCCGGATCTGGCCAATATCTATTAACTGTGACCAATCAAGGCGCGCAGATCTCAAGCTATGCCGTGCAATCGGATGGCCGACTTATGGCCCGTGATGTCAGTGGCGCCGGCACGGGGCTTGGCATTGCAGAAATCAGCGCCTTGGCCGAGGTCACTCTTGATGGGCAAACCTATATTATCGCAGCCGGGCGCGGGTCGTCATCTCTCAGCATCTTGCACCTGGCCGGGAATGGAACCCTAACGCCTGTCGATCATATCATCGATACGCTGCACACACGGTTCCAGAATGTCACCGCTTTGGACACAGCAACCATCGGCGATCGCGTCTTCGTTGTCGCAGGAGGCGCCGATGACGGCGTGAGCTTGTTCGAACTCTTGCCAGGCGGCCGGCTGATGCATCACAGCACCCTTTGGGATCAAACCAATATGACGCTCAGCGACGTCTCCTCTTTGGCGATGACGGCGGTGAACGGCAGCCTGCAAATCTTTGTTGGCAGCGGAACGGAAACTGGCGTCACCCAGCTTGAGGCCGAAATAGGATCAACGGGCACAACACAAGTTGGATCATCGGGAAATAACACGCTGACTGGCAGCAGCGCCGGAGAGGTCCTCTTTGGTGGCGCAGGCAATGACTGGCTGTCGGGCTGGGCGGGGAATGACATCCTTATGGATGGGGCAGGGCAGGACACACTGATTGGCGGAAACGGTCAGGATGTCTTTGTGATGGACGCCGACGGAGACTATGACGAAATCCGCAGCTTTGACCCTTCTCAAGACCGGATTGACCTATCAAACTGGCCGATGCTGCGGGATATAAGCCAGCTCGGCTTTAGCCAGACCGGCAATGGCGCACGGATAACCTATCGCGACGAAACGCTGCGTATCTTCTCGGCGGATGGCCAACCCCTCACCCTACAGGACATCATTAGGCCCGATCTGATTTCCGTCGATCGCCATCTAACAAATGACCCGTCGCTGACGCAGATCGATTTTTTGGGGGGCCTGTCCAGCGATTTGCTGATCGCAAATGACCTCAACAACCGGATTGTTGGTGACATGGGCAAAGATGTCTTGATTGGAAATGGCGGCAATGACGTTCTGATTGGCGATTATGTTGACAATAGTTTCGATGATGTCGCCGGCCAGGTTGTACGCCTCTATCTGGCGACATTGGCGCGGATGCCCGGGCTTGCCGGGCATAGCGGCTGGACTGAACAAATAATCAGCGGGTTGACCCTGCAAGAGGCCGCGGCCGGGTTCGTCAATTCCAATGAATTCCAAAGCCGCTATGGCAGCACCACAAATGAGGGCTTTGTCACCCTGCTTTATCAAAACGTTTTGGGGCGCGATCCCGATGCTGCGGGATTGGCAAATTGGGTTAATCAGCTCAATGCCGGAACCTCGCGCGAGGCCGTCGTTCTGGGCTTTTCCGAAAGCAATGAGTTCGAGACAAATACAGCGGGCGAAAGCCTGAGCTTCAGCCGCGCCGCCTATCAGGCCAGCTGGAGCGATGATGTCTATCGGACCTATCAGGCCACGCTGGACCGGGCGCCTGACAGTGCCGGCTTTGAGTATTGGACGTCTAATCTGGCCAATGGGGCCACGATGCTGGACGCCATTTCCGGTTTCGTGAACTCAGCAGAGTTCCAAGGCCGCTATGGCAGCACCACAAATGAGGGCTTTGTCACCCTGCTCTATCAAAACGTTTTGGGGCGCGATCCCGACGCTGCGGGATTGGCAAATTGGGCGGCACAACTCAGTTCCGGTGCCCTAACCCGCGCCGAGGTCGTCCGCGGTTTTGTGCAAAGCGGTGAATTTATCGAAGACTCCGCCGATGCGCTGGAAAGCTGGATGCGGGGCCAGGGCGGTGACCGTCTGGAAGGCGGCGGCGGTACAAATACCCTGTTTGGAGGCATCGGCGCCGATACATTTGCCTTTGATCAGACCGATGGCGGCACCCAGATCATCGTCGATATGGAAGCCTGGGACACAGTCGAGCTCCAAAACTCAACCTTCGGCTCCATAAATGGCGTCCTGAACGCCCTCACCCAAAGCGGAAGCGATGTCATCCTAAATGATGGCACCACAACCATTCGATTTGCAGATATTACCCTTGCACAGTTCGACAACGATATGTTCGTCTTCGCATAGTCAGAGGCGCATAAGGGTCAATCCCAGTGTTTCTTGTGCCACCGCCACGCATCCGAAATCATCTTCGGAAGGGTGGCAGATGGCTGCCAGCCCAGCTCCTGCTTTGCCCGTTGCGATCCGGATACCAGCCGTTTCGCATCGCCCGCGCGCCGGGTGCCTTCACGAATAGGGACAGCCATATTGGTGACGGCGCGGCTGGCATCGACCACCTCGCGCACTGAAAATCCAGTCCCTGTGCCAAGGTTAAACGCGCGCCCTCCCCTGCCCGCTTCAAGCCATTTGAGCCCCAGAATATGCGCATCGACCAGATCCATGACATGTACGTAATCCCGAACACAGGTCCCATCGGGCGTATCGTAATCCGTGCCATAAACCGTCAGGGCGGAACGCTTACCGACAATCGCCTCTAACATCAAAGGAATGAGATGCGTTTCAGGGTCGTGCCGTTCGCCAATCTCTGCCTCTGGATCTGCGCCCGCGACATTGAAATACCGAAAGATCACGGCCTCTAGGTCATAGGCGGAAGAGAAGTCGCGCAGCATACCTTCAATGGCCAGTTTCGACCCTCCATAGGCATTTATAGGCTCTTGCGGGGTATCCTCGGTCAGAGTTTGGTCGCTCTCGCCGTAAGTGGCACAGGTGGAAGAAAACACGACATGCCGGCATCCGGCTGCAACGGTGGCTTCGATCAGATTGAGCGCGCCCATGACATTCTCGCGCCAGTAGCGGCCGGGGTCAGACATGCTGTCGCCCACCAAACTCAGCGCGGCAAAATGCATGACAGCCTCGGGTTGGTATTTTGCAAAAACCTCATCCAGGCGGGCGCGGTCCAGCAGGTCGCCCTCTTCCAACGGACCGAACTTAACCGCATCGCGCCAACCGGTCGAAAAATTGTCATAGCAAACGGGCCGATAGCCGGCCTGTTTCAGCGCTTTGCACGCATGTGCGCCAATATAGCCCGCGCCACCTGTCACCAAAATATTCTGCACGTTTTCGCCCTCAGCTTTTGGTCGCGACCATGCCGCAAAAATCTTCAAAGGCGAAGCTCGTTTTTGCGGCAAAGCAATGCTAGTCTTTATCCAAACGAAGCAGGGCGGGCCGCAACAGGCTCAAAGATAGAAAAAGGGCAGCCTCATGCGTATTGCGATGATTGGCACAGGCTATGTTGGCCTGGTTTCGGGCGTGTGTTTTTCCGATTTCGGGCATGACGTGATTTGCGTTGATAAAGACCCGGGTAAAATCGCACGGCTCGAGGCGGGTGAAGTTCCAATCTATGAGCCCGGACTTGAAGATTTGATGGCCAAGAATGTCGGGGCAGGGCGATTGTCCTTCACCACCGATTTGGCGGCGGCTGTCGGGGATGCCGAAGCCGTATTCATTGCGGTTGGAACGCCTACCCGGCGCGGCGACGGTCATGCGGATCTGACCTATGTGATGGCCGCCGCAGAAGAGGTCGCGCGCGCCATGACCGGCTACGCCGTAATCGTAACAAAATCGACCGTCCCCCTTGGAACCAATCGCAAGATCAAACAGACGATCCTCAAGGCCGTACCCGGTGCCGAGTTTGATGTCGCCTCGAACCCTGAATTCCTGCGCGAAGGGGCCGCGATTGATGATTTTATGCGGCCTGACCGCGTCGTTGTCGGTGTGCAATCCACCCGCGCCGCCGATGTAATGGCCGACATTTACCGGCCCCTTTATCTGCGCGACTTTCCGATCCTGACCACTGATCTGGAAAGCGCCGAGATGATCAAATACGCCGCCAATGCATTTCTGGCGACCAAGATCACCTTCATCAACGAAATCGCCGCCCTGTGTGAACGTGTCGGCGCTGACGTCAAAGAGGTCAGCCGCGGCATGGGGCTGGATGGACGGATCGGCAATAAGTTTTTGCATGCCGGGCCTGGCTATGGCGGGTCTTGTTTTCCGAAAGACACCTCAGCGCTAGCACGGATCGGTCAGGAACACGCCGTTCCCCAGCAAATCGTTGAGACGGTGATGCGCGTCAATGAGGGGGTCAAATCCCGGATGGTGGAAAAGCTGCGCGATCTGTGTGACGGATCTTTTAACGGAAAAACCATCGCCGTGTTGGGCGTCACTTTCAAACCCAACACCGATGATATGCGCGATGCACCGGCCCTGACCGTGGTTCCGGCACTGGTGGGGTCTGGCGCAAAAGTGCGCGTAGTCGACCCCCAAGGCCGACATGAGGGCGAGGCGCTTCTACCCGGCGTCAGCTGGCTGGATGATCCCTATAAGGCCGCCAATAATGCCGATCTTCTGGTGCTACTAACGGAATGGAATGAATTCCGGGCATTGGACCTAAAGAAGCTGGCTAAGAAAATGGCGCGCCCGCGTATGGCCGATCTGCGCAATATCTACTCGGTTAAAGACGCCAAGCGCGCCGGGTTTGAAGCCTATGACGCGGTGGGGCGGCGGGCATTGGATATTTAATCCGCTCCGACAACGCGGCGCCCGTCACTGTTTCGCACGCGAAACGGCAGGCCCTCAATTCTCTTCTAACCACATCAGGACACGCGCCTTCAATTCGGGCGTCAGCGCCGGACCAGAAAGCGTCAGCCCCGTGGCGGTCTCACGCACAGATAACCCCGGCTTAATCTCGCGCATTCCGGCAGGTGAGGTCGGCACTTTCGGGGCAGGAGCCAAGGCACTGGCAATAAGCGCCTGCTCGGCCTCTAAGGTTTCGGGCCCTTCGCGCAGCAGAGTCTGTTTTAGACCCTGAATAAGGGATTTCGACTCTTCTAAGGTCTTGGCAAGCTTCAGCCCTAACCGCTCGGTCAACGACGCCGGGAAGCGCAGCGCGCCATCAAGTTCAGCCACCACCGGCATGAAAGATCCGATCTTGGATCGCCGGGCCCGAGACGCAGATCCAAAGAGCCCCTGAAGCGCGGCGCGGCGATCTTCAAAGACGCCCTGCTCAACCGCCTTAAGCGCAATCCGCGCGCGTTCAAAATAGCTAAGGCCAACACGGATTTCGTTTTCTTCAACCATGGCGATATACGCGTCCGAGGCCGTTTCGGGGCTGCGCAGCAATGCCTTTACGGTCGCAAATTGCGCGTCCCCGGTTTCCGAAAGCAACTGGCGCAAGGCCGCCAGACGCCGCCAGCCGGAAATCAGGCCAAACCGCCCCCCCTGAAGCGCAACAACCTCAATCGGAGTTTGCTGCCCACGCGACCGGATACTTTCGACCAGCGCCTGCAACTCATCATCCCCGGCCAGCAACCGGTCCCGTACCAGATAACCCTCTTCAATCGCGACAAGGTCAATCGACTGCACCAACCGCCCCTCAATGCGGGCGCGATCCAGTTCTGCCGTGACCTCTTCCAGCGCAGCCACAGCGGACGCATCCCCTGCAACATGGGCAATAGGCGGCGCACTAATTGGCGCAGATGGCGTCTCGGGGGTATCCTCACCGCCGCCCCAAATTCCCATCCGAGCCGGGCTTAGGCGTTTGCGTTTTGCCATCTCTGCTCTCCTTTTTTTTGACCCTAACACATATGTTAGAGACTGTTTTAGGCCGCGCCGACTTGCGATTTCTCTGCGGCGAGTTCTTCGCGCCGCCAGATACCAAGCAATAGACGTTTGAAGGCGGCATAAGTCGCGTCGAAGGTTTCGCGGCCCCGTGCATAAGTCTCGCGATTAAAGTCGCGGTAATCGGCTTCATAAATGCCCGACACCTGCTCGCCGGCCTGCCCAATCAGCGCTGTGAAGCCTTGCCGGTGCGGGCTTAGCGTTTTGCCAAGATAGGCTTGCATCAACGCGCCCAGTTCGGCCTGTTGGCTGTCATCATAACGGGTGATGACCGCACGCACCGCATCCCATTCAAAGCCCATCTCGTCGCGCCCCAAAGCCCGGGCAGCCATATTCTCCCCCTCTTCGATCGAGGCAAAGGTGGAATGCAGCATGTCAAAGAAGCGGCCCGTGGAATCAAATTCAAGGAAAGAGGCCCCAAGCGGCACCAGCAGAATATCCGCCGCAGACAGCCCGTTGATGGTCAGGTAGCCAAGGGCAGGGGGCGTGTCGATGAAGATGAGGTCGTAATCAGAAAGGACCCCATCTGCGGAGAGCGTATCGGTCAGCGCGTCCCAAAGCTTCCATCCGCGCCCGTTCATTCGCCAAACCGGAATCTGAAACTCGGCCCAATAGAGGTTCAATTGCGCGCCGATAAGGTCGATATTTGGCCAATGGGTGTTTTGGATTACATCCTGGGCTTTCACACCAAGCGCATCTGTCAGCACATCATCAAGCGGTTGGGGCGTATCCCCACGATCCAGACGGCGTTGGTTCTCGGTCTGCATATGGCCTGCGTAATGACGCGCCAATAGCGGGAAGACCGTTTGCCACTCATCTTCAACCTCGCCGCCAAAAATTGAGGTCATGGAACCTTGGCTATCAAGGTCAATCACCAGCACCTTGTAGCCATCCAGCGCGGCCGACATCGCCAGATGCGCCGCCGTCGAGGTTTTCCCAACCCCGCCTTTGAAGTTTGCGACGGCCACCAGCTTGGCATCTAGCCCCTCTGGCCTGTACGGGCGGTATTCCTTGGCCTTGGACCCTTCCGAGGCGAAATGGGCCCTCAGGCGCAAAACCTCGTCCAGCGTGAACCATTTGGCGCCCGCATCCGTTTCAGATCGGCCTTGAGGCAAATCAGGGTTTTGTTTGAGCACGCGGCGAAAATGAGCTTGTGCCACGGGAATAAGGTAACGGGTGATTTCCCAGGTTGAAAACAAGCGAAGGGCTTTTTTGCCCTCTTCATTGAGCCCGCGTGATGCGAGATCTGTCCGGCCTTGTGCACAGGCGCCAGCAATCTGAGCAAAGCCTTCTGTGCTAAGGGGGGCGTCTAATTCAGAAAGCGCCTGATCGGGATCTATGTTGAAATAGGGCGGTTGCCCCAAAGCCTCTTTTACCATGCTCACGCCTTATGTGCGGTGTTTTTCTCAATATACGCAAAAAGAGAGCACATGGAAGGAAAAGGAGGGTTTTCTATGCCGTTCTTAGCAAGATCTGGGGCTGAGATGGGTTCAACTGCAGTCTGCCTGAAAAAAAATGTGGTGTTAAGGATGTGTTATATATGTGTTAAGCCTGATCGCTTCTTGCTTAAGTCCTTTGGAATATTGAGGAATTCAGGTTTTTTTTTACTTGCCCGACTCTGAACCCCCGATAAAGCGACTCTAAACCCACGTTCTTGCGATTCCAAACCCCCGATGGCAGCGCTGGACGGGGCCTGTGGATAAATCTAGGTTGGGTGTCAACAAAACCACGATAAAACGAGTCGGGCAGTGACAGGATCAATAATAACAGGCGCCGGGCTTTTGCCCGATCGTCGTAAGCAGGGTGATTTTTTCCTCTGCGATATTTTTGATGCGATTCCCAAGGATGATCTGGCGACGATGGAACATCCGGTGTTTTCGCTTTCGACCCGGCCTGATCGCCGAATTCTGAGCTATACCCATAATGATGTGGCGATCGAGGTGACGCCAAGCGTCAAGGGGCTGGCGACAATCCATGACAAGGATATCCTGATCTATTGCATCAGCCAGCTGATGGGCGCGCTGAACGAGGGCAGGGGGGTCAGTCGCCGAATATATCTGCGAGCCCATGATTTGCTCGTTGCGACGAACCGCGAAACAAGCGGGGATGCTTATCGGCGCCTGAAAGAAGCTTTTGAGCGTCTCGCCGGCACCCGCATCACCACCAATATCACGACCGGTGATCAAGAGGTGACCACCGGCTTTGGCCTGATTGAAAGCTGGGAGATTGTGCGAAAATCGCGCGGGGGACGGATGGTCAGCGTTGCTGTGACGTTGTCTGATTGGCTCTATCAGGCGGTAATGAACAAATCGGTCTTGACGCTTAGCCGTGATTATTTCCGTCTCAGGAAACCACTGGAACGGCGGATTTATGAAATTGCGCGCAAACATTGCGGGCGGCAAGAAAACTGGCGGGTTTCGGTTGATCTGCTGTTGAAAAAATCTGGCTCGGCCAGTCCGCGCCGGGTGTTCCGCAAAATGCTGCGTGATATGATCGAGGCGGATCACCTGCCTGATTACCACATGCAAGAAGAGCCCGGCGACAAGATCCGCTTCACCTTACGCGATGCAGTGATCGAGACCCCGGCGCGTGATCTGCATCCCCTTGCCGCTGAAACCTTTGAACGGGCCCGGGCCTTGGCACCGGGTTTTGATGTGTATGCGCTGGAAGCAGAATGGCGCGCTTTTTGGGCAAATTCGGGCCGCCCGCGTCTACGTGCGCCCGATGCGGCCTTTCTGGGATGGGTCAAAGCGCGCCAGCAGCGCGGTTGACGGTATTGTGGTCGTGACGCTGCCCGGCGGGATTGTTATGCATCGCCGCAAAGAGACCGAAGATAAAGAGATTGCCCTTGCGAATTGAAGATACACCCCTTGCCGGTCTTAAGATCCTAACCCCTCGTCGTTTTGGCGATTCCAGAGGATTTTTCAGCGAAAGTTGGAACCAGCAGAGGATGGAAGAGCACGGGCTGGTCTATGAGTTTGTGCAAGACAACCATTCTTTCTCGACAGAGACCGGCACAGTGCGTGGGTTGCACTACCAGTCTCCGCCACATGCGCAGGACAAGCTGGTGCGTTGTGGTCGGGGGCGGCTGTTCGATGTCGCCGTCGATATCCGCACAGGCTCGCCCACTTATGGGCAGTGGTTCGGGATCGAACTCAGCTTTGAGAATGGAAAGCAGCTTTTAGTGCCCAAAGGGTTTCTGCATGGGTTTGTCACGCGGGACCCAAATACCGAGATCATCTATAAATGCAGTGACTACTATGCGCCGGAATGTGATGGCGCCATTCGCTTTGATGATCCTGATATCGGGGTCGATTGGGAATTGGGCCAGAGCCAGCCGATCCTTTCAGACAAAGACGAGGCCGCCTCTGACCTCGCCGATTTTGAGAGCCCATTCATCTGGGAGGGACCCGTATGAAGATCCTTATTACTGGCGGCGCCGGGTTTATTGGATCAGCAGTGGTGCGCTTGGCCGTGGCGCGCGGCCATGAGGTGATCAATCTTGATGCGCTGACTTATGCGGCTTGCCTTGAAAACCTTGTGCCTGTTGCGGACAGCCCGCTCTATCATTTTGAGCAGGCCGATATCCGCGACCGCGCCGCGCTGGACCGGATCTTTGGCCAATACAAACCCGACGCGGTGATGCATCTGGCCGCAGAAAGCCATGTGGACCGCTCCATCGACGGGCCGGGCGATTTCATCGAAACCAATATCACTGGCACGTTCAATATGTTGGAGGCCGCCCGCAAATACTGGACAGAGGCCGGGCGCCCGGCAAGCTTCCGCTTTCACCATATTTCTACGGATGAGGTGTTTGGCTCGTTGCCCGACGATCCTGAGGTGCAGTTCACTGAAACCACGCCTTATGACCCTCGCAGCCCTTATTCGGCCTCGAAAGCGGCGTCGGATCATTTGGTGAATGCGTGGGCCGAAACCTACGGATTGCCTGTTGTGTTGACCAATTGCTCGAACAATTACGGACCGTATCATTTCCCCGAAAAACTGGTACCGGTGGTGATCCTGCGCGCGCTGGCTGGCGAACCGATCCCGGTTTACGGCGCGGGTGAAAATATCCGCGACTGGCTCTATGTCGAAGATCACGCCGATGCGCTTCTCTTGGTGCTGGAAAAGGGTAAACTGGGCCGCTCATATAATATCGGTGGGGAAAATGAGGCCAAGAACATCGATATCGTGAAAACGATCTGCAAGATCCTTGGAGAAAAACGCCCCAAAAACCATGACTATTCCACGCAAATTACGTTTGTGACCGACCGTCCGGGTCATGATATGCGCTATGCGATTGATCCAAGCCGTATCCGCGAGGAACTGGGCTGGCGCCCCTCTGTGACGCTGGAAGAAGGCCTGGAGAAGACTGTCCAATGGTATCTCGATAACGAAGACTGGTGGCGGGCATTACAGGCCCGCGACGGTGTGGGTGTCCGATTGGGCCAATCCGCATGAAGATCTTGGTCTTTGGAAAAACCGGGCAAGTGGCGCGGGCCCTGCAGGCGCAGGCCGATGTCATCGCCCTTGGCCGGGCCGAGGCGGATTTGACCGATCCGGAAGCTTGCGCCGCGGCGATCCGCGCCCATGCCCCTGCGGCCGTGATCAATGCCGCTGCTTATACGGCTGTCGATAAGGCCGAAAACGAAGAAACGCTGGCAAGCTGTATCAATGGGGCTGCGCCAGAGGCAATGGCACTGGTCTGTGCAGAGCTGCGTATTCCCTTTGTCCATATCTCAACAGACTACGTTTTTGACGGGGCTGATGATCAACCCTTTCCTGTGGATGCGCCGACAGCGCCGCTTGGCGCCTATGGGCGCAGCAAGCAGATTGGTGAAGACGCCGTGCGCAGGGCCGGGGGGATATATGCCATTTTACGCACCTCTTGGGTGGTCTCGGCCTATGGTAATAACTTCGTAAAAACCATGCTGCGGCTTGGGGTCGAGCGCGATGCGTTGAACATTGTCGCCGATCAGATTGGCGGCCCCACCGCGGCAGCTGATATCGCGGCAGCCTGTCTCCAAATCGCCGAGCAGCTTCAATCGATGCCCGAAAAATCCGGAATCTATCATTTCTCGGGCACCCCGGATGTCTCGTGGGCGCGTTTCGCACGCGAAATTTTTGATCAGGCCGGGATCGGCTGCGACATCACGGATATCCCGTCATCGCAATACCCGACCCCTGCCTTACGGCCGGCCAATTCCCGGTTAGACTGCAGCCGAACACAACAGGTCTTTGGCATTGCGCGCCCCGACTGGCGCGAGAGCCTGAAAAAGATCCTGACAGAGATTGAGGCAGAACATCCATGACACAGCGCAAGGGCATCATTTTGGCAGGTGGGTCGGGCACCCGGCTTTATCCGATCACGCTTGGCGTCTCAAAGCAGCTTTTGCCGCTTTATGACAAACCAATGATCTATTACCCGCTTTCGGTTTTGATGTTGGCCGGAATTCGCGAGATCGCCGTGATCACCACCCCGCACGATCAGGAACAGTTCAAACGCACGCTAGGCGATGGGCGCCAATGGGGCGTTGAATTGACGTATATCGTCCAACCCGAGCCTGAGGGGCTGGCGCAGGCCTATCTGTTGGCCGAGGCCTTTCTGGCCGGCGGGCCCAGTGCAATGGTGCTGGGCGACAATATCTTCTTTGGTCATGGGTTGCCAAAAATCCTGGCCTCTGCAGACGCGCAAAGCGCGGGCGGGACGGTGTTTGGTTATCATGTGGCGGATCCAGAACGTTATGGTGTTGTGGCTTTTGATGCCGAAGGTCGGGTCGAAACCATTGTCGAAAAGCCAGAGAGCCCGCCTTCGAATTATGCGATCACGGGGCTATATTTTCTTGATGCCACCGCGTCTGAGCGGGCCCGCCAACTGACCCCATCGCCGCGCGGCGAGCTTGAGGTGACCGATCTTTTGCAAAATTACCTCTCTGAGGGCGCCCTGTCAGTCGAGACTATGGGGCGCGGCTATGCTTGGTTAGACACCGGGACCCATGGCAGTTTGCTGGATGCTGGTAACTTTGTTCGCACGCTGGAAGTGCGTCAGGGCCTGCAAACCGGCAGCCCCGATGAAATTGCCTTTGAACAGGGTTGGATCGACGCAGATAGCCTTGCCGAACGCGCCGCGCTTTTCCAGAAAAACAGCTATGGAACCTATTTGCTAGGATTGTTGAAATAGACCCTAAATAGGGGTTTTAGGGTCTAAATTCGGAACAAAAATAGATGAAACTTCTCTTCCTGCACCAAAATTTCCCCGGGCAATATCGGCAATTGGTCGATTTTCTGGTGGCCCAAGGCGGGCACGAGATTGTCTTTCTGACGCAGCGCCGGGGCGTGCCGGAAACGCCGGGTTTGCGTGTTATCCGCTATGCGCCGCATCACCGTCCGGCCAAAGATGCCTATGGGCTGAGCCGCTATTGGGAAGAATGCGCCGGGGCGGGTTTTGGCGCGGCGCAAGCAGCGGCGGCGCTCAAAGAAGAAGGCTTTACGCCTGATGTTATCCTTGGCCATGTCGGTTGGGGCGAGCTGACCTTTCTCAAACAGGTTTGGGAAGATGTGCCGATCATCGGGTTTTTCGAATATTATTTTCTGGCCAAAGGCGGCTCGGTCGGGTTTGATCCTGAATTCCCGGCTAATGCCCATACGCCGTTCATCATGCATGCGCGCAATGCGGTGAACTATATTAATTTGGAAACCGTTGATGTTGGCCAGTCACCGACTCATTGGCAGAAAAACTCTTATCCCGAAAGTTTTCATTCCAAGATCTACACCTGTCATGATGGTATTCGCACCGATCAACTAACACCCGACCCCGATGCCTCGATCGAGCTGGGTCGCCTTGGCCGGGCCGTCACGCGCGACGATGAGATTTTCACCTATATGGCTCGCAATATGGAGCCGACGCGCGGCTTCCATGTCTTCATGCGCGCGCTGCCTCATATCCTAAAGGCGCGCCCCAATGCGCGGGCGCTGATTATTGGCGGCAATGAGACGTCTTACGGCAAGGAAAGCAGCGCCGAGGGCGGCTATCGCGCCGAAATGGAACGCGAGGTCGGTGACGCGGTTGATTGGAGCCGGGTGCATTTTCTGGGCCGGGTGCCGTTTGAGGATTACCAACGCATTATTCAGATCAGCCGCTGCCATATCTATCTAACGGTGCCGTTTGTATTGAGCTGGTCTTTGCTGGAATCTATGTCGATGGGGGCCACGATTGTGGCCTCGGATGTTGCCCCGGTGCGCGAAGCGATCACCCATGGCGAAACCGGCCTTTTGGTGGATTTCTTTCAACCGGAACAATTGGCAGCTGAGGTTGTCAAAGTTTTGGGCAGCCCGGCTGATTACGCGCATCTGGGCCCTGCGGCCCGCGCGCATGTGGTCGAAACCTATGATTTTCTGACCCGTTGCCTGCCTGAACACATCGCTCAAATAAATGCATTGGCCGCGCCAGGAGCGCGGCCGATTACCTTACCGGGGTGATACAGTCTTAAAGGTTGCTGGCGGTATTGGCCAAACCAAAGACGCTGCCAACAAGGCTAAAGACAGTCTGAACCGAGTTGACCGGGCTTTCGGTGGCAAGCACCAGATCGCCAGATTGAATACGGAAGTTTCGGGCAGAGAACAGGCCATCTGCCGTGGTCAGATCCAGTGTGAACACAACCTGTTCCTGTCGCGGACCGCGCATGCCGGGCCGCAAAGCCTCATTTGGGTATTCGCGCAAGATCAGGATGCCCTCGGGATCAGCGCGGCTGGAATTCACCCCGCCAATGATCGAGATTGCATCAAGGGCAGATACGATATCCTGCGGAAACGCGTGTTGGGCTTGGCTGCTTGCCGCGCCGAGCGATAGGAAATAGCGGTCATCATTTTCGACAATGACGCGGTCCCCGCCATGCAGGCGGGTATCAAGATGCGGTTCAGAATACAGACGGCTGATAGACGTGCCGTAAATCTGCCCATGCCGCATCAAGCGAATCTGTGGATTGTTCAGCGCAGGGTTGACGCCGCCGCCTTCTGAAATGAGACTAAGCACGGTGTAGGACAGATCTGGCATCGGATAATTGCCGGGGGCAGTCACACCGCCCACCAGATCGACTGAATTATATCGGCCAGCATCCATCGCGAGCTGCACCTGTGCGGATGGCACAATCTCCTCCAACTCGGTTTGCAGGCGTTCGCGGGCGGCTTGCGGTGTCATGCCTGAAATACGGGTGCTTCCGATATAAGGCATAAAGATCGTCCCGTTCGCCGCGACACGTATTCCGTCCAGTGGGACAAAACGCTGTTCGTCGGAGGTCAGGAGAGAGTTTTCATTGCTGTCCCAGACCGTGATTGTCACGGTATCGCCAGGTGAAATGATTTGTTGACGAGATCCCGGGCTGGCCGTGATCCAACTTAGCCCGGCCTCACCCACAACGGGCCATTCCTCAAGTGTCGGCAAGAAAGAGCGCGTCACCGGATAGAGAGCAAACTGAGCGTCTGCATCGCCCGCTCCGCCTACGATTTCACGTTCGACGCCTGCACTGCGTGGCAGGCCACAGGCCGCCAGAACAAAACAAAACCCTAAGAAGCTGATCAGCCGTGCGATCTTTGCCATGCCTGTCCCTATGCCAATTGACTGATTTGAATACCAAGTCGTTTTGGGCAACATACGTGTCGGACCTCTGGGGTCAACGGTTTCGGTTTAGGAAGAGCAATTTCATGCGCGTTTTGGTTCTTGGGGCCACAGGTCGGCTTGGTCAGATGACGAAATGGGCGTGGAAAGGCCGCCTAAATGTACAGAGTATCTGGCATATGCGTAAAAATGTGCCGCCGCCCGAGTGGGTCAGCTTCGACATTTTAACGGATAAAGCGGCTTTGGCCGAGGCCTGCGCCAATGCGGATGCTGTTTTGAACCTGACAGGCATTGTGCCAGCCCGCCCCGAAGATCTTCATCTTAACCGCCAGTTGGCTGAGGCCGTTCAGCAACAGATTGGCGCCCGCCCGCATTTTCTGGCGTCTTCGGCTTCGGTGTATGGCCGGGCCGGGGGGCTTTGCCGGGAAGAGGATTCTGTGCATCCGGTGGCCCCTTACGGTCAGGCCAAACTGGATATGGAGCGCGCGGTGTTGGCCATGCCCCAAAATCGTGTGACCTGTCTGAGGATTGGAAATGTTGCCGGCGCCGATCAGATCCTGGGCGGTGCGGCGCAAGGGCGAGCCATGGTCCTGGATCAATTTGACGATGGCACCACCCCCAAGCGCAGCTATATCGGCCCCATGACATTGGGCCGGGTGCTGGGCGATCTTCTACAGGCTGCGGGGCAGGGCGCTGATTTACCCGGCGTGATCAACATCGCCGCCCCCGGCGCAGTTGAGATGGGGGCGCTTCTGGATGCAGGGGGGTGGGATTGGACCGCGCGTCCCGCACCCCCAACCGCGATTGGCGAAGTGACGCTGGACATCACCCGGCTGAGCCGGTTTACCCGCCTTGATCCTGTTTCGGGAACCGCGCCTGCCTTAGTTGCAGAGTGGCGGGCTTATGAGCAGGCACAACATTTGACACCATGACGTAGAATTATGACCTGGCAAAAACGCATCTTCGACCTTTTCTTCGCCAGTCTTCTGGTGGTGATCCTGGGCCCCATCATTCTTTACCTGATCTGGAAGATCTGGCGCACACAGGGCCGCCCGATCTTTTATGCCGCTGAGCGGATGAAAACCCCGACAGAGGCGTTTTATCTGCTCAAGTTCCGAACCATGACCGTTGTTGATGAGGATGCAGGTGTTTCGGGGGCCGATAAAGATGTGCGGATCACTCCGATGGGGGCCAAGCTTCGCCGTCGCCGCCTTGATGAATTTCCTCAGCTTTGGAATATCCTCCGGGGCGATCTCAGTTTTGTTGGGCCGCGCCCGCCTTTGCGCGAATATGTCGACCGCTTTCCCGATATCTATGGTGAAGTTCTGAAAAGCCGCCCCGGCGTCACGGGGTTGGCCAGTTTGGTTTATCACCAACATGAAGCGCGCCTGTTGGAGGGGTGCACGACCCCTGAAGAAACCGACGAAGTCTATTGCCGGTCTTGCGTGCCGCGTAAGGCAAAGCTTGACTTGATCTACCAACGCCAGCAATCGGTTTGCTACGATTTTGATCTGGTCTTTCAAACAATTGGGCGATTGTACCGACGCCGGGGCTGACCTCGATGCGTGAGGCAGATAGACCTGAACGGAGCGAGGAGGAAAGAGCAGTGCTGAACAGGCTCCGGGGGTTATATATACGCTACGCAGCCCATCACCGGCAGCGTGAAGAGGACGCCTCGGCAGATTCCGTCAGAAGCGCCGTTCCAATCCCTTTGCGGTTTGCAGCGGATCTGACCCGGGCGCTGCCAGCGATCTTGGCCTTTTTCGCAACAAAAGATCCGGTATGGCGCGCGCGCGTCAAAGCGCGATTGCATCTCAACATTACGCCGGTTGCCTTGCCGATGGATGCACGCCTCTTTGAGGGGCCTGCAGATCTTGCTCGGGCCACGGCCAAGGCAGGCGTCACAATTGTTCTGCCCGTCTATAATGCCTTCCATCTCTTGCCTGATGTGCTGAATAGGGTCGAAAATCATACGGATGTTCCTTGGCATCTGATCATCATCGAAGATCGTTCTACCGATCCAGAGATACGCCCTTTTTTGCGAGAGTGGGCCGCCAGCCGTAAGGCGCAGGTCACGGTGATCGAGAACGCTGAGAACCTTGGTTTCATCGGCAGCGTCAATAAAGGGTTATCTCTGGCACTCCCAAGGGGTCAGCATGTGATCTTGCTCAACTCAGATGCGTTTGTGCCGCAAGACTGGGCCGGGCGTTTGCTGGCGCCTATTTTGCGCGATGCCAGCGTCGCCAGCGTGACGCCCATGTCGAATGATGCCGAGCTTATGTCGGTGCCGGAAATTTGCCAGCGGACCGACCTGCGGGTAGGCGAGGGCGATATGCTGGATGCATATGCCCGTCAGTTCAGCCCGGTGCATATCCTGCCTGACGCCCCGACCGGGGTTGGGTTTTGTATGGCAATGAATCTGGCCTTTCTGCGCCAACTGCCCGAGTTCGATCCGGCATTTGGCCGCGGCTATGGGGAAGAAGTGGATTGGTGCCAGAAAGCTCAAGCCCTTGGCGGTCTTCATATTTGTTTGCCGGGGCTTTTCGTGGAACATCGCGGTGGCGAGAGTTTTGGGTCAGCCGATAAGCAAGCCTTGTTGATGAAAAACGGCGCTATTCTTTCCGGGCGATACCCTGAGTTTGATCGTGAAGTACAAGACTTCATTCGCAATGACGCGCTTGTCACCCCGCGTCTTGCTTTGGCGTTGGCCTTGTTGGATGCCCGTGCCGAAACACCCGTTCCAATTTATCTGGCCCATTCGCTTGGCGGTGGGGCCGAGCATTTCCTGCAGGCCCTGATCGCAGCAGATCTTGCCCAGGGGCGCGCGTCCATCGTGCTGCGTCTTGGCGGCAAGGACCGCTTCCAGCTTGAAATCTGCATGGCCGAAGGCTGGGTCGCGGGCACAACCAATGATCTGGAGTTCCTGATCCGCTTGTTGGATCCGATCCGCATGCGCCGATTGGTGTATTCCTGCGCCGTTGGGGATTGTGATCCCTACCAAGTCCCCGATCTTATCCTTGCACTATGTCGAGACGAGGCGGGGGATAAGATTGAGGTGATGTTCCATGACTTTCTGCCGGTTTCGCCCTCCTATTGCTTGCTGGACCAAGACGGAAAATATCGTGGCCCGGTCTCGTCTGACCGAAAGGATCCGGCGCATATTGCCCACCGTCCTGATGGATCAGAGGTTCGGCTGGCCGATTGGCACGCCGCGTGGGGCAGGCTGCTGACAAAGGCCGAACATGTGACGGTTTTCTCAGAAAACAGTCACATGCAGGTTCAGGCAGCCTATCCAGCACTGAAAGACACGCTTCGGGTGGTTCCGCACGCTCTTTTGACCCCGATCCCCCGGTTTGAGACGCCCGATGCAAAACACGTAACGATTGGGGTTTTGGGCAATATTGGGTTTCAGAAGGGCGCCGGGCTTTTGAAAGACTTAGGACGGCAGCTTAAGGGGCAGGGACAGCTGGTCTTGGTGGGCAATATTGACCCTCAATTCAGCTTGCCGGCTTCTGTTAAAATACATGGCGATTATCAGCGCGATGAGATCAAGGCGCTGGCCGAGCAGTACGGAATTACATGTTGGTTAATTCCCTCGATCTGGCCCGAGACCTTTTCTTATACCACCCACGAAGCGCTTGCGACGGGGCTGCCGGTCTTTGCTTTTGATATCGGCGCACAGGGGGATGCGGTGCAGCGCGCGGCCAATGGCCACCCAATTCATTTTGCACCTGAGGCGGATTTGGTCCAGAACATCCTGAAGACTGTCCAAAACCAGAGGCAAAGCAAGCAGTGACCCCCGTTTCCATTCCAAATGCCAAGCTTCGTGCCGCGGGCGTCGAGGTGTTAAATCGCAATGGCGAACGCGTGGTTACCTTGCCGCGCGCCACCCGAATCGAGGCTCCGGCCAGCCTGAAATGGACCAAATATGCGCATTCGCTGCATTTGGGCGCGTTCTCTTATCAGGTTTCAGGATATTGTTTTGCCGCCCGGATCGGGCGTTATTGCTCATTCGGGGAAGAGGTGCAGATCGGGCGGCAAAACCACCCGACAAGCTGGGTTTCCACCAGCCCTGCCTTTTATTTGGGCGATAAGCTTTTTGATCTGGATACGGGGTTTGAGGGCGCCGCGGGCTACCACAAATATAAATTCGACTATGACGGCCCCGCCACCAAGGCCAAAATCACGACCATCGGCCATGATGTCTGGATTGGTCATGGCGCCTATATCGGGGCCGGGGTGTCTATCGGGAATGGTGCGGTGGTTGCCGCGCATGCGGTGGTTTCGAAAGATGTCCCGCCCTATGCGGTTGTGGCGGGCAATCCGGCAGTGATCAAGAAATGGCGTTTGGCGCCGGGTTTAATCACCCCGATGCTCAGCCTGAAATGGTGGCGTTATGCCCCTTGGCAGCTTGATCACCTTGACCCGTCTAACCCTCAGGCTTTCTTGCAAGGGGTGCGCGAGTTGAAGGACGAGCCTGAGTTTGAGCCGTCTATCGTGTCTGTCGCGGATGATTTTGCCTGACTCCGGTCGCCTAGCGGCGCCAGATATCGGCCAGATACCGCCCAATAAAAGCGTCGTTGATCTCGTCAGCCTGACGCGTGAGGGCAGGGACGGGCACCGTGGCAGGCGGGGGGGCCCCAAAAAAGGCGCCCGCCTTCGTGATCGCTTGCTGAGGATTGGCCACGAGGTCTTCATATGTGATGGTTTCATATGAAAAATTGAAGACCTGCGCGGCAAGGCGCATAGCCTGATTTTGAGAGCTGATCCAGTCCAGACGCCGGCTGATATCTTTGCGATCATAGCGCGCATCCGCGACCTTCTTTTGCCGGATTGTCCATTGCTTGGTTTGATCCGCAATCGAAAAAGAGACGGCCTGCGCCAAAGTATTGTTGCGCACGACATGCAGCACACGCACGGATGGATACATGCGGGCTATCCCGAAACGATAGAGCATACCCACCTGCTCAACGCTGGCCTTGAAGCCATATTGCCGCGCGCCTTTTGAAACATGACGGATGTAGTCGGGAAAGGTGCGCAGACCTTGCTTTGAAGACAGGTTTTTGACCGCATCATGGTTCAGTTGTTCCTGAAACCCGCCAATCCCGTCCAATGCACGCATATACCCGCCCAAAAGGTTCGAGCCGCAGCGATTGGTGAAGCCAATCAGCAGCAAAGGGGACGCAAATTCAACTGTTCCGTCGTGGTAACATCCTGCTTTGAAATATTTGGACAGGACTTTTTCATGCGAACATTTGTTGGCAATGGTTTCAAAAATCATGAGGCGTCGTACTCTCACCGGATCAGTGATTAAAAATTGATAATATCGCGGTGATAGCGCCGCAGGAAAACCAGACCGAGAACAAGTGTTACAAGACTGATCCCAAACACATAGAGTGGTGAAGCATAGGTAGCATCATAGCTGGTGTAAAACGCACTACGCATAATGCCGATGACATGCACAAGTGGATTATACCACAGGTAGGATCGATAGGGTTCCGGAACGGTATCAAAGAGAAAAAAGATACAGGAGATAATAAAGAGAGGGCGCGTCAGGATACTCCAGATCTGTTGCCACAGTGGAAAAAACGACGTCAGGACAGAGTTCAAGACACCGATCCCCAAACCTAGGCTGATCGCCATAGCATATGATAGGATGATGCGATCCAACTCAAGCGTGGTCCGAGTCTCAAACATCAGCAGGATACCGGAAAAGACGATATATCCGACCAAAAGTTGTGTCAGAGTGTTCAAAATCAGCCGCCCCAACAAGGCATCAACATAGGTGACGCTTGGATAAGACAGAAGTTGCCGTGAGAAATTGATGGATTGGGCAATTTTGATGTTAATACCGCCATAGCACATGAAGGGGACCATGCCCGTGGCATAGAAAATTGCAAAATTAGTCCCAATTGGGGGGTTGCGGAACCCAAGCGAAAAGATAGCTGTCAACACAGCGATCCCGGCAGCAGGTTCCAAGACGGTCCAAAGATAGCCCCCAGGCGAGCGCCCATAAGTTGTGCTCATTTCGCGGAGCATCAAGGCTGCAATAGCACGCACGGTTGGCAGGCGTCGCTGCGATTTTACGGGCCTGAGCAATTCAACGGCAAGGGGCTCTTGAGAAGGTGTCATTGAAAACTCTGAACGGGAAAGCTGGAAAAAGGCTCGACCTTTATGTAGCAGGGACGAATGAGATACAATCTGTCTCTATTTTTGAATGTAAGGTGATTTGAAACGTGGCGACCCCTCCCAATCCTCGGCCCGCCGCCAGGCGCCAATCGACCGCCCAGCCAGTGGCGGATGATACACAAGGTGCTACGGCACCGCCTCCACAACAAAAAGCTCCCCCTCCGGCAGCGCCAGCACAGGTAACACATAAACCGGTGGCGTCACCGGCGCGGCCGAAACGTCGCCATTGGATGATCCTGTTTTCCTTTTGTTTCATGGTGGCTTTGCCAACGGGTTTAGCGGCTTGGTATTTATGGACCCGCGCGGTTGATCAATATGCATCCTTTGTCGGGTTCTCGGTGCGAACCGAAGAGGCCAGCTCTGCGATTGAGCTTTTGGGCGGGATCAGCAACCTCTCTGGCTCCAGCTCGTCGGATACCGATATCTTATATGAATTTCTTCAGAGCCAGGAACTTGTTGCGGCGGTTGATGCCCAATTGGATCTACGGGGCATCTGGTCACAAGCCGATCCCGATATCGACCCAATCTTCGCGTATGACGCGCCCGGCACCATCGAAGATCTTGTCGAGCATTGGGGCCGGATGGTTCAAATCTATTATGACAGCGGCACCGGGTTGATCGATTTGCGGGTTCTGGCATTTGATCCTGCTGATGCGCAGCAAATTGGGGAACTGATTTTCGAAAAAAGCAGTGAGATGATTAACGCCTTGTCGGCCATCGCACGCGAAGATTCGATCAGCTATGCGCGCGACGAGTTGGAGCAAGCGCAGGTTCGTCTGGCCGAGGCACGCGTGGCGCTGGCCGAATGGCGTAATGCCAACCAGACCGTGGATCCGACCGCAGATACACAAGGCCAGATGGGTCTGGTTGCGACCCTTCAGGCGCAATTGGCCGAAGCCCTGATCGAGTTGGATATTTTGCGCGATACCACCCGTGAAAACGATCCCCGCATTACACAAGCCGAACGCCGGGTGTCTGTGATCGAGGATAGGATCGCGGCGGAACGTGCGGTGCTGGGGACAAGCGGCGCGGGGGATTTCGCAATTGCTGATCTGGTTGGTCAATATGAACGGTTGCTTGTCGATCAGGAATTCGCCGAGCAAGCCTATACGGCGGCATTGGCCTCCTATGATACATCTCGGAATGAGGCCCGCCGCCAAAGCCGCTACCTGGCCGCGCATGTGCGCCCCACCTTGGCAGAACGGTCGCAATTTCCCGACCGGCCAATGCTTTTGGTGCTTATCTGTCTCTTTGCCTTCCTGATCTGGACTGTGGTCGTGCTCTTGGCCTACAGCCTTAGGGATCGGCGCTGACGGATATGGATAGCATATGATAGCGTTTCGTAATCTCAGGAAAGAATTCACCTTCCGCGGGCAGCGTAAAGTTGTGATCGATGATCTTAACATTGTGCTGCCCTCAAAGACCTCGGTCGCGCTTTTGGGCCGAAACGGGGCTGGCAAATCAACCTTGCTTAAAATGGTTGCCGGGACGATGGATGCGACATCCGGCGAGATCCTTTCAAATGGCACAATTTCCTGGCCTGTCGGTTTTGCCGGATCGTTCCATCCTGACTTAACCGGCGCGCAAAACACCCGGTTTATTGCCCGAATCTACGGGGTGGACACGGAAGAACTCTCGGATTTTGTGGAAGATTTCGCCGAGCTTGGCCCAAGTTTCCACATGCCCATTCGCAGCTATTCATCTGGCATGCGCTCGCGTTTGTCTTTTGGGGTGTCGATGGGTGTGCCCTTCGACACCTATCTGGTTGATGAGGTGACATCGGTTGGCGATGCGGCCTTTCGGTCCAAGAGCGCCGCGCTTTTTCACGAACGCATGGACAATTCCGGCGCCTTTGTTGTCAGCCATAATATGCTCCAGATCCGGGAGCTTTGCGATGTTGGGATTGTGCTCGAACATGGGCAGGCAATTTATTATGAGGATCTCGATGCTGCGATCGCTCACCATCTGCATAATATGAGCAATTGAACCTCTGAGTTCTGGCCTCGCAGAGACACAAAAAGGATATCAGTTTGCCCCCCAAATTTGGCACAAGTGGTTTGCGCGGCCTTGTCGTAGAGATGACGCCGTCATTGATTGCGGATTATGTAACGGCTTTCCTGCGCGCGTTTCCTGATATTGATGATTTGTTCATTGGGCAGGACTTGCGTCCCTCCTCCCCCGAGATTGCGGCGGCGGTTGCTGATGCGGCGATCAAGGTCGGGGCGAATGTTGTCGATTGCGGGGCCCTGCCGACGCCGGCCTTGGCTTTGGCGTCGCTTGCGGCTGGCGGCGGCGCGATCATGGTAACCGGCAGCCACATCCCGGCTGACCGC
Organism: uncultured Nioella sp.; assembly: GCA_947498125.1. Taxonomy (GTDB): domain Bacteria; phylum Pseudomonadota; class Alphaproteobacteria; order Rhodobacterales; family Rhodobacteraceae; genus CANLZL01. Next base: position 28,760 of record CANMJH010000005.1, on the reverse strand, counting down.
AATGGGCTAAAATTCTACACACCAGAGGGCGAGATCTCGAAAGCAGATGAAGCGGCAATTTTGGCGCATCTGGGACAAAGCGATGAGGGGCCGCAAAGCCTGGGCACGTCGCGTATTGATACCGCTGCCGGCGCTCTTTTCAAAGCCCGGTATCTTGCAGCCTTTGGTCCGGAGGCGCTCAGCGGTCTGAGGGTCGGCCTTTATGCGCATAGCTCGGTCGGACGAGATCTTTTGGCCGAGACACTGTCCGGGCTCGGGGCCAAGATTGTCGAACTCGCCCGCTCAGAAACCTTTATCCCTGTTGATACCGAAGCCGTTGATGCGGCGACACGGGCGCAAATCAAAACATGGGTCGAGCTGCATGACCTAGATGCCATTGCCTCGACTGATGGCGATGCGGACCGGCCGCTATTGGCTGATGAAACCGGGGCCGTTATCCCCGGGGATCTTTTGGGACAGATAACATCTGCGGCTCTGGGGGCCGAAACCGTTGTGACCCCGGTGTCGTCCAACTCTGGGGCCGAGCAGGGCGCGCGGTTCACAAAGGTGGTGCGCACCCAGATCGGCTCGCCTTACGTTATTGCAGGCATGCAGGCCTCTGGTGGCAAAGTGGCTGGTTATGAGGCCAATGGTGGCTATCTTTTGGGGTTCACGGCCAAAGGGCCTGCAGCCGAGATTGCGCCCCTTTGGACCCGTGACTGCTTTTTGCCAATCATTGTGCCCTTGATGCAGGCGCAAGGCCGCCCGCTGAGTGCACGGGTTGCCGTAGAACCCGGCGGTGTCACCCGCGCTGCGCGATTGACGGACACGCCAACAGAACGCTCGGCGGCTTTGGTCGAGACGCTAACAAAGTCCTGTGACGCGTTTCTAGAAGCCCTTGGCGAACGTCTGGCGGATATTGACCTGACGGATGGGGTGCGCATGCAAACCGTATCGGGCCGTATCGTGCATATTCGTCCATCCGGAAACGCGCCTGAGCTGCGTCTCTATGTAGAAGCAAGCTCGGATCACGCCGCAGAAGCGCTTTTGGAGGCGGGTTTGGCAAGGCTTCGCCGGGAAGTCGGCCAAATCGGGGACGGTCCGAAATAAGACATTGCTATCCCGAGAACCCGTAGATTATCAGGAATAAAATCGGATTTTAAAGAAAGGCCTAAAGTTGAAAAAGGCATTTATTACCGGAATTACAGGGCAAGATGGCGCCTATCTCGCAAAGTTGCTGCTCGAAAAAGGGTATGAGGTTCACGGCGGTGTTCGGCGTATTTCACAGCCTGAATTGCCGCGCCTCGAGGCGCTTGGCGTTGCCAATGACGTCCACCTGCACGAATTTGACCTGACCGAAATGAACAACATCTTCCGCGTCATTCGGGACGTCGAGATGGACGAGTTTTACAATCTCGCAGCCCAAAGTTTTGTTGGCGCTTCATGGGATTTGCCGGTCTATACATCTGATGTCGACGGCATGGCAGTGGTTCGTATTTTGGACACGCTACGCACCATGCGCCCCGAAACCCGGTTCTATCAGGCCTCAACGTCAGAGATGTTTGGGCTGGTACAAGAGGTTCCACAGCGCGAGACCACACGCCTTTACCCGCGCTCGCCTTACGGGGTGGCGAAGGTCTATGGTCACTATATCACGATGAATTATCGTGAATCTTTCAAGATGCATGCCTCGTCTGGGATCTTGTTCAATCACGAAAGCCCGCTGCGCGGCAAAGAATTTGTTACCCGCAAAATTACACTTGGGCTGGCACGTCTGGCCCATGGTGGCACAGACCCCATCGAGCTGGGCAATATGGATGCCCGCCGCGATTGGGGTTTTGCTGGCGACTATGTCGAAGGCATGTGGCGCATGCTGCAACAAGACGAGGCGGATGATTACGTCTTGTCGACCAATGTGACGACAACGATCCGTGATTTTTTCTCGTATGCTGGTGAAGCCATGGGCATGGATCTGGTCTGGACCGGAGAAGGCGAAGCCGAGACCGCGACCGACAGAAAAACCGGAAAGCTGGTCATGAAGGTCAATCCGAAATTCTACCGCCCGGCAGAGGTAGAATTGTTGATCGGCGATGCGTCGAAGGCGCGTGAAAAACTGGGTTGGGAGCCCAAGGTCGATGTGCGGCAATTGGCGGAAATGATGGCGAAGTCTGATTATGACCAACTTGCCTAATCGGCTGAGATCCCGCCTTAAGCGCCTGACCGGAAAAACCCGCGGATTTCGCGGAAATGTGGATGGGTTTATTGATGATGCCTTGGCAGGTTGGGTTGTCGCACGCACCCCAACCGATGGACATCTCAAGGTCGGGGTTTTCACGGCGCATGGGCTGGTTGCGCAAGGCACGGCCCATATCTATCGCCATGATCTGATGCAGGCCGGAATCGGAACGGGTCATCATGGGTTCCACATCCCTTTGGATGGGGCATTGCTGCGTACAATTCGGGCAAGCGGCGGCGAGGTGGCCGTGCGCACTTTGGGTCAGCCGATTTTCGAAATTGGGCAATATCATTTTGGCGCGGCATCCTTTGATGCGCCGCAGCAAAAACCAACCACACGCAATCAAACCGCCAGACCCCAAGAGGATCTGCGCCAGCTTCTCTTCACGGATATCACTGATTTACAAGATGCCCTGACCGAGATCGAACAGACATATTCCAGCGGGCCCCCGCCCGCCCTGTCTGCGCATGATATCCTTTTTGCGCGCAAGGATTTTATCCATGGCGGAGACTTGCCAGAAGGGATGACGGCATATGGGGAATATGTCCGCTACCGCTATAAACTGGATCAGTCTTTTGACGTGCTGGAAAACCATGATGAAGTTGCGCATTTCCTGCAATGGTATCTGGCCGGCTATAGCCCGCTAAGAACGGGCCTTCGCGTGCCGATGTCTCGTGAAATGATCGAGCATCTCAACGAAAGAGTCGTCATTGGTGGCCAGCGCGCCAGCCTAAGCCGGGCCACGTGGAGCTTTCTTATGGGGGTTCCACCGATCCTTCACTCGATGGATTTCCAGAACCCCGACTGGGTCATTTGGGCGGTGTATTGGTGGTCGATCAATCAGGCGAAAGCCTTGAATTGTGAAGATTGCCTTATCCCTCAAGACTACGTCGATCTTCTGTCCGAAGTTCCGAGCAAATGGGAAGACATGCGCTATGCGCCCAGCCAGTTCATGGTGCGTCTGCATAGCGAAACAGCAGCTCTGACCGAGCTTGATCTAACCCGAGAGGAAGATCGCAAAACGCTCTATCTGGCCATTGTCCTTATGGCGGTCAAACGCCCCGACTATCTGCGCTATCTGCCACAAGAAGCACTCGACCAAGTTTTGGCCCCCCAATCGGGATCCGGCGAAGCGGCGTTTTCCGCCTTTTTCCGTGACATGCTGGGGGAAGATATCCCGCCTTTGACCCGGGGGGATCTTAGCGCAATTCTACGCCTCAAAGGTTTTGACCTCGACACGCGCAGATTCACAAACTTCACCGCTGAAGGACACCGTCTTGAGGCCGCGCTTTTGCCGGCGCCAAACACCCAAGAGGTCGTGGACCTACAGCTGATCGGGCCTTTCGAAAAGGCGTCAGGCCTGGGTCAGGCAACACGCCTGTCGGCCTCTGTGGTGGCTGAGACCGATTTTTCGGTCAATTCCGTGAATTTCGGGTTGGATAACCCCGCCCCGGAGGGGTTCAGCAGGGTGGGGGCACTGTCTGGTTATAAGCGGGCCAAGGTCAACCTGATCCACCTGAATGCAGAATCCATCCCACTGGTCTTTGCCTATGAACCGGATGCGTTCAGCGATGCCTATAATATCGGCTATTTCTTCTGGGAACTCGATACACCGGCCGCCTGTCATTACCTTGGCATGAACATGCTAGATGAAATCTGGGTTTCGACCGAATATGGCGTCGAAATTTACCAACCCAACAGCACCTGCCCGGTCACAAATGTCGGGATGTGCTTTGAAGATCTTCCCGAGATTGACCCTTATGAGGCCCGCGACTTTGTAACCGAGCAGTTTGGCTTTGATGGCTCGGAATTCATCTTTCTGGTGGCTTTCGACAGCTTCTCTTTCGTGCAGCGCAAGAACCCTGTCGGCACATTGCGCGCCTTCCAACAGGCCTTTGAGGGCGTCTCGGATGTGCGGCTGATCATTAAAACCCAGAACCGGAAAAAGGTTTCGGACCCGGAACAGCAAAAAATCTGGGCCGAGGTTGATGCTCTTATGGAAGAGGATGACCGGATCGTCATCTTGGATAAGACCCTGACCTATGATGATTTGCTTGCCCTGAAAAAAGGCAGCGATTGTTATGTCTCGCTGCATAAATCCGAAGGTTGGGGTTTTGGCATGATCGAGGCCATGAATCTGGGTGTGCCGGTTGTGTGCACAGGCTACTCTGGGAATATGGATTTTTGCTCGCCCGAGACAACCTGGCTGGTCGATTATGAAGAGGTTCTACTGGATCAGAACGACTATATTTTCGTTCGTGACGGGCAAAAATGGGCGGAACCGGATGTTGATAGTGCTGCCGAACAAATGCGCGCGGTTTTCGATAATGCCGATCAGCGCCAAGAGAAGGCCCGTAAGGCCCGCGAATTTGTTCGAAGCTCTTTTTCAGCCGAAGCAATCAGCAAACGTTACACCGCTCGCCTGACCGAAATTCTGGGGCGCCTTGAGGATTAAAGGCACAATATGAAAAAATCTATTGTTATTCACCTAGGTTATCACAAGACCGGCAGCAGTTCTTTGCAGAAATGGTTGCTGGATCATGCAGAGATTTTAGAGCCGCATCTTCTGGCTTTCAATCTTGCGGATGGTGGATCAAACCCTCTGAAATTCGAGACCCATAAGCTTGTTATGGGTGTTGGGTCGGCCGATGGAATCGTGCAGCAATGCCGCGAAATTAGGAACGCCATCCACGCGTCATCTCAGCCTAAAATCTGCATCACGGACGAAGGCTTGCTCGGGCATCCTTTGGGCTTCAGCAGCGACGGGTATCAAGAAACAGACATCTATCCACGGGCGCGCGAAATTGTGTCCGTCATTGCCCGAGAGCTGGCCGAGTTTCATCCCACATTTGTTGCCCTAGAGCGCGATGCAGAAAGCTGGCTGCGCAGCGTTCATAATCAGATGTTCAAGCAAGGCTGCGTTGAAGAGGCATTTGACGAATTCATCGAGCGGTTCCAGCCGGATTTGTCTTGGGAAAATTTGCGCGCCGAGCTGCGCGCCGGGATTGGCGATAATGGCAAACTGGTCGTCGCCCAGTTCGAAGACGAGGTCGCAAAGGCAACCGTGGCTGAAATGGCCCTCTTGCAGGAACTGGACCTTCCAGAAGACGTTCTTGCGCAATGCCGTCAGAAGCTTGAGCATATCAATGCATCCGTCCCGTTGCCTGCCCCTGTTCCGCGCCGCAAGGCCATTGTTCTTGGCGGCTCTAACTCGATGATCGCCGGTGGTTGGGTTAATATTCTGCGCCGGGATTTTCACCGTTTGGTCGATATAACGAACCTGTCTGTGGGGGCCTGTACGTCGGCAATGGCCCTTTACCGGTTTCTGAACTTCGAGGATCGCGCCGAAAAAATTCCGATTATCTGGGAATACGGCCTAAACGAGTTCAACCATTTGCAGGGCGGCCAGGCACTGGAAAGCCTTCTGTATCACTTGGAATGGCTCATTCAGCTTTGCATTCGGGAAGATCGCCCCTTCTTGCCTGTTCTGATGTGCAGCCGCACGCAATTGGGCCTGACAAATGATCCTTACAAAGCGGCCATTCTGGACCTTTTCGCCCGATATGGCATCTGGGTCATCGATTGCAGCCGTTTGTTACGGGTTGTTGCCTGCGGCGATCCCAATTTGGGGCGCTGGTATAGCGATGACGCGCATTACGACACGAATTTGGATTTCCCGGCGCGCTTGGCAGAACATGTTGTCTTTGCTCTGGATGATATTCTACCGCCGATTCAGATCCCTGAGCGGGCGCAGCATTTCGATCAGTTGAGCTTAGTGCTGGTAAAACCGTCCGGGACACCAACCCTGAACTTCAACAACTCGGTGTTGTCCTGCGATTTCGTGCCGTTTGAGGATGCGGTTGAGGTTCCTGTTTCAGGTCTGCCCCTTGCGGCTTTTGTCATAACCTCGGGCACTGGCCCCAAAATCACCTTCAAATGTGAACAGACGGATGTCGGCCCCTTCTCGACGCAAGTGAATTACGGCGCTGGCATTCCCGCGCGCCAATTGAGGCAGTTGGTTTTTGACGATCCCGATGCAGATATGACTTCAGGGCCCAACAGCGTGATGCGGGTTCATATCGATGACAGTGAAGGCGATCCGATCATACAAACCATGTTCTGCTGGAAACCTGCCTCACCCGACAGTCACAAAAATGGCTTGGTCAGCGTATTATGTGAGGTGGAAACAGATCTTATCGACGAACCAAGCACCGCTTAGAGATCAGGACCGACAAAGGATTTTTTATGACTATCACTCCTATCCTGCTTTGTGGTGGCTCAGGCACGCGCCTATGGCCCCTCTCGCGTAAGAGCTTTCCAAAACAATTTGCCGATATCGTCGGAGAGGACAGCTTGTTTCAGGCCTCGGCCTTGCGCTTTGCAGGGCAGGGGTTCTCCGATCCTGTGGTGATCACTGGCGACAGGTTCAGGTTTGTTGTTTCGGAACAATTAGAGGCTGTCGGGATCTCACCGGCTGGGATCTTGATTGAACCCGATGGCCGCAATACTGCGCCGGCGGCGATTGCGGCGGCGGTGTTTGCAGCCCAGCAAGATCCAGAGGCGCTGATCTTACTGGTGCCCTCTGATCATGCGGTGGCCAATCCTCAGGCGTTTCGGGATGCTGTGGCCCTTGCCCAGCCCGCCGCCCGAGAAGGGCAGATTGTCACCTTTGGCATTACCCCCACACGCGCTGAAACCGGCTATGGCTGGCTTGAGGCCGGAGAGCAGACCCATGAGGGTGTCTATGCCTTGTCGCGCTTTGTGGAAAAACCCGATCTCGCCCAGGCTGAAAAGCTATTTGGCGATGATCGCTATCTTTGGAATGCCGGGGTTTTTCTGGCCTCTGCACAGACATTGATCACGGCGTTTCAGGAACATGCGCCAGAGATTTATGCCCCCGTACAAGCCGCCCTTGAATCCAGTTTCGGGGACCTCGCCTTTACACGGATTGATCCAGACCTTTGGGCGAAAGTCCCTGAGGATTCGATAGATTATGCGGTAATGGAAAAAGCAAATAATGTGAGCCTCGTGCGTTTTGACGGGCATTGGTCAGATCTTGGAAGTTGGGAATCTGTCTGGCAGGAATCCGGGAAAGATGCCCAAGATAACGCCCTCTCGGGCAATGCCACGGCTTTGAACTGCGAGGGGTCGCTTCTACGTTCGGAAAGTGACGGGATCGAACTGGTCGGGATCGGGCTGAAAAACACCGTGGCCATCGCCATGAATGACGCAGTTATGGTGGCTGACATTTCCGATAGCCAAAACGTCAAACAGGCGGTGCAGACTCTTCATGCGCGCGGGGCCAAACAGGCGGTGCAATTGCCGGTGGATTATCGGCCCTGGGGCTGGTTCGAAACCCTTGTCCTAGCGGATAGATTTCAAGTGAAACGTATCCATGTGCACCCTGGAGCATCATTGAGCTTACAATCGCACGTTCATCGGTCAGAACATTGGATTATTGTGGCAGGCACCGCCAAAGTGACCGTGGATGATGAAATAAAATTGCTCACTGAAAATCAGTCGGTCTATATTCCACTTGGCGCTGTCCACCGTATGGAGAACCCCGGAAAGGTTCCGATGGTGCTCATCGAAGTTCAAACCGGAAGCTACCTCGGAGAGGATGATATCATTCGCTATGAAGATATCTACGCGAGGAATTAGGGCACCTTCAGATCCGCGTCATCTGGGCTGCCAAATAGGAATGATATGAATCTCCCCCTCTTCCCGCCCGACGACCTTTTCAAACCACCCCCTCTTGTTAAGGCCCTGCAAGAGGCACATCCCGGACGCTTTGCAACAGCCAAGGCGGCAAGGCGCTATATCAGTTTGATCTGGTTCCCCCCCTCGCGGGCCTGGCGCTATCAGCTCAATGGGAAATCCGGCAATACCTTTGTGCTAAACCTGCTTTTCGAACTCGAATACCGGGTGCCATTTCGCTGTAACGCCAACCCGGCAGAAACAGGAAATCAGCACCCAGATTTTGCCCTCTTTTCTGTCCCTCATGCGCAATTGTGGTCCAATAGCGTGAAACAAGAAGACGACCTCGACGCGGTTCTGGATTTCCCCGGCCTCTCGCTGGCAACGGTTCGCAATCCTTATACCCGGCTTGTCTCGGGGTTTTTCTATCTTTGCCGCAGTCATGAACTCAGCGATCGCCGGTTTCTTCCCGAGCGGATCCGCCTCAACGCATTGACAGGGATGGATTGGGACAAAGAGGCGAATACACCTGCCGGTTTTGAGCGGTTTCTGAATTATATCCGCGACATCTCGGAAAATTTTGGTCCCGAGGATCTGGATGCGCATTGGCTTCCGCAAGCCCTTCATATCAGGCCTGATATATACAAGCCCGACCTTGTCGGCCGAACAGAAGACTTGCCAAAATTTGCCAAAGACTTGTGCAAGCAGCTTGACCGCCCCCAGCCAAAATCACTGGCTGGGCTGCGGCGCAATGCAAGCAAAAGGATTGACCATGATGCCTTCCTTTCGGACCCTGCGCTGCGGCGGATTATCGAAGAGGTCTATGCCTCGGATTTTGAGCTATTTGACTATCCGCTGATCTGATCAGAGCGCGGCTTAAGCAAAGGCCGTATTCAAAGCGTTGAGGTCGGGCACAACCGTGCCGCCTGCTTGCTCGGTCATACGGGCGCCTTCCGCCCATTCGCTTTCATAAGCGACATAGATGAAATTCATCTGGAAATTCTGAGCCAGTTCGAAATCCAATTCGGAATCTCCCAAATAGGACGTTCCCGGCTTGATCAGACCCTGATCTTTGAGCTTGGCCATATTGTCATGCTTTGTCGTCGGCGAGCCAAAAATCTCGACAAAATCCGGTGCAAAGCCTCGTTCTGCAAAGACAATGCGGATTTCGTCCTGCGCCCCGCCTGTATTTACAGCCAAGGGAATGGCCCGTGCCCGCAACTGAGCCACAAGTACCTCAAAGCCGGGGACCGTGTCACAGCTGCGCAACCCTTGCGAAACGATGTCGCCAAAGTCACTGCAGGCTTTTTCTGTACGGGCTTCCCAATCGGTTACCTTCAAGGTGTCGCGAAAAAACCGTGCGAATTTGAAGAACCGGGACACACCGCCTGTCGCTTTATGCCAATCGACAAAGTCGCGCACCAACACCGGATCATAGCCCTCAAGCACATCGCCAAAAGCATTGCTCTTGAGGGAATTTGACTGAAGGATTACGCCGTCGCAATCAAACAGCACGCTCGGCGAAGAGGCGATGCTCATGACTTCTGCGCCATCAGCTTGCGCACACGTTCCAGATCTTCTGCTGTATCGACCGCCACAGAATTTCCGGACAGCTCGACCATCTGAACAGACCAGCCCATTTCAAGAAAGCGCAGAATCTCGATGTCTTCGCTTTCTTCATGGGCCGTTTTTTTCCCACGCGCGGCGAACGCCTCGAGGGCGACCCGCGGAAAGCCGTAAACGCAGATCTGTTTGCGTGAAAAGGTGAACGTGTCTTTCTTGGTGCCCGGGATTGGGGCCCGGCTCATGTAAAGCAGCTGACCATCTTCGCGCAGAACCACTTTTGGAATCGTCCGAGACCGAAACTCGTGCTCATCCAAAATCGGAGCCCAGCCATTAACGATCCGGTCGGGATGCGCCTGGCTTAGGTCAATGACTTTACGAATGCTCTCAACCGGCATCATCGGCTCATCACCTTGCAGATTGATATAGACATCCGCGACCACCTTTGTGGCAAACTCAGCCACGCGATCGGTGCCGGTCAAACAATCCTCGGACGTCAAGACGGCCTGCGCACCGTAAGAGGCGCAGATATCCACGATTTCCTGACTATCGGTCGCGATATAGACATGCTCGGCCGGGGCAGCCTCAACAGCGCGATCCCAAGTATGCACCACCATCGGGCGGCCATCGATTTCGAGAAGCGGCTTACTTGCAAGCCGCGTGGATCCGAGCCGAGCTGGAATTACGATAGCATAGCTTGGCAGGGTCATTGTCACTGCCCTCCGGCATAGATTGCGGCTTGTTCAACCGCATAGTGACTGGCGGTCAGGGACCGCACCTTCAACGCGCTTTTTTCTTTTAAGGATGCAAGAATCCCGCTGGTTTTTCGGAAGGCTTCGCCTTCGCCATTATGCCCATCAAACCCGGCCATCAAAAGCTCGGAGGCGCCAGATTGTTCGATCAGAGCCCAAGCATAGGCCAGAGCCTCTGGGGCGGGAATTGTGCAGCCGCCTGCGCGGGATTCAAACCCATCCTCAACCTTCACGCCGTAATCAATGATCTGCTCATGCTGACCAAGATTGTTTTTAAGGCTGGCTGGAAGCGCGTCGCGCGCCGTGATGAGTGGAACAGATTTCCATGCCTTCTGGCTTTGCAATGCCATCATCCGCGCCGGGTGAATACAAATCACGCCATCAAAGGCACTCGGGGCAATCCCACCCACATGGTTAAGCGCCAGCACCACGACATTATTCCGCTCGGAATAAGCTTGGATGGCGTCCCAATGCCGCTTGGCTTGGACCCCGCCTGCGACCAACAGAACGGGCCGGCCTGCCCATTGCCCGGTCAGGGCGGTGTCACTGTCAGGTGCGCTCATCAGCTGGGCCAAAGAGCCGTCGATATTGGCTGCGCGATAAGAGGTTGGAGTCTCACCACCGCTGAGCGCTTCGATCATCACCAGAATATCCACTGCCTCATAACGTTTTGAGGAAATCATCTGCTGAACATAGCTAGGATGAAGGGCGCGCAAGCCGCCTTCGTAGTAGAAAATATTGGTGCCCCAGCCACAGCGCTCTTTCAATTCAGCAAGCCATCCGGTCGCCACGCGCTGGATCTCGAGCATGTTGAATTCTTTGTAGCCTTGGCGTTGCATCTCAAGCGCCAGATATTCTGTTTGAGCATTGCCCGCACCACGCCCCATACCGGTCACGGTCGCGTCAACCCAGGTGGCACCAGCAGCCAGAGCGGCCATCGCATTGGCCACACCTAGGCCGATATTGTCATGGCCGTGGAACCCAATGGGTTTATCCGAGGACGCCCGGAACAAAGACACGATCCGCGTGACATCTTCTGTGGTCAGGTTTCCCAGGCTGTCCGCGAAATAGAGCGATTCAAAGGGTACAAACCGCGCCTCGACATCTTCGATCAGCGCCGTGATCTGCGCATCATCAGCCTGCGAGATTTGCATGACATTCAGCCCGACATCATATCCGGCGGCCTTGAACCACGCGACCAGCTTATCGCATTGGGGGATCTGCCCCAGATGGGCGGCGATGCGCACCAGACTGACAGCGCTTTCACTTTCCGGAACGAACGTGGCCTGCAGGTCAGCTTCCCACGTTTCACCTAGGTAATCCGAGGCGTTAATCATCACCCCGAACTGCACATTGTCTGGCAAGTCTAACTGGCTCAGCAGTTCTTCATTTGTATACGCGAATGGGCCGAGAAATTTGGCCTTTGGTGTGAAACGAAAGCCAACTTCAATAATGTCCACGCCGCTTCGGGCAAGGTTATCAATATAGTCCTGAGCTTCTTCTAAAGAAAAATCCCAATCGTTGTAATACCCGCCATCTCGCAGCGTACAATCCAACAATTTGGGAGCAAAATCCGTGGTCTGTGCCATAAAAAAATCCACACTTTTCAAATGTTTTGATCGTCAGAACGCATACCAGTATGTAGGGTCAAATAAAACATCAAAGAATAGGCAGAGCGTGCATCGCAACGCCTATAGACAACACAATCCGACAGCCTCTGAAGCAACGTATTATTGATCTCTAATTCGGGATCAACTTGGCAAAACGCCCCGCGACATAACGGTCACGGATATTGTTGTTATGAAGCAAGAGTGCCTATGTTGATCAGCTTTATGCCCTCTCTCCTCGTATGGATATGTGACCGCAATTAGTAAGCGGCGCGTGTCCAATCTAAGGTGGACACGCGCCGTTTCTTCAACTGGCTGCGCGCAACCGGAAAAGATAAAGCCCGGGCGTTGCATCAAGGTCAAAGTCAGTGACATCAGGCCGGCGCGTCTCGAGGGTTCCATTTTCCCCGTAGAAAAATTCAACAGGCGCTGCATACCATTCCTGCAAGTATTGGCTGGCCCGTTTAATCTCGGTTTTGCTTAACCGGCACATCACAGCCTGAGGTGGGTTTGTCTTAAAAAGACCCTCTGCCGTTTCGAGCACATCGATCGAACGCGCCCCATGCGCAATGCGCAACAAAGAGAGTGGCTCTCCTTCCAGCAGCCCATCAAGGCGATCTACTCTTGGCTGGGGCTCTGCACTCTCCAACAACTCTGCTGAGACGCGGGCCGGACGACGGGTTTTGCGCAAGGCGCGAATGGCCGGATCATCAAGTTTGCGCAGAATTTTATTAGTATCTACACTCTCCGACACGGCATGAACCCGGTAAATGCCCATGTTTGTCACACCGCGCGCAAAGAAGGGCGGGCCGTCAGAAGCATCGGCCACGGTATCGCCCTGCGAAATCATTGTCTTGGCAACCGCCAAATCCAACGGGGTGCGTCCCTGACGCAGCGCCTCAAACGCCTCTGCTGCAACTGGATGGGTCAAGTCCATTCCCCAAGCCTTATTGCCGTCATGGACAAGCCCTGTCTCTCGCGGCAGCTTGGGCAAAAGACGCTCAAGACAGGCCTCAGGCGAAACAGGGACACCCGTATCAGGATCATAAAACTGGTGGTATTGCAGGAACACCCCGGCCACGAGCTCTTCGATACTCAGCGGACGGCGCGGGCGCGATGGCTCAACCATATCAATGGTCAGGCCGCGACCAGCATAAAAGGGAACCCCAAAGCAGCGCACCGTTTTGCCCGCCATCAGAGCTTCAAATCCAACCCCGCTGACCATGACATAAACCTCATCGACCTGCGGCATGAGCGACATAATATTGCAGTTCTCTTCCAGAACCGTCAGGCCTGTACGCTTACGCAATGCATCAATGTCAAAATTCGCCCCTTTGGCCCCTGCAAGGGTTTCGGGGTGCGGTTTAAAGAACACCTCGGCGTCAGGGCGCGCCATGGCATGTTCCAGCATATCCTGGAAGCTATAGGTCTCGCATTGCCCATATTTGATCGAAAGGTCACCGCTGGTCTGGTCGATCACCAAAATACGCTTTTTACCTTCGCTGCGGGGGGGCAGAACCATCCGCGGGGAATTGTTGTATTTGGTAATATCATAAGCCAGGACAGTATCCATAAAGGCCCGCGCGCGTTTCGTCAGCGCCGATGTTTGCACCCCAAACCCGGTATCAAGGATCGCCTCCAGCCGCGACCGGTGTTGGGTGTCAAAGAATGCGCCCAGATCGTCCAGGATCAGTGAGAAATTAAACTGTTTTTCGCTTGGCAAATGGCAAGAAGAGATCAGCCCATATTCCACCGACATATATGGCATGCCGAGATGCTCTGCCACGCGTTGCCCCAATTGCCCGGTCGGGCCCAAACCAAAGCCAAGGATCAAAGTGCGTCGCCGCGACCCCGGGGCTGCATAGGTTGGGAACCGTTCAGGCGTGAGCGGAACGGTGCCTTTTGGAGCCTCTAACAGCGCATTGCTTTCGCCACGCGGAACCACTTCAACCTCGCACCCAAAGACAGTGTAGCCGGTCAAACCCGGTGTGACGGACAAAACCCGATCATATCGACCGGTTTGCCCTTCGGCCGTCCACAAGGTTTCGGCGGGCGGGGGGCTGTCGATCGACAATGTCGGGATATCCCGCTCCATCTGACGTCGTTCTTTGGGCAGATAGTAATGCTTGGCTTCAGTCTTGCGGATTGTCTGGAAGAACGCGTGCTCAACATCAAAGTCATGCCGGCTACCCGAGGCGGCCGCAGTATCGGAGTGATGATATGCTGCGCCGGCCTCAACCGGCATATCTTCTGCAAACGAGCATCCAAAGATCCGGGCCGGATCAACCGGGCCGGTTTCTCGATACAGCATATAGGCAAGCAACAACCCTGCGGTCGGGATCATGCCCAGCTTTTCGATCAATTCGTAATAGGGGTCCTTGGGGACAAACGCGATTTGGCGCCCCGCCTGGATCTCGACATCAGCCCAATCCCACAGGCTGGTCGATCGGTTGAGCCGGTTAACACCGGTCACCATGACATTCTGGCAGGCGTTCTCCATCTCGGTTTTCACATAACCCGTTGCCGGCATGCGGACCCACAGATCGGTTTTCGTGCCGTAATCATGGGATTGCGGAAAGGCTGTGCTGTAGGTGTTAAACCGTACAACCATCCCATGGCTGTCGATCTGGGCCCCAAGCCCGCGGCCAAGCTCCTGCGGGCCATTGCCGACAATGGCTATATCGCCATTGGCCTCGTCGAGAAGGTCGGTAAAGAGAGCGCTGTTAGCCGAAATATGGGCCAAAGCCCGCTGACGTCCGGCCTGAATGGGGCGCATTCCAGCCTCTTTGCCAAGCGCATCACAAACGCGCAGGAAACTGGCCGGAATCTCGCCAGAAGCAATGGCCTGTTTCAACATTCGTTTTGCCGGATCGCGCATCCCGGCTTCGAACTGCATGGCCGCAAGGCGTGAGTAGAATTTTCCGCCCGGCTCTCCAAGCTCGCCCACCCGCGCCATCGCACGGCTTGCCGCCCGTTGATAGGTCTTTAGGATTTCCTCGTTGATTGGCGTGCGTTCCCATTCGAAGTCGAAATAACTTTCAAGGAAGGCGTAGTTCGTTCCGTTGCTCTTGCGGAACGCCGTCAGGAAATCTTCCCCAACATCTTTGACCATTTCACCGCCACGAATACGAACCTGCGCACGCCGCGAATAGGCTTCGGCCATGGTTGGATCCAGCGCAATCACCTGATTATAGGCATGCAGCGCGGCATCAAAATCTTCTCGTTCTGACTGCAGATCCCCCATCCGGAGCCATAGATCCGCCTCCTCGGGATACGTCTCTACTTGGGCTGATAGAACCTTGCAGGCCGCATCGAGATCTTCGGATTGACGGAACGCTTCAACGACATGCAACTGACGTTGGACACCCTTGATACCGAAGATTTCGTCCGCCGGAACGTTGCGCGCAATCGCATCAAACTTGTCGATTGCCTGCGATAGGGTCACGCGCCCGTCTTTCTGGCCATCATACCAAATCAGCTGTTCGGCCAATGCCCCAATGATCGCCGCTTGGCGCCCTTCTGCCCTGGACCTTTGCAACCCAAAGAAAGAATGTCCGAGAGGGTGGACTTGAGACCCGCGCAAAAAGGCATCCAAGCATAGCCCGGGATCGCCACAGGCAATGATATCTGCCCCTTCCACGAAATCCGCGCGCCACGGCAAATAAGACACATGATCTGCGGCATTTTGCAAATCGGCATCCAAGGACGCCAGCGCGTTGGTCGTCAGCGCACAATTTGAGACCACTGAAAGGAAGGCATGCGGATAGCTCTGGCGCACCTCCTGAACTTGGCTCGCAAGCTTGCTCAAATTCTGGCGCGCATTGCTGCCTGAATTATGGCCGATAACGACAATCCGTTTCTGGTCATCCTCTGCGCCCTCAAACAGATCCGGACGCTCCATATCTGCGCGGCCTGACGGGTTGAAACAGGCCTGACTGTCGCGCCAGCGTTGCAACAGCGCCTTGGCTGTGGCCATCCGGGCCTGATCAGTTTCAATGCGTTGCAGTTGCATCTCTGTCAAAAACGAAACATGGCGCCCCTGCGCCCCGAGTTCAAAAGGCGCAATGCAATAGCTTTCGAATTGCAATCCTGGGGTTTCGTCATCTTGCAACGGAGACTGAATGAGAAAGGCAACCGGGTGCTGTGCAGCAAGGGTTTCGAGAACCGGCGTCGGCACTTCATGCGGGTTCCAGACCAAGATCAAGGGCGATGGCGCTGACGCAAGTCGGCGTAACAAATTGTCGAGATGCGCCCGTGCTGGCAAGAACTGATGAACGTGGTTTGGGAAACAGGATTCTAAAGAAACTCGTTTTTCCTTAGGAAGGTTGATCACCCACAAAGACAGGTAAGAAGATATTGACGTAAGTCCTTGCATAAAATTTTTGCCTTCTCAGGTATGTTAGAAAAAATGTGGAACACGCGCTAAAACGCTTTGAAAAAAGTCGCCGAACATCGCCCAATCCGTTGGCTGATTGATAACGAAAACAACCTATTAGGTATATGCCTTTTTCCGTCATCATGCCTCAATACTGCCCATTTGCCTAAACTCTGTGCTGTTTTAAAAAAACTGGTGCTGTTTCAAGGCAGCTCCGGTTTTGAGAGCAATCTACGCCACCCATTTAGAGCAATTAGGGACGGGCCCAATCTAAAAATATATCAGTATCTATCTGATTATATCCCCACGCGCTCCGCAGTTGTTGGCGAAATCTGTTTGGCTTCTGAGCAAGCCGCAAACCGTCTTTATTGGTGACAGCTACGCCCAATGCATCAAAGACATCACGCCAGAAATCTGGCGCAAGAATAATGTCATCAAGACAGATGTCCTGGACATCCTCTATCGGCTTTTTCGGCGGATATCCCGGCAATAAATAGTGCCCCTCCTTACCGAAGAATTTGGCTTCATGGACACAACTAGATGACAGGGCCGCCACCGCCTTAATATTGGGATGCGCGACCAAACGGTAAAAGCCATCTTCTGCTGTGCTGGCATTCGGGAACAAGGATAGCACCGCTTCTGCAACTGTATCTTGTGCCTCAAGCGGGTGTAGCTTGACTAATAAATTATCATATTGTGACGCGGTGTTTGCCAAAGCATCCAAATGATCCAGAACCGTTACAAACACCCCATTTTCAATCAATGCCTTGTCATAACGAGTTTGCAGAACCAAGAGCAGGCTGTTTGGCGAAGGGGGGGTTGGATTCATCTTCGCGACATTGGAGGCAAGCACCCCGGCCTGTAGCTGGATAAGCGCCTCGGGCACAGCATTCGCTTGAAAAACCTCGGTCACGCTCACCGAGCTGGAGCTAAAGTTAAACAGCAAGTCATCCATGAAGCGCACCGGCGACAGCGCACAATCGATGAATTCGATTTTATGGCGTTTAAAAAAATGCAGCAGATAGGGTGGCAATTCGAAACCAACCACAAAACTGCCCCCGAAAAGAGAAAGGAACATCTCTTCGACGAAATCCGGTAATTTTTGCGACTCATAAATCCGGGGCCACGAGCCAATGTCCGGGCGTCCCCAAAAGGCCCCATAGATCGCCGCGACAGCATCGCCGTCAAACCGGGCGTGATTCAGCCAATTATTGTCCCAATGAACAATCTCACTGGGCAGCCCGGTGGCCATTTTAATCGGAACTTCCAGCAGCCGATGAAACCACTGAATATTTTCATGCTGTGCCGGCTCCCATCCTCCGGCCGCGGGGCGGAGAAAATCACCGGTGAAAACGATGCGGTCGGCTTTTGGGGCTTGTGTTTTCGTCATCGCGCTGAAGTCATTCACGTCACAGCGGTCGAAAGACCGGGCCATTCGTGAACCCACAAAGAAAGCTTTTTATAGTTCCAGTTTGCCCTCAACCAGCCTTTCCTTCGGCGGCAGCTTCGGAAAGTGCGTACACTTTGAACTTGCCGACATAGGCACCAAGCCAACGAGGATCTGCCTCGCTCGGCCGCATGAACTTTTCCATCCGGAATTCAATCGCCGTATAGTTGGATGTCGTCAGCGCATCCGCCTTCATCGTCAGCTTAGCAACGAATTGCGTCTTCGACCCATTGACCAAGGTGATGTCTGCCCTGGTGTCGCCGACCCGAATTTCGAAACCGGCAAGTTGTTCATTTTTAAGAAGATCTCCGTGAATTTCGATCACTTGATCCACTGTACCAAGGTGAGGCACACACGCCACGGACGCATCCCCGGGGCGCATCCAGCGGCGGGCTTGCCCAGAACCCACACGCTCGAGCGGGAACCATCCATAGGCAATAATTTCAGGGCCAAAGCTGAAAGTCCGTGGGGCTTTGACCATCGTGTCGATCCGTTCGCCATAAGCGGCGATCACCAAAGGATCCTCATAGATCCGTGCAGGATCTCGTGCATCACGGCTCTCAAATTCAAGGCGCATCAGGTAAAGCTGCGCCTGAACCTGAGAAACCCGCTTGTTTATTTGCTCATAAATTTCAGCAGGCGACAGATCCTCGTTGAGTGCATTGGCTTCTTCGAAAACAGACGCGACATAGGCTGGCACATTGGCCAGCACATTCATGTCAATCTCTTTCCCAAGCTTGGGCCGCGTCCGGTCAAGTTGCATCAAGAGGCTAACTTGTTCGGCAATCTTGACAAGATCATCGTCATTCATCGTTTTCAATCCAATCCATCCGGGACCGCCATGGTCACAGGATAATATCATCCTGAGACTTGGTTAGATCATCCAATGCCCGCAACTGTCCAATGACTTCTGCCATACGATCAACAGGGATCATATTCGGCCCGTCAGATGGAGCGTTGTCTGGATCTTGATGAGTTTCGATGAAAAGAGCAGAAACCCCAACCGCAACGGCAGCGCGCGCAAGAACGGGGGCAAATTCACGCTGGCCGCCGCTTGTTGTGCCTTGGCCGCCAGGCTGTTGCACCGAATGGGTCGCGTCAAAAACAACGGGATACCCTGTATGCGCCATGGTTGGCAGGCCGCGGAAATCACTGACCAAAGTGTTGTAACCAAAGGACGTACCCCGGTCACAGAGCAGGATATTTTCATTGCCGGTCGAGGCAACCTTTTGGGCCACATTGCCCATATCCCATGGTGCCAGAAACTGGCCTTTCTTCACGTTGATCGTTCGCCCGGTTTGCCCTGCAGCCAAAAGCAGGTCTGTCTGACGGCACAGGAAGGCGGGGATCTGCAGGATATCGCAGATCTCTGCCGCAGGCGCACATTGCGCGGCGTCATGGATATCGGTCAGAATGGGGCAGCCAAATTCTTCTTTGATCTGGCCGAGGATGTTCAAACCCTCTTCCATGCCAAGGCCGCGCTGCGTTGTAATCGACGAGCGGTTCGCCTTGTCATAGCTGGCCTTGAAGATGAATCTTGTGCCGGTTGGGGCGCAAGCTTCGGCGATTTTTTCGGCCATCATCCGGGCATGGTCGAGACTTTCGAGCTGGCACGGTCCGGTGATCAGGGCGAAGGGCTCTTTTCCGCCCACTTTAATATCGCCGACATTAACAATTTTGGTCGTAATCATTTTTGCTCCAAAGCCGCCTCAATACGGGCCACATCATTGGGGTTGTTAAGTTCCCAGAACACATGCCCACGCGCATCAACTTCTACGCAGCGTACCGGTGTTCCATTGTGAAGAAAACGAAGCTGTTCTAACCCTTCAAGCTTCTCCAGCTGACATTCGGGTTGCGCCACATAAGCGGCAAGCGCGTCAGGCCGGTAGGCGTAGACACCGACATGGTGGAAAACCGGGACTGGGTCAGGCAGTTTCTTGGGGTCGATGAAGGGCAGGACCTCTTTCGAGAAATAGAGAGCATCCATGTTCTGATTGAACACAACAGTGGTGCCACCGACACTGCCATTGCGTCGATCTTCAACGAAGTTTCCATAGGTATCGGGGTCACAGCGCAAAACCGGAGTTGCCATCCCGACCGAAGGATCGGCTTTAACCGCTTCGATCAGAGCCTCTACGAACCAGGGCGGGGTCAGAGGGGCATCACCTTGAAAATTCACCACTAAATCAGGTGTGTAGTCAAGTTTAGACAATGCATCCGCACACCGGGCCGTTCCGTTCTCACAACTTTCGGCGGTCATAATCACATCAGCGCCAAATTCGCGGGCGGCATCGGCAATGCGCTCATCATCTGTCGCAATAAAGACAGCATCGATGCCTTGAACTTTCGAAGCAGCCTCATAGCTCATCTGAATAAGGGATTTCTTTGTCCCATCAGGTTGCGTCAAAACTGCAAGTGGTTTGCCCGGATATCTCGTCGATGCATAACGCGCCGGAATGAAAAGAACGCTTTTCATTGTCTGTCTTACCTCATTTTCGAATGCAGCAGCGCCGGGTTCAAACTATTCGTACCGGCAGATTGCTTCGTTATGCAACGCCAGCCCGCAGGCAATCATGCACATGTAAAATACCGACTGGCTTCTTTTCATCATCCACAACAAAAAGCGCGCCGATCTTGTTTTTGTTCATGATCGCCAGAGCTTCTGCCGCCAATGTCTCTTTGGAAATTGTAATTGGATTGGGGGTCGCAACATCGACGGCTTTTTGGTCAAGCAAGCCAACCATGTTACGACGCAAGTCACCATCCGAGATAACACCCGTCAAGCAGCCAGCTTCGTCGGTGACACCTGCAACACCAAACCCATGCGATGTCATAACCAGGATAACATCTGCCATCGACGTGGCATCGTCCACCAGCGGCAGAGCCTCTGTTCCATTGCCATGCATCAATTGAGCCGCATTGGCCAAACGCGCCCCTAGTTTCCCGCCCGGATGATAGGTCTGGAAATGTTCAGGCAAAAAGCTGCGCTGTTCCATCAGGGCCACCGCCAATGCATCACCCAGTGCAAGCGTCAGAGTGGTCGACGTTGTTGGCGCCATGCCGATCGCGCAGACCTCGGGAAGGTCAGGCAATGTCAGGCGCATCGTGGCCGCCCGCATCAACGTGCTTTCGGGACGTTTGGAGATAGAGATCATCGGGATGGAAAACCGCGAACAATGCGCGATCAAATCACCCAGCTCAGTGGTCTCGCCCGAGTTGGAAATCAGCAGGCAGACGTCATCTGGCGTCACCATGCCCAGATCACCGTGACTGGCCTCGGCAGGGTGTACAAAGAACGACGGGGTGCCTGTGGACGCAAAAGTCGCGGCCATTTTGCGGCCGATGTGACCTGATTTTCCCATACCGGACACGATAAGGCGTCCCGAGGTCTTCAGAACCAGATCAACGGCCGCCGGAAAATCAGCAGGCAATGCATCTGCAAATGCCATAAGCGATTCCGCTTCAAGCCGGATTGTCCGCCTCCCAACTTCGGCGGAAGAAGATGTGTTGGGGTTTACAGTCAGCATAAAATCAAACTCTCAACTTTAGGCTCCACCCACTAAACTCATTAAATGATGAACCGTGGCGCCAAAAACAGCCTAGGGAGGGGGAAGACACGTCTTAATTCATAGTGAAAAGACAGAATCAGTCCCGGGAAATGCCCCCGTAAGGTTTATTATGTTAAGTAAATGCAGGGGTGGTTAGGCCTCCCGAGTATGGGCAGGCCTAACCAATAATCGTGCAGACCTTAACCGCCGGATGCAGCCGTCGTGGTCGTGGTCGTTGTGGTACCATCATCGCCAATCACAACAACGGCGAGGAAGAGGCCAGCACCTGCGGCCAAAGCGCCTGCAGGAATGGCAGCAACGCCGCCAAGGCCAGCAGCTGCGCCTGCGGTTGCCCCACCGGGCAGCCAGCCAGCTGCGCGCGCTTCTTCTTCTTGCGCGGCTGTCAGGATACACTGAGCGGCCGCGAGATCGACAGAGCCGCCAAGCTCGTTGCACTGGTCAACGCTCAGAGCGTTTGCACCGGTGGCAAAAAAAGCAGCTGCGGCTGCTGTCGCAAAAAATGCTTTCGTAAGTTTCATTGATTCAGTCTCCAAGAGAATTTAAAATAGGATCTATCATGGGCGCATTTTCAGTTCAATGTAGAGCCACACTTCATCGGCTAAAATTTGCCCCTTTGCTAATTTATCAAGCGTTCTAAGTCTGCATAGCCTAATTCAGGGCCAGCCCACTGTCGGGATTGCCAGATTTCACCGCCACTGCCGCGCCAATACGTGTTTTCAAACAAGGCAACGGGCTCACCATCAACGTAACAGGATTCGTCAAACCGAGTCGTGCTATAGGCGCGCCCCAGTATATCTACACGTTCCGCACCAGCAGGGGATAGCTGACAGTATAGCCGAATAGCCCGCAATTGGTTTTGACCATCCAAAACGCGATAAAAACGGCTATATTCCGCCGCTGTCGCCGCCGACAAGGCCCGCTCTAAGGGCGCGGTCTCAAGACTGTGCAAATCAATCCCAAATCCACGTGTGTTGCGCAAAGCGCCGCCCGCCGTGCTGATCGTATTCCCGTCCAGACTACGCCAGATTGTCACGTCGCGGGTGTCTCTGAATTCCAGAAGGCCAGCATGAATCCCTGCCTCCTCAAATCGAGCAACCAAAACTGGCTGCGTAATGCCCGCTTCGTTAAGAGACGCGCGCGTGGCCGTAAATCCCGGAGCCTGCTCTGCTCCGCGATTAAAAAGCCCACCACCAATCTGGCGAACAGCCGCGACGAACGTATCCGTTTCCTGGCCTTGTCCACCGCAACCGGCAAGCGTCAGGCACACAAGACCATATCCAATCCAACGAGACAGCTTCATTTTCATCGCCATACCCGTGCCCATTGATCATCAATATTATGCAAATGGCCCTCACGCACCCGACCATAGAGGCGATCGGGAACAGACAGCCGCGCGCCGCCATCTCGCGTTACAGGCCGGATGGTTGTCCCGACCCCGCGCTGGCTTGGTTCACCCGTGAACCAGGACACTGGAATAGAAAAGCGGATGCCCTTGTCAAAAGAACCTTCGCCGAAATCTTCTGCGGAAACATCGGTCATTGTCATAAACGCCCCGACCCGCCAGCCATTGCGGAACTCGCGGTCGACCGTAACGGTCGCGCCCCAGTCGCCCGCCAGATACCGACCGGCATCGACTTGCAGATGATAGCCATTGGACATGTCATAATAAGCCGAGACATGGCCCGTGATGACGTCATATTCTTGCAGACCAAATCCCAGATTGGTGTCGCGCATGGCCGCATAATTGATCTCGGCCCCCAGGGCGAGGCGGCTTGCGACGGGCCGCCAGAGCAGCTCGGCCGACACACCCGCATACATGCGTTCCAGATACCCTGCTGTAATCCGGCCATAAAAATCATTTCCCAATGGTCTGGCATGGCTCACAGTCAACGTTTCCAATGCGACACCATCATGACGATCATAAAGCGGTGCAGATGTGCGTACATTCGGCAAGACCGAGCTTGAGGTGCGCGCCCGATCGAGATTGCCCGCAAGGCGATAAGTCAACGCGCCATCAACACGCCATCCGGGCCGGAATTCATAAGATCCGCCCAGACGAATGCCCAGATTCATCAAAATTGGGTTATCCGGGTCAAAATAACTGGCGCGCGTATAGGGGCGCAAAAACCAGTCGAACCGTGGATAAAGCCCGGCAACCAGATCTTCTTCTTGGGTTGGCGTAGCCGCCGTGAAACCCACCAATGTCTGCAAAGCTTCGACGGAATCTGGTTCTTGCTCTAGGGCCTCCAGATCCGAACGGCGCAGGGTCATGGTTGAAACCGGCAAGCCCGCTTCAACCAAGGTAATCTCGAACGTCTCGACCGAGGGCGGCAGAACATCTGCCATGATCCGGGCGCTGCGGCCCAAAGCCTGCGCGACAGCCCGGTACCGATTATTTTCAATGCGAATTTCGGCCTGATGCGGCTGCAGTTCATAGGCAATCAGCGTTTGCCCCTGCCCTTCCAGCTCCGCGCTCAACCGTTCACCAAGCGCAGGTCGCGCACGCGGATCGTCGATCCAATCCGTTGTCCAAAGCTCAGGATATTCCCTAGGGTCTGGGCGCACTGCCAAAGGCTCGGGCACGGGTCGATAACTTGTTGGAACCGGTGGGCGGTTCGGATTGAAGCTGAAGGCAAGGTTAATCCCAACCTCAGATCCATAAAGATAATAAGCCCCAACCCGCGTTGACGGGTTCATCTGATATTCCACGCCAAAGTTCCAAGGCGATCTATGTTCAAAGACGCCCTGCGCGGTTTCGGAATCATAAGCATCCGAGGAATATTCCACCACAAATCCCAACCGGTCGGTGGGTTGCCATTCAATACCGCCAAAGAAAGCCGCCGACCCCCTGAACCACTGATCTACCGAAAACTCGCCGCCCGTATCACCGGGCACGAAAGACGGGCGTGTCTCACTGAAGGGGGAGCCAAACGAATTATAGCTGCCAAGCCGGCCCCAGCCAACACCGCCTGTCACGGTCAGCGTATCGCCGAATGTCCGGCTGGCGACGATATATTCACCCGCATAGATGCCGGTGCCGACAAAATCCTGCAGGCCAATTGCAACCGAAGGCCACCAGCCCCCATCTTGCTGCTCAAGCAGCTGATAACGCAAATCAAAGCTACGGTCGTAATAGGTCTCGAAACCGGCCAGGTTCAGACCTTCAATCCCGGCATAGCGGAACGAGCCCGACAGGCGCGGCGCGATCTGGAAGGTCAGCGTATTACGAAGCACACCGCCAAAATACGAAACGGTTGTCGAAAATTCACCATCCGGCATCACATTGGCCGATGGCATATCAATCAACCCGGCCGAGCCGTAGAAATTAAGGGTTGTTCGCGGCGCCGTGGTCGGGTTTCCCCAAATACCATCCGCCCAAGCTGCCGACCCCGCGCATACCGATAAAACGACCGCGGCGGCAGTTCTCAAAAAGCGTCCTGCGCTCCTGCTCTTTTTTATTCCTGCACGCACAGAGATGCCTCCTGTTTAGCGCCCTTAGAGCACGGGATTCATTGAAGGATCAAGCGGCGCGCACTCTGGTTTTCTGCCACCGCGACATTCGGGTTACAGATGCCGGTCCGGCCCGAAAAATAAGGCTTACCCATGACGACGCGCTGATGGGCTGTCAGGCCCTTCGATCCACCGTTTCACGACCTCCAGCGCCGCCTCGGAATTGCCTGCCGCAATCGCCTCGCGAAGACCACGCAACGCCGCCGCCACCTCGATTTCAGACAAGCTATTTTCTCGGGCGCAGAAGATTTTGGGGTGCGCTGTTGTCAGACGATCTCGGCTAAGTGTCAGTTCTTCATACAGTTTCTCACCCGGCCTTAGCCCGGTGAATTCAATCTCGATATCACCTTCAGGGGCGTCTTCATCGCGAACCGTGTAGCCCGAGCTTTCGATCACTTGCCGTGCAAGCTGCAGGATCGAGATTTCTTCGCCCATATCTAAAACAAAAACCTCGCCCCCTTCGGCCATCGCACCAGCGCGCAGAACAAGGTGAACAGCCTCGCGAACCGTCATAAAATAACGCTTCACCCCGGGGTCTGTCACAGTCACAGGACCGCCCCTGCTGATCTGTTCTTGGAAAAGTGGCACAACCGACCCTGACGAGCCGAGCACATTTCCGAAACGAACCATGGTGAACACCGTGCGGTCCGAGCGCGCTGCAAGATCCTGAACGGCCAATTCAGCCAAACGCTTTGAGGCGCCCATAACCGAAGTAGGGCGCACGGCCTTGTCGGACGAAATCAGAATAAATCTTTCGACCCCGGCCGCCGCGGATTCGCGTGCCAAGGTCCGGGTCCCCAGAACGTTATTGGCCAACCCTGATAGCGGGTTGGCTTCCACAAGGGGGACATGCTTGTAAGCCGCAGCATGGATCACAACCTCGACCGAATTCGGAGTGAGGACCTGACGCACCTGACGGGGATCGGTGACCGACCCCAAAACGGGCACAATCTCGACATTGGCATCGGCCGCGAAGGGACGTAGCTCCATTTCGATATTGTAGAGCGCCAGCTCATTGAGCTCGTAGAGCAGAAGCTTGGCCGGTCGACAGGTCAGAACCTGCCGCGCCACCTCGGACCCGATCGAGCCCCCTGCCCCGGAAATGAGCACCACGCGCCCCGCATAGCTATCACTATCGGCGCCGAGCGATGTAGACACCGGCGCGCGACCCAGAAATTGTGCGGGCTTCACAGGGGTCAGTTTTTCAACCAGTGGCTCTTCGCCGATCAGCTGCGCAAAAGACGGAAGGCTTTGCACTTCCAGCCCCATTTTCTGCAACCGTCGGGCAATCTGTGATTGCTTGGGCTGGCTAAGAGACGGGATCGCCACCAACACCCGGCTGATCCGTTTTTCAGTCACGATGGATTCAATATTAGCCGGCGTATAGACGGGCAGCCCCGCAATCAGCACCCCTTGCAGCGCCGTATTGTCATCAACAAAGGCAACCGGGTCGATTTCTTCGTGACTGCGCAAGGCCGTGGCCAACTGCGTCCCTGTTGTTCCAGCTCCATAAATCAGCACACGGCGGCGCGGTATTTCGCGGCGGTAGATCGCGGTTACGATCTGAAACAGCACGACCCGGCTGGCGGCAGAAAACAAAAAGAAGCTAAATGCAAAGAGCACGAACAAGCCTGGCGCCAGATCGACACGAAACAACCAGCACAGCCCCGCCATCGCCCCGGCAAGGTAGACCGACAAAACAATAGTCTTGAACAGCGCGCGCCCTTCATAGGCATTCAATTGAATTTGCGACACGCCAAGCCCGATGGCCAAACCGGCCCCAAGGGCCAACATATAAGGCAAAACCGGCAACACCAGCTGCAAGGTCTGTACCGGGGTCAGCGGTTCTGTTTGAACACCCAGGGCAAAGATCAGTGAAATTGGGATAAGAAGCAGGTCAACCAGCAGAAGAATATACTTCTTCTGGTTTCTATTTAAGGATTTAATAAACCTCAGCATCCGGCCACCACTAAGCTAAATCGAAACATGGCCGGCATCGTGTGCCTAGCCTTTAAAAACGTGCAGAACGACTTGCTCCACACCACTTAGAATCCAACAAAAAAAATTGTTCTTAAATCTACATTGCCCAGCCTGCCAGTGTCATTGCTACCTTATTCCCACTGTTTGACACAAGCGTGACGCCATGAATGTGCGGAATATGGCCGACCGTCGCCACTTAATGTAGCTGATTCGAGCAACTTATAGGCAACTTTGGAAACTGGAAAGATTACAATAGCTTCCACAAACAGGTCGTCCCAAAGACAAATAATTGACCAAAAGGGAATTTAGACAACATGACAGAACACGTTCGCATAGCAACAGCCTTTTGGTGATCATGTCAGGTTTAAAACCAAGCCAAAGTTGGGGTCTTCCTTCGAACCCACAACGCCCCTTCAGCGCAAAAACCTGCGCCGAGGCTTTGGCGCGCCTAGAAGAGGCGAACCAACGATCACCGCTTATCTCAGCGGCAGAACAAGACGCCGTGATCATGGCCGCAAGGGCCCAAGTTCAACAGCTCTGCGGCCCCGACGCGCAACAAGACCCGTAACCCTTTACGGCCTCAAGACCCAGAAAGACATCTTCCATGCCATACATTCTTGAAACCAGCGATGCCGCCAATTCCACAGCGACAACTGCCACCATGAATGTCGGAGATTATTTCTTTGGCGAGCTGACGTCAGGAACAGAAAGCGACTGGGTCGGCATCACGTTGCAGGCCGGTCAAACATATACATTCAGCATGGTCGGTATCGGAGCGTTAAATGAAAGCGTCAACGATACCTATTTGAGAGTCCGCGATGCCGGCGGCAATCTGGTCACTTTTGACGACGATAGCGCGCCGGGCACTTTCAGCACCGTCACCTTTACTGCCGCCAGCACAGGCACCTATTTCCTGGATGCCCAATCTTGGGGATCCTCTGCCGGTGGGGAATATGGGCTCTCAGCAACAGTGGGCACGCTGGCAAGCTATGATCCCTATATGGCGGCAGGCGTCCTAATCCGCCCTGATGCGTCTTGGTCATCAACCCCGGGCACCGGTGCAACCGTGACCTGGGGGGTGCGCGCGACCGGGCCCGGCATGGATGCAACTGGCGCAACCGTTCCGCTGGACACGCTGACGGCCGCTCAAATTGCCGCCGTACAGCAGGCCTTGGGCATGTTTGGCAACATTTCGGGTCTGAACTTCACTCAGGTCAATCCGGGCGGCACGACAAATAACGCAACGATGCTGTTTGGCGGGTATACGTCCAACACAGACGGGGCCGGAGCCTATGCGTATTTTCCAGGCGACGCCTCGACGGCCAGCAATTCGGGCGATGTCTGGCTCAACAATGCCTCGATCAGCGGCACCTCGTTGCCATGGGGGTCATATGGTTTCTTCGCTGTCTTGCATGAAATCGGCCACGCAGTTGGTCTGGGCCACCCCGGCGATTACAACGCCACCCCAGGCGTGGCGTTTACCTATGGAAATACCGCGCAATATGCAGAAGATTCTCATCAATATACGGTGATGAGCTATTTCGATGAGAGCAACACAACCTCTAATCTCTTCAGCTCGCCCGATACCCTCCTTCTTCATGATATTCTGGCCCTGCATCAGCTTTATGGGGCGAATATGTCCTATAATGCCGGGGACAACGTCTATGGCTTCAACTCTAATGTTGGCGGAGCCTATGACTTTACCGTTAATTCCGACCCTTTACTCAGCATCTGGGACGGCGGCGGTACAGATACTCTGGATGTGTCGGGCTTCTCGATGGATCAACAAATTAACCTGCGGGACGGCAGCTTTTCGAACGTTGGGGGCTTTGAAAACAATGTCTCGATCGCCGTTAACGCGCAGATTGAAAACGCTATTGGCGGCGGCGGGAACGATACAATCACGGGCAATGATCTGGCCAATACTCTGGTTGGAGGGGACGGCTTCGACACCCTCTCGGGTCAGGACGGCAATGACGTTCTGATTGGCGATTATGTTGACAATAGTTTCGATGATGTCGCCGGCCAGGTTGTACGCCTCTATC
>CANMJH010000004.1 GCA_947498125.1 uncultured Nioella sp. | reverse complement strand
CCCTTGTTCCAGGCAGGACGAAGTGCGCGAATGGCAGGTTAGTTTGGTGTTTCCATGACTGATCCTCCGATCCGCCAAGCCCTCCCAAAGCGACAACCCGACGTTGACACAGATGTCATACCACAGGATGCTGCGCCGCCTCCGAGGTCAGGAACGAGCCCATTTTACCAAATGCTGCGCAATGCAAGAATGTCGGCTCACGTTGCAGTGGGACGGGACTTGAGATAGCTTCGCCGTGTGAAATGCTTTCGAAACATAACTTCAATGCTGCTCGTTGCACTTCTGGTCCTGATGACGGGACTGGGCGGTGCAGCACATGCGCTGTCGAATGATTGTGCCGACGGGCATTGCAATGACCACATGACCGCGACCTCTACGGAACACCACGCCGGACACCTTTCGGGGGAAGCAACGGAAAGTGGTCCGCTTGGATCGAACGGAATGGCGCATGATGAATGCAATCCGTTCTTGTGCAATTTTCTCGCGCTCACGTTGGTGTCTTCTGAGGCAGTTTTTGACCAGTCTGAGGCCGCTTTGGCTTGGCAGGTTTCAAGCCTCGCGGCGCTAGAGGAACCGGACAACCCGGATCGACCACCTAACCTCTGATACAGATTTCCGATGCCGTTCACAGTCGTGAACGCGCTCCGACGTGCCGCAACGGGTTTGCGGCTTGCCCCTGTTTCACATGGTTAGGATTACCACATGAACCGAAACTATCTCCTGGTTGGCGCATGCGCCGTGGCAGCCGCTGCTGCCTATATCTTGCTACGCCCCGCACCCGCCGAAGATGTTGCGAGTACAGCACCGCCCGAAGGCAGCGCAATGGTTGCAATCCAGATGCCTCGAATCGAAGGAAACGCCGCTATCGGGCAGCGCATTTTCGAAAATGCTTGCGTTGCATGTCACGGCACCAACGCGGTTGGCGTCGAGGGTGCTGGGCCACCACTGATCCATATTATCTATGAACCCAGCCACCATGCCGACGAATCCTTTCAGCGTGCCGTCGCAAGTGGTGTCAGAAGCCATCACTGGCGGTTTGGCGACATGCCGCCGGTTGAGGGTCTGACCCGTGGCGATGTCGCTATGGTCGTCGCCTATATCCGCGAAATTCAGCGCGCCAACGGAATTAATTGAGGATCACCCAAATGAAAAATATTGCTGTAGTTACATTGATTTTAGCGCTTTCCACTGGTGCTTTTGCGCATTCCCGTGTGGACACAACGACGCCTGAAAACGACGCGGTGGTGGCCGAAGTGCCCGCCGAAATCAGCTTCAACTTCGCTGCCGATATCCGTCTGACGCGGGTTGACATGACCCATCAGGATCACCCCTCGGTCAGGCTCGATCTTGGGGATCAGACAAGCTTTGACCAAGCGTTCACGTTGCCGCTTCAAGGCATGGGAGAAGGCACCTATCGCATTGAATGGCGGGGCCTGGGTGTGGATGGTCACGCCATGCAGGGCGAATTCACATTCACGGTGGACTGAGCATGCCGGACATCTGGGGAATAGCCGCGATCCTTGCGAAGCTGATGCTCTATGTCGGCATTGCAGGATCAGTTGGGCTGGTAATAAATCGAGCCGTTTTTGCCGATTTGGTGTCGCCAGTGAGCGATAGGATACGCACTACAGCAGCGTTGTTTGCAGCGCTTGCGCTTGTTGCCGCTATCCTTGGCTTCATGTTGCGTGGTGCCGCCCTGACGGGCGGGGCCGATGGTATGGCTGATCCTGAAATGCTGGGCCTGTTATGGCAGACACCAGTTGGCGATGTTCTGGTTTATCGGATCGCTGGTGCAGTGCTGATCATCATTGGAGTATTCACACCCCGTGTTGGCCAATGGATCGCGCTTGCCGGGGGACTGATCGCCCTGTGGTCATTTGCGCAGATCGGGCATGTCCCCGAGTTGGAAACAACCGGTGTCCGGTTGCTCTTGCTCCTGCACCTACTGGGCATTGCGTTCTGGATCGGTGTTCTTGGCCCGCTTCGTGCCTTGTCGCGACGGCCAGAGCACATCGCCAGCGCCGCAGACTTGGGGCATCGCTTTGGACAAGCCGCTGCGGTGATCGTTCCTGTGCTGATTCTGGCGGGGCTGCTGATGGCTTGGCTGTTGCTGGGCGACCTCAGGGCGCTCGTGGCAACCGGCTATGGTCAAGCCCTTGTGATCAAACTGGTGCTTGTCGGCGCGGTCCTGACGCTGGCAGCCGCAAATAAACTCCGCTTTATCCCCGCCATGCAAGCCGGGGACGACAAAGCCGCGCGCCATCTGGCGCGTTCCATCGAAATTGAAACTGCGGTCATTCTGGTGGTGCTTGCGGCTACCGCAACGCTCACCAGTGTTTTGACCCTTCCGAATTGAGGTATCCCATGAACAGGCGAGACTTCCTGATCACAACAAGCGCGGTGACATTGTTCCCGTGCTTCGCGCTGGCATCGGCACCAATGGAATTGGTTGCAGAGCAAGTCAGTGCGCAAATCCTGCCCGAGGGCGAGCCAGCGACTCCCATGCTCGGCTTCAACGGCGGCACACCTGGTCCGGTGCTTCGCGCCCTTCAGGGCGAGGTCTTTGATATCCGTTTCCAGAACCAAATTGGCGAAGGCTCGGCAGTGCATTGGCACGGGTTGCGTATCGACAATGCAATGGATGGCGTGCCAGGGATGACCCAAGAAGTTGTCGAAGCGGACGGTGAATTCGAATACAGCTTTCGCGCCCCCGATGCAGGGACATTCTGGTATCACTCGCACAACCGATCATGGGAACAGGTTGCCAAGGGTCTTTATGGCCCTCTGATCGTTGACGAACTTACGCCACCCGATGTGGATCACGATCTGATCGTTATGATTGATGACTGGCGCATGTCCGAAAATGGCACACTCGCAGACGGCTTCGAGAACATGCACGATCAAGCGCATCAAGGGCGGCTTGGCAACTTTGCCCGCGCACTTGTTGAGCCAATCACGCAAGTCCGTCGCGGTGATCGCGTGCGGCTGCGGCTGATCAATGTCGCGACAGATCGGATTTTCCCCGTCGAGCTTGACGGTGTTGAAGGCAGCGTGGTTGCCCTGGACGGCATGCCGCTCACCCAACCACAGGAATTGTCCG
Source organism: uncultured Nioella sp. (assembly GCA_947498125.1). Lineage (GTDB taxonomy): Bacteria > Pseudomonadota > Alphaproteobacteria > Rhodobacterales > Rhodobacteraceae > CANLZL01. The sequence goes on along the minus strand of CANMJH010000004.1, from coordinate 259,448 downwards.
GCCTGCTTCTCGCACCAGCCCAACGCGTCGACATCATTGCTGATGTCAGTTCAACCAGCCCAATAAGTTTTATCTTTCCGACGCGAGACGGCCCATACCTGCTGGGCGAAGTGCCAGTTGTGGGGGTGAACGCAATAAGGCAACCAACCGAGATATCCGCCTTGCCGCCGAACGAGATCACACAACCAGACATGGACAACGCGGTGCCCCTAACCCTCACCATGGAGGGAGGGGCCATGAGCCGCCGCATGATGGGAGACGGCATCTGGGCGTTCAACGGGCAATCCGGTCTGACGGACACTCCGTTTCATAGCTTCGAACGCGGACAAACAGCGCGCATTCGTCTGGTGAATGACACCCGTTTTCCGCATGGTATCCATCTGCACGGACATCATTTCTCTGAGGTCGAGACCGACGGCACCCTGGGCGCTCTCCGGGACACCACATTTGTAGATGCAGGCGAGACCCGAGACATCGTTTGTGTATTTGACAACCCCGGCAACTGGCTGCTGCATTGCCACATGCTGGGTCACCAGGCGGCGGGTATGAAGACATGGATAGAAGTTGCATGAAACATTTTCTGACAATCACCGCGTGTTGCATCGCAACGGGTGCCCTGGCCGACCATGAGTTGATCGACAGGGATCTGAGTAACGGTCAGATACTTTATTCCGAGCAATGCGCGTCCTGCCATGGCGCCAACTTGGAGGGCCAGCCCAATTGGCAAACACCTGATGAAAACGGCGTTCTGCCTGCGCCACCCCATGATCAAACCGGGCATACTTGGCATCACGATAATCAGCTTCTCTTCGAATACACCCGACTCGGTGGCGAAGAGGCCCTAGCGGCGCGCGGCGTCTCGGGTTTTGCAAGTGGCATGCCAGGATTTGGCGAGGTGCTATCCGACGATGATATCTGGGATATTCTCGCCTTCATCCGTTCAACTTGGCCTGACCGCGTTCAGGACATCCAAGCCGCGCGCAATCCACCGCACAACTAAGGACGGCGGTCTTCTTTCTGCGGCGCGGGTGCGTAGCGCCCACGCCCAGTTTTGATAAGCAATCCTTGATCAGACAGCTCTCTGAGTGCCCGATAACAGGCTTCTCTCGTCAGTCCGACTTGGCTGGCGAACTGTGTGACCGATCCAGTCAGCTTGCCCACGGCGACTGCCAGCAAAACACGTTCATTCGCTGATTTCACGGCGTGTAAGGTCAATAGCTGGCGGTAATCCTGTACCTGCATTGCCAGTCGCTTGGTTATCGCCTCTGAAAAAGTCGCATCTTCGCGTTGCCGCAACTGGATGGCTTGCTTCGAGACACGAACAACCTCGGATGGCGCAACGCAAACCGCGTCGCAATGATAATGATTGGAATACATGGATGCCTCGGCAAACATGTCGTCAGCCCGCGCGTTGTGGATCGTGACGGCGTTACCGGATTCTGTCACTCGGGTAAGGCAGACGTTGCCCGATTTGACGAAGAAAATACCCTTCGTCGGATCACCTTGCCGGAACACATGGTCGCCTTGGGCGCAACGCAGATGAGACAGAGAGTTTACGTCCAACGTATCGAACGGAGATGGTAACATGTGATTTCAATCATATTCTGTTTCGCTTCCGGGGTGTAGCAAACCACCAACCCCGACTTCAAGAATGGAAATCTTATGATCAGATCAACCCTCAGCGCCATCGTTGCGCTTTTTGCCCTCCCTGCCGCCGCGCAACATGCCCACTATGGCTCAGGTGGCCCCATAGAAACGGGGCAGTCCGCATTCGCCGCTATTGCTGAGATAGTCCAAATTCTGTCGGACGATCCCAGCACCGACTGGACGGAGGTCAACATTCAGGCTCTGCGCGATCATCTTGTGGATATGGAACTGGTCACGACAGAGGCGAACGTGCGGACGCAAAGTGGAGGACGGATCGTCGAATTCAACATTACCGGCGCAGGCGATGTCGCTGATGCCATTGAACGAATGGCAATAGCACATTCACCCATGCTCGAAATGGCAACCGGATGGGCTGTGACTGCCGAACCGTCCTCAAGCGGTGCGACCATGCGAATCGAAGTCGAAACCGACCAAGAACTTGACCGCGTCACTGGCCTCGGGTTCTTCGGCGTCATGTCTATCGGCGCTCACCATCAGACACACCACTTGCAGCTGGCGATGGGTGAAGATCCTCATCATTGATACCTTTTGGAAAAGCCGTCGTTCGAACTTGCGCAGCGAAGGGCCGCTGAGTCCCGCACAGGGTGAGTTCACCAACGCCATGATTTCGCGGTTGCGGCGAAAGTCCGGAAAGACGGGCCGCGCCGAAGCATCGCAGGTGGTAGTTGGAAGGCGGCTCTGGGCCGAGAGCGGCGACTACCAGGGCCTGAAAAGCGGCAAATGCCGCGCCGCATTCGAGGTCGGCTTCGAGCCCATGTCGTTGAAAAACTCCTGCTTGGTCGCGGCTCATTTGACTAATTCAATTCCCATGTTGATCGAGATTAGTTGCGATGATGGGACAGAAGCAAGAGGCGCAGGCGGCGCTGTTTTACGTGTTCTCGCTCGAAGAGCATGTTCCTCAAGATCATCTGCTGCGGTCAATTGATCGGCATCTCGGTCTGAGCGGCATTCGAGGGTATTTGTCGGAACTCTACGGCCATACTGGCCGACCTTCGGTCGATCCCGAACTGATGATTCGCGTGCTGATGGTCGGCTACTGTTTCAGTATCCGGTCAGAACGGCGTCTTTGCGAAGAGGTGCATTTGGGCCTGGCATATCGGTGGTTCTGCCGTCTCGATCTGACAGATCGCACCCCGGATCACTCTACGTTTTCCAAGAACCGCTCAATTCTGAGCTAAACCGTCATCCCAAATTGAGGTCGGGAGCCAAGCTAGGCTCCCGAATCGACTTTTTGATTTTGCAACAAAATCTACTGTTCCGCCTTAGGCCAAGCCTTAGGATCCAGATCCAAGTCCGAAAACTTCTCAACGTTCAGAACAGGACGATCTACGCCTGCTTTCAGCTGCTCGCGGAAGTCTTGCAGAATTCGACGTGCAATCGGAAACAACATCATGATCGCGATCAGGTTGACCACAGCCAGAACGCCCATCATTGGATCCGAGAAGAAGAAGACCGCTGTTGCGTTTGGCGCGACGGCTCCGAGCAGGATCACAGCCATAACCAACACGCGCAGCCCCATGATCGCCATCGGATGTTTTGACAGGAATGTGATCGCGTTCTCACCCAGATAGTAGTTGTAGATGATTGAGCTGAACGCAAACAATAGGATTGCGAAGGTCAGGAAATACTGAGTCCATGCGCCCAAATGGGACACCATTGACTGCTGCGTCAGAGCGACACCATCAACATCTGCTGCGCCCGGTACATAAACGTCACCCAGAAGAATGACGAAAGCCGTGCAGGAACAGATCAGGATGGTGTCAATAAAGACGGAGAATGCCTGCGTGATACCTTGGCTGATCGGGTGACGCACAGTCGCCGTTGCAGCAACGTTTGGAGCAGAACCGAGGCCCGCTTCGTTCGAGAACAGACCACGGCGCAGACCTTGCGCAATTGCAGCGCCCATGCCACCGCCAACAGCTTCTTCCAGACCGAAAGCATTGCTGATGATCGAAGCGAATACAGCCGGGACTTCACCGATGTTCATAATGATAACGACAATCGCCAATGCCAGATAGCCAAGCGCCATAACAGGAACCACAACATCAGCCGCTTTGGCGATCCGGTGGATACCACCAAACACGATAAAGCCAGTGATCGCTGTCAGGAAAAGGCCTGTCCAGAGACGATCGATGCCAAGGCTGTCATAGGCAGCGCCTGCAACTGTGTTTCCTTGGAAAGCGTTAAAGCCGACACCGAATGCTGCGATCAAACAGATTGCATAAGTGACCGCCAACCAGCGGTAATCAGCGCCGAGGCCATGAATGATCGAGCGTGCAGGGCCACCGCGGAAATCGCCATTTGGTTCAACGCGCTTGAAGAGCTGCGCCACGGAGCATTCCACGAGGCTGGTTGCCATGCCGACAATAGCGATTGCCCACATCCAGAATACTGCGCCCGGCCCGCCGAGGGTAATCGCGACGGCAACGCCGGCGATGTTTCCGCCGCCGACACGCCCGCCGACAGAAATCATCAGCGCTTCGCGCGCAGAGATTTTGTTCGGGTCTGCTTCCCGTTTTGTGAGAACTCGGAACATTCGTCCGAAAAACTGGAATTGAACAAAGCCAGTTGCGATCGTGATGAATACGCCGAATACGACGAGGATCGGGATCAGTGCCCATCCCCATGTGAGGTCACCGATGACCCCAAAAAAACTTTCTAGAAACGCCATACGTCCCTCCGATGGTGTGTTTTAGTTAAGAAGACTTAACGACGGTAGGCGGAATTCTTCCGAAAAACGATTTGCGCATGCGTACAACTCATGTACTATTTGACCCCATAACAGCGTCACATAGCGAAGGTCGCGAATGTCCAGAGATTTACCTGAAAATTTGCGGCTTTTGTGTAGCTACCATAATTCTATCGCGGATGTGTGTCGCAAGCTGAGCATCAACCGCTCTCAGTTTAACCGATACCTGAATGGGCATTCCCTGCCTTCTCTGCGCTTGATGAGGAAGATGTGCGACTTTTTTGGCGTCGAAGAAGCAGAGCTTTTGATGCCCCATGGCCAATTTAAGGAACTCGTAAGACTGAAGCCGGTCGGCAGCAAAATTGGGCTCGAAAAGAATATTATCATTAATTCGACAGAAAGAATTTTGCAGGCGTCGCGCGCTGATCTCGACCCATATGTCGGATACTATTTCACCTACTACAACTCGATGTCTTTCCCTGGAAAAATTCTCAAGGGTGTTTCCCAAATTTACCGCACCGCATTCAGTACAAATATTAAAACCCTGGAGGTCATCGGCGAAACAGGCGACGACCGGTTTGTCTGCAAATACGAAGGCGCTTGCTACATGCTTGGCGATCGCTTGTTTATCACGGCATTGGAAACCTTGACACAAAACGAGGTCATCCAAATCGCTCTCTATCCGAGTTACACCAGTCGCATTCGCCATCTGACCGGCATCATGTCCGGTGTCGCGGCACTATCCGGGCGACAGCCGACCGCGACGCGGATTTTGATGGAATATATCGGCACAAGTGTCGACTTAAGAAAATGTTTGAGAAAATGTGGTTTGTTCGAATACGGCGCCGATGATGTATCTCCGACAATTCAGCAGAGTATATCAGGTGAGTTCAAAGAAGGCACCCATTTGATGGAAGCAGCAACAAACTGAGCCGCTCATCCGAATTCTCCGCAAATTGGGCGCGCAAGCTCCGCAAGCGTGGAAGCGTCGTCTTGACCTTTGCTTAGGACGAAAAGCGTCTTTACGTAGGCTGCTGTCGCTGTCGCCGATTTGCCGTCGATGATCCCGCTGGACAATAGGTTTGCCCCGGACGCGTATCTGCCCAAGGCTACGCCACCGTCAGCGCATTTACTGGTTGCGACAACCGGCTTCCCCTCTAGGCGCGCGGCTCTGATGGTTTCTTTAAATTCTGGCACCTCGGGCATTGTTCCCGCCCCATAGCAGCGCAAAATGATGCCGTCAGCATCATGAAGGCATTGGCTTAAGAATTGGCCGGAGATTCCTGGCACGAAGGTCAACAATGGAATATTGAATGTTGTGTAGCCTTGCCATCTGAGACTTGTAGCCAGGTGTCGCGGTGGCGCGGATGCCTCGGCGTCAAAAAACGCATCCAGCGCCGAAGAGTGGCTTTTCCGAACGCGTGCTCCATGCATGAGCTTTCCTGCAAATTGCACCCATACGCCCGCTGGTGCCTTTGCCGCCGCAAACGCTGCTTCGCGGAGGTTCTTTCGCCCGTCACTGCCCTCCATGACCAAAGGCAACATCGCACCGGTTACGATGACGGGCTTTCCAAGCCCCACAAGTCCAAAGCTCAACGCGCAGGCTGAATAGGCCAAAGTATCCGTGCCATGGATGACAACAAATCCGTCGAAATCGTCATATCGATCAACAATTTGCGATCCAATCCAGTTCCAATCCTCTGGTTCAATTGCGCTGCTGTCGATCAGAGGCTTGGCTGCTATTATCTCGTAAGAACCCAGAACATCCCCTGTGTCATACAATTTTTGTAGGCAGTTTTCGACAACCCCGATCGAGGGCACCAGCCCATCCTTCGATGGTATCATACCCATCGTTCCGCCCATATAAACAAACAGAGTTTTCATGGGTGGGCGTTTTTACAATAGGCTTTTTGGATCAGTCGTTTTGCCAATAATTGCGTAACATCGACCAGATTTTTGCCAGAGGCGTGGCATTGGATAAGGGGCAGCTCGGTACAGGCCAGCAAAACAGTGTCATTGTCCAAGCCCTTTACCAGACCGGCAAACCGCTCGATCAGCTGTGGATCATTGCCACCGATCCTCTTCACTTCATAAATAATGTCGTGAAGTTCGGCCGTATTTGCAGGAACTTCTATACTGAATTCTTCAGTAAGACTTTTGTAGACCGACCAATCATCCATTTGAGTCACAGGTGCGGCGCCGAGTAGTGCCAGGCGCTTGTCGTCTGCCGTGCCAAAATAATGGTGAATGACATCCAAAACGGAGACCAGCTCGGCTTTGCATGGCAAAGATTTGATCGCGTGCTGATAGAAATTCAACGTGTTGCAGGCAATGGCGATAAAATCGCAATCCTTTGCCAGGTCACTGTAAATACTAAGTATTTCGGGGCGAACGATCGCGTCTTTTTCTTCAAGTTCCATAGACAGACCCAAGATTGGGGAGGACACGATGCGCACTTTTGGCCCATCCAGGTCGCCTTGATATTCGCCCCCCATCAATGCCTTGGCTTCTTCGATTACTTTTGCCCACAAATCCACGCCGGCTTCGGGGCCAGAGCCCGCGATGATGCCGATACGTTTGCGTTCACTTCTAGGTCTGAATTTCATTTGGCCCCGAATGTCTTTTCCTTCAGCGTCGCATTCGACCAGAAAACCAGGTGAGCGTGTCTTTGGTTTTTGGGCACCAAATAGCCCTCTTCTTGCTCGAAAAAGCATCCATCAGCGTCAATTCAAACTTGCTCGTTCGAATACAACCTTGCGGGAATAAGTGACCGCATTATGGGATCCGGCTACCGGATCACATCAAAACAGCGGTTTGGACAATCTATAGCTATGGGGGCGAACATGATCGGAAACCAGTCGCAGGGAACAGCGGGCTCCTTGGCCGGAATGCTTGAGCGTGGCGAAACAACCTCAGAAGCGCTCGCCCGGCAGTGTTTTGAGGGTATTCGACAATTTGGTGACGACGCGATTTTCATCACTTTGACTGAGCAATCTGCCTTAAGCGCCGCGCGCTTAAGCGATAAGCGGCGCGCGAACGGGCAAACTCTTGGCCCTTGGGACGGAATTCCTGTTGCTTGGAAGGATCTGGTCGATATCCCCAACACCCCGACGACGGCAGGATCGGCGATCAGGCGAAACGCACCCGCACCCGAACAAGCGGCGACAATCTATCAAGCTTGCGAAGCGCAGGGGCTTATTTGTATCGGCAAAACAAATCTCTCGGAATTCGCTTATTCTGGCCTTGGTTTGAACCCACATTTCGGCACCCCTGTGAACCCGGCCTCAACAGATGTTCCGCTCGCGCCGGGCGGCTCATCATCCGGTTCCGCCGTTGCCGTCGCCGCATCAATTGTGCCCGTGTCCATCGGCACCGACACAGCAGGTTCTGTTCGAGTTCCTGCGGCTTTTTGTGGGGCCTACGGCTTTAAGTCGAGCCAGACCCGCTACGATAAAACGGGGATCTTTCCTCTTTCCAGCAGCTTGGATTCCGTCGGCATTTTTGCACGTGACATGGATGACATAATTGCGATGGATGCCATTCTGCGCAGTGAGGTCCAGGCCAAGATCGTTGCGCGCGATGTTTCGGAAATAGAGGCGATCATACCAGATTCATTCGTGATCTCTGGTTTGTCGCAAGAGGTAAGCGACAGCTTTGAGCAGGCAATCAAACTATTGCAAAACAACGGCGTGTCAGTCCGAAGGCAACCCTTTTCAATCTTTGATGAGGTTGCCGAACTCTTTGCCAAACACGGAACGCTAACGGTCGCCGAGGCAGCAACCTTCCACGCAGAAACTCTGAAAGGGCCAAATGCCGCGCTTATGGATCAGCGGGTGCGTGAGCGCATGTTAACGGCATCGTCCTTCACTGCGCAGGATTATATCCTTCTGCAGTCAGAGCGTCTTCGGCTTGAGCGAGCTGTGGCGGAACATCTTGATGGACGATTTATGCTGTTTCCTACGGTCGCCACGACCGCCCCTCCGATTCAGGAATTGGACGAAGACGATGCCCATTTCGCGCGCACAAATCTGCTAGCCCTGCGCAACACAATGGTCGGAAATTATCTGGGGATGCCGGGCGTAAGCATCCCGGTCAAGAACCAAATTGGAAACGCACCTGTTGGGCTATTGTTCTCAGCGGCCAACGGCTATGATGCCAATGTTCTCTCTGCCGGGCGAATGTTGCAAGACATTTTCAGCGCTGATGGGTGAAGACCGGCAGATTGCGATTGACTGTTGCGTCGTGTGAGAAAAAAGGCTGTCCGTGTTTTACATTTAATCCCGTCTTCATTGACCGCAACGCTGCGATGACCCGCGCTGGTAGAGCGCATAAATTCCGCGTCAGCAATAGCTGCACCTGCTCAAGGTTGGTTCGTCCGCGATGCGTAAGTTCGAGCACCCACAGAATTTGCATTTGTAGCGAATGTCGGCAAAGTAGGCTGCAACCGCAGCAACCCGAACAGTAGTCGAAGGTCCAGTTTGGGCCGTCGGCGGCGCTCAAATCAAAGTACTATTGTCAGCGGCACAATCATGTTGCCGGGTCTTAGTTCTTGGCTTCATGCCAATCAGCTATCTTCTGACAAAGCAGCCCGATCCACATTTCAAAGAAGAGCACTTCAGTCTCTCCGATAGGAGTAAAAGACGGGTGGTCATTTTCGTCAGTTTCCCACGTACCAAGATACTCGCCATCTTTTGTCACTACCGAGCCGTCATCGCACAGATTGATCTTGAATCGATACGGCTGTGCGAGATGTTCATCAGCTGCGGCGATTGCCTTGTTAGCAGCAGTCGCCTTGTCCGGTTCTTCGCCTTGGGCGATAACCTTGCCATAGCTCTTCGCCATCCATTCAAAGGTTAGGTCACGCTCACCGGCTTGGTTCGATGTAACCTCATCGATATGGATCTCGACACCCCTGTGCTCGACGTAGGTCTTGATCCTCGCCGGTCTATGTTTGGAAGTCGTGCGCCGTTGCGTCCGTCGCCGATGCAACGACAACTCGTCGAAGAAATCTCTACCGGAGGTATTCACATCTCGACGCTCAAATACTTGTTTCGGGGCGGTGCTGGCCTCGTCCTGTGGGATCGCCTTTCGCTTTCTCCAAGGTGGCGTCGTGTTCTTCGAAGCATCTTCAATCTGGCGCTTCACGCATTCTGGAAAAAAGGCCCTACTCGGCGAAGCCTGATCCGCGAAGACTTGCGCCATTCCCGCTATGATCGGCATTCGGCCAGTGCTCTTGTTCAGGCTAGGTATCGATGTGTTGAATTCAGGTGCATAGGCACGGATGGCTGCGCTTTCGTGCTCGTCCATGTCGTCGTAGGCACAGGGCGCGAACGCTATAGACCAAGGAAGCGAAGTGTTTGAGATCCTATGATAGACACGCCCCAAACTGTCGATAGACCGTTGGCCGAGTTGAGTGCTTTGGCCGATGTACACTACGTGGTCGGCGCATCCGATCATGTAGATGCCGGTATGAATCCAAGAACACCCAAGTAGCGACGAAAGCTCGTCGTGCCGATTTCGGAGAAAGACCTGCCGCTTCCAAAGGTGGAAGAGTGCGCTGCTCGTTAGCATTGTGACCCCAAAAAAATTCTCGAGTATAAATTGGCTAAGCGTTTCCACATCAGTTATAATAGTACAAGTATTCTTGCGGTGACCACAAATCACTTCGCGATCAATCGGCGCAAACGCGCGGTATCGAAAAAACGTTGCTCACCGCGGTGATGGCGCTTGCCTTTCTACAACAGTGCGTCTGCAGCGAATGATCGAACTGAGGAAGCTGCGCCGCAGCGCCTGCCGGTGCGGCGGAGGTCCGCTTTGGGCCGGATCGTGTCCTGCGGGACGGGCGGTTCGTGACCTCAAGCCGGCTTGGCGGGACGTGTAGGTTCGGTGCACCTGCGCGGATGCTTCGACGTTTTGAGATACGCGGCCCTTACCAGACCTTCGTGCAGTGTGGATTGATCGCGGGGGACCAGCAAGGATCGTCTATCTAACCCTTCCACAGTGAAAAATCTGAACAAAGTTTTCTTCCTCGTCTTCACCGTCCATCCAGACAGATGAGTAGATGCGTGTCGCAAGACCTTCGTCCCACATCTCAAAATGCGCGTGGATGTTCAAACCGTCCGCGTCCTGCCCAGAATATCGATAGGTGAAGTAATCTTCAGTCTCTATAACAGTGTTCGAATACTGTTCCCGTACGCCATCGATGTATTCAATCGTCATCGCCGCGGTCTCACTGTTGAAATCCAGTCGAAAGGCCTCGTCGCAGGACTCCTCGGAATCCCACCAGTAGTTTGCCAACCGTTCTGGCAATGGCGTGTTCCAACGCGTGTCAAAAAGATCAGTGGTGCTCTGAAGCACCGCGCCCACGATGAACAAGCCGCCAATGATCAGAAAGCCAGTCGTTGATGTTTTTTGGTTAAGATTCACAAGAGGTCCTGTTCCAAGAGTTGTTTTCGTAATTCTGTTGGCCAACCTTATTGCGGTGGCCTTCAAGTTTAGCGAGTATTTCGGGCCATACGTGGGATCATTGCTGGGAGTAGCTTAGGCAGATGGCCACACATCTTTCAAATGCCGCGTCGCCGTCCGGTGCAAGTTCGCTGACGCATTCGTTCTCGGGCAATCCCACCGCCACGCAAGACTGAATGTCTGCTTCAGTGGCCCGGGTGATAGGGTTGCATGTCGTTTGAATGCACTGGTTGACAACTCCCTGCTGAGTCTGAGCCTGCGCGCTCGCGGGCAGCAGGGTTTTAGCCGATGCTGCGCTTGAGATGTACGTCAAGAGATGGGCACGATGGGCGCTAAGTGGGTTAGAGGCCAAAATGTCACCTGGGAAACGTTGTTTACCGGCTGAAAATCCAATTCCCTGCTATCCTGAAACCATCCATAAAAAAGCCTGACGTGCTAGGATAGGCTGTTATGGTCACCACAAGCATTGATTTTGCCGAAGACAGGCGGCGTGATTGTTGGCTGTGGTGGAGATGGAGCGGGTGAATTGAGAAACGCATGCGTCGCTGGCGGCCTGGCTATCGGCGCTGGATGGCGCAGCGGCCAAACAGTCGTTATAGATGCTGCCGGCCCGATCTTCAGCGTTCCATCTTTGTATCTCGCAATGGAACGCCGGTGAAAGTCCGTCGGTGCAAATACCCTGTGCGACCGATTGGCCAGCGGAGGTCATTACGACAAGCGCAAAAAGGACATGAGGTAAGGCTTTCATGGGAAACTCCAGTGAATTAGTGGGCGGATGAGAGGGTGAGCGCAACGACAAAAAAGATTAATTCTCAAAGAGAAAAAATCAATAAAAAATATCGAAGGGCGAAAGTATTAAGATCTGCCTGTGAGGGCATCCCGAGACACCAGCAACACACGTCCTCTTCTCCTCATGGCGGTAGATCTCATGAGAGGTTGCTCCGATCATGCGTCGGCCGAAGAAAATCCTTGTGTCAACAAAGCTACCGCCGAGTGGGAGTTGTACCTGCCCGCTTTTGCACGTTTGCGCCAAACAGCACCTGTGCCGAATGACCGACGTTCAACCCGCCGATAGGCGGCGGGATGGGCCAATGACCGCTCTGACGATGCCGCGCTGTAGCGCTGAACTCAGTCGTAAAGGCCCGCGCTTGGGCCGCAAGCGGACACGTTTACTTGGGCATGAAACGGTCATTCGCTGCGGGCGCGAAGAGGATTTGCAATCGTTTTAAAAACTTTCGGTTATTTGTGCGGCCAATATAAGCCTGATCTGAAATAATAAATTTAGTTCAGCGCGTTAAGCCGACATCCTCAAAGCGGAATGGCTTCTGGTGCAGAAGCAATGACTTGCTTTCCAAACAACATTTATTGAACTGCTGCGTCATCGGAATGTCATCCAACTAGAGGCCCCAACGCGATTTCTGGTCTCTGCGGGTTGGAAATTGTGCGTCTGAGATTGTTAGGCACCCGTTCGGACAGGCCGGTTGAGCCGGCTTACATCAAAGTGCTACGGCGCAGCACTTTGATCCAGTCATTGATTGTCGGCTCATGTGGATGGATTGAATGCGGATTCCGTCCACCTGCTGATTACTACGGCCTTGGCCGGGACACACCCTTAGTCAAGGAGGGTGCACCCCGCATCAATCAAACATTGTTCCGTCGCTGGTGCGCACTCCTCTTGTGAGGATCCGCCGTCCAGACATGTCTGATTAAGGTCCTCACAAGGATCCGTGTCACTTTGGGTGCAGGCGACCTGAACCAAGGGCACGCCTTGCAGGGTGTTGAGCATGTTGGCGGTCAAGCTGGAGCTGGCTCCAATCGACATAGACGCCTGATGCAAAACCGCGCCGGAATACGCGCCAGTATCGGCTTGCAACGGGACCGCGAGGCCAAGGGTGCAGACGGCGATAACGGCAAATGATGAGAGGTGGGTTTTGTAGAACATGCGAAAGAGGCCTTGTGCTTGCGGGTTTATGTTAAGGCAACAAATAACCGAACTTGTAACGATCCGACCAGTTATTTTTCGACAGGATCGATGGAACAAGGGTGGGATCGACTTAACGACAGGGCGGTTCGAACGCAGCTTGGATAGGTGTCGTTTTGTGTTCGAAATTGGGGGCTACTTCACGGAGGGGTTTGCAAGCCTAGAAGCTTGCGGATCTTTAGAGAAGACTAAAGCTGAGTCCTTTGGTGGATAAAACCATTTATGCGCCGAACATTTATGCGCCGAAACAGAAACACCGTCAGCCGCCTCGATTCCTGCAACCACGTCGTGGAATATTGTAAGACGGAGGGGCCCGGCCATGCAGCATCGACATGCAACAATACCGCGTTTGTTTGCACCATCGGGTCCACGCACCACGTGCCGTTTTCTCAGCCGTCACGACCAAACAGTTTCGCCTAGGGTTTTCAATCGAGAAGGGTCAAGTTTACCATCTTGGTCTAAAGTGATCGCTACGAAGCCCGTTCCCAGAATATGGGCGAAAAGGGTTTGGAGGGTCGCTGACAACCTGCTTACATCCCCTGCAACTATTTCATGTGCAGAGGCATCGCCAACGCCAAACTCTGGAAGGCTTTTCGAATACGTCTCGACGTCAAATATCCAACACAAGAGCCTCGCTTGGAACGGATGAACAGATCAGTGTTCTTTGTGTGTCTTCGCCTGGTGATCCGGTCAAACGCTGCGCAGCTCCTGACGCAATATGGCATTGGCAGGACTTGCAGATACCTGCGCGACAATGCGACGGGGTAACGACACCAAGGTTTTCGATGAACTCCAACAACGTGCCATCCTCAGGGCGCCATTCAGCCGATATTTTTGACCTTTGGAGGGTCACATTGATCGGTGGCGACGGAGCGATGTCTCGCATCTGCATTGTGATGCTTGGGGAAGAAAAGCGATCAATGAATACATTTTCCTGAGGGAAATCAACGCCTTCAATCGCGCGCGCCAATTGCTCGACAAATCCGGATGGTCCGCAAATGTGGAGGTCTGCCAATTCAGCCTTCGCATCCGCAACTAAGGCTTTGGCATCAGGGCGTCCCGGCACCGCGCCTTTGGGTAGGTTTGCTTCCTGTGTCAAGTGGAGGCGTAGGTCCACATTGGGCAGTTTCCCAGCTGCCTGCGTGACGTCGCCCCACAAAGCAAGATCATTCTTGCCTTGTGCAACATGCGTTACAACGATTGGCCGGTTGTCTCTTTTCGCGGCAAGAGCTTTCAGTTTCGCAATGCTTGGCGTAATCCCAATGCCCGCGCTTACAAAATGAAATGCCGTACATTCATTGCGCAGTGTTGCCTCTCCAAACGGGCCAGAAATCGTAACAACGTCACCGGCACGTAGACGATGAACCGCTTGTGACCCAAGCCCGGCGTCGCGTTTGACTGTGATCCGTAGTTGACGGTCTCGAATGGCCGACACTGTATAGCAGCGCCATGTTTTGCCCCCAGCAAGATCATGCAGGCGAATGTATTGCCCTGGCTTTGCAATTTGTGACGCATCAAGCGCCCCGAGCCTGTCTTCCATCCAAAACGACCTCGTATCATGTGTTTCATGCTGGACATCACATATGCTCGCTGGTCGCGGCCACGACGCTAGCTTTGGGGCCGTGGTTATACCGGACGCATTTTGCACGCTTTTTATCTCAGTATTGGACGAGACCGTTACTTCTGCACCCCTATATAATTGGCCACCCTTACGCACAGAGGCGTAAACCCCACAATACATATGCCCGAAATACCGCTGTAACGCTGCAGGCATATTGATGTCGCTCTTGCCGGTAGTCACATTCACCGATGTTGTATTGCATCGATCAGTCGGTCGAATGACATCAAGTTTCGCGTCGCCAATTTCCAAGGTTCGCCCCAACCATTGAAACTCGACCCAAGGGTCCGCGCGGACATAGATGTTGGCACGAAACCGAAGTGGGTCAACAGGCGCGCCGAGCGTTTGCGCAATCTCTTCGAGAGTCGCTAAGTTAATAATTGAGAGCGCGGCATCTTCGTGATCCCAATAGCCAAACCCTTCGTTACGGCGATACACCTTCACCGCGTGTTCGAAGCTCTTTGATAGCTCCGTCAATACGGTGCTGTCACGGTTGATTATTTCGGTTTGGCCTTGCGGATTGGCCAATGTTGCACCCTGCTCAGAGGTTTCAAGTTGAAAAACAGTAAGATCGGGGCGAATACTCATGCGCTGAAAAGCCTGACACGCGGTCCAGTCGCCATCAGGTGGAACTTCAAGCATTCCAGTACCAAGGGCGATCGCACGGTCCCCCGGAATACCTTCACCAACCGTCAACTCTACGTATTTCATCACTTCCGCCGGAAATCCTTTGATTGGATAGCGATAGAGGTCTTCAATTCTGATCATGAGAGTGCTCCCTCAGTAACGATGATCAATGCGCGCGCGTTTTCGTCCAAACCGGCCTCAAGAAACGCGGCATAGCCTGCAGCGCCCGAAGGCGTGGTTGCGATGCCCTCTGTTGCAAGAGCTTCTGCCGCGAACTGGGCTTGCTGATCAGAGATTGTGAGAAAGGCATCGGCCTTACTGCCTAAAATCTCGAAGGCAAGAAGCGATGCTGTTTTGCAATCAAGACGCCCCATGACTGAAGCTGGACCTTGCACGTCGACCAAATGACCGGCCTTCACACTGTCGCGTAAACAAGGCGCAAAGTCTGGCTCAACAACTGTGATCTGCGGTTGCACCTCCCAGTTTTGGCGGATCATATAGGTGATCGCACCTGCAAGACCGCCAACACCTGCTTGCAAAAAGATATGCGTCGGCCATTCGCCGCATTCTTCAAAGCCGCGGCGCATTTCCTCTGCAATTATGGTGTAACCTTCCATAACCAGCCGGGGTGGCTCGGTGTATCCTGGCCAGGATCCGTCCGCCAAATGAATGCCGTTGCCTTGAGCAGCGTCGTCGATGGCGCACTCAACGCTCTCTTCATAGGATTCACCAGAACGAATTACTTCAGCCCCCAAACGGGTTAGCCGGGTTGCAAACTCGTCTGGAACCATTTTGGAAAGATGGATGCGGGAACCAGCGCCCAGAAATCGCGCCCCGGCGGCGACAGATATTCCGTGATTGCCCGCGCTGGCGCAAATGAACCTCTTACCTTGGGCGTTCCTCCGCAAATCCGAAAGTGTCACCGCAGAGGAGGTGTCGCCGCCCATAACCATTCGAGCAACGGCATAACCACCACCAACTGCCTTAAACGAGCCAAGCTGCATTCGACTTGTCTCATCTTTAATCAACAGATTTGCACTGCCCGCGCCCTGATCAATACGCCTCATCGGCGTAGGAGCGTAGCTCGGCCATTGCTTGAGCAAGTTCGTTGCTGCGTCGGGGCAAAGTACGAAGGTTGTTTTTTCCATTCCCTAAATGTATCAATCTCTTACGACGCAAAGTGATCAGATTAGGTCGAAAAAGTGAGAAAATTTCTCTGAATTTTACGAATGGTGATGCATGAAGATTGACACAGCGGATGTTGCGATCCTAAACGCACTTCAAGAAGACGCACGAATTGGATTGGAGAAGTTGGCACATATTTCAGGGCTTTCTACCGCTTCGGTGCAACGTAGATTGAAGTCTTTGCGAGAAACGGGGGTCATAGATCGCGAGGTTGCGCTGCTGGACCCGCACAAGCTTGGACAAAACATGAGCTTTGTCGTGATGGTTGAGCTTGAACGCGAGCGGCTGGACCAAATCGATCAGTTCGTGCGGCAAACACGAAACGAGCCTCAAGTACAGCAATGTTACTATGTTACTGGAGATGCTGATTTCTGCTTGATTTGTACGGCGAAAGACATGCCTGATTTTGAGGGCCTTACACACCGGCTATTCTTCGAAAACTCAAATGTACGACGCTTTCGAACGTCCGTAGTTATGGGAAGGAAGAAGGTTGGGCTGGAAGTATCAATATCAACCGAATAGCGCTGTTGGTCGACTTTGTTGCTGTATCTGCTTTGAAAATGGTCAGTCTCAAATCAGCGGCCTTTTGAACTCCATTTGGGACAAGGTTTCGAAGCTGTAATCTTGTACAGGTTCCAGAATGACTGGATTGTAGCGGTTGCAATAATGAAAGGCAGCCGCCGGACGAACGGCGGCTGATTGAAGGCTTGAGGAAGGACCTCGGTCAGGCAATCTCACGTGCTAGATTGATCGCGTTGGCAATTGCGACTTTTTGGTCACCGTCGGGATCGGACGTCAGGAGCGAGGGCTGGAAGCGCACTGAGCTCACGTCTTTGACCCCCACGAAGTCCAACCACCACCCGAGGTATTCCGAGTGAAAATCGGTGCCGTACTTCTTGTCGGCACCGGGGGCCCATACGCCGGACGTGTAAAACACCACTGCCCGCTTGCCTTCCAGCAGGCCGGAGTAGCCGGCCTCAGGATCAAACCCGAACAACAACCCTGGTTGCGTGATGATGTCGATGTACTGCTTGAGTTTGTACGGAATACCGCCGTTCCACATAGGCACAGAAATCACATAGACATCGGCGTCGGTGAACCGAGACGTGATTTCGACAACGTTGTCCCAAGCGGTTTGTTGCGTCGCTCCCATTTCCCCGACTCCGAAAAAGGTCATCTTTGCTGCGGCTTTGTCACCGTCAAACTCCGGTAGGGCCTCTTTCCACAGTTCCAGTGTTTCAATGGTCAAGGACGGGTCGGCTTCGGCTTTGGCCTTTAGATATGCCTCTGCCAGCTTTGTGGATTGGGATGCATCGCCCCGTGGGGATGCGACGATGTGAAGAATTTTGGTCATTTGTTTGGTTTCCTGCTTGGAACTAAAAAAGTGGGGAGAGGGGCGCTTAGCGAGACATGAAGCGATGAACAGCTTCGCCGATCTCGCTTGAGTGTGTTTCCAGTGCGAAGTGACCTGCATCGAACAGATGAACGTCGGCATCTGGTACAAGCTCCTGAATGGCCTCGACGCCTTCGGTCAGGAAGAATGGGTCATTGCGGCCCCAAACAATAAGCGTGTCTGGCTGATTTTCGGCGAGATATGCCTGCCATTGGGGATATTGAGTGACGTTGTCCTGATAGTTCCAAAGGTATTCCAGTTGGATTTCGTGATTGCCGGGGCGGTCCAACCCAGCCTGATCGCTGACCCACGCGTCCGGGTTGATGCGGCTCGTTAAGTTAGCGCCTTGGGTATACTGCCACCGGGTTGTTTCAGGCGAGAAGAACCCGCGCAGTGGCGCCTCTGTTTCAGAGGTTCTGTTTTCCCAGAAAGGCACGAATTGGCTGACAATATCCGGATTCCATCCCTGCGAATGAATTGTCGCATTCTGGATGATAATCCCGTCAATCTTTTCAGGATTAGCTTGCGCCAACCGAAACCCAACCGGCCCCCCGAAATCTTGCATGAACAGCGTGTAATTCGAT
Organism: uncultured Nioella sp.; assembly: GCA_947498125.1. GTDB lineage: Bacteria > Pseudomonadota > Alphaproteobacteria > Rhodobacterales > Rhodobacteraceae > CANLZL01. The sequence continues at coordinate 241,238 of CANMJH010000004.1, read as the reverse complement.
ATTTCAAGCGTATCGACGAACGCGGCAATGGTCGCAGAAAGCGTTGCGAAATCGTAGTCATAGTCCCCTGCATCCGGTGCCGAAGATTGACCAAAACCGGGGTAGTCTGGTGCGATGACATGATAGGTTTCAGCCAGTTCAGGGATCAGGTCGCGGAACATGTGTGATGACGACGGAAAGCCGTGCAGCAACAAAATCGTTGGTGCCGTTACTGGACCTGCTTCACGGTAGAACAGGGACACATCTCCAACTTCGACAATGTTGTAGGACACTTGGGCGTCGTGCGTGTCGGCGGCCCAGCCGGCCAAACCAGAAGAGGCAAACAGCAATGCGCTTGCGATAGGGAGAAAGCTTTTCATTTGGGTATATCCTCAGTAACCTTCGTTATCAATTTTTGATGGTTACTTTTGACTGCAATGGCGAACCTTTGGCAAGTCACGTTTTTTTGTATCCCGGAGGAGATTTTTTTCTTTCTAAATTCAATTTAGGCGGTTATGTTTCGTGGCCGTTCAAGAAATTGATAGGAGCTTCAATGGCGATGACCGATGCTCGGCCTGCAGCCTTCTTTATTGGTGACAACACAGCTCTGGATTTTATCAATTCCAAAGCCGCACCAAGATCAACCGAGTTTGAATGGCTCGCGTCGGGTGCCGAAACTCTGGATTGGCTTGTCGAAGCGGGCCTCTTAACTGACGTAGAAAAGTCTGCTCTGAAGCAACCCAAACACCGCGCAGCGCTTAACCTAGCCGCTGAAGACATTCGGGCGTTTCGGGAAGACTTTCGTAGTTTTGTCAGTTCCGTCGTTGAAGACGCCGAGGTTCCTGCCGATCACCAAATGATAGCGAAGCTCAACCGTTTGATGCGTCGGGGCAAACAATCGCCGCGTCTTGTTCCGAGCGAGTTCAATGGCAGAGGGATTGAGCTGAAGGTCATCCACGACATTCAAAGCGCCGATGATCTATTACCACGTATCGCCAAAGCTTGCGCCGAGTTCATTGCAAAGGCGGATCTCCGACACGTGCGACGGTGCGAGGGATCCGGTTGCACATTATTTTTTCTCGACGTCAGCAAGAACCACAAACGGCGGTGGTGCAGCATGGAAGTCTGCGGCAATCGCGCCAAAGCTGCGGCATATAGAAAGCGTTCCTAGCTAAATTCAATACGCTTGGACTTTCCAATCTATTCCACGCCGACTCTCCCTTTGTGACACACTTAACTAAGTGCAATCTTCGGATGTACAGCAGCAGCCATTCATTCATTCATCAAGTAACAGCAACTGACAATTTGGGCTCTTTGCCGCCCTCGCGGCGACACAGCTCCACAGAGCTTTCCTCACCCTTGAGACCGTCCAGGACGATCCTGATCTTTTCTTCCGCCGAATACTGTTTGCGCGTTGCCCGGCGGATGTCTTTGACAACCGTCTCGCCATGGCTCCGGTTGGTTCCAGGTTTCTGCCTCATCTCCATTCCTCGGTGGTTAAGATGTGCAAGAAACCCTGTCTTATCTAATCACTCAAAACTGCCCCATTGGCGCTGACGTCAATCAATCTCCAGAGCCGGCCGATTGTCTTAGAAATACGCTCAATCAACCTGCCGAACCACACCGATTACCAAAAAAGAAACAATCGCCCCATTTTTGCCCATTTTAAGAGCTACATCTGAATGTGACGAGAAAAACGACAACAGATCGAGCAGTCTCGTCCAAACAATCCTCCCTGAATACTGGCTAAAGGGCCGCCTTAACTGGCGGCCTTCTTCTTTTGATTGCAATACTCACCTTTGAACGCAATTGAGAACAACATTAACCAGCAATCAAACTATATTTTAGGACGCAAAATCGTTCAGATCTGGTGATATTTCATTCAAACTACGATGAAGGATCGAGCGCGCCGCGAAGACGACTTTAAGCCTTAAAAATCATTTCTTTTGCAGCGATGACCGCACCAAAGGTGATGAGTGCGCATGCAATCCCGATTGTTGCTGTAAAGACGGCTCCACCCATCGCGATAAGCAGCAAGGTTGATAGCAACGGTGCGGCATAGCTTGCGGCGCCGAGCACTTGGATATCGCCCCGTTTCACACCGAAATCCCACGCAAAAAAGGCAAGGCCAACAGGCCCAACGCCCAAGCCGATGACGGCAAGCCACTGACTTAAATCTGCGGGCCAGATTGTTTGTTCGAATGCCACATGCGCCACAGTGGCCAAGCCGCCGGTGACAAGGCAAAACCCCGTAACCGCATCCGTAGGCACCTCTGAAAAATGCCGCGACAAGACAGAATAGCCCGACCAGACAAGGGCCGCCGCAAAGGCAAGCGCATAGCCCGGCAGATGGGCGGGGTTAAAGCTGGCTCCCTCTCCGCCCGTCACAATCAGCACCGCCCCGGCAAAACCCAGCCCTGCGCCAATGATATGATGCAGGCGCAGGCGTTCTGTCGGGGCCAATGTCGACAAAAGCACAATGAAAAGCGGCCAGAGGTAGGCGATGAGGCTCGCCTCAACCACAGGGGCACTGCGAAGGGCCGAAAAATAGAGGATATGATAGCCAAACAGCCCCCCTACCCCAAGCGCCCAGACCTTCAGCGGTTGGCGCAACGCGTTCGGCCCAGATCTTCGAAACACCCATGTCAGCGCGCCGGATATCCCGCCGATCAAAAAGCTCATTGCCATCAGTTGCAAAGGCGGGACCGTGCCGCTTGCCGACGTGAATAGCGCGAGCGTCGCCCAAAGCAGGACGGCGACAAATCCAATTGCAGTGGCGATCGGGCGCGACATGAAAACCAACCTTGGAGACAGGGATAATCCCTTTAGCGGTAATCCATTAGCGCAACAAAGGAAATCATATTGGCTCAATCAGATCCGGACCGCTCGCACGGTTTGAATTTACAGCGCGATCAACGCGAAACGCGTCAAACCGGCCTTGGGGAGCGGCCTGCATAAGCAGAGCTGCGCCTTTGCCCGCTTCGCCTAGCCATTTTGCGGCATCATCCTTGGCAAGGCTGACTGGTTCGCGGTGATGGATATGATCCAAACCCGGTCCAGCGCCTGTCGTGACAATGGCAAAAGTCGGCATGTTTTCTGGCCCCCAATCCTGCCAGATCCCGGCCATGATCAGGGGACCGCCGTCTTTGGGCGATATGTACCACGGCAGACGATTTCCATCCGCGTCTTTGGTCCATTCGTAAAACCCGCTGGCCAGCACCAAACAGCGCCGGGCGCGGCAGGCGTCGCGAAAAGCGGGCTTGTCTGCAATGGTTTCTGCGCGGGCATTGATAAGCAAAGGCCCATCCGTCGGGGATTTGTACCATTTCGGTACGAACCCCCATCGCATGGGCCGAAAGCGTCGCCCGCCCCCGTCCGACGTCACTACAGCGACCGAATGGGTTGGGCAGATATTGAAGTTTGGGGTATCCGGCAGGTCATTGGCGGGGCTTGCATCGAAAAGCCGGGCCATAGCTTCTGCCGGAGTAGTATTTGTCATGCGTCCACACATGCGGGCCAGCCTAGCGCGTGGCCCCGTGCGGGGAAAGTCCGGTTACGCGCCGTAGACGGCGTTGCGGGCCATTTTGTCGAAATCGCCTTCGTTAAGGTCGAAATCAAAGCGTGTGGACATCGCAGTTTTGCTGAGTTCGCGCACGGTGCGGCGATAATCAGAATATTTGCGGACTTCGGACAGAAGGGTCGTTGGAGAAAGAGACATTGCGGTTTCCTTTCGTCTCTTGAGAGCGGCAAATCCAGCGCCGGTTTGCGCCAAATCTGTCAGTTCGCTTTAGCCGCGGTATGCGACCGAGCGAGCGATGGCTTCGAAGTCATCTTCGAAGATATCCAGATCGTTGCGGGTGCGCAGCGAGGTGGCATTCAGGGCCTCCAGCGTCTGATAATAGACGGCACGTTGGCGAAGACCTTTGATCAGTTTATTTGTAGTCAGGGACATATTGTTCACCTTGGGTTGTCGTATGTCTCTAATATGTTAGCGCTACCCAAAACTTCAAATGCCAAGAATTAAAAGCCGTTATGCGTTTTCTGCAATGCAGCATAAATCCTGTGCACAAAAGAAAATGGCCGGTGCAAATGCACCGGCCATCAAAAAAGGTATATTTGGCAGTTAGATTATTCGACCTGCATCACACGGTCTTCAAGAGCCGGCGTATAAGGCGAATTTTCGGTCAAATAGTCTGCAACCACTTGCTCAAGGCCCGGACCGAAATCATAGGCGTTCATGCCATTGACCGCGAACATCGAGTATCCGTCTCCACCGCCACGCATGTAGTTGTTCGACACGACGCCGTAGACCGCTTCAGGATCAATCGGAACAAAACCATCTGCGGTTTCAATCTCAACCGACACAATGCGGCTGCCAGGCTCGGCCGAAGCATCCCAGGAATACCGCATGCCTGCCACTTGCGGGAACCGGCCTGCGCCGTCTTCCACGCGGCTGACGCCATTCTCAAGCGCGGCGATCACGTCTGCGCCCGTCAGCTGGAAAGTGGCCAGCGTGTTTTGGAATGGTAGAACGGTGAAGACCTCGCCCATCGTGATGGGGCCATCATCAATCGAGGCGCGCAAGCCGCCACCGTTTTGGATGGCAATATCGATGCCTTGATCCGCCACACGCTCAAGCATCGCCGTTGCAACAAGAACGCCCATGGCACATTCGCCTGCACGGCAAGTGTCACGCGATCCGTCGATCACAGCGGTGGATTCGGCAACAACCTCGGCCATGGCCTCTTCGATTGGCGCGGCAAGCTCAGCCACACGCGCAGCAATTTCAGGATCAGGCGTAACCGAGGCGTCTAGAACCATCGTGTCGCCCGCTGCATAGAGCAGGTTGCCGTCATCATCAAAAGTCGCCTCAAGGTGACCCAGGTATTTCGAATAGGCATAGGCCTGAACGATCGGCACCAACTGTTCGTCAGGGTTGGTGATCCATGTTGGATAGGCCCCGTGACGATCCTCGTCGGATGCAGACAGGTAAGTATGGCTGTGGCCACCAACGATCAGGTCAAGCCCGGTCACCGCTTCTGCGATTTCGATGTCGTGGTTCAAGCCAACATGGGTCAGCGCGATGATGATGTTAACGCCCGCTTCTGTCAGTTCGTCGACATCGGATTGGATGGCGTCGATCTCATCCTGGAAAATGACATTTGGACCGGGGCTAGAGGTTTCGGCCGTATCTGTTGCCAGAGCCGAGACAACACCAACCTGAGTGCCGTTCACATCAAGAACGACATAGCTTTCAACCATGCCATTCAGTTCATCTGATTGGCTGAGGTCAAGGTTGCCAGAGATAACCGGAAAGCTAACAGTTTCAAGGAACCGGGCAAAGTTGCCGGGACCATCGTCAAATTCGTGGTTGCCCACGGCCATGACATCAAAACCAATGGCTTCCATAAACTCAGCTTCGACATCCCCTTTGAAGGTGGTGTACATCAACGAGCCTTGGAACTGGTCACCAGCATCCAGAACAATGACATTCTCGCCAGCGGCGTTCAGTTCATCGCGTAAGTCGTTGATGGCAGTAGCGACCCGAGCCACGCCGCCAAAGCATTCGCCGGCGGCGTCATCTTCGGCGTTACAGGTGCTGTCAAACCGGTTGATTGGCTGAATGCGGCTGTGCAGGTCATTGATATGGAGGATGTGAAGGGTCGTGTCGGCGGCAGCGACAGACCCCAATGCGGCAAAAAGCGCCGTCGTGCATAGGAGACGAGCAGACATAAAATTACTCCCTGTGGATTTGTTATTGCACCAGCTTGGCGCTGTCGGGCGAGCAAGTAAAGTCTTTCGATGACCCTGATGTGACACTTGACCTTTGGTCGCTTTGGCGGCAATTGCAGACCCCATGCTGATCTTCAAAATTCTACGGGCCGATGAGTGGGCCGAATTGCGGGCCAAGACGGAAACCTCTGGGGCGCCAATTGATGTTTCGGATGGCTATATCCATTTCTCGACACCTGGGCAGGCTGCTGAAACCGCTGCCAAGCATTTTGCAGGGGTCGATGGCTTGATCTTGCTGGGACTGGATGCAGACGCGCTTGGGCCAAATCTAAAGTGGGAACCATCGCGCGGCGGCCAGCTGTTCCCCCATCTTTATGGACCGCTGCGTTTGGCCGACGTGCTTTGGGCGCAGCCTTTGCCAATTGTCGATGGCGTACATGAATTTCCCGCAATGGACACACCCGAATGATCGAAAAACTCGGTATGGCGCTGATGCGCCGGATGGACGCTGAAGTCGCACATGGGCTGGCCCTAAAGGCGCTGCACTCAGGCCTTGCGCCTTTGCCCGGTGTGAAATCAACGCCGCGCCTAAGGACACGGATTGCTGGCCTCGATTTGCCAAACCCAGTTGGGCTTGCTGCTGGATTTGACAAGAACGCAAAAGCATTGGCCCCGCTGGCGCGCGCTGGTTTTGGGTTTATCGAAGTGGGCGCAGCCACACCCCGCCCGCAGGCGGGCAATGCAAAGCCAAGGCTCTTTCGTCTGACAGAGGATCGCGCTGCGATTAACCGTTTTGGGTTTAACAATGATGGGATGGAGGCGATTGGCGCCCGGCTGGCGGCCCGCAGCCATAACGCTGTTGTTGGCCTCAACCTTGGCGCAAACAAAGATAGTGACGACCGCGCGGATGACTTTGCCCGTGTCCTGACCCATTGCGGCCCGCATGTCGAATTCGCGACCGTCAATGTCTCATCCCCAAATACCGAGAACCTCCGCGATTTGCAGGGGAAGGCCGCCCTGTCGGCACTTCTGGCCGGTGTGATGGAGGCGCGCGAGGCGCTGCCATCGCCTATTCCCGTTTTCCTGAAAATCGCCCCCGATCTCACCTTGCATGAAATTGACGATATTTGCGACGTCGCGCTCAACTCTGGCATCTCAGGCATCATAGCAACAAACACGACCAAGGAACGCGCCGGCCTGCAAAGCATGCATAAGAACGAAATGGGCGGATTGTCAGGCGCCCCGCTCTTTGAGATGAGCACGCGGGTTCTGGCGCAAGTGGCCGACCGCTGCGGCACCAGTCTTCCGATTATTGGTGTTGGTGGCGTGTCCACCGGCGCAGAGGCCTACGCAAAAATTCGCGCCGGAGCCTCAGCCGTGCAGCTATACACCAGTTTGGTTTATGGCGGGTTGAGCCTTGCAGGCCAGATCATCGATGATCTGGACCAGCGCCTGGCCAATGACGGATTCGCTTCGGTGGCGAATGCTGTTGGGACAGGCAAATCAGACTGGCTGTAGCGCGGCAGCGGCAACGCTTAGGCACGTAGTCCAAATTCCCTGGACGACTCTCAGCCTTCGCCAACCGTGCGTTCGAGGGCTGGGTATCTGAACCCCAAGGTGATGCCCCGCAAGCCAAAGAACACCATCATTGCGGCCCAAAGCCCGTGGTTGCCCCAAAGCGGCATGAAAACTGCCAGCGCAGCCAGATACCCCAAAACCGACAATACCATCATGTTGCGCATGTCGCGGGTTCTGGTTGCGCCAATAAAAATGCCGTCCAACATCCAAGAGGGCCCGCCGATCAAAGGCGCCAACACCATCCATGGCAAAAACTCGCGCGCAACATCGCGCACATCTTCGGCCGTTGTCATAACGTCGACAATTGCCCCGCCAAAGATCGCAAAAACAAGCATCAAACAAAGGCACAGACCGGCCCCCCAGATGCTGGTCATCACGGCCCCTCGCCTGAAATCCGCGAGGTTTCGCCGCCCCATGGCTTGGCCCACAAGCGTCTCGGCCGCGAGAGCAAACCCATCCAGGCCAAAGGCTGTCAGCTCAAGAAATTGCAACAGGATGTGATTTGCCGCCAGCGACGCCTCACCAAATCTAGGGCTGAGCATCACAAACAAGGTGAACCCTGCCGTCAGCAAAACCGACCGCACCATGATATCAGAATTGACCGCCGCCATCCGCCAGAGCGTTGCCGCATGAAAAATGCGTTCCAAGCTGCGCCAGTTAGGATCCCGAAAGGCCGAGCGGCAAAGCCAAAGACCAAATCCAAGCCCCGTCCATTCTGCGATAAAGGTGGCCCAGGCGACGCCCTCAACGCCCCAGCCAAGTTGGAGAACGAAAAGCAAATCGAGCGCGATGTTCAGCCCGTTGATCCAGATTTGCAGTGCCAGCACAGATTGTGTTTGTTCGCGCGCGATGAGCCAGCCATTTATCCCGTAAATCGCAATCGCCGCAGGTGCTGACCAGATGCGGATCTGCACGTATTCCCGCGCTAGCCCCTCAACGGCTTCCGTCGCGGGAGAGATCCGGAAAGCCCCCGCGAAAATAAAAACCTGCAATGAAATTAATAGCGTACCTGCGATCAACCCAATCATGACAACGCGGGTCAACAGCGCCACAGTTTCCGCCCGATCCCCTGCCCCCACGGCCTGCGCCGTCAGGCCAGTCGTTCCCATTCGCAAAAACCCAAACGCCCAGTACACCGTTGTCAGAATTACGGCTCCAATCGCGACCGCGCCGATGGGCGCAGCCTCGCCCAATTGGCCGACAACGCCTGTATCCACCAGCCCCAAAAGTGGAACGGTGATGTTTGAAAGCATGATGGGAACGGCGATATTCAGCACCCGGCGATGGGTGATGGCGAGCGCGGCCCTGCTAGTATCAGCTGTCATTTTTTGTGGCTTCCGCCCTCACATCGGACATCAGGAAATGCCCCGTCGCATGGGCAAAGGGGCGCGCATGATTGTCTTGCCATGCCTCGACATGAACACTGGCATAACGGCGGCCTGATCTGTTGACCCGCGCCCGTGCATAGGCGTCACGTGGCAAGCCGGTCCGCAGGTAATCAACGGTGATATCAATTGGTTTTGGAAGGTGCGGCAAGGTCTCAACTGTCAGTCGCGAGGCATCCACCCGCCCGCTTTCGATCTCTTCCCACAGCAATTGCCAACTCAGGCCGATAATGGCCGTTATCTCAAGAAACGACGCCGTCGCTCCCCCATGTAGTGCCGGCAACATCGGATTGCCGATCAACTTGTCATCGTAAGGCATGATCGCCGTCAGCTCATCTCCACGGCGTTCAAAGTGAAGACCCATGAAATTAATATAGGGAATTGAGCCAATCAGGGCCTGCAACGCGCGATCCCGGCGTTCTTTTACAATCTGGACAGGTTCGGGTCTTTTTCGCGCACTCATACCGTGTCGCCTTTTTTAGAGGGGCGCTCAGCTGTGAATGCGCCGTTGGCCGTTGCTATCGGGCGGCTTTCATCAAGGTTCCACGCAAGCGCGCGTACAAACGCGACTGAGCGCGTCATATGATAACACTCAGCGCGCGCGTGGATTGGCTCCCCCGCTGTTGCAGGGCGCATATAATCGATACGCAGGTCAATCGTTGCTGTTCCTGCGGGCATGTCCGAATGGCTCATCACGGCAGTGCCGCCGCAGGTATCCATCAAAGCTGACACCGCCCCGCCATGAATAACTCCTCGGCGCGGATCACCAACCAAATGTTCAGCCCACGGCATCGATAAAATCGCCGATCCATCACCGATGTCTTCGACTTGCATTCCAAGCGATTTTGCAAAGGGAAGCGCAGAAATAAACTGCTGCGCGATCTTTTTCTTTTCGTCAGGCGTCATGATAAAACCTTTAGCCGAGGCGTCAGGCCTCATCTTTCTTGGGAACATGGTTTTGCTTTTGCCGCAAGCCTGATACATGATCACGCCGCGTCAAAGGGGAAGAAGTGACAGAGCGGATTACATCACGATGTCAGAAGAAAAACTAAGTTTCAAAGATATGTGTGCACGGTTTGACGTCACGCCGCGCACCTTGCGCCACTACGAATATATCGAGCTGCTGCGCCCCGAAAAGGTGGGTCGCACGCGGTATTACGGTCCACGTGAAGTGGCCCGGATGACCCTTATTTTGCGGGGGCGGCGCTTTGGTTTCAAATTGGAAGAACTGCGCCAATGGCTTGAGCTTTATAACGATGATGACGGCCGGCAGGTGCAACGTCAGGTTTGGATCGATATGGCGGACCGTCAGTTGGAGGAACTCCGGTCGCGCCGGGTTGAACTGGATGAGATCATCGCAGAGCTGGAAAAACTCCGCGATGTCTGGGACGCTAAATCGGAATAAAATTCAGGCCGAAAGCGGCGTTTCGTCCGTTCCAAGAAATTCGCCTGACTGACGCCGCCAAAATTTTGCATAGCGCCCGTCTTGGTCCAGCAGCTCAGCATGGGTGCCTTGTTCAACGATCTGCCCGTCATCCATCACAACGATCCGGTCCATCTGCGCGATGGTCGACAAGCGGTGCGCGATGGCGATGACGGTTTTTTCGTTCATGACGCCTTGCAACGCTGCCTGAATATCGGCCTCGACTTGGCTATCCAATGCGCTTGTCGCCTCATCGAGGATCAAAATGGGCGCGTTCTTGAGGATAACACGGGCCAGCGCGATCCTTTGGCGCTGACCACCAGAAAGCTTGACGCCGCGCTCTCCGACATGGGCGTCGTACCCGGTGCGGCCCTTGCTGTCGCGCAGGTCCATGATGAACTCATGTGCTTCGGCCTGACGTGCGGCGGATTCAATCTCGGTGTCGCTGATGCCCTCTTGCCCTATTGAGATATTGGCCCGCACGGACCGGTTCAACAGTGACGCTTGCTGGCTCACGATCCCAATCGCGGCGCGCAGGCTGTCTTGTTCCACATCGCGGATATCTTGGCCATCAATAAGGATTTGGCCGCGCTCGGCCTCAAAAAACCGCAAGATAAGATTCACCAGCGTCGATTTACCTGCGCCAGACGATCCAACGATGCCAATTTTTTCGCCCGCAGCGACGTTAAGGCTGACACCGCGCAGCCCGCCATGGCCGGTGCCATATTGGTGATGCAAGTCGCTTAGCTCGATCGCGGCGTTTTTGACATTCAGCTCGGGCGCGCCCGGTTTTGGAACGATGGTCAGCGGCTGCGCCACGGTTTTGAGCGAGTCGCTGAGATTGCCAATGTTAAGGAAAATCACCCACACCGCATCCAGCACCCATTCTGCCAGCGCCGTGATCCGAAAGGTAAGAGCCAAGGCCGAGGCCACCAAACCAATGGAGGCCGCACCAATGGACCAAAGCCAAATCCCATAGCCAACGAAGCCAACCATGATCACGCCCTCAAGAATGACGACGCTGGTACGCATCCCAACGCCAATTTGACGTGTCCGAAACAGGGCTTGTCGCGTGTCTTCCAGGCCAATCTTGTGATCAGCAGCTATCGCATCTTCGCGGGCAAAAAGTTTAACCGTGTCGAAATTCGTAAAACTATCGACGACCTGCCCAACAAGCGCAGACTTAGCCGCTTGAAAATCGCGTTGCGCCCGTACCATGCGAGGCAAAATAAAGATGATCATTGTCAGATAAAGTGCAAACCATACGAAAAGCGGAAGTGCCAGCCGCAGGTCCGTGCCAGCCATCAGCGTCACAATCCCGATCATATAAACCAGCCCAAAAGCAATCGCATTCAGACTTTGATAAATGACCGAGGCCGCGTGGTTGCCGATATTTACCAGCCGTGTCGATGTGCGCCCCGCAAGATCATCCTGAAACCACCCTACAGATTGCTGCGTGAGGTGGCTGTGGGCTCGCCAACGCATCAAGTTGGCGATATTGCAATCCAGACCAATTTCATTGGCGGCATGGCGCGTGAATTGCGACAAGGGCCGCAAGGCCAGAATAATCGCCGCTGCGATCATCAGACTGGTTCCGTGAAGCTCCCAGATTTGGGACGGGTCTGTTTCCGAGATTAAGTCGATTAATTCCCCTGCAAAGCTAATTAGCCAAACCTCAAGCCCAGCCGCAACCGCCGTGCTGACAAGGCTCAAAGCCAAAACCACCCGCAATGGTTTCAAGTTGCTCCAGATATAAGCCCAGACCCCGCCCTCCGGAGGGCGGTCAGCGCCGGTGTAAGGGTTGGCAAGGTTAAGGACGCCACGCGTCACGCGATCATAAAGGCCAAGCACAGCAAAAATTCCGTAGGTTTGACCGACGGGGGGAAGACGACAGGCAATCCCCCAAGGACGGTCAGAAAAAAAGATCACTCCTCCATCGCAATCATTTTAGCAGCGACGGCTTACCAAACTCGTATACCAGATGAAGAAAATGGTCAATTTTTGCAGCACTCTATGAAGATTCCCGCAAAGCAATATAACCTCAATTATTGCCCTTAACGGTTCGAATGCCATGATTCACTTCGGATTTTCAAACAAGTCCTTTCGTAAAAACCCAACGAAAAAAGGCATGACGGTAGGTAAATCTGTAATATGACGCCACGTACTGCTTACGTAAACGTAAGGAAAGCTTGTAAAGTGATCGGACCTCACGCAACTGAAGGGTCTGAACATGTTAATTGAACGGATAGGAGACATCATGGAACAGGAAACCATGACTATTCGCCAGATGTGTGACGCCTTTGATGTGACGCCGCGCACCTTGCGATTTTACGAATCTAAAGAACTGCTCGCCCCCATTCGCGACGGCCAGAAACGGCTTTTCACCAAACGTGACCGTGCCCGGCTTAAGCTGATCCTGCGCGGCAAACGCTTTGGGTTCTCACTCGAAGAAATCCGTCAATTGCTTGAGCTCTATTACCTCGACGATCAGCAGGAAACCCAACTGACCCGCACGCTTGAAGTTGCCGGTGCACGCCTGAGCGACCTCGAACAACGTCGGCGGGAATTGGAAGAAGCTATCGACGAAATGAAGCAGCAAATGATCATGGTCGATGGCATGCTTGCAGATATTGACGAGGCCAAAAGAAAGCGCGCCTGACCCCGACTACCACGAAAACGGAGCCCGTAAATGCCGATCTACCAAGCGCCCACCAAGGACATGAACTATATCCTGCACGATCTTTTGCAGGTCTCAATACAGAATGTCCCTGGCTATGAGGAGCTTGATGCCGATTTCACCGCAGCAGTGCTGGAAGAGGCTGGCAAAATCAGTGCTGAGGTCGTGGCACCGCTGAACGCGGTCGGCGACAAAGAAGGCTGCCGCTTGGAAAACGGCGTGGTGATTACGCCAACGGGCTTTCGCGAGGCATTTGACGCCATCAAAGAAGGCGGCTGGACCGGTCTTGATTGTGACCCTGACTACGGCGGTCAGGGTATGCCTTATGTCATGGGAACCGCGGTTGGCGAGATGATGTCATCGGCCAATCAGGCCTTTGCGATGTATCAGGGGCTGACACATGGCGCCTATTCCGCAATCCATGCGCATGGATCAGAAGAACAGAAGGCAAAATACCTGCCCAAGATGATCAGCTGCGAGTGGACGGGGACGATGAACCTGACCGAACCGCATTGCGGCACCGATCTGGGCCTGATGCGCACGAAGGCAGAGCCGCAACGTGACGGCAGTTATCAGATCTCGGGCCAGAAGATTTTCATCTCGGCTGGCGATCACGACATGGCGGATAATGTGATCCATCTGGTTCTGGCCAAGATCCCGGGCGGACCAGAGGGCATTAAAGGCGTGTCGCTTTTTATCGTGCCAAAGCTCTTGGTGAAGGATGATGGCAGCTTGGGCGCACGCAATGGTGTCTCGGTCGGTGCGCTAGAAGAAAAAATGGGTATCCACGGCAATGCAACTTGCGTGATGAACTATGACAGCGCGACCGGCTGGCTTTTGGGCGAAGAACATAAAGGCATGCGCGCAATGTTCACGATGATGAACGAAGCGCGGCTCGGCGTTGCAATGCAAGGGCTGGCACAGGCCGAAGCCGCCTATCAAAACGCGCTGATCTACGCAAAAGACCGCCTTCAGGGGCGCGCTGTCACGGGCGCAGAAAACCCGGACGGGCCTGCAGACCCGCTCATCGTACATCCTGATATTCGGCGCAATTTGATGGATCAGAAAAGCTTTATCGAAGGCGCGCGAGCGTTTCTTTATTGGGGCGCATTGCAGATCGACCGCGCCAATCGCGGTAAGGATGACGATGCGGACGGCCTGATTTCATTGCTTACCCCAGTCCTAAAAGGGTTCCTGACCGACAAGGGCCTTGAATGCGCCATTCAAGCGCAGCAGGTTTTGGGCGGACACGGCTATATCGAAGAATGGGGCATGAGCCAATTTGTGCGCGATGCCCGGATCACGCAAATTTACGAAGGCGCAAACGGCGTTCAGGCGCTCGATCTTGTGGGCCGCAAACTAGGCTCGGATAGCGGTAAACACGTGATGGCGTTCTTTGAAATGGTGAAAGAATTCTGCGCCGAGAACGCAGATGACGCGGCAATGTCCCCCTATATCGACCCGCTAAAGCAAGCGTCAAAGGATCTCCAAACCGCTGGCTTGTTCTTCATGTCCGAAGGCCCGAAAAACCCCAATGCCGCGCTCTCTGGATCTTATGACTTCATGCACATGATGGGGCATGTTTGCCTTGGGTTGATGTGGGCGCGTATGGCCAAAACCTCTTTGGCGGCGCTCGCAAATGGCACGGATGACCCCGATTTCCATAAAGCCAAGCTAACTACCGCAACGTTTTATATGACACGGGCGCTGCCAGCGGTTGCCATGCACCTTGCACGCATTCAATCTGGAGCGGCGCCGGTCATGGATTTGCCGGCCGATCAATTCTGAGGATTGTATGAAATCGGTATTTGAACTCGTACACCTTGTCGCGCTGCTCGTCTGGCTTGGCGCGCTTAGCTACGCAGGGTTTGCTGTGATATCGACCGGCCCGTCCGTGGCGGGAACCGGATATCAAGAGACCGAAATCATACGCTCACCTTTGATCTTCGCTGCAATTGGTTTCGTGATCTATCTGATCTCGGGCCGCTTGAAGAAAAGGACCTGACATGCCCAAACGCCTGCGCCTCACCCGCCGCCCGAATATCGCAATGTCCGAGGATGGCTATCGCAAACTAAAAGCGCTGTCGCGCGAGGCGGGGCTTGATGAAGGCGAGTTCCTGAGTTTTTTCTTTGAAAATTGGAACAGCTGCATCAACGAGGAAAAATTTGTCGCCCGGATACGGTTATTCAACTCAGAACTGGAGGAGCGTAAGAAGTGATCCGACGCTTAATTTTCGCCTCACTTTTGGCGGCCATACCTGCAACAGTTTCCGCCCAAACGGCACAAGATTTTGAGGCGGCTGAAGCCGCTGTCTCGGCATTTGTCGCCAATCTCCTTGCGGAAAACTACGAGGAGATAGCTGCCGTAATTCCACCAAGAGTTATTGAGCTAGCAGCCAATCAAGCTCAAATCGGTCACGACCAATTCCATCGCGGGCTCGCCAATGTTTTGGAGCAATCTATGGCGGATATTACCCTGGAACACGCGACCATGGACATCGGCGACGCAATCAGCGGCATCAGCCCAAGTGGTAGACCCTATTTTGTTGTTCCGACCGAATCCATTTTTGTAACGCCAGAAAATACGCGCGTGCACGCAGTGTCTCATTCCCTTGTGCTTGAGGATGAGGGCGGCTGGTACGTGTTGCGGATTGCAAACCGCGGCCATCGCGAGATGCTTGTCGAACTCTACCCTGATCTAAATCAGGTCAATATCCCGTCCCAAACTTATGAGCAAATCCCATGACCCTAAAACTCCATTGTTTTGGCGAAAGCGGCAATTCCTTCAAGGCCGCGCTGGCGCTAGAGCTGGCTGGCCTCGATTGGGAACCGGTCTTTGTCGATTTCTTTAACGGCGAGGCCCGCTCGGATGAGTTTCGCGGCACCAATGTCATGGCCGAGGCCCCTGTGCTGGTCGATGGCGAAATGCGGCTTAGCCAATCGGGTGCGATCCAAGCCTATATCACGGATAAAACAGGTAAATTCGGCGGCGCACTTGAGGATAAATACGAGGTTTTGCGGTGGGTCTTGTGGGACAATCACAAGCTTTCCAGTCAAGCTGGTATGACGCGGTTTTTGATGAATTTCTTGCCCGAAGCGCATCGCAACCCCGATGTCATCGGCTTCAACCAAGGACGCCTGAAAACCGCGCTGACGACCTTGAACATGCATCTTGCAGGGCGCGATTGGATTGTCGGAGGCGACGTCACCAATGCCGATCTGTCGTGCTGCTCTTACCTGTATTACCCCGAGCCCTTCGGATTTGACCGCGCCGACTGGCCCGAAATTGACCGCTGGCTGTCGAATATCGAGGCGTTGGACGGCTGGAGACATCCCTATGACCTGATGCCCGGCAACCCGTCAGACCGGGCCTAGGAGGGGCCAAAATGCGCACTGTTGGACTTGACCATTCTTTCAAACGCCCCGTAGGTTTTGGCTCCGCCTCAACCTTTGGGAGGGTTTTTAATTGGTCACACGCGGCGCGCTATTCGCGATCTTCCTTTATCAGCGCTGGATTTCGCCGCGCAAAGGCTATCGTTGTGCGCATGCAGTCTTACATGGCGGAACCGGATGTTCCGGCTATGCAAAACACTCAATCCGCGAATTTGGCCTCCTGCGCGCCATCCCCCTTATCCGACAACGTTTCCGAGACTGCAAAGCAGCCTTTGTTGCGATGCAAGAAGAGAACCGCGAAAACACAAGAAAGAGGCAGAGTACAGCGCCAGGTGCATTCTTTTGCTGCGGACCTGCCGGGCAGATGCCATGCCATCCCAGCAGCGCTCAAACGCCCAGTGGTGGGACCGATCCAGGGGGAAGCGTGTGCGACACAAGCCTTTGCGATTCATCCAACTGCGGAAGCGGAGGCGGTGACTGCAACCCTTGTTCCAGCGGTCCCTGCGGCGGTTAACACAAGTCGGATTACGACCGATCAGCTGCGCCCCTCTTTGATTGGGGGGCTGCCCGTGAGCGTGACGATCTGTTTGTCACTTTTTTCCGCTTTGACTGTTCCGACGCCAAGAGCTTCGGCCACATCACTTAAGGAACGCCTATGACCGATGCATATATTTATGACGCGATCCGCACCCCGCGCGGCAAAGGCCGCAAGGATGGATCTTTGCATGAGGTGAGCGCAGCCCGATTATCGGCTTTGACGCTAAATGCGATGAAGTCGCGCAATAATTTGGTCGGTCATGCGGTTGAGGACGTCATCTGGGGCAATGTCACCCAAGTGGGCGAACAGGGCGCCTGCCTTGCCCGCACAGCGGTTTTGGCCTCCGATTTGGACGAGAGCATCCCCGGCCTGTCCATCAACCGCTTTTGTGCTTCCGGTCTTGAGGCGGTGAACCTCGCCGCCAACCAAGTCCGTGGCGGCGCGGGTCAGGCCTATATCGCGGGCGGGGTCGAGGCGATGAGCCGCGTTCCCATGGGTATGGATGGCGGCGCGATTGCGGTTGATCCCTCCATCGCGATGGACAATTATTTTGTTCCGCAAGGCATCTCGGCCGATATCATCGCCACCGAATATGGCTTCTCGCGGGATGAGGCCGATGCGCTGGCCGTCGAAAGCCAAAAACGCGCCAAGGCAGCTTGGGACGATAACCGCTTCGCCAAATCCATCATTCCGGTGGAGGATATCAACGGCCTGCCGATCCTCGATCACGATGAATACATGCGCCCCGAGACCAATATGCAGTCGCTCGGCGCGCTCAGACCCAGCTTTAAGGATATGGGCGAAGTGATGCCCGGTTTCGATGCGGTCGCATTGCTAAAATACCCCCATCTTGAGCGGATCGAACATATCCATCATGCGGGCAACAGCTCGGGCATTGTGGATGGCGCGGCGGCTGTTCTGATCGGCAATAAGGAATTTGGCGAGGAGATGGGGCTGAAACCCCGCGCCCGGATCAAGGCCACGGCCAAGATCGGCACGGACCCCACGATCATGCTGACCGGGCCTGTGCCTGTGACCCAAAAGATCCTTGCCGAATCCGGGATGCAAATCAGCGATCTTGATCTTTTCGAGGTGAATGAGGCGTTTGCCTCGGTCGTTATGCGCTTCATGCAAGCCTTTGACACGGACCCGGCAAAGGTCAATGTCAATGGCGGCTCGATCGCTATGGGGCACCCTCTGGGCGCCACAGGTGCGATGATCCTAGGCACGTTGCTGGATGAGCTGGAAAGGTCGGATAAAGAGACCGGCCTTGCCACGCTCTGCATCGGTTCGGGCATGGGCGCGGCCACAATTATCGAGCGCGTATAGACCAGTAAGGATCAAACCTATGCCCAAGATCGACCTTGAAACGCTTCAAGCCCGCACAGGCTCATCTTACCCGGCCCCGCATGATCAGGAGGTGATCGGGCGATCGTCCTTGCGTGTTGGTGATGCCGGCGGACTTACGCAGTTTGGCGCCAATATCGTGATCCTTGCGCCGGGGGCCAAAAGCTCGGTTCGGCACTGGCATGAAAATCAGGATGAATTCGCTGTTGTGCTCTCGGGCACGTGCCAATTGATCGAAGATGACGGCCCGACAGAAATGAACCCCGGCGACTGCGCAACGTTCAAGGCGGGTGTCGACAATGGGCATTGTTTTTACAATCACAGCGACGAAGAGGCCCGCTTTCTGGTGATCGGCACGCGCACAGCCACTGAAACCGGTTGGTATAGCGATGTCGACATGAAGGTGAGCCAAGATGAAAATGGCTTTGCCTATACGCGCAAAGATGGCAGCCCCATAACCGAGGGCGAGGCATGACTGATCCACTAACAGGTGGTTGCGCATGCGGAGCGGTGCGGTTTTCGGCAGGCGGAGATCCGCGGTTTTCGATCATCTGCCAATGCCGTCAATGCCAGCAAAACACCGGGTCCGGCAATGCAACACAAGTATGTGTCGATGCTGATGGGTTCTCTCATCAAGGCAGCCCAAATATCTACCGCCGTAGTTCGGAATCTGGCAATGACGTGACCAAATTCTTTTGCGGTACATGCGGATGCCCACTTTGGGGCGTCACAACACGTATGACCGACGCGGTCATGATCATGGCCGGGGCATTAGACGACCCGTCTCAGATCTCGCCCCAATATCTGGTCTATACGGATGAAGCCCAGCCTTGGGATCATGCCAGTATCGAGGCACTGCAAAAATGATGGCGACAGACAAATATCATTTCTTTTGGTCCGGCCCCTTCAGCCAGTGGCATCCGAGCGGCTTTAAGCTTTGGAAGAAAAGATTTGTCACAGCTGAACAGGCGATGATGTATAGTAAGGCGTGGCTTTTCGGAGATAACTCGGTTGGCGAAAAGATTCTGAAAGAACAGAACCCAGGCCGCCAAAAGGCATTGGGCCGTCAGGTAAAGGGCTTCGACAACGCAGTTTGGGACGCGTCCAAGATTGAGATTGTCAGCGACATCAACCTTGCAAAATACGGACAAAACAAGGGGCTGCGCCGCAAGCTTTTTCAAACGGCCCCCAAGTTATTGGTAGAAGCCAGCCCGGTCGACACGATTTGGGGCATTGGCCTTGATGAACGCCAAGCCCTTGAAACCCCAGAAGAGTTTTGGCCAGGCCAAAACCTACTTGGGAAAGTCCTAACCAAAACTCGCGATGAGTTGACGGCGCGCTTTCCAGAAGAAGCACGCGCCTGCCAGCATAACAGCCAGGAGGGCTGAACATGACCGATTTCACCATGACCACAGATGTCGACGGCGTTGCCGTTATTACTTGGGACACCAAGGACAGAAGCATGAATGTCATGACGATGGAGGGCTGGGCCGATCTTGAGACGCTTATCGATCAGGCGTTGGAAGATGACGCGGTGAAGGGCGTTGTTCTGACCAGCGGAAAATCAGACAGTTTTGCTGGTGGCATGGATCTGAAGACGATTGCCAAGATGAAAGAAATGGCCGGCGACAATCCCGCGAAGGGCCTTTTCGACGGGATCATGAACGCCCACCGGATCATGCGGAAAATCGAGCGTGCGGGCATGGATCCAAAGACCAATAAAGGCGGCAAACCCATTGCTTGCGCGATGCCCGGAACTGGCTTGGGGATCGGCTATGAAATTCCATTGACCTGCCACCGCATCTTTGCGGCCGATAATCCCAAAGCCAAAATCGGGCTTCCTGAAATCTTATTGGGCATTTTCCCCGGCGCTGGCGGAACCACACGTTTGGTTCGCAAAATGGGGGCCATGGCGGCCTCGCCCTTCTTGCTGGAGGGGAAATTGAGCGATCCCAAAAAGGCCAAATCTGCCGGGTTGGTGGATGAGGTTGTGCCCGCGGCAGATCTGCTCTCAGCTGCCAAAGCATGGGTCTTATCCGAGCCTAAGATCGTCAAGCCATGGGACGAAAAGGGCTACAAAATCCCCGGCGGCGCGCCTTACCATCCGGCCGGTTTCATGACCTTCGTCGGCGCCTCTGCAATGGTGCATGGCAAAACGAAAGGCGTCTACCCTGCCGCCAAGGCTTTGCTGCAATCCGTGTATGAAGGCGCGTTGGTGCCGTTCGATACGGCCCTGAAGGTCGAGGCGCGCAATTTCACCAACGTGCTGATGAACCCGTCTTCGTCGGCCATGATCCGGTCGCTTTTCGTCAATAAAGAAGCGCTGGAAAAGGGTGCGAACCGCCCGAAGGTCGCGGATCAAAGGGTCAAGAAGGTTGGCATTCTTGGCGCAGGCATGATGGGCGCGGGCATTGCCTATGTCTCGGCCAAGGCCGGGATCGACACCGTTCTAATCGACGCAGATCAGGAAGCGGCAGCGCGCGGGAAAGCCTATTCCGAAGGGATTTTGGACAAAGGCATTAAACGCCGGAAAGTGACGGAAGAGCAGAAAACGGCAACTCTGGACAAGATCACAGCAACCACGGATTACGCCGCGCTTGCGGGCTGCGATTTGATTGTTGAAGCCGTTTTTGAAGATCCCGGCGTAAAGGCCAAAGTCACGGCTGAGGCCGAGACGGTCATTCCCACAGACGCCATCTTTGCCACAAACACCTCGACTTTGCCGATCACCGAGCTTGCCAAAGCCAGCGCTCGGCCTGAGCAGTTTATCGGCATTCATTTCTTCAGCCCCGTCGACAAGATGTTGCTGGTCGAGATCATCAAAGGCAAAGAAACCGGCGATGTCGCGGTGGCCAAAGCGCTCGATTTCGTGCGGCAGATCAGGAAGACCCCGATCGTCGTAAATGACGCGCGGTTTTTCTACGCGAACCGCTGCATCATTCCTTACCTCAATGAAGGCATCCGCATGGTGGCCGAAGGCGTCGCACCAGCGCTCATAGAAAACGCTGCCAAGCTGGTTGGAATGCCGCTTGGTCCGTTGCAATTGGTCGATGAGACCTCGATTGATCTGGGCGTCAAAATCGCAAAGGCCACCAAAGCCGCGATGGGGGATGCTTACCCTGACGAGGCCGTGGATGAAGTTCTGTTCTGGATGGCCGATGAGGGCCGATTGGGGCGCAAATCCAACGCGGGCTTTTATGCCTATGATGACGCTGGAAAGCGGCTTGGCCTTTGGGATGGTTTGTCTGGGAAATACCCTCTGGCAGCTGATCAGCCCGACCTGACGGATGTTCAGCATCGTTTGCTCTTTGCGCAGGCGCTTGAGGCTGTTCGCGCGCTGGAAGATGGTGTTTTGATGGATATTCGCGAGGGCGATGTGGGCGCGATTTTAGGTTGGGGCTTTGCGCCTTGGTCTGGAGGGCCGCTTAGCTGGCTGGATATGCTGGGCGCAGCTTATGCCGCCGAACGCTGCGACGCGCTGAGCGAAACGTATGGCGATCGCTTTGCCTGCCCTGCGTTGCTGCGCGAGATGGCCGCCAAATCCCAAAGCTTCTACGATAGGTTTTCGTCCGGCGCGGCAGCAGCATAGGCGGATCTTATTAAAGAAGATCGCCCCGCAGTTTCCAAAACGCAAAAGCAGCAGGCCCTCAAGGACCTTGATCCCTATTGGGGCCTGCCGCGATGCCCCCATGTCTGATTCAAACCAATAGAGTCGCAATCTTGCTTTTCAGATTGCCCGCCTTGCCCCATATTTCACAAACCAAGTCAGGGGAGGGATTTGTATGGGCTGGATGAAAGATGAAACCGGGCTGGACAAACGCGCCGCCAATTTCGTGCCGCTGACACCCCTATCGCATTTGAACCGGGCCGCCACGGTTTTCCCCGATCATACCGCATTGGTCTATGGCAGCTTTCGCAAAACCTATTCCCAATATCATGCCCGTGTCAGCCAACTTGCCTCGGCCCTTGCCGCGAAGGGCATCAAGCCGGGCGATGTGGTTGCGACCTTAATGCCGAACATACCGGCGCAGGCTGAGGCCCTCTTTGCGGTGCCCGCTTGTGGCGCAATTCTTAATACGATCAACATGCGGCTCGAAACGGAAACCATCGCTTATATCCTTGATCATGGCGAGGCGGCTGCAGTTCTTGTCGACAGCGCCTTTGTTGGCACCCTAGAGGCCGCCATAAACGCCATGCAGGGCCCTGCCCCTCTGATCATCGAAGTGCCGGATTGCGAAGCCAACCATTCCGCAACAGGCCGCCACCTGACCTATGAAGAGCTTCTGGAAACGGGCGATCCAAAGGCGCCTTGGATTTGGCCAGAAGATGAATGGGAGAGCATCGCGCTTAACTACACCTCTGGCACCACGGGCAAGCCCAAGGGCGTTGTCTACCACCATCGCGGCGCGTATCTGATCACGCTTGGCACGCCGATTGCCTGGCGTATCGCAACACCGCCACGGCTCTTGGCTATTGTTCCGTTCTTTCACTGCAACAACTGGTGCCACACATGGATGCTGCCAGCGCTTGGCGGCACTTTGATCTGTTGCCGCGATGTGTCTGCCAAGGCCATTTATGATGCCATTGCAGATGAGGGCGTCACCCATTTTGGCGGCGCGCCGATTGTGTTGAATATGATCGTCAATTCAGATGCGGTCGATCACCGGCCTTTCGATCACACAGTTCAGATCATGACCGCAGGCGCGCCACCCGCCCCCGCCACATTGGCCGCGATTGAACCTATGGGGTTCAATGTCACGCAAGTTTACGGGCTAACGGAAACCTTTGGGCATTGCACGTTCAGCGAATGGCGCGGCGAGGATTGGGACGCCTTACCTGAAACCGAGCGCGCCGCGCTTAAGGCCCGGCAAGGCATCCCACTGCCCAATATGGAACCCATCGCCGTCACGGATAGCGCAATGCAAGCTGTCCCAATGGACGGGGAAAGCGCGGGCGAGATAATGATCCGCGGGAACGTTGTGATGAAAGGCTATTACAAGAACCCTGAAGCCACGGCCGAAGTGTTTGAAGGCGGCTATTTCCATTCCGGCGACATCGCCGTGCAGCATCCCGATAGTTTTGTGCAGGTGACGGATCGTGCCAAAGACATCATCATCTCGGGCGGCGAAAACATCTCCTCCGTTGAGGTGGAAAGCGCCTTAATGCATCACCCTGCCGTGTCGCTCTGTGCTGTTGTGGCCAAGCCCGATGAAAAATGGGGCGAGGTCCCTTGCGCCTTTATCGAGCTGAAGGCAGGCGCAAGCGCTACCGAGCCCGAGGTCATCGCCTTCACAAAATCGCGGCTGGCCGGTTTCAAAACGCCCAAGCGTGTCATCTTCGACGATTTGCCCAAAACGGCCACCGGAAAGATCCAAAAATTCGAGCTGCGCACCCGCGCTGCTAAGCTTTGAGTTGAGCAACGTGCCCGCTTCGGCTAATCTGGCCTGTAAAACAAGGCAGTAGTCGAGCAAATGACCGCGCTGAACGAATATCAGAGGCTAGAAACGACCGGACTCTGGCGGGAAACGCCGGACAGTCAGCGCCGTGAGGTTGTTGTTTCGCTTGGCGATGCAACCTTAATGATCTCAACCACCACCGATAGTGCTCTTTCGCATTGGTCCCTGCCCGCCGTAAAACGTCTGAATCCCGGCAAGCGGCCGGCGCTTTATGCCCCTGATGCAGAAGCAGACGAACTTTTGGAAATATCCGAACCGGATATGATCGCTGCAATTGAGCGCATTCGGACCGTGATCGAGCGCCGCCGCCCGCACCCCGGACGTTTGCGCATCTGGATCGGCGGCGCGTTGACCCTGCTGGTCCTTGCTATTTCTGTCATTTGGATGCCGGGCGTTCTGAAACGCCAGACTGCTGCGGTTCTGCCTGCTGCACAGCGCTTGGAATTTGGCGAGATAATCCTTGCTGGCATGGCAGATTTATCCGGGCGTCCTTGCTCTGACCCGCAAGGCGTTGAGGCCATGCGAGCCTTGTCTGGGGCGGTTTTCGGGGCAGCTGCGCCTCAGATCATCGTCCTACCATCCACAGCCCAAAGCACGGCTAATCTGCCGGGCAATATCATCGTGATAAATCGCGCCCTTGTTGAAAACTATGAAGGCCCCGAGGTGCTTGCAGGCTATCTTTTGGCCGAGGACACTCGGCGGGATGCCCTTGATCCGATCCGCCGGCTTCTGGATAACGCAGGCCTTTTTGCGTCCTTCAAACTGCTGACAACGGGGCAACTTGACGAAAGCCATTTCCGGGCTGAAGCCGCCCGCCTTCTCAGCACTCCGCCAGTCGACGTAACCACCCAGGATCTTTTGCCACGATTTGACGAAGCCGGTGTCAGCTCCGAGCCATACGCCTTTGCGCAGGATTTCTCAGGGGAAACTGTGCTGGACCTGATTGAAGGTGATCCGATGCGCGGTCGTTTGCGCGCGCCGCTTTTATCCGATCAGGATTGGATTGCTCTTCAGGGTATTTGCGGGGGCTGACGAACAGCCCCCAACATTTCTATTCTTAACGAATGGTCGCGCCGGAATACCCAAGGGACCGTGCGCGCGACAGGCTGCCATCCAAATCTGTTTGCGCTGTGAACGGCCCAGAAAGCAGCACAAACGTCATCGCCCCATTGCCACGCTCAATTCCGCCCAGGGCCGTGGGCATACCTTGCGACAACAGCTGCGCGCGGGCTGCATCTGCGTCACCCCGCGTGTTGAACCGGGCAATCTCAACATAACTGGCGGCGATGCTTGCTGTGGTGACAGCTGGGGTTGCCACCTCGATATCCTGTTCGGCGATATCAGGTGTGCGGGTTGCATAGGTCACGACCGGACCACTGGCAGAAGCCACGGCAACGCCATCGGCTGCAGGATCGATAGAAACAGGGCGGCGCGGCACCGTGCTGGTCCATACCGCTGCCATAGAAGCATCCCCGGCTGGGGTGGCCGTTGCTAACCCGCGATTAGGGTTCAACCGTCCATCATCCCATGCAGGGCGATAGCCCTCTGGAACGGCCGCCGTCACATAAGTGCTGCCGGATGCAAACGTTCCGGGATGCACAGCTTGGGGGCCACATCGTACATCGTCACCCAGCATATATCGGCGTGCCGAAACCGGGAGGTTGGTACAGCTCATGGTCGCTGAGGGAACAGTGACATATTGCACGGATGGTCCCAAATCAATCTCTGTGCCATTTGCGGTCGTTGCAACGGTTGTTGGTACAACGGCTCGCCCTTGCGGGGATGACGCCGCTGGCGCGACACTGACTGTTATAGTTGGTGCCGCAGTCGTCGCCGTTGGTGCTGGGGTTCTGGCCGGAGCCTGGGATGAGGGCGCAGCGATTGTGATCTCGACAGGCGCCGGACCAGTCGATGGCGCGGCAGCAACCGTTGTTGTCCCGCTTGCGCCGGACGGGCGCTGGCCACAAATCTGCTGGCGCGAGCGGTTAACCCGCGGCACCCATGTTTCGTTGCCGCCATAGCCAGCACGCACAAAGACACAGCCCGCGCTGTCGATATACTGATCTGCGGAATATCCGGCAGGCGGATACTCGGCTGGTAGGTTAAACCCCTGCGCCGCAACCGGCGAACTGAGAAAAACGGCGATGGCAGTCGCCGGTATCGCGTGAAAAACCCGCATCATTACCCCCAAATTCTGTATTGGAAACAGTGCCAGAGGATTGATGACAGGTAAAGGGAAAGAAAAGAATTGTTACCTTATTTTGTGCCAAACATGCGGTCACCCGCATCCCCTAGCCCCGGAACGATATAACCCTTTTCGTTCAAATGGCTATCCAGCGCGGCTGTGACGATTGGCACATCGGGATGCGCCTCTTTCATTCTGGCCACGCCTTCGGGTGCCGCTAAAAGGCAAAGAAACCTGATATTTGTCGCGCCAGCCTCTTTCAAAAGATCAATCGCCGCCGCCGAGCTATTGCCAGTTGCAAGCATTGGATCAACCGCAATTACCAGCCGTTCGCTTAAATTATCGGGGACTTTGAAGTAGTATTGCACGGGCTTTAGCGTTTCTTCATCACGGTAGAGCCCAACAAACCCAACGCGGGCCGAGGGGATCAGCTCGAGCATTCCATCCAAAAGACCATTACCCGCCCGTAAGATCGACACCAATGCCAATTTGCGCCCTGCCAAAACCGGCGCTTCCATCTCTTTCATTGGGGTCGCAATGGTCTTGGTATCCATCGGCAACGACCGCGTAACCTCATAGGCCAAAAGCTGGCTGATCTCGCGCAGAAGCTGCCGAAAGACAGCGGTCGACGTCCGCTCTTCGCGCATAAGGGTCAGTTTATGCTGCACCAGCGGGTGATCAACGACGGTCAGGTGATCGGTCATGGGAACTCCAGGTCTAGGGCTTTTGCCAGCCGCGTCTTGGTTGCATCATCGCAAAAAGCGGCGTCCAGCGCGTTTTTAGTCACTTCGGCAAAGATCTC
This sequence comes from uncultured Nioella sp., assembly GCA_947498125.1. Classification (GTDB taxonomy): domain Bacteria; phylum Pseudomonadota; class Alphaproteobacteria; order Rhodobacterales; family Rhodobacteraceae; genus CANLZL01. The sequence continues at coordinate 214,742 of CANMJH010000004.1, read as the reverse complement.
ATCTTCCCAGCCAAAGGTTTTGTTCAACATCTCATATTCTCGCGTCATGGTCGTACGGAAAAAAGGTGGGTCGTCCGTGGACACGGTCACTTTAACACCTCGTTCACGCAAGCGTTCAATCGGATGCTTGTCCCATTTGGGAAACACCCCCAGAAACACGTTCGAGCCGGGGCAAACCTCAAGCGGAATGCCGCGTTCGGCAAGGTCATCGACCAAGGCCAGATCCTCGATTGCCTGCACGCCATGCCCGATGCGGTCGACCTTCAAATCAGCAATCGCATCGCGCACCGAAGCCGCGCCACCCCATTCGCCCGCATGGGCCGTCAGGGCCAGCCCCGCCTCTCGCGCGCAATCAAACGCCCAAGCGAAATCTTTGGGCTTTCCCATCATCTCATCGCCAGCAATGCCAAATCCAGTGATGAAATCACCTTTGGTTTCTGCGGCGCATTCTGCAATCGGACGCGACTTTTCCGGGCCGCAATGCCGGATACAGGTGATAATTCCGCGCAACGTGATCCCGAAATCTCGCTCGGCTTCGGTTGCGGCCTCTTCCATCGCGGCCAGATAGTCACGCCATGCGGATAAATCACCGCCGCCGCAAAAGTCGGGGCTTAAGAAGGTTTCAGAATAGATCACGCCATTAGCTGCGCTTTCTTCCAAAACCGCCAGCACCAGACGGGCAAAATCTTCGGGGTTTTGCAGGACACTGGTGGCCGCTTCATAGACTTCGAGAAAATGATTGAAGTCGCGATAGGCATATCCGCCATCGGGTGTGAAGATACCTGACAGGTCCACTTTCTTTTCAGCAGCCAATCCGCGAATGAAAGCCGGCGGCGCGGCGCCTTCCAAATGCAAATGCAATTCGATCTTCTTTAGATCTTTCATAAGAAATTCCGCCCTGGCCCGATAGCCTCTACTCCGAGATGCGCCGCGATCGAGGCCGCAACATCTACAAATCCAATATGCCCGATAGGCCGCTTGCCCAAACCTGACGCTACAACCGGCACACGCTCACGTGTGTGATCCGTACCTGTCCAGCTTGGGTCATTGCCATGATCGGCTGTGAAGACCATCACGTCTTCCGGCTGCAACCTCTGCAAGACAGGGCTGATCGCCTGATCAAACCATTCCAAATGCGCCGCATAGCCCGACACATCACGCCGATGGCCATAGATGCTGTCAAACTCAACGAAATTGGCGAAGGTCAGGCTGCCGTCTTCTGCGTCTTCCACCAGATCAGACAAATGTCCCATCAAAGCCAAGTCTGATCCTTTTCGCACCTCATCGATGCCGCGCATCGAGAAGATATCTCCAATTTTTCCAATAGCATAAACTTTACGACCTGCCTTTTGCACCCAATCGCAGAGCGTCGGCGCAGGCGGCGCAATCGCATAATCACGCCTATTGGCTGTGCGCGTAAATGCACCGTCTTTACCCAAGAAAGGCCGGGCAATGACCCGCCCAATGCGCCGCTCATGCAGAATCGGAGCCAATGCTTCGCTCAGCGCCAAAAGCCGGTCTAGTCCAAACACCTCTTCATGCGCGGCGATCTGGAAGACACTATCGACGGATGTATAGCAAATTGGCCATCCGGTCTTAAGATGCGCCGCGCCTTCTTCTTCAATGATTAACGTGCCCGAACTGTGACGGTTTCCCAAGATCCCCTCGGTCCCTGCCAAATCCATGACCAATTGAACTAGATCATCTGGGAATGCGGGTGTCGCTTTCGGGAAATACCCCCACTCCCAAGGCACGGGAAGACCTGCCAATTCCCAATGGCCCGAGGGGGTATCTTTGCCCCGGCTTACTTCTGTGGCCGCGCCCCAGAGGCCTTGCGGCACCGCGCCCAAACCCGGGGTTTCGGCGCCCGAGGCCAAGTGAACTGCCGCGCCCAACCCCAAGCGGTCAAGGTTCGGAAGTTTAAGTAGACCGCTTCGCCCATTTTCGGCGCGGCCTGCGGCGCAGTCCTGTGCAATATGGGCAAGTGTATTGGCACCTGTGTCCGGCACATCGCCGTTGAAAAACCGATCCGCATCGGGCGCGCCGCCGCAGCCGACACTATCCATGACAACCAAAAACGCTCGCGCCATCAGCTGATCCTTTCATGAATCAAACGCGGGGTTTCAATTGGCCCATCGCCAAGTGTGACCGCAGCATGCAATGCCTTCGCCGCCCCCTTCGCCTCGTCATCGCTGCGCGCATGAATACGGGCAAGCGGACGGTTTCCATCAACCAGATCGCCTATACTGGCTATCTCAGACAGGCCGACACCGGGATGAATTTTGTCAGAATGCAACAACCGCCCGCCGCCAAGATGGACGACGATCTCACCCAAGGCGCGCGTATCGATCGAGTGCACGATCCCCGGCGCGTCCGGATAGATTTCGACCATCACCGGCGCTGCAGGCAACCGATCCCGCCAGCGCGCCACAAAATCACGTGGCCCGCCCATGGCGGCCACCATTTTGCCAAAAATCTCTGCCGCCCGGCCACTGTCCAAGGCATTGCGGATCATCGCCTCGCCCATATCGGTTGTCTCGGCTAATCCGCCCATCTCGAGCAAATTGCCGCCCAAAGAAACGGTCAGTTGCCACAGGCGCGTTGAGCCGCCCGAGCTGGTCAAAACCTCCATTGCCTCAATGACTTCCAGCGCATTTCCCGCACTGCCTGACAAGGGCTGATTCATGTCCGTCACCATCGCGGTCGTTTTACACCCTGCCTCATTGGCCGTTGTCACTAAGGACTGCGCCAAATTGCGGGCAGCGGTGGCATCCGCCATAAATGCGCCCGATCCAGTTTTGACGTCCAACACCAAACCGTCCAACCCCTCGGCCAGTTTTTTTGACAAGATAGACGCTGTAATAAGATCGATGCTTTCAACAGTCGACGTCACATCGCGCACTGCATAGAGCCGTTTATCTGCAGGCGCGATGTCCCTTGTCGCACCGCTAATTACACAACCAACCTCGCGCACGACGCGCATCAGATCATCCGTTTCCAGTTCTCCGCCCAGCCCCGGAATGGCCTCAAGTTTATCAAGAGTTCCCCCAGAATGACCCAAGCCGCGTCCCGATAACATCGGCACGAACGCGCCACAGGCAGCCAATGCCGGGGCAAGAGGCAAAGACACCGTATCACCCACACCGCCAGTCGAATGTTTGTCCAGGATTGGGCCCGGCAAATCCCACTTCAAAGTAATTCCACTGCGCGCCATCGCATGGGTCAGCGCTACGCGCCCCGTCGCGCCAATGCCGTTTTGGCAGATCGCCATTGCAAAAGCGCCTGCTTGCGCATCACTGACCAAACCATCAGCCAAGTGGTTGGCAAACCACGCATAATCTGCGGATTCTAAGGCGCGCCCGTCCCGCAACCGGGCCAGTATCTGGCGCGCATCACGGCTCATGCGCCCTCCATATGGCCAGCATCGAAAGCCCCCGGCAGCAGCTCTGCTACGGTTGTCTCGAAAATCGCGCCGCGCGTTGTGGCGAGGGTAACTTTGACGTCGCCATTTGCAAATTCCGCCAGCTTCTGACGGCAGCCGCCACAAGGGGGCACAGGCAACGGGCTGTCGGCGATCACGGCAACCTCCGCAATGCGTTTGTCGCCAGAGGCAATCATCGAAGCGATAGCGCCTGCTTCGGCGCATGTGCCTTCTGGGTAGGCCACATTCTCAACATTGCAACCCAGATGCACATGCCCCTCAACACTGGTCAGCGCCGCACCTACCTTGAAATTGGAATAAGGCGCATGGGCGTTTTCGCGCACTTTCGCAGCAGCATCGATCAAAGACATGGCGAACCTTCGGTATCAGGAGTTTGCAGCAGTTTGGAGCCTTCCTGCCGCGCTTGCAAGCTTCCCCTTGGGGCCACTTTGCAAAGCCTAGTGGCGGGATGCGCGATGCCAGCGCGCCTCAACATCTTCAATCAGGATATCCAACGCCTCAATGCACGGCCCCATGATCCCTTGGGTTTCAATTGGCCGCGCGCGGTGAACGGCAGCATTCAAGGATTCCGCCATTTCCTGCAACCGTTCTGCCCCAATAGCCCCAGCCAGAGAGATCAGGATATGTGTTTGTGCCTGCGTTGCCATTGCGTCATTTTCAACCAAGGCCGCACGCAAATTTTGCGCGATGGCGCGCAGATCGGCCACGAGATGCTCCATAAATTCATCACGGCCATCCGGCCCGGCCGATTGCAAGATTGATTCAAACCGGTTTCGGTCAATTTCCGCCAACATCTGCGCCGAGATCTTGTCGGGCATAACCGTTGCCACTGCTCCGCCGCGCTTGTCTACATGGCGCTGGATCGCCTCGCCAAAGGCTGTGATTGACCGGATCGGTTTGGCAATCACCCCATCGGCCCCCGCCGCATAAATCGCCTCGCGATTGTCGCGCATGACATAGGCAGTCAAAGCCACCATCGGTACGTCAAACCCGGGCCTTTGACGGAGTTCATTCATCACCTCCATACCCGTTTTTCTGGGCATTTCGATATCAACAAGGGCGATGTCAAAAACGTCGCGCTGAATGGCCTCCAATGCCTCGACGCCGTCGCGGGCCAGTACCATCCGCGCGCCCATCGTTTCCAACATCTGCCGAACAAGAATTTGGTTGGTTTCGTTATCCTCTGCGACCAATACAGACATATCCGAAAGATCCGGCACGTCCGAGCCGCCTTCATGCCTGCACCAATGCGGTGACGGAATGGTAAGCGTGACAATCGCGCCGCCATCGACAAGGTTGAAGACTTCAAGATCACCGCCAAGCGCTGTGGCCAGTTCTTTCGAGATATGCAGACCCAATCCAGTGCCCGGCCGATTGGAGTCTTGCGGGCGCCCTTCTTCCGAGAATAACCGCTCAAGCGCAGTTTCGGAAAAGCCCTGCCCCTGATCACGGACCCGAAATTCGAGGCGATCATCTTTGACCCGTACGGTCAGCTGCACTTCGCCCTGATCTGTAAATTTCATGGCATTGGCGATAAGATTGCCCAAAATCCTATCAAGATTCAGCCGCGCGACAGAGATTTGTTCGGGCACGTTGCGATCTACATCAAGTCGGAAAACCAACCCTTGCTCAGCCGCGCGCCCGGCCCATCGATGCTCGATCTCGGCCAGAAAACTACGGAACGCGAAACCGGGGCCTACTGTTTCGCCGGCGACCTGCCCTTCAACCAGCGATAGCGTGCTATCCATCATTTGCGCCAGCGTTTCAGCCGCCACACGGATACGCGCCATTTGAGTTTGCATATCAGGGTCCAGCCGATCGGCATCAATCAACCTGAGTCCCCCAATCACATCCGAAACAGCCGCCCGCATGTCATGACCCAAAAGCCGCAACCCATCGACAATCTGCTGATCCACAGAGAAAGAGGGCGCTGCCACGCCCTCTTCCTTCAACTGGAGATGTGTGTCATCAGCCTCGTCGGTCATAAAGCCGGTCTGCCTGAAGTTGCGACACCTTCATTAGAGCGCCCTACTGGTTAACAAGAGTTTAATTTTTACCGCATCTTGAAGCCGCCTCGCCAAAGGCAGCCCCAAAAATCTCTAAAATTGTTTTGGTCTAGGCAGGATACCCCATACTAGCCAAAGCCTCGGTGATCTCATCCAAAATCACGGGATCATCGATGGTTGCAGGCATTTTGTAATCCTCGCCATCCGCGATTTTAACCATCGTTCCACGTAAGATTTTTCCAGAACGGGTTTTCGGCAAGCGTTGCACCACAGTCGCCAATTTGAAAGCGGCGACCGGTCCGATCTTTTCGCGCACAAGCTTCACGCATTCGGCAATGACGTCGCTGTCCGCTTTCTCGGTATCGGAGTTCATACATAAGAACCCCATCGGCATCTGGCCCTTCAGCGCATCTGAGACACCGATAACGGCGCATTCAGCCACGTCAGGATGGCTTGCCAAGACCTCTTCCATTGCCCCGGTCGACAATCGGTGCCCAGCCACGTTAATCACGTCATCTGTACGCGCCATGATATAAAGATACCCGTCATCATCGATCATGCCGGCATCACCGGTTTCGTAAAATCCAGGGAAATGGGTGAGATAGCTGGACAAGAACCGCTCTTCTGCATTCCAAAGCGTCGGCAATGTGCCGGGGGGCAAGGGCAGCTTAATTGCAATTGCGCCCAATTCTCCGGGAGCCATAGGATGCCCGCCTTCATCCAAAATCTGTACGTCATATCCGGGCATAGCAACGGATGGTGAGCCGATTTTCACTTGCAGGTTTTCAATCCCCAATGGGTTGGCCGCGATCGCATAACCGGTTTCGGTCTGCCACCAATGGTCAATCACAGGCACGCCCAATTTATCCTGTGCCCATTCAATTGTATCTGGATCCGCACGCTCGCCCGCCAAAAACAGGCTTTCCAGACTAGACAGATCGTAGTCCCCGATCAAAGCGCCCTTGGAATCTTCGCGTTTTATCGCCCGGAAGGCGGTCGGAGCAGTGAACAGGCATTTGACTTTGTGATCCTCGATCACCCGCCAGAATGTGCCCGCATCAGGGGTGCCCACGGGCTTGCCCTCGAACACCAAAGTTGTGCAGCCGAAAGTCAACGGACCATAACAAATATAGCTATGCCCGACGACCCAGCCGACATCGGATGCCGCCCAGTATACCTCGCCCGGGTTCATGTCGTAGATATTACGCATCGTCCAATTCAGAGCGACCAGATGACCGCCAGTGTGACGCACAACACCCTTGGGTTGTCCCGTCGTGCCTGAGGTATAAAGAATGTAGTGTGGATGGTTGCCTTTGACGGGAACACATGGCGCAGGCTCGGCGGCCTCTTGAACAGCATTCCAGTCAAAATCACGTCCAGGCTGCATTTCCGCCTCTGCCTCTGGGCGTTGGAACACAACCGTAAAGCCGGGCTTGTGGCTGGACATTTCGATTGCCGCATCTAGCAAAGGCTTGTAGGCGACCACTCGCCCCGGCTCGAGCCCACAAGAGGCCGCGATGATACATTTCGGTGTACAATCATCGATCCGCACCGCCAGTTCACTTGCAGCAAAGCCGCCAAAAACAACCGAATGAACCGCGCCAATGCGGCTGGCCGCCAGCATGGCAACCAAGGCCTCAGGCACCATGGGCATGTAGATAATGACACGGTCGCCAGCCTCAACACCCTTTTCCAGAAGCGCCCCGGCCAAATTTGCTACTCGCGATTGCAGATCTGCAAAGGTGATTTTCTGGACGGTCCCGGTCATCGGGCTGTCGTGAATAATCGCAAGCCGATCGCCATGCCCGGCTTCAACATGCCGATCGACGGCATTGTAGCACGCGTTCAATTCACCATCCGCGAACCACTCATATAGCGGAGCGTTTTCGTCGCTTAAGGCCTTGCTGGGCGGGATCGTCCAATCAATAGCACCCGCAGCCTCCATCCAGAAAGTTTCCGGATCGGCCTTTGCGCTTGCGTAAATATCCGCATAGCTCATGTTTTCTCCTCCAAACATGATCCTATATTCCCCTTCCTCATCGATATCGGCAGATGGCCCGCACTGATAGTCGGGCAAGACCAGAAAAATGACAGTCTGAAAAGGATTTTACAAACCCCTTCCCATAGGCATCGTAGGAATAGGTCTACCCAAAGGGGGGTGAATGGCGCATAGCGCCAAAGGGGGCAACGCCCCCTAACCTGCAAAGGGCCCAAAGGCCCTTATGCCGCGCCGATGAATGCGGGCGGCGAAGCCGCCCGCCTGAAAAGGCGCGCGCCCCTCACCCGTAATGTTGTACTGGGGTTCCGGCCAAGGCGGCAATATTCAACAACCCCCGGGCCGTAATAGACGGCGTCACAATATGCGCCCGATTGCCCATCCCCATCAGGATCGGCCCCACTTCTAAACCGCCAGCTTTCATCTTCAATATATTGCGTGCGGCGCCAGCGGCATCGGTATTGGCAAAAACCAGAGCATTCGCAGCACCGCTCAACCGAGAGCCGGGGTAAATCCGGTCGCGCAGCTCTTCATCCAAAGCCGCATCAGAATGCATTTCACCTTCGTATATAAAATCTCTTGGGCGCGCGTCCAAAACATCAAGCGCCGCGCGCATGCGCCGGCCGCTATCGCTGTCGAGATTGCCAAATTGGGATCCAGAGCAAAGAGCGATCTTTGGCTCAACACCAAAGCGCCGCATATGGCGGGCTGTGGCGATAACGGTTTCAGCAATCTGGTCTGGGCTGGGCTCTGCGTGAATATGGGTATCGGCAATGAAAAGTGGTCCATCCTCGGCCACCATCAGGCTCAGCGCCCCAACCGGATGCAGGCCGCCATCATCCAACAGCTGGCTGACATAGTTCAGATGCCACAGATATTGACCAAACGTGCCGCAAATCAGGCTATCGGCCTCGCCGCGCCGTACGGCAACGGCTCCAATTGCGGTGGTATTGGTACGCAAAATCGCTCGCGCCAGATCTGGCGTGACGCCTTTGCGCTGCATTTTATCAAGATAGCTCTGCCAATAGTCGCGATAGCGCACGTCATTTTCGGGGTTAATCAGCTCGAAATCTCGATCTGGCTGAATTTTCAAACCCGCCCGCTCGATCCGTGCCTGCACAACATCCGGACGGCCAATCAACGTCGGCAAATCCGTCATCTCTTCCAACATGGCTTGGGCGGCGCGCAGAACCCGTTCATCTTCACCTTCAGCAAACACGATCTTGCGCCGCGTGGCCGAAGCCGCCTCAAAAACCGGGCGCATGATCAAGGCCGACCGGAAGACGCTTTGATCCAACTGCTCGCGATAGGCGTCCATATCGTCCAATTGCCGCGTCGCAACGCCACTTTCCATCGCCGCTTTGGCAACCGCGCTGGCAACCACGCCAATAAGACGCGGATCAAACGGTTTCGGGATAAGGTAGTCCGCGCCAAAGGTCAGCTGCTCGCCCTTATAGGCCGCGGCAGCCTCGGCGCTGGTTGTCGCGCGGGCAAGTTCTGCAATACCTTCGACGCAGCCGATTTCCATTGCATCATTAATCTCGGTAGCGCCGACATCCAGCGCGCCGCGGAAGATGAATGGAAAGCACAGTACGTTATTGACCTGATTGGGATAGTCCGAACGACCCGTCGCAATAATAGCATCCGGGGCAACCTTGCGCGCTTCTTCGGGGGAAATTTCGGGCGTCGGGTTGGCAAGTGCAAAAATGATCGGTTGCTTGGACATTTTTGCAACCATCTCGGGCTTCAAAACGCCGGGGCCGGACAGACCAAGGAACAGATCCGCGCCGTCAATGACTTCGTCCAATGTCCGCAGGTCTGAGGGTTGGGCAAACTCCGCCTTTTGCGGGGTCATATCCGCCACGCGCCCCTCATAGACCAGCCCTTCAATGTCACATAGCCACACGTTTTTGCGCTGCACGCCCAGTTTCAGCAGCATGTTGAGGCACGCAATCCCCGCCGCGCCGCCGCCGGTTGAAACGACTTTGACATCCTCAAATTTTCGACCAGACACATGCAGCGCGTTTGTTGCCGCAGCACCGACAACAATTGCGGTGCCGTGCTGATCGTCATGAAAGACCGGAATACCCATCCGCTCCCGGCAAAGTTTTTCAACAATGAAACAATCAGGTGCTTTGATATCTTCAAGGTTAATCGCGCCAAAAGTAGGCTCTAACGCACACACAATATCGGCTAGTTTTTCAGGGTCTTTCTCATCGACCTCGATGTCAAAACAATCGATATTGGCGAATTTCTTGAAAAGAACCGCTTTGCCTTCCATCACCGGTTTTGAGGCAAGCGCGCCAATATTCCCTAAACCCAGAACCGCCGTCCCATTCGAAACGACAGCCACTAGATTACCGCGCGCCGTATATCGCGCCGCGTCGCTTGGTGTTTTGGTGATTTCAATGCAAGCCTCGGCCACACCGGGACTATAGGCCAAGGAAAGATCGCGCCCATTTGCCAAAGGCTTAGTCGCGCGAATTTCGAGTTTACCGGGTTTCGGAAATTCGTGATAATTCAACGCGCTCTGGCGCTGTGCCTCATGTTTTGGGTCACTCACGATAAATCCCTCCCAGAATTGTTTAGCCTTAAACTATTTTTCATCCGCAATGGTCAGATGCCGCAAAACCCCTTATTTTGCAACTCTTATCTTACACGAATTGCTCTCGGATTAGCCGTTCCTCAAGACCGTGTCCCGGGTCAAATAGGATTTTGTGCTCGATCTCAGGTTCAGATCGCACCTCTACCTCAATCACATCCTTTACCGACCGGCTATCTGCATCCGCCATGACCGGGCGTTTCTCTGGGTTTACCACTTCAAACCTGACAGTCGCATTTTTTGGCAACAGCGCCCCGCGCCAGCGCCGAGGCCGAAAAGCCGCCATCGCCGTCAGGGCCAAAACATCCGAGCCAATAGGCAAGATCGGCCCATGCGCCGAATAGTTATAGGCAGTTGATCCCGCTGGCGTTGCCAAAAGCGCGCCATCGCAGACCAACTCCTCCATTCTGAGGCGCCCATCGATATAGATCTTGAGCTTCGCCGCCTGCGGTCCTGCGCGCAGCATGCTGACCTCGTTAATCGCCAGCGCTTCTTTTACGGTTCCGTCGGAGCATGTGGCCCGCATACGAAGTGGATTAATGATTTCCTGCTCTGAAGCTTCAAGCCGCTCAATCAGGCCGTCTTCCTCAAAATTATTCATCAAAAATCCAACCGAGCCGCGATTCATCCCATAAACCGGGGCATCCAACTCAATGGTGCCGTGCAAGGTCGACAGCATGAACCCATCGCCGCCCAGTGGCACAATCACATCTGCCTCTTCCGGTGGAAAGTTCCCATAGCGCGCGGTCAGCCGCTCTAGGGCATGCTGCGCCTTTGATGCGTTTGAGGCCAGAAAACAAATATTGCGTGCAGCAGGCATAAACACGTCCGTTCTGTTGCGGTTTACGCCAGTGTTCACCCGCAAAGCTCCGGAAAACAACCCAGATACGCCAATAGGAGCCTGACGTTTCCCACAAACAGCGCTCAATCCGCCGAATGTGACGTTTTCTTAGCTTTTCACCGGGCGCACATTTCAGTAAGCCCTGCAGGAACCAGAATCCGACCCCATAGTGGAGACGCACCATGACTGCCGCAGATGGCTTTTTCACCACCCCGCTTGCTGACCGAGACGCCGAGATCTTCGCCGTAATGGGTCAAGAGCTGGGTCGCCAGCGTGACGAAATCGAGCTGATTGCCTCGGAAAACATCGTCAGCCGCGCCGTGATGGAGGCGCAGGGCTCGGTCCTGACCAACAAATATGCCGAGGGCTATCCGGGTCGCCGTTACTATGGCGGTTGCCAATATGTCGATATCGCGGAAAACCTTGCGATCGACCGCGCCAAGGAGCTTTTCGGCTGTGACTTCGCCAATGTGCAGCCCAATTCCGGGTCGCAGGCCAACCAAGGTGTCTATCAGGCGCTACTCAAGCCTGGCGATACTATTTTGGGTATGTCGCTTGATGCAGGCGGGCACCTGACACATGGCGCCAAGCCCAACCAATCCGGCAAGTGGTTCAACGCTATACAATACGGCGTGCGCAAACAGGACAGCCGTTTGGACTACGACCAAGTCGCCGAGCTTGCCAAAGAACATCAGCCAAAACTGATCGTCGCAGGCGGATCGGCTATTCCACGTCAGATCGATTTCGCCAAAATGCGCGAGATTGCCGATAGCGTTGGTGCGATCCTGCATGTCGATATGGCCCACTTTGCGGGTCTCGTGGCTGCGGGCGAGCACCCCTCGCCCTTCCCCCACGCTCATGTAGCGACGACCACGACGCATAAAACCTTGCGCGGTCCGCGCGGCGGCATGATCCTGACGAATGACGAAGCCATCGCCAAAAAGGTCAACTCTGCGATCTTCCCCGGCATTCAGGGCGGTCCGCTGATGCATGTCATCGCTGCCAAAGCCGTAGCATTCGGTGAAGCATTGGACCCCTCGTTCAAAACCTACCAAAAGCAGGTTATTGCCAACGCGCAAGCACTGGCCGATGAGCTGATGAAAGGTGGTCTTGATATCGTCACCGGCGGCACAGATACCCATGTTTTGCTGGTTGACCTGCGTCCGAAGGGCATCAAGGGCAACGTCACCGAAGTGGCCCTTGGCCGCGCCAACATCACCTGCAACAAAAACGGCGTGCCGTTTGACCCCGAAAAGCCAACGATCACTTCGGGTATCCGCCTTGGATCGCCTGCGGGCACCACACGCGGCTTTGGCGAGGCTGAATTCCGCCAAATCGGCCAATTCATCACCCGCGTTGCGGATGGTCTTGCTGAAAATGGTGCTGACGGGAATGCTGACGTGGAAGCAGCCGTTAAGGCCGAAGTCGCTGAACTATGCGCGCGCTTCCCGATTTATCCGGGCCTCTAAGCGCCCAACGTTTAAAGAAAGGCCCCGCACGTCAGAAACGTGCGGGGCCTTTTTCGTATTGACCTAAGTTACTTTGGTTCGGCGAGCACATCCTCAAGCAGTTTTTCATTCTTTGCATCCTCGATCTTGCGAATGCGGTCTTCCGAGGACCGGATATCAAACCGGTATTTCACAACATTAATCAGACTGAGCGTCAGCAGGATAATCCCCATACCCCAATAGCCCTTGGTTGAAAGTGGCACATCCGGCGACATGTAAAGCGAGAGGCCTAGCAAACCGTAAGCCGCAATCACGCCGCAGATGTTGAGAAGAATAATGAGGCTGTTGTCGTTATGTGTCGTGTTCATTTTGTAGTCCCCTTCGTAAATTTATGATTTCAGGCGCGCTAGCACGTCCGTTGCAGTGGTTTTTTCAGGTGTTCCATAGCCCGCCTGAGCCATCCGTTCCGCGGCGCCATTCCCGTCCAGAGATGCGTCAATTTCAGACAAGATCTGGCTTTGCTCGAACGGATCGTCTCGCGACATCACCCGCCCGATAAGCTCCTCGGCTTCGTTGATCGCGCTGCTTGTAGTCACAGTGCGGTTGAGGCGCCGCTGCATGTCTTGTTCACGCCGCACCGCTTTGGCAGCAATCGCGCCTTGCTTTAGGTCTATGATGCGCCGACTGGCAGCCTCGACCGATTGGCGCAGTTGCAAGATCCGGGCCTCAATGCGAGCGCGGGTTTCACTCCGCACCCGCATTTCGTTCTCTAGATTGGCAATTGCCTGCGCGCCCTCGCCCGCCAAAGCTTCGCGCCCATCCACTAGGGCGGCCTTGGTGCGCTCGGTCAAATCGGTGATCCGGCCTTCCGGCCCATCAATCTGTCCGGTCTCTGACCGTTCGCGCTGGATCAGGCTGGCAAGCGTCAGTTTCGCAGCTTTCAAGCTTGCTTCTGCCTCCCGAATTTTTTGCTCGATCAACTCAATCGAATAGATGTCTTTCAACCGCTCATCGGCGCGGGCCGAGGCCCCAACCATGAGCGTTCTGAAGGTGTTAAACATTTCCCAAATCTCCCGCCACACACTTTTGAACGTTGTTCATTTTTTAAACATAGCAATTCGTGAACACTGTTCAATAATGAAATTCAACGGCGTTTAATGACGTTGCGTCAGACAGGATTTCCGATTTGAGAAAGGATCTGCGCGATCATGCGTCGGATCTGATCCACCGGCACGCCCGAGATACGTTGCTCAAGGCCCAGCAAGACAATGCCATGCACCGAAGAAAACAGCGCCCGTGTCATCAGGCCTAATTCTTCTTCATCCATATCAGGGAAAATCTCTGACAGAGGCTTAGTGATATTGGCAAAAAGCCCATCGAGAGCGGCCAAATACCAATCAGGAACCGGGCTATCGGCGGACATTTTGAGATCAAAAAGCGCGCGCCAGAGCATTGGGTTATCCGAGGCAAATTGCAGATAGGCATTAGACATCGCGATCAGCCGCTCATGCGGGCCCGCCCCTTGGCTGCCTTCCACCGCCTCGGTCACGACAGCGCCCAATGCTTGGAAGGTGCGCCCATTCACGGCCATAAACAGCGCGTTTAGATCCTCATATGCGTTATAGATTGCGCCCAAAGCACAGCCAGCTTCGCGCGCCAAATCCCGCGCTTTGACCGAGGCCAGCCCCTCTGCCGCTATCTGCGCTTCCGCCGCTTCCACCAATGCCAATTGCAATGCGGCGCGTTTTTCTTCGCGTTTTCCGGCCATGTCCCACCCTTTTTCTTGAACCTCGTTCAAATCTTAGGGGGAAATCGCGCTACACTGCAACCGAGCGGCGCACCATTTGCCAATAAATCTCTTCAATCTCATCGGGATCCAGCCGGCCGCCTGACCGGTACCATGTATTGACCCCCGTCAGCATCGCAATAATCGCCATTGTTGCCAGCTTCCGGTCAGGAATATCAAAGACGCCTGCGCTTTGGCCGCGACCCAAAATCTCTTCCAATTGTGTTTCATATTGTCGGCGCAAAGCTTCGATCACGGTGAAATTTTCAGGCTCAAGGTTGCGCAATTCCATATAGGCAATGAACACCAGCTCGGGCCGATCCAGATGGTATCGGATATGGTGACGACAAAACGCCTCTAGCTGCGCTTCGGGGCCAGGCTCGGCTTCGGGGGCCCAAGCGGCCAACAAATCCTCAAGATGATCGCGCATCAAATCAAACAGCAGGCTTTGCTTGTCGGGAGTGTAAAGGTAGAGCGCGCCCGCCTGCAAGCCAACTTCCCGCGCAATCGCCCGCATTGAGACCGCTGCATAGCCTTGACTTGCGAACAGCTTCAGCGCCGCTGCGCGAACCTTGGGGCCGGTAATATCCGAATGAGAGCCTTGTTTACGTGCCATGCCCCACCTTTAACTGAACGCGCGTTCAGTTCAACCATCTCGCTGGACCTTGCCCCCCGCCCCGCGTTATCACATTCTCAGACGGTCAATCAGGGACACCCAATGCGCATACCGGCGATCATGATCATTCTAGTGCTTGCAGGCTGTTCGATTCGAGTGCCCGAAGTGGATGCTTCGATCACGGCGCAGTCCCTTGAGGCCGAATGGCCCGAGCTGGTGCCTTTGGGGCCGCTATTGGCGCGCGCTGAAACGCCGTTGAACCAAATTTCCGCCGAAGATGCCGGGCGAAGCCTTGAATGGCGCGCTGCCAATCTGCGCTACCGCGCTGCCCAATTACGCGCCATCTCTCTCAATTAACCGAAACTTACTTCTAAGGCGCAACCTGCGCGTTGCACCCCCCCCGCGAAGCCGATAACAGAGGGACCGAAGTTAACGACCCTGCAAGAAGGATTGCCCCCATGTCAGAGCCGCTACGTCTTGGGATTGCCGGACTGGGCACTGTTGGTGTCGGGGTCGTAAAGATCCTGCAAAAAAAGGCCAATCTTTTGGCAACCCGTGCTGGCCGCCCGGTTGTTATCACGGCTGTCTCGGCCCGGTCCAAAAACAAGGATCGCGGCGTCGATATTGCGGGATTCGCGTGGGAAGATAATCCGGTTAAGCTGGCAACCCGAGACGATGTGGATGTGTTTGTCGAATTGATGGGTGGGGCGGATGGCCCTGCCAAAGCAGCAACCGAAGCTGCGATTGCTGCAGGCAAAGACGTTGTCACCGCCAACAAAGCGATGCTGGCCCATTATGGTCAGGATTTGGCACGTGCCGCAGAGGCTGCAAATGCCGTGATCCGGTTTGAGGCCGCGGTTGCGGGCGGCATTCCAGTGGTCAAAGCGCTGACCGAAGGTCTGGCTGGCAACCAAGTCTCACGCGTATTGGGTGTGATGAACGGCACCTGCAATTACATTCTGACCCGGATGCAATCAGCTGGCCTGTCTTATGACGAAGTTTTTGAAGAGGCGAACCAGCTTGGATATCTGGAAGCAGATCCAAATTTGGATGTGGGCGGCATCGACGCGGGCCACAAGCTTGCGCTTCTGAGCGCGATCGCTTTTGGCACGCAGGTTGATTTCGATGGCGTCGCGCTTGAAGGCATCGGTCAAGTGACAATCGAAGATATCAAACAAGCGGCCGAACTTGGTTTCCGGATCAAGCTTCTGGGTGTTGCCCGCATGACGGGCCGCGGTCTTGAACAGCGCATGACACCTTGTCTGGTGCCTGCCGATAGCCCGCTTGGCCAGCTGGAAGGCGGCACCAATATGGTCGTGATCGAAGGCGACGAGGTCGGCCAGATCGTCTTGCGCGGCGCAGGCGCGGGCGAAGGCCCAACGGCCAGCGCCGTTCTGTCGGACGTCATGGATATCGCGCGCGGCATTCGGGTTTCGACATTTGGTCAGCCTGCCGAAGGCCTTGAAAAAGTCACCCCAGCCCCGGTTGCAGCGGCGGCGCCCTATTACTTGCGCCTTCTCCTGAAAGACAAACCTGGTGCATTGGCAAAACTGGCCGCGACACTTGGCGATTGTGGCATATCGATCGACCGGATGCGTCAGCGCAGCCACGGCGGCAACGACGCGCCTGTGCTGATTGTCACGCACAAAACGGCGGCGCCAAACCTTGTGGATGCACTTGCCGCTTTGCCAAAAACCGATGTGGTGATCGGCCAACCTGTGGCGCTGCGGATCGAAAACCTCTAAAGCGCCAACTGGTCCTGCACATCAACCGATTGATCCTGAGCATCCCGCAAAGATGCGTCCGCTTCCATTTTTTTTGAATTGGATAGCTTTGAAAGCTATGTGTGCCGTTCTTTAGCACGGTCTTCAAAAACATGTCTTAAAACGCATCTATTGGACTCCTAAGCCATCCAAAGACCTCCCGATTCCCGGCAAACCACATACATGCTGCCTTTTCCCTAAGCGTCTTTTTGTCCTCTAGCGCTAACATGGCCCTCCTCGCCTTGTGCGCGATCAAGCCGCCGGGCTAGATACGCGCAAACACACACCAGATTTCAGGGACACCTGCCCAAATGACCAAAACCGATTTTAATGACCGTATGCTTTCCCTCGGTCTTGCCCGCGTTGCCGAGCAGGCCGCGATTGCCTCTGCCGATTGGATCGGGCGCGGCGATGAAAAAGCCGCAGATCAGGCCGCTGTAAATGCAATGCGCGAACAGCTGAACAAACTTGATATCGCAGGTGTTGTTGTCATTGGGGAAGGCGAACGAGACGAAGCCCCGATGCTCTTTATCGGAGAAGAAGTTGGATCGGGCAGTGGTCCCGGTGTTGATATCGCCCTTGATCCACTTGAAGGCACGACCCTGACCGCCAAAGACATGCCAAATGCGTTGACCGTGATTGCGATGGGCCCGCGCGGGTCGATGTTGCACGCGCCGGACACCTATATGGATAAACTGGCGGTTGGGCCCGGCTATCCACAAGACGTAGTTTCTTTGTCTATGTCTCCGTCAGAACGCGTCGAAGCGCTGGCTGCTGCAAAAAACTGTGCCCCGTCTGACATCACCGTTTGCATCTTGGAACGTCCACGCCATGAGGCGATGATTGCCGAAGTTCGTGCAACCGGTGCGTCGATCCGTATGATCACGGATGGCGATGTCGCAGGCGTAATGCACTGCGCCGAAGCGGATATCACTGGTATCGACATGTATATGGGCCAAGGCGGCGCGCCTGAGGGTGTGCTGGCGGCCGCAGCGCTTAAATGCATGGGCGGTCAGATGTGGGGTAAATTGGTATTCCGCAATGCAGACGAAAAATCGCGTGCCAGCAAAGCTGGCATTACTGATTTCGACAAGATCTACAGCCGTGATGAGATGGTGACACAGGACGTGATCTTTGCGGCCTCGGGCGTGACCTCGGGATCAATCCTGCCCGGCATCAAACGCGAGGTTGGCCGGATTACCACCGAAACCATCCTTATGCGGTCGAAAACCGGATCGGTACGGCGCATGAATTATCGCCACCCGATTGAAAGCTGATTATGGCCTCGGCCCTTATTTTGATTGATATTCAGATCGGGTTTAATGACCCGATCTGGGGCGCACGAAATAATCCGGGCGCCGAAGATCAAGCGGGCCGCCTTTTGAAGCGCTGGCGCAGCGATGCTGCGCCAATTGTCCATATTCGACATGTCAGCACAGAGCCTGACAGCCCGTTAGGACCAATGACCGGTGGCACGAGGTTCAAACCACAGGTCACCCCCATGCCCGGTGAAGTGATCTTGGAAAAGTCGGTCAACAGCGCCTTTATCGGCACCGGGCTTGACACGCATTTGCGCGATCTTGGCGTTACCGCGATCGTCACCTGCGGTTTGACCACACCGCATTGCGTGTCGACAACAACGCGCATGGGCGCAAATCTTGGCTTTGACGTCCGTCTTTCGCATGACGCAACTGCCGCATTTGAGTTCAACGCTAATACCGGTTGGTCTCAAGGCCTCGACGCCCCGAGCGCTGAGCAGATTCACACCGCTGCGCTTAGCCATATTCACGGCGAATTTGCACGGGTGATGAGCACTGATGCAATTCTTGAGGAAGGCCCCTAAAGCGCCCGGCCAATTGTTGCTGTCCGCTCGGATAAGCCGCCGAAATGAACATTCTTTGAATTGTCCAAACCGGCTTGATAAACCTCGCGGAAGTGCGTGAAATTCTACGTCATCAATGCGCTGATTTTGACCCAGATAACCATGCATTTTTCGGCCGTGATCTTACCATGGTCACACTGGCACGATTGCAACCTTGTTCATCCCCAGACATAAAGCGGCATGGCGGATTTTCTGAATGTTTCATCATCGATCACCGGACGCCGGTGGGTTGGCTTGTCGAATGAAGAGGAGCGCCTGTCAGAGGCTCTCTCTCAAAAAACCGATTTGCCCCCGCCCGTCGCCCGCATTCTTGCCCGTCGAGGCGTCGGGCCGGAACGCGCGCACAGCTTCCTTGCGCCTGCCTTGCGCGATCTTCTGCCCGATCCACGCGGGTTGAAAGACATGGAAAAAGCAGCCGCCCAGTTTTTGGCGGCTGTAAAGGCGCGCGCGCGCATTGCCATTTTTGCCGATTACGATGTCGATGGCGGCAGCTCAGCAGCGCTTTTAATTGATTGGCTTCGCCAAATGGGTGCGTCCGCAACGCTCTATGTGCCTGACCGCATCGACGAAGGCTATGGCCCCAATGATGAGGCAATGGCCGCACTTGCCCGTGATCATGACCTGATTATCTGTGTTGACTGTGGCACTCTTAGCCATGGGCCGGTTGCTGCCGCCATAGGCGCAGATGTGATGATCCTCGACCACCATTTGGCCGAAGCTCATCTTCCTGATTGTGTGGCCGTAGTAAACCCCAATCGGCAAGATGAAACCGGCGAACTGGCGCATCTTTGCGCCGCGGGCGTAGTGTTCTTGATGTTGGTCGAAGCAGGCCGACAATTGCGAGAGGCCGGCGCAAAAGGCCCTGACCTCATGGCGATGTTGGATCTGGTTGCACTGGCCACAGTCGCCGATGTCGCGCCGCTGGTTGGCGTGAACCGCGCTTTTGTGCGGCAGGGTCTGAAGATCATGGCTCGCCGCCAGCGCCCCGGCATTGTCGCACTTGCAGATGTCGGGCGGCTCGACCGCGCGCCCACCTCTTACCACCTTGGCTTTGTCCTTGGCCCTCGGGTTAATGCCGGTGGTCGCATCGGTGAGGCCGATCTTGGCGCGCGCCTTTTGGCCACTGCTGACCCGTCACAGGCCCGTGACATGGCCGCCCGCCTTGATCTGCTGAACACCGATCGGCGTGAGATTGAAGCGCGGGTCCGTGAAGCCGCGCTTGCCCAAGCAGAGGAACGCGGGCTTGAAGCGCCCTTGGTCTGGGCCGCCGAAGATGGCTGGCATCCCGGCGTGGTCGGCATTGTCGCCTCGCGTTTGAAGGAGGCCACAAACCGCCCCGCCATTGTGATCGGCTTTGATGGCGATGATGGCAAAGGGTCGGGCCGTTCCATCCCCGGTGTCGATCTTGGCGCATCGATCCAGAAGCTCGCCGCCGAGGGCCTTTTGGTAAAAGGAGGGGGGCACAAAATGGCCGCGGGCCTCAGCCTGACACGAGCGCAACTGGAACCTGCCATGGCGCGCCTTTCTGAGCTGCTGGACCGTCAAGGCGCGGGCGCGACAGGCCCGGCCGATCTGAGGGTCGACGGCGTCCTGATGCCTGGCGGAGCAACGGTAGACCTGATCGAACAGCTAGACGCAGCAGGCCCCTTTGGCGCAAGCGCCCCTGCCCCTCGTTTTGTCTTTCCCGCCCAATCGATCCGCTTCACAAAACCTGTCGGCGAAGGCCATTTAAAACTCAGCTTTTCCGATGGTGGCCCTGTGACATTGGACGCCATTGCCTTTAACGCCCGCGCCACCGGCCTTGCCGCTGCGCTTGAGGCCCATAACGGCCGCCCCTTTCACCTTGCAGGCCGAATCGAGATCAACCACTGGCAGGGCCGTCAAAGTGTGCAACTTCGACTTGAGGACGCCGCACCAGCCGATATGTGAGCCTCCCTCCGAAATTTCGAGGTGTGAGCCGCAAAGATGGACCGAAGACAGAACAGCGCAACATGGGTCACCAGTGGCCCGCGATGAGGCTAAAAAGCGCCGTTATGCCTTGATTTGCCGTGGTTCTGCCAATTGGGCTTTCCCGTCAAAAAAATCCTGCCATCTCTTTCGAAAAAATCTTTTGGCCGGTGCTATTTTCCTCTTGCGCCCCACCCCGGCTTTTCCTAGAACCCGCCTCACGCCAAGAGTGGCCCGTTCGTCTATCGGTTAGGACGCCAGGTTTTCAACCTGGAAAGAGGGGTTCGATTCCCCTACGGGCTACCACTCAATCCTGACAAGATATCGGGATTGCTGGTTTAACCTGATTGAGATCAGGACGTACCCACCACTTTTTCTACCATCTGCATGACTAGCGTCGTCTATCCTCGTGGTTTTCTTCCTTCATTGGCCTACCCGATTCCGAGGCCACACACGACAGTAATGAAGATGGCCAAGATCGAAAAAATGTTTGCAAAGCCGTTTGATCATATCCGCGCGCTTGACCGAGCTGCCGACGCAGCTCCACCCAATCCTACCGAGGATCTCAGTGGGTGCATCGAATGTCTGAAGGCAATCAAGGCAAATCGACCCGAGACAATTGAATATCTTCATCGATAAGTCGTCGTTACCTTAGAGGCGTCGGTTCCATTCGATGGCAAGTTATCGAAAACGCGTTTGGGTCTCCGGTCAACCGAAGCCCCTGGCCTTAAGCCGCATCAGATATGGCGACGCGTTTCAGCCACCTCTTGATCTTGAAACAAAGAAGTTCTGGCGTTTCGACTTAGGCCCGCCCCAGAAACATTGCGAACTGGCGCAGTTTGGCCCGCACTTGGCAAACAACCCGCCCCCCTTTCCGAACGGCGGGCGGGGGCGAAAATACCGACATCGAAATTCCCTAATCCACCCATACGCAAACGATTTTTCTGTTCTTTTTATTTTAACGAAAAGGGCGTTGTACCTGCGATGAAAACAAACTCCGCTCTTCCACTGAGGGCGGGAAACGGTCATTCGCTGCATTTGCGAATCCGCCTCTGCGTGGGACGGAAAGCGGTCTTTGAAATGTTAACTTTCGATCAAACCTCGAGACAAATAAATGCGGCCGTCCAGAGAGAGCGCCGTGTCACTTGCGGGGTATTGCATCGACCGCCAACGTTTCGGTTTTTTACCCATGCCGGTCAGATTTTTGCAGTAACTTTGCAAAGGGATTTTGCCCTGCACGAATGCTATTCGCTGAACTAAATTGGAGTTGGCAGACCCTATCCGGCATGAGCAGATGGCAATCGTAGGTATAGTGACTGGCAACTATTCCACCGCCCAATACACGCCAATAGCCTTAGCGGGGTTTGATATGTGTGTTCGGAAGAAATATGCCAATAGACCCAGCGGCTCATCGTGCTGCTCTCAAGGGTCGCTCAATTTGACATTTTAGTGTTTTGAAACCCTGATGCACGCAATCACTCGGAAACCAATTCCCCCGGACCCGAGACTGAGGCGTACGAAAAAACACCTGATTTTCGCGGTTCGCGGCGTCAAACCGGCCGATACAACCACAAACTTACGCGGCGCAAAGGTCTCTTATCCTCCACGGAATATCTTGGAGACGCCGATCATGTCTTCCAGTGCCTTTATCCTTTCGGCGCTGGAATCCACACTTTGAATTGCAGCCACAAAAGCCTCCAGCAGGAAGTTAATGGCCAGCGTCGAATCCCAGCTCGACGGCACCTCGACCATGCAGCGGAAGCAATGAGACGCATATTTCTCGATTGGGGATCCCCATTGATCGGTGAAAAGCACAACTTTGCCGCCCTGTGCCACGACTAAGCTGGCCAAGCGTTCAAGTTCTTTTTCATACCGGCGTATGTCAAAAACAATCAAGGTTGAGCGGGGGCCCATATCCAAAAGGGCCTGCGGCCAGACGCTCGGCGAGGAATCGAGCAGCGAAACGCCGGGGCGGATGATCTGCAGATGATTGAAGAAATAATGCGCGTTTGACCGCGTGATCCGCCCGCCAAGGACATAGAGATTGCGGTCGAGATCCGACAGAAGCTCGACGACCCTGTCGAACTCATCAGGGTCCAGCCGGTCAATCGTGGCGTTGATATTGCGAGATATCGCCCCGGCGAAGCGGCTGATAATGTGGTCATTTCGGTCTGCGGCGGAGGGCGCATCGAGCTTGGCCAAGGGCTCTTTCATCCGCGCGGCAATCTCCTCACGGATTGCATTTTGGAAATCGGGGAAGCCGCCAAAGCCGAGCTTGCGGGCAAGCCGGATGACGGTGGGGGTCGACACTTCTGCATCTTCCGCAAGCTTGGTGATGGATTGCAGCCCAGCCACGAGAGAATCGTCGAGCAAAATGGAGGTCAGACGCCGCTCTGCCGCCGTCAAATCCTGGTGACGTTCCTTGATCAGGTCCCGGATTAAGGCGCGCTCATTCAATTCTGACGCATTTTCAGTCATTTGTTATCTTCCTGTAGTGTTTTTTACAGAAATTTTCTTGACACGATCTGTCATCATGTAGTGATCATTACACAAATGGAACATATCGCGCAAGAAATCACATCGTGGACTGATCCGGCCGCTGAGCTTCACGGCGCGGACCGACCCATGGATTTTGTCTTGGTCTGTGAACATGCTTCGGCTCATATCCCCAATTGCCTTGACGATCTAGGACTAAGCTCTGCAGCCCGGTTTTCGCATGTCGCTTGGGATATTGGAGCGCGTGATCTTGCCATTGCGCTGGCTGATCAGATGCAGGCTCCATTGGTTTTGGGAGCAATCTCGCGGCTTGTTTATGATTGCAATCGACCATTTGAGGCGACGGATTGCATTCCCATACGAAGCGAAGCCTTTGATGTGCCCGGAAATGCTGATCTGAGCGACACCGAGCGGCAGGCCCGATATGATCTGGTTCACACGCCTTTTCACACACAGGTGGCGCGTGTTCTCTCACAGGCGCGTCCCGATACGGTTTTGGCGACGATCCACAGTTTCACGCCTGTTTTTGAGGGCAGGCACCGTGAGCTTGAGATCGGGTATCTTGTCCATGGCGACGATCGTATGGCGCTGGCCGCGCAAGCGCAGGAACTGCAAGCCCTACGTCATATGTCGGCATTGAATGAGCCCTATTCTGCAACGGATGGTGTGACTTACACGTTACGCAAACATGGTGATGATCGCGGATTGTTGAATGTGATGATCGAAGTCAGAAACGATCTTGTTGATACGCCCGACCAAGCGACCGCAATGGCACGTCACCTTGCAGGCATTCTTCGCAGAGCCCGCGCGCAGGTGCTGTCATGATCCAGGCGTTCGTGCGTTTTGTAGACGGTATGAACCGACGGATTGGCCGCGTCGCGATGTGGGGTCTCTTTGTGATGATGGGTATTTTGCTTTGGTCCTCAATCTCTAAGACTTTTTTCACGCCGACACTTTGGACGCTTGAAATGGCGCAATTTACGATGGTGGCCTATTACGTTATCGGCGGGCCTTATGCGATCCAGATGGGCAGCCACGTGCGAATGGACCTTTTCTACGGAAATTGGTCAGTGCGCCGGAAGGCAGCCATTGATGCGGTAACCGTGTTGTTTTTGATGTTCTATTTGGGGGTCCTGCTCTACGGGGCGCTTGGATCATTGTCCTATTCGCTTGGGTATTGGGGGCTTGATCCATTGCCCTTCTTTGCCGGGCTTGTCACCGGGGCAGAAGAGATCGGGCGCCTTGAGCGATCCCCAACGGCGTGGCGACCCTACCTATGGCCTGTTAAAACCATCATGGTGGTCGGGTTCACGCTAATGTTGCTTCAATCCATGGCCGAGCTCTTCAAGGACATCGCGCGCCTTCGCGGCCAAGACTGGGTGGAGGCGGGCCAATGAGCCAGGAATATATCGCGCTCTTCATGTTCGCCTCGATGATGCTGATGCTGTTTACCGGTCAGCGTGTATTTGGCGCAATTGGCGCAATTTCGGCCATTGCCGCGATGGCGCTTTGGGGGACAGGCGGGCAGGAAATTCCCTTTGCCGCAACGATGAAGCTGATGAGCTGGTACCCGATGCTGACGCTGCCGATGTTTATCTTCATGGGCTACGTTCTTAGTGAAAGCCGTTTGGCCGATGACCTTTACCGGATGTTCCATGTCTGGTTCGGGTCAATTAATGGCGGTTTGGCAATTGGGACAATTGGATTAATGGTTCTGATCTCGGCGATGAATGGCCTGTCCGTTGCCGGCATGGCCATTGGCGCCACAATCGCACTGCCCGAGCTTTTGCGGCGAGGCTATGACAAGCGCATGGTGACAGGTGTTGTGCAAGCCGGGTCCTCACTAGGGATTTTGGTTCCGCCATCGGTTGTTTTAGTGCTTTACGCAATGATCGCGCGCCAGCCTGTCGGGCAGCTTTGGCTTGCCGGGGTGCTGCCGGGCTTGATGATGGCTGCGATGTTTGTTCTCTACATTTGGCTTAGATGTCGGATACAGCCTGAGCTTGGCCCGGCGTTACCCGATGCCTCTGATGTGCCGCGCGCCGAGAAATATCGGCTGCTGCTGGCAGGGCTGCTGCCGCTTTTAATTTTCGCAGCAATGATGGTGCCCTTTGTGAATGGGTGGACGTCGCTGGTTGAAAGCTCGGCCATCGGCGCGCTTACTGCGCTTGCTGCCGCGATCCTGAAACGGCGCCTGACATGGACGGTTTTCGAGACCTCGGTGCGCCAGACGCTTGGCATTTCCTGCATGTTCATGTGGATCATTCTGGCCGCATTGGGATTTGGCGCAGTATTTGACGGGCTTGGTGCGGTCGATGCCATCGATGACCTCTTTACCGCGCAGCTTGGCCTCTCGCCCTTCACGATCCTTATCCTGATGCAGCTGAGCTTTATCTTGATGGGCACGTTTCTGGACGACACGGCGATGCTGGTGATCGTGGCGCCGCTTTATGTGCCGCTGGTTGGTCATCTTGGCTTTGATTTGATCTGGTACGGCGTGCTTTACACGATCACGACACAGATCGCCTATATGACGCCGCCCTTTGGCTATAACCTTTTCTTGATGCGCGCGATGGCGCCACCCGAGATTACTCTGCGCGACATCTATGTCTCGATCATCCCATTTGTCGGTGTCATGGTTTTGGCTTTGGCCCTGCTTTTAACCTTCCCCGAAATCGCATTGTGGCTCCCGGGCTATGTCTATGGAAATTAACCCAAAAAAGACCTGGCGAACCAGGCAACTCTCGAAACTCATCAGGAGGATTAGGAAATGACGACCAGACGTAAGTTTTTACAAACCGCAGCGGTTGGCGCTGCAGCAGTGCCGTTGGCAACACCTGCCATCGCGCAAAGCACAATCACATGGCGGATGCAGACCTATGCCGGCCCTGCGCTTGCTGAACATGTGATTGACCCCGCGATCCGCATGTTCAACCAGATCGCCGGTGACCGGATGCAGATCGAGCTTTTCTATGCCGATCAGCTAGTACCGACATCCGAGCTGTTCCGCGCTATGCAGCGTGGCACAATCGACGCCGTGCAATCGGATGATGACTCGATGGCCTCGCCCACCGATGTGACCGTATTTGGCGGCTACTTCCCTTTCGCATCGCGCTATTCGCTCGATGTACCGGTTCTGTTCAATCAATACGGGCTGAACGAGATTTGGGACGAAGAATATTCGGCCGTTGGCGTCAAGCACATCTCGGCTGGCGCTTGGGATCCTTGCCATTTCGCCACGGTTGACCCCATTCGTAGCCTTGCCGATCTGCAAGGCAAGCGGATCTTCACCTTCCCCACTGCGGGCCGTTTCCTTGAACAGTTTGGCGTAGTGCCTGTAACCCTGCCTTGGGAAGATATCGAGGTTGCGGTGCAAACAGGCGAGCTTGACGGGATCGCCTGGTCTGGCATTACCGAGGATTACACGGTCGGCTGGTCCAACGTGACCAACTATTTCCTGACCAATAACATCTCAGGCGCTTGGGCCGGGTCGTTCTTTGCCAATATGGATCGCTGGAACGAGCTCCCAGAAGATCTGCAGACCCTCTTCCGCGTCTGCACCGACCAATCACATTACTATCGCCAGTGGTGGTATTGGGGCGGTGAGGCCAACCTGCGGGTCAATGGCACGGATATGGAACTGACTTCGATCCCCGACGCCGAATGGGCGCAGGTCGAACAGGCCGCCGTTGCTTTCTGGGACGAAGTGGCCGCCGAAAGCCCAACAAAAGCGCGCGTCGTCGAGATTCTGCGTCGTTACAACGCCGATATGGAACGCGCAGGCCGCCCATACCGTTATGGCTAAGGCGTGTTACCAATGACGGATGGGGCCCGGCATCTGCCGGGCCCTGCCCAATTGCAGCAAGGAAGGTGAAGCAATGTCATCGAATTTGACCTTTGAGGCGTTGAAAACGCAAATCGCCGAGGGCGCGATCGATACAGTTTTGGTCTGCATGGTCGATATGCAGGGCCGGCTGATGGGAAAGCGTTTTCATGCCGAGGCCTTTCTGGATATCGCCGAAGATGAAACCCATTGCTGCAATTACCTTCTTGCGACCGACCTCACGATGGCGACGCCGGATGGGTATGCTTCGACATCCTGGCAAAGCGGCTATGGCGATTATGTGATGCAGCCTGACCTGTCCACGTTGCGACCCGTCCCATGGCTCGAAGGCACGGCAATGGTGCTTTGCAATGTTCTGGATCACCACACGCATAAACCCGTGCCCCATGCACCACGAGAGGTATTGAAACGCCAGATCGCGCGCGCTGAAACGATGGGTTTTTCGCCCGTGATGGCCACTGAACTGGAATTTTTCCTTTATCAGGGCACCCATGATGAAATCGCCGCAGCTGGGTTCCGCGATATGCGCCCGATCTCGCATTACAATGAAGATTACCACATCTTCCAGACCTCCAAGGAAGAGCCCGTCATGCGCCCAATTCGCAATCATTTGCGGGCGATGGGCGTGCCTGTGGAAGGCAGCAAGGGTGAAGCTGAGGCCGGACAGGAAGAGCTCAATATCAAATATTCAGATGCGCTTGCGACCGCGGATCATCACACGCTTTCGAAACATGCGATCAAGGAAATCGCGCATGCTCAGGGCTTTGCCGCGACCTTCCTGCCCAAGCTTGCCGCTGATAAAGTGGGCAGTTCATCCCATATCCATCAATCGCTCTGGAAGGATGGGACAAACGCCTTTTTCGACAAGGACCGCCCATTAGGTAAATCCGAGTTGATGGACAGCTATATGGCCGGTTTGCTGAAATATGCAGCGGAAAGCACCTATTTCCTGGCCCCCTATATCAACAGCTACAAGCGGTTCGCCAAAGGCACCTTTGCGCCGACCCGCGTGGTCTGGTCTGTGGATAACCGAACGGCCGCCTACCGTCTTTGCGGGGATGGCACCAAGGCGGTTCGCGTTGAGTGCCGCACGCCGGGATCAGACATGAACCCTTATCTTGGCTTGGCTGCCATGCTGGCGGCCGGACTTGCCGGGATCGAAGAGGGCCTGCCGTTGCCGGACGCGTTTTCGGGCGATGCCTACGTAGATGATCTTACGGAAAACATCCCCGGCACGTTGCGCGACGCGCGCGCGGCGCTGATCCATTCATCGATGTTGCGCAAAGCCATGGGAGACGATGTGATCGACCACTATGCCCGCGCCGCCGAGTGGGAAATCGAGGAGTTCGACCGCATCGTCACCGATTATGAAATCGCACGAGGCTTTGAAAAAGCATGACGGCACTGCGATGTATTTCCCCGATTGACGGATCCGTTTTTGCCGAGCGCACGGCACTGGATCTGAGCGAAGCGCGCGCCCAGATTTCGCGCCTAAAGGCCGCGCAATCGGCTTGGGCTGCCCGGCCCATCGCGGAGAGGGTAGAACTGGTCATGGCCGGCGTGGCCGCGATTGGGGCGATGAACGATCAAATCGTGCCGGAACTGGCCCGGATGATGGGCCGCCCCATTCGCTATGGCGGTGAATTTGGTGGCTTTAACGAACGCGCAAGCTATATGGCTGGGATCGCCGAGGATGCGCTGGCCGATATCGAAATAAGCGAGGATGACCAGTTCAAACGCTATATTAAGCGCATCCCGCATGGCGTCGTTTTTGTGGTCGCGCCTTGGAATTACCCATATATGACAGCGATCAATACGGTCGCCCCGGCGCTGATCGCAGGCAACACCGTTGCCTTGAAACACGCCACCCAAACCCTGCTAGTCGGTGAGCGGATGGCCGAGGCGTTCCATTCGGCGGGCGTACCGAAAGAGGTTTTCGCCAACCTTTTCCTCGATCACGAAACAACCTCGGCGCTTATTGCCGAAAATGTCTTTGATTTCATCAACTTCACCGGATCGGTCGGCGGCGGCAAAGCGATGGAGCGCGCGGCAGCCGGCACGTTTACTGGGGTCGGAACCGAACTTGGCGGCAAGGATCCCGGCTATGTGATGGAGGACGCTGACCTTGATGCGGCAGTGGAAACGCTGATCGATGGGGCGATGTTCAATTCCGGTCAATGCTGCTGTGGGATTGAGCGGATTTACGTGCATGAAAGCCTGATTGATGCCTTTGTCGACAAGGCCATCGCGATTGTCGGCAATTACAAGCTGGGCAACCCGCTTGACGGAGCGACTACGCTTGGTCCCATGGCCAATACCCGCTTTGCCGAAGAGGTGCGCGCACAGATCGCCGAAGCCGTGGACGCCGGTGCAGTCGCCCATATCGAAACCTTCCCAGAGGATGACGGCGGTGCCTATCTAACGCCCCAGATTTTGACCAATGTCACCCACGACATGCGGGTGATGCGCGATGAGAGCTTTGGCCCCGTGGTTGGCATCATGCCCGTCAAAGACGATGCCGAGGCAATATCGCTGATGAACGACAGCGCATTTGGCCTGACCGCCAGCCTTTGGACCCAGGACCTGGGCCGTGCGGAACGTATCGGATATCAACTCGAAACCGGCACTGTTTTTATGAACCGCGCCGATTACCTAGACCCGGCCCTGTGTTGGACCGGCTGCAAAAATACCGGGCGCGGCGGCGGGCTATCCGCGATCGGGTATCACAATCTGACTCGGCCCAAGTCCTTCCATCTGAAAAAGGTTACGCCATGACGCTCACCGCCAATTGGTCCTATCCAACCACCATCCGCTTTGGCGCAGGCCGCATCGTTGAATTGCCCGAGGCTTGCGCGCAAGCAGGCATCTCCAGGCCGCTTCTCGTAACAGATAAAGGCCTCGCAGGATTGCCGATCACTGCGCTGGCGCTCGATACCCTGTCCGCCGCCGGGCTGGGACGCGCGGTCTTTGCTGAGGTTGATCCAAACCCCACTGAGTTGAACCTCGCTGCAGGATTGGAGGTCTATAGTGCGGGTGGGCATGACGGGGTTGTGGCCTTTGGCGGCGGATCTGGTCTCGATCTGGGTAAAATGGTTGCCTTCATGGCAGGCCAAACGCGGCCCGTTTGGGATTTCGAAGATATCGATGATTGGTGGACGCGCGCCGATGCAGCCGCTATTGCCCCGATCATCGCTGTTCCCACGACTGCTGGCACCGGATCAGAAGTGGGGCGGGCCAGCGTTATCACGGACAGCGTGAGCCATGCCAAAAAGATCATCTTTCATCCAAAAGTGCTGCCCAGTGTCGTGATCTGCGACCCGGAATTGACCGTTGGTATGCCAAAATTCATCACCGCAGGAACGGGGCTCGACGCCTTCGCCCATTGCGTTGAGGCCTTTTCCAGCCCGCATTATCATCCAATGAGCCAGGGTATCGCTCTAGAAGGCATGCGGCTGGTGATCGAATACCTGCCCCGCGCCTATGCCAATAGTCAGGATCTTGAGGCACGCGCCCATATGATGAGCGCCGCCATGATGGGCGCAACCGCATTTCAAAAGGGTCTGGGCGCCATTCATGCCATGAGCCACCCGGTGGGCGCGATTTTCAACACGCATCACGGTACAACAAACGCAGTCTGCATGCCCGCCGTGTTGGAATTGAACGCGCCCGCCATTCGGGACCGGTTCGATCAGGCTGTCAGCTATCTTGGAATCGATGGTGGCTTTGGCGGATTTTGCGCATTTGTCCGTGCGTTTAATGACAGTTTCGACATCCCGAACGGACTGTCAGCTTTGGGCGTGACAGAGGACCGTTTGGACGAGCTAACTGAAGCCGCCCTCCTTGACCCCTCCTGCGGAGGAAACCCGGTTGAACTTACAAAAGAGAACGTAAGAGCCCTCTTTTCCGCAGCGTTTTGAAGTTGCGATGGCCAGCTGGGAAATAGACTGAACTGAAAGCTTCTGGTGCTTCGCCCTTTTTTTCATAAGCTTGGAATGCATCTTTGCTTCACGTCCGAGCTGGTGATTGCAACCCCTCCGTCCTCGGCCGCGCCATGGACGTAAAAAATGCTTTTTGGCCAAACCGAGGCCGACCGCCAAAACTTGCAAGGGAAGGCTTCGTTCAACTGCGATCATGACACCTGCAATATGGAGGATTGCGACACCAAGTCGGGGAGCCATCCGCCGCATCTTGTCGTCCCGCGGTTCTGCAGTTGAAAGCGGTCAGATGGGACCTTCGAGCAACGTCCGCTCTGGTGGAGGAGCACCGCAGCGCGCCGGAGAATAGACAAAGGCAGTAAACGGCCGGACCAGTTCGATCAACGGATATCCTCTTTTGTGCTCTGTTCGATTTTTCGTGTGTGCTGGCGGCCATACAAATGTGCCATAGTCCGTATATTTGACGCTACTGCGTTGAATCAAGCCCACGGGAGAGTATGTCGTGATCAACGTTTCATTTGACATGTACTCAGACACGCCAGCTGGCAAGGACCCGGATCAATGGAGTTCGACGCTGCGACGTTACCACGCGCTGCTATGGAGCAAGCCGTTACCTGACGGTCGCTGTTTCACGCTCTCGACAACTACTCGTGGCGCCTATCTTCACCATAGCTCCGAGCAGCGCGAATTTTTCCTTTCCAGCGACAGCATTGGGCATACCTATCGAAACTCAAAGCCAGTTGCCGACGTGATCTCGCAAGTGCCAGAGGATGAACTTGACGCATTCTTCACTCTAGCAAGCACAATCGGAGCCTACACCATCTTCCCCGCGCGGACTGTCAATCGAAAGCCGACCATCAACGGCGCCAGGGGGATGCATCCGAAGATCGGCGATCGGTTCGACCTGACCCTTGAATGCATCCGGCTTCACTATGCCGGTGGGGAAAGCCCACTAAGCGCGGTTCTGGCGCGCTATGAGACATTTTTCCATCTTTTTGGAGATTTTGAGGGTTACGTAGATTTTTTCCTTTTCCAAGACTTGATCAACCCAGAAACCGGCCGGACTAACTTCTTTTTGCGGTTCACCGATTTCAAATCCAGCCCCTACCCAAATGATATCGATGCGTACCGCGTATATCGTGACGCGGTGACCTCCTTCATTACGGCTCGGAACATACGCATTGCCGAGGCCTCTCCCAATCCATAGAAGGACCACGGGCCCAATTGTATGTGAGCATCAACTTTTCCAGCGTTACTTTGGCACAAGATCGTCACCTTCTCGCAGACGCGGCGAACTGCGCGTCTACCCGCTTCTTGAAAATGCTGCGCGATGAACAAATGGCTGGTTCAGTGAAACCACGCTGCGGCGTTACGCGAGTTATTCAACGGCAGGTCTGGGCCGCCCGTGCAGGCGGCCCGGCCCGTCAGATTTCAATGGCTTCTGCAATGGCCAAGGCATCCTCAAGTTCGACACCGAGATAACGGACTGTGCTGTCCATCTTTGCGTGCCCCAATAGAAGCTGAACGGCGCGAAGGTTGCCAGTCTTCTTGTAGATTTGGGTTACTTTCGTGCGGCGCATCGAATGTGTGCCATTTGCACTAGCCTCCAGTCCGATCGACATGACCCAATCCCGGACAATCCGCGCATACTGGCGTGTCGAAATGTGAAGGCGCTCATGAAAGCGTCCTGGCCAAAGATACTCAGAGCCGACCAACAGTTCGTTTTCCATCCATTTCTCGACAGACGCACGGGTGCCCTCGGAAATCTCGAAGCGGACCGGTTTCTGCGTTTTGCTTTGCAACACAGAGGCGCGTTCCTTGATCTGGCCAGACGCCATCACATCCACGACTTTCATCCTCACCAGATCACAACCTCGAAGCTTGCTATCGATTGCCATGTTGAACAGGGCAAGGTCGCGATGATTTTCTGCTAGTTCAAGTCGAACCCTGATCGCCCAGACATGCTTGGGCTTAAGCGGTCGCTTCTGGCCGACAATCCTGCCTTTGTTCCAGGCAGGACGAAGCGCGCGAATGGCAGGTAAGTTTGGTGTTTCCATGACTGATCCTCCGATCCGCCACGCCCTGCCACAGCGCCAAACAGACGTTGGCTCGGCAACCTAGCACATGCCGGTGCGGACGCGGCGAACTTCCGCAATGAGCCCTAAGTGACACTCAATGTTGCTCGCCTTCGATGCCTAGAATATCGGTACGATACCTCATTCTCGCATTGGGATCCAAAATCCTGATGCGGTCAGGACGGGCATTTGTTGTATTCAGGTATTCTTCCCAATAGTCTTGATCAAACATTGTATTCCAAGGAGTTAACCCAAAACAAGCGGATAGGAATTCTGCGTACAGACCAGCGTCTGAATGCTTTGCACCGATGTATCCATTGCCTGCAGTTGCTTCGTTGGGAAAGGCGCATTTCTCTACCACTGGTTCAGTAACCCCGATACCGGGCCACGAACCATTATTGAGTTGCTGCCGCCAAGTTGCTCCAAGAGAAAGAATGTTCTCTTTAGCAAGGTTCGGGACCACATTGGGAAGCTCATCAAATTGATACGAAAATACAGCAATGTAAACGACATTCGATATCATTGTATCGACCGCTTGACACACACCAAAGCTACCATCTGCCAATGGGATTCCATAGACAGCGCCCCTTTTCCACCGAAAACGTTTGTACTTCATTGCGTATAGTTCAAAACTCAAATTGATCATTTAAAATGGCATTCCGCCATCTCGAGGTAGTTTGCTCTACCACTATTCGAGCTTTTACTTGAAGCGGTGTGTGAAAAAACTCTGGACCTTACTTTAAATGCCCGCTTTGTCCGCAGACTGTGAGTTCGACCTCCACAGGATTTTGCGCTCGCGGCGAAAGTCCGGTTCGGTGAAGCTGCATTGCGGCGCAGCCTGACACGATGAATGGCTGGTTTGGGCCGTTTGCCCAT
Organism: uncultured Nioella sp.; assembly: GCA_947498125.1. Lineage (GTDB taxonomy): Bacteria > Pseudomonadota > Alphaproteobacteria > Rhodobacterales > Rhodobacteraceae > CANLZL01. The sequence continues at coordinate 181,187 of CANMJH010000004.1, read as the reverse complement.
TTAGGGATACGTTTCCAATATGATTGGCTCACGAGGACAGCACAGAAACTTCAATCGACATTGCTACGAAGCGTTCGAGCGCAGGTTGCATCTGAAAATTTGCCGTCTGAATTTCCCAAGTTGCATTGGTGATTACGGGGTCGCGATGTCACTTTCCATCGCACGAAGCAGCATTTTGCAGCCAGGCGTATCCCGAAAACTCGCGGCTATGCGCATGGTCAAGCTTCGTCCGAGTGAGAATTTTTGATCGAAGGGGGCGACCAACGATCCGGCTTTCAGCCGCGTGGCGACAAGAGCTTCATGCGCCATTAGAACGCCCGCGCCGTTGCAAGCTTCTTCGACGGCGACCGCATACAAGGAATACGCGGGCCCACGTTTGCCTACTCGAGTGGCGTCGGGAAACTGCGACAACCACAGGGCCCAGTCGTCGGCCCACGTGGTGTCATGGAGTAAAGTTTCGCCCTCAAGATCGACAACCGAGGTGAGCCGCGCAGCGATTTCCGGGGTGCAGACCGGAAAAATCCGATCTCTAAATAGCCTGATCTCATCGGCTTCCGGTGCGCCTTCGCGGAAGAATAGTGCGACGTCAAAGGGCTCTCTGGCCAAGTTTGGCGGGGTCTCAACCGCGACCACCGACACTGAAAAATCCGGCGAGATCTGGCGTAGTCGCCCTAGCTTTTCCGACAGCCAAAGCTGTGCAATCGACGGCAGCGCGGCAATAGAAATCTTGTTCGGTACGCTTTTTGTACGCAACTCCTGCACGGCAATGCTGAGCAAATCAAAAGCATTTGTAAACCCTGGCAACAGCTCTTCTCCCAGTGGTGTCAGGACCACTCCCTGAGCATTCCGGATGAAGAGTTCCCCTTCTGCCCAAGCCTCCAGTGATTTTACGTGCTGAGAAACGGCACCTGGCGTCACGCTGAGTTCATCAGCGGCGGCGGCAAAACTCTTCAAACGGCCTGCGCATTCAAATGCGCGCAGCGCGTTTAAATGCGGGCCTTTGCTGCGCGGAGGGGAGATTGCCATTGATTACCCTTAGTTTTTCTACGGGAAGAATTTAGCAATTCTCGTTTGCGAATTCCACAGGAAATCCTGCAATTTCTTCGCAATCACCAGCACACCAGTCGCCGGATGCATCAAAGGAGCCACATATGTTTAACCATTTCCAAGCAACGGTTGCGGAGGCAGACCCCCTGATTTCCGATGCCCTTTCGAACGAAAAATTACGCCAACAGGATCAAATCGAGTTAATTGCCTCCGAGAACATTGTGAGCCGTGCGGTTCTTGATGCCCTGGGCCACGAGATGACCAACAAAACCTTAGAAGGCTATCCTGGCAACCGGTTTCACGGCGGCGGCAAGTTTGTCGATATCGTCGAACAAACCGCAATTGACAGGGCATGCCAGTTGTTCGGCTGCGACTATGCAAATGTGCAGCCGCATTCCGGCAGTCAAGCCAACCTTGCCGTGTTCTTCCTATTGCTGAAACCAGGCGATAAGGTTCTGTCACTTGATCTGGCGGCAGGTGGGCACTTGTCCCACGGGCTCAAGGCCAATCTGTCGGGTCGCTGGTTTGAGCCGCACCACTACGGTGTCGATTCGCAAACCGAGGTCATTGATTACGACGATTTGGAACGCCAAGCAGAGGTGATCAGACCCAAACTGATTATTGCCGGCGGCTCTGCCTATCCTCGCGAGATAGACTTCGCCCGAATGGGGGAAATTGCCAAGAAAGTTGGCGCTTGGTTCCATGTCGACATGGCCCATATCGCTGGTCTTGTCGCGGCAGGCGTACATCCGTCGCCTTTCCCACACGCCAATATTGTTACCTGCACAACCACAAAAACCCTGAGGGGACCGCGCGGAGGGCTGATTCTGACCAATAACGAAGATTGGTTCAAACGCTTGCAGTCAGCAGTGTTTCCGGGAGTTCAAGGATCGATCCACACGCAGGTTCTGGCAGCCAAAGCAATCTGTTTGGGTGAGGCTCTGTCTGAGCCATTCAAGTCATATGCAGCACAAGTCAAAGCCAATGCTCATGTGTTGTCTGATACGCTTGCCGCACGTGGTATCCGCGTTGTTACGGGCGGGACTGACACCCACATTGTTCTTTTGGATCTCAGCTCGAAGAACCTGACGGGTAAGAGTGCCGAGGCTGTTTTGGAGCGCGCCAATATTACCGCCAATAAAAATCCAATCCCGAACGATAGCACTCGCCCGCCCGATTGGGTTGGTCTGCGGTTGGGAACGGGGGCGGCCACGACGCGTGGCATGGGAAAAGCAGAGTTCAAGACTTTGGGAGACATGATCGCCGATCTCATTGAAAGCGAAGTAACCGGAAATACGGAAGCTACTGTAATACGATGCCAAGCACGAGTTGCTGATCTCTGCGCTGCTTTTCCAGTCTACACGCAAATCAAACGCGTATGAATGTTCTGTCAGGCGCAATTGTGCGCGTTGAATGCGCCTGACCAAATGCCGTTTTGTCTGCACTCCGCTAACTCATCCAGCCCTAAGCTCTTGGCCAGCGGCCAAAGTCTGGAATGCGGGCTGCGACCGCAGCATTTGAAGAACGTGCACAATGTCGACGCAGGGCCTCAAGCGACTGGAGGTTTCTTCGGCAACAGGCAAAATGCTGCGCTGAATCCGACGACCGCTTCGAGCCCAATGTGACGTATGCTGCGAAGTTGTGGAATGCCCGGGTTGAACGACACTGACTGAGCTTTGAATTGTATTCACGCTCCGTCTAAGAAGATGCTGATCGAGCCTTTGATATCGGCGTTATCTAATTCTCGTCCGACAACAGCCCGATACATCGGGTCTGTAAGAACGATGGCCGTTCCTGCGGTTAGCGAGATAAGATGCAGATACAATAACCTTGGGTCCTCGTCTGGTCGCCAGCCGTTCATTTGAGCAACCGTAATGTCCTCCCATTGCATGGAAGCGAATTTATCCACTGAGGACTTCAAATCATCCGACGCGTGTCGCATGACATCTGGGTTTCGCAAGATGTGATGATATGCTGGGTTCTCGGTAGCCCAAAGAACATAACCGTTCATTGTTTGCCGCAAACGGTCCAGACCCGGCTTTAGATCCCCTGCCGATTGGCTTGCTGCAATCAGACGCTCAACACCAGTTTGGGCGATTTCCTGAAGTAAATCTGCTTTGTTTGCGAAATGCCGCAGCGGGGCTGCGTGGCTGACGTCTAAGTCACGGGCGAGGCCTCGAAGGCTCAGTTTTTCCAAACCCTCTTTATCCATAATTTCAATTGCCCGCTCTATGAGCGCGGTTCTCAAGTTGCCGTGGTGATATGGGTCAGACACCGTCCACTCCAAAGGTTGGTAATAGCGTTTTCGAGCGATGGATGTAGTCGACGGCTACATTGAATTTCTTTTGCGCCCTGTCAAGCGTTTGCAGGACCGAGGCCGCTTCGTTCAAAAAGTGTAACGAATAATGTTTACAGTGACAACATATGTCCCTATGTAGTCACCGCAAACATTCATCGTACGATTCCTCGAGGTCGCTTTCAATTTGCGAGAGTCGATAGCGGACGAAAGGCAGGAGAAGCCCATTGACCCAAGTACCCAATATTTCTGATGTAACCCGAGACACGCCCGTTTTGATTGTCGGAGCAGGACCAACGGGCCTTACTGCCGCGCTGGAACTTGCGCGCCGTGATATTCCGGTGCGTATTGTTGAGCGTCGCGAAGGTCCGTCCCCTTTGTCGCGGGCCGTTGGTATCATGCCGTGGGCCATGGACATTCTTGATCAATCAGGCGCCGGACCGCTGGTTCGCAATGCGGCTCAACCGGTGCACTGCTTGGAGGTATGGACAGACAAACAGCACGCAATGTCACTTTCTATGGATGTCGACCCCAATCCGAATTTCCGTCTGTTTTGTCTCCCTCAAAACGAAACTGAAGCCATACTTGCCGAGAAGTTGGCCGAGCACGGTGTTCAGGTCGAATATGAGAAAAATCTTGAAGGGATTTCAGATGAGGCCGATTTTCCCCTTGCAACGATCAACAGTGAAACAAGATCATATGCCTTCATTCTCGGCGCTGACGGCGTGAGGTCTACGGTTCGTGATCACCTTGGCGAAAAGATGCAGGGGTATGATTTGCCGACGAAGTGGTCGATTGCTGATGTGGATGCATCTGGATGGACTGCCCCCGGCGTTTTCCGCGTCTATTTAAAAACAGATGGCAACGCCGTCTTCGTGATTCCTATGTCGCCCAAACGCTATCGACTTGTTGCATCTGAACCAGACGCTCTTACGGCACTTCCTGTTGAAATGGAAATTGAGCACCTTCACCGTGCTGGCGACTTCACAATTGGAATTCGTCAAGCCAGCAGCTATGGGCGCGGGCGTATCTGGATTGCCGGCGACGCCGCACACACACATTCGCCGGTTGGTGGCCGAGGCATGAATCTGGGCATCCAAGATGCCGACGAATGGGTGGAGCGCCTCATAACAAACCGACTCGAACCAGAGGGCATGCAAGGCTACAGCGACGCACGCCACGCGCGCGGGAAAGAGATCATCGAATTCACTGAAACGGCACGTATAAACGTCATGGCAAAGCCAGGCCTAGCAAAGACGTTGGCGCTAAAGACGGCTGGTACCCTTGGAGGCTTGATGCTGATAAACCGCAAAATCGTACGCAGGATGCTTTCAACATAGCTTGCCACTCTTGCGTTGGTGCTTGTCCCCTGCATCTGGGATACTGAATGCGGCTATTGGAATAGTGTTTTCGAAAGGTAGCTTCGTCCGCACAGCGTCCGTTCGACTGGGGTTAAACTTCGCAAAAGCAGCGAAGGGCGGCTTTGACGGGCCGCAGTGCAGCGACGAAGATTCCCGGAGAACGGCAGGAATGGGCTGCACATGCAGGCGCCCCGGTCCGTCAGATTTCAATGGCTTCAGTGATTGTAAGGGCATCCTCGATGCTCAACGCCGAGATTTCGGACTGTGCTGTCCATCTTCGTGTGCCCTAGCAGGAGCAAGACGGCGCGCAAGTTGCCTGTTTTCTTGTATATCTGCGTGACCTTGGTGCGCCGCATCAAATGGGTGCCGTAGACACTGGCTTCCAACTCCGATCAAACATCATGTGCCGCAATAATTGCGTCAGCAATCTCTCCGATGCTGGTCTGGGAATTCTGAGACTTTTCGCGCAGCCGTTTGTAGGCTTCCTGCTCATCAATCTTTCGCGTTTCCGAAAGAATTGCCACAGCTTGTTCGACCTTACGTCGGGACCGTAGACTGTCGTCCAAAGACTTGATGCGTGTTTTTAAGGTGGTCTCGTGCCGGGACAAGCCGATTGCTGTAGTCAAAGCTGCCAATACCCCAAACGGCCGGATCGGCTTAGAGATGACACCGTGAACGTTGAGACGCGCCAATTCGCCAAGGATTTCAGGCGTCTCAAAAGTGATGATCGCGATCCGAGCGGTATCTTCGGCCGTTGACATCCAAGAAATAAGGTTGGAATCACGTTCCGGACCCAGAAGAAAAAATACAACATCGGCATGTTCAGGCAGAGCTGCCGGTGATGGCCACATCATCTCAACCTGGCAACCAATCCGTTTGAGGTGGGCCACGAACGCAATGCGATCCTCATCGTCCGGATGGATTACTAGAATTCGCATCCGCCGAAGTTTGCGCAGCAAATTCTGGTTTTCTGTCGGCGACCCGGTCAAACTGCTGCCTGTGTGTTAATCGACCGATCATAGGCAACGAGGTAAGGGTCTGGTGCAGCAACCTTTGGGCTGTCCCACACGATTTCAAATGTCCCGTCTGTGCGTGATCGTCCAATATGCGGTCGCAATGTGAAGTGGTTGGTATCCACATCAATGAAAAGATCGCCGCCTGGCGCCTTGAAGACTGAACCGGACAGCGCTTGCAACAAGCTGGCAGTGTCCGGTTTAGCGCTTATCCGAGCGGCATTGGCATAGAAATGAACCAAGGAATACCCGACCTCGCTGTAGACGCTTGGCGTGACGTCTGCTCCAAATTTCGCACCAAAGGAGGTCAAGAAATCAGCGTTCTGAGGGGTCTTTAAAGACGTAAAGTACGATGCCACCGAAATATGTCCTTCGCGCGCGTTTTCAGGGACCTTCGATAGTTCGGATTCTGTTGTTGTCAGCGAGGCTATTGGAACGCCCAATTTCCTTAACTTGCTCGCACCAAAGAGCCGGTAAAGCGCAACGCTATCTTCACCGACAACAGTCGATAGCACGACATCGGTTTGATCCTCGCCGCATTGATCAATGGCTTTAAGAAATGCGCTGTCACTTGGCGAAAATGGCAAATAAGTCTCGACGACAACCTTGCCATCGCTTTCTGCCAGAAACTCTTTCACGATCCGGTTGATTTCACGGGCATAGAGAGTGTCCGATCCAATCAGAGCAATGCGTCGCCCGTGATTCTGAAAAACAAAATCAAGGAGCGGTGGCACGATTTGGTTAGGGATAGCGCCGCCATAAATGACATTGGGCGAATACTCGAACCCCTCATAGACAGACGGGTAGAACAGCACCCCATCAAAGCGTTCGATCAAGGGCAATACTGCTTTGCGGCTGGTCGACAGACAGCACCCAAATATTGTTTTCACGCCATGATTGACCAAGAGATCCGTGGCCATTTCTGCGTATTTTCGATCATCGCCATCAGGGTTCATCAGAACAGGTTCAAGCCGCCGCCCAAGAATGCCACCACCATTGTTGATCTCTTCACAAGCAAGCAGGACGCCGTTGATATGTGCGGTTTCTGTGACCGCCATCTTCCCAGTTTGAGAGAAGAGCACGCCAACTTTTTCTTTGTCATTTTCCATGCATTACCCACCACGGTTCAGGTTCTGGTCGATCTCCTTCGCCAAGGCGAGAAGCTTTTCATCTTCGCCGGGGCGGCCCATCAACATCATCCCGATTGGCATATCCTGACTGGATTTTCCTACTGGTATTGTCAGGCATGGTAGACCAGCCAGGTTTCCGAGCCAACAGAACCACGTCATGCTATCCTGCGTCGTCGCTTTCCGGTTGCTAAATTTTTGCCATTCTTCCCCAAGGGCCGGTGCGGGTATTGGCAATGTCGGCAACACAAGGGCGTCCCAAGGCGGAAGATCGTCAAGCAATTGTGTCATCAACTGCCCCCGAATTTTCTGTGCTTCAAGGAGTTCGACTGCAGTAAGTCGATTTCCCGCTTCAAGATGCGCCCGCGTAACAGGACTGAACCCATCGCTCCCCTTGAATAGCCGGTTCTGATGGTAGGCAGACGCCTCACAATGCAGGATTGCTTCCCATGCCGCAAAGCTTTGATCAACGTTATTCAAAGATGCCTGAGAGACCCGTGCCTTAGAGCGACCCAACGCTTCGTTGATCACGAAATTCACTTCGGAACACCTTTCCAAGCCGGGACCTGACAGGTTGATCAACCTTAACGACCCGGGCTTGGGCAGCGGTCCAAATTCTTCTGCATGAGATGTTGAGCTGTCTTTGGGATCGGTACCAAGGAAATACGGCAAGAGATGAATGATGTCTTCAAGGTCAGTCGCCATTGGCCCCGGCGCATCCAGCGACCAACTGAGCGGGAGAACCCCATGCCGGGACGCGCGGCCATAGCTCGGTTTGAAACCATATATACCGCATGCAGATGACGGTATCCGAACCGAGCCACCCGTGTCGCTGCCAAGCGCTGCTGGCACTATTCCGGATGCCACCGCCGCGGCTGAGCCACCGCTGCTACCCCCCGTGATATGGGCCTTATTATGAGGGTTTTTGGTTGGTCCGATATTCGACGTTGTATTGGTCGCGCCGTAAGCCCATTCGTGCATATTGGTCTTACCAAAGATGACTGCACCTGCTGCCCGCAAATTTGCGACGACAGTGGCATCAACCCCCGATGGCTCAAGCGGTGCGGCGTCTGAACACGCAGTGGTTGGGTAATCCCGCGTGAGATAGTTATCTTTGATTGCGATGGGGATGCCATCAATCGGGCTACTTTCTTGCATGCGGCTTCTGCGGCGGCCCGCAGCTTCGGCTTGCGCCATGACGATCTTTTCGTCGATTGTCACAAACGCATTCAGATCGACCATCTGTCTCGCGCGCTCCAAAGATCGCTCGGCCAACTCAACAGGAGTCGTCCGGCCCTCAGCCAACGCGGCAACCATATCCGTGAGGCTCTCATTTCGCTTTTCCATTATGAACCTCCGGGTCGAAAATATGACTTGGCTCCGAGAATTGGCCGAAGGAGGCTTTGGAAAGACCGTCACGAATGCGCCTTAGGGTCGCCTCGATGCGCTTTTGCTGATCTTCCGTCATTTCATTAGACATGTCAGACCCCCAGAAGTTCTTGCTGGAGGGCTTTGTCAGCCCGCAAACTGTCGCGATCCGTCTCCATACGAATTGCGCCCTTCTCCATGACGTAGGCGCGTTCGGCGATTGAGAGGCAAAAGTCGAGGTTTTGCTCAGCGACCAGAATGGCGATCTTATGGTCTTGGTTTATGCGTTTCAGCACGCCCGCCATTTCGTCGATAATTGACGGTTGAACGCCTTCCGTTGGTTCATCCAAAAGCAAGATCTTCGGTCGTATCGCCAAGGCACGTGCCAAGGCGAGAACTTGTTGCTGACCACCGGAAAGACCCCCGGCAAGGTCACCGGCTTTGGGCTGAAGCAACGGAAAGTCTTCCAGCATCTCCGCGACCGTCGCCTTGGGGTCAAATCCATTTGCCGCCGCCGCAACGGCAATGTTTTCGGTGACAGTCATTCGGGGGAAGACAAACCGACCCTGTGGAACATAGCCGAGACCAAGCCTTGCCCGCTTGGCCGGAGCAGGTGGCGCGATCTCACCGCCGATCTCCACAGTCCCGGCTTCCGCCTTGATCAACCCGGTAGCAAACCGCATGAAGGTCGATTTTCCGACTCCGTTCCGGCCCAATAGAGCAACGATCTCACCAGCCTCAACGTTGATCGAAACATCCCGAATGATCGTGGTCTTACCGTAGCCACCTGTCGCGCCTGTAACTTTAAACATGCTCACCCCTCCCAAGATAAACGTCGAGGACCGCATCGTTGGCACGCAATGTGTCAATGTCCCCCTCTGCGAAGAGCTGGCCTTGATGGAGCACCGTTACGTGCCCTTCCAGCGTTCGGACAAATTCCATGTCATGTTCGACAACGACAACCGTTGTATGTTTCGCAAGAGTCCGAACCAGCAAGGATAACTCACGGGTTTCCTCATTCGTCATGCCGGCTGCTGGTTCATCCAAAAGCACTACACGCGGTGCGAGGCACAGCACCATTCCGATATCGAGCCATTGCTGCTGACCATGAGACAACGCTGACGCTTGCACTGCGCTTTGCCCGTCCATACCCAACATGCCCAATATGCGCTGGCTTACCTTGTCGGCATTGGCGCTATTTTTGGTTCGGGCATATGCAGCGATCCAAAGGTTTTCTTGAACAGTGATCTCTCCGAACACCTGTGGTTTTTGGTTCTTAACCCCCATCCCTTTGTGAACCCGATCAAAGATTGGTGCTTTTGTGATGTCGTCATCGTCCAGAAGGATCGATCCCCCTTCCGGGCGGTAAATCCCTACACAAGTTTTCAAGAATGAACTTTTTCCTGCACCATTCGGCCCGATCAGCGCATATGGTTGCCCCGGCACAAAGTCACGCGTCACTTTGTTGACGGGAATAACACCTCCAAATTGCTTGAAAGCTTCATCCGTAGAAAGGCTCTTGGCGGGGCCAGCATGCGCTGTGGCATCTTTGAGGATGTCCTCCAGAACGTCGGTATCAATTTTGACGGCACCAGCATTACGTGCGGCATCGTTTGGATCAGGTAGGTATAGGCGCCATATTTTGTCTAAAGCGCCGAGGAACCCATTCTGAAGGAAAAGGACCAACAAAACCAACACGGCACCAAGTATCAGCGTCGTCTGCCCGCCCGCGGCACCACCGCCCAGCCAGAAGGACAGCCCACCAATGGCCAAAGCGCCAAGGAATGCGCCTGAGAGCGTTCCAAGGCCTCCAACGAGGACATAAATCGGCACCAAAAGAGCTTCTTGAACCGAGAAGATTGACGGGTTCAAATAATTTGCCCAAAGCGCAAACATCGCCCCAGCGATTCCGGCGATCGCGCCGGAATAGGCGAAATTCAGAACCTGGACTTTGCGTATATCATAGCCGAGCAGCTCGGTTTTTTCGATGTCAATCCGAATGCAATCGACTAACTTTCCAAAGTTGCTGCGCATCAACCATCGGGTAAAGAAATAGACACATGCGCTAACAGCGACGGTGGCCGCGAAGGCACCATTTGGGCCTAGGCGATCTGCATCAGGGCCAAATCCCAATATGACACCCGGAATGTTTGACAGGCCATTGTCACCACCAATCACGGCTGTGCCGACGTCCAAACGAAACGTCTGTGTGACCGTCCATAAAAGCAGAGTGAATGTGTAAGACAGGATCGTGCTTTGCAGCGCACCCATCCGTGAAAAGAAAATGACATAGCCAAGGGCGGCGGCGATAATGGCGCCAAAAATGGCTGCCGATGGAAGAGCCCATATCAGGGTCATGCCGGTGGATGGCGCAAGGTTGATGGCGATGACCGCTCCGAAATATCCACCGAGGCCGTAGAATGCGGTTTGCGCCAGACTAAGTAACCCTCCCCGCCCCCAGATGACATCCAGGCTTAAGCCGAGCAGGCCAAAAATCACCCAGGACGTCGCAACGAACGCGAGGTAAGGGTCCAGAAATCCTGCCATTGAGAGCGCAAGGATCGTAGCCAAGGTTGGAAAGACCAACCCGGCGTTTTTGTGTAGCTTTTGAAACATTTTGATAGCCCCTACAGCTTCCGACGCCATCTGGAAGAAATCCCCATGGGATACAGCCAGAGCAGCAATGCGGTTGCCAGGAAGAAGAATACGTCACCGAAAACGGACGACATGTAGCTTGCCGTGATGGATGCCCCACCCCCCAGTCCGAGCGCAGTTGCGGCCGTACCAGTGAGGGCAACAGGCCCTGCGACGACCACCGCCAAAAAGCCTTTAACGGCGAAAAACAACCCCATCGATGGCGTGGCAGGAATAATGGGCAGCAAGATCGCGCCCGCAAAGCCCGCAAGCCCGCAGCCGATCGCAAAGGTCATCGTATTGACCCGCGTGGAGTCGATGCCAATTGCCTGAGCCATTTGGGGCTCTTGAATCGACGCTCTGGCCTTCATCCCATAGACGGTTTTCGTCATCAGCACGTAGATGAATGTAAGCATGACAATTGCCACAAAGATCATCGCAATCGGATAAACCGCGAGACTGTATGCTCCGATGCTGAAATTCCATTGTGGCATTCCGATGCCCGGCGATACCGTTCCAAAGAGCAGAACAGCCCCTTGGTTGAACACCATCCCAAGCCCCCAAGTGGCCAACATGGTGTCAAATATCCTGCCGTATAATCTTTGGATGATAAGCAGTTCGACAATGGCCCCGATAAGCATCGTCATTGCCACTGCAAATGGGATCGCCAATGGATAGGGCAATCCGATTTGTGTGGCTGTCAGCGCAGAATACGCGCCAACCATTAAGAATTCACCATGTGCTAGATTGATGACACCCATCAATCCATAGACCACAGCGAGCCCCAAGGTCGCGATCAACAAAATTGATGCGCTGGATAGTGACGAAAGCAACACTGTCGCTAAGTAATCGAGTTGCATGACATTCTCCCGAAAGGGGTGCGCCCATTGGTCAGCGCACCCTGTTGTTTCTGTTTAGCCTTCGGGCGTGAAGTGCTCGGCCAGACTTGGGTTTTCGATAAGGTTGCACACCTCGTTTTCATAGGTCGGTGCGGAATCGGTGAAGGTCTCAACAATGTCGAAACCATGCTCGGCGTTGCCACTGGCGATATAGATGTTCTGGCGCAGGTGGTGCGATCCCGGCTCAAGTGTGACGGTCCCGTTGGGGGCTTCAAAGGAAAGGCCGCCTTCCAGCGCTGCAATCACCGCATCCGGGTCAGTGGTGCCGGCCAGATTTGCCGCAGCGGCCCAAAGGTGGACGGCGTTCCATACGTCAACAGCGCCTGCTACAACAGGCGTATCGGAGCCATATTCGGCTTCCCAGGCTTCAAGAAACGCAGCATTCGCCTCACTTTCTACGGATGGAAAATAACCCATTGCAGATATTAGGCCTTCGCCCGCCTGCGGTGAGACGACAACTTGCTGGTTACCTGATCCATAGTTCGTAGAAACAACGCCGATATTTTCTCGCAGACCAGCAGCCGCGAACTGCTCAAGGAAACCGGTTTGCGCAGCCCCAACAGGCAAGGCCACGACAACATCTGGGTTCGCAGACTGGATCTGCTGGATGGTGGGGGCGTAATCCGTCACAGAAAGGGCAAGATAGTCTTCGCCAACAACCTCTGCGCCATGTTGTTCAGCATATTCATGAATCCAATGGCCCGAAATGGTTCCAAAGTTGTAGTCGGGGGCCATAATGTAGATCCGTGGACCATAGTTTTCGACGGCCCATTCAATCAGGACATTGAGCTGCTGTGAGGCAGAGGAACCGGTCACGAAGGTCTGCCGGTCACATGCGCCGCCTTCATAGAGCGACGAATAGAAGTAAGGGATATTGGCGCTGCGAAAGATTGGGCGAATGGCCTCACGCGATGAGCTTGTGAGACCTGCAAACATCGCAACGATGCCGTCGCGAAGCACTGCGGTTTGGGCGAATTGAGTATAACGCGAAAGTTCGGATTGGGCGTCATATCCAACAACTTCCACCTGTTCACCGTTCACGCCGCCTGCCGCGTTGACACTGGCGATAGCCAGATCAAGCGCATTGTCCTGCTGAATTCCGTAGATGTTCAAACCGCCCGTCAGATCAAAAATAGCGCCGACTGTCACGTCAGCGGAGACCGCAGAAGAAGTCAGCGCAATTGCCGTCGATAGGCCGAGGCTGCTTAGAAGTATTTTCATAGAGTAAGCTCCCTGGTGAGTTTCAGACAGAACGCTGATCACTGAAAGAAGCTTTGGGTATTTTGAATCAAAAAGCGACCCTTTCGGGCGTCAACGTCCAGCTGAGTCGCTTGGTGATTTTCAAGTGCATCGTCGCACACTTTTAACGTTGAAGGAGTTCTAGGATTTTGTCAAGCCTCGGGGAAATTGTGGCTCGAGCAAAATTATTTGCTATTTTTACAATGCGTTACGCCAATTCAAAGGCGCGGGTCCGCGACCTGCAAAATTCATCCGATACGCTTTGTCAAAAGAATGCATTTGTTCACCTCAATCGTCACTAACTCAGTTTCTATGGATCATCGCACGGCTAGGATAGCTACTTCCATGTACGCCCTGACGGTATGCTAATTCGCTTTGTCTTGCCAAAGACGGATGCAAATTATGCGCAACCAAGATCAACAAATGCCGCGAGGATTTCAGTTCTGGATAATCTTTGATCGACCACAGGACTTGAACCAGCGCCAGATTTTCGCGCAAATCTCAGATTAGTATTTTGTGGGTTCTAGTCGGTCATTTTCTGGACTGCATTCTCTTAAGGTGGAAAGCAGACACTAATCTGCGCTTCCGGCCCAAAGATGTCGCCGGCAAAAGGTTGCGCTCGCTGCACCGCAGTTTCTACAAAACGGCATTTGATTGCCCGTCCAGAAATCGTACACTTACGACGGCTTAAATTTCCACAGGCAGTTCGTCAGCCTCCTGTTTTGCAAGTTGCTCGGCCAGCACCTTCCTTCTCGCAAGCGTCTCAAAGTATTTCTGCGCTTCGATATCTTTGTGAAAATCGGCGGTTGGTGAAAGCTCCTTAACCGCGGCCCGCACTTGCTCAAGTGTCACACGAAACAACTCTTTCCGCATGTTCGAGGAGCTGATCCGCCAGTTAGCAAATTAAGTGTGAAACGCAGTTTCTACCGTAGGCGCTTCCTCAGAGTAGATCATTGCGTGTGTATCGAAGAGGAATGGAACGGAAGCGCCCTCCAATTGTCGCACACGGTCCATGGGGTAGAGCCGTCGAGTGAGGCCGATTTTGACTATATCTTCTCCGAAGGGCTTGAGCAGCCTCATCTGACTGGTCCAATTTGATTGTTAGTGCATTGTGTGCCTTTGATCTAAGGGGATGATGGTTTCCGGTGCAAGAAGGCGATAACCCAATGAACTGTTGTATCTCTTGGTGTTGTCGTGTTTCCCACTGACCGACAGGCGAACGCATGCATTCGCTGAGAGGTTCTATAGTTCGATCAGGATTTGGGCCTCGCGTAAGCTGTAAAAGATCTCGCCGTTGAGCAGTTCATCACACATCCACCCGTTGAAGCTTTTGCAATATGCGTTTGGCCGCTTGTTTACCATTCTTGGTCCTCCGTTTTCCTAAACATGGCGGTGGACCAGTTCCGTGGGGGAGGTTCAGTTCCAACGACGCGCTGCAACCGATGCCGCTTTTTGGTTCGTTACGACCAAATTGCCCTCCCAGAGAAGTACCATCTCGACATTCAAAAAGTGGTTGGAAGATGAACTTGCTTGCTCGGAACGTAATTGGCGAAATTTTGGTGGGTGAAAGCGAACCATCTACGCTCAATAGGCGCGCGGACGAATACTATGCCCCTTCTCTCTTTGCTCTATAGAATGGGCGATCCAGCCGCATATCCTTCCGGTCGCAAAGAGAGTGGTGGACGTTCCAGGTTTCAGGTCGAATGCGATTTCCAAACTGGCCAGAGCAAAGTCAATATTCGGGCGTAATCCCGTCGCGTCGAAGACTTTGTCTGCGAGGCGCGATACGTCACTTGGAACAGGCAGTACTCTCATAAGTTCGCGGCATCGTGGATCACCGTCGGGATAAAGCGGATGCCCGAAGCCCGGCGGTGAGACTGTGATTGCCTCTTCACCATTCAGTTGTCTCCCAATCCATTCTCGACAGATGGCCGGCAATCGGCCGTGCCTTTGGCCAGAAAATGTTGCCAAAGCCGCAAGGAGGGCCGCCGGGAGTGGAGCAACGGTAGATGTCGCAATACGTGCGGCATATGTCGAGGGGTTTAGCTCGTGGTCAGCGCAAAGAACCAAAACGCGGCGGACGATGTCTACCGCTTCATTTGGGATCGACAGGGCACGAGCAAGTTGTTGTTCCACCGGCTCTCCATCATCCTGTGAAACACCGCAAGCCGCATTGACAGCGATGCGAAGAATGCCCGGCACATCGACAATATCAATTTGCGCCGTCCCAAGTTGGGCCATTGCCGCAATCATCCTGTTGATTCCATCAGATTCAGTGGGAAATGACTGATTGAGTATGTCCTCTGACGGTTTGGCACCGCACAACAAAACTGCGATGTCTTCGAAGCTGGCGGTTCTAGACAAAATGATCGCATTCTGACCGCAATAATGCAGCCTGCCATCGACAATTTTAGAAATCGACGACGGCAGGCTTGGTTCACCCCAATCCAGTGTTGATGCCGCAACGTCTCGTCGCGCGCGCGGGCGTCGCTTACGTGCAACCAGCGCTGCGATATCCCGATGATCGTAAAGACTGCGACGGCCATCGTTTGGATCCGTTCCAGCCCGAACGAGACCGCGGCTGACATAGGCGTAAAGTGTCGCCTGAGAAACGCCAATGGCGTTGCATGCCTCGTCGGCCGTGACCGTAAAAGCGGATATGCCCATTGGATTTTTCATATTGATTATATTGATCAAGATTTTTGTTTTGCCAAGGCGGGCCTAATGTCTGCTCGAACATGAATTGGGTCGGGACATGAGAGACGACATTCAAAACGCATTATTTGGCAATGGTATTTCGGGCCCGCTCATGACGTGCTTTGAACAGATTGGGGATTCAGACCATGGCGCCGTCAGTGCCCTGGCATGTGAAGCCGTGGCGTCAGCAATAAACGCCACACAAATTTTCTGCGAAGACGCCTACGGCCAGTTGCCTACGGCGCGTATCGACAAGGGGCTTGTTGATCTGTGGTGTTCCGAAAGCTTCGTACCGGATGGGTGGACGCTGCCGCCAAAGTGGGATCCGCATTCGGGCGATTACCAGACTGTGGATGGCTGGATCCGGTTGCATTGCAATGCTTCGCATCATCGACAAGCTGCTTTGCATGTTTTGGGGAACGCAATTTCAGTGAAGCAGGTTCAGTCAGCGGTGCTGACTTGGCGCACAGATGATTTGGAAGAGGCAATCGTCAGTACTGGGGGGTGCGTGGCGACACTTCGCAACGTATCTGAATGGCGCGGCCATCCGCAAGGAAAAGCCGTTGCTGCAGAGCCTATCATCGCTTGGAACCGATCTGAAAATGCGCCGAGCCACTGGCGCCCGAAAGTCGCACAGCGCCCACTGCAGGGCCTACGAATACTTGATCTAACGCGGATTATCGCCGGGCCGGTTGCCACACGGTTTCTGGCCAGTCTGGGTGCAGATGTTGTGCGAATTGATCCCCCCGGTTGGTCGGAAGGGGCCAACGAGGTCGAGATGACCCTTGGCAAGTCCTGTGCAGAGTTGGACCTAAAGAAAAAAAACGGTCACGATATTTTTGTCGATCTCCTGCGGTCCGCAGATGTGTTGGTCTATGGCTACAGGAAGGATGCATTGCCGCGCCTCGGGATAAATCCAAAAACACTGACCGAAGTTAATCCATCGCTGATCACCGTCGGGTTAAACGCCTATGGATGGACCGGCCCATGGCGCAACCGTCGCGGCTTTGACAGCCTTGTTCAACGCAGCACCGGGCTTGCGGTCGACGTAGAAGGCCAGGTGATAGATCTGCCCTATCAGGTTTTGGATCACGCAACCGGGTACCTGATGGCGGCCGCGACCGTTGAAGCGGTACGGCGCCAAATAACTAAAAACGAGGTTTCGCACGCCCGGCTATCGCTGGCGCGTCAGGCAATGACGTTGTTGCAGCATGGAGTTGACGCCAGCAACGTTCCTTATGAAAAAACGAGAAATCCCATGCAGATTGCGCGCCAGACCGGCCAGAAAGAGCTGACTGGTTGGGGAAGTGGGTGGCGCTGTCCCCTGCCCTATCAAATTGAGGGAAGCGATCTGAGCTGGTCAAAACCAGCACATAAGTTGCGAAGCGATCCACCAAAATGGTCCAATCCAGAGGCGCGCATATGAGAAGCTTTATTCCCGCATCAATCTATCGGGGTGGCACTTCAAATGCTGTCCTCTTCAACGCAAGCGACTTGCCGAACGACCGGTCGCTTTGGCCAGAGCTATTCTTGCACATTATGGGCAGTCCTGACGAGTATGGCAGGCAGCTTGATGGACTCGGCGGCGGGTTGTCTTCCCTATCCAAAGTGGTGGTGGTCGCACCCAGTGACCAGGACCATGTTGATCTTGATTACACGTTCTTTCAGGTCTCCGTCGATCAACCGATTGTCGATGAAGGTGCGATGTGTGGCAACATGGCTTCTTCGGTGGGGCCATTCGCCGTTGAGCGAGGGCTTCTTACCGGATGTTCCGATGGTACTGTTCGGGTCCGGGTATGCAACACCAACACAAACAAGCTGTTTGAGGTCGAATTCGAAGTTTCAGACGGACAAGTCGTTGAGGTCGGCGATTTCGCTGTGCCCGGTGTTTCAGGCACCGGTGCACCGATCTGCCTGAGGTTTCTGGATCCCGGCGGGTCACGAACAGGAGCGTTGTTGCCAACAGGTCAGTCACGAGACCGGCTGGCACTGCCTACCGGCAAGGAAGTCGATGCCAGTTTGGTTGATGCGAGTAATCCAGTCGTTTTCGTGCGTGCCGACGACTTTGGCCTGAATGGCAATGAGAGCGCTGAGGCAATAGAAGCTGATACAGAATTGATGCAAACGCTAGATGCGATCCGGCGCGCGGGCTCCGTCGCGATGGGCCTATCAAAGCACCCGGAAACTGCCAATCTTGCAAACCCGAAGATTGCCTTGGTGGCAACTCCTCAGCGGTTCCAGGCCACCAATGGCACAACGTTCGAGCCAAACGATATGGATGTCGCAATTCGCATCATATCAATGGAGAAAGTCCATCGAGCAGTCACGTTGACGGGCGGCATGTGTTTGGCGACGGCTTTGAAAATGCAGGGTTTCGTGCTGCCGCTGGAACTGCCTAACGGCAGTGTCGTGCGCATTGCCCATCCATCAGGCGTGTTCCCCGTAGAAGTGCACGGAGAGTTTGAGACGGATCCCTCCGTCAACGCTCTGACCTGTTACAGAACCCAGCGTTGCCTCATGCAAGGCTTCGCACCCGTTCCAAACAACCTCCTGAGGAGAGATCGATGACTTCAATCGCGACGGCTGACCTGCATGACGCTAACCCAAACGATCTGAGACAATGCGACCTTCAATTCAAAGACTTCGGCAAGAAAAGGACGTTCGCCGGGCCTATCCGAACCGTCGTCACAATGCATGACACCAAACTCGCTCAGGCGTTGTTTAGGGAACCGGGCAAAGGCCATGTCGTTGTGATCGACTGCGGCGGATCACTCAAAACCGCGATGCTCGGGGACGTTAATGCCGAGATTTTGCATAAGAATGGTTGGGCGGGTGTCATCATAAATGGGGCCGTTCGGGACGTTACAGAACTTGCCGAGGTGGATATCGGTATTAAGGCGCTCGGTGTCACGAGCATCAGAAGCGCCAAGAATGCGATCGGTGCAACTGATGTGCCTGTGGCATTTGGCGAAGTGCTGTTTTCGCCAGGGGACTACGTCTACTGCGATAGCGATGCCGTTCTGCTCAGCAGAAAAAAGATCGCATGCCTCGACAAGAGTTGAGTATGACACGTTAATTCCATGTTCCTCACAAACTAATAAACCGGAATTTGGCATCCACTAGGGAAGTGGCTCTAAAGTTCGCTGTCCGCAGGTGAAACACTTCCCAAAGCGGAGACTTGCGAGTCTGAGGTGCCATTTTGTTAAAGCCTGTCCACAGGAACCGCGTGCTTTCTTGAATTAATTCGCCCCACGTTTCCAGTGGGAACAAACACCTGACAACAACTGCCGCTCTAAAACCCAAAATGTCCTCGAAACTAGGTGAAGCAGGACTGAGCGAGTCCGATTGGGTTGCCGCGTTGAAGCGCCCTGCCCCAAAAACCACCTTCAGGACGTTCAGGAAGGCTAGGTGGCAAACGTTGATGCAAAACGCGCCGCCTTTAAGGCCCAAGCCCTAGAGTTTGCATTGAAATTCATGCTGAAGCTAAAATTGCGCTGGATATAGAAACACCGCCCAACGTTTGCTGCTCCTTGCGGTTGTGGTCTTCGGTCCTAAACAGGAACAAATGTCGCAATAGGTTTCCGCCGTCGCCGGATGGCACCGCGTCGGCAGAAGCACGTGCCGGTCTTGGCGTCGCAATCAGCGACAGGCCCTCTGGACGGGTTTGTCAGCGGGGGAGCAAATGCCTTTGTAATTCAATCCTTTCCCGTGACAGGCTCGCGATCCGGAGTAGCCAGTTCACCATTTACCAATCAGGATGCCGGCGCTGTCCTCATCGCGCCGCAAGCCATGCACTTCGCCATCTGTCATTGTGACCCGGTTTTTGCGGGCCACGATCCGGTCCAGCAGCAGGCCGTTCATTTCGCTGCATTTACCCTGATGCGCAGGATCTTGTCCAAGATCGTTGAATTCGTCCGGATCGTTTTCCAAATCGAATAACTGTGGCGGAAAGCCTTGGAAATACACATATTTCCAGTCTTCTGTCCTGATCATGTAGCCGCGGGCCGCGGAGACATCGACGCCCAATGCCTCGCGCGCTGCATAAAATGCATAGTCAATTTCCGAGAACACAGATGTCCGCCAATCGCTAGGCGTTTCGCCCTGCAACAGTGGCGCAAGCGAGCGGCCTTCCAGACGATGATTGGCTTCTGGCGCGCCTGTTGCATCGATGAAAGTCGGCACTAGGTCAATTGCCTCGACCAATGCATCACTGCTGGTGCCGCGCGTGGCATCAGCGCCGGGTCTGGGGTCATAGATGATCAGGGGAACACGGACTGAGCATTCGTGAAAAAGCTCTTTCTCGCCCATCCAATGATCACCGAGGTAATCGCCATGATCCGAGGTCAAAACAATCATGGTTTCATCTGCTTTTCCGGTTTCTTCCAGCCAGTCAAACAGGCGTCCCAGATGATCGTCGATCTGTTTGATCAGCCCCATATAGGCAGGCATCACCGTCTCGCGCGCCCCTTGCATTGAGAATGTCTCACTCACCTCCATTCCCATGAAAGCCTTGTAGACAGGGTTCGGGTTTTTTCGCTCAGTTTCGCTGCGGTGGATCGGCGCAAAGGTCTCGGGGCCGTAGATGTCGTGATAGGGCGCGGGCGCCATATAGGGCCAGTGGGGCTTGATAAAGGAGAGATGGCACAACCACGGCGCGTCGCCCATTTCTTCGATGAACTCTTTGGCGCGCATGGTCATATAGGCGGTCTCGGAATGCTCTTCCTTGACCCGCGCTGGCAGGTTTGAGTTCTGAAGATGCCAGCCTGACAGAATTTCACCATCTGGGCCATCTGCCGAATTGGCCCATTCATTCCAAGGATTGTCGCCATCATAGCCTTGCGCGCGCAGCCAATCATTATAGCGCAGCTTGCCACCTTTGGCCGCCAAGAGCGGATCAGGATGCAGACCGTCATCCCTCTCATAGGGGTCAAAGCCGGGCTGGCTGATCTTGATCCCAATTTCGCTGGTGTCGTTCAGTCCTAAACGCGCCATGCCCTCGCGGTCAGGAACCATATGCGTTTTACCAACAACCGCCGTTGTCACGCCATTTGGGCGCAAATAATCGCCCAAGGTCAGCTCTCCAATGGGAAGTGGCACTCTGTTCCAAGTCGCGCCGTGGCTGAACACGGTCCGGCCTGTGTAGCAGGATGCGCGTGACGGGCCACAGACTGGCGATTGCACATAAGCGCGGTCAAACCGGACGCCCTTGCCCGCCAGACGGTCGATATTGGGGGTCTCCAAATGCGGATGCCCATAGCAGCTTAGGTGGTCCCATCGCAGCTGGTCTGCCATGATGAAAAGGATGTTTTTTACAGTTTCCACCGCGATTACCTCATTAAATTGGGAAGGAACGTCGCGATGGACGGGAAGATCAGGACAAGCCCGAGGCCAATCAGCAAGGCCATGATGTAGGGCACCACGCCCCGGAAAATCGCGCCAAGCTGCACGTCCGGCAACACGGATTTCACGACAAAGACATTCATCCCAATGGGCGGTGTGATCAGGCCAATCTCGCTAACCAGAACCACCAGAATACCAAACCAGATCAGGTTGACATCGTTGACGATCAAAACCGGAAGAAAGACCGGAACCAGCAGCACAAGAATGCCAATCGCCTCGAACACCATGCCCATAACAATCGCAATGGCGCAGACAAAAAGGACCAATTGGAATGGCGTAAGTTCCCAATCATCGACATATCCAAGCAAATCATAGGGCATGCCGCTAAGGTTGATGAATTGCGAGAACACGATTGCACCAAACAGAACGATGAAAATCGTGGCGGTGGTTGTTGTGGCATCGACCAGACAATCGCGCCATTCCTTTAATGTGCGCATTTGGCCCCGCAACACGGCGATAACTGCCGCACCGAATGCGCCAATGCCGGATGCTTCGGTTGCGGTGAATATGCCCGAGTAAATGCCGCCCAGAACGGTCACGAAGAGGATTAGAATTGGCAGCGTGCCGCGAATAGCTTGCTTTCGGCGCTCTGGCTCTAGCGGCGGCGCAGGCGGTGCAGCCAACGGGTCGACACGGACGGTGATGCCAACGGCGATCATGAATAAGGTGACAAGCAGCAGACCCGGCAAGATGCCCGCGATGAACAGCAATCCGATGTCCTGCTCTGCAATGATGCCGTAGATCACCAAAGGAACAGAGGGCGGGATCATGATGCCCAATGTTCCGCCCGCTGCAATGGTGCCTGAGGCCAAACGATCAGAATACTTGTACCGCCGCATAGGCGGCATTGCGACTTTGGCCATGGTGGCCGCAGTCGCGAGGGTTGATCCGCACACGGCAGAAAACCCACCCGCCGCCAAAACGGTTGCCAAGGCCAGACCACCGCGGAACTTGCCAAGCCCCGAATAGGCCGCGTCATACAGGTCTTTGCTGATATTAGCGTGAACGATTAGAACGCCCATGAGGATAAACAGCGGAATGACACTGAGATTGTAATTCATGCTGTCATGCAGGATTTGTTGGCCCATCATCGCCAGAGATGCCTCAAAGCCGCGTTCGATCCCAAAGCCAACAAAGCCGACGATCAGCGTGGCAAACCCCACACGAAACCCGAGGAAGCACAGCGTCAAAAGAGCCGCAAATCCGATAAGCGCGGTCAACATTACACGTCCTCCAGATGATGATTGCCCTGATCAGACTTTCCGATAATCAAACCCAAAACTTGACTGACAACGCTCAGGAACGCGAAGAAAGCAATGCTGCCGGTGATCCAAGACATGGGCCACGCCAGAACGATCGTGGTTGATCCGACATGGGCCGCCTCTTTGGATTGAACGAATAAAACATAGACGATCAGAGACATGGCAAGGATCGAAAACCCCTGCACAATCGCATCATAGATGCGGGGCGACATCTTACGAATTTTGTGGTCGAACAGCTCGACCACGATGTGGCGGTCCTTTGCGTTTGCTATTCCGAGGCCAAGGAAAATAACCAGCGCCAACATGGTGCTGATCATTTCCGTGGCTCCGAAAATTGGAGTGGCAAAGACATAACGCGCCAGCACGTCCACAAAAGTCAGAAGCATCATCGCCGCCAAAACGATGCTGGAGAAGAACTCCAGCACCTGAACGATATGACGTAATATTTTGGTGACCATGATCCATCCTCCCTAATTGGCTGTCTTATTGCGCCAATTGCGCCCGGTAGAACGCAAGTGCGCCCTCGCCGTCGATGCCCGCTTCGGCCGCCGCGGCAAGCCACGCCTCGGTCACAAATCCGGAGGCTTCCATCAATGCGGCCTCAAAGGCTGGATCGGCCTGGATCACTTCAATCCCCGCCTCAGCAAACCCTTCTTCTGCGGCGCGGTTTTGGGCATCCCACGACGTGCCAAAGGTTTCGGCCAATACACCGCCGCTGACGCTCATGATCGCTTGTTGATCTTCAGCAGAGATTTCCGCCCAAGTGTCCAAATTCATGAACATCGAGAAAGACGTCGTATAGATCGCGCCTTCGAACTGTGTGTTCGACGTGGTGTAAGGCAACAATTGGAACGCCCTGACAGCCTGAGCATCCATTCCGAGGAAACCATCGACAACGCCGCGCGAGATGATCTCATTGGCAGCAACCGCAGGTGTCGATACAACGCCCGATCCCAACTCGGACAAAATTTGAGACAGCGGGCCAGGAAGCGCCCACATTCTACGGCTCGCCAGTTCCTCGACCGAGTTGATCGGCGTGTCGGTCTGGCTGAATAGCTGACCCGGAGAGATGACGAATTGCGACAGCAAATGCACCGTGTCAAACTCTTCGGGGAAGAACTCCCGATTTGTCGCCCATAAGGCGCGGCTCATGGCGGCGGCGTCATTTGAGCCAACGAAGGGCTGCATCGCAACGATGGGGCCGGTCACGCGGTTCTGAATAAGCCCGTTGAACTGGACGGCCACATCGGCAATTCCGCTTTCCACCGACGCGAGCTGTTCGGGTGGCGGTGCAACCGAGCGCGGGGGAAGGATGCCGGTAACACGGCCCTCTGTAACGCGCTCAACCTCATCCAGCCATGCCGGCAGAATTTCCCGGCAAACATGATGGCCCGCTGGCCAAAAGCAATTCACGAGCAGGCGTGTGTCGGCCTGTGCGCCCGTTGCACCAAGCGTCATAACGGCAATGGCACCAAATACCTTAAGTTTCATAGTGTTCTCCTCCTTGATCAATCTGTTCGCACGATAGTTTGCGCTTCTTTTGTGTGGTCAGCCTCCTGAGCCATTTGGGCCCTGCACCATTCGTCCTCCTCCAAGAAACTGAATGGCGCCTTGAGTGTCCGCTTACTGTTTGTCCGCGTTCGGGTTTGGGAAAGCATAAGCCTCGGCGTAAGCAGGTCGGGCTTGTATCTTGGCGACCCATTCGCCATATCGCGGGCGCTTGGAATAATCGGTTAGCATGTCGAGCTTGTTTGCCTCAAAACGCTCGGGGTAAGGCGCCATTGCGATATCGGCCAATGTCATCTGATCACCGCAGAGCCACACTGTTTTCTCAAGCTGGCGCTCCATCATATCGAGAACATTTTCAATGCGCTCGATCGAGCTGGCTTCTTCGGCCTCGGATACACCATGCTCAAGCCGGTGAAGCAGAATGCGGCGCTTTTCGGGGTTACCGACTTTCAACCAGAGCGCTTTTAATTCCTCATGCGAAAGCCCGACGAATTTATCGCTATGGGATCGGCTATGTGACAGCGCATTGATGGCCTTGTGGACGGCGTATTCGAACCGGTCCATCCAGACCCGCATCATACCGCGTTCATAGGCATCACCGGGTACCAGTTTTGCCCCTGTATCGAACACCTCGTCGAGATATTGCATGATCACCAGCGACTCGATCAGAATTTTTCCATCATGATCAAGTGCAGGTACATAGCTGTTGGGATTGATGGCTTTGTACCAATCCTCAAGCTGTTCTTTCTTGGTATGGATATCTACGTGGTGACTGACCCAATCGATTTCCTTTTCGGCGAGGGTAATGCGCACTCTGCGTGAGCAGGTGGAACTCCAATAATGATATAGTTTTAACATATGTTACCTCTCCGATTAACTGTCATTGGGCTTCAACGGTGACTCGGCCAGCCCGCAGCGGCGAATGGGAAACGACGCTGCGGGCTGGCCTTGCACTCCCGCACAGCCAATAGGCAGGCAGGGCGTACCTGTGTCTTGCGAAAGGTTTGTCGGAGCGGTCTGGATCACTGTTTTCCCGATCATTGGTTGGTCATGGAGTGTTGTATAGTTTCAGGTGTGATGTAAAATTCGAATATCGACATTAGACATACAGGAAACTTATACCTCATGGACCCAAAGCACCTCATGCAATTGGCGGTCATCGTTGAGCTTGGTTCGGTCACGAAAGCGGCCCAGAAACTGAACGTTACGCAGCCAACCTTGTCGCGGATCGTGAAAATCATCGAAGATCGCGCGGGCGGAGCGGTGTTGCGCCGAGGTCGATACGGGGTAACGGCAACCGATATCGGTCAGCGTCTCGCAGAGGAAGGTCGCACAATCCTCAGAGGATCGGAGCGCGCGCAGGTCGCCATACAAGAGTGGAAAAACGGTCTTGTTGGCGAATTGCGTGTCGGCGTAGGTCCTATGCTGGCGGCCACGATCATGGGTGATTTCTTTGTTGAAACGGTTGAAGATCCACCATCCTACAGCCTGAAATTACATTGCGAGATAGCGGCAAGGCTGGTTGAACGGCTAAAGAACGACGATCTGGATGTGGCAATCATCCCCTTTGAGCTGAACCGAAAAGATGACGGGCTGCATCGTGAGAAGTTGTTCAAAGAGCACCTGTCGATTTTCGTGGGGGAAGACGACCCTTTGGCGCGAAAAACCAATGTATCTCCGCAGGAACTGGCCGACTATAACTGGATTTCTGTCGGCGCGATTTCGGGATTGTTCGACACGACACGCGAAACACTGAACTGGCTGGGATTGCCGGATGTCCTGCCTAGAATTCTGGAAAATACCGGTGATGTTACCATGACGTTCCGGATGTTGGAAAAAACGAAATCCTGCAGCATGCTGCCCTTCCGCATGGCAGGAACATTTCAAGAGCGGTTCCGTGTTGCTCCGGTTGATTTGAATGTGGAATTGCCGTCGCGAAACATCGGGCTTTGGTCGACAACCGCAGGCCGGGATCGTCTGGAAGTGGTGGATTTCCTCGAACGCCTTCACGTCTATTTCAGCAAAACGATCACCTAAGGGGCCGCGCGATACAATGCCCCATTAGATATAGAAAAACCGTATGATATCTTTCGATTTTCGGATTTTACATCACAGCTCCGGATCGCCATGCTGTTTTGACTATGCAATGCTGGGGCGCAGACATGGATCAAGATAGTTCAGTGAGAGCCCATCAAATCACCGCCATCCCAATGCAGGCCATCACCACTTTTCGTGATAAGCCAATGGCCAAGGCCGTCCGTCTGCACAGCCCACTCAATTGCACCGGAACCACAGCCCGCCCGCCTCGCCTCAATAGCCTAAGGGGTTATTTATAATGAATGTTTTGTGGATTATGGTCGATCAACTCCGTTGGGATTACCTCAGCTGCTATGGCGCTGACCACATTGACACGCCCAATATCGACTGGCTGGCGGCGCAGGGTGTGCGGTTCAATCAGGCCTATGTGCAATCTCCGATCTGTGGCCCCAGCCGGATGAGCTACTACACGGGCCGATATGTTCGCAGCCACGGATCCACGATGAACGGCACGCCCCTTAGGGTTGGCGAGCCGACATTGGGAGAGCATTTGCGCGAACAAGGTGTGAAGTATTCGCTGGTGGGCAAGACCCATATGACACCGGATATCGCTGGTATGAAACGACTGGGCATCGATCCCACAAGCCCAATTGGCGCCTTGATACGCGAATGCGGCTTTGATGTCGTTCTTCGCGACGATGGCGAAAACCCAACGGCCAGCCCCGGACGCAAAAGCGCAGAATACGAAGCCTATTTGCGGGCCCACGGTATGGATGGCGACAATCTTTGGGAAGAATGGGCAAATACTGGCGTCAAACCAGATGGCGAACTGGTGTCTGGCTGGGTGCTTGAAAACGCTCCATATCCGGCCAGAGTACCAAAAGAACACTCGGAAACCGCTTGGCTGACCACCCGCGGCATTGAATATATCGACGCACAGGGCGACCAGCCTTGGCTCTGTCACCTGAGTTACATCAAGCCGCATTGGCCCTATTTGGCCCCTGCGCCCTATAACGACATGTATTCCGCCGCTGATCTGCCACCCGTCAGTCGCCACACTTCGGAAAAGGACACCGATCATCCTTTCATGCAGGAATGGCTGAAAATGCGGGCCTGCCAGAACTTTTCTCGCGATGATATCCGCGATGCGGTTGGCCCGGTCTATATGGGGTTGATCAAAGAGCTTGATGACCAGATGGGCCGGTTATTTGACCATCTTCGCGAAAGCGGCCGGATGAAGGATACGATGATCGTGTTCTGTTCAGATCACGGCGACAATATGGGCGATCACTGGATGGGCGAAAAGGATCTGTTCTACGATTGCTCGGCCCGGGTGCCGTTGCTGGTCTACGACCCCAGACCGCAAGCAGACGCAACACGCGGCAACGCCAGTGACGCGCTGGTCGAGGCGATTGATCTGGCCCCAACCTTCCTTGAGTTTTTCGGAGGCGCTGCCAAACCGCATATTCTTGAAGGGCGTTCACTTTGCCCCATCCTGCGCGGCGAAGCACCAGAATGGCGGCAATTCTGCGTTTCGGAATACGATTACGCGACCCGGCCACCCCGCCGCGCGAACGAAATTGATCAAACAGATGCGCGTCTGGTGATGATTTTTGACGGGCGATGGAAATACGTACATATCGAGACGACGCGCCCGCTTTTGTTCGATTTGGAAAAAGATCCGAATGAGCTAAACGACCTTGGCGCTGATCCAAATTTTACGGATCAAATAAACCGTCTGAAGGCTATGCATTTCGATTGGAGCAGGCAACATCACACGCGCATCACGCGCGATGATGCAGCCATAGAAAAAGCCACGGACCGCGGCGCCCCACCGGGCGTGTTGATAGGGTACGCCAACAAGGAAGAGGTCGACCAGAGTGGCGGAATTTTCCCCACGCATGTGAAACGGTGATGCACCACTTTTGCCGCAGAAAATCGCCAACTGGAAAACTCCGTAATCTGGGCGTTCGGGCTTGGCCTTTTAGACCTTCGGTCGCCGACACCGCTCATTCCCCGAGGTCAGTTAAAGTCGACTGAATCGCGTTGATCACAACCGGCGTTGCCGCAGCTAAGTCGTTCCCACGGCAAATAGCTGTCGAGAGTGTTTCGGTCAGCCGCCGAACGGCCAGCGGACGGAATGTCAGGCGACCTGCCGCGACTTCTTGAGCCACATCAGGCCACGTCAGAAAACCGACGCCGCGACCACGCCTTAAAAAGTGCAATAGGGCCGGAACTGAATTGCTTGAGATCAGGACATCGGGACTGACCCTCACGCTTAGGATTTCGCCGATCAATCGGGTATGCATCGAGAGTGCGGAACTGGGCAAGCAAAGTGGAAAATCCAGAGCTTCCTTTAGCGAGACCGCTCCATCACCTGTTGGCCCATATCCCGGAGCAGACACAACCCCAAGGTGATAGTCTCGGGATTCAGCGACAACCATACTTGTGAGCTTGGGCAAGTTGAATGCGACGGCGATATCCAGCTCGTGCGCTTCGGCGCTGGAAATAATTTCAGCCGTTGACCCTATCACCAGATCCAACTCGATTTTATCAAAGCTTTCTTCCAAACGTTCCACGAGGGCCGGAACCCACGTGTCGACAAGACCGGCCATTGTTCCAAGTCGCAGACGCAAGTCGGCCTTTTTTTGATCGCGATGGAAGTGTTTGGACAAGGTGACATCGGCGGCCAGCCACTTGGTTGCTGCCGTGCGAAGTTCCGCCCCTTCTGTCGTTAGCACGACCCCTTCGGAGCTGCGGATCAAAAGCTTTTTGCCGTAGCTTTCTTCCAGCATCTTGATCTGTCTGCTGAGCGCAGGCGCTGAGATGTTCAGCTTTTCTGCGGCTTCCCGGATGGAGCTCGAATGGGCAACAACCACAAAAGATTTAAGTTCTTTGGAAAACGCTGACATTGGCTAGTGTTCCATTTTTTCTTACACGGCGTGAATTTTATTCTACTTTTTCGAACACTCTATTCCATCTTATGGTCAGCGCAACCATTCGAATACTTAGAGGACTCCGATGACGCCACGTGATTTAGAATTGCTGCAAGAAACCATACGTTTGGCCGACCAGTCTCGTGATTCTGGAAACCATCCATTTGGCGCGCTTGTTGCGGATGCAGATGGCAAGATCATCCTATCGAGTGGAAACACCCACAGCACAGATGGCGGCACAGGTCACGCAGAGCTGAATGTTGCCCGGGCGGCTGCCGCCAAATACTCGCCGGAATTCCTTGAAAGCTGCACGCTTTTCACATCCGTTGAGCCGTGCAGCATGTGCGCCGGTGGGACCTATTGGGCAGGGATTGGCAGGCTGGTGTTCGGCATGACCGAAGAACGTCTGGCCGTATTGACGGGCGATAATCCTGAAAACCTAACGATGTCATTGCCTTGCCGTCAGGTACTGGCAGCCGGCCAGCGCGACATCATCGTTGAGGGGCCCATTCCCGAACTCGAAGAAGCCATTGCGCGATCCCATAAAGACTTTTGGTGATCCGCCTTACCTCCCCAAATACATGAGAGAAGAACCATGACAAAACGAAACTTTGGCGCGATCTTACCGGTCCTTTTTGCTGCTGGCGCGGCCAATATGGCAACCGCCCAAGACGTTGTGAATTACCAGTTGGATTGGCTCCCCGGCGGTGACAAATCCCCGATTTATATCTGTATCCACGAAGGTTTTTGTGCTGATGCGGGGATCGAAGTGAACATCGTACCCGGCCGAGGGTCGACAGAAGCAATCACGAAGATTGCGACAGGGACGTCCGATATTGGCAGTGCAGATATCGGCGCCTTGATGGCAGCCGCAGCAAGCGAAGACGTCCCCGCGACAGCGATCATGTCGATCTTCAACACTGGTCCCCACGCGTTTTATACCTTGGCTGGCAACGGCATCGAATCCTTCACGGATATCGAGGGACACTCGGTTGCGACCTCGCCATTCACCTCGTCCAATGTGTATCTGCCGCTGGTTCTTGCCGATAATGGCCTAACGGAAGATGCAATTGATCTGACCAACGCAGATCCCGGCGCGCTTGGCCCGCTTTTGATGACAGGGCGCACGGATGCGATCATCGCATGGCTGACAAACGTGTCTATCTTTGAGGCTCAAGCCGCCGAAGCAGGTGAAGAACTGATCGTTCTGCCTTGGTCCGATGCCGGGCTTGAGCTTTATTCTGCTGCCTTGATCGCAAATGATACATTCTTGGCCGAACGCCCTGACGTTGCCCGTCGGTTCGTCGCGGCCTTCACGCAATCATTGGAATTTGCAAACGAAAACCCGGCCGCGGCTGGCATGGCTGTTGCGGCGATCGTGCCGGAACTGGATGCTGAAATGGTAGAAGCAGCTTGGGTCGACTCTTCGGTTTTGGCCTTTAACGAGATCACCGAGACGTTCCCTCTTGGCACATTTGATGCTGACCGCTTGATGGAAACATGGGCCCGCGTTGCCGCAGCGCAAGATCTTGACCCCGCAGCGTTTGACCCTGAAACGGTGGTCGACCGATCGTTCCTAGCGGCCGAGTGATATCGATGGAAAGTGCTCAAGACGCAATTACCTTTGCCGATATCGGGCAGACTTTCGCAACCCGGACAGGGCCGCTTACGGCGCTGTCCGGAGTGGATCTTGCCATCAAACGCCATGAGTTTGTTGCCGTCCTTGGGCCTTCGGGTTGCGGAAAGTCAACGCTTCTGCGGCTAACAGCGGGCCTTGTGAAGCCCACTGATGGCACCGTCAGCGTGTTCGGCGTGCCGGTGACACGGCCCCGCGATGATGTCGGAATCGTGTTCCAGCAGGCGACACTTTTGCCTTGGGCCAATGTCGAAGACAACGTCGCCTTTCCGGCCAAACACATGCGGGGGCGCATCAGCCAACAAGATCGTGACGTGGCCAAAGATGTGATTGCCAAGGTTGGCCTGGCGGGATTTGAAAAACGTCTCCCGCGTGAGCTTTCGGGCGGGATGCAACAAAGGGTTGGTATTGCCCGGGCGTTGTTTCGAAACCCCGATATCCTGCTTATGGACGAGCCGTTCTCAGCGCTGGACGCATTAACGCGCGACCAAATGGGCTATGAGCTGCTTGATCTTTGGCAATCCAGCCCAAAGACGGTTTTGTTCATCACCCACTCGATCCCCGAGGCCCTACTGCTCGCGGACCGTGTTGTGGTGATGGGCGCGCGGCCAGGAAAGATCATCGCAGACTATAAGGTGCCACTGGGCCGTCCGCGTGATGAACGCACCCTACGCGCCACTGAAATCCAAGACCTTGCGAGTGAACTGCGCGACTTGTTGATTGCAAAGGAGACAAGCTGATGTCCCTCACGACCCAAACCAAGGACCCCCTGCTGGCCCGCTTGATGCGCGCGCCCGGTTTGTTGCCTGCTTTGACCTTCGCTATTTTGTTGATCGTGTGGGAGGCATCGACATGGCTGTTTGCAATACCGACATATATTCTGCCCGGCCCCTCTCGCATAATCGGCGGCTTTGATGCGGTTCCCTTTGCACGTTGGGTGGAACATATCTGGGCGACTTTACGTGTGGCTATGTTTGGATATGTCGTCGCGATCTTAGTGTCGTTGCCCATCGCGGTGGGCCTTGCAAAGTCAGAGTTTATGTCGCGAGCGTTTTATCCGCTTTTGGTTGTCATCCAATCCGTTCCGGTCGTCGCCGTTGCCCCCATCATCATCGTCGTGCTGGGAACCGATGACGCGCCCCGTGTGCTGATCACCTTTCTGATTGCGTTCTTTCCGTTGGTTGTTTCAATGACCGCAGGGCTTCGGGCGACGCCCCCGGAACTGATCGAATTGTCCAGATCCCTACGCGCGCCCGCTTACCGCGAAATCACGCAAATCCGGCTGCCTTTTGCGACGCCCTTTATTTTCTCTGGCTTGCAGATTTCGATTACGCTTGCCGTTATTGGGGCTGTTGTCGCCGAATTTGTCGCCGCTGATGCCGGCATCGGTTACTTCATCCAATTTTCAACATCGATGTTCCGCCTTCCAGAAGCATGGGCCGGCCTGACATTGCTCGTCGCGATGTCATTGGTTTTGTTTCAAAGCGTTGGTCTTGTTCAAAAACTGTTCATGCCTTGGTCCTTGCCTCAAAAATGAGTCCCTAGGCGCGCGTTTGCACATGGTGTTGAGGCACGACCTTGGGCGCCAAGACCCATTACGCAAAAATCAAAAATGGACTTTAAATCTGTCACTTAGAAACATAATTGTAATAATAAGTAGGGATCAGAAAAATCTTCAGTGCCTTACTTCGAGCGGACTAAGTTACGGCACAACCAATATGGCCCGGAAGTCATTGACGTTGGTCAAGGTCGGCCCGGTAACGATCTGGCCACCGATTGCGTCAAAGAAAGTATGAGCGTCGTTGTTGGAAAGCGCCCGGTCAGGATCGATTTTCAATTGGCGGGCCAAAGTAAGGGTTTCGCCGTCGGCAAAGGCCCCGGCGACCTCGGCCGCACCATCAACGCCGTCCGTATCGCAGGCAAGCACATGAATATTTGGATGCCCCTCCAGTGTTAACGCAGCCGACAGTGCAAATTCAGCGTTAGGTCCACCAACACCGCAACCACGTCGTGTCACCGTACATTCGCCGCCAGACAGCAATAACACCGGCTGGTCCAGCCCTCCTGTTTCATATAACGCCAAAGCTGCGCGCGCCTGATCTCGCCCCAAATCGCGAGCCTCGCCTTCGATTGCATCTCCCAGCATCCGCACCTCGCAGCCAGACGCTTCAGCAACTTTTGCCGCGGCGCTGAGCGATTGAGACGGCGCTGCGATAATGCGCGTCTCGGCCCCGGAAAGCCGCACGTCGCCCGGCGAAACCACGGATGAGGCCTGCGCGAGAGAATTGCGTAACGCTGGCGACATCGCAATATTGTGGCGGGACAGAATATTGAGCGCATCAACAGGCGAGCTTGTGTCGCCAACTGTCGGCCCCGAGGCAATTTGTGAGGGGTCATCGCCTGGCACGTCAGAAATCACCAAAGTCAGCAAATGTGCAGGATGACACGCGGCGGCAAGCTGCCCGCCTTTGACCCTGCTTAAGTGCTTTCGCACCACATTCATTTCACCTATCGGCGCGCCGGATGCGAGCAATGCCTGATTGATTGCCTTCTTGTCATCAAGACTGACGCCTTTGGCAGGAGCACAAAGCAACGCCGAACCGCCACCCGACATAAGAGCAAGAACCAAATCGTCTTGCCCCAGTTCTGAGACCAGATTTAGCACGCGCAACGTGGCCGCTTCACCTGCCTTATCCGGAACCGGATGCGCAGCCTCGACGATCTCAATTCCCTGACAGGGGCGCGCGTAGCCATAGCGCGTAATCACCAGACCCTCGCAGGGGCCGTAATGCGCCTCGACTGCTTCGGCCATGCGCGCGCTGGCCTTGCCAGCGCCGATGACGACCAAACGGCCCTTTGGGCGATCTGGCAAATGAGCAGGAACAACCTGCATGGGATCTGCAACTTTTACCGCAACTTGAAACAGATCTGACAAAAACTTGCGCGGGTCTTGGGTGACATCGTTCATAAAGCAATCTCGCCGGAGGATTTCATTGTGTCGGCGCAAGCGCCTTTTTCAGGAACCAACGCCGATGACTGGCCGGGGATTGGCCTGTTCCGTTGCTCAATCTTCCAAATTCACGAAACCCCAAATTCAGATAGAATTTTAAAGCCGCCGGGTTCGACGTTTCCAACCAGGCCGAGTGACAACCGCGTTCGCGCGCAAGCGCCTCAGCATGTTCCAAAAACTGAGACCCCAAGCCCTGACCGCGCAATGGTTCCGCGACCCATAAGACCTTGATATGCAGCCACCCATAGGATGTGGAGCCGGTCAGCCCCCCGACCAGTTCGTTCGAAGGGCTACGTGTCTCGAGGCAAATTGAGCTGTTGAACCCTTGCGTCAGATCTTTCCGCAAGCTTTCCAAAAGGGCTGTTTCCAGCTCTTTACCAACGGCCCCATCGTCAGACACCAACGTAATCATCGGTTAGGTCAGCCACGTTGAATAGTCGCTGACCAAAAGATGTACTGGATCGGCGTCTTCTTCAATATTGGCAAAACGGCCAATCTTTTCGCGAAAGATATTGTCGGTTTCGTCGTCATTAACAGTCGAGACTTCGCCCACCAGCACATCCCCACCCTCGCCCCAAAACGCATGCCAATCGCCGGGGCGCAGGGTGACACTTTCTCCTGGAGCAAGTCGCAGTTTTTCGCCTGCCGAAAAGTCGTATCGCTGACCGTCGCGCCAGATTGTACCACCGCGATCCTCTGCGAACTGCCCCGCGTCATCGGCGCCAAACAACTCGATCACCAATGTGGCACCGCCGCGATTGATGATATCTTCGGCCTTGATGACATGCGTATGCATTGGTGAAAGTTGGTCTTGCCGCGAGATCAGCAATTTTTCGGCGTAACACATACCGCCGCCCCGCTGCAGATCGCTGAGCAAGCCATTGCGAAGCGTAAAAAGGAACAATCCCATCTGATCGAAATTGCCCGCACCGTAATCGGTGATATCCCAGCCACAGCGCGCATTTATGATATGCTCGGCCGCCGGGGCTTTGACCTTGAAGTCATTCGGGCTCCAATAAGCAAACCCCGGCAGGGCAAAGCCATAGGATCGGATCATCTCGTCAGCAGAGAGAAGTATCTCATTTATCTGGCTCCGTTTCATGCGGTAACTCTCTCGTCCAAGAACTCAATCACCATGGCAGCAGTCCACGAGAATTGCCCGCCACCACAAGGCTCGGCGGTGATAGGGTCATAGTATTCAGCAAAGCCGCTTTCTTCGATCAACTTCACGGAATCTGCTTTTATTCTGTTTACGATCGCCGTTTCACCGGCCCGCGCCAAACCATCCGCAATCATGTAGTTCACGATCAACCACGCCGGGCCGCGCCAATATCGCATTCCATCATATTCCGGCACGCTCGGATCATGGCTTGGCACAAGGAAATTGGCCAGCTCGCCAAGTTTGGCAATGCGTTTGGCAAC
Source organism: uncultured Nioella sp. (assembly GCA_947498125.1). Taxonomy (GTDB): domain Bacteria; phylum Pseudomonadota; class Alphaproteobacteria; order Rhodobacterales; family Rhodobacteraceae; genus CANLZL01. The sequence continues at coordinate 146,294 of CANMJH010000004.1, read as the reverse complement.
AACTTTGGCCCGAGCCGCAGGGATTTCAGCAAATACTGCCAGCAACCCACCAATTGATGGGCTGTCGACCAGTTCATCAATTGCCCGGTCCCGACACAAATACTGCCCCCACTTTTCGCTCCAGAGAGTGTCCATCGCAGCAAGGCTTTTTTCCGCAAAATTGCGGGATTGCGCCGCGATTTCTGGTTCGCCCAACGCGTCTGCCAATTCGGCAAGATCGCTGCACGACCGCGTCAAAATCGCGTTGAACCCCGGATCGACCAGTTGGAACGGGGACGCATCATGCAGTTTTGAATTGTCCCAGCCAAGGCTGCGGAACTTCTGCACCAGCCATATATAGCGCTTGTATTGTTCATCTGTCGGGCGATGATCCGGGTTTGCGTGGCTGGTGTCTCGGCGTGTGAACGCTTCCACGCCATCGGTCGGAACCCGTCCGAATGCGGCATCCCAGTCAACCGAATTATCCCGACCAGATTCCCAAGGGTGAATGATTGCAACCAGCCCTGTGCCTTGCGGGTCACGGCAGCGGAAAAACCATTCGTGCCACGCGTGGATCTTGGGCAAAAGCGCCCGCGCCCGGCGAGTGGCGTCTTCACGTTGCTCGGCGCGTTCAAGCATTCGCCTTACAGCAAAACCTGCAACGGGAGGCTGAGTTATACCAGACGTCGGCACTTTGCGTCCTGTCCGCCAGACGTCCGGCCCCGGGAAATACCCCTCGTCATGTTCATGAAAGATGATGTGCGGCACCATCCCGTCTTCCCACTGATTATCAAACAGCGTTTCAATTTCTGTCCACGCCCGATCCTCATCAAAATGAAGAAACCCGAGGGCACTTAAAACGCTGTCCCAGTTCCACTGAAACGGGTAGAGCCCATATGTGGGGACGGTGTAAGTTCCCCGGTCATTGGCACGCAGCAATTGCATAGCCTGATCGATTAAATGTTTTGACATATCAAACCCTTAAGCGACCGCAAGCGTGGTTTCAGGGTCGAACCAACGCGCACGACCCGGTTGGGGTGACAGCGTCAATTTTTGGCCGGGACGCACCGACATTTCACTGTCCAGAATGACCCGGAACTGTGATCCGGCGACATCGCAAGTCACCAGAATATGTGCGCCAAGTGGCTCAACAACTTTGGCAATTGCTGTCAGGCCCTCTTCGGTTTGCATCATGTCTTCTGGTCGGATCGCAAATTGCAGAAGGGGCTTTTCGGTTGCGGGGCCGTCCCAAGTTTGGCCCGCGACACTCCACTTCCCACCGCCTTGGGGATTGGCAGGCAGGAAATTCATAGGTGGATTGCCAATAAAGCTGGCCACGAATTCAGCAGCTGGATTGCGATAGACTTCGATAGGTGAGGCCGCCTGAACGATATTTCCTTCATGCATGACACTGATACGGTCGGCCATCGACATTGCCTCGACCTGATCATGTGTCACGTAGATTGCAGTGGTTTTGCTTTCAGCCAGCACGCCTTTCAGCTCTGCCCGCATTTCCATGCGCAACAATGCATCCAGGTTGGACAATGGTTCGTCCATCAAGATCACGTCAGGTTCCATTGCCAGAGCACGCGCCACGGCAACACGCTGACGCTGGCCACCGGACAGTTCACCCGAATACCGCTTTAGCAGCATTTCGATATGCATCAGCCCTGCAACCCGCTCGACGCGGCGCGTAACCTCATCATTGGGCAGTTTCTGCATCCTTAAACCAAAGCCGATATTTTCAAACACGGTAAGGTGCGGAAAGACGGCGTAGTTCTGGAATACCATGGCAATGCCGCGATCTTTGGGCGACAGGTGGTCGATGCGACGCCCGCCGATCCACACTTCGCCGGATGTTGCGGTTTCCAGCCCCGCAATGATCCGCAAAAGCGTAGACTTACCGCAACCCGAGGCCCCGAGCAGGACCATGAATTCTTGGTCGGCGATTGTAAGGTTGATGTCATTCAGCGCTTGGTAGGCGCCAAAGCTTTTTGCGACGTTTTTGATCTGAATTTCAGCCATTTTCTGGTTCCTTATCTGGTCGCGCCGCTTAGCGGTTCGCGATGCCCCACATGGCAAAGAGATATTTGCGGACTGCAAAGATGAAGATCAGCGCAGGCACAACGAGGATGAAGCCGCCGGCGAATTTCAGGTGCAGGGGCGATGTGTTGAGATTTTGCAGAAGGAATGCCGTCAGGGTCCGGTTTTCAATGGTCAGAACCGCCGCTGCGAAGACCTCGTTCCACGAGATGACAAAGGCAAAGATTGCAGAGGCGGTAATGCCCGGCAGGATGAGCGGAAGGACCACCTTCTGAAAGGCCGTCAGCCGGTTGCAGCCAAGCGTCCATGCCGCCTCTTCTAACTCTATCGGAATACCCGAGAACAGCGAGAAGGTGATCAACACGGAAAACGGAATAGCCAAGGTCGTATGCACAAGGGCCAACCCGAATGCTGTGTCGTCCAGCCCTGTCCGAATGAACAAAACGGCAAGTGGCAGAGCCAGCAGTGGCAGCGGAAAGGCGCGGGTAAGTAGGATCAGAAGGCGGAACGTGCCCTTCCCCCGAAACTCGAACCGCGACAAGGCGTATCCCGCCGGCGCTCCTATAACGATCGACATAACCATGGTCATTGCGGCCACGATGATCGAATTCTTCAAAGCAGACAGCATCCCGTCAAACCCAGCAAAGAATGTAAGGCTGGCAAGGTCAAACTCAGGCCAGAAAGGCTTAGGAAAACTGGTAACTGTTTCTGGCGAAGAAAGCGTGTTGATCAACAGAAAGTAGATCGGGACAAGCACCCAGGCACATAGAAACACGACCGTTGAAACATAGAGCACTTTGCCCCATTTGCGTGTATCTGCACTGGCGTCGATGGCGACAGTATCGGTCATATCGAAGCTCCTTTCGGGACGCGCAGGGCGCGCAGGATGATCAGTGTGAAGCCAATTGAAATGGCCAGGATGATAAGAGCCATCGCAGCGGCAGCGCCGCCATTGCGCAGGTCGAATTGGTAGGCATAGGTTTCGCCCATCAGGACCGGGAACAAGGTGCCTCCAAGTGCGGCAACCACGGCGAAGATCTCAAACGCGAGGATGACACGTAGGACCAGAGCCGTTTGCAGCGATGGGCGCAGCAGTGGCAGTGTAATCCGCGAGAAACGTTTCCACGGCGATGCGCCAAAAACTTCGGCCGCTTCGTAATATTCTTTGGGGATCAGGCCGATCCCAGCCACGAGAATAACCAGCATAATTGCTGTTGCGCGCCAGATCTCGGCCAAGGCAATTGCGAGAAACACCATTCCGGGGTTCTGGTATGAAAGCAGATTAACAGGTTGGTCGATAACGCCCAAGCCGTTCATCATCGAGTTCAGGAAACCAGACTGATCAAAAATTGCCAGCCAGATGATGCCCGCAGCAAGATCCGAAATGCCAAGCGGTATGGTCCAGATATAGAGGATCATGTCGCGACCTCGCTTCATCCGATTGACCATCGTTGCCATCAACAAAGCCAGTCCAACCTGAAACGGAACAACAGCTGCAGCGAGCAAAAGCGTATTTTGGAGTGAAATGGGGAAGCGCCAGTAATCGACGACCTCGCGAAAGTTATCCAGTGAGAAACCGGTCTCTGTGCTGAATGCCTGCTGCGCCACTAGGACGAACGGGTAAAGAAAGAACATGCACAAGAAAACGGTGACCGGCAGGATCAAGACATATGGCAATATGCGGGGATTCATTAACGCGGTCCTTCCTAGCGCCAGCGCGCCTGCAAAAAGGGCTGGGGGTATTCGGGCCCTTGCGAGGGGCCCGAACGATATTCAGTTTTAGGATGTGTGTCTTATTCGACGGGGCAAGCGCCCTCGGAAGGTGCATCAGGTGCCCAGCAAGGCGCGCCTGTGTCTTCCATGATCGCGGCTAGAGTTTCCGCCTGATCGTCCAGAACGGTGCGAATGTCCTGATTTGCCAGAACAATGCGGTGGAACGCATCAACGAAGACCCGGTTAAAGTCACCGCCGCGCGCGCCAAGGCCAGCCGGCAAGAGGCCGGGGTTTGCATCAGGCGACGCGCTCATTGTTGCGACTGCGGCACCGGCTGCGCGGACCGAAGGCGGCAAATCATCAGGGAATTCCACATCAACAACCGGGAAGAAATTTGTTGCGCGCAACGTTGCAAGCTGAGTTTCAGGCTCAAGCATATAGGCGATCAATGCTTGTGCGGCTTCCATGTCGGGCGCTGTGCGCGGGATAGCGACACCAGCAAGCACCGGCATGAAACCACGGCCAGTTGGACCAGCGGGCGCCGGGAAGGCGACAAAGTCTTCGGGACGGTCATTGAAGGCCTGCGCCAAACGTGAGGTGTGGTCGAAGACGATCCACGCATCACCCGAAAGCAATTGTTCCTGCAAAATATTGAAGTTGGTCGATGCAGGGTTTGTGTGCGACCACAGCTCACGGAAGGCTTCCCAAGCACCTACAGCTTCGTCAGAGGCAAAGGTGCGAACGACGCCATCTGTGTAGGAGGGATAGAGATAGCCTTGGAAAAAGCGGTGCGCCAAGCCGTTTGGCCCTGCTGGAAAACCAAAGAGTGGACGACCCTGTGCTTCGTGCACATTCGCAGTCCATGCAATCAGCTCGTCATAGCTAAGGGCGTTAATATCGGCGCCTTCCGGCAGATATGGCAGCGCTTCGACATTGGCGGCCATAATGTAGCTGGCCTGCATCCAAGGCACATATTGCACGCTGTCTGTGCCCAACATTCCTAGCGAGTTAAATGTGTCGCTGGCAGCAGAAACGCCCAGCTCGTCAAGATCCATCAGATCATCGGGGTTCATCGCGGAGAAGTCCCCATGCAGTGCGCCAAGCACTCCGATCGAACCTTCGCCGGCTTGCAGTTCGGCCTCGAGCCGTGTGATCCACGGGCCGCCATCATTAGGCTGATAGTCTACTACATCTGCAAACCCTGCCAAAACCTGATCACGCATTGCCTGCGCTTCTTCGACGGGTTTGGCTTGGGTCGACCAGAATAAGACGTCGGCCTGCGCGGCGAATGCAGTACAGGCGACAACAAGGCCGGATGCTGCACCAAACAATTTGGAATGTAAGGTCATAATTCCTCCCAGAATTTATGTTCGGGGTCGGCGTTACTGCCGACACCCGCGTAGAAACCCGTTAGCCCAATTGACGTTGGCCCTCCGGATCATCGAGAGACGGGTACGCCCACCTGCACCTGAACTGCGCAGAGAATCGCCTCCATCTGGCAATAATATTGATATAACGATATACCTACTGTCAAATGTTTTTTTGCGCCCATTATGGGCTGTATTTAGTTAACGCCGTTGGATACATTGCCTAAAGACCTAGGTTTATAGTGATAAATCATCAAATTTGAGCAATCGATATACCAATGGAGTGAGTGAAAATGGCCGCCAAACCGACTCTTGGGACAGTGGCAAAAACCGCGGGTGTATCTATCCCAACAGTCAGTCAGGTCCTGCGCGGGACAGGTCGCATCTCGGAAAAGACACGCGAAAAAGTTTTGCAGGCCGCGAAGGATTTGCACTACGTGCCAGATGCACGCGCAGCCGCAATGAGGTCGGGTGAAAATCGCGAAATCGGATTTGTCATCAATCAGCTCAGCAACCCTTTTAATGCCGAGGTGGTCAGCGGAGTTGTCGACCTGCTTGAATCCGAAGGTTACCTTGTCTCAATTGTCGACACACGTGACAACGCGGATCGACAGGGGCGCCAACTCGAAGCGTTTATTCGACATGGGCGCGGCGGTTTGCTCTGGGTTCCAGCCATTGAAACCCCGGTAGAAACATTTGAACTGCTGACGCGGCAACGCGTGCCGACAGTAACATTTCTGAGAAATGTCCGGGCTGATCTTGACCATGTTGGCATCCGAAATGCCGAAGCGACCGCAAAAGCCACGAATTACTTAGCTGAACTCGGACATAAGCATATCGCTTATCTTGGTGGCACTGACATGTCGTCAGTTCGCGCCGAAAGGATTGCAGGCTATGAAAGTGCCGTCACTGCGCACGGGCTTTCAAAAACGGTGATATGGCCGTCAGAGGATAACAAGCGCGCCGGGTTGAACGCTTTGAAGGCACTGCGCGAGGCGCACCCGGAAATCACTGCAGTGGTTTGCAATGGCGATATGGTCGCTCTTGGGGCCGTTCTTGCGCTCCAACAAACCGGCCTCATCCCGGGGCAGGATGTGTCGATCATTGGCTTTGATGACATCGCCGATTCCGAAGTCGCCACCCCGCCGCTGACAACAATGTCGGTATCGCCGCAAAAGCTTGGCAACAGGCTCGCCCGGGTTCTTTTGGATCGAATTCAAGATCCCGACATGCCAGTTACAGTTTCGGAAATATCAGCCGAGCTGACTGTCCGTGGAACGACTGGGGCGCCGGTCTAAAAACGTCTCGCAGTCGTTCAAGAACCGTCCCTATAGACTGGCGAGCGTCCTTCCCAAAACGCCCGACATTCTTCTAACACAGAATTTTGAGCGCAAACCCAATCAGGATCAGGTGTCTTGCTCCGCCATTCGCAAAAGCGCGCGCTGAGCGGAAATCCAGTTGGAGCCGTTCGTCAGACTGTCGCGGGGAATATCACCGCGCGCCAGTAGCCGTTCTTGCATTTCCTGCAATAGGGGGCCTGCGGCCTCTGGCAGAATGATAAAATTAGCAGGCTGGGTGGAGCCTGCCTCGGACGCTCGAATAAATAACGTCACAGCAAGCACGTGGTCTTGGACAACATCACCAGAGCCGCGCGCATAGAGCCGCCCAAGATAAAACATCCCTCGCGGATCACCAAGGTCGGCGGCCCGGCTATACCATTCAAAAGCCTCGTTATAATCCACCTCCACACCGGTTCCGCTTTCTAAAAACGTGCCGAGAGTGGTCATGGCATGTCTTTCGCCCAGCTCTGCCCCCATCCGGGTAAATCTGACGCTCTCGCCTACATTCGCTTCGACGCCTAAGCCGCGGTCATACATGAAGCCAAGATTGGTTGCCGCAAGCCTTTCGCCAGCATAGGCCGCATCGTGCAAATAGGGCGCCGCGTCATCATATCTGTTTTGGGCGATCAGCACCCGGCCCAAAAGGCCGATGGCGCGAAAATAACCCGGCTCGCCCTCGGCAAATGTCTCTATCGCCCGGCGGCAGAAATTTTCGGCCCGGGTCATATCGCTGGCCCGCAATTCAGACATGGAGACCGCATTAATCGAGGCAACGGATTCACAAGCTGCCAGAACAACGGCCGAAATCTCGGGATCTCTGTAAGGCAGAGGGGTTTCAGTCGATAGGTCAGACTCGGAAGGGTCGGGTTCGCCCGGATCATCCGCATAGATCTCTGGCTCAGGCTCCACGACCACCGAAGCGGTGCTCAGAATGAAATCGCCTGTCACTTCATCATAATAGGCTGGACGTTGATTATAGCCAATGGACGCGGCCATATCCGTGACTTCACGGCGCAACTGGCGGGCCACTTCGTGGATCGGCAGGCCCGGTTCGGACAAAAGAGGCAACAAAGCGCGGGTGAAAACAGAATTGGGGTCAGGGTCATCATCGGACAGCCGGTCTAAAGCCGCCTGCCCCGTCCCGGCCGAAAACATCACAAATGCGCCCTCGGGCGCGTCGACCCGCGCCAGCCCGCGGGTTTGTCCCAAACTGCGCGTGCCTTGCGCCGGAAAAGGATTGTCGCGACAGGCATCAAGAATAAGCAGCGTGACGCGCGCGCCGCGATTTTGAATGGCCGACAGAATCTCATCCGCTGCAAGGCTTTCGCTGGTTAGAAACACCTCATCGCCGGGGCGCATTTCAGGAACATCGGCAGGCAATAGATAGTTGCGCCCCTGCACCTCGATCCCGTGCCCGGCAAAGTAGAAAACAGCCTCATCGCCCGGCTGAACCGCCGCAGAAAACCGGCTAAGAGCTCGAGTCATTTCACGCCGGTCCGCGTCCAAAAGCGTTGTTACTTCAAAGCCGTTTTCGGCCAAAACCTCGGATACGGCATTGGCATCATTGCGCGCCTTTTGCAGTGATGCGACATTGTCATACGTATCGATGCCAATCACCAACGCGTGCCGTACCTGCGCATAGGCGGGCACAGAGATGCACATCAAGACCAACGCCACAATTACTGCAATGATCCCTGAATTCCTAATGCGTCGATCGACCCGCAAAGATAACCCGGTTTGCATCCTCTGCCCCCCTATTGTGCATCAATATAGGCCTGCATGGCCCGCGCTGTGCCTGGCCCAGCATCTCCATCAATTGCAGATGTGTAATGCCCGGCAACCTGAAGGCTGCGCTGCAATTCCTCGACGACCTCTTGGGACAATTGCCCACGATTTTCGATCGGCCATGTGCTGCCATCTGCCATGGCTTGAAGATACCAACTGGCCGCCTGTACGGGGTCACGCGCAACACCGCCATTGCCGGTTTCATACATCCACGCAACGCCCACCATTGCCTCGCCATACCCGGCATCCGCCCCGCGTTGATACCACGACAACGCTTCTTGGTAATTTACGGGAACGCCGCGCCCCTCCTGATAATATCTTCCAACCTGCGCTATGGAATAAATGTCATCTGCTTCGGCTGCGCGAAGATACCACTGGAAAGCTTCATTGTAATTCTGCGCGACGCCAATTGCGCCCCGCTCATAAATATAGCCCATCTGTTGAATAGACCGCACATTCCCACCATTGGCGGCCAGCATGTAAAGTCGAAGCGCTTCAGCCTCGTCCTGACGAACGCCTTGGCCAAAGCGATACAGATAGGCCAGGGAATGAATGGCGGGCCCGTAACCTTGATCCGCCCCTGCGCGGAATAATTGCGCCGCACGGCCCAAATCGCGGGTTACACCGCGGCCCGACTGGTACATATATCCCAGCATGTATTGGCCCTGAGCGTCCCCTGCATCAACTGCACTTTGGTACAGCCGCGCAGCTTCGGCATCGTTACGCGTCACACCAATCCCGCCCGCGTAAAGGATACCCCACTCCACATAAGCTGTCAGGTTTCCGGCATTTGCCGCAATGCGGAACAACCGCTCTGCCTCTAGACCGTTTTGCCCAATATCCAATCCGTCGGCGTAAAGCATACCAAGATGGAACGCGGTTTCAGCGACATCAACATCGGCGTCACCCCTATCCAGAGCCGCTTGATAAAGCCTTGCAGCCTCGGCCCCGTCTTGGTCAATGCCGCGCCCAAAGTGGTAGCTTTGCGCAAGGTTTTGAATGGCAATTGTATTCCCTGCATCGGCCCCGCCCTGAAAAGCCGCGATAGCCTCGTCAAAACGCCCTTGAGCGGACAAAGATCGCCCTAGCAGCGCGGAGGCCATACCAAATTCAGGCGATGACGGTGAAGGGGCCAAGTTCAACACTTCTTGGCAGAGCAGCTCGGCTTGTGGGGCATTCGAAGTCAAAAGCGCGTCAGATGTCGGTACGGCAGGATGCGCCGCGCCTTCGCAGGCGGCCAAAGCAAGCTCAATCCGCGCTGCCAAAATCGCGGGATCTTCTGCGGGCGCGACGGGGGCAGCCACGGGCGTGTCGATGGGCGCAGGCGCGGGAATGTCAGGCGCTGGCGCACTACTCAAAATGAAATCACCAGTGACCTCGTCATAATAGGCTGGACGCTGGTTGTAGCCGATTGTGGACGCCATTTCCGTGACTTCACGGCGCAACTGGCGGGCCACTTCGTGGATCGGCAGGCCCGGTTCGGACAAAAGAGGCAACAAAGCGCGGGTGAAAACCGAATTGGGGTCAGGGTCATCATCGGACAGCCGGTCTAAAGCCGCCTGCCCCGTCCCGGCCGAAAACATCACAAATGCGCCCTCGGGCGCGTCGACCCGCGCCAGCCCGCGGGTTTGTCCCAAACTGCGCGTGCCTTGCGCCGGAAAAGGATTGTCGCGACAGGCATCCAAGATAAGAACCGACACTCGCGCGCCGCGCCCTTGGATCGCGGCGAGAATCTCATCTGCGGCAAGGCTTTCGCTGGTTAGAAACACCTCATCGCCGGGGCGCATTTCAGGAACATCGGCAGGCAATAGATAGTTGCGCCCCTGCACCTCGATCCCGTGCCCGGCAAAGTAGAATACCGCTTCATCTCCCGGCTCAAGCGCGCTCGTAAACCGGCTGAGCGCCCGTGTGAAATCCCGGCGGTCGGCATCCAAAAGCGTTGTGACCTCAAAACCGTTATTTGACAGAGCCGCCGAAACGGCTTCGGCATCATTTCGGGCTTTTTGAAGCGGCGCAACGTTGTCATAACTGTCGATCCCAATCACCAGCGCATGCCGGCTTTGAGCCAGCGCAGGAAGCGCAGCGCAGGTTGTAATGACAATCAGAAGCGCGCGTAGGATCATTGAAGGCCAACCTCAAGATTAATGATCTCAACCCGGCGATTTTCATCAGCCTCAGGCGCATCAGGCCGTGCCAATTGTTCGAACCCAAAACCAATCGGGACCAAGCGGTCACCGTCAATCGCGAAGGCATCGATCAAAAATTGCCGCACCGCTTCGGCGCGGCGGATCGAAAGCGCTTGGTTGTATTCTGCGGACCCGCTTGCATCGGTATGACCGGCAATTACAAATCGGTTCCCAGCCAATCCCTCGCTGGTCAAAGCCTGCCCCAATATAACGAGGTTGGGTATCACATCGGCCCGCAAAACAAACGAGTCGAAGTCAAAGGGAAGATCCATATCGATCCGGGGAAGTTCGTTTTCTTCGGTAATCTCAACCACTTCGGCCCGCGCCTCGATCGTTAAGCCTCGCGTTGGCAATCCCAATAGAAATGCCCGTTCGGCGGCGGTTAGCACCGGCGGTGCATCTGCAAGACTTCGGGTCAGCGGCGCCGGGCGGGTCAGGGATGAAATCAGCTCATCCGAGTTAACCCCGGATTGCCCAGCCGCCCCTGTCGCCATGAACGCGCAGGTCAGCAGGCTAAGCCCAAAGGTGGATTTGAAGGTCTTTTGCATCATCAGTCCTCGACAAAAAGGTCGAAAGGGTTGGCGGCAACAAATGTCGCCGCCAACGCCATACACTCACTCTACGACATCAATTGTCACGCTGGCAAAGGCGCTGCGGCCTTGATCCGCCTCGGTTCGTTCAGCGGCCTCAATCGTCAGCCCCCGGAACAGAGGCTGAAACAGCTCGCGCGCTTGGGTCAATATCTGATCCCCATCAAGCGCGGCCTGGCTGCTCGACGGCTCTCGGCAAAACGCCAACAACGTTTCCCCGACACCGGGACTGTCAAAACGCAGTTGCAGGCCTGACGCGGGCTGAGGGATCAGACGCCGCTCGCCCGGAGCCAAGGGCATCTCGCCAATGACCGAAGCAGGCAACTCCACAATCGTATCGTTGATCTCAACATAGATGACTTGCAGATTGCAGGCGCGGTTTGCTTCGACTTCAAATGTCAAAAGCTCATCGACGTAAACCTGTTGGCGCGGCACATGCAATGTCAGGATCAAAGGATCGATCACGGGTTCTGGCGGCGTGTAATCGGGTAGATCCGCGCGCGGTTCATAGGTCACGTCCTCGGACTCTACAGTGATATAGACAGCATCCGCCGCGGCCTGTTCAAAGACCTCTTCCGCGACAACCGGGACATCCTGCGTGGCATTCACCTGCCCCTGTTCTGGCACAGTCCTCGTAATGTGCAACGGATCAAAATAGGTCAGGCGGGGCAGAAGATCGGCGTAATGCCCATCCACTTCATCCAGCGTCACCAGAAGCCCGCGATCAAAGCGGCTGAGCCAGCCCGAAACAACCTGCGAAAGATGCGGATCATTGATATGGCGGGCACGGGTGCGGAATTCATCTTCGCTCAGATGGAACCGCCGCGCGACCATATCCGCGTCCAATCGGCGGAACCGGAAATCGGCCAGCCATGTCACAATCTCACCGCTGCCATCGGGCGCTCGCAAGCTTGTCAATCGCCCCGCGACATTGGTTTCGGTTACGTCAATCTCATCGAGAGCTTCAAGGAAGGCGATCATGTCACGTTCATAATAGCTATCGACAACGTCTTGCTCGGGGTACATGCGCAGCAAAAGATCACGTGATTGCAGGCCCAGATCAGGGTTGGTCTGGATATATTCGCGGATCTCGTCGCGTTTTGAAATCATGCCATTGTCGTGGCATGAGAAACAGGAGCGTGCATTGACGATTTCAATCCCGCGCCCAATCGGACGCGAGCGGAAAGACACGATCGAGGTTGGCCCTTCTGTGATCCGGGTGCCATCGGCAAGCGACAGGTAGTACCCCTGCAACCCATTCGGCAGAGAAAAGATCATCTCGCCGCCATCATGCTCAAACGGTTCGGCTCCGGACACGGTTTGCCCCATCTCGGCAGGGCCGTCGGGATGCAAAATCAGCGATTGCACGCCATCAGATCCGGCAAAGTCATAAGAGCGCCAGTAATAGCCGCCGCGCGGCAGATCAAAGCGTTCGAGCATACGGTTGTGATCCGACACGCCCGAGCTTTCTGCAAGAAAGCCCGCCCGCATCACCCGCAGATTACGGATCTCTTGATAGACATCAATGCCCATGCGGAATTCCAGCTCGGCGATATTCGCCGGAAGCCTCAGGAACATGTCATATAGCGGCGCCTCCGATGCATGACGTGTGAACCAATCGGCCTGCATGATTGGGATATTCGTGCCGGTGGTAGTGGCCAAAACACCTAAGAGCGCGTCGGATCGAGGATCAACCGCATAGGGATAGGTCGGGATAAGCTCGGTCCAGGCGGCAGGCGAAAACCCAGCCTCTTGGGCGCCGAATGTGTAGGCGCCTTCGCTCATGGCCAGCCAATCATCTTCGATCCAGCCATAATCGCGAATATCAATTGCAACCAATGCACCTTCCGTGCCCGGAACCGGGCGCACGCGCTGCAATGTTGGGGCGCGCGAGATTGAATTGATGAACTTGTTCAGACCCGAGTGGAAATAGTGGATCGGGTTCCGAAGCATCCCCTCAAGATCACAGTTGATTTCAGGCATTGGAAGATGGGCGAAGCTGAAATAACGGATATAGCGCCGGTCCTCGATCGGAATCGCGCCAAGGTCGGCAACCGCTGAGGTTGTCATCGCGTCAAAGCCACCACCAACAAAATTCGGCATCACAGGGCGCGGCGCGGCAGGAGCAGTCGCCTGCGTTTGCAAGGCCGGTGGCGTGACGTCCGCCGCGGGGGCAGAGGTCGCGCCTAGGCTATCGATCCAATCGACAATGGCTTGCAGATCAGAGGGCTCCAATGACGGGCGACTAGGCGTCGGCATGCGGCCCGAGGCAATCGATTCATAAAGCCGCGATCCCAGATGGTCGCCCGGAACAACAGCAGACGGATCGCGCGCCAATTGCGCCATCGATCCCGTCAAAAAGCTGCGTTGATAGGTCATGCCGGGGCCGTGGCAGCTGCGGCAATGTTCTTCGATGACTGCATCAGCGGCAGCTTCCAGCGCCGGGTCGGCCTGCACGGGTGCCGAGGGGGCCGACTGGGCAGGTAATTGAACCTCTGTGAGCGGCTCATCTGGAACCCGACAAAACGCGTCGATTTGTGCGACAAGGCCGGGGGCTCCCGTTGTGTCTTCTGTACTGATAGAGGCATTCATTGGCGTCTCGGGCGGACTGGGGTCCGCCGTTTGCGTATCGACGTTCCCCGCCGGGGTGCTGACCGTTTGCACCGGCGGCGCAAGGCTTTCGACAGTAGACGGGTCTATCGGTGTATCGGTCAAAAACGCATACATTGCCACGCGGTCATCATGGCTCAACTCGGATGTGGCGCGGGCCACACGTCGCATAATCGTGCTGGTCATAGGCAGACCATCCAAGCGCAAACCACCGGCCATCGCCCCATTTACAAATGCCTCGGGCGAGAAGGCCAACAAGCGATCTGCGTTAATCGCTCCGGCAAATTCGCCAATAATGGTGCTTTGCCCTTCAAAGGGCGCATCGTAATCCAGCCGTTCGGAAAAACGACCCTCACGCGGGGTGTGGCAGTCAGCGCAATGGCCAAGTGCTTCAACAAGATATTCGCCACGCGCCAATTGCTCATTGGCATGTCCCATCAGCTCAGGGCGTTCACTTGAGAAAATCCGCAAAAGGGAATCGCCAAGGAAATTGACCTCATGATCGCGCGAGCGCGCGTCACTGGCGGGCAATGAGGCAAGATAGGCCTGTAGGTCCAACGCGTCTTCGGGCTGCATGCGGGCATAGGCCGGAAAGGGGAAAACCGCGCCGAAATAGCCGTCGCCCTCAGGCGAAACACCACGCAACAATGCGTTGAGGAAATCGGCCCGGCTCCAACTGCCAATGCCATGTGTGGGATGAGGGGTAATATTGGGCGCATAGAGCGTCCCAATGCGGCCAACAAGAAAATCCATCCCGCCCGCAAGGACGGTGTCATCGCCATCAATCGAATGACAGGCGGCGCAGCCAGATGCCGAATAAACCAATTCGCCATTGGTCGCATCCGCTTCGTAATCTGCATAGTCGCCCGCTTGGAACAGATCCTGCGCATTGGCGTTTGAGCTGAATATGACAGCGGCGCTGACCAGCGCGGCTATGAAGGATATCTCTCGTTTTCGCATGTTTCCCCCTTTTCGGAACAGGCTATTATCTAAATTCAAATTTTTCAAAATGGATTGAGTTTGGTTTCTTTCCACTGGAACGAAATTGCGCCAGCAGGGCTTTTCGCAGGGCAACCGGGCCGCAAAACCAGATCCCGGCATCCCGCAAATCAAATGGCAAAAGGCCTTGAACCTTATCGCCCGTCAGACGGCCTTGGATTTGGCTGTCGTGAAGATAGTAATCGAAAGTCTCATGTTTGGCTGCAATGCTCTTCAAACGCTCAGCGCCAACCGCATCCTTCGGCCCGCGCACTGAATGGATCAGGACGATGTTTTTTGAGGTTTCCTCGCCCAATGCATCTGCGGCAGCCAAGAACGGGGTAATCCCGATCCCGCCAGCAATCCAAATCTGGTTCGCCCCACCCTTTTGCGGCGTAAACCGGCCATAGCCGCCCTCAACGCTTATCCGGTCGCCAACTGCGGCGCGAGCTTGCACGCGCCGGGTGAAATCGCCCGAAGGGCGGATAGAAAACTCGATGCGCCCATCAGGATAGACTGCGGATAGTGTAAAGGGATGTGGCTCACGAAGGCCCGATTTACGGATCGAGAGGAAAGCAAATTGCCCTGCCCGCGCGCGGATTTTGCGGCGCATGGGCTCGGCGACAATCCGGGTCGCGCCGGGCAGAGCCTCAACCTCGGAAATCCGATACGCGCGGCGGCGCAGGAAAGGTGCTACTTGGCTGAGAAGAAACGCCAATGCACCAATGAGCGCCATCGCGATCAACCATTGCGAGATCAGGTCATTCGGGCGAAACGGCGCTTTGACGAAAAGCTGATGGAACGCCAGAGCAAGAAACGCGACGCCCATTAAACGATGCGACCAACGCCAAAGCCCGTAAGGGATTTCAAAGGGAAGTTTCGGCAGGCGTTTAATCCCCGAAATCAACAAAAGCGCTAAAAATGGATAGAGCACCAATTCGGCCACTTCTGCCGCAGTCTCGCCTATTGATCCGGGCGGCAAAACCCCACTGGATTGTTCCACCTCAACCTGACTGTGCAAAAGAACCGTCAGAATGACGCCAATCCCAAGGGTTTTATGTAGCGCGTAAACGCGGTCAAGCCCGCCAAGCCATTGTTCAAGCAGCGGCGGCCGCGTGGCGAGGATCATATTGGCCGTCATCATAGAAAACGCGACCGTCCCGGCGATCAACGACAAGACATTCGTCGGGCTTTCATGGCCCGCAGAAAGAAAGGTCAAACTGGCAGGCACAAGTGAAAAAGCCGCCAGAAAGGCATATGAGATCAATCTACTAATATTACGTCACCGAAATTGGCTGTTATGGCTGACGGCCCTGAAAATGGGGGCCTGAAACGAACACGTGTTACAAATACACTATAATGACTTCACCTTGCGTCATCTTTGCGAACCGATCAAGAGCGGATCAAAGAAAAAATCGATGGAATATCGGCAATTACGGTGCTCGACGAGGATCACCCAGACGAAATACCTCACAAGAAATGGCCACCGCAGAGCGGAAGCCATTCATTTTTCTTACCGGTTTTGGGTTACTCCACAGCCAGCCCCTGCAGACGTGCCATTACCTCTGGCACCATCTCTGGATTAAGTTCTGCTTGATCGATAGCGGCCAAAAGCGCTTGCGCTGCGATATCGCTCAGATCAGCAGATTGAACAGCACTGCGCGCGGCATCGGCGTCAAATTCAGGGGCCATCGGAACTTCTTGGGCCATGGGCTCTTCTTCCGGTGCCGCCTCTTCCATTGGCTCCTCCTCAACGACCTCTTCGCTCGCTTCTTCCATCAGCATCGGGCTTTCTTCTGCCTCAGGCTGAGCTTCTTCCGCCATCGGCGCCGGGTCATCCATCGGCGCATCTGCCATAGCAAGCTGAGCCGTCAAATCCTCGACCTGTTGACGCAAGTCCGATGCCAAATCTTCTGCCGCGTTTTGGGCGGCCAAAGCGGCAGTAAGGGCGGCTTGGGTCGTCACAAGGGCGGCCTCATTCGCCGTTGCCTCGGCGTTCAGTGCCGCCAGCGCCGCCTCTGCTTCTGTAAGGGCAGCAGTTGCGCCATCGCGTTCGATCATCACTGCATTTCGTTCCCGTGTGGCAACTCTCAGATCCGCTGCCATTTGGTCTCGAGCTGACGAGATTTCCGCCAAACTGTCTAACGCGACATCACGTTCCGCTTGGAACAATTGCTGTTCGGATCGCATAAGACCAACTTCTTGTTCAGCCTCAAAAACCCTTGTCTCAAGTTCAATCACCAAAAGCCGAAGCGAGGCAAGCTCTTCTGTGTCTGCGCTGGTGTCAGGGGTGGGTCCAGATGCTTGGGCGGGGCTACATGGCCATTTGCCGACATTGGGGCCCGCCAATACCTGGACGCCAGTATCATCAATCAAATAGCTCTGCCCGTTCTGCTGGATCGAATAGACGCCCTCCGCCAGCATAGACACAGCGTCGCTGCTGACATCTAAGGAAAAGAACTCACTCTGCCCCCCGATCTCACAATTATAGGCCATCACCGGCGACGCAGCCCCGGCACCATCAGGGGTGGGCGCTGGTCCAGCAAGGGCGGGAAGACCGGTTAGGCAAACAGCGATTGACAAATTCAACAGCGAACGGGTCATGACAAAGGGACCTCCAAATTCATCTATAAGAATAGGCCGGGCTCCCGCCCTGCCGGGATTAATCCCAGAAGCGTAGCCAATTCCAACCAGTCTGCATAGGCCCGCCTTAGCCGGTTCGCGTGGTCTGGAACCTGTGCGGAGAAACGCCATATTTATCACGGAACCGGCGTGAGAAATGATTGGCGCTTTCAAAGCCGCAAGATGTCGCGACGTCCGACACCCGTAGATCAGTCTCGGCCAATAGCATCCGTCCGCGGCGCAACCGCAAATCGGTAAGGTATTGTTTTGGCGTGGTGCCGACATGGGTCAGGAAAAGACGTTCAATCTGACGCCGTGAGATTTGGAACTTCCGCGCGAGATCATCGAGCGAGAACAGCTCTTCCATGTTCTCTTCCATAAAGCGAAGGATTTGCAACAATTTGCGATTGCGTGTTCCCAGAAGAGCCGCTCGAGACGAGGTTTGCGCCTCTTCTTCCGAGCGGTGAACCGAATGAAGGCACATGTTCAACACTGCATGGGCCAAAACCGAACCAAAACGATCCGAAATAATTCGTAAAAAGAGATCGGTCGCAGAAGATCCACCGCCGCACGTCAGAATGCGTTCATCGATGACATAGAGCTGATCAAGCGGCTCAAGATCTGGAAATGTTTGCCGAAATGGCGGAATGTTTTCCCAATGAAGCGTAAAGTCATGGCCCTTGAGAATCCCGGCTTTCGCCAGGGCATATGTCCCGGTGCAAAGGCCGCCCACGCGGTGGCCCATGCGCCATAGCTTGCGCAATTGGCCTGCAACGCGGTCCGACACCACGGTTTCCGGCTGAATGCCCGCACAAACCATAACGCTGCCACTCAAATCGGCATCGGCAAGGCTGGTATCGGCGCCGATCATCACTTTGTTGGAGCAGGCGACCGCCTCGCCATCTTCGGTGATGACTTGCCAACGATACAGCTCTTGCCCAGTAAGTTGGTTGGCGATCCGCAAAGGCTCGATTGCGGACGTGAAAGCCAGCATTGAAAGCTTTGGCAAAAGCAGAAAGCTAATCAGCTCAGTTTTTTGGTCAGGGGGAAGTTCCACATGCGCCACGCCGTGAGGGACAAAATTTTCGGCCATGTCATTCCCTCCATTCGCCCTGCTGCGCACTGCGCAATATGATGCACTCAAGAGCCCTCTTAGCTCTGGCTTCAGCTATAGCATATTCAAATAGCGTCGGGAATTCTTCAAAAGACGACCCGGCGCCTTCATTAATTTTGAGGACGCCGGGCCAATTAGTTTCCGAAAATTTTAAGCTTCGCCGCGTGCTTTCAGCAAATCAGACAGCCAATTTGGGTCCATCTCTGGAACCGAGGACAAAAGCAGCTCGGTATAGGGGTCATGTGGAGGCTGGAACATTTCCAGCTTCGGCCCTTGTGCAACCACCTTGCCCTCTTTCATCACCACCACCTCATCGGCAATGGACCGGACCGTCGCAAGGTCATGTGTGATGAACATATAGGCCAGATCAAACTCATTCTGAAGCTTGTCGAGCAGCCTCAGGATGCCTTCGGCGACCAATTGGTCAAGCGCCGAGGTCACCTCATCACAGATGATGAATTTCGGTTCGGCCGCAAGGGCGCGCGCAATACCAATCCGCTGTTTCTGGCCACCGGACAATTCGGATGGAAGCCGGTCGATATACTCATCCGGTTCCAGCTCGATCAAGTCCAACAATTGGCGAATGCGCTCGGTCAACGCTTTACCTTGAAGACCCAGATACATCTGTGCCGGGCGCCCAATCAGCTCGCGCAGGCGAAGCTTGGGATTCAGCGCGGTATCAGCCATCTGGTAGATCATCTGCGCTTGGCGCAATTGATCACGGCTGCGCTTGCGATAATCCGAAGGCAGTGTTTGACCGTCGAACAGAATCTCGCCTTTGCGCGGCGGCAAAAGCCCGGTAATCACCCGCGCCGTAGTTGATTTCCCTGACCCGGATTCGCCCACAACGGCAACTGTTCGTTTGGCATAGATGTCAAAATTGACGTCCTTGAGGACATCAATTGACCCATAGCCCGCCGTTACATTGCGGACCGAGACAACCGGGGTTTCCCCGGCCGCCACGGGCGGCTGTTCAGGCCGGGCATAGCTGCGGACTGCCCAAAGGGATTTGGTGTAATCCTCTTGAGGGTCGGACAACATCGACGCCGTATCGCTTTCCTCGACCTCGTCACCTTTCAGCAAGACTTTGATCCGGTCCGCCATTTGAGCAACAACCGCCAAGTCATGGGTGATGTAGATCGCTGCGGTATCAAACTCCTCGACGATATTGCGGATCGCGGCCAGAACCTCGATCTGCGTCGTCACATCCAGCGCTGTTGTTGGCTCATCGAAGATGATCAGATCAGGACGGCACGCCATCGCCATCGCCGTCATCGCACGCTGCAATTGCCCGCCCGAAACCTGATGGGGATAGCGGAACCCGATATTGTCGGGATCCGGCAATTGCATTCGGCGATAGAGATCCGTGGCGTCACTTTCCGCCTCGGATTTGCCCATCACCCCATGCTGCACAGGCGCTTCGGAATATTGGTCAATCAACTTATGCGACGGGTTAAAACTGGCCGCAGCGGATTGCGCCACATAGGCAATGCGTTTGCCCATGAGCGCCCGCCGATCGCCGGCACTTGCAGCACGCAGATCAATCCCATCAAAGTCAATCGTACCATCAGAGATACGGCACCCATCACGGGTGAACCCCATCGCGGCAAGGCCAACGGTGGATTTGCCCGCGCCGGATTCGCCAATAAGGCCCAGCACTTCGCCTTTGCGCAAGGTGATATCCACCCCATGCACAATCTCGTTCCACGTCTCATCTGACCGACCTTCAATTCGAAGGTCTTTGATGGTCAGAAGAACGTCTTTATCAGCAAATTCATCTGTCATCTGATCAATCCTTCAAACCGCTGGCACGGTGCAGCTGCCAGTCTACAACAAAGTTCACGCTCACCGTCAAAAGCGCAATCGCGCCCGCCGGAAGAAGCGGAGTGATATCGCCAAAGGTGATCAGCGTGGCGTTTTCTTTCACCATCGATCCCCAGTCTGCGGTCGGTGGCTGGATGCCAAGCCCAAGGAAGCTAAGCGCCGAGATGGTCAGGAATACAAAGCAGAAGCGCAGGCCAAATTCCGCGACGAGGGGCGCCGTGGCGTTTGGCAAGATCTCACGAGTGATAAGGCGCCATAGCCCCTCCCCCCGCAATTTCGCCGCTTCAATATAATCCATGACCACGATGTTCAGGGCGACCGAACGGGCAAGCCGGAAGACCCGCGTGCTGTCGATAATCGCGATGACCAAGATCAGCGTCACAACAGACGTGCCGAAGATCGACAACAACAATAGCGAGAAGATCAACGCCGGAATGGCCATCAGAACGTCAACCGCACGGCTGAGGGTCTGATCCATCCATCCACCAACAGTCGCCGCCAAAAGGCCGGTGATCGAGCCAATGGCAAAGGCAATGATGGTGGTGGCAAAGGCGATGCCGACCGTGTTCCGCGCGCCATAGATAAGACGCGATAGCATATCGCGCCCAAGGCTATCTGTGCCGAGCAGGTGAACGTCATCCCATGGTTGAAATTCCCGGCCAACAATTTCGGTCTCGGAAAACGGTGCGATGGCCGGGGCCAAAAAAGCGCCGACGATGTAGATCAGGATCATCAACATCCCGAAAGACGCGGTCAAAGGCGCAGATTTCAACGCTTTTGCAATCGCGCGCGGCGAAACCGCAACGGCGACGGTGCGAAAGATCCAGCCTGCGGCCATAGCAGCTGCGCAAACTGCTGCGATCCACACAAGGGGCATAATAATATTCATAGCTCAGACCCCTTCAGCGGCGATGCACAAGGCGTGGGTTGGACAAGGTCGCCAACACATCCGCCGTGAGGTTTAGCAGCACGTAAGCTGCGGCAAAGATCAGGGCCACGCCCTGCACAACCGGCATATCCCTTGAGGCCACGCTATCAACCATCAACTGACCCAGACCCGGATAGACAAAGACCACCTCAACCAGCACGACACCGGTAATCAGGTAGGCAAGGTTCAACGCGATCACGTTGATGATCGGGGCCAGTGCATTTGGCAGCGCGTGTTTTACAACGACCCGCATCGGGCTCATGCCTTTCAGGCGGGCCATTTCGATATAAGGCGAGGCTAGCAAGTTGATAATCGCCGCCCGCGTCATCCGCATCATATGGGCGGTCACAACCAAGGTCATGGTCAATGCTGGCAGGAAGGTCCGGTACAGCATATCACCGAAGCTTGGGTCCCCGCGCAGGTTTGCCATCGAAGGGAAAAGACCGCCAGCGCCTGCAAGCCACACGATCAAGATGTAGGCCAGAAAGAACTCGGGAAAGGAAATCGCTGTCAGCGCAGCTGCGTTGGCGAAGCGATCAAAGAATGAGTTACGGTAAAGAGCCGCGAGAATTCCAAGGGCAAGCGAGAGCGGCACAGCAATAGCCGCAGCATAGGCCGCCAAGAACAGCGTATTGCCAAAGCGCCCGCCAATCAGCTCGGATACAGGACGCCGGTTCGACAGCGAGTTGCCGAAATCACCCTGAAGGGCGCCAGTCAGCCAATCGATATAGCGAATATGCATTGGCTGGTCCAAGCCCAGCTCGCGCCGAAGTGCAGCAACCGTTTCTTCGGTTGCAGATTGCCCTAGGAATTCTTCGGCGAAATCGCCCGGCAACAATTCAGTTGCCAGAAAGATCAGGACCGAAACGATAAATAGTGTGAGCAGGCCAAGCGCGAGACGCTTACCTATCATGCTCCAGATATGTGACATTTTTTCCCCTCGAACGTGCCGCGCCCCGATGGGGCGTCATCATTCTTGTCGTTGCAAATGCAAACCCCCGGTCCATTTCGGACCGGGGGCGCAAGAGTTTTATTATCCGAACCACCAGCGTTCGGTCATCCGGTGGCCGTCATTCGCCCAGTTCGTGGCGATCTCATCGCCATGCATCAGGGTATCGTTATGCGCGCCAACGTAAGCTGCGAACATTGGGATAATGGTCGAGCCTTCGTCAGAAACGATTTGCTGCATTTCGAAATACATCTCGCGACGAAGATCATCATTCAACTCAGCACGGGCCGCAACGAGCAGCTCGTTGAAGCGCTCATGGCTCCAATAGCTTTCATTCCAGGACGCGCCTTCTGCATAAGCCGTGGTGAACATCAGATCTTCGACCGGACGTCCGCCCCAATAGGTGCCGACAAATGGTTTCTGCATCCAAACATTGGACCAGTAACCGTCATTTGGCTCACGCGATACAGTCAGGTTGATACCGCCCGCTGCTGCCGATTCAGAGAAGAGAACTGCCGCATCTACTGCGCCGGAAAAGGCCGCATCGGCGATGTTGATCTCAAGATCGATGCTGTCCAGACCAGATTGCTGCAGATAGTAACGCGCGCGATCAGGGTCGTAGCTCTTTTGCTCAAGCTCGGTATTGAAATAGCGCTGACCGGGTCCGATTGGGTGGTCATTACCAACCGAGCCAAAACCGTTGAGGATGGTGTCAACCATCTGCTCACGATCAATCGCGTATTTCAGTGCCATACGGACGTTGTTATCCGAATATGGCGCCTGACGGCTATCCATGGGCAGCCCGTAATGCTGGTTACCCGTGACCGGGAAGATCACCATGCCCGGCGCGCGCTGCAACAGGTGCACCGTGTTCAGGTCAACAGTATCGATATAGTCAACTTCGCCCGAGATCAGAGCATTCTGACGCGCGGCGGCATCGTGGATCGCGAGGATCTCAACACCGTCGAAATGCGCGCGGCTGTCGCCTTTCCAATATCCGTCATGGCGGGTCAGGCTGGCGCCGACGCCTTGCTCAAGCTGGTCGATCACATAAGGACCACAGCCATCGGTCGAGGTGACGTCAATCTCGCCGTTATTCGAAGGCAAGATCGGAACGTGGTAGTCGGACAGAACAAATGGGAAGTCAGCATTGCCATCGGCAAGTGTGAAGACCACATTCATGCCATCGATGGTCATTTCGGTGATGACTTCCAGGATCGGCTTAGCGGCCGAGGTCGAATCGTCGCCCAAATGGTGGTTGATCGAGGCAACTACATCCTCAGCTGTCACTGTGCGGCCCGAATGGTACTGCACACCCGAGCGGATTGTGAAGGTCCAGACCCGTGCATCCGGCGACGCTTCCCAGCCCTCGGCAACTTCAGGGATCAGCGACCCATCTTGACCGATTTCCACCAGATAGTTGTTGGATGAATGCGCCAGAAAGATCGAAAAGTCGTTTTCCCATGATCCCGGATCAAGACTATCGGTGGTTGAACCGTGGGCCATGCCAACCCGAAGCGTTCCGCCACGCATCGCCTGCGCGCGCGCCATCGGTGTGCCCATTGGGGTCAAAAGAGCAGCGCCACCAATGGCAGACGCACCTTTTAGAACGCCGCGACGGCTGACACCGCTGGACATAAATTTATTCGAAGACATCCCAGTATTTCCTCACTGTTGGTTATTTTTTGATTTGTGTTTTTTCATCATCGCGCCATCACAACCAAAGCTGGACGGCAGGACCCAATTGCGCGCAACGCCGTTACCGGCATGCGAAAGCTGAAGGGGCAATATAAAGAAGCGATGAATCACAAACCGAGTTTTGCACGGCTGGCGCAATTACCCCAGCCCTTTACGACACAAACTGTTCTGTTTTCGACGTCTACACGCATTTTGGGATCAGAAAATTTCAAAATTTGCGCCACGTTCGCAATTTTTCTTGACGCGAAGATGCAAAAGGGATGACGGCTTGGCGCAGCAAGATGGCGCGTCGCCAAGTCAAAATTAGCAGGAGGTCCTTGATGCCCACCCCAAATATCGTCGTCATCATGGCAGACCAATTGGCCCCACAATTTACAGGTGCATATGGTCATCCAGTGGTAAAAACACCGCATATGGAAGCGCTGGCCAAACAAGGAATGCGGTTCGATGCGGCCTATTGCAACTCGCCGCTCTGCGCGCCGTCGCGTGCTGCATTTATGACCGGACAACTTGTCAGCCGCATTGGCACCTATGACAACGCGGCTGAGTTCGCGGCTTCAATTCCCACATTTGCTCATTATCTTCGCTCGCGCGGATATCGAACATGTTTGTCGGGCAAAATGCATTTCGTCGGGCCAGATCAGCTGCACGGGTTTGAAGAGCGTTTGACCACCGATGTCTATCCCGCCGATTTCGCGTGGACACCCGATTGGGACAACCCAGATCGTCGCATCGAAAAATGGTATCACAATATGGAGTCGGTTCAGCAGGCCGGGCCGGCGGCGACGAGCTTTCAAATCGAATTTGACGAGGAAACCACCTTTCTCGCCCGTCGGCGTATCTTTGACTACGCCATGCAAGGCACCGCACCTTTTGCAATGGTGGTCAGCCTTATGCACCCGCATGACCCCTACGTGCCACGCCCGGAATTTTGGGACCTCTATGACCCCGAAGAAATCGACATGCCGCAAACCGGCCTGACCGACGACCCGCAGACATTGCGTTTGAACAAGGGAATTGGCGCCGCAGATTGCCCTGTTACGGATAAGGAAGTTCGCAATGCCCGCCACGGATATTATGCAAATACCTCATATTTTGACAGCAAAATTGGTGAGATCGTCAAAGCGCTGAAAGAGAGCGACCAATATGAGAACACAATCATCATCATTACGTCAGATCACGGAGATATGCTTGGCGAACGCGGGCTTTGGTACAAGATGAACTTCTTCGAGCACTCCGCTCGAATCCCAATGATAATTTCCGGTCCAGGCGTGAGAAAAGGCACCTCAGAGGCGCCCGTCAGCCTTGTGGATCTGCTGCCGACATTCTTGGACATTGCCGATCAGAGCGCCGCGGATCTGCCAGAAACGCCGCTGGATGGACGCTCGCTTTGGCCATTGCTTACACATGCAGAACCTGAGAGCACTGATCGAACTGTTTTTGGTGACTATTGTGGTGAATGTACAAGTCGTCCCTTACTCATGATCCGACGCGGAGCGTTCAAATACATCCATACGTTGCCCGATGCGCCTTTACTTTATAATGTTTTGAACGATCCTTTTGAACAGAACAATTTGTCTGAAAATCCAGAGTTTTTCCAGATTGTTGAATCTTTTAAAGTAGAAGCCGCTGCAAAGTGGAACGAAAACGCCCTCTATTCTGACGTTTTAGCCAATCAAAAACGCCGGAGACCTATATATGAGGCTATGGAGCACGGCAGCTTGACCAGTTGGGACTATCAACCCCGCCGAGATGCCGCTCAGGAATATGTCCGGAACCATCAAGATTGGACAGTCGCGGCAGAGCGGATGCGGTACCCACCAATTAAATAGAGTCAATGGGTTAAGGAAGGTTCATAAAGTGATTGCCAAGATTTGATCAAATATTTTCGGCCAATTTTCACCGACAATTTGAAGCAGAAACAATTTGATCAAAAACTGCGGGCATGAAATTGATTTTGCTGAAAAAAGCCTGCCCTTTCCCACATAACTTGTTATTTTTCATTGGAAAATTTGAAATTGACTTAAAACAAAGTGGTCTCTCTCGTCGACTTCATGGGATTTAAGAGGGACCCGCCGGCAATTACGCAATTGATCCGTGCAGTTTTTGCATAACGTTCGTATTAAGAAAAATAGGCCTTTGCAGACGGCGCACGCGCATATTCAAGGTAGAAATCATCCAGCTGCGGCGGCGCAATTCCAGCTTCAACCAGCATAGTATGTGCCTGCCCCCGATGATGAATTTGATGCTGAATAAGGTGCAAAACCAACGCGCCGACAGTTTCTTTCACTGTTTCATTTGGCCGCTCTGTGTCGCGCGTTTCTTCTAATAGCGCGGGTGTCAGCAGACCGCAAAACTTCGCAAATCGCATATCTGCACCGGCCTGCGCTTGGCCCAAATCCCGCGCACTCAAGACGGGTTCGCGCTCATAGACACTGCGGCCCAAACCACCGGCTTCCAGCGCGTCCAAATAATAGAGGTCGACTTCATAGATATGGTTCAGCGTCGCGGCCAATGATGGAAAGAACCCAGTTCGCGGCGCTGTAAACTCGTCTTTTGTGAGGCCGGTGACTGCCCCATATAGCGTGGCGTTGGCCCAAGCGTTATTCAAGGCCATTTGCAAATATGGGGTCATCATCATTCATCCCTTTGTGGCATCACCGCGCGAGGGCGATAAGCCCTTCAACATCCAGATGTGCCTCCATATGCGCAGCAAGTTCGTCCAGCACATCTTCGACAACGCCATCATAATTCAACTCCCCGGCGGCACCACCCAGCGATTGAATGAACCCTGTACGGAAGCCATCATCGGCAAAAAGCCCATGTAGATAGCTGCCCATCACACGCCCATTGGCCGAGGTCGCGCCTTCGGCTGCCCCCTCAACTTCTGCGAAAGGGTTTGCGCAGTCAGGGCCATCGGTGCGCCCGATGTGAATTTCATAACCCCGCATTTCCTTACCACTTTTCATGTGGCGCGCTGAAACGCGAGTCAGGCTTTTTTGCGGGGTCATGGTTGTTTCAACGTTCAAAAAACCAAGCCCCTGAACCTCGCCTGCCTGCCCCTCAAGCCCACCCGGATCGCGTAAAGTTTGGCCCAGCATTTGGTATCCGCCACAAATCCCAAGGATATGTCCGCCGCGACGATAATGAGCCTGCAAATCGATGTCCCACCCCTGTGCCCGCAAGAATGCCAAATCCCCACGGGTTGATTTCGATCCGGGAATAATCACAAGATCTGCGTCACCAGGGATCGGCATGCCTGCACGGATCATGTTGAGCGAGACGCCCGGCTCCTGCGCCAATGGATCAAGGTCATCGAAATTGGCGATCCGGCTCAGGGCAAGACAAGCGATATTCAACCCTGCGCCACCGGACGCTGCTGGCAAATCCAGAGCATCTTCGGCGGGCAGCCTCCCGGCATTTGTGAAATGGGGCAACACTCCAAAACCGCGCCATCCTGTCCGCGCTTCGATCATGGCATAGCCATCATCAAAAAGGCTGGGATCGCCGCGGAACTTGTTGATCACGAACCCCGCAATCAGTTCATTATCGTCACGGTCCAACACCGCTTGCGTTCCCACGATTTGAGCAATGACGCCGCCGCGATCGATATCTCCGGCCAAAATAACTGGTACATTTGCCGCTGAAGCGAAGCCCATATTGGCAAGATCATTGGCCCTGAGGTTGATCTCAGCCGGGCTGCCCGCGCCCTCAATAATGACAAGATCGTAATTAGATTTCAGCCGAGTAAAACTCTCCAAGACCGGAGCCATCAGCGCGGGCTTCATCTTGGCATAGTCGCGCGCCTTTACGGTCGCTTTGCGACGGCCTTGAACCACGACCTGACTACCTGTATCTGTCTCGGGTTTTAGCAAAATCGGGTTCATATCCGTGTGGGGCTCGATCCCCGCCGCCAAAGCCTGCAACGCCTGCGCGCGGCCGATTTCGCCGCCATCCACCGTCACGGCTGCATTGTTCGACATGTTTTGCGGCTTAAACGGCGCAACCTTCAATCCGCGCACACGCGCAGCACGGCACAGCCCTGCAACCAAAAGCGATTTGCCTACATTCGAGCCCGCGCCCTGGATCATTAACGCTTTCGTCATTTAGGTGCGATATCCAGTAGAATGTTGTCGAAAATAGTCCTTACTGCATCAAAATCACTATACCCGATTTTTGTACAACGCTCTTCGAGCCGAGTGACGTAGAAATTCAGGCATTCCCGCAGAACTTCCTGTTCGGAACGATCTAACTCATTCCAAAAAATCACTTCTGCCCATCCGTGCCACACATTGAAGAGCTTGCGCACATCTTTCCAGTACACCAAACTGTCCCGTTGACCGATCTCAAATAGATCCGCCGCCAATCGGCGGGGAAAGGGCAGCTCCTGGCCTGTTGATGTAACCCAAATCCCCATTACCACCCTGCAACCAGATCCTTGTCCAAAAACGCTTCGACGGCGGCAGAGACAATCACAATCTGGTTGCCGTCATCGGGATTCACGATATCAAGCCCGCCAATGACGACTTTTACTTCTATTCGTCCACGCGGCAACCTAGCCTTCAATGCCTCACAATCCACCGCGCCGGGGTTTTGCGCGCCAACTGTCACCCGAACCTGCATCTCTTTGTGATCTATCTCAAGCGCCCCGAACATCGGGATCGAGCTATGGCGAATTGCATCTTCAATCGCCCGCGCGGCGGCCTTGGAATAGTCCTGACCGTATTGGTCATTGCCCATTCCCATCTCGATAATAAACCTTTGTTCGGCCATCACGCGCCCCCCATCTCAAAGGAAACCGAGATTGCGGCGACGGCAATCACCGTCGGAGCACCGTCGGGTCGAGGAACATCCAACCCGCCCTGAACCGCATTGACCGAGACTTGCCCATAGGGAAATACCTCGGCAACCTTGGCAACATCCACTTGATCCGGCTCGCCTGCACCAATCTCGACATCGATGATCATATCGGTCTTTTCGCGCCCAAAAAGCTCTGCCAGATTAATCGAATTATGCCAGAGCGCGTCCTTTACGGCCCGAACAGCCGCCTCGGTATAATCCTGCCGGCGCAAGGATGTGCCCTGCCCGAACTCGGTCAATAAACGCGTTTTGGCCATTCCACCCTCCGGCTCTGCACTCTTAGCCATCAGAAGTAACGGCGCGTTGCATGTGTTGCCAGAGCGAATACGGCATAACGCCCATCAAGACCGGCCTGCGGATCATGGCTACGCCACAATCGAGCACTCTTTCAGACCCCATCCGCCGGCCATTTTGGCAGCTTTGAGCAGCCAGGCGAGCCTGTCCGAAATAAACAGACCACCGCGGGACATCTTGGGATCCATCCAGATATCTGGGCCGTCAAGTGCTGCAGTGGTCAGTGGCGCAGATATGCTCGGTTCGACTGAATATCGAACAGCCTCAGGAGGAATCTCGAAACCGGGAACGTAAGTGCCCCTGACGGTGCCATCCGCAAGCCCAACGTCAATCGCCAGCGCCTCTTTGGCATTGCCGACATTGATGACATAGATCTCCTCGGGCCATGGCTCGGATTTGCGCCCGGCATTGAGGATGCGAATGGGGTGGAAGTTGATCGCACCCAGATCGGCCTGCTCCATCACCGCCTTACATGCGGCGTTGGCGGCTGGGCGCCCGCCTAAGTTCATGAAATTCGGCGCTTTATCGCCCTTCGCATTCGAGCGCCGCCAGGCCCAAACCGCTCCGCCCAAATCATCAATTGAAACGAGTTCACCGCGTCCAAAGCGATTGCCGGCATCAAGAAATGCCTGCCGCTTGGCGCTGGCTTCCTCAAGGCTCATGCCTTCAAAATCTCGATCATGCATGCCTACGGGCCAGACATCCAACGCTCTGTTCACGTCTCCGTAAGAGCTAACCCGCCAAACTTTACCCAGCTTGTCGTCCGTCATTTGCCTTATCCCGTTTTCGTCAAATCTTCGGACAGTCAGATTAGCTAATCCTCAGTCCCTACCACCGCTCATTTTGGGTCAGAGCCCGACTGCCAACCGGTCAAAAATTGTCTCCACTTCATGCAGACGCGGCGCCGCGCCCGATAGAGAATCCTCCGACCAAACGCGGCGCTTTCACCTTGCGCGGTCATCGGGACCTCTCCCTGTACCGCACCCCAAGTTCCCACGTTAACCTTAACGATCCGTTGCTTTCATTTTGCCAAAAATACCTCGGGGGTCCGGGGGCAGAGCCCCCGGCGGATCGGATGGCCAATGGCCATTCGAAACTAGCCTAAAACTCGACACCCTTCTGACCCTTAATGCCCGATCGGAACGGATGCTTCACAAGCGTCATCTCGGTCACCAAATCCGCCACCTCAATCAGCTCTTCCTTGGCGTTGCGCCCTGTCAGAACCACATGGGTCATCTCGGGTTTTTCTTCCGTCAGAAACCGCACCACTTCGGCGATATCCAAGTAATCATACCGAAGCGCGATGTTGATCTCGTCCAGCAGCACGAACTTGATGCTTGGGTCCAAAATTAGCTCTTTAGCTTTGGCCCAGCCCTTTTCCGCCATTTCAATATCGCGGGCTTTATCTTGGGTTTCCCAGGTAAATCCCTCACCCATCGCGTGAAACTGGCAAAGCTCGGAAAAATTCGCCTCAATCAGCGTCCGCTCACCGGTTTCCCATGCGCCCTTGATAAACTGAACCACGGCGCAGGGCATCTTATGGGCAATACAGCGCAGGATCATCCCGAACCCGGACGAGGATTTCCCCTTCCCCGGCCCAGTATGGACAATAATCAGCCCCTTCTCGCCTTCTTTTTTGGCCATAATCTTATCACGCGCGGCTTTTTTCTTCGCCATTTTTTCGGCGTGGCGGGCTTCGTCGGAAACGGGTTTTTCGGTCATTTCTGCGCATCCTGTGCTTGACAATGGTCCCTGCTTGGCCAACAGGTTTCCTATTCATTGGTTCCTGTCTTTAAGGCAGGCGAAGAGGGAATGCGACAGGCTTCTGGGTCCATAAAGGGTCAGGGTCAAAGCGCAGCCGCCCCCGCGACCGTGACCGGAGAAGGGTTTTGATGCACTGAGCTGCCGCTCGGGAAGGATCAAAGGCCGCCGGGGCAAACGCTCCGATATCCGCAAGCCGGGAGACCTGCCAATGAAAGATGAGGTTACCGCGCGAACGGGGTGTGTCGTGCCGGCCAATGGGGCGCTGCCACTTTTGCCCCCGGCTGGTTTTATTCCCCCGTTTTGCCAGATGAAAAAAGGGGGGGCGTCATGGCCCAAGTCACGATCACGGTCTGCACGACCTGCCGCAAGACGGTTAATGGCGAACGCGTGCCAGCCGAGCCGCGCCCCGGCGCGCAGCTTTTTGAAGCGCTTCGCGCGGCAGACCTGCCCAAGGATGTTCGGGTGGTTGGCAATGAATGCCTTTCTGCCTGTGACAATGGGTGTTCACTGGCGCTGACCGGCGGCCCGGATCGATGGACCTATATTTACAGTCATCTCGATCCAGAAACCCATGTTGATGAGATCGTTAAAGGCGTCACCGCCTATGCCGCGACAGAGGACGGCATCGTCCCTTGGCGCGAACGCCCCGTTGTTTTCCGCAAGCAAAGCCTTGCCCGTATTCCCCCGCAAAAGGACCAAGCCGATGGCTGAACTTTCCAAGATCCCCGTCACCGTCATCACTGGCTTTCTCGGCGCGGGTAAAACCACGCTGATCCGACATTTGATGGAGAACAATCAGGGCAAACGCCTTGCCGTTTTGGTCAATGAGTTTGGCACGGCGGGCGTCGATGGCGATATCCTTAAGACCTGCTCGGATGAAAATTGCCCGGCGGAAAACATCGTTGAGCTGGCAAATGGCTGCATTTGCTGCACCGTCGCCGATGATTTCATCCCCACAATTGAACAACTGATGGCCTTGCCGGAAACGCCCGAGCATATCCTGATCGAAACTTCAGGTTTGGCCTTACCCAAACCCTTGCTCAAGGCCTTTGATTGGCCTGCCATTCGGAGCCGCATCACGGTGGACGGCGTCATTGCCCTTGCCGATGCCGAGGCTGTTGCCGCCGGGCGGTTTGCATCCGACGTCGATGCCGTTCAGGCACAAAGAGAGGCCGATGACAGCCTTGATCACGACACACCGCTTGGCGAGGTTTTTGAAGACCAGATCTCTTGCGCAGATATCGTTTTAATGTCCAAAGCCGATCTGGCAGGCGAAGAGGGCCTGGCCCAAGCCCGCGCCGTCATCGAAGCAGAAATGCCGCGCAAAGTGCAAATCTTGCCAATGAGCGAAGGCGTGATTGACCCCCGCATCATATTGGGTCTCGAAGCTGCGGCAGAAGATGATCTCGACGCCCGGCCCAGCCACCATGATGGCGCAGATGATCACGAACATGACGATTTCGAAAGCGTTGTGATCGAGCTGGATGAGATAGAAGACCCCAAAGCGCTAGAAGACTCAATCTTGCGACTGGCGCGCGAACAACATGCATTGCGCGTGAAAGGCTACATCGCCGTGAAGGACAAACCGATGCGGATGCTTGTCCAAGCCGTCGGCGACCGGTTGCGCACACAATATGACCGCCCTTGGGGGGATACACCGCGCCGCTCACAATTGGTGGTGATTGCAGAGCATGACCATATCGATGCCACCGCCATTCGTTCGGTATTAGAGGGATAGCACAAATTGCATGGTCACCACGCAAATTCTCCAATCTCACGCCCAGACTCAATTAACGGTCGGCTCAAATATGTGTTCGAGCTAGCTTCTCGAAAGGTCGTGGTGTTGATCGATGAAATTGACCAAGACATACATGGGGCAACATCATTGGTTGTAGGTGGCTTCAAAGCTTCGATTTCCGGCATGGATTGGCCGCGCAAGATTGTTGAATTGTCGGACGGCAGTCAGGGTCTCGATTTTTCAACCTTAGGAATTTTGATAGATTCCCCGCCAACCAAATGCGATCTTCTTCCCCTGATCGGTTCACGTGTATCTTTTGAGTGGGAACCAAAATAATGCATGTTGTCTTCCGAGAAAGTCACGGTCTTGAAGAAACAGACACACCCTTTGATCTGGGCCAAACCCCGGGTGATTTGGTGGTCTTGTCTTTCTCGGATTCAGATCTTGGCGCCTTTGCGGCGGGTTATCACCGGGCCAAGCAACATGGGTTTGAGCCAACCGTCCGCCTTGCCAATCTCGTCGCGTTGAAACATCCGCTCTCGGTTGACACCTATATCGAACAAACTCTTCACAGCGCAAAGGCCGTCCTCGTCAAACTCATCGGCGGTGAAAGCTACTGGCCCTACGGTCTGGCCAGCTTGCGAGAGCTTGCCGACAAAACCGGTATGGCGCTGGCGATCTTGCCCGCCGATGGCCGCCCCGACCCGCGCCTTGATGAGTTGTCCACCCTGCCGGTGTCGACGCTCCGCCGGTTGCAAAACCTCTGCGATGCTGGCGGCGCGATTGCCGCGCATGCGGCGCTGGCACAATTAGGACTTGCGGGTGGTCTCTATGCCGGGCCGGTTATGGGCGAAAAAACCGTCCCGGATTTTGGGTTTTATGATCCAAAGGGCGGCAATTCGTCAAAATTCGTCCACGACGAACGGCCGCTGGCCATCGTCACCTTCTATCGCTCTTACCTGACTGCTGCCGATACGGACCCCATCGACGCAACTCTGGCTGCCCTCAGCGCGCGCGGTTTTCAGACGGTCGGTTTATTTGCCTCAAGCCTCAAGAACCCTAGTGCCGCCGACTGGATTCGCACGCAATTGCAAGCACTTAACCCGTCTGCAATTATCAACGCCACCGCGTTTTCGGCCCAAGGCGCCGATGGCAGCGCCTCACCCCTGAATACAACCGGATGCCCGGTCTTCCAGATCGCATTGTCGACGGCCCGCCGAAAGGACTGGGCCGAGGCCGAGCGCGGTCTTTCCCCCGCAGACCTTGCCATGCATGTGGTTTTGCCGGAGGTGGACGGTCGCATCTTTGCCGGGATCGCCAGCTTTAAACAGCCGGGCAAGAAAGACCCCGACCTCGAATATTCGCGCTTTGCCCACCGCGCGGATGCAGACCGCATTGAGCATGTGGCAGATCGGGTCGCGGCGTGGCACCGCCTGTCAGAAACCGCCCCCGCTGACAAACGTTTGGCGCTAGTTCTCTCGACCTATCCCGGTAAAGGCTACAATCTGGCCCATGCCGTTGGTATGGATGCCCTCGCATCATGCGATGCGATTTTGAAGGATCTCGCTGAGGCCGGATTTGACACCGCGCCCATCCCATCACTCGGCTTTGCACTCTCCGAACAGAAAATCAGCTGGCCCTTATCGGCCTATCGTGACGCGCTCGGATCATTGCCCTCTGGTTTGCGCGATGATCTTTTCGCAGCATGGGGCGAGCCGGCGGATGATCCCGCCTGCGAGAACGACGCTTTCCATTTTGCGGCTCTTCGCTCCGGAAATGCCATTGTCGCTCTGCAACCCGAACGCGGCGACGTCAAATCCCGCGAGGATGACTACCACGACCTTGCCCGCACGCCGCGCCATGGTTATGTTGCATTCTACCTTTGGCTGAAATCGCAATCCGACGCGCTGATCCATATTGGCGCGCATGGCACATTGGAATGGCTGCCCGGCAAGGCGGTCGCGCTTTCCGGCACCTGCTGGCCCGAGGCCCTGACCGGTGCCCTGCCGGTGATCTATCCCTTTATCGTCAATGACCCCGGCGAAGCGGCACAAGCCAAGCGCCGCATTGGCGCGGTTACAATTGGCCACCTGCCACCCCCGCTTGCGCTCACCCAATTGCCAGAAGGCATGGGGCGGCTCGAACACCTCTTGGATGAATATTCCACCGCTGACGGGCTCGACCCTGCGCGCCGCGACCGGTTGATCGCAGATATCCGCGAAGAGGCGCGCGGAACGGGTGTTGAGGCGGACCTGGGCATTCCAGAGGACGCTAGCAGCGCCGAGGCGATCACTCGCATCGACCGTTTTGTGTGTGACATCAAAGAAAGCCAATATGGTGAAGGGCTGCATATCTTTGGCAGCGGCGATTGCGGCGATGAGGAACGCCGTGGTTTGACCCGCGCCCTAAACGGTCAATTGGTGGACCCCGGCCCGTCCGGCTCGCCCTTCCGCGGGCGCGAAGATGTGCTTCCGACCGGCAGGAACCTCTTTACAACCGACCCACGGGCAGTGCCCTCTCGGGCGGCGCAAGCGCAAGGTGTCAAACTGGCGGAAGAGCTGGTGCGCCGCCACCTTCAGGATCATGGCGATTGGCCCAAAGGCTTGGTTGTTGACCTCTGGGGTTCGGCCACAATGCGCACAGCGGGCGAAGAATTTGCGATGGCGCTGCATTTAGCGGGACTTGCCCCAAAATGGGACGAAGGCAGCGAGCGGGTATCAGGATTTGAAGTTATCCCGCTGGCGCTTCTTGGGCGCCCACGCATCGATGTGACCCTTCGCGTTTCGGGCCTGTTCCGCGATGTGTTCCCCGGTCTCGCCCAAATGTTTGAGGCCGCCGCCGCCGCACTTTCAGATCGCGAAGAAAGCGATGAAGACAATCCCTACAACACCCAAATACCGCGCGTCTTTGGCCCGCGCCCGGGGTCTTATGGCGTAGGCATGACCGCCCATCTTGATGATTATTCTGACGCGGCCCGGTCTGCGGCAGGTGAGGCTTGGCTCAACGCTTCCTCCTACGCGATCGACGCCAAAGGCGAGGCGCATGAGGCCCGCGAGGCGCTTGAAACCCGCGTGAAATCCGCCGATAGCTTTGTCCATCTGCAAGACTTGCCTGAAACCGATATCCTGATGGCCTCGGACTACGCTGCGCATGAGGCTGGATTTGCAGCTGCGATGGCTCGGCTTGGCGGTGATGCGCCTGCGCTTTACCACATGGACGCGACGCAGCCCGACCGCCCCCGCGCCCGCGACCTGACCGAGGAAATTGCCCGCGTTACGCGGGCCCGCGCCGCCAATCCTGATTGGGCCAATGGCATGATGAACCACGGGTTCCGAGGGGCCGCCGAAATAGCTGCAACACTCGATCATCTGTCAGCCTTCGCCCATCTTGCCGCCGCTGTCCCACCGCATCTTTTTGACCTCTACCATGAGGCCACGCTTGGTCGGGACGATCTTGTTGCCTTCATGGCCGAAGCAAACCCCGAGGCTCTCGCGGCCCTCCGCGCGCGTTTTCAGGCGCTCCATGATGCTGGGCTTTGGATCACCCGCCGCAACTCCATCGCCGCCACGTTAGAGACCACCGCATGAGCAAACCTATCACATATGGCTGGTGCCCCGGGGCGCTGAGGCCGATGATGTCGGGTGACGGGCTTGTGGTACGGGTCCGCGCACCAGTTGGACGGCTGATCCCGGATCAAACACGGCGCGTGGCCGAGATGGCATTGCGATTCGGTAACGGCCTGATTGACCTCACCTCCCGCGCGCATGTTCAAATTCGTGGCGTCGCTGAGAAAGACCATTCTGCCCTCATCGACAGCCTTGCGAAATATGGTCTTGTCGACGACAGCGTTGAAAAAGAAGCCCGCAAAAACATCATGGTGCAGCCGTTTTGGCAAGAAGACGACGCGACCCATCTGATTGCGGACATGATTGCGGTGGCCCTGTCATCGCCCGGCGCGCCTGACCTTCCCGGTAAATTCGGTTTTGCAATTGATACCGGCCCACTTCCCCTTTTGCGAAACAACTCTGCCGATATCCGAATTGAACGGGTTGGGGATCACTACTTGGTCCGGGCAGATGGTAGTGAAAATGGCGTGTTGAAACCGGCCAAAGACGTCGCCCATGCCGCAATAGACCTTGCGCATTGGTTCCTTGCCTCCGGCGGCGCGCCCGAGGGTCGGGGCCGCATGGCAAAGCATATTGCAGGCGGCGCAAAACTCCCTAATTGGCTGGCTTCTGACAGGCAAAGCGATAATCAAGCAGAACAACCGTTTCCCGGCCCCACCAATGGCGGTCAGCTTGTTGCGCTGGAATTTGGGCAGATCGCGGCCAAGGCCCTGCACGCGCTTGCAGATCACTCTGACATTCACCTCACCCCTTGGAGAATGCTGTTCCTGAAGGGCCTGGGCACCGCGCCTGACCTTCCCGGACTAATCACCGATCCAAGCGATCCGCGCCTCAGGGTCTCCGTCTGCACTGGTGCTCCGGGCTGCCGGCAGGGACTTTCGTCCACGCGCGCGCTGGCGCGGGAGCTTGCGCCCAATCTGGGCGCGCACCAGCATCTCCATATTTCCGGTTGCACCAAAGGCTGCGCGCACCCTGGCCCCGCGCCTTTGACGCTGACCGCAACCGGACCCGATCATTTTAATCTCATCCATAAAGGCCGCGCGGGTGATACGCCCGCCGCCACAGGCCTTGCGCCTGACGACATCGAGAAGGCCATCCAAAATGCCCCATAGCTACGTCACCAACGGCGCCGCGATTTACAAGGAAAGCTTTGCCACCATCCGGGCCGAGGCCGACTTGGCACGGTTTGATGCGGATGAGGAAGGTGTGGCGGTGCGGATGATCCACGCCGCGGGGCTCGTGGGCCTCGAAAGGGACGTGGAGTTTTCACCCGGCATGGCAAAAGCCGCCCGCGCGGCGCTAGCCGCTGGCGCGCCAATCCTCTGCGACGCTTATATGGTCAGCGAGGGCATCACCCGTCCGCGTCTGCCCGCCCAGAATGAGGTCATCTGCACTTTGCGCGATCCCCGCGTGCCCGACATGGCCAAGGAGATGTCGAACACACGATCCGCAGCTGCATTGGAGCTTTGGCGGGACAAATTGGACGGCGCAGTTGTCGCCATCGGCAACGCCCCGACCGCGCTATTTCACCTCCTTAACATGCTCGAAGATCCCACCTGCCCGCGCCCCGCCGCGATCATTGGTTGCCCAGTTGGTTTTGTTGGAGCACGAGAATCCAAAGACGCATTGATGGAGGACCTTCCAGTCCCTTCAATGGTCGTGCGTGGCCGCCTTGGCGGATCGGCTATCACAGTTGCGGCGGTTAATGCGCTCGCGTCCAGAGCGGAGTAAAGCGCATGGGAAAAGTCATTTGCACAGGCCTCGGCCCCGGCGATCCGGACTTAATGAGCGTCCGCTCTGACAGGTTGATCCGGGACGCGGCCCACATCGCGTTTTTCCGCAAATCAGGCCGCAAAGGTCAAGCGCGCCAGATCGTCGAGGGGATGCTCAACCCAACCGTGACGGAACATGCGATGGAATATCCCGTCACCACCGAGATCTCATTCAAAGATCCAGAATACAACCGCATCCTTTCCGAGTTTTACGCCGAATGGGCGGATAAGCTGGCGGCCCTTGCTGCAACGGATGACGTGATCGTCCTCTGCGAAGGTGATCCGTTCTTTTATGGCTCTTTCATGCATTTACATTCGCGCCTGCAAGGCCGGGCCGAAGTTGAGATTGTACCGGGCATCACCGGTATGTCTGGTTGCTGGACCGCGACGGATATGCCGATCACTTGGGGGGATGACGTTCTGACCATTGCAATGGCGACTCTTCCTGAGGATGAGCTTGCGCGCCGCCTTGAAGACACGAACGCCGCGATTGTCATGAAAATAGGGCGCAACCTGCCGAAGCTGCGTCGGGCGCTGCAAACCGCCGGGCGCTTGGATGATGCGTGGCTGGTGGAAAAGGGCACGATGCCCGGCCAAACCGTGCAAAAACTGACGGATTTTGAAGGCGAGGCCCCCTATTTTGCTATTTGCATCCTGCATGGCGAAGGACGTCGTCCATGACAGGATGGGTTACCATTGCGGGCCTTGGTCCGGGGCGGGATGATCTTGTAACGCCAGAGGTGAACGCAGCAATCGCCGAAGCGACTGACATCGTCGGCTACATCCCATATGTGCGCCGCGTCGCGGACCGGCCTGGCTTGACGAAACATGAAAGCGACAACCGGGTCGAGCTGGACCGCGCCGCCCATGCGTTGGAAATGGCGGCAGGCGGGAAGCGTGTCGTTGTGGTGTCCTCAGGCGATCCGGGCGTATTTGCGATGGCCTCTGCCGTCTTTGAGGCGCTGGAGAACGGGCCGGAAAACTGGCTATCTCTCGATATCCGCGTTTTGCCCGGCATAACCGCGATGCTGGCCGCAGCCGCGCGAATTGGCGCGCCATTGGGTCATGATTTTGCAGCGATCAACCTGTCGGATAATCTTAAACCGTGGGATCTTATAGAAAATCGCCTTCGCCTTGCTGGTGAAGCCGGTTTCGCTATGGCCTTTTATAACCCCCGCTCAAAATCCCGCCCGCATCAATTTGCGCGCGCGCTTGAAATTTTGCGGGAGGCCTGCGGAGCTGAAACCCTTATCTCCTTCGCCCGCGCGGTTTCCACGCCAGAGGAGGCAATTCGCACCGTCACCTTGGCCGAGGCGACGCCCGAAATGGCGGATATGCGGACAATGGTGATTGTCGGCAACCGAGACACACGCCGGGTTGGCGATTATATTTACACGCCCCGGTCCGCTTCATGACAGAGCCAGTTCATAACCTCACCCGGGCTATGCAAC
Source organism: uncultured Nioella sp. (assembly GCA_947498125.1). Classification (GTDB taxonomy): domain Bacteria; phylum Pseudomonadota; class Alphaproteobacteria; order Rhodobacterales; family Rhodobacteraceae; genus CANLZL01. The sequence goes on along the minus strand of CANMJH010000004.1, from coordinate 107,063 downwards.
ACTTTTCGCGTGGCCACATCCGGCCGGTCAATCATAATGACCGGAAGGCCCAGCGCCCGCGCCGCAACGATTTTGGCCTCGGCCCCCGCCCCGCCCGAGTTTTTGGCAACGACATGGGTGATCTTATGCAAGGTCATCAACGCGGCATCTTCCTCGGCTGTAAACGGCCCGCGCGCGACCAGCGCAAACGCGTCTGGCAAAGGCAAAGCGCCTTCGGGCGCGTCGACCAATCGCAAAAGGTAGTGATTGCCGGGTTTGGCGGCGAAGACATCCAGATTTTGGCGGCCGATTGCCAAGAACACCCGTGCTCCGGCACGCGGCAAAGCGGCCAACGCCTCGTCCATGTCGGAAATAATGGTCCACAGATCGGCCGCCTCTTGCACCCAAGGCGCACGTTCCAAGGCGCAAAGCGCTGTGCCGGTTTGAGCACAAGCGCTGACAGCATTGTTGCTCATCTGCGAGGCAAAAGGATGAGTGGCGTCGATCACATGAGTGATACCTTCGGACGCGATAAAATTGGCCAGCCCATCGGCCCCTCCGAACCCGCCGACACGCGTCGGCAACGGCTGCTCTTTCGGGGTTTTCGTGCGCCCCGCATAGGAAAAAACGGCATTGGCCCCGGCTTGGGCCAGACGACCCGCCATCTGGCTGGCCTCAAACGTGCCGCCAAGCAAAAGGATGCGTGTCATGGCTAACCCCTGGCTGACAATCATCGGATTGGGTGAGGATGGACTGGAAGGGCTAACGGGCGCAAGCCTTGCTGCGCTTGATGCCGCCGATCTGGTCTTTGGAGCGCCCCGACATCTAGAGCTTGCCCGTATTGGAGACAAAGGCCGCGCGTGGCCGATCCCCTTTTCTCTCGAACCGGTTCTGGCCCTGCGTGGGCGACGCATCGCGATTTTAGCGTCGGGCGATCCTTTTTGGCATGGAGCTGGCGGCTCGATCGTGGGTCACTTAGATGCGGGCGAATGGCGTAGCTTTCCGGCGCCATCAACGCTGTCCCTTGCTGCATCGGCCCTTGGCTGGCGGCTAGAAGACGTAATCTGCCTTGCCCTTCACGCGGAGCCCTTTGAGCAGTTAGTGCCCCTTATTGCGCCGGGTGGAAATCTGATCGTAACCTTGCGCGATGGCGCAGCGGTCCGGGATTTGGCGACTTGGCTGACCTCAAAAGGGTTCGGCGCGTCAAATCTTTGGGTGATGGAGGCGCTTGGCGGGCCGCGTGAACGCATCCGCGAAACACCTGCCTCGCTTTGCACCTTCACCGACATCGCCCATCCCGTGACGGTCGGGATCCAAGCGCTTGGCGCGCGCGCCCTGCCCCGCGCCTCTGGCCTTCCAAATGATCTGTTTGCCCATGACGGACAAATCACCAAACAGCCGGTTCGCGCGCTGACGCTTTCGGCGCTGACCCCAAGACCGGGCGAGCATCTGTGGGATCTTGGCGCCGGGTCCGGCTCCATTTCCGTTGAGTTCTGCCTCAGCGCGCCGGGCACGACAGCATCAGCGGTCGAGGCACGCCCGGCCCGCGCCGAAAATATCAAACGAAACGCAGCAGAATTCGGGCTAGATCATCGGATCACGCTGTTCGAAGGCAAAAGCCTTGATGTCTTATCGGATCTACCTGATCCCGATGTGATTTTCATCGGTGGCGGTGCGTCACAGGATTTGATCCACGCGCTTTGGGATATCATGACCCCCGGCACGTCTCTGGTCGTCAATGCGGTCACGTTGGAAACCGAGACATTGCTGACCCGTTGGCACGCGGAAAAAGGCGGGCATCTTTTGCGCGTTGAACTGTCAGAAGCCGCCCCGCTTGGAACCATGCGCGGATGGGAGCGGGCGCGGCCCGTCATTCAATGGAGCATTACCAAATGATCGTTGCAGGGATTGGCCTCAGACAAGGGGCGGATGAAGCCGCGCTTCGCGATGCTTTGGATCGGGCCGGGACGCCTCCTGATGCCTTGGCCTGTCTCGACAGCAAACGCAGTTTGGAACTGGGCGCATTGGCAAAGACCATGGGCCTTCCCTTGATTGAACTTACAGAAGACGCCTTGGCGGGCGTTCAGACCATCACCTGTTCCCCCCGAATAAAAGCGCGATTTGCCACAGGATCTGTCGCAGAGGCCCTTGCCCTTGCTGCGGCGCAGCAAAAAGGGCACATTGCCCGCCTGATCGCCCCCCGCGTTAAAAGCGCCTGCGGCATGGCCACCGCAGCGCTGGCAGAAAGGACGCCCAAATAATGACTGTTCACTTCATTGGCGCCGGCCCCGGCGCGGCGGATCTGATCACCTTGCGCGGTCGCGACCTGATCGCGGCCTGCCCGGTTTGCCTCTATGCGGGCTCACTCGTGCCCGACGCGCTTCTGGCCCACTGCCCTGAGGGCGCAAAGATCATCAATACGGCGCCCATGTCGCTTGATGACATCATTACGGAAATCGAAACCGCCCATAAGGCGGGTCATGACGTGGCGCGTCTTCATTCTGGTGATCTTTCAGTTTGGTCGGCAATGGGCGAACAGCTGCGCCGCCTTCGGGCCGCTGGTATTCCCTATGACGTCACACCCGGCGTGCCCTCTTTCGCAGCGGCTGCGGCGGCGTTGGGCGCTGAACTGACTTTGCCCGGCGTTGCTCAATCGCTCATTCTGACCCGGACATCGGGGCGCGCTAGTGCGATGCCAGATGGCGAAACACTTGAGAATTTCGGCCGCACCGGGGCAACCTTAGCCATTCATCTTTCTGTTCATGTTCTCGAGGATGTCATCACGCGCCTCACCCCACATTACGGCGCTGATTGCCCGGTTGCTGTGATTTGGCGGGCAACCTGGCCAGATCAACGCATTGTCAAAGCCACGCTTGCCACGCTGGAAGAAGCGACCGATGGCGAACGCGGACGCACGGCTCTGATCCTTGTTGGCCCGGCTTTGGGCGCTGAAGATTTCGACGAATCCTGTCTTTATTCTGGCGATTACGATCGGCGGTTCCGCCCTGTAGGGACAGAGCCGCGCTTCCCCGAGGATGGCGCATGACCGTTCCTGGCCTTCTTATTTCCGCACCGGCCTCTGGCACCGGGAAAACCACATTGATGCTGGGCCTCTTGGCGGCCTTTCGATCCGCTGGCATCGCGGTGCAACCGTTTAAATCCGGCCCGGACTATATTGATCCGGGGTTTCACCGTGCGGCGTCGGGTCGGGCATCCGTCAATCTCGATACATGGGCGATGGGGGCAGAGATGCTCTCAGGGCTTATCCAGACCGCAAACGGCGCGGATCTTATTCTTGCCGAAGGATCTATGGGGCTTTTTGACGGGGTTGTCAGCGATGGCGCCTGCGGCAATGGCGCGTCGGCAGGGTTAGCAAAAATGACGGGGTGGCCGGTTGTTCTGGTGCTGGACACGTCCGGTCAGGCGCAATCTGCAGCTGCTGTCGCCAAGGGATTTGCCGAGATGCAAGAGGGCGTCAATTTGGCCGGCGTGGTGCTGAACCGCGTCGCCTCACCCCGGCACGAAGCCATGCTGCGCGCAGGCATGGTCAGCGTCGGCATTCGCGTTCTTGGGGCATTGCCCCGATCAAAAGAGATCGAGATGCCATCGCGCCATCTGGGGCTTGTCCAAGCCGAGGATCAGTCCGATCTGGCCCGTATCCTTAAGGCCGCAGGGGCGTTTGTGGCGGAACATGTTGATCTGGAAGCGGTGAGATCTGCTGCTATGGGAACTCTCGATGCGCCCGCGGCCCAGACCGTCATATCCCCACCCGGCCAACGCATCGCCCTTGCCCGCGATGGTGCGTTTTCTTTCGTCTACCCGCATTTGATCGAAGGCTGGCGTCGCCAAGGCGCAGAGGTTCTTTCCTTTTCGCCACTGGCGAATGAAGCGCCCGACCCGTCCGCAGATATTTGCTGGCTGCCCGGCGGCTACCCCGAATTGCACGCAGGCCAACTGGCCGCGAATGATACATTCCTGACGGGCCTGCGCGACTTTGCGAAAACCAAGCCCGTGCACGGTGAATGCGGTGGGTATATGGCGATGGGCGCGGCTTTGATCGACAAAGACGGTACGCGGCATGAAATGGCGGGGCTGCTTGGCCTTGTGACCTCATATGAAAAACGAAAAATGCATTTGGGGTATCGGGCTGCGCGACTTTTAGCGCCCTTGCCGGGCCATGCGATCAATGCAACCCTAAGGGGACATGAGTTTCACTATTCCACGATCCTTGAGCAACCCGACGCGCCTTTGGCAGAGGTTCGCGATGCTGGCGGCGCGGTCGTTGCGGAAACCGGATCAGTTCGAGGCCACGCCTCGGGCAGTTTCTTTCACTTAATCGCCGAGGCGTCATGAGCGGGTTTGTCAGTTTTGTCTCTTCAGGTCCGGGAGATCCCGAGCTTTTGACCGTGAAAGCCGTTGACCGGCTTGGGCGCGCCGATGCCGTTTTGTTTGATGATTTGTCATCGGGCCCGATTTTGTCTCTGGCCCGGGATGGCGCGGATATGGTCGGCGTCGGCAAACGCGCCGGACGGCCATCGCCGAAACAAGATCACGTCAGCCGCCTTTTGGTCGATTACGCAAAGACCGGGCAGCGCGTTGTGCGCCTGAAGTCTGGCGATAGCGGGATTTTTGGCCGGCTCGAAGAAGAACTGAACGCATTGAAAGCCGCCGGCATTTCATATGAGATTATTCCCGGCGTCACTGCCGCGTCAGCCGCAGCAGCAGCAGCGGGCATACCGCTGACTCGGCGTGAAACAGCCCGGCGCGTGCAATTTATCACCGGACATGACGTAACGGGCGCATTGCCAGAAGAAATAGACCTGACTTCGCTGGCCGACCCTGCCGCAACGACCGTTGTTTATATGGGCAAACGCACGTTTTCAAAACTGGTTAAGCGCTTGACCGATGCCGGGTTGCCAGCTGACACGCCTGCGCTTTTTGCCGAATCTGTTTCGACTGAAAATCAGGTTATTACGCGGATGACCATTACCGAATTGGCCGCCGAATTGTCGCAATCGCCCAGTAAATTGCCGGGTCTCATCCTCTACGGTCCTTTGGCCGAGGGCGATACTTGACAGGCCCAAAATAGCGGTAAAAAGTGACCCTATCGGTTCCCCGTCGGCAACGTGGCCAAGGGGATTAAAAGGGAACGTGGTGAGGTGTAGCCATTAGGCGCCAAATCCGCGACTGCCCGCGCAACTGTAAGCGGAGAGCATCCCCGGAAAATGCCACTGCCCCAATGACGGGGCGGGAAGGCCCGGCGGAAAGCGGCGACCCGCAAGTCAGGAGACCTGCCGGTATTCCATGCGTCCAAATTGGGCGTGCGACATACACAGGGGGGCCGAAGGCCCAACAGACATATCGGCGACGGGCCGGTAAGGAGACTTCAAATGCATATCGAACCTGGCGTTGTGCACGGCGCAAAAATGGCATTGGCCTATGCAACGGCTGCTGGCGGTGCAACTTACGCCGCAAAAATGGCCATCGACACGATCCGTGAGAACGGCACTGTTTCATTGGCTATACGCGCGGCCATCGCCACTGCCTCAACGTTTATTTTCTTCGAGCTTCTGCCGCATTTTGCGGTTGGCGTTTCCGAAGTTCACTTTATCCTTGGCTCGACCTTGCTGCTGATGTTGGGCGCGGCGCCTGCTGCGATCGGCCTTGCACTTGGCCTACTGATCCAGAGCCTTTTCTTTGCGCCCACCGATCTACCAATGATCTTTGTGAACCTAACAACCCTAATGGTGCCGCTTTTTGCTATCTCGGCGCTGGCCAAAAAGATTATCGCGCCCGCGACACGCTTTATCGACCTGAGCTATGCCCAAGCGCTCAAACTATCGACAGCCTTTCAAGGTGGCATCGTTGCGTGGGTGGCCTTCTGGGTTTTCTACGGCCAAGGCTTTGGCGCTGACACGATGGCCTCGGTTCTGACCTTCGGCGGCGCATATATGCTGGTGGTTATCATCGAACCAATTGCCGATCTGGCAATCCTTGCTGCTGCAAAGTCACTGAAGGGTCTCAAGGGCTCAGGCTTGGTTGAGCCGCGCCTTTACGAAACCGCCTAATTTCGTCTAATATCGAAACAGCTCACGGCCCCCAAAGCGGGGCCGTGTTTGTATTTAAATGAGGGCGAATGATGATCGCGCTGACACTGATTGGCATTGGCACCGGCAACCCGGATCACCTGACATTGCAGGCGGTTTCAGCTATGCGGGATGCGGATTTGATCCTTATTCCAACAAAGGGCGAAGATAAGGACCAATTGGCAGAAATACGTCGCCAAATCTGCGACGCACACCTAGATCTCGACCGAGCAAAGCTGGTTGAGTTTGAGTTGCCGGTTCGCGACCCTGCAATTGCAGATTACCGGGCGCGCGTCGATCAATGGCATGACGCAATTGCCCTGTGTTGGCAAAAGGCAATCACGGATCATATTGGCGTGTCAGGCCGTGTCGGCTTTTTGGTTTGGGGTGACCCTTCACTCTATGACAGCACCTTGCGCATTGCCGAGCGCGTGGCCAATAGCTTGCCGCTTGAAATGACGGTCATCCCAGGCATCACCTCAATCCAAGCCCTTACGGCGGCGCATAAAATCCCGCTTAACCGTATCAATGCCCCCGTAACAATCACGACAGGGCGGCAAATCCGCGATCATGGTTTTCCGGCAGGCAGCGATATGGTCGTCGTGATGCTGGATGGCGAATTGAGCTTTCGAGAACTTGATCCAGACGGGCTTTATATATGGTGGAGCGGCTATGCTGGGATGCGCGAAGAGATCAATATCTCAGGGGCTGTGGCCGACGTGACACCGCAGATTGAAGTGGCGCGAAAAGCCGCCCGCGCTGAAAACGGATGGATTATGGATATCTATCTGCTGTCGCGCGCCTAACCCCACATTGCGCTAACTGCCTCTGCACCGCATACTTGGCGCCATGACACCGAATTTACCCAAAACCCGGCGGTTGCGCCGCGCGATCCGCAATATCGCCTTTGTGGTTTTGGGGCTCGTGGCGCTCAGCCTGACCGCCTTGCCGCGGATCGAAGGCTATATGCTGACCCAAACAGCCTTGCGAGAGGAAGCAACGCTGAGCCTTGCACGGGAATCCTTGCGCGGGGCGCTCAGCCGGTCCGAGGCTTTGCCGGGGCTCTTGGCGGAACGTCCGATCCTTACAGAATTGTTGCACGATCCAGACAATCAGGGGCTTCTGCCCTTTGGGAATGAACAGTTGCGCCAAAGCGCCCTGACGCTTGAAGTGGCCGATATTTGGGTCATGGATCGAACCGGCATGACCATTGCGTCGTCAAACTATCGGCGCGAGGACAGCTTCATTGGTCGCCGGTTTGATTTTCGCCCTTACTTCATTGACGCGCTTGAGCAAGGACGTGGCCGGTTCCATGCGCTTGGCGTCACATCCGGCCAACGCGGCTATTTCTTTGCCGCTCCAATCATTGATAACACCGAGGTTCTTGGTGTTGTTGCCGTCAAAATCCTATTGGGCAATTTCGAAGAAACCTGGGCCGAAAGTGACAACACCATCATCGTCACAGATGCCAATGGCATCATCTTCTTGTCCGACCGCCCAGAATGGCATTTTCACACGATGGGGCCGCTTAGCGAAACTGCTATGGCCGGGATTGAAGCCACCCGGCAATATCCGCTTGATGAGCTTGTTCCGCTCGACATTGACCGGCGCGCGCTGACAGAAGACCACGACATTCTGACCATCTCTGACAATGGGGAAACCCGCGATTTTGTTTCCAATACCGGGCTGATCGCAGCGGCCGGGTGGCGCGTTTCGGTGCTGACGCCTACGGGCCCATCGATCGTTCAGGCACGTCAAACCATGGCGCTTATCATCCTAGGCGTTTTGTTCGCTGGCGTGGTAGTGCTGCTTTTCCTGCAACGCCGCGCCCGACTTTTGGAACGCTTGGAACAACAGCGCCAAAACCGCGCGATGCTCGAGCGGCGCGTGGCTGAACGCACGTCAGACCTGAATGCGGCCAACACGCAGCTTGTGCAGGAAATTGAAGAGCGTAAGGCCACAGAGTTGCGCCTTCGCAAGACCCAAAGCGAACTTGTGCAGGCTGGAAAACTTGCCGCGCTTGGGCAAATGTCAGCGGCATTAAGCCATGAGTTTAACCAACCCCTCGCGGCCGTTAAGGCCTATGCCGATAACGCCGAAACCTTTCTCGCGCGCGGGCGCAAGGATGAGGCGAAGGGCAATATTCGGCTCATCTCGCAAATGGCTGACCGGATGGCCTCGATCTCGAAACATCTGCGTAACTTCGCCCGCCGCCCGCAAGATAAAATCGGGTCAGTCCCACTGTTGTCCATCTTGGATGATGCGGTTCAGCTGATGGCCCCAAAGATGAACGCAGCTCAGGCCGAGCTTACCTATCAGCGCCCGGACGCGCCGATCTATGTGAATGGCGGCCAAGTGCGGCTGCAACAGGTTTTGGTGAACCTCATTTCGAACGCGCTGGATGCTATGGAAACGCAAGAGTGCCCGCAGATCGAGATTTCCGTGGCGCAGCGCGGCAACCGGCGCAGCGTTTCAGTGCGCGATACCGGTCCCGGTCTGGATGACGCAGTGTTAGCCCAGATATTCGACCCATTCTTTACAACCAAAATCCCCGGCAAGGGTCTGGGGCTTGGCTTGTCGATCTCCTACAATATCGTGCGCGATTTTGGCGGAACGCTTTCCGCCGAAAACCACCCAGACGGCGGCGCAGTCTTTATCGTCGACCTTGAAGCTGCGCCTGCCGCGACACAAGACAACGAAGGATTAGCCGCCGAGTGACGAGTTCAGCCGAAACTATTCTTTTTGTGGATGATGAAGACCACTTGCGTCTTGCCGCCGAACAAAGCCTGCAACTTGACGGTCTGGATATCGCTTGCTTTGCCGAGGCCAGCGCCGCCCTGCCCCGCATTGCCCGAGATTTTGCCGGCATTTTGGTCACTGATATCCGCATGCCTGGCATGGACGGGTTAGAATTGATGACCAAGGCGCTTGAGATTGACCCGGAATTTCCAGTTATTCTGGTCACCGGACATGGTGATGTTGATCTGGCGGTGCAGTCGATGCGCGATGGCGCCTACGACTTCCTCGAAAAACCTTATGCGCCTGCGCGACTTATCTCGACGGTTCGCCGCGCCTTGGACAAGCGCCGCCTTACGATTGAAAACCGCGTGCTGCGCAGGCAAGTCGGCCAAAGCGACGTGGTCGAAGCCCGCCTCACCGGGCGTAGCGCTCCTATGGGCAAGCTCCGCGATCAGTTGCGCGCCATTGCCGCGACCGAGGCTGATGTGCTGATCGAAGGCGCGACCGGAACCGGCAAAGAGGTTGCCGCGCGCGCGCTACACCGGGCATCGCCCCGCGCGCAAAAGCCTTTTGTTCACATAAACTGCGCCGCCCTGCCCGCCGACCTCATTGAAAGCGAGCTCTTTGGCCATGAGGCGGGCGCTTTTCCCGGCGCGACCCGCGCGCGCTATGGCAAGTTTGAGCACGCCCGTGGCGGCACTGTCTTTCTTGATGAAATCGACTCGATGACCCTCGCCGTCCAAGCAAAATTGCTGGACGCCATCCAAAACCGGGTTGTCACGAGGCTGGGGTCAAATGATCCGATCGATCTGGACATTCGGATTATTGCGGCCAGCAAACTTGATCTGGCCGCCGAAGCAAAAGCCGACCGGTTTCGCGCGGACCTTTTCTATCGGTTGAATGTCGCAAGGTTGCGCATTCCCGATTTGGACGATCGCCGCGAAGATATTCCTCGGCTTTTTGTTGAACTCGTCGGCCAAGCGGCCGCACGCTATAAGATGCCCCTACCGAACGTACCCGGCGCAATCCTGACGGCAGTCGCGGCCCGCGATTGGCCCGGTAATGTCCGTGAGCTTCGTAATGCGGCGGATCGGTTTGTCCTTGGGCTGGAATTGGACATCGCGATGCCTGAAGTGGCCGATGGTTTGCTGTCAGATCAAATGGCCGCGCATGAGAAATCTTTGATCTCGGCCAGCCTCACCGCCCATGGCGGCAGCCTAAAAGAGACGTACGAAGCGCTCGGCCTTAGCCGCAAAGCCCTTTATGAGAAGATGCAGAAACACGGGCTGTCCCGTGAAGATTTTTCCGAGTCACGCTAATCCACTGGCACCGCAGGCCGAAAAATTTGTTCGGTTTTGGTCGAGATTCGCCGAAGAAATTGCCGCCGATTTAAAGTGCACGGCGCACTGAACGGGGACTTGGGTCAATAACCGCCCATCATCAAGGCGGCTTTGTCCCCCTTTCGACCCATGACGCAAATTTAATGGGCAACTCAGTAAAATTCTTGGCACTCATCCATTGTATGAGGCGCCCCTCCTCCGCTCTTTATGGCGGCACATCGGATGAGGCACTTGCGTAAAGCAGGCCGCATTCAGCCGGGTCAGGTGGAGGATCTGCCCCGGAACGAGGCCAGGAGGGACCCTGGCACAACAGGAGGAAAAAACCTTATGCGTTTTACCAAACTCACGGCGCTTGCGCTGTCGACTGCACTTGTTTCCACGACCGCGTTTGCGGACGCCCATGCTGACCGCGAAGGGTGGCCAGAAAGCTTCACCGTGGGCACCGCATCCCAAGGCGGCACCTATTTTGCTTACGGCTCCGGCTGGGCAAACCTTGTCGCAGAAGAGTTGGGCCTTTCAGGCGGCGGCGAAGTCACTGGCGGCCCAATGCAGAACATGGCGCTGGTTCACACAGGCGAGGCCCAGTTCGGCATGACAACCATGGGTCCAGCAGCGGAATCCCTGCAAGGAACCAACCCAATTGCACCCGGTCTGGCTATGGACAACGCTTGTGCGATGTTCCCAATGTACCAGACCCCTTTCAGCGTTACCGCGCTTAGCTCGTCGGGCATCACATCCATCGCGGATATTCCTGATGGCGCACGCATCGGCTTTGGCCCTGCCGGCTCAACCTCGGACACCTACTTCCCTCGCATGATGGAAGAGCTTGGCGTCAACTTTGAGCGTCGCAATGGCGGCTGGTCTGACCTTGGCGGTCAGCTACAGGATGGTCTTCTGGACGTAATTGCATTTGCTGCCGGTGTTCCGGTTCCAGCCGTTAGCCAGTTGGAAGTGCAAACTGACGTGAACATCATCGAGTTCACCGAAGACGAGCAAGCCACGATCCTTGGCGCCTTCCCTGTGTCGCAGTTCAACATCGCGGCAGACGCTTACACTACTCTGGAAGCACCGGCACGTTCGGTTTCCATGTGGAACTTCGCGATTGCCAACTGTGACCTTCCCGCCAGCTTTGTCTATGCGGTCGTCGATACGGTCATGTCGGATAACGAGCGCATGGTAAACATCCACCGCGCGGCCCGTTCGACCCTGCCCGAAAACTGGGACAAGAACGAGGTCCTGAACTGGCACCCCGGCGCGGCCCAGTGGTTCATGGAAAATGCCGGCGCTGAAATCAGCGACGATATGATCCACCACGATATGTAATCCATCTCGGATTACCTCTTCAGGCCGCGCCCTCTTTCGTGGCGCGGCCTTTTTCATGGAATAAACACCGCCAAGTGGACCAAACAGGTCCCGGCATCCGGAGGGGACAATGACCTCAGTTACAGAAAATCAAGAAGACGTCGTCCTGGCAGAAGGCGTTGATGAGGAGCCGGTCGAACGCAATCGCCGCCTTTTCGACGGCCCAGCCCTGATCGTTATTTCACTATTGGCGACCCTTTATGCCGCCTTTCATATGCTCGCCTTGAACGGCGTCTCGATCAGCAACATGACCGGGATTGAGATTGGCTTCCTTCCGCAGTTCCCGCTGGAAACCTGGAACTTCCGCATCGTCCATATCGCGGGCGCCTTGGCGCTTGGGTTCCTGCTCTTTGCAGCGCGCATCTTTCCCGAAACCGAGCGTCCAGCGACACCGATGCTGTCCATGGCGGGCCTCGCACTCTTTATTCCTGTCGCGATTGCGCTTTGGACCGTGATTGGCTTCATCAACGTTGTTAATTCCGGCACGCTGCCAGAAATGGGCGGGCTGACGACGTGGCCTGCATTTGCAGGGACCGAGATCTACGGACAAGAAGTGACCTGGTTCGGCATTCCACTTTTGATCGCTACCGGAGGCGCAATTGTATTGGGCTGGTTCGAGAACACAGCCCGCGGCCGGTTCGCAACATCCGATCTGGTGCTGGCGGCTTGCGGCATCATTGTCGCGCTCTACCTTGTTCCGGTTTACTCGACGGCTGCACGCAACGCTGTCGGCACACCGTTTGTTCCAATCGGTGTAGCCTTTGCAGCCACCGCAGGTGCCGCTCTGATCCTTGAGTTGACACGCCGCGTGGCGGGTCTCGCGCTTGTGATCATCACCGGCGTCTTTTTGGCCTATACGTTTACCGCCCATCTTCTGCCCGGCATTCTAGCAGTCCAAAGCCCCTATACGTGGCAGCGTTTCTTTGGCCATGTGTATTCGGATGCAGGTATCCTCGGGCCAACGACGGCTGTAAGCTCGACCTATATCATCCTTTTCATCATCTTCGCGGCGTTCCTGCAGGCGTCTAAAGTCGGCGATTACTTCGTCAACTTTGCCTTCGCTGCAGCCGGCCGAGCGCGTGGTGGTCCTGCAAAAGTGGCAATCTTTGCCTCGGGCCTCATGGGCATGATCAACGGGACATCAGCAGGCAACGTGGTTGCCACCGGATCACTAACGATCCCGCTGATGAAGAAAGTTGGCTACCATAAGAAGACCGCAGGCGCGGTTGAGGCCGCTGCGTCCACAGGTGGGCAGATTATGCCCCCGATTATGGGTGCAGGTGCCTTCATCATGGCCGAGATCACTGGCATTCCCTATCAGGAAATTGCCATCGCAGCGATCATTCCGGCGATCCTGTATTTCGCATCGATCTATTTTATGGTCGATCTGGAAGCCGCCAAGCTAGGCATGCGCGGCATGCGGGAAGATGAATTGCCGAAGCTGGCCAAGCTTATTCGCCAGATTTATCTTTTCATTCCAATCCTGATCCTCATCGTTGCGCTGTTTCAAGGCTATTCGGTGATCCGAGCTGGTACACTTGCGACGGCGGCGGCCGCCGCTGTCAGCTGGCTGACCCCAAACCGGATGGGCATACGCTCGATCCTTAAGGCCTTTGAACTGGCTGGGGTCATGTCCATTCAGATCATCGCGGTCTGCGCCTGTGCGGGCATTATCGTGGGTGTGATCAGCCTAACTGGCGTTGGCGCACGCTTTTCGTCGATGCTACTGGACATCGCGGAGGCATCTCAGCTTCTGGCATTGTTCTTTGCCATGTGTATCGCGATACTGTTGGGGATGGGCATGCCCACAACGGCGGCCTATGCGGTTGCAGCTTCGGTCGTTGCGCCGGGCCTTGTCAATCTTGGCATTCCGCCACTGACAGCCCACTTCTTTGTCTTCTACTTCGCAGTTGTCTCAGCCATCACACCGCCTGTGGCGCTCGCCTCCTATGCGGCGGCGGGGATATCGGGGTCAAACCCAATGGAGACCTCGGTTGCCTCGTTCAAGATCGGGATTTCGGCCTTTGTGGTGCCGTTCATGTTCTTCTATAACTCTGCAATCCTGATGGAAGGCGCATGGTATGAAGTCGCCCGCGCCGGAGTAACGGCAACCTTCGGAGTATTCCTGCTGTCATCAGGCGTTCAGGGTTGGTTCATGGGCGGGCGGACAGCTTGGTTCATCCGTGCCGCGCTGATCCTTGCCGCGCTCTTTATGATCGAGGGCGGATGGATTTCGGACATCCTTGGTGTGGGCACCGCCGTGGCGATCTTCTTTATTCAGAAGGTTTTCCACCCGGCCCCAGACGCTCAAATCGCGGTACGCGGGGCGGATTGAGCGCCTGATACCGCTCTAAATCGGCCACCTACTTAGGTGTCCCACCTACAAAATTTGGCCGGGCCGATGTGAAAATCATCGGCCCGGCTTTTTATCGAATTGGCGTTTTCGGGCCCAGACCTACGCAATCAAAGGTGCTGACTTCAGCTTTGTGAGCCGACCGCCCTCGAACCGAACCAACTCCAAAGCGGACACTCGTCCTTTGATGGGGAAGTCTCCGACAGCAGACACATCAACCTGATCTACATCAGAACGTTCATTGTAGGTGGCCACGGTCATATGCGGTTTGAACTGATGGGTTGAGCTGAATTCTGAACGATGTGCCCCGTCGTAAAGCTGATTGTGCAGCAATGTGACGGCCGTACTTCCCTCGCTACAGAGCAAGAAAATTTTGTGTTTCTTCTCAAAAGGATCGAACTCCTTCACATAGCGGTCAAATACAACTGGGACTGCGTTGGATTGCTGTGAAACCATGTCTACCAACTCTGAGACATTTTGAAGATGCACGTTGGCCACGCCAAAGACCAAAGTGATGTGGGGCGGAACCAATTTAGCTCTTTGAGGTTCGTGCTTCGCTCTGAAAGCATCGATACGCTCGGCCGAGCGTCGGTTGAAAACGGGATATGCCAAGACGTAGATCATAAAATGATTGTGTAGAAGCGGTGGGAATTACTCAACGCAAGGATGGTGCGCATCGGCGATTTTCATTCATGCAATAGACTGACCCAAATTAAACGGAATTGTTTCGGGTCTGCCTAACCGATGCCTGCGCCTTCTGTTGCTCAAATAGAAAAGCGCGCCCCTGAGGGACGCGCTTTTTCATTCGTAAGCCAAGGCTATCAAAAAGTGTCTTAAGCCGCCTCGGCCTGATTGCGGCGTTCGCTTTCTTCGCGGCTCAGAGCCACAGAGGTGCGCACACCATTGCCAACAAAGGCCATAAGCCCGCTGACAACACGTTCGTTTGGGTCAATACCGGCACAGGACAGCACCTCACGTCCGTCGCGCGAACGCGCCCAACGTGCAATTTGATCCGGCCCATTGCCGTATTTTTTATCATCTGCAATGGCATCATCCAAAGCAGCCAGCACAACCGCAGCAAAAAGCTTGCGCGAACGCTGCCCTTGCTCAAAATTGAATGCGGTTCCATCAACGAAATCAGCCATTCGTCGTCCTTTATTCTTGCTCTTGCATTTCTGGCGTGACGCCCCTTATGCCTACATTCAGGCGATTCGGGGGTGCAATCTTTGCATACCACCCATGCGCTCAGCGCATGGGTCGAAAACAATCACCGCTATTTCAGGTGTATTGCCAGCCAACCCACTGCAAGATATAGGAAGCATCAACAAAACCTCAACCTTTTGCCACGGAAAAGTCACAATGCCCAAGATTAACGGCAATGAAATTCGCCCCGGAAATGTACTGGAACATAACGGCGGGCTCTGGGCGGCTGTGAAAGTCGACCACGTCAAGCCCGGCAAGGGCGGCGCCTTTGCTCAGGTGGAACTCAAAAACCTTCGCAATGGCTCGAAACTGAACGAACGCTTCCGTAGCGCTGACAAAGTCGAGCGTGTGCGTTTGGAACAAAAAGACCAGCAGTTCCTCTATGAAGACGATGGAATGCTGATCTTTATGGACACCGAAACTTATGAGCAGATCCAGCTGCCATCGGACCTTCTGGGCGATCGTCGCCCCTTCTTGCAGGACGGCATGACCATCGTTGTCGAATTCTACGAAGACGAAGCGCTGAACGCCACTGTGCCGCAGAAAGTCACCTGCAAAATCGTCGAGACGGAACCGGTTGTTAAAGGCCAGACCGCCGCCAACAGCTTTAAGCCTGCGATCTTGGACAATGGCGTGAAAATCATGGTTCCCCCATTTGTCGGGCAGGATGAAGACATCATCGTCAACACCGAGTCGATGGAATATTCCGAACGCGCTTAATGCAAATTTGGTGATATTGCTTACCTGATTTATCCTCCCATTACGGTTACGTTTTGGGAGGATTTTTTTATGCGCAACTTCATGCTCGCTATGATGTTGGTAATAATCAGTTCGACTGCCGCGTTGGCACAAACAGATCGCTCGGAACCCATCATGGTTTTCCGTTTTGATCCAGCAGACTACTCAATCATCTCGCGTGCCTTGCAAAACGGGCAAGGCGAGCGGGTTATTCAGACTTACGGAGGAAATTCGTTTATCTACCCCGTCCGCGCGGGCAGCGAAACCATTTGCACCTTTCGCCCAAACGGCCAATTTGAGTGCCGACCTATGGTCTACTACGAACGCTGTCCAACCGCGATTGAAGTTACCGTGCCAAACTCTGACACAAGCGTCGACATTCCCGTTTCTTGCACAGGTCCAGATCAAAATGGAAACTGTACATGTGAAGTCCGAGATGAGCGGTAATGCGGACCTGACTGTTTTTGTCTGAGGCAAGTTGACTTCCGCACAGCAGGAAACAGGCCGCCCGACCGCGACGACTTAATCGTTAACGGCGGCCACCCCATGGCGAGTCTGGCGGTCGCCGGGACGAAAAATTCCGCCGCCCGGCTTGCGGGATCGAGCTTTGGCTCAGTGTGTCGTCTTCGCGGCGAAAGCTGCGGATTGGGCTATCATGCGGGTCGTCTTCCCACCGTTTGCGGCGCTCCAGAGGGGGCGCGCCGTGATTGCCCCGCCAGAAGGCAGGGCCGCCACGGCGAAGGAAGGCAGGCAAGATCAGGACAAGCCCTGCAACAAAGCCACCCGCATGCGCCCAGTGGGCCACACCGCCCGCTTGATCATCAATTGCGCCATTGGCCAATTGCAACCCGAACCAGAGGCCCAGCATCAGCCACGCCGGGATCGTGATCACTTTGAAGATCACGAATATGATCAACAAAAGATCCACCCGCGCGCGCGGGAACAGCACCAGATATCCGCCCATAACACCTGCAATAGCGCCCGAGGCCCCGACCATCGGCACTGTTGAAAATGGATCTGCAATTGTCTGAGCATAGGCCGCGGCGATTCCGCATAGAAGATAGAAAATCAAAAAGCCGACATGGCCAAGTTGATCTTCGAGGTTATCGCCAAAGATCCACAAAAACAGCATGTTACCCGCCAGATGCATCCAACCTCCATGCAGGAACATTGAGGTAATAAGAGTATGCATCTCAAGACCTTGCGAGATCTCGGCCGGCACCATTGCCCAAAGAAAATAGAACCCCATCAGCTGCGCCGGCTGGCCACCAATTTGCGGCCAATAGCTAAGAAATACGCAGATATTGATAGCGATAAAGGCCCAGGTCACAAATGGCCTGCGCGACGACGGGTTGTGATCGCGAATAGGAAACATAGGCTTTAGATTGCCTTGCGCGGTGTGAAGATCAAGCCCTTTTGCAGGTTCGCAGACTTATTCAAGCTCTTCTGCAGCAAGAGCGATACGGATTTCCCGACGAACCAATTTGCGGATATTCCGAGTGATGCGGACGCCAAGTTCGCCCTGCAACTCCTCGCGAACAACCTCTGAAATCAATTCCCGCAGTGCGTCTTCGTCGACAAAACTGTCGCCCTCATCCGGGAAACTGAATGGCTCATCGCCGAGATCCTCAACATCGGACGCAACCGGATCAGACGCTGCATCCTCTGCCACTTCCGGCTCAGAATATTCGCCATCTGTAGCGCCGGAAGGGTCGTCAAACCTATCCTCCTCAGCCGCAAGGTCCACATCCCCAGCTTCGTTTTCGGCGTCAGCCCGGCCTTGGTCGTCGTCTTCGGATGCGTTATCTGCTTCATGCGCCTGCTCGACCTCATGATGCTCTTCTAGCGCAACCTCTTCTTCAGCGGCTTGCAATTCAACAACCGCCCCACGAGCTTCTGCCAGATCACGGGTTGCAACAGGCGGATTTTCGACAGGCCAATCCGTATTGCCCTCTTCCGGTTCATAGTCAGAGACACTTTTGGTGCTGCGGATAAAGGAAATAGGCGCATCTGGCGGGTTTTCGGCATCAGCTTCTGCCTGAACATCTTCGCTCGCATCCGCAGTATCGGATAGCTCGCTTTCTAAGATTTCAGAGATCAGGTCACCGTTTTCGTCCAATCCGGCGGCGTCGCCCTCAGGTTCTTCCGGCTGCGGTTCTGGTTCGACAAATAGAGCTTCGATAACAGCCTCAACATCGCTTTCCTGAGGTGCTTCAGAAGGATGTTCAGGCGTTTCGGCGGCCTCTTCAATTGGAGACGCTTCAGCATCGGGTTCTGACCGCGTCTCTCCCCAAAGTTCGCTGGCCCAATCGGCCCCATCTCCAAGGTCAGGATCGTCAGGCGCTTCGGCGTCGTCATGCGCCAAAGCATTTGCAGCAACCGGCACCCAAGGATCCTCGGGCTCGGTCACGCGCAAGGCTGGGGTCAACATCAAGCGGTCGGCCTGCGCCGCGTTTTCGGAAGCATCCTCAGCGACCTTACCCGCCTCGTTCGGCGCTGTATGGGCTTCAGAGACCAGTCGACGGATCGAAGACAACACGTCTTCGATCTCATCCGATTTCAATGGATCTGCCATAAATTCCTACTCCGATAGCTCTGAAATTGCCTGACCACCGCATATTATTTTGGACAGAGAATAGCCGTCTCTGCCCTTTCGCACAATGGATAGGTAAATTTGAGCGCGAGAGTCTTAGTTTCGCCCCATACGCTCCAGCACGGCATCAAGGCGATCACCGCGCACCGTAGGTAGGCGAGCGGGCGCGCCATCGACGTGGTCGTAATACTGCGTCACATCATATTCAGGCACATTCAGACCCAGATTTTCAACGGTCAAAAGGCCCATTGACGCCAGCAAGCCATAGCTGGCCGTATAAAGGCTGGCCTGTGCATCGATCAGACCGATGCGCGCATCCAGAAGGTCTTGCTCCGCATCAAGGACGTCCAATGTCGTCCGAGCGCCAAGCGACGCTTCTTCGCGAACGCCTTCAAATGCCAACTGGTTGGCCCGAATCTGTTGCTGTGATGCTTGGATCGAGGCCGAAGCGATTCTAACATTCGCATAGGCATTGCCCACGGATTGCGACACCAAACGTGCTTGTTGGTTTAATTCAGATTCAACGGCATGTAGCGTAGCCAACGCAATACGCTCGTTCGATCCAAGACGGCCGCCGGAATAGATCGGCTGCGTCAGCGTCAAAGTAATGCTTCCAGATCCCTCGCCATCGCTTGGGTCAACGCTACTGCTGACGCCCAGATCAAGGCTTGGTCGATAGGCGCGGCGTGCCGCTTCTAAGGACAGCTCATTTGCGCGTGCTTCATGACGAAGCGCCGAAATGGACGGGTGGTTCTGTCGACCAATTGCGTCTGCTTCGTCAATCGATGGAGGAAGAGACGGCAAGGCCCCCGGCCCCGTTAAACCATTCGAATCGCGTCCTACGGCCAAAGAGAAAAGCTCGCGGCTGATCATCAACTGGCCTTGAGCACTAACAAGGTCACGGCGGGCGCTTGAAAGCGCGGCCTGCGCTTGCGCAACATCGGTCCGCGTGTCTTCACCAACCTCAAAACGATCCTCTGCTGCGCGCAATTGCTGAGTAATCACCCGCACATTGCTTTCGCGCACCTGAACAACCTGTATATCGCGCCAGACCTGCATATAGGCCGTAGCAGCGTCCAGCAGCACCGATTGCTCCAACGCGACAAGCGATTGACGGGTCGATAGCACCATCTCTTGCGCGGCATCCCGCGCCAAAAGGCGCGCGCCGCCTTCGTAAAGCGACATGTTCATCACAAGGGCAAGGCTATCAGCTTGGGAATCAAAATCTTCATCCCAACTGGATTGCGCAACAAAATTGATAACAGGACGCAGACCCGCAACTTGTTGGGCAACGCTTTCATCCTGCAATCGCAGCAGATACCGGTTTTGATCGAGAATATCCGAGTTGCGATAGGCATCTGCCATCACATCAGCCAAACTATCGGCAGATACGGCTGCAGGCACGAGCGCTGATCCGAAGGCCATTGTTAACGCCAAAAGGCCGGTTCGGATCGTTTTCTGCATCGCTTTACCCTCGG
The DNA here is from genome assembly GCA_947498125.1 of uncultured Nioella sp. GTDB lineage: Bacteria > Pseudomonadota > Alphaproteobacteria > Rhodobacterales > Rhodobacteraceae > CANLZL01. The sequence goes on along the minus strand of CANMJH010000004.1, from coordinate 87,192 downwards.
GTTGGGATCACCCCCACATCTTTGGTGGGGTTATTATTTTACAAAACAAATCCCGGCTCAGTTGTGAAACCAGGAAGGACAGGCGCTGTCGCATTGAAAGACATGCGCCACGTCACCTTACCATCTATCTTGTGTCCGACACGGCATTCGCCAAGGGGGCCGGACATAAAAATTGCAGCAATGCGGCCGCCGTCTTTAAGTTGGTCCAAAATTGTCGCAGGCACGGCCTCTACACCGCCTTGAATGCAGATCACATCATAGGGGCCATGCTTGGCAGCCCCATCGGCAACCGGGCCGTCAATAACAGCGACATTATCAGCGCCTTGGGCACTTAATGTGCTTTGCGCTTCGCCTGCTAAGCCGTCGACATCTTCCACTGCGACAACCGCTTCGGCCAAATGCGCCAGAACCGCCGATGAGTAGCCAAGCCCGCACGCCAGATCGAGAACTAGCTCATCAGGCTGCACATCAAGCGCATCCAGAACCTTGCCAAAGCTACGCGGTTCCAGAACCACGCGACCACCCGACAGGGTCAGGTTCTCGCCCATATAGGCAACCGGTTTAAGCTCATCTGGCAGGTAAGCCTCACGCGATACAGATAGCATCGCGTCGATGATATTGAATTTAGTGACATCCTGTGGACGGACTTGCGTGTCGACCATCATGACACGCTGAGCGGCAAAATCTTGCATGTTCGGACCTGAGACTTCGGAACGTTTCCCCTCTCTTGCCATAGCCGCCCGGGCAGAGCAACGCGCGATCCACGCCCACTTGTCATTTGTCGCAGCTGGGCATCAGAAAAAAAGCCCCCGTCCCGCCTTGCGCCGCCTCGCCAATTGAGGCAAAACCGCGCTCGAACCACATACGAGGCGAGTTGGCGGAGTGGTTACGCAGCGGATTGCAAATCCGTGTACACCGGTTCGATTCCGGTACTCGCCTCCAAATCTTTTCAATAGCTTAACCGGAATTCAAAGCACCCAATGCCCTGCTTGGGCTTGTTTAGGGCACGAAGATCGTTTGGTGGAGAGGTGCCTTGCGATGCACAGCAATGCGAATTCTGGCCGTCGACCAGTGCTACCGAGAACCGGTTGAGGGGTTACAAGGGTCTTACTCTCGCCGTTGTTGCTTTGGGCCTCGTGTCATCTCCGAACGAGGAAGTGCACTGACGGATAAAGGAGACTGTGAGCAGCACTAATTGAACTGGTCCACCGTTAAGTTTAGGAAACGGTTCCTTGACCATGCGCAAAACCATTCCCAATCCAGCCTTTTGTGCATGACAAAAAAGTCGAGCTTCAAACTCCGCAACTGCCTGTGACATTTGCGTTCTTGGAGAAAATCACATCAAACTGAGAAATGGTGCGCTCGGCGAGACTCGAACTCGCACGGGTGTTACCCCACAGCGACCTCAACGCTGCGCGTCTACCAATTCCGCCACGAGCGCACGTGATCAGGTAGTCCGCGGGTGTTTAGCCGACGCCTGCCCGGATACGCAAGAGGGATTCGACATGTTTTCACCGGGTTTTGCCTGGCAAATGCGGCGCGGCTTATCTGCCCTGCGAATAGAAAAAGCCGCCCGGAAATCGGACGGCTCTTTCACATTCAATAAAGTGGCTTATTTGCCAGTCGGTGCAGCTGCGGCAGGAGGCTGCACAATCACGGTTGTCGCCGGGGGCTGTGTGGCCACAACTTGCGGCGCGGGGGCCGTGGTGGTTGGCGCTGGAACGACGACAACCTGCGGCTGCTGTGGTGCCTGCTGTGCATTGCGGTAGGCAATCAGCAGCGGCTGGCCAACAAGGCCAGTCTGCGCAGAGCCGCCATTCAAAGCCCAGTAATAAGCCTGCATAAGCTGGTCATACTGGTATGTTGCATATTCGCGGCCATTTACCGGGTAGCCCATAGTAAGCTGGTAGCGCTCGATCGCTTGGCGGGTGCCATTGCCGATCTGACCATCAACTGAACCTGCGTTAAAGCCAAAATAATTCAGCGCGGTTTGGGTGTCGCGCCCCATTTGGCTAGCCGGAATACCCGGGCGGTATGAGCCGGTATTCGACGGGCGGTTGCCGCCATTGTTTCCATTTGCGATGGCGGCGCCAATCAGGCCGCCAACGATTAGGCCACCAACAACATCGCCTGCGTCGGCTTGTGCTTCTTCAGCGGGGATCGCGGCAAGCGACAATGCAAGGCCAGCGGCGGTAAGGGCTTTCATGAACATGTCAGACATCCTCCAATAAAATTTCGATCTTCACTATGTTAGTCGCAAGCTAGCACAAATTGGTTCAATCCCAAGTGAGGATTCCTGTCATTTCGGCGGATAAATCGCGTTTTCCTTAGATTTTTTGCGCAAACACGCGCCGATCCACCGAGCGGCAGACACTCGGAAACAGGTCTAACGGCCTGCCCGATTCGCTCCAATTGGCCGCAACGCCGGGTGACGGGACGTAAGAAAAATGGCCAAAAGGGCGATGATTGCCGCGACCGCAACGCCCCAATATCCCAGCCCCTCAAAGACCATCCGCGCCATCAACCGATCCGGCAGGAACGACAAGCTGCCCGCCACGCCCAGCCCGCCAATTGCAATCCCGACCATATGGCCGCGATGTTCGGCGATCCGGCCTCGCCGCGCCGCCGATATGGCCCGCCAAAGCCCCACAAGCACATAGATTGAGATCAGGTGGATCGGCCCAAAGGGACCAACAATTGCAAAGCCGTGGATGAAGAATGAGGAGACAGCCACAATCGCCATAGTGATCACCCAAAAATATCCAGCTGTATTGTGCCAGATATCGCGGCGGCGACGCAGCAGGGCAAACGGAAGAAGGGCAATGGCAACTACTGCACCACATGCGTGAATTTGAATTGCCAACGGGGCGGCAAGAAGCGGGTCTAGGAAGGTCATTTATGTCGAGTTCCTGCATTAAACTTGGGCTTGGCCTTGTCTTGCCGCTCGCCTAAACCCAAAATCCAGAATGATTACGTAAGCAGAAGGAATACGCCGTGTTTGGCAGGCAAATGCAGCTCGCGAAGCGTGATTTGCACCGTCTCGGCACCGATATGCGGGTGTGGGCGGGAATTTGCGCTGTGGGCATTATACTTGGGCTTGCCGGACCCTTTGACACTGGCGACGTGATGCGCACCCTACCCCGAATGATCTACTGGACTGGCATTTGCGCCTTGACCTATTTCACGGGTGCTGTGTTGGTCGGTCGCTTGATGTCGATGTTTTCGGCGCACGGAATGCCCTCAGGCGGGGCGGCTTTAGCGGCGGGCGTTATTCTTGGCCCCGTAATTATGGCCGAGGTTGCGATAATCAATTGGGCGGTGTTTGGCGCCTCGCCATTTGATCTGCCTTACATGGCCGAACTGGGTCGCGATGTCATACTCGTCGCGATTGTCGTCACAGTTGCAGGTTGGTTTGTGGACCGATCAAGCGGCTCTCAACCACGCAAGGACGACAATACAGACGGACAAATCCGCCTTTTGGACCGGCTTCCCCTTGATAAGCGCGGCGCATTGCTGGCGCTCAGTGTTTCCGATCACTATACCGAAATTCGCACAGATAAAGGGACCGAGCTTGTGCTAATGCGCCTGTCTGACGCTATTGCCGAAACAGCGCCTTTGCCCGGTTTGCAAACGCATCGGTCGCATTGGGTGTCTTTAGCAGCCGTAACCTCGGCACAGCGCGAGGCAGGGCGCGCGGTTTTGACTCTGACCGATGGGCATCAGATCCCCGTCAGCCGCTCAAATCTGGCTGCCGCAAAGGAGGCTGGGCTTCTGCCCGGGTAAATATATGGTCGAATGGCGTTATTCGGATGAACCGGTTGAGTATCAATCTGCCTGCGAGTGGATGGAAGAGCGGGCCGGCCAGATTGCACGCGGAGAAGCCGGAGAAGTGATTTGGCTTTTGGAACATCCGCCCCTTTATACTGCTGGAACTTCCGCCAAGCGGCAGGATCTGACAGATCCCGACCGGTTCCCCGTGTATGAAAGCAAACGAGGCGGGCAATACACGTATCACGGCCCCGGCCAGCGCGTGGCTTATGTGCTGCTGGATGTCGCCAAGCGCGGTCATGACGTGCGCCTTTTTGTGCAGCGGCTTGAAGAATGGGTCATTGCAACCTTGGCCGAATTTAACCTCAAGGGCGAGATTCGCCCCGGCCGTGTTGGTGTCTGGGTCGAACGGCCTGACAAACCTGCCCTTTTTGATGGCTCAATGCGCGAAGACAAGATTGCAGCTATTGGGATTCGCTTGCGAAAATGGGTAAGTTTCCACGGCATCTCGATTAATGTGGAACCCGATCTAGAGCATTTCACCGGAATCGTGCCCTGCGGAATTACCGACCATGGGGTCACCAGCCTTGTCGATCTGGGCTTGCCGGTCACGCTTGACGATGTCGATTCTGCTTTAAAAAGCAGCTTCGAGACTGTCTTTGGTGATGCGACCGAATAACGGAAAATTAACCTTTTCTCAGAACGCGAGAAGAATCGGGAAAACGAACTGTTTCCGCAGCGTCAGCGCTTTCGCCATGTTTCTGCCTTTTTTCACCCCGAAAACGGTACAGGCGACAAAAAGACGTCGCCTTGTAAAATTATGATCATTGTCCGAGCTCGCCAATTGTCGACAGGCTCGGCCTTGGTGGCGAACGTTAAAGAGACTCTCCCAGCCCAGTGTTGGGGGAAAAAAGTGTTGAAGATTTAAAGATTAAAGGTATCCCGCTGTGAAACTTGAAGCGCGCTCTCCAAAGAACGATAAAATTGAGATGACCGTCCTGGCCGTGGCATTGGTCAGCTTGGCGTTTTTGGTCTCGTTAGGGGTGTCTGTCGCTATGGGATCAATGGACGAAGTCGCCCTATCATCAGCGACCAACACGACTCAAACCGCCCAATAAGTCACGCGCATAGTGCCTGCTCAGTGCTGCCCTGTGCGAGAATCCGTCGTCAAACCCCAGCTTCGCCTTTCAACTTAAACCTGTAGCACCGGGGTATTCTGCGGCTTTCTACGACCATGACGCGAGGCGTCATCACTTTTTCCCAATTTGTCGCGCCCAAACACGTTGCACGTACCCCTTGTGCGAACTAGAACCAATCCCAAGGGAATTTGACGCGCGGGCCAGGTCTAAAGGCTGCCCAAGCTGCGCGTTGCTGAACAGGAGACGGCCATGGCGGATGCTGCCATTTCCGGACACGACCACGAAAAGCCGGGTTTCTTCACCCGCTGGTTCATGTCCACAAACCACAAGGATATCGGTATCCTTTACCTCTTCACCGCAGGTCTTGTTGGCCTGATTTCGGTGGCGTTTACCGTTTATATGCGCATGGAGCTTATGAGCCCCGGCGTTCAATTCATGTGTGCCGACGGCGCGCGTATCCTCGGCGGCATCGGCGCTGAAGCGTGTGAGCCAAACGGACACCTCTGGAACGTGATGATCACCTACCACGGCGTCCTGATGATGTTCTTTGTGGTGATTCCTGCGCTGTTTGGCGGGTTTGGCAACTATTTCATGCCGCTGATGATCGGCGCGCCTGACATGGCTTTCCCTCGTCTGAACAACCTGTCCTATTGGATGTATGTCGCGGGTGTGTCGCTTGGGGTTGTTTCCTTGCTCAGTCCGGGCGGAAACGGCCAGCTTGGTTCGGGCGTCGGCTGGGTGCTTTACGCGCCGCTTTCGACGCTGGAACAAGGTGTTTCCATGGATTTCGCGATCTTCGCGGTCCACGTTTCTGGTGCCTCGTCGATCCTTGGTGCGATTAACATCATCACAACCTTCCTGAACATGCGCGCGCCGGGCATGACCCTGCACAAAACCCCGCTGTTCCCATGGTCGATCTTCATCACCGCATGGCTGATCCTTCTGTCCCTGCCCGTTCTGGCAGGCGCGATCACAATGCTGCTGACCGACCGGAATTTCGGCACAGGCTTCTTTGATCCCACCAATGGTGGCGACCCGATCCTCTATCAGCACTTGCTTTGGTTCTTTGGCCACCCCGAAGTGTATATGATCATTGTTCCCGGCTTTGGGATCGTCAGCCACATTATCGCGACCTTCTCGAAGAAGCCGATCTTTGGCTACCTTCCGATGGTCTATGCGATGGTCGCAATTGGCGCGCTTGGCTTTGTTGTGTGGGCACACCACATGTACACGGTCGGCATGACGTTGAACCAGCAAGCCTATTTCATGGTCGCTACGATGGTTATCGCGGTCCCAACGGGCGTTAAGATCTTCTCGTGGATTGCCACCATGTGGCAGGGCTCAATCGAGTTCAAAACTCCGATGCTCTTTGCCATGGGCTTTATCTTCATCTTCACCGTTGGTGGTGTGACCGGGATCGTTCTGTCACAAGCAGGCCTCGACCGTGCCTATCACGACACCTATTATGTTGTGGCCCACTTCCACTACGTGATGAGCCTTGGTGCCGTCTTCTGTATCTTTGCGGGGACCTATTACTGGATCGGCAAGATGTCTGGCCGTCAGTACCCAGAGTTCTGGGGCAAGCTGCACTTCTGGATGTTCTTCATTGGCGCAAACATCACCTTCTTCCCACAACACTTCCTGGGTCGCCAGGGCATGCCGCGCCGTTACATCGACTATCCGGAGGCTTTTGCCACCTACAACTACATCTCGTCGATTGGTGCCTTCATTGCATTTGCCTCCTTCCTGCTCTTCATCGGCATTGTGTTCTACACAATCCGGGCCGGTAAGAAGGTTGAGGAGAACAGCTATTGGGGTGAATATGCCGATACGCTGGAATGGACCCTGCCCAACCCGCCGCCCGAGCATACGTTCGAGCAGCTGCCAACGCAGGAGATGTGGGATAAAGAGCCCCATCACTGACCGGCGATGCCAGTAGAGTTCACACGATATAATGAAGGGGCCCCAGACGCAGTCGGGGCCCCTTTTTACGATGGGACGGGCGCGCTGCGACTCCGCCTTAAACTACGACCCCATAAATCACTGACCCCGCGCGGCTTTGTATGGTTTATCAGCATAACGGCCGCCTTGCTGGCTGTGCCGCTATTGCCCTTGCTGAACTCGCCGGTTTTCTGGGGCATCTTACCGTTCATACTTCTGGCGATCTTTGCCATCTGGGCAGGGCTAAAACGCTCGTGGAGCGACGCGGAGCTGTGCGAAGAGCTGTGGCTCTGGTCAGAACATATTTATCTTACCCGTCAAGCGCCCGGAAAACCGCCGCAGATTTGGGAGGCCAACCCGTATTGGACTACGCTCAGTATCCGGGCCGAAGGCGGCCCTGTGGCCAACTATGTGACGCTGAAAGGGGATGGGCGCGAGGTCGAACTTGGGGCGTTTCTTTCCCCCGAGGAACGGCGCGAGCTTTATGACGACCTGGGCCGCGAATTGGCCGCGATCAAATAGCCCCGTGCGGTCTAATTAGATTGCCAAAAAGTTGTTTGGAATTTCAGAGCCCATGGGACTTGCACGGTCCGAAGAGGCTCCACCTCTCAACCGGGCCATCACGCGCGGCACATCAGGATAGATCTTAGATAATTCTTAGCGCGCTGCTCCGACGATCCAGCAATGAGATGGGACGTAGTGCCGGTCGATAAACCGCTTTTGATCGGCTCTGCACCATATGGCACGTCCAGCATGATGCGGGCGCATTAGCGCCCGCGAGGGCCGGATTGCATTCGCAATCCGATCCGCTTTATTGGTAAAGCGGCGCGCCTCGCGTGCAGCTCAGGCCAACCTGTCTCGCACGCGCGGGCCAACTGAACCAAAATCCATCTGACCGGTGAATTTAGACTTAAGCGCACCCATCACTTTGCCCATGTCGCGAATGCTTTCGGCACCGGTCTCGGAAATCGCCGCGTCGATTGCCGCACCCACTTCCTCTTCCGACAACTGCCGTGGCAGGAAACCCTCGATTACCGATATCTCACTACGTTCCTGTTCCGCTTGTTGCAACCGGCCCGCCTCTTCAAAGGCCCGCGCGCTTTCGAGGCGCTGCTTCACCATCTTGCCTAGAATCGCCAGCACTTCAGGTTCGCCGACGCCATCTGGCTGACCCTCGCCGCGTGCTGCGATATCCTTGTCTTTGATCGCAGCACTGATCAAACGCAATGTCGACAACCGCGTGGCGTCTTTTTCGCGCATCGCGGATTTGAGCCCATTTGTGATCTGTTCTCTGAGTGGCATCGGCCCTGTCCCGTTTGATGAAAATTCACGTCCCAACAGCCTTGGAACATAGGCCATTGAGCAAGCGCCAACAAGCCCGCCAGAAGCGCTTGACGACCGCCTCTGCCCCCCTTAGGTTGCCGCAGATTTTACCCCCTTATTCGGAGTCGCTGCCATGACCGCCCGCCCCACCGCCTGCCTCGTTCTCGCTGACGGAACGGTGTTTTATGGTCGAGGCTTCGGTGCCACCGGCCAGACCGTGGCCGAGCTTTGCTTCAACACCGCAATGACGGGGTATCAAGAGATCATGACCGACCCGTCCTATGCGGGCCAGATCGTGACCTTCACCTTCCCCCATATCGGCAATACAGGCGTCAACGTCGATGACGACGAAACCGCCGAACCTGTTGCCGCCGGTATGGTGGTGAAATGGGATCCGACGCTCGCTTCAAACTGGCGTTCGGAAAAAGAGCTGACCGAGTGGCTGGCCGCGCGCGGCCGCATCTGCATTGGCGGCGTCGACACCCGGCGCCTGACGCGTGCCATCCGGCAGCAGGGCGCCCCACATGTGGCGCTGGCCCATGACCCTGAGGGGAACTTTGACCTTGAGGCTCTTGTCGCAGAGGCGCGCGCGTTTGCCGGCCTAGAAGGGCTTGATCTGGCCAAGCATGTCACCTGCGCCCAAAGCTACCAATGGAACGAGATGCGGTGGGCCTGGCCAGAAGGCTATGCACCCCGTACCGAACCCGGTTTCAAAGTCGTCGCTGTCGACTTTGGGGCGAAGCGAAACATCCTGCGCTGCCTTGCATCGGCTGGTTGTGATGTCACCGTGCTGCCCGCAACGGCCACAGCGGACGAAGTTCTGGCCCATAAGCCCGATGGCGTTTTCTTGTCCAATGGCCCCGGTGACCCGGCGGCGACGGGCGAATACGCTGTGCCAATGATCAAAGAGGTTCTGGGTACAAATATTCCCGTCTTTGGCATCTGCCTTGGTCACCAAATGCTGGCCCTCGCACTTGGTGCCCAGACGATCAAAATGAACCACGGCCATCACGGCGCCAACCATCCTGTTAAGGATCTGGAAACTGGCAAGGTCGAGATCACCTCGATGAACCATGGATTTACCGTGGACAGCCAAACCCTTCCGGACGGCGTGGTTGAAACGCATGTCAGCCTGTTTGACGGGTCAAACTGTGGTATCCGCATGGCCGGTCGCCCAGTCTTTTCGGTCCAATACCACCCAGAAGCAAGCCCCGGCCCACAAGACAGTTATTACCTGTTCGAACGCTTCGCTGAAGCCATGCGAGCCGCGGCAGCAACGCCCGCATAAGCGCCGAGATTGCAGCTATGTTATTGGTTTAACAGGGGGAACCTTTCCTCCCTTTTATCAATATTAATTAAATCTTAGGAAAAATCTGGCCGATTTGATCCCAGCTACAAGCAATGGGGACATAAGGTGACAAAGTTCACCCGGCCAGATCTTGCGCGCCGCAAAGGCCGCGCCGGGGCATCTGCTCCGCGTCTTTATGCTGTGGATGGTGACCCCCAAACTCACCCTAAATTTGCAGAGATACTTGTCGCCCAAGGGGTGATCTCCCGCGATGACATGATGACAGCCTTGGCGCTACAACGTCATCAGGATTTGCCGTTGGGCGAAATTTTAATGGCGCATGGCCTGCTAAGCGAAACCCAACTTTTGGCGGCCCTGTCCACCCAATTTAAGACCCGCATTCTGGCCGATGACGAAATGGACATCGATCCCGAAGCCGCCCCGCATTTCAATGCGAAAACCGCCCTTTCGCTAGGCGCGTTGCCGCTCCGGCGCGCTGGCCCTGCCCTGATAGTGGCCACCAACCGGCCCGACAAAGCGCATCAAATACAGGATGTTTTGGGCCATGACGGACCAATCCTGTTTGCGTTGGCCAAGCGGAAGCAGATGCAATCCCTGATCACCGAACGTTTCGGCACAGCTTTGATCCGCCGCGCCGAGGCACGTACGCCCGGCCATATCAGTTGCCGCGAATGGCGTGCAGATCGAGCACGGCGTTTTTGGGGGGCGGCCATCCTTGCCTTTCTTGGACTTCTGGCGGTCTGGCCGTCAGTGGCCGTCGCCCTGATCTTCGGCCTCGCCATCCTGATATCAATCGGCAATACAGCCGTGAAATGGCTGGCCCTCCAAGCCGATTACATCAGCGCACGCAAACAGCGTAAAATGCCCACGCCAGAGCCACAAGCAAATGTACCGGAACCTATTCGGCGCATGCCCGTCGTCACGATCTTGCTGCCGCTTTTTAAAGAACGCGACATCGCAGGGCATTTGATAAAACGCATCGGCCATTTGGATTATCCTCGTGAGTTGTTGGATGTGCTTTTGTTGATCGAAGAGGATGACGGCACAACACGCGCGGCACTTTCCGATACCGACCTGCCCACATGGATGCGAGCCATCATCGTGCCTCCCGGCAATCCGCGCACCAAGCCACGTGCGTTAAATTACGGGCTGAATTTTGCACGTGGCTCGATTGTTGGTATTTATGATGCCGAGGATGCGCCCGAACCTGACCAGATCCGCAAAGTCGCGAAACGCTTTCTTGAATTGCCGGAAGAGATTGTCTGCCTGCAAGGGCAACTCGATTATTACAACCCAAGTCACAACTGGTTAAGCCGTTGTTTTACAATAGAATACGCGACTTGGTTCCGGTTGCTCTTACCGGGCGTCCAAAAGCTGGGCCTTTTTGTGCCGCTTGGCGGAACAACCTTGTTTTTTCGCCGCAAGCCACTGGAAGATATGGGCGCGTGGGACGCCCATAATGTAACTGAGGATGCAGATCTGGGCCTACGCCTTGTACGAATGGGCTTTCAGACTGAAATCATAGAAACCACCACCTTCGAAGAAGCGAATTCTGCGATCTGGCCTTGGATCAAACAAAGATCTCGTTGGCTAAAGGGCTATGCAATGACGTGGGCCACCCACATGCGCAGCCCGCCGAAACTATGGCGCGATTTGGGGCCAAAGCGATTCATAGGGTTTCAAATTCAGGTACTGGGCGCGGTTTTGGGGTTTGCCCTTGCGCCCTTGCTTTGGACGCTATCCGTCAAGCTTTTTGGCTACTCACACCCGCTGGATCGCTTCATCCCGCCGATGGGCTATATCGGTTTGGGCATCTATTTTCTGGCCAGTCAGGCCCTGACGTTCTTGGCGGCTTGGCGGGCGTCATCCTTGCCGCGCCACAGGCGGCTCAGGATTTGGATACCACTATTGGACTTCTATTTTCTATTTGCTAGCGCTGCATCGCTAATGGGCTTGATCGAGCTGATGATCAAACCCTTCCATTGGCGCAAAACCGAGCATGGGAAGTTTTCGACTGAAACGCAGGCTGACAAGCTGCTGCCGGATGATACGGATCAATCAATGGCGAGGGACTGGGCCTTAAGGCGCACTTCGAATGCCGTCGACAAGTGATGCCTGAGCGCCGCTGTCGCGGCATCGCCATCCCGGTTTGCAATCGCCTCGACGATCGCGTCATGCTCGTCCAGTGCCATTTCGCCCCGCCCCTCGGCCGCCAGAGATGTGGTGGCCATCAGCGCCATCGAGCGATGCACCAAATCAAGTTGTTGCACGAGGTAAAGGTTATGCGACGCAAGGTGGATTTGCTTGTGGAACCGCCTGTTGGCGCGCGCCAGTGCTTGCGGGTCGTCTAGGATTTCCCGGTCAGATTGCACCATATCGCGCAGCACGTTTATCTCTTCTGCCGCCGCATGCTGGGCCGCAAGCCGCGCGGCAAGGCATTCCAGCTCGGTCCGCACCGTGTAAAGCTGCGCCATTTGGTTGTGGTCCAATGACGCGACGATCAAGCTGCGCCCATCGCGGGTCAAAAGGCCTTGCGTTTCAAGGCGCTGCAATGCCTCTCGGATCGGTGTGCGCGAGACGCCAAAGCGCTCGGCCAATTCCGATTCCACCAACCGCGACCCAGGCCGGTAGGCTCCCTCGTCAATCGACGTCAGGATCAAATCATATGCATCGCGATGTGGCGCGTGTCTGCCGCCCATTGGCTTTCCCCCGAATTTCGGGCAAGGCTAGGCAGTGAGGCTCAAAGGCGCAAGCCTTAAGGGTCAGATTTTCCACGGCTTCCCGAAAGGCGCCACAGATGCCCGCTGCGCATTTCCAACATGTAGAAACTTGGGTTTTCGACCTCGATCACACGCTGTACCCGCCCGATATGGCGCTGTTCAGCCAGATCAATGTTAAGATGACCGATTTCGTAATGACGGCACTTGGTGTGGATCGAAAAGAGGCGGATCGCCTTCGACACGACTATTGGCATGCCCATGGCACAACACTGGCCGGGCTGATGGATAATCACGGCGTAGATCCGGGGCCATATTTGCACGACGTCCACCAAATCGATTTTTCAGTTCTCGATCGCGACGAAATCCTAGCTGCAAGGATCGCCGCCCTGCCCGGCAGGCGGATAATTTATACAAATGGAACAGCCGATTACGCCGGCAAGGTGATCGAGGCGCGTGGCCTGACCGGGCTGTTTGACGCAGTTTACGGTGTTGAGGAGGCCGGGCTGCGTCCTAAGCCTGAACGCATCGCTTTTGAACGCGTCTTTGCAACGGATGGGCTGGATCCAAAAACCGCTGCCATGTTTGAAGATGATCCGCGCAATCTGGCCGTGCCGCATGAAATGGGTCTCAAGACCGTGCATGTCGCGCCCAAGCCCGAACCAGCAGACCATATCCATTTTCATACCGATGACCTCTCGACGTTTCTGGGGCGGCTTTTGTAAAATCCGGGTCGATCTGCCGCTTGGAAACGAATGGCCCTCCGCCTTATGTCTTGGGTAACGAAAGGGCAAATAAATGACTGAGCGGCTGACGACAGATATTTTCATTGCAGGGGGCGGTGTTGCGGGTCTGGCCGCGGCCTCGGCCTTTGGAAAAGCTGGATTTTCCGTCGTCATCGCCGACCCGATGCCACCCGTTACAAATGCAGATGCAGATGGCGCTGACCTGCGCACCACGGCCTTCCTGCAACCGGCCCGAAATTTCCTAATCCGTGCCGGGCTTTGGGACCGGCTTGATCCATTCGCCAGCGCCCTCCAGGTCATGCGAATTGTCGATGCAGGTGGGGCCGAGGCCACCGCCCGCGCCGTGCATGATTTTGACGCCTCCGACATCTCGGATCAGCCTTTTGGCTGGAACTTACCCAACTGGCTTCTCCGGCGCGAGTTTCTGGGCGCACTTGAGGGCTTGAACACGGTCCGCTTTCTGCCCGGCCTCTCTGCAAGCCGTTTGCTAACCCGCGAAGGCGAGGCACGCGTCACCCTTTCGGATGGGCAATCCATCCAGGCCCGTCTGGTGATCGCGGCCGATGGCCGGGCATCTGCAATGCGCGAGGCTGCAGGCATCGGGATCAAGACCACACGCTACGGCCAAAAGGCATTGGCCTTTGCCGTCACGCATGACACGTCGCATGAAAATATCTCAACCGAGATCCACCGCACGGGCGGGCCTTTTACTTTGGTCCCCCTGCCCGATCATGATGGCCAGCCATGTTCGGCCGTTGTCTGGATGGAACGCGGGCCTGAAGTCCTGCGATTGGCCGCGTTAGAATCCGCTCCGTTCGAGGCCGAAATGACGGCCCGCTCGGCCGGGCTTTATGGCCCGTTGCGGCTGGCGACACGGCGCTCGGTGTGGCCAATAATTTCCCAAATGGCGACACGCTTAAGCGGCGAACGACTTGCTCTTGTTGCAGAAGCGGCCCATGTCGTCCCGCCAATTGGCGCACAGGGCCTGAATATGTCGATGGGCGATGTGTCGACCCTCTTGGATCTCGCAGAAGAGAACCCAGCCGATCTGGGAAGCCGTGCCATGCTGGAAAGCTATGCGCGCGCGCGCCATTCTGATGTGCAATCACGGCTCATCGGGATCGACGCACTGAACCGTGCCTCGATGGTCGAGGCGCAACCCTTACGGGATTTGCGGATGCGGGCCTTGAACAGCTTTTATTCCGCGCTTCCCGTGCGCAAAACTCTGATGCGGGCAGGTTTGGGCACGGGAAGCGCCGAGTAACGTCCCATACCCTCTTGTAACCCCGTTAGCCGGTTGCGGCCTCCAAAGCGGCTTCAAGCCGGCCTAACGTGGCATCCACGTCATAAAGCTTATCCAGCCCGAATAACCCCAGCCGAAAGGACGAATACCCTTCGGGTTCATCTACCTGCAAAGGTACCCCGGCTGCGATTTGCGTGCCTTGCGCTGCAAATTTTGATCCGTTTTGGAGCCCGGGATCGTCCGTAAAGCTGACCACAACCCCAGGGGCGCCAAAGCCTTCAGCCGCTACGGATTGAAACCCGCGATCCGCAAGCAGCGCCCGCACTTTTCCGCCCAGCTCCCATTGCGCCGCCTTCAGCTTATCAAAGCCAAACTCGCGCGATTCCGCCATTGCTTCGCGAAAACTGACCAGCCCGTCAGTTGGCATCGTGGCGTGATAAGCATGCCCGCCGCCCTCGTAGGCCGCCATAATCGCTCGCCATTTCTTGAGATCGATTGCAAAGGAATTGCTGTCCGTTTGATCCATGCGCGCCAAAGCCGCGTCTGATAACATCACCAACCCGGCGCATGGGGTTGAGGACCACCCTTTTTGCGGCGCAGAAATCAGAACATCGACGCCCAAGGCGCCCATATCAACCCAAGCGCAGCCTGATGCGATACAATCCAGCACCATCAATGCACCGACTTCGTGGGCGGCGGCCGCGACGGCAGCAATATAGGGATCCGGCAAAATGATGCCCGAGGCCGTTTCAACATGCGGGGCAAACACCACGGCAGGGCGTTCGGCGTGGATTTTGGCAACAACCTCGTCAACCGGCGGCGGTGCGAATGCAGCAGTCTTGCCATTTCCGATTTGGCGCGCCTTCATCACAATCGTGTCCGACGCAAGCGCCCCGGCATCGTCAATCTGACTCCAGCGAAACGAAAACCATCCGTTGCGGATCACTAGGATCTTTTTGCCTGCTGTAAATTGGCGGGCCACAGCTTCCATCGCGAAAGTTCCGCCGCCGGGCACAAGGGCTGTCGCAGCCGCGCCGTAGACCTGTTTCAGCCCGGCGTTGATATCCAGCATCACTGATTGAAACTTTTGGGACATATGGTTGAGCGAGCGATCCGTGAACACCACGGAAAATTCCTGCAACCCATCGGGGTCGACCGTCTTTAACAATGACGACATCTCTTTCTCCTCCTCTACCTCTCAGGCCATTATGGGTAACGACAGCACTCAAATCTGGCAAAGCCCATCTTGACGCAGAGTGCGCCTTTGCCGCGCTTCTGCGCCGCAATACGGGAGGGCGGGCGGGGCGATGCTTTGCCAAAAGCGAGCGTGCGCGGCCTCTCGAACTCACCCTCAGATCGGGCCCGGGCGCCGCTCTTCTGACAGCAATACATTCGCCTCGACATTGCCAACGCCCGGCAATGTCATCACCCGGCGCCGCAAGACCCGCTCGAAATCCGCAATATCACGTGCAACCACCCGAAGGCGGTAATCGTATAAGCCAAGCACGTGGTGAACAGCCTGAACCTCAGGTATTGCACTCACCGCACGTTCGAAATCGTCAAGCGACACTCTGCCTTTGGTCGCCAGTTTTACGCCCAAAAATACCGTTACGCCAAATCCGAGCCGGGCCAGATCAAGGTCCAGAACTTGTCCGGTGATTACCCCCTCATCTTGTAATCGTCTGAGGCGCCTCCATGCGGCTGGTTGGCTGATCCCCAGTTTACGGGCAAGTGTCGCGGCACTGGCGCTTGCATCTTCCTGCATGGCCAGAAGCAACGCACGGTCTGTCGCGTCAAGGTCAATCATAGCGGCACCGATTGTGTATCTTTGAGCCGCGCCACCAGCATCAATGCTTCGATATCAGTGATATGCGGTAGCGCCAAAATCTTGTCTCGGTAAACCTCTTGATAGTGCCCCATATCGCGTGCCAGCACTTGCAGGCGCAAATCGACCCGGCCCAAAAAAGTCTGGATCTCAATCACTTCGGGAATGTCACGCGCCGCCGTCATCACTTCATCAAAGGCGCGGGCTTGGGTCTTATCGAGCGTGACGCGCAGGCTAACCTCGACTCCAAAGCCCAATGCAGCCCAATTAATCACGGCGCGCGTCGCTTTCACGATTCCCTCTTCGCGCAGCTTATCCAGCCGCTTATAGCAGGTTGCCGGGGCAATCCGCGCAACTTCAGCCAATTCCGAGATTGGCATATCCGGAGCGCCTTGCAAGTGGCGCAAAAGACGTCTGTCGATATCATCTAGCATGATTTTTTCACTTTTTAAAGCATTTTTGAATGATCTTCTATCATTTGCATGATTTTTTTCCAAGTCACCCCTCGCACCCAACCTCTGCGATCTCTAAAACACCCGCAATCAACCGACCAAAGGAGCATTTCGATGCGCGTCTATTACGATCGCGATTGCGATATTAACCTGATCAAAGACATGAACGTTGCCATTCTGGGCTACGGCTCTCAGGGCCACGCCCACGCGCTGAACCTGCGCGATTCTGGTGCCAAGAACGTTGTTGTTGCGCTGCGCGAAGGCTCTGCCTCTGCTGCCAAAGCCGAAGGCGAAGGTCTGAAGGTCATGGGCATCGCCGAAGCTGCGGCTTGGTGCGACCTGATCATGTTCACAATGCCCGATGAATTGCAGGCCGAAACCTACAAGAAATACGTGCATGACAACCTCAAAGACGGCGCAGCCATGGCATTTGCCCACGGTCTGAACGTGCACTTCGGTCTGATCGAGCCAAAGCCCGGCGTTGACGTGATCATGATGGCCCCCAAAGGCCCCGGCCACACTGTGCGCGGCGAATACACCAAAGGTGGCGGCGTGCCTTGCCTTGTTGCTGTCGACAATGACGCATCTGGCCGCGCGCTGGAAATCGGTCTGTCCTACTGCTCGGCGATCGGTGGCGGTCGCTCTGGCATCATCGAGACCAACTTCCGCGAAGAATGTGAAACCGATCTTTTCGGCGAACAAGCCGTGCTCTGCGGTGGTCTGGTTGAGCTGATCCGCTGTGGCTTTGAAACGCTGGTCGAAGCAGGCTACGCGCCTGAAATGGCCTATTTCGAGTGCCTGCACGAAGTGAAGCTGATCGTTGACCTGATCTATGAAGGCGGAATCGCCAACATGGATTACTCGATCTCGAACACAGCTGAATACGGCCAGTACGTCACCGGCCCACGCATCTTGAACTACGACGAAACCAAAGCCCGCATGAAAGACGTTCTGTCTGACATCCAGTCAGGTAAATTCGTTCGTGACTTCATGCTGGAAAACGCTGTTGGTCAGCCAACTATTAAAGCGTCGCGTCGTGCCAATGACGAGCACCAAATCGAAGAAACCGGTGCCAAGCTGCGCGGCATGATGCCTTGGATCTCGGCTGGCAAAATGGTTGATAAATCCAAGAACTAATCTTGCTAGCAGTCTAAATATAAAAGGCGCGGGGTGATGATACACTCCGCGCCTTTTTGCTATCCGCCATGCATCATTCGTTCATGTACGGCCTGCATCCCGCGCGCTGTCATATCCGAAACTTCGGCGGCATGGGAGTGCAATGCGGCAACCAGATCAGGATCGTCAGATGTTTGGACCACGACGATGCCCATCTCAGTCATTTCGATCGTGTTGGTAAGCCCGGTGTAGCGCGCAAAGAAAATGTCCAGCGTCGGGCTTTGGATAATGATCTGCGGATCGTCTCCCGCCTCAACGCGCGAGATCATTTGGCGTACGTGGCGCGTCAGCGCGTCAAACACATATGGATCGCTTGAGGATGTGACCGTGCGAATGCCATTTGGCAGGTTCTCAACTTCACGACTGATGGACGCGAAATGATGGAACAGCACCATAAGGTCAGCGCTTTCTTCTGGGCTTGCATTGGCCCCTTGAAGCCCAGGCATCGTCACCATGTCATGCCCGGTTCCATCGGCCCCGTGATGCCCTGCACCATGTCCGTGCATCATTTGCGCAGACGCTAAGTTGGGGCTGATCGCGATCGTCAACGCTGCAAGCAACCCAAGACGGAAACTTAAGATGGTTGTCATTGTCAACTCCTTTTCAGATCACACTACACTTCTTGAAGCGCTGTGCAATCCGCCCCTGTCAGCGATATGGCAGAAGAGCTGGGCGGCTTCCTGAACCGACATATGACCGATGAAGAGAGTTTTGTGGTTCCGATCCTGCTCCATCTCCGGCTGCGGGGGTAATTGCCAGATGCAGGACTTCGTTTAAGCCCAGAGAGTGTCGTTTCCGGGCTTGCCGAAATCCATCCCATGCCAGAGTTTGGTGCCACTCAGATATAAAGGTTGAACAGATGACCGGCATCACAGCAGGGATTTTCCTGACTCGCGCGCTCGAAGCATACGGCGTCGATACCGTTTTCGGCATTCCGGGCGTGCATACGATCGAGCTGTACCGTGGAATTCCTGACAGCGGCATCCGTCACATCACCCCCCGCCATGAACAGGGCGCCGGGTTCATGGCCGATGGTTATGCACGAGTGTCCGGCAAGCCCGGCGTTTGCTTTATCATCTCCGGCCCCGGTATGACCAACATCACAACGGCGATGGGTCAGGCTTATGGGGATTCTGTGCCGATGCTGGTGATCTCGGCAGTGAACAGCCATGGCCGCAAAGGCTCGGGCGAAGGGTGGCTGCATGAACTGCCCGATCAGCGCGGGCTTACGTCGGGGGTGACGGCAATGAGCCGTACGATCAACACGCCAGAAGAGATTGCCCCGTCTTTGGCACAAGCTTTTGCAATATTTGAAGGCGCACGGCCCCGTCCCGTTCATCTTGAAGTACCGATCAACGTCCTGTCGATGCCCGGTGACCACTTGGCTTTGCCGGTACCGATGAAAGTCGCTCGCCCCGCCCCCGCCCCCGATGCAGTCGCCGAGGCCGCAGCGATCCTAAACGCAGCGAAGCGCCCGGTCATTCTAGCCGGTGGCGGCGCGAAAAACGCAGATCTGGCGGCGCTGGCCGAGGTTTTGGACGCGCCCGTGGTCATGACCACCAATGCGCGCGGCGCAATGCCGAAAGGCCATTCGCTTGCCCTGTCCTTGTCGCCCACGCAGCCCGAAATCCGGGCGATGGTCGCCAATGCCGATGCGGTCTTGGCGCTTGGTACCGAGATGGGGCCGACGGATTATGACCTTTATGAGGATGGTGGATTTGCCATTCCCGGCGCGCTGATACGTGTAGATATCGACCCCGCCCAGATGGCCCGCAGCGCCGCGCCGCAACTGGGGATTGTCGCTGATGCCGCCCAGATGGTTGCGGCCCTAAAGCCCCAAATCGCCCTCGCAGATCGGGCAGGCGCAGCGCGCGCCGCCACTGCACGGGCTGGATATTCAGCCCTTGATCCCGCCATGCGCGGTGATCTGGCGCTGCTGTCCTGTATCCAATCCGCTCTACCAGAGGCCGTAATCGTCGGCGACAGCAGCCAGGCAGTTTACGCTGGCAACCTTGGGTTCGACGCCAGCGCCCCGGGGCGCTGGTTCAATTCGGCAACCGGGTTTGGAACATTGGGGTACGGCCTGCCCGCTGCGATTGGCGCGAGCATCGCGTCCGGCGCACCGGTTGTGTCATTAGTCGGGGATGGCGGCTTGCAGTTCTCGGCGCCCGAAATGGCCAGCGCGGTGGAGGCGAAAGCGCCAGTTATTCTAATGCTTTATGACAATTCCGGCTATGGTGAGATCAAAACCTATATGGTGAACGCCGACGTAACTCCGGTTGGCGTGGATCTGTTCACACCCGATTTGGCAGGGCTGGCATCGGCATCTGGCTGGGAGGTTTTCTCATGCGAGACGGCAGAGGCCTTGCCAAGTATTTTGAAAGCCGCGCGGGACACGGGCAAGCCCGCAATGATCCGCTACACCGACGCCCTGCGCAAAGATTTCGAGGCCACGTCATGAACCAAAGCATGGCAGTTGGGTAACCGGGGTATGACCACAAGCGGCGCATCTGCCTCAAGCTGGATCATGGTGGCGCTTTTGGGCCTGACCTGGGGCGCAACCTTTCTTGGGATTGAAATCGCGCTCAGGGGCATCACGCCGTTTTGGCTAGCTTCTGCCCGAATTGGATTTGCGGCTGTTTTGATGTTGGGGATATGGGCGCTACGAGGCGGCCAGCTTTTTCTGTCCGAACGCCGGGATTGGCCCGTTGTCATAGCGGTGTCCGCGCTCAGCACTGCAGTGCCCTTCATGCTGCTCAGTTGGGGGCAACAATATACCACGTCGGGGTTTGCCGGGGTGTCGATGGCCTCGATCCCGTTGATGATCTTGCCGCTGGCGCATTTTTTCTTGGTCGATGACCGCATTACGCCGCGCAAATCCTTCGGTTTTGCAATTGGATTTGTGGGAGTCGTGATCCTTATCGGCGGCCAAGCCTTTGAAACCACAGGCGCGCAGCTTGAACCCTTTGGCCGCCTTGCCTGCCTATGCGCGGCAGGATGCTATGCTGTCAGCTCGATCTATGTACGGCGCCTGCCCCCCATTGATCCGGTTGGGCTGGCCGCAATCCTATTGGCCATCGGGGCCGTTATTGTCATCCCGCTGGCTTGGGCCGTCGAGGGGCCTCCCCCGCGCCCACCACAAGAGACGTTGATCGTCCTGGCGATCCTTGGCCTTATTCCAACCGCCGCGGCCAACCTGTTGCGGATCGTGGTAATCCGCACCGCCGGACCCAGCTTTATGTCCCTGACAAATTACCAGGTGCCGGTCTGGTCGGTGATCTTGGGCGCAAGCGTATTAGCTGAGCCGCTGCCACCCTCTTTATTATGGGCGCTGGCCTTCATTTTGTCGGGCGTCGCACTCAGCCAATGGGAGGCCTTGAAGCGGCTCTTCGCCGGGTAGGGTTTGGCGGAAATTCGGGTTTTCGGGGCAAATGTGATAGGGTTTCGCCCATCCAAACATTGCTGGAGGACCGATTATGGATCGTCGCCAATTTGCAACTGGGCTTGCTGCCGGGGCATTTTCGACCCTGTACGGAGACAATTTTGCCCGCGCAGTCCCTTATAACAATGATATAGAAGAAGAAGTCGAAGAGATCCTGCGACGGCTGCAATTGGGCCCGCTGGAAAGAGTAGCCGAAGGGCTGCCAAAACTGCTTTTCGAGAATATCAGCGACCTGCCCGAAATTCGGGGGCGCCTCAATCTCATCTCACTTCCATCCGCTGCATCAAGGCGAAACATCCCTTTAAGGGGGATATCTGAGGTCGTGAATTTAGATCGGGATTTGATCACAACAGAAGATCTTATTGGCCATGTCCCGGATCTAAATGATCCGGAGTTTGAGTTCGCCGGCAATGTTCGATTAAGCGGCGATCCGGCCATCGTTATTCGCCCCGTTTCGACCAACATAACATTGAACGACGGCGCGACCATTACCATTGGCGGATTGATCCATGACGTCCCGACCCATGTTCAGAACGCCGAGGCGCAATTACCTGTATTTGGCGAATTGCCCGTCATTGGACATATGTTCAGACGCCGAACCGAAATGCGGTCGCGCCGCAATCTGATGATCTTTGTCACAGCGCGGATAATCCTGCCGGATGAAGAGGCTGACTAAATCTCAGCCTCGACGGCATTGACGACATCGCCGACAACTTGCGTCAGCAAGACTTCGTCTTCGCATTCAGCCATGACGCGGATCAAAGGTTCGGTGCCAGATTTGCGGATCAAAAGGCGGCCAGAGCCTTCCAGACGCGCCTCAGCATCCGAGATCGCCTTCTTGACCGAGCCGATTTCAAGCGGCGCCTGACCTTGTTCAAACCGGACATTGCGCAACAACTGTGGAACAGTTTCAAAATTGCGCGCCAATTCGCTGGCTTTGCGGCCCCCGCGGACCATTTCGGCCAAGAATTGCAGACCCGCAATCATGCCATCGCCCGTAGTGGCGTAATCCGTCATTACAATATGACCGGATTGTTCGCCGCCTAAATTTAGACCGTAGCGGCGCATCGCCTCGACGACGTGGCGGTCCCCAACGGGGGTGCGATGCAGCAGGATCGAGCGTTCGGCCAAATAGCGTTCCAATCCCAGATTGGACATAACTGTGGCTGCCAGCGTATGCCCTTTCAGACGACCTTCGTCGGCCCAACGCGCGGCAAACAGGGCCATGATCTGATCGCCGTCGGCCAGTTGACCCTTTTCGTCGATCAACACAACCCGGTCGGCATCGCCATCAAGACAGATCCCGACATCGGCGCCGGTTTCTATTACCTTGGCTTGCGCCGCGCGCGGCTTGGTGGACCCAACACCGTCATTGATATTAAACCCGTCCGGATCAACGCCCAAAGGGATCACTTCGGCGCCAAGTTCCCATAAGACATCGGGCGCGGCGCGATATGCAGCTCCGTTGGCGCAGTCGATAACGACTTTCATCCCATCAAGACGCAGCCCCGCCGGAAAGGTACCTTTGACCCTCTCAAGATAACGCGAGCGGCCATCGTCAATGCGCTTGGCACGGCCGATATTCTCGGCTTTTGCAGGGGCAACTTCGGCAAAGACCAAACGCTCGATTTCCGCCTCGGCCTCATCTGACAGTTTGAAGCCGTCGGGTCCAAAGAACTTGATCCCATTATCAGTGGCCTCGTTATGGCTGGCCGAGATCATTACCCCCACATCGGCGCGCATGGAGCTGGTCAAAAGGCCTACAGCTGGCGTTGGCACCGGGCCAAGCAGCAGCACGTTCATACCGGTTGAGGTAAATCCGGCCGTTAGCGCGTTTTCGATCATATAGCCGGACAGCCGTGTGTCTTTGCCGATAACCACCCGGTGGCTTGGGCTTTTGTCACGGCGGAAAAAGCGACCAGCAGCTGCACCCAGCTTCAATGCCATTTCGGCGGTCATTGGATAAGTATTAGCGCGCCCGCGCACCCCATCGGTGCCAAATAGCTTGCGTGTCATTTTACTGCCCCATCTCTCGCCGCGCGCCATAGCGCGATCATTTGCCTGTGCACTTCTGTATCATGAACGCGCAGCATCTGTATCCCCTGCCCCAAGGCAAACAAGCCAATTGCCGCCGATGCCGGCCCCCGTTCGTGAGCGGCTTCGACCCCGCCGACACGGCCCAAGGTCGATTTCCGGCTGGCCCCCAACAAGATCGGGCAGCCTAGCCCATGAAAAAGAGAAATTCCGTTTATCAGGGCCATATTATGAGCATCTGATTTCCCAAAGCCAATGCCGGGATCGACAAGGATGCGCGCACGCGAAATTCCGGCGGCTTCGGAGAGGGCGACAGATGTTTCAAGGCTGTCATAAACATCCAAAATCACATCCGAATAATCGGGATTGTCCTGCATGTTTTCGGGCAGACCCTGCGCATGCATCAAGCAAACAGGTGCCCCTGCCCCCGCCGCCATGGATTGCATTTCGGCGTCAAAATGAAACGCCGACACGTCATTAACCAGATCAGCGCCAGCGACAAGCGCGGCGCGCGCGACGCTGGCTTTGCGCGTGTCGATTGAAATCGGGCAGGTAAACCCGTTTTTGCGTAGGGATTCGATGACGGGCGCGGTGCGCGCAATCTCTTCGTCGATGGGCACTTCGACCGCACCGGGACGTGTGCTTTCTCCGCCAAGGTCAAGAATATCGGCACCTTCGGCCACCATCTTTTCGCATTGCGCAAGAGCCGCTTCGGGATCGGTAAAGAGACCGCCATCCGAGAAACTGTCTGGCGTCAGGTTCAAAATGCCCATGATGCGCGGGCGATCAAAGCTGAGCCCGACAATATCGGCGCGAGGCGCCGTCAGGCGCGCTAGCGGGGCCGATGGAATGGCATCTACTGGAATGATCCTGCTTGGCTTGCCACGTGTGATTTCTTCGGCATGGGTGAACCAGGCCCAGGTTCCGGCAAGCGATTGCGCCCCGGCGGGGCGTGAAGCGCCGATTTGGGCGAGCGGGCGATAATAAACTGTCATGGGTCTTGCCTAGAATATGGCCGCGCCGGGGTCAAATGGCAGAGGATAATTGCTGCGCTCACTGCGCGCTGCGACCTAATGGAAGGTCAAGTGGCGCAAGCGTGCGCTGGCCCACTTTTCCCGGCTCAGGCACGTCTCCGCCCAAGTAAATAAGTTCGGACGCTTCAAAGCTTTCGGCAAACCACTGCGCCAAGGCTTCTCCTGAACGATCAGAGATATCGGGGCCATCAAAGCTATCCAAAACCAGCTTTGACGGTGCCCAGACCGAGATCTGCCCCTGTTTCATGGCCCAATCCAGCTCGGTCCGGCTTTCAACGACGACGCATCGGTCATCACGGCTGGCCAAGACCCACGCGTTTTGCTCGATAGCCAAAAGATCAATCCGGCGCTGCGGCATGGCGTGTTCAGCCATAGGCGGCGGCGTATCGCCTCGTGCAACACATAAGACAACTGGCATATTCGCGCCCTCGCACCAGTCCAGCAATGCAGTCAGGTCCGGGCGGGCAATCGCGCTATTTGACAGGAACACCACCAAAGGATGCGGCGCGTCATCCTGAAGAAGCGACAAGCGCGAACGTTCGGGCGCTGTGCGGACGATCTCTACACCTAGCTTGTATGGCCCGCGATCCAGTTTCTCGATCCGAACGAAACACCGCGCCGCCAATGGATGCGCCAAAATGCGATCTGCAATGCGCGCAGCAAGCGTTTCAAGCAAGTTGAGCCGTTCGGCCTGAAGTTCAAAGTCAATTGCTTCGCTGATCGCGTCATAGCTCAGGATCTGATCCACATCATCGGCAGCGCTGTCAGCCGATGAACGCACCTCGACCACGACATTAAAGCGCAAACGCTGCATCGTGCCCCGCTCTTGCTGGAAGGCGCCAATTTCAACGTCACGCTCAAGATCGGAAAGGCTGATACGGTCCAAAGGGTCCGGGCCAGCCGTCGCTTTTGCGCGTTCGGCGGGGTGCATAAAGGCTTGTCGGGTTTCGTTGGGCATAGGTCTACGGGCCAAAGTTGCGGCAGATGGGGCCGTTTAACAGCACCCACTGTCCCATGCACGTATTAGTTGCGCCACTAGGCCGGCAAGAGGCGAGCGTCTTACCCTGAACTGCGGCTTAATTCTGCCGATAGAAGATATGTGTTCCGATCTGCGCGGTTTGCGGGAAAACCCGCGCCCAGTTCGGGCTGACCCAATCGGCGTGATAATGCGTTGCGCCCGATGTGAGATTGCGCGGCGCGCCGTCGATCATCACACGGGCTATTTTGCCCAAGCGGCGATGGATCGCTGTATCGTTGATATCTTCGGGCTGACCATCACATGTATAGGTGAACTGACAGGCAAAGCGCCGGCCAGTGCCCTGATTGACGACATCACAGACATTGCTTGGATATCGTGGGTCATCGACGCGGTTCAGAATGACTTCGGCAACCGCAAATTGCCCATCGGTGCTTTCACCGCGTGCTTCGAAATAGAGTGCTTCAGTCAGGCAGGCCCATTGACGTCCGCCGCGGGCGCGCGGCATGCGATCAAGGTCTGCCGTTGTGTAAGGCGCACCACTGGAGATCACAGTATCGGAATTTCGCGAGAAAACTGAGCCGATGGCCGACAATCGCAAAGGGCTGACCGCCGAAAAGGCGGTGTGCTCGGTCGACATGACCGACGCAAGGCTGGCGTTCAAATCCAGAGTTGGATCGGTCGACGTCGCTGCAACGACATCAGCCGTGGCGCCCGTGCCACTCATAACGCAAAACGCGATGGCGCATAGACTGCGCCGGATGCTCAACTGTCCCATTCTGGGCCCCCGTTTCGTCCGGTTGTTCCGGGCTTAATGCTTCGACGCACATATTTAGCGAGTTGCATCTGAGCCGTCCAACTGAGCGCCAATCTAGTTGCCGAGGGTTAACACGCCCCCAACAGCTAGCGAAGCGCGGTGGTTCGAATCAATTAACGTCATCCCGTAATGATTTGGAATCGTGTCACTTATATGTCTTTAATCGCCAATTGTGCGGCCGCCAACTTGGCAACCGGAACCCGGAAAGGCGAACAGGACACATAGGTCATTCCAGCCGACCGACAGAAGGCAATGGATTCTGGATTGCCCCCATGTTCGCCGCACATCGACAAAGTAATATCGGGCCGCACACTGCGCCCACGCTCAACGCCAAGAAGCAAAAGCTCACCCACGCCATCCTGATCCATGCGCTGGAACGGGTCCTCGTCATAGACGCCCTGATTGACATATGCCGACATAAAGCGCCCGGCATCGTCGCGGCTGAGGCCGTAGGTCATTTGTGTCAGATCGTTCGTCCCGAAGGATAAGAAGGCAGAGTGTTCGGCAATCTCGGCTGCGCGCAGCGCCGCGCGGGGCGTTTCAACCATAACGCCAAGACGATAGGTAAAGTCCGTGCCGCTTTCATTACGGACCGATGCGGCAATGGCATCGACACGGTCTTTAATCAGCTCAACTTCGCGCTTGGCACTGACTAGGGGGATCATGATCTCAGGCACCACAGGTTCACGGCCTTTTGAGGCAGCCACAGTCGCTTCAAAGATCGCGCGGGCTTGCATCTCGTAAATTTCCGGAATGGTGATCCCCAAACGCACGCCGCGCATACCCAGCATTGGGTTGAATTCCTGCAAGCTTTCGATCCGCGTCGCGACTTCGCTTGCTGGCAGATCAAGGGCTGCAGCCAGCGATCGGATCGCATCGCGGCCTGTGGGCAAGAATTCATGCAAGGGCGGATCAAAGAGGCGAATACACACAGGTTGCCCCTGCATCAGCTCAAATAGTTCGATGAAATCCGCGCGCTGCATGGGCAAAAGCCGGTCCAGAACGGCGGCGCGATCCTCGGCCTCTTCCGCAAAAATCATCTCGCGCATCACAGTCAGGCGGATGGGATCAAAGAACATATGCTCGGTCCGGCACAGGCCGATCCCGTCAACACCGAACTGCATCGCAACACGCGCATCTTCAGCCGTGTCGGCATTGGCCCGAATGCCCATATCGCGAGCCTCGTCTGCCCATTTCAATAGCGTCGCAAAAGCGCCGCCCATAGCCGGTTCAATCATCTCAACCGGGCCGGCCATGATCTGGCCCGTGCTGCCGTCGACGGTAATGATATCGCCTTCGTGAAACACTTTGCGGCCCGGAACCGTCAAAGTCTTCTTGCGCATGCTCATCTGCAAATCGATAGCGCCGGTCACACAAGGCACACCAAGCCCGCGCGCGATCACAGCGGCGTGGCTGGTCATTCCGCCCCGTTCCGTCACGATGGCATCGGCGGCATGCATACCGCGAATATCCTCTGGGCTGGTTTCACGGCGGATCAGGATACATGGAATATCTTGCGCGGCGCAGGTTTGTGCAGCTGTTGCTGAAAACACAATCTGGCCAGTGGCCGCCCCGGGCGCGGCAGCAATGCCCTGACAAAGCATGTCACGCGGCGCGTCAGAACGGATCTGACGATGCATCAACTGATTAAGCGTTCCCGGATCAATGCGCATCAACGCCTCTTCTTTCGGGATGATGCCACTTTCTGCCAAATCTACGGCGATACGCACCTCGGCACGTGCGGATCTGGGAACACGTACCGCGTCGAGAACTGTCAGTTCGCAATCTCGCAGCGTAAATTCGATCTGCATTTCTTCGCGAAGGCGCGTGCGGATAATGTCACCAAACGATTTTAGCGCCATCACTGCTTCGGGGCAGCGATCTTCTAAGGCAGGGCCGCGGTCATCACTTTCGATAAATTGTGCATCCGCCTCGCTCAGGGCCGCACGGCCCTGACTATGAGGCAAATAACGCCCCGTGGCTTGCGGTGCACCAGTTTGGGTCGACACAAATTGCATCACGCCCGATCCGGACTCGCCTTTGCCAACGGTGAGCGACATGCGTTGAATGACCAGTCCAAGCCCGGCATCGGCTGGCGCGCCTTGGGCCTGACGCAAAAGGCGCGCCGATGTCCCTTCCCAGGCGCGCGCCATCGAGCGGAGCACTTCGGCCATCTGGGTTTCAACATCCTGCGGAAAGGACTCTTCCATCTCGTCTTCATAATGGGCGAGAGCAATCGACGGCGTCATAGGACCATCAAAGAGATCGTCATCAAGGCGGAGCACATCGACGGCATAACGGCGAATGAACGAAAGGTAGAGTGCATCAGCAACATCGCGGCCATGGGATTCGGCGATTTTATCGGCAATTCGGGTGTTCATCCCGATATTCAAAACCGCGCCCGGGCCACCCCAATCTGCCGCTTCTGAGGATGAGCGGACCGAGAGCAGATCATCGGCGTCAAAGATCTTGGATAGGAGGCCAAGATTTGGCTGCCGACCAAGAGCCAACCCACGCACGGCGTCAAAGGAAAGCGCAACGGATAGAGGCACCGGCAGGTCAAGCCGAACCAACCGCTGCAGACATTTGGCCCGGTTGCCGTGCTGATCATTGCGGATCGCGGCGGTGGGGGTGATTTCAAGCATGTCGGGCGGCTGCGGCATTGGGCATCCCTGCGGTTTTACGGATTGTCGCGACAATACATCGAAAGACCGTCAGGTCCAGCGTTACGCGGCGCTGCGGCATTTTTGTGAGGCAATTGCCGGAAAACGGGCGGTTTCGCCGCGCTATGCGCGTCGACCAGCGGGGGGATTCTCCCCCCGCACCCCCCGTTTTGTGGGGGCCAGCCCCCACGCCCCGATCATAGAATGCCGTTACCCTTCGAGGCGAGAGAGATCGGCGATTTTACCGCAAGCCGCCGTGATGTCATGTAGAAGATTGAGGCGATTGCGGCGCATGATCTCGGAATCGGCATTGACTTTGACCGCTTCAAAAAACGCATCAATCGGCGCGCGCAGACCTGCCATGGCGGACATGGCTGTTGGGAAATCATCCGCTTCAAGCGCCGGCTGAACAGCGGCGGACGCTGTTTCGAGGGCCGCGAAGAGGGTTTTCTCCTCATCGGTTTCGGCATATTTCACATCAGCGCCGTAGCGGTATTCCACGCCATCTTTGGCCTCAGCCTGCGTCAGAATATTGGCCGCACGTTTATAGCCCTGCACGAGGTTTTCGCCATCTTCTGTGGCAAGGAAGGCTGATAACGCCTCGGCCCGTTTGACGAGGAGGGCAAGGTCGTCATTGCCGGGCATCGCAAGGCAGGCGTCAATCACGTCATGGGGGATGTCCTGATCGCGCAGGTAGACTTTCAGACGATCGTGGAAGAACGACAACAGGTCATCCGACCAGTCGGCATCTTTGAATACAGTCTGAAGCGGCAGCGTGAGCGCGTTGCCAAGCAAAAGGCGAATTACGCCAAGGGCCGCACGACGCAGGGCGAACGGGTCTTTTGAACCTGTGGGTTTTTCATCGATGGCCCAGAACCCTGTCAGCGTATCGAGCTTATCGGCGAGGGCGACGGCCACCGAGATGGGCGCAGTGGGCACGTCATCTGAGGGGCCGAGGGGGGAATAGTGATCTTCGGCCGCAGCCGCGATTTCGGACGAATACCCTGCAGCCTCGGCATAATAGCGCCCCATGAGGCCCTGCAATTCAGGGAACTCGTAGACCATTTCCGAGGATAGGTCGGCCTTGGCGATGCGCGCGGCGGTTTCAGCGTCATCGGCATCCGCGCCCACAATTGGGGCCAGTTCGCGCGCCAACGCAGCAATCCGGTCAATGCGGGCGGCTTGCGTGCCCAGCTTGTTGTGGAATGTCACGTTTTCAAGGCGCTGCGTCCATTCGGAGACATCGGCCTTGGCAATGCGCAGATCGTTTTCCCAGAAGAATTTCGCATCCGAAAGGCGCGCCGAAAGCACCTTGTTGTTGCCCGCCAAAATGGTCGCGCCGTGATCCACGGTCTCGCGATTGGCGACCGTGATGAATCGCTCGATCAGGCCGGTTTTGGCGTTTTTGACCGAGAAGAATTTCTGGTGCTCGCGCATGGAGGTTTGTAGCACCTCTGGCGGCAATCCAAGGAAATCGGCGCCAATTTCGCCCATCAGCACAACCGGCCATTCGACAAGGCCCGCGACCTCGGCCAAAAGGCCTTTGTCTTCCACAACCTCAAGACCGGCCGCGAAGGCCATGTTGGTGGCATCATGCCAGATCGCCTCGGCGCGTTCCTCTGCAGATAGCACAACTTTTGCAGATTTCAGCTTGGCGACATAATCGTCAAAGGACGAGACCTCAAAACGGCCCGGCGCCATGAAACGGTGGCCTTCGGTCGTGTTACCGGAGACGATGCCATCGATATCAAAGGGGACGGTTTCGGCCCCATCTTCGGCGGTCAAGATGCACAACACTGAATGCAAAGGGCGAACCCAACGCAAGCTACCTGCGCCCCACCGCATGGATTTGGGCCAAGGAAAATTGCGGATCGTTGCCGGGATCACCTCGGCTAGAATGTCGGTCGCGGCCCGGCCCGGCTTGGTGATGCGGGCGAAATAGGTCTGGCCTTTTTTCTCATCGCGCAGCTCAAGCTGGTCTTTCGTCAGGCCGGTGGCCCGCAAAAACCCTTCAAGTGCTTTTTCCGGCGCATCGGCGCGAGGGCCTTTGCGTTCCTCGGTGACATCGGGGCTTTCGCTGGTCAAATCCTCGATGGTCAGACACAGGCGGCGCGGCGTCGAAAAGGCACCGGCTGATTTATAGGTCAGGCCCGCCTCGACCAGCCCATCCGTAACCAGTTTTTTCAGGTCATTTGCCGCGCGGGTTTGCATGCGCGCGGGGATCTCTTCAGAGAAAATTTCGAGCAGAAGATCGGGCATATCAGTTCCTCTCGGGCGCTGGCGGGCAGCCTCGCGGTGCTGGGTCGCCGTCATAAACGGCAGATCCACAACGATTGATTTGGTGCCAGGCATAGCCCTGGCCGGATTGATTTACGACGATGACGCGATCAAAGCCGTAGATGAAGTTTGCTTCGCCAAGAAAGGCCAGCGCGTCGCCCGTTGCGATTTGGGCCGCAATGGCATCGGCGTCGTAGCAGTCGAACCAGCCGGGGGTATTTAGCGGCGTCGCATCCTCGTATGGCTCGTATGTCTCGGTCATCATTGCCAATGATAGCGGCGTTGAGAAACAGGCGCGGTATCTCAGCGGGGATGTATCGGCATCAATCGCGTCCACATCCGCAATAGGCAGCGGATCGAGCGTACCGGAAAAAGTTGTTGCTTCGATCGTCACCATCTCGGCGTCCACCGGATAGTAATAGGCGCGGGTTTCAGTCCACCACAAAAGCGCGCCCGCCGCGGCAGCCGAAAGAACAATTGCTGAGGCCACGAATTTTCCTTTCGTCATGCCGCGTCTTCGGCGGAATGCCCGCCTGCCTCGGTCATCACAAAGGCATCTGCACATTTTTTGGAAAGGCTACGAACCCGGCCAATATAGGCCTGACGCTCGGTCACAGAAATCACGCCACGTGCGTCCAAAAGGTTAAAGAGATGGCTGGCCTTGATGCATTGATCATAAGCAGGGTGCGCCATGATGATGCGTTTGCCGGTTTTGGGGTCGTCATGTTCGGCAGACAAAATCGCCTCACATTCCGCCTCGGCATCTTCGAAATGCTTAAGCAGGATCGCTGTATCAGCTGTATCAAAGTTAAAGCGGCTATATTCTTCTTCTGTCTGGCGGAAAACATCGCCGTAGGTCAGCGGGATCGGCGCGCTTGGATCGTTGAACGGCATGTCCATGACGTGATCAACGCCCAGCACATACATCGCCAGACGTTCCAGACCATAGGTCAGCTCACCCGAGACGGGTTTACAATCGTGACCACCAACTTGCTGGAAATAGGTGAACTGACTGACTTCCATGCCGTCGCACCACACTTCCCATCCTAGACCCCAAGCGCCCAATGTTGGGCTTTCCCAGTCATCTTCGACAAATCGGATATCATGCAGGTCCATGTCGATGCCAATTGCGGCAAGCGACCCCAGATAGAGCGCTTGCAGATCGGGCGGGCTGGGTTTGATCAGCACCTGATACTGGTAGTAATGCTGCAACCGGTTGGGGTTCTCACCATAGCGCCCATCCGTTGGGCGGCGCGACGGTTGCACATAGGCCGCAGCCCACGGATTGGTGCCAAGCGAGCGCAGCGTTGTGGCAGGGTGAAACGTACCCGCGCCAACCTCCATGTCATATGGCTGCATGATCGCGCAGCCTTTCGCGGCCCAATAGGCCTGAAGCCTCAGGATAATCTCCTGAAAGCTGCGTGGTTGAGTGGTCGTTTCGGCCATGGAAAGTATCCCCGGTTTGGCAAGGCATGCGTTAATTAGAGCCGGTACCAGACGGGGTCAATGCATGGACCTTGGCCCAATGCGTTATATTTCTGGTGCATCGACCTATGGTTCTGCTAGGTTGCCGCCGGAATTAAGTGGGGACAGCCCGCTATGGTAAGGGGATTTTTTATTATGCTTTTGGCACTTCGCCGGATTTTCCTATGCTTTTTTGTGATGCTCGGGCTTGCCTTGGGCACCGCCCCCGCAGCCGAAGCGCAAGACCGCGTTTGGCTGCAACTTGAGGCCCATCCCGACTTGGCCACCGCCGAGGCGCGCGTGCGGGCCTATTCGCGGATTTTGCCGGACGTAAATGGCTATCAAATGCGGTCAGGGTGGTACGCCATTGCGCTAGGCCCTTATAGCCAAACCGATGCAAACCAGCTTTTGAATGGGCTGCGCGGCCAGGGCGCTATTCCTGGCGACAGCTATCTGGCCGATGCCGGGCTTTACAGCCAGCAATATTTTCCCGTCGGCGCCAGCACGCTAGACGCCGCCCCGGCAGGCCCCGCAACGCCGGCTCTTCCGGCGCAACCCGTTGCCGCGCCAGAGCCGCCCGAAGAAACGGTCCAAGAAGCCCGCCAAAGCGAATCACAGCTGGATCGTCCGGCCCGCGAGGCGCTCCAAATCGCAATGCAGTGGTTTGGACATTACAATTCCGGCATCGATGGCGCTTTTGGCCCCGGAACGCGCCGCGGCATGGCCTCGTGGCAGGCCTCACAGGGATTTGAAGAAACCGGCGTTCTGACAACCCGTCAACGCGCATTGCTCCTTGGCCAATACCAAGGTGAACTGGCCGCACTGGGAATGCGAACCGTCCGCGACGAACGGGCAGGTATCGAAATCGAGCTGCCCTTGGCGATGGTCGAATTTTCCCGTTACGAGTTTCCCTTTGCCCAATATGACGAAGTTGATGGCTCCGGCGTTCAGGTTCTGCTGATCAGCCAAGAAGGCACGCGCGCGACGCTTGGCGGTCTTTATGAGATCATGCAAACACTGGACATTGTTCCGCTTGAGGGCGAGCGCTCCCGCCGTGAAAACAGCTTTGTATTGACCGGCCAAAGTGGCACCCTGCGCAGCCACACGGTGGCCCGGCTGCAAGACGGCGAGATCAAGGGCTTTACCCTGATCTGGACACCTGAGCGCGATGCGCAGATGGACCGTGTATTGCCGATGTTGGAAGAGAGCTTTTCGACCTTCTCCGGCACGCTCGATCCTGGCGCGATTGACCCCGGCCTTGACCAAAGCGCTGATCTTGTGTCGGGCCTGACCGTACGCCAGCCTGATTGGTCGCGCAGCGGTTTCTTTCTGAATGGGCAAGGCAACGTGTTGACCACGGCCGAAGATCTGGGCAGTTGCACCCGCGTTCTGGTCAATGAGCAATATGCGATGCGGGTCAGTTATAGCGATGCCGCGATGAATGTGGCGGTGCTTAGCCCGACGCAATCCTTGGCGCCGACAACCTTTGCAGGCTTTCCGCAAACACCGGCCCGAATCCGGTCAGATGTGGCGGTTGCTGGCTTCCCCTATGAAGGTGCCCTTGGCGCGGCTTCGCTGAATTTCGGCACATTGGCCGATCTGTCTGGCCTCAACGGCGAACCGATGATCGCACGCCTTGCGATGGATATTGAGCCATCCGAAGCAGGCGCACCCGTATTGGACAGCGCAGGCACCGTTATCGGTATGGTCCTGCCAGAACCGACGACAGGCCGTGCTTTGCCCGAAGGGGTAAGCTTTGCCCTGCGCGGCGATCAAATGAACGGTATCTTGGCCGATGCAGGCGTCACGCTTACTGCCGCGTCCGTCACAGCCCAGCCCCTGACACGGACCGCCCTAGCCCGGCGCGGCATGGATCTGGCGGTTCTGGTGACCTGCTGGAACTAAAACGCATCCAACCAAACAAAAAACGGCGGGCCCAGATTGGCCCGCCGTTTTCTTTGCGGCCTCCGGAGCAATGACTGCAGCCTACGCCTGAGCCTCGCCCATACACCCTAATCAAGCCAGCGTGGCGCCTCGGCGCCACTCCTTTCAGGACCCCAACAGACGGAGATTGCGCAAGATCCGGGTCGCGGTTTCGTCCACAAAGCCCGAAGCTGAGGCATGGTTGTGCCCCTTCTCATCTTTCTTTTTCCATTGGCCTATTCGCCGGGCCCCGGAAACCTCTTTTTCGCGGCGCTTGGCGCGCGTTACGGGCTTCGGGCAACCCTTCGGGCCAATCTTGGGTATCACGTCGCGACATTTGCGGTCACTTTCGCGCTTGGCCTTGGCCTACTGCAAATGTTGCTGGCCGCACCTGTAATCGGCGCGATCCTGCACTATGCCGGGGCCGCTTATATCCTCTGGCTCGGCTTCAAACTCGCATTCTCTGGTCCGCTTGATGCTGCCGACCCAGGCGCAGTCGGGGGCGCTGATTTCAAGGACAGTGTGCTGCTTCTGGTTCTGAACCCAAAGGCGTACATGATCATTGCGCTGATGTTTTCCCAATTCCTGCCAATGGGCGCCGGCCTTCAGGCAATCCTGACGATCACTGCGATTTTCACAGCCAATAATCTTATCGCTTTTTTGGTTTGGACCGCACTTGGCGACAGGCTTGCCCGGCGGTTCCGCGACCCCGCCAGCGCGCAAATTCTAAACCGGGTGGCCGGCACGTGTCTGGGGCTTGTCGCTCTCTGGGTGGCCTTCAGCTAGGCGCGCCAGAACTGCGCGGTGAAGAGAACAAAGACCGCCATCAATTCCAGCCGTCCGATCAACATAGCCGCCGACAATATCCACTTCGCCGCATCGCTGAGCCCCGCAAAATTGCCTGCGGGGCCAATTTCTGGCCCAAGGCCGGGTCCGATATTGGCCAAAGCAGCAGCCGCCCCCGAGACCGAAGTAATGAAACTCTCGCCAGTGAGGCCCAGCAAAATTGCAAAAACTGCGAGGCTGACAAAAAATAGAACAAAGAACGCCATCACGGATGACAACACTTCTTCGCTGACTTTGCGCCCTTCATAGCGCGGTTCAAACACACCGTGAGGCGCATAAAGGCGCTGCAATTGGGTCGAGATTGACGTCATCAACAATTGGTAGCGAAAGACTTTGATCGAACAGGCAGTCGATCCCGCGCAACCGCCAATCAGGCCAATAAAGAAAAAGACGACAACCGCTAAAGCGCCCCAGCCCATGTAGTCTGCGCTGGCATAACCCGTCCCGGTCAGGATCGAAACAGTGTTAAACAGCGCCTTTCGCAGCGCCAGTTCAAACCCAAATCCAAGTGCAAATAGCAGCCAAAGGGTCAGCACGATGATTACGAGCAACAACGTCCCCAAAAATGCGCGCACCTGACTGTCGCGAAACAGCGGCTCGGCGCTTCCGCCCAGTATTTGCACGAACCGCACGAAGGGTAGCGCCGCAAGGATCATGAACAGGGTCGCGCTATATTCTACGCCAATCGGCAGTTCTGCAAAACTGCTGTCGCTATTGGCAAATCCACCCGTGGCCATTGTGGTCATCGCGTGAACAATCGCATCGAACGGTTCAAGACCAAATGCGCCATAGGTCAACGCGCAGACCATTGTCAAAACCAGATAGATAACCGAGATTTGTTGGGCAATTTGTCCAGCGCGCGGCAAAATTTTTCCAAATGTATCAAACCCTTCCGAGCGGAAAATCTGCATTCCACCCACCCGCAGTTCGGGCAAGAACACCATGGCTACAACGATGATCCCGACACCGCCAAACCATTGTAGCAACCCGCGCCACAAAAGCAGCCCATGCGGCAAGTCCTGCAAGCCATCAAAGACAGTTGATCCAGTGGTGGTCAGCCCCGACATCGCCTCAAAAAACGCATCAACATAGCGCGCCTCGGTGGCGCCCAGAACAAAGGGAATTGCGCCGAAGATCGGCATGACAAGCCAAACGCCCGTGGTCAAAAGAAAGGTCTGTTGAATGGTCAGACGCCCCGCCATCCCATTCGAGCAAGCCATCATTACCATCGCACCAGGTAGGGTGGTTAGAACGGCACTTTCAAAGAAGACTGGCCAATTGCCATTTTGATACCAGATATCGACGCCCATCGGTGCCAGCATGGTCAGGCCAAGCACCAGCACCAAAAGGCCAATTACGTATCCGACGGGTCTAAAATCCACCATAAGGCGCACCGTTGGCTTGGACAGGGCGGGCTGTCAACCGCCGAGGCATGCAAAAAAGGCGGCCAATACAGGCCGCCCCTTTTTGCGCGTGATCTTAGACGAATGTCTTAGATGTAGAATTTGTCACGGAAGACATGTGCAACGATATCTTCGCGGGTCAGGCCCATCTCAGCCAGTTCGTCGTCAGATTTGTTGACCAGGCGTTCGATCTCTTCGGAACGGGACGCCGCAACGGCCATTGCGTTAAAGGTATTCGCAATCCACTCACCCATGCGGGCAAAGAAAGAAGACGAAGAAGCGGTGTATTCAAGCGTTTGCGTCGACATTTGGAAACCTCATGATTTGATGTCTTTGGTTCCCTCCCTGCTACAAGAGATAGCATTTAAAATCTGAATGACTACAGACGCTTCCGCATAGCCGTCCTGCCGATTCTGCATGGCCCGTCTATGATGTGCTTAGGGATTCATCATCCTTGATGAATCAATGTCTGAAACAGCCGCGGTTCTAGGCTTGCTGCGGCAAAGGTCTCGCCCTCGCTTAGAACGCTGACCGCATCATGGCTGTGCAGGCTCTCCTGATGGCTCGCCACAACACGAAAATCACCAACACGCGGCTCTTCATGAAGTGCTTTCGCAAAAAGCCGGGCGGCATCTTCGACAAAGATCGGGTTGGCGGCATTTAGCTCTGCAAAGGCTTGCTCATCTTCACGTTTGACCATGACCTGTGTTTCGGTCGGCACTGCGCGCCGTGCCAATTCGACAAGGTCTTCAAACCAGAGGCAGCCCTGCCCTTCTGTCATGACAACTGAAATGCGCGCCACCGAGCGCTGCGAATGCGGCGTCGCCAACTGCCCACGCATTTGCCGGGCATGTTCAGCAAGTTCCAAAGAGCAAGGACAGGTTGAGCTGTAAACATAGTCCAGATGTACGATCCGGAGCCGTTCTCCGCCCTGCTCGACCAACTCCAGTGCGATGTCGTAATATTGGTAGCCGGACAGACCAGAGCGCAAACTTTCAATTTTCATCGGGAATGAAAAGCGCATCTGAATGCGTGCGTCGAAGCTGTCCAGATCCTGCTTATAGTCATCCAGCGCGGCTTCCATAACATCGAAGCTGAACGTGCGATCCGCATGGGCATAAAAGCTGCGCATGATGCGGCTCATGTTAATGCCCTTTTTTCCCGCCTCAAGGCTGACTGTCCCTGTCACAGACGTTTCCAATGACAGATCACCGTTGTCGCGCGTGTGATAGCGCAGCGGCAGACGGAAATTGGAAATGCCAACATGCTGGATCACCCGCTTTTGACCGCGAATGAGCGAGGCCGGGCCGTTTTGTAAGTCCGGCAAGCTGGCTTTATAGGCTTCATCAACAGAGAAATCTTCAGGGTAGACGTTTGAGAAAACCGGATAGCCAGGATGGTTTGGCAAAAAGCGGGCAACCGCAGGGTCAAGCGCGGCCAGTTCATCAGCCGTGGCATTGGCCGCCCAGGCCTTGAGAAGTTTAAGGGCCTGACGTGCTTCTTCGGCCTCGGGCTGCGTTGTGACATTGCTCAGTGGCAGGGTCATGATCTGGTCCCCCAAATTGGTCCTTGCTGTTTATATGGGGCAATGGCCCCTCAATCCAAGCCGGATTGATACCGCGGATACGCCAATTCCCCGCCATTAGATCACCTTTTTGCGCCCTAAAGGGCACAATAGGCGTCGCAAGTTGCCCAAACCGCCCCGGGGAATGGGGGATTTTTCATCAATGAAAAATAGCTGATTTATCAATAAATCAGTCCCGCGCGTATCACGCGCGGCGGTACCGCTTTACAAAATTCCGCAGCATTTTTTCCGGCTCACTCACCGTTTCTGCGCGGCTAGCAGCAATAAGTGTTTCGGCTTCGTCAGGATGGAAATAGCCGTTATGGCGGTAAATCTCGATACGTTGCGCGAAACTATCGCCATCTGCTTCGGGATGAAACTGGGTGGCATAGACATTTTGGCCATAACGGATCACCTGAAACGGGCAGCTTTCAGCGGAGGCCAGATGAACCGCGCCTTGCGGCAGGTCCTGGACAGCTTCTTTATGACCGACAAAAGCGCGAAATACGGGCGCGACACCCTCAAATAGCGGATCGGCGCGCCCAGCTTCAGACAAGGTGCAATCCACACCGCCAATTGGCTCGCCAAAACGGTCTTTACTAACGGAGGCGCCCAAGTGATGCGCCAAGACGCCGAGGCCGTAGCAACAGCCCATATAAGGAAAATCCCGTTCGGTGATCGCAGGCATAAGAGAAAGGATCTCAGCCTCAATCTTGGCCTCGACCGCGTCTTTGGTCTCTGGCGCATCCGAAACACAGCCCGGCCCGCCGCCAACAATCACACCGGAATAGCTATCCAGCGACAGGTCCCTTGGCAGATTTGTTTGGTCAAGCCTAAGGCGGTGCACATCACCGGCCTCAAGCCCACTGCGGGCCAGAAGGCTGGCAAACTCTTCATCGGCGGCCTCATCTTCGGGCCTGAGTTGTAAGATCAGAAACGGTTTCATGACACGGCTCATAACGCAAATGGCCGGGGAGGCTCCATAGAATAATTATGAAGGCCGTGTTGTCTTATAAGACCCAACAGCGCCGAAAGAGGCGATTACGCTATATCCGCCAAAATACAGGGCACGTCCGCAGGTCGAAACTTGCGGACGTGGCAATTACTTAGGCCCTTGCGGCAGCCAATCCACCCAAGAGGTCTTCAATCAGGTCCTGCGGATCCTCAAGACCGATCGATAGACGGACAAGGCCGTCCGAAATGCCCAACTCCGCACGTTGCTCATCTGTCAGCCGCTGGTGAGTTGTCGTCGCGGGATGAGTGATAATGGATTTTGCGTCGCCAAGATTGTTCGAAATCACCACAATTTTTAGTGCATTAAGGAACTTGAACGCAGCCTCTTTGCCCCCCGCAAGCTCAAGCGCCAGCATTGTGCCGCCTGCGCCGGGCATTTGGCTCTGATTCAGCTCATATTGCGGATGATCCGTGAGGCCGGGGTAAACGACCTGAGAGAACCCGTCTTTTCCCTGTAATGCGCTGGCAACTTTAGCGGCGCTTTCAGCTTGGGCACGCACCCTTAGCTCGATTGTCTCAAGCCCTTTCAGCATCACCCAGGCGTTAAAAGGCGAAAGTGAGCCGCCAGTATGCTTGAGATAGGGTTCAACCGTTTTGCGGATAAACTCACGCGTGCCGCAGATGACGCCTGCCAGACAGCGGCCCTGCCCGTCGATATGTTTGGTGGCCGAATAGACAATCACGTCTGCGCCCAGCTCGCCCGAGCGTTGCAAAACCGGCGTTGCAAAGACGTTGTCGACAATCGAGATGGCGCCAACGGCCCGCGCTAAATCGCATACAGCGCGGATATCGATGACCTCAAGCGTCGGGTTCGACATGGATTCGAAGAAGACGGCCTTAGTGTCCGGACGAATGGCAGCCTTCCACGCGGCCAAATCACAGCCATCAACGAAGGTTACTTCGACGCCATAGCGGGTCAGGATATCTTCAAGAATGTAGAGGCAGGACCCAAAAAGCGCCTTGGCCGAAACAACATGATCACCCGCTTTCAAATGCGAGGTCAGCGCGGCATTTACTGCCGCCATACCAGAAGCCGTCGCAAAAGCATCTTCAGTGCCTTCAAGCGCTGCGATCCGTTCTTCGAACATGCGAACCGTTGGGTTGCCGTAGCGCGCATAAATAAACTCATCATCGCCGCTTTCGATAAAGCGCGCCTCGGCCTGTTCGGCGTTGTCGTAAACAAAGCCTTGAGTCAGGAAGATCGCCTCGCTCACCTCGTTATACTGGCTGCGGCGCGTGCCACCATGAATGGCGGTCGTGCGAGGGCGGGCATTTTCAGGAAGCTGTTTTGGTCCCATGATTTACTCTTCTTTAGTCTTTCTGCGACCCGAGGGATTAGGCAATAAAAAACCCCCAAGGCCGGATGAACGGTCGGGGGCAATGCCTGTTTTGTGGCGCAGCTCGACCTCTTTAGCGGCATATTTAACGTGGCCCGCAATCCGGTTACAAATCGCCACAACGTTTGGGGTAGGCTTTGACCGCTGTCGGGTCAAGCCCCCAAATTGTACCTTTTGCGGTACGAAACCTAGGTAAATTGCGGAATTGGGCCCTGCAAAATTTTTGGCAACGCGTTGAATTTTCTGAATTTGAATGGCCAGAAGACAAACCAAAAAAAGTTGAACTTCTTTTTGTTACGTCAGACAAATTATCAGGCGTACCACGCGACCAGGCGAATGTGCTTGCCGCGACGGAAGGGCCTGCCCCCTTGGCGCAATCCCTTATTCGATGGGCCTAAGCCTTGCCCTTTTGACGATTTTCCCGCAACTCTTTGGCGCAGCATGTCGAAAAAGGAATTTTACGATGACTGAGGCGATTGACCTCTATTATTGGCCGACACCCAATGGCTGGAAAGTCTCAATTGCTCTGGAAGAGTTCGGGCTGCCCTACAATCTTAATCTCGTGAATATCGGCGCTGGCGATCAACACAAGCCCGCGTTTTTGGCCATTTCACCCAATAACCGCATGCCCGCGATTGTTGACCCTGACGGGCCGGATGGCGCGCCTATTTCGATCTTTGAATCGGGCGCGATCTTGCAATATCTGGCGCGGAAAACCGGTCAGTTCTATGGCAAGACCGAGCGTGAGAGAGTGGCCGTTGACCAGTGGCTAATGTGGCAAATGGGCGGACTGGGCCCGATGGCCGGGCAAGCGCATCATTTCCTAAAATACGCACCAAAGATGGAGCCACCCAACGACCTGCCCTACGCCAAAGACCGCTACAGGACCGAGACCGGGCGCCTTTATAAAGTGCTGAATGAACAACTGTCCCACCATGAATTTGTGGCCGGAGATTTCTATTCGATTGCAGATATGGCGATCTGGGGCTGGGCCTCGCTTTGGGAAGGCCAGCAGCAGACGCTGGATGACAAACCCCACATGGCACGCTGGTTGGAAACGGTTGAAGCGCGCCCTGCTGTGCTGCGCGGACGCGGGCTTGAGGCCGAGCGGCGCAAAGACCCAACTGACCCTTGGAAAAAACGATTGGCGGCGAAGTCGGAATAATCCGGCCGCCGACCTAACGACGAATACTTTAAAAACAAGTGATTAGACGATGATGGACCTTCTGACCTTTGAAAATATCGGCAACCTCGTGATGCTCTGCTTTTTGCAGGCTGTCTTGGGGTTCGACAATCTGCTCTATATCTCGATAGAGAGCCAACGCGCCCCGGTCCAGCACCAAAAAGCCGTGCGCTTTTGGGGGATAATTCTGGCGGTCGCGCTGCGGGTCGTGTTGCTCTTCGTGATGATCCGGCTGATCGATAGTTTGGCCGAGCCGTTCTTTGTTATGAACTGGACAGGCGTTCTGGAAGGCGGCGTGAACTTCGCCACTTGCGTCTTTGTCTTTGGCGGCGTCTTCATCATCTACACGGCGGTCAAGGAAATCAGCCATCTTTTGTCGATGCATGACCTTGACCACGAAGGCAAAGGCAAGGATCGCAAAACCGCCGCGCAGGTGGTGATGATGATCGTGCTGATGAACCTGATTTTCAGCTTTGATTCGATCCTCTCTGCGCTGGCCATCACCGATGTGTTCCCGGTACTGGCAACGGCGATTCTGGTCTCGGGCGCAGCTATGTTGATCTTGGCTGACGGAGTTACGAAGTTTCTTGAGAAAAACCGGATGTATGAAGTTTTGGGCCTTTTTATCCTGCTGATCGTCGGTGTGGTCCTTCTGGGTGAGGCCGGTGTCGCCGCCGAACACGCCACCCATGATGAAGCAATGGCCATCCATATTTTTGGCTATCCGCTGATTCCAATGTCGAAGACGACCTTCTATTTCGCGGTTGTTGTGCTTTTCGTCGTGGAATTCATTCAAACCGGCTATAAACGCAAGCTCGATCACGAACGAGCGCTTGGTGCACAGGCGGAATCCGGAACCTCGGGGCAATTACATCACTGAGTTCTGGTTTTTGGGGGTAAGCGTGCTTATCCTATGAAGCGGCAGAGGGGATTAGGCATGAGTTCTAACGGTTTGCAGGGTGTTTCTTTCGTGGCGCTGGTTGTCATCATGGTGATGGCGATCTTTGGCGGTTTTGGGGTGATCTGAGATGGCGCAGCGCTATGGCGGCAAATTTAGCCGCAATCCAGGTGAGGCAGATATTACTGCACCCGAGGCGCAAATTGTAGCCGCCTCGTTCAAAGGGCGATCCCCGGCCAGATACGGCGCGCGGATCAATATCCTGTTTCTTATCCCAATCATCGCCTTCTTCAGCGCCTTTTTTAAGCCGGTTGGCACGATGGTCACCGATATGGCAGGCGCCGCGATTTTGCTGCTTGCCGCGTGGCTCTTGCGCGACGGAGTGCGGGCCGAGGACGCCTATAACGAGCGCAAGGTTGCGCGCCGCCCCGGCATTCCGCGCAAAATCTTTGCGTCGGTTGCCACCGGGCTTGGCGTGGCCGCGTTGGTTTACGGCGGGCAATGGAATTCGCTGACGGCCGTGATCATGGGCGTCATCAGTGGTGGTTTGCATGCATTTTCATTCGGGATCGATCCGATGCGCGACAAGGGGTTGGAAGGCGTGGATCACTTCCAGACTGACCGCGTCGCCCGCAAAATTGAAAAGGCCGAGGAATTGCTGGCCGGCATGAGCGATGCCATCAAACGTGCAGGCGACCGCCAGCTAGAAGGCCGCGTCGAAAGCTTCCAAACGACAGCACGCGATATGTTCCGCACAGTCGAAGAAGACCCCCGCGACCTGACTCAAGCCCGCAAGT
Organism: uncultured Nioella sp.; assembly: GCA_947498125.1. GTDB lineage: Bacteria > Pseudomonadota > Alphaproteobacteria > Rhodobacterales > Rhodobacteraceae > CANLZL01. Next base: position 43,881 of record CANMJH010000004.1, on the reverse strand, counting down.
ATCTGGGCGTTTATCTCAAGGGCGCGCGCGATGCGACGGTGAAGTTTGCCGATCTGTACGCACGCAACAAAGACGCCGATGTACGGGCCGATTACGTAGCGCTTCTGGACGATTTAGAAACAAATTTCGCAACGCGGACACGGGCCATGCTGGTCACGGATCGCAGCGATCTGGATGTAGAAATTGACGTATTGCGGGACCGTTTGAACCGCGACAACCTTCATATAGACGTATAAGGACAATAAGCGATGAGTGTAGAGATCCGTGAACAGGCGCAGGCCGTTGAAACCATGGTGGAAGAACTGAACGCTGTGGTTCTGCCAGAACCTTCAACTGAATTGGTGCCACTGGCCGAAGCCGAAGCCCCAACTGCCGATGAAATTCGCAGACGCATGGCCGAACTGGACATGACGGATACTAACTCGATCGTCACGTTCGGCTCGGGCGCGCAGGCCGAGTTGCAGACCATCAGCCAAGCCATGTTGGATGGCGTGAAGAACAAAGATGTTGGGCCTGCGGGTAATTCCCTGCGTGATATAGTCGGCACAATTCGCGGCTTTTCGGTGTCTGAACTGGACCCAAATCGACAGCTCAGCTGGTGGGAGCGTCTTTTGGGCCGCGTAAAGCCAGCCCATGCGTTTTTGGCGCGTTATGAAGATGTGCAAGGTCAGATCGACCGGATCACCGATGAGCTTTTGGCACATGAGCACACCTTGATGAAAGACATCAAATCGCTTGATCAACTCTACGATAAGACGCTGGCTTTCTATGACGAACTGGCGCTGTACATCGCGGCGGGCGAAGAGAAAATCAAAGAGCTGGATGAGGTTACGATCCCGGCCAAGGCCGCCGAAGTCGACGCCGCGCCTGAAGAAAAACAGGTCATGGAAGCGCAGGAATTGCGCGATCTGCGCGCCGCGCGCGATGATCTGGAACGCCGGGTGCATGACCTTAAGCTGACCCGTCAAGTCACGATGCAGTCGCTGCCCTCGATCCGACTGGTTCAGGAAAACGACAAATCGCTCGTTACCAAGATCAACTCGACGCTCGTTAACACCGTGCCGCTTTGGGAAACGCAGCTGGCACAAGCTCTGACAATCCAACGCTCGAAAGAGGCGGCTGAGGCCGTCCGTGAAGCCAATGATCTGACCAATGAGCTGTTGAAAGCCAACGCGGCCAACTTGCGCGAAAGCAACAAAATCGTGCGTGAAGAGATGGAGCGCGGTGTCTTTGATATCGAGGCTGTGAAACAGGCCAATGCCGATCTGATCGCAACAATCGAGGAAAGCCTGCAAATCGCGGATGAGGGTAAACGCCGCCGCGCCGAAGCAGAAGTCGAGATGCAGAAGATGGAAACCGAACTGCGCGACACCCTTGCCTCGGCATCGGCGCGCCAGGATGGCACGGGCGACAATATCGGAACTGCGGTTCCTCAATAAGGCGCTACCGGACAGGGCGGCAAATGATGCGAAATGGGATTGTAACAGCTCTTGCAGGAGCCGCTTTGGCGGCTCTTGCGGGCTGCACGACCACCACCGCGCCGCCGACATCCCCCACGCCAACCGTGGTCATTGCCCCACCAAGCGTGACCCCATCAGCAGAAAGCGTGGCGTATGTGCAGTATTACGCCAATGTACAGCAGCGGCTTTTGACGCAAGGGCTGCTGCGCACTGATGGTGGCGGGCCGGATACGCCCATTGTCCCTCGTAATTTGGCCGCGAATTTTGAGCAAATTGCATTCTACAACGAATATGCATTGTCGAATGGGCGTTATGTGGCACTTGAGACGCCCTCGACCCTACGGCGTTGGGAACGGCCCGTGCGCATTCAACCGCATTTTGGCGCTTCTGTACCGGCCAGCGTGCAGAGCAATGACCGAACCGTTTTGACACAATATGCTGAGCGGCTGGCGCGTGTCTCGGGGCATAATATTCGAACAGTAGGATCTGGTGGGAATTTCCATGTTCTTTACCTGAACCGCGACGAGCAAATGGGTTCAGAGCCGCTATTGCGGCAAATCATGCCATCCATCAGCGCCGGTCTGATCCGCGAGATCACCAATATGCCGCGCTATAATTTCTGCTCGGTCTACATGGTTTCGCAGGCAAATAACCCCGCGATCTTTGTCTCTGCGATTGCGATCATCCGCACCGAACACCCTGATTTGCAGCGCCGGTCATGTGTGCATGAAGAAGTGGCTCAAGGCCTTGGTTTGCCCAATGACAGCCCCGCGGCGCGCCCCTCGATCTTCAATGATGACGAGGAATTTGCTCTTCTGACGACGCATGACGAGATGTTGTTGTCGATGCTCTACAATCCAAACTTACGCCCCGGCATGACCGCCGATGAGGCGAGACCAACCGTAAGGCTGCTTGCCCAAGGGCTGGTTGCTGGGCCAAGCTAGATCAAAGCCGCGCCTACCAGAATTTTTGACAGGAGGACCTGATGTCCATTTTCGATTTCCTCTCCGGACAGTTTATTGATGTTATTCACTGGACCGATGATACGCGCGATACGATGGTTTGGCGGTTTGAACGTCAGGGCCACGAGATCAAATACGGCGCCAAGCTGACGGTTCGCGAGGGTCAGACGGCGGTCTTTATCCACGAAGGCCAGATGGCGGACGTGTTTACGCCCGGGCTTTATATGCTCGAAACCAATAACATGCCCATCATGACCTCGCTTCAGCATTGGGATCACGGGTTCCAAAGCCCGTTTAAGTCCGAGATCTATTACGTCAACACCAGCCGGTTTACCGATCTGAAATGGGGCACAAAAAACCCCATCATGCTGCGCGACCCCGATTTTGGTCCAACCCGCATTCGCGCCTATGGCACCTATACGGTCAAGGTGAAGGATGCTGGCAAGTTCATGACCGAAATTGTCGGAACGGACGGCGAATTCACCACCGACGAGGTCACCTATCAGATCCGCAACATCATCGTTCAGGAATTCAGCCGCACAATTGGGTCTTGCGGCATTCCGGTGCTGGATATGGCGGGCAATACCGGCGATTTGGGCCGTCTTATGGCCGAACAGATCTCGGGCACGATTGAGCAATATGGGCTGGAACTGCCCGAGCTTTACATCGAAAACATCTCGCTGCCGCCAGCCGTGGAAGAGGCACTCGATAAACGTACATCTATGGGCGTTGTTGGTGATCTGAACCGCTATACGCAGTTTTCGGCAGCAGAGGCGATGCAAGCCGCAGCCTCTAATCCCGGCGGCGATGGCGGCATGGGCGCTGGCATGGGGCTGGGTATGGGTATGGCGATGGCCAATCAAATGGCGAATGCCATGGGAGGGGCCAATCAAGGTCCCTGGGGCGCCGCACCGGCCCAGCAGGCGCAACAACCTGCCGCAGCCGCACCGCCCCCTCCACCGGTTGAACATGTCTGGCACGTCGCCGAGAATGGCCAAACTAAAGGCCCCTTTTCGAAAGCGACAATGGGCCAGATGGCTGGCCGGGGCGAATTGACCCGCGAGACCTTTGTGTGGACGCAAGGGCAGGATGGCTGGAAAAAGGCCGAGGACGTGCAAGAGCTGGCCCAGCTCTTCACCGTGATGCCACCGCCCCCGCCACCGGGGGCGTAAGTCGCTTGCGTTTCGAAACGCGCCTAGACCAAATACCGGAGCACCACCGGCGCAAGATGACTGCACTCAAAACGCCGCCGTTGCCGGATGAAACGCGAGTTGCGTTCTGCGAAAGGCTGCAGGCGGATGGTTTTGATGAGATAGTAATCCGAAAAGCATTGCGAACGCATTTTACGCGGCCGATCGAGGGATTGTCCGCGTTTTTCAAATCCTTTCCTGAAGCGCGCATGAGGCATGTTGAGAGGTTGGCGCGGATGAACCCCAATCGAACCGAGTATTCTCTAACCAAAAGGGTTGCTAAGGATTTGGGGATAACGGACGAAGAAGCGTCGCTGCACGTACAAGAGTTCCTATCAAAATAGCTGCACATCAAATTCCATTTCGATCTCAACTGACGAGACCTTCAATGACCAACACGCCCCCTCCCCCGCCCGGCTTTGTGCCCGAGCCTGAAGAGACCGAAACCGAGGTTTCCGCGCCCGCGCGCGACGAGGATCACCGCTTTCCTTGTGATGAATGCGGCGCAGATATGCGGTTTTCGCCTGCGCAATCCAAACTGATCTGTGGTCATTGCGGAAACGAGGAAGAAACCGGCGACCCGAACCCATGGTCAAAGACGATCCGCGAGCTTGATCTTCATGCGGCCCTGTCCGCTGAGCTGCCTGAAGTCGAAATGGAGGAAACCCGCGTATCCTCTTGCCCGAATTGCGGTGCACAGGTTGAGTTTTCGCCTGATATCCATGCCAGCGAATGCCCTTTCTGCGCCACGCCAGTTGTCACCGACACGGGTACGCACCGTCACATCAAGCCCAAGGGTGTTTTGCCCTTCCAACTGGATGAACCCGCGGCCCATTCCGCGATGAATGACTGGCTGGGCAAGCTGTGGTTCGCGCCCAATGGTTTGCAGGAATATGCCCGCAATGGGCGCAAGCTGGATGGCATCTACGTACCTTACTGGACTTTTGATGCCCAAACCCGCAGCCGCTATACCGGTCAGCGCGGCACTTATTACTACATCACTGTGCGCGGGCCGGATGGCAAATCCAAACGCGTGCGCAAGATCCGATGGCGCAATGTTTCAGGCAATGTGCAACGGTTCTTTGATGATGTGCTGGTGCTTGCCTCAAAATCCCTGCCAAAGCGCTATACTGACGGCCTTGCGCCTTGGGGCCTGTCTGCACTCGAACCCTATTCTCCGCATTTTCTGGCAGGCTTTCGCGCCGAAGGGTATCAGGTTGAGCTGCCAGACGGCTTCGACGAAGCCTGCGATATTATGGATGCGCAGATCCGCCGTGACATCAAATTTGATATCGGCGGCGATCAGCAACGCATTGCCAGCGTGAATACGCAAATGACGGAAGAGACCTTTAAACACGTGCTGCTGCCGGTCTGGATGGCCGCCTATAAGTATAAGGGAAAGAGCTATCGGTTTGTGGTGAATGGCCAGTCGGGCCGCGTGCAAGGGGAACGTCCGTGGTCGGCCATTAAGATTACACTGGCCGTGATTGCGGGCCTCGCCGTAGCAGGCGCCATTGGCTATTTCATCGCGATGAACCAGTAATGCGAGCGATTTTGCAGCGCGTGGCACGCGCCTCGGTTCATGTTGATGGGGCATGTGTCGGCAAATGCGGCGCAGGCCTGCTGATCCTCATCTGTGCAATGGACGGTGATAACGACAAAGCCGCCGATGCTCTGGCCGTGAAAATCTCAAAGTTGCGGATCTTCAAAGATGGCGCCGGCAAGATGAATCGTTCGCTTGTGGATGTGAAGGGTGAGGCGCTGGTGGTCAGCCAGTTTACGCTGGCAGCAGATACGTCACGCGGCAATCGGCCCGGCTTTTCTGCCGCCGCTCGCCCGGACGACGGACGGGCGCTTTATGAGCATTTTGCCGATGCTCTGACTGGTTTAGGTGTGTCGGTCCAGACCGGACGATTTGGCGCCGATATGCAGGTTGAACTGGTCAATGACGGACCAGTAACGATTTGGATGGACACCTAACGCCCCTCCCCGAAAAAGTAGGCCCGGCCTACCAAAAACTGGCAGACCGGGCACGGCGCTGAAGACGAGAGACGGGGGACGTCAGCGCCGCTCAGATGCCAGGGGGACGGGTAATTCCTGGCAAAAAGCGTTGAAAAGGTTTTGGTCATGCCCGCCAAGGGCTTGGCCATAACAAGCCAAAGGCGGGTGCCCGAAATCTTGGGCAAATGCTGAGGAGGCGGTGTTCAGGCCGACTGTGGCGACCGTCGCGATGGACCGGAAAAAATTGGTCATCTGATGCTTCCCCGAAAGGTTAATGTCTTCAATCTGGTTGTGGGTCGTTTTGCAGCGGACGCTAGTTCAAAAAAACTTAACTTTTTTGCAGTGCAAATACGGGGGCTTAGTGTTTGGCTGCAGCCCTCAAATGACCAAGCCCTGCGCGAGGTGCTGGCGCTGCGGATGCTGTGCCTTTTAGGGTTTGGGGACGGGTTGCAGCGAAGATAGCAAGCAGATGCGGGTTCATGGCGGAATGTCCTTTATGGCCTTCAATGTCGTTCTAAACGTGGGTCGGTTCGCGACACCCGAAGGTTCAAAAACTTTCGAATAAAGTTTTGCGTATTGGCCAAAGGCAAAGAAAAACCCCATTCCGCAGAGCGAGATGGGGTTCCGACGTTCAGAAACTTAAAGGGGTGATTAGCAGCCGCCGCGCACGAGGCCCCAACCGAATGTGGAATCGAACCCATCGTCGCCCAGATCAACGGCTGTGGCTTGCAAACGGGCCCTAAGCCCCGCGACGGACAGCGTGCGTCCAGCACCCAAACGCGCTGCAAGCGCCGTTACGATTGGCGCAGCATATGACGTTCCCGAGGCATAGCCCCCGCCCCTGTTTGACGCGACATAGATGTCGACCCCGGGCGCTGCAAATTCGATGTGACGGCCAAAATTCGCGTCTCGGTACCGGCGCATCGCGGCATCGACGGCCGTCACCGCAATAACGTCCTGATGGGCCGCAGGATAAGCTGCGTAGGCCATGCCGTTATTGCCAGCGGCAGCAATCATTACCGCGCCTGCACTGGCCGCCTCATCCAACACGATTTCCAGCACCGGGTTTTCCGGACCGGCGAAAGACATATTTATCAACCGCACATCGCGCGCCAGAAGATAGTCGATGGCCGCCGCGATCCGCTCAATATCAGCGCCTGGGTTGCCACCGGACTGCGTGAAGGCCGAGACCGCCAAAAGATCAGCTCCAGGGGCGAACCCGCTTAGGCCTGCATCAGAGTTTTCGCCAACAACCAATGCCGCAACAGCGGTGCCATGCGTGCCTGTTGGGGCCCGCTCATCTGCATTCAGGACGGATTGCGTCGAAATATTTGCGCCAGCCAAAGCCGGGTGATCCGGATCAACCGGGCCATCAATGATCCCAACGCGAAAATTGCCGCCAATGCGGCACACACCGGGCGCGGCATCCCCAATCAATCCCGGTGCGTAAAGACGCGGGGCCGATTGCGACAGTTGATAAACGTGATGCAGCCCAACGACTGTGTTGGGAGTAACCGCATTTAGCGCCTCTTGGGCTTGGCGTATACTTAGCCCCGATTGAAAATCATAAACCGCAATCCGCAAACCCAAATTTGGCAAATCCCGATAGCGCAGCAATACTGCGCCAAGTGCCGTCAGAGTGTTATTTGAGCTTGGGAATTCACCTTGGGGCCCGCTTACGACGACCTCAGACCGCCCAGCCTGAGCCATCCGGGTACGTTCGCGTGGTTGCTGTCCAAAGGCAAACGGGACCAGACGGCGATCATCTTCTTCCGAACCGTAATTCTGGTTCTCGTCTTCGCCATAGTCCTCTTCGTCGTAATATCCGTCATTTGGGCCATCACCACCCGAATACTCACCATCCGGAATGCCATCGCCATTCATATCGACTTCACCTGGGGATGTTTGCGCCGCCGCCATCGTCGGAACATAGGTTACGACAAAAACAAGGAGCAGGAGCGTTCGGAACAATTGGGTCATGGCAAATCGCCTTGGCTGAATATTACTGAAGGTCGTCAATAATGCCCGAGCTGGCCAAAATATCCCGCGCGGACCGTTCTGCGTCCATGTCTAGCAGAGCAAGACCATAGAGGCCAAGAGCCGAGGGGCCGCTCACAATCTCAACGCCCGCATCCAACAAAAGGCCGCGAATTTCAGCTTCGGTGGCATCGGGTGCAAAAGCAACGGTGAAATCAGATGATCCACCACTTGCCAGACCAAATCCCGCTGGTTCGGCGATCCTGTCTTCAAAGGCGACCGAGGTCTCAACGCTAGCGCCTGGTCCAAAATCTGTCAGGTTAAAGCCGATACCGACCGCCAGCACGACAGCCGCTGCAGCTTGCCAAAACCGCAAACGGGTGATGGGCACAACATTGTCATTTGCGGCGGCTGGGGCTTCGGTAACGCGCGTTTCATTTTCGACGTCGCGCATCAGACGAGCCAAACCCAATTCTCCCGGGCTTTGCACGGGGTCCGATTGCATAGTGTCGCGGATCGCTTCCAGCGCATAAAGCTCGGCCCTAAGCTCGGCATCTGACGCCAGTGCGGCCTCTAGCGCGGCAAGCTCTTCGCCTTCGAGGGTTCCATTGGCCTTGAAGACCAGCAAGTTTTCAAAATCGTCCCGGGTCATGCCACAGTCCTTTCCACGCGGCCCTGAAGGCACCGCATCAGCAATTTCTTTGCATGGAAAATCCGGGTTTTGACCGTCCCTTCTGGAACCCCTGCAACCTCGGCGATCTCGCCGTAGGTCATATCCTGATAAAACGCGAGGGTGATCGCCGAGCGGTGATCGTCCTTGAGCGTTTCCAGGCAATGCCGAACATGTTCGGCTTCCTGGCCAGCAGCCAGGCAGGTTTCCTGATCGGGGCTGTCATCCACCAGATCGGGCTGCTCATCCGTAAGATCGACGCGACCCCGCTTCCGCATCACGTCGATGCTTTTGCGGTAGGCAATTCCAAATACCCAAGTCTGCACTTTCGATCTCCCTTCAAAGCGCCCGGCTGATCGCCAGACATCCATGAACACTTCATGAAGTATGTCGTTTGCTTCGTGGGGATCGTTCAATCTTGAGACGATAAATTTATAGACAGGCCTTTCCAGCGCCTTGTAAAGCGCTGCAAGTGCCTGCTTGTCGCCGCTGGCAATCTGCTCGATTAAGAACTTGTGATCTGCGGTCATGTGTCGGCGGGCCTATCCTAACGTCAAGGCAAAGCCATACCCGGTTTAACCATCTGCGCCAAGTGGGGGATAGGTCAGGAAATCCTCACCTGCCTGTCTTTTTTCTATGTCGCGTAATCTGATCCGTCTTGATCCAGAATTGCCCTCAACTCGCGGAAATGTTTGTCGGCTTGGTCAGGGTAGTCCTCCAACTCTTTCGCGGTTTTTTCGGCAACCTCGTCAGATAAGATCCGCAGAGGTTGGCCCGTTTGCAAAGCGCGTATGTATGTTTCAGCCGAGCGCTCGAAATAATAGAGGCGATTGAATGTGTCAGCGACACTGTCCCCAATAACCAAAACGCCGTGATTTCCCATAACCATGACCTTCTTGGCTGGATCCGTCAGCAGCGCAGCGCAGCGTTCACCTTCTTCTTCGAACGCCAGACCTCCATATTCATCGTCGATCACCACGCGGTTGAAAAATGTGGCGCAGTTTTGATCGATGGGCGGCAGGCGGCTATCGGCAAGTGAGGCCAAAACCGTGGCGAATATCGAATGCACATGCATAACGCATCGCGCGTGTCGGCAATGCTTGTGAATGCCACCATGTAGACCCCATGCTGTCGGGTCTGGCGCATCGGGGCGCTTCATGGACTGCGGGTCATGGGCATCAAGCAACAAAATGTCTGACGCTTTGATCCGTGAAAAATGCCATTGATTGGGGTTCATGAGAAACTGTGTGCCGTCCTCGTTGACGGCAAGGCTAAAGTGATTGGCCACAGCCTCGTGCCAGTTAAATCGCACGGCCCATCGGAACGCGGCGGCCAAATCAACCCGCCCGTCCCAATGCTGAATGTTGTTTTGCGTCATGCTCGGTCCTTTGGCACGTTGAGGTACGGCCAGAATGACCGCAGGCGCGATCCTGACTTGCTTTTGTGCGGCAATCCACCAAGATCTGGCGACATGGATGATCCGACAAAAACACCTCAGAGCTATTTTGCGAATCTACCAAAAGAGGTTCAGGCCAGAATGGCGCAAATCCGAGCGCTGATCTTGGCGGCGGCCGACGCCACCCAAACCGCTCCGATAGTGGAAACTTTGAAATGGGGTGAACCTGCTTATTTGCCGCCCCGAAAAATGGGAACAACTATTCGGCTGGCTTGGTCAGCAAAGCATCGCGACCATTGCGGTCTCTACGTGCATTGCCAGACGGATCTTATTAGCAGGTGCCGCACGCTTTTTCCTGAAGAGTTTGGTTATCTGGATAATCGCGCTGTTCTTATTCCAGTCACCGGTCCCATTCCGGAAGCGGCCGTGCAACAAATTGCTGGCATGGCGCTGACCTATCACAGAGATAAGCGCAGTGCAGGTCGCTAGCCCCTTGCAGCCCGTCCCCGGCTTTGGCAAACCGGGTTTATGGCCAAGCTCTATTTCAATTACTCGACCATGAATGCAGGTAAATCGACCCTGCTTTTGCAAGCATCCTACAATTATATCGAACGGGGCATGCAGACCTATCTGCTGACGGCGAATTTCGATGACCGCGCGGGACAGGGACATATCGGCAGTCGCATCGGCCTGACCGCTGAGGCAGATTTATACAGCGAGCGCGATAATCTATTCGGTATGATTAAGGCCCGGCTAGACCAAGGGCCTTGCGCCTGCGTGTTGGTGGATGAAGCCCAATGGATGAGCAAAGAGCAGGTTTGGCAGCTTGCCCGGGCAGTTGATGATCTGGGCGTTCCTGTGATGTGTTATGGGCTGCGCGTCGATTTTCGCGGAGAACTATTTCCCGGCTCATCAGCCCTATTGGCTTTGGCCGACGAAATGCGCGAAGTGCGGACAATTTGCCATTGCGGAAAGAAGGCCACGATGGTGATCCGCGTGGACGAAGATGGCAACGCCTTGACCGAAGGTGCCCAAGTCGAAGTTGGCGGCAATGACCGCTATGTCAGTCTGTGTCGCCGTCACTGGCGCGAAGCCGTCGGTCGTTAGATCGGTCTCAGGCCAACAAACGCTATTTCTCGATCTTCAGGATCAAAGGTGTTTCGGTCTTTGCCTCCACATCGAATGTTGAGCGCCCCGTGTGGTTCAAGTGCCGGCCATAGGTGTGAAGCGACACGGCAATCTGGTCGCCATTGTTTCTAACGCTATGAATATCTTCAGGTCGGCAGCACACGGCAGTGCCCGGAAAAAGCGTCTCTTCCTTGGTGGCCTTCAGATCTGCGAAGCCCGGTTTTGACCCATCATCGAGCCGAACGTAATTCGTCTCGTGCTCTTGCCCTTCTATCCCCGAAACAACCGCCCATGTTTTGTGATTATGCGCATCGACGCCCCTGCCCGGCGCCCATGCAATGACAAAAACGGCAAGGTCGTGGTTCTCTTCCTCATGCAACAGGTGCAAGCCAACGCCTTGATCTGGGTCGACTTTTCGGTATTTATCCTGAAACCAACTTGGGTCCGATGCCAGCCTTAAGGCAAGTGGCTTTATCCGCTGCGAAATCGCATCGATCTCGTGTTCTTCTGAGACAACTGCGCGAATATCCTTCACGTATTGCTCAACAGAATAAGCGTTCATGTTGCATTCCCTCCCCTGTTCGCGTGCTAGATAATAGCAAAAAGGGTCATAAATTTCCATTTTCGCTTTGATGACAGGCCAACCGCCCAAGAAAAGGCGGGAATGTATCCGCAGAAATTGTTCTCGTATGCTATTCGGCGCAGCCTGAAAGTAGCTCAGGCAAGGAGTTTAGGCTGTCCATGTCCAAACCGCCCGACAGCATGTGCAAATTCGCCTCGACCGGAAAAAAGCTGATCGGGATCCACACGGTTTGATCGTGTGTCACATGGATGTCGAAGGAAAGCGGGCCATTGGGCAACCACCCGCTGTCATTCGGATCAACGAGGTGGAACTCGGCCGAACCAGCGCGGTTTTCCACGCCGCCATTTCCGGCAAATCCCGCCAAAAGCAGCCCCTGAAACGGCGTTCCGAGCGCCTCAAAGTTTTCACCGTTGGCAAACGCGGCCTCGCCGCAAAAAATATAAGCCTGCGCATCATGGGCTGCTTGTTCGGCAAAAACATCGGGCGAAAAATGACCTGTTTCCGGCCATAAGAGCCGGAATTGATAACCGATATGGGCAATGACGGGGCGATCTTCCGCCTGCGCAATGTCACTGACCACGCTTACGATTAACGCTGTCAGTGCTGCGCGGATCATACCGGGTTGGGCAAAGCGCGACCATCTGCATAGGCTTGTGCATTGGCCAGCGCCATCCGGCCCATGTCTTCGCGCACTTCCAGCGCTGCGGTTCCTAAATGAGGCAGAAGCGTCACGTGATCCATTGCGATCAATTCGGCCGGGACGTCGGGCTCGTTTTCATAAACGTCCAATCCAGCCCCCGCGATTTTTCCGTTTTGCAGGGCGTCAATCAAAGCCGCCTCATCCACAAGGTCGCCGCGGGCGATGTTGATCAGCACGCCGTCAGGATTCATCGCGTCAAGCGCCTCGGCATTGATCATGTGATGGGTCTCGGCATTGGCGGGCGCAGCGATGACCACAAAATCGCTTTCGGCCATTAACTGGTGCAATTCAAGCTGACGCGCCGGATAGGGCAGGTTTTTGGCGCTGCGGCTGTGATAGGCAATCTCCATGCCAAAGCCGTAATGGCCGCGATGGGCAACGGCCTGTCCAATTCGCCCCATGCCGACAATACCCAATTTTTTACCAGACACATGGCGCCCCAAGAGTTGTACGGGTTTCCACCCGCCCCACTCACCCGCGCGCACCATCCGTTCGCCCGATCCGGCGCGCCGGGCGGTCATAAGGATCAACATAAGACCAATATCAGCCGTGGCATCTGTGACGGCGCCGGGGGTGTTGGTCACGGCAATCCCGCGTGCAGCGGCACCTGCGACATCAATATGGTTATACCCCACCCCGAAATTGGCGATCATTTTACAGCGCGGTGTTGGCGAGGCGTCAAACACCGCCTTCGTCAAGGCATCCCCCAGCGTGGGCAGCAGGATGTCGTACTCTTGCAAGGCGGCGATACATTCTGCTTCGCTCATCCGTTCGCCAGCAATGCGCAAAGTGACGTCAAACGCTGCTTCGGCTTCGGCCATCACTGCATCGGGTAATTTCCGGGAAATAAGAAGTTTCAATGCATGCGCCCTCCGGGTGCGACGGGGAAATCTGGTCCGATCAGGACGATCTCGCCCTTATCATCGGGCAACCCCAAAACTAAAATCTCAGACCTCACTGGCCCGATTTGACGAGGTGGGAAGTTCACAACAGCCATGACTTGTTTACCGATCAACGCCTCGGGCGTGTAATGAGCCGTGATCTGGGCCGAGCTTTTCTTGACCCCAAGGTCGCCGCCAAAATCGACCCAAAGCTTGATCGCCGGTTTGCGCGCTTCAGGGAACGGTTCGGCTTTCACAACCTCGCCAACACGAATGTCGACCTTAAGAAAGTCGTCGAAGCTAATTTCATCGGACATTTGATTACCCTTTTAACGCGCGGGAGCGTTCGGTGGCTGCCGTCACAGTGTTTTGGATCAAAGGGGCTAGGCCGGTTGCCTCATCCATCAACACCTCTAAACCGGCTTGAGTGGTTCCATTGGGGGAAGTGACGTTGATGCGTAGCTGAGTTGGGTCGTCATTTGCTGCCTCAGCCAAGGCCCCTGCCCCAGCAACCGTCGCTTTGGCCAGTTGCATCGCCATCTCTTCCGGCAGCCCCTCGGCGCGGGCGGCCGCGGCAAGCGCGTCGATCATATAGAAGATGTAGGCAGGCCCAGACCCAGAAACACCTGTTACCGCATCGATCTGGTCTTCATCCGTCAGGCGCACCACCTGACCCACCGCAGCCAGCAATCCCTCGGCTGTATCAAGATCGGCGGCGCTTGCCTCGGTATTGCCAATAATCGCCGTAATGCCTTTGCCGATGGCTGCGGGTGTGTTCGGCATCGAGCGGATCACACGGGTGCCTGCTCCAAGTGCCTCTTCAAAAAAGGAAATCGCCGTGCCAGCCGCAATCGAGACAAACAGTGTGCCGCCACCGCCAAAGCGCCCGATTTGCGGCAAGGCTTCGATCATGAACTGCGGTTTTACGGCGATCAGCGCCACAGCGGGAGTGTCTGGCAACGCCGCATTCACATGCACGCCCTGCGCATTGACCCAATCGGAAGGGTTCGGGTCAATAACCCAAACCGCGTTGGCAGGAAGCCCCCCGGCCAGCCATCCTTCAAGCAACGCTTGTCCCATCTTGCCACAGCCCAGCATAACCAGGCCGCGGCGCGCGATATCGTCGAAATTCATACCTACTGTCCCGCATTATCTATGCGAGGCGCAAGTTAGGCGCGGCCGTAGGTCTCTGCAATGGCAACTTGCATCGCTTCAGTGGGAGATTGATTTCCCCAGCACGCCAGTTGAAACGCCGGATAGTACCGCTCAGCCGCAAGAACGGCCGTTTCGACCATGCAAGCAATCTGATCAGGGCTGGCCATCTGCTCGCCGGCCAAAACAAGCCCATACCGGTAAACCATCAAACGCTGCTCGTGCCAGTAGCTAAAGGCCCCGGCCCAGCATTTGTCATTGGTCAAGTTGAGCGTTTCGTAAAGCGCTGGCAGCGCCTCTTCAGGCGGCTCCATATCAAAGGTGCAAATCATCCGCAGAGTTTCATCATATGAAGACCACGCAAGCGTCACCGAATAGGTGCGCCACTGGCCTTCGATTGCCATGGCAATCTGATCGTCTCCGACACGGTCGAAATCCCACTCATGATGCGTGGCAAGTGTTTCGACAATATCGATGGGATGAAGGTCTTCGACCTCATAATACTGCTCAGATAAAGACATCGCCCAGACCTCTTGTTTTTGGCAGCCTCAACGGGTCTGGTCAGGTGACCAAGAACCCACTAGAAACTGGGTGTCTAACTATGGGTCGCCGGGGCGATCCCGACCCCATACCAGATATGGTGGAGCCTTGGAGGCGAGCTGTAAAGCAATAATTTGGGGTTTCCCACGAGAATTTGTGTTTGTGCCCTTGCTATCCACAAGAAATGCTAGGTTGTGGATGAAAACCGCGTAAGTGATTTAATTGGTTAACAAAAAATAAATGGCCGGACCATTTACCGGCCCGGCCTAAAAATGAGGCGTATTAGTAAAACTACGTGGCTACGCCGCGCTTGCGTGTTCTGGGACATCCAAGATCTGCGTCAGGGTCGCTATCTGGTCAGGGTTAAACCCCGCCTCGGACACTTCGATGAATGGCAGCCCGGCAAGACGGAACGCCTCGCGTTTTACGGCGTCGCGCACCTTTGCATTCCCCCTAAAATGGCCTGCCCCGTGGTATTCAAGCGCAACAATCGGCATGCCGCCAATATCGGTGATTAGGAAATCAACTCGTTTTGCATTTACTGAATTTAGGGCCGAAATCTTGGCGCTGCGATCCGCAGCTTTGTCGTCAATACGCAGGATTTCCCCCATCGACACTTGCGAAAAGACCCGCGGGCAATGGGGGCTTTGATCAGCAAATTGCTCTAACTGCGAAAAAATCTTGTATTCGGAGGAGTTCATCAATGGCTTAAGGCCCCAACGAACCGATCCAACGCGTTCGATTGGATCGGGACGAATCTCGGACGGCACTTGTTCAGATTGTTTGGGCTTTTTCTTTTTTTGATTCACCCGACTGGGAAGCAGACTCGCCACAACGATCACGACAAAAACTGTAATCAGTGGGAAAAGCGGCAAGGATTGCAACATGACTTTGGCTTTCTACTCAACAACATTGAACGACTTCGTTCTGAGCAGAAAGAAAAGCACGCATTGGGCCGCTTCTGGGCCGTTTCAGGGCAATTTCGTTAAACGCTATTAACCTTCGGTCGACAAACGTGCCTCTAGGGCGTCAATCCGGGTCTTTAGCGCCTCATTTTCTTCACGGGCTTTCTGCGCCATCGCACGCACTGCATCAAATTCGTCGCGGCTGACAAAGTCGCGATCCGCCATCCAGCGATCCATCATGGATTTCATCGCCGTTTCAGCTTCGCTTTTTGCCCCTTGGGCCACACCCATGGCATTGTTCATCAGCTGGCTCATGTCTTCCATGAACTTGTTGCGGGTCTGCATGGGCGGTGCTCCTTATCCTTACCCTCTTCATATGGCCCTTCGCAGCGCTCGCATCAAGGTTGACTTCGCCGCAGGCGCCCGCCATCCAAGGCCCCGAAACCACGTGGCCGCCCAAAAGGAAAACCATGATCTCCGCAGCGCTGCCTTTTCCAGATATCTCGCCCGAGATTTTTGCCTTTACCATTGGCGGCTTTACCATCGCCCTTAGATGGTACGCATTGGCCTATATTGCCGGGCTTTTAATCGGATGGTGGATTGCGATCCGCGCTGTGCGGCGTCCGGCGCTTTGGCCGCGCGATGAGGCCCCGATGACCTCCGAGCAGGTTGAGGCGTTGCTGACATGGATCATCTTGGGCGTGATCCTTGGTGGACGGCTTGGCTATGTGCTGTTCTATGATCTGCCCACTTATATAGCGGACCCGGTTGAAATCATCCGCGTTTGGAATGGCGGAATGGCGTTTCATGGCGGTTTCTTGGGGGTTGTTGTGGCTGCGGCCTTGTTCTGCCGCTTGGAAAAAATCCCAATGCTGCAAATGGGCGATATGCTGGCGATGGTTGCCCCCATTGGGTTGCTTTTGGGACGGCTGGCCAATTTCACCAATGCCGAGCTTTGGGGGCGTCCAACCGATGCCAGCATTGGCGTAATCTTTCCGGGATTTGCCGCACAAGATTGTTTGGGGCCCGAGGGGCTATCGATTGTGGAGGACCTGTTGGTCTGCGCCCGCCACCCATCGCAGCTTTACGAAGCGCTGCTAGAGGGACTTCTTTTGGGCGCTATACTGTTGTGGCTGGCATGGCGGCGCGGCGCCCTAAAGCGTCCCGGCCTTATTACCGGTCTGTTTTTGGCGGGCTATGGCGTGGCGCGGTTTATTGTCGAGTTTTTCCGCCAGCCTGATCTTCAATTCTATGAAACCAATCCCAATGGCTTTGCTCTGTCCCTCTCGCCCGAAATCGGCTTGACGATGGGGCAACTGCTGTCTCTGCCGATGATCCTATTGGGGATATTCTTGTTGGTGAACGCAAGGCGGTCCGCATGACACCTCTTGGTCAAGACCTTATTGCCCGCATTTCGCGAACCGGCCCGATGACCGTTGCCGACTACATGACCGAGTGCCTGCTTCATCCGCGCCACGGCTACTACACGACGCGCGATCCGTTTGGCCAATCCGGCGATTTCATCACAGCGCCAGAGATCAGCCAAATGTTTGGCGAGTTGATCGGTCTTTGGCTGGCACAGGTTTGGACAGATCAAGGCGCACCTTCTGCTTTCGTATTGGCCGAGCTTGGGCCGGGGCGCGGAACGCTCATGTCTGATGTTTTGCGGGCAACAGCGCGCGTGCCCGGATTTCACGGTGCCGCTGATCTCCATCTGGTTGAGGCGTCACCCGTTTTGCGCCGCGCCCAAGAAGACGCCCTGCAGGGCCACAAGATTACTTTTCACGACCATCCCGGCAGCCTGCCCGACGCGCCACTCTTTCTAATCGCCAATGAATTTTTCGATGCGCTTCCTATTCGGCAATTCCAACGTGGCAAGACAGGTTGGCATGAAAGGATGATTGGTGCCGATGCAGATGGTTTGCATTGGGGCCTTGGTCCAGAAACAGCGCTCGAGGCACTGGCAGGCCGCCTTGAAGACACCAAAGAAGGCCAAATCGTTGAGCTTAATGCGCCTGCCCTGCCCATTGCCGAAGACATTGGCAATCGGATCGCCACATATGGCGGCGCGGCGTTGATCATCGATTACGGGGACGCCGAAAGTATTGGCGACACCTTTCAAGCGCTAAAGGATCACGAAACCATTGATGTTTTTTCGAGCCCCGGCGCGGCAGATCTAACCGCTCATGTTGCCTTCGGCCCACTTGCCCGCGCGGCTTTGCCGGCCCGCGCTTCTGGTTTGACGCCGCAAGGCGTCTTTTTGGAAGAGCTGGGTATCACAGGACGCGCCCGGCAACTGGCTGCTGGCCTCAGCGGCGCGGCGCTGGAAACGCATATTGCCGCTCACAGACGCTTGACGCATCCCGAAGAAATGGGAACTCTCTTCAAAGTGCTAGCGCTCACCGCGCCCGACGCACCGCCTTTACCCGGACTTGACCCCAACCCATTGGCCAGCCCATGACCGCAACTGTTAGCCTTGAGATTATCACCTCGGACCTGCTGGACGGCGTGCAGCATGGGTTTTTCACGCGTCGCGGCGGCGCGTCATCCGGGATCTTTGCAGGGCTAAATTGCGGACCGGGTTCAACAGATCAAAGCGAGATTGTCGAAACGAATCGCGCGCGGGTTGCAGACGCAATTGGCGTTGGACCTGAAAAACTGATTACGGTGCATCAGGTCCATTCCGCAGATGCGCTGGCCGTAGAAGACACGCAGCCCACCCCAAAACCCAAAGCTGACGCGATTGTCACGGCCACTCCGGGCGCGGCGATTGCCATCCTAACTGCGGATTGCCAGCCCGTGCTTTTCGCGGATCGCAAGGCGGGCGTCATCGGCGCAGCTCATGCCGGTTGGAAGGGCGCGCAATCTGGGGTGTTGGAATCCACAATTGATCGGATGATCGCGCTTGGCGCGACCCGTGAGAACATAAACGCCGTCATTGGCCCCTCGATCAGCCAGCGCGCCTATGAAGTTGGGCCAGAGTTTTTCGAGACATTCTTTGACGAAGACGTCGAAAACAGCCGCTTCTTTGCCAACGGCAATGGCGATCGGTATCATTTTGACCTGACAGGCTATGGTCTGGCCCGCCTGCGCGCTGCAGGCATTGGCGAGGCGGAATGGACGCGGCATTGCACCTATTATGATGAAGATCGGTTTTTCTCGTATCGCCGCTCGGTTCATCGCGGCGAGGCTGATTACGGCCGCCTCATCTCAGCCATCCGGCTTTAGAAACAATCGGGGCGGATTCGCCCGTTTTGTCCGAAACACTACCCAAAATTGGCGAAGCTAAGGCACGTTTCGCCGCAATTTGGACGGGATTTACTCCGCACCACCCCGTCAAACCCAAGAAAAAAAGGGCTTCACCGTGCCATAAAATTGCCGCCAAAATTTACGCATTTTTAGGAGCCCAGCCGTAAGACTGCCTGAAAGTTCCGGCAGATTGTTCTCAACCCGAAAAACGGGACGGCATCGCCCAGAATGGGCATTAACGAACAAGAGGACATGAGCATGTTGAAACGGCGCTGGATGGAACGGGCTTTGGAAGAAAGCACGAAAGAACAGATCGAAATGCCTTGGGCGCGGCAAAAGCGCAACCGCCGTCGGACGGCCCTCAGAGGTGTCCTGTCGGCCTAAGGGACGATCGGGGGAAACCCAACAAACTGGGGCGGCCAAAATGGCCGCCCTTGTTGCATTTAAAGGGGCCTAATAACTCACCGGTTGTTGCAGAGCCTCTAACAAAGGCTCCAATTCAGTTTCATAGCGTTGCCATGCGCCAACCGAGCCGCGGTAGATTGGCTGGCGAACTTGCGCAAAGCTGAGGGTTTCGACCTTCCGCTTGGTCATATGCGGCGCCAAACACCCGTCTTCCCATTCAAGCCCAACCGCCGCGATCAAGTCGCGGATACTCTGCTCTGGATCGGCCGTTAGTGCATCATAATCCACAACGTGTATTCGGTCCGGATAAAGCCCAATCCACTGAGCAACCAATGCGTCATGCAGCTTGATATATTGTCCAATATTCTTCAGATCGGTGGCGTAGAGATGCGAGCCTGCCGGGAAACGGTTCTTGTAGATCGAATATCCTACGTCCCGCGGATCACGTCGCAAGATAACCACTTTGGCATTGGGCAACGCACGAAGTGTAGGGCCCACCCGTGAAAAGGTTGAAATAGCCTTGTCGGTGAAACGACCATCCGTTCCCAATCGCCGCCGCGCGGCTGCAAGATACCTGTGCCCGGCCTCAGCGAAAGCGGCAGGTTGCGATACGCCGCTTGCAGCAGACCCCTCGATTGCTTGCGCCAATGCGCTTGAGATAAAAGGCAATTCGCCGCCGGCTTCGACCTGACTATGGGCGCTAAGAATGGTTTCGACCAAGGTCGTCCCGGAACGCGGCAACCCTGTCACAAAAATCGGAGCATCAGCAGCCGTTCCGTGGTCAAGCTCGGCAGAGCGATTTACTTCTTCGGCCCTTATGATTGAGCGCACAAATGGCAGCTCATTTTCTACCTCGTAGGGGAATTCCTTTAGCAAATACTCATTTGCGGCATTCAGATGCTGAAAGACATCCTCAAAACGCCCCGCGTCCTCAAGCGCCTTACCCATCGCGTAGGATAGATTGATAAAGGCGTGACGGCTCAAATCAGGACGGCCCAGCCGCTCTTCCATCTCATCGAAGATCGGGTCATCTGCGGCGATCTTTTGCCCCGCCACATAGGCCCTGATCGCTTCATCGCCAACGCCGTCAGCATCAAAGGCGCGTTTCAAGATGGCGTGCGCCGCCTCGATATCGCCTTTCGATTGCAGCAACTGGCCTTGAATCGTCAAAAGATCCGCATCATCTGGCGCGTTTTCGATTTCACCAGCAAGAAAATCTGCGGCCGCTTGCAATTGCCCCTCGGACCCAAGGCGTTCCGCACATGTCGCCAAGGCCGTCTTAGGCGCGCCCGCCGAAACCGCAGCCTTCGCGGCCGCTATGCTGTCTTTTGGGCGTTGCAGAACCGCGAACACCTTGCTTTGCTCCAGCAATATTTTCTGATCCTTGGGCTGCGCAGCTTTGGCGCGCGCAAGGACTTCACTTGCCTCTTCGAAGCGGCAAGTTTCCTGATAGAGCCGCGCCATGGGAACATTCACCGGAGCGCCGAGTTTTCCTGCCTGCATCAGGAAGGTTTCGGCCTGATTGTACTGTTTAATGCCAAGATGCGCTTCGCCAAGGATCATATTCGCCCGCGGATCACTTGGTGCGCGTTCAACAGCCTTTTCCAACGGACCAAGAGCCAAGGACCATTTGCGCTGCGCCAACCGCGAGGCCCCAAGCGCCAAGGCCGGGCCTGCCGCATTTGGAAACTGACGCACTAGGGCAAGCGCTTGCGGTTCTGCCTCGGCCGAGCGGCCGGCTGCGATTAACTTCATCAACGGTTGAATATTAGGTTCAAGCACCAAATTGACACCGGCGCGCTTGGCCTCGCGGGCCAGAGCGTCGCGGGCCGGGCCACTAACAATCTGGCCAAGTGCCTGCCAAATCCCAGATTCTTTAGGACGTAGGATCAGCGCTTTGCGAAAGGCGGCCTCTGCTTTGGTCATATCGCCGGAACTGGCGTAAAGTCGACCAATCTGAAAATGGGCTTCTGGTAAATCGGGGCGTATTTGTACAAGCTGCGTGAAAAGGCCCAAAGCCTCTGCCCCACGTCCTGCTTTCATCGCGGCCATTGCGGCGGAGTATTGTTTTTTCATCTCCGCCGGGGTGAGCTTTGCCATTTTCTTCAGTCCTCTTGCGCGATCCGGTCTTCCAGAACGTCAAAAGGAACGCCGGGATCATCCTTGGCGCCGCGGATCACCAGCGATGTGCGCACATGGGCCACATTGTCGGCCGAAGTCAGCTCTTCTGTCAGAAAGCTTTGGAATGTCCCTAAATCTGGCGCGACGCACTTCAGGATAAAATCGATCTCACCGTTCAACATGTGGCACTCACGCACAAGCGGCCACGCATTACAGCGGCCCTCAAATGCGACCAGATCTGCTTCGGCCTGACTGTGCAAACCGACCATAGCAAAGACCTGCACCTCAAAACCCAACAAACGAGCGTCAACCTCGGCGTGATACCCACGGATATATCCGCTTTCTTCCAATGTCCGCACACGGCGCAAGCAAGGCGGCGCAGAAATGCCCACCCGGCTGGCCAGCTCGACATTCGTCATGCGACCATCGCCCTGCAATTCGGCCAGAATCTGACGGTCAGTTTGATCCAGCTTTGCTCCTGGCATCTGGCCTACTCCCTTTGGAAATTTTTGATCCTAAGCCTCAAGGCCCGCATCGCGCAATATTATTTCAAGATTGGGTAATATATGGAATAGGTTTGGGGTGAATGCAAGTCCGACACACCACTAAGCGCGAGGGGGCTTTAATTGAGCGCTCGCTCACTTTATATGGCCTTGGACCCGGTGTTGCCCGGGATAATAATATTACGTCGACCATCTGAGGAAGCCACATGTCCGATACCCGCCACACCCGCGTTTTGATCATCGGCTCTGGCCCAGCCGGTTATACCGCAGGCGTTTACGCCAGCCGCGCGATGCTTGAGCCCATCCTTGTTCAAGGGATCGAGCCGGGCGGTCAGCTGACCACCACAACCGAGGTAGAAAACTACCCTGGCTTTACCGAAGTCCAGGGCCCTGATTTGATGATCAAGATGCAGGAACATGCTGCCGCCATGGGATGTGAGATCATCGGCGATATCATCACAGATCTCGACACCGACAGCCGGCCATTCCGCGCCACGGGCGATAGCGGTACAGTTTACACGGCGGATGCGGTCATCCTCTGCACCGGCGCACGCGCCAAATGGTTGGGACTGGACAGCGAAGAGGCCTTTAAGGGCTTTGGCGTCTCGGCTTGTGCCACGTGCGATGGATTCTTTTATCGTGGACAGGAAATCGTCGTTGTTGGCGGCGGCAATACGGCCGTAGAAGAAGCGCTGTTTCTGACGAATTTTGCGTCCAAGGTGACCCTCATCCACCGCCGCGACGAACTGCGCGCCGAAAAGATTTTGCAGGACCGTCTTTTCAAGAACCCCAAGATCGAAACACTCTGGTTCCATCAGCTCGATGAAGTGGTAGGCACCGACATGCCAAAAGGCGTTGAAGGGGTGAAGGTGAAACATGTCGAGACCGGCGAGATTACCGAAATCCCCTGCAAAGGCGTCTTTATTGCCATCGGCCACGCCCCTGCCAATGAATTGGTAAAGGATAAACTTGAGCTGCATAATGGCGGCTATGTGCAGGTCGAAAGCGGCTCGACCCGTACGTCAATCCCCGGCGTATTTGCAGCAGGCGACCTGACCGATCACATCTATCGCCAGGCCGTTACGTCGGCTGGCATGGGTTGCATGGCCGCTCTCGACGCTGAAAAATTCCTCGCTGAACAAGAAGCGTGAGGCCCGGTGGCACCCCATTAGAGCGGCATAGCCAAATCCTCGACGGTATTTTTTACCGAATGAAAGCACTGGCCGAGGCTAAGGATGTTCTTAGCCCGGCCCATGCGCCCGAGGGGCGCTCGCACCGCGACGGGCAGCGCGCGCTATACTTGTCTGAAACACCCGAAGGCTGTCGTATCGCCACAGCGCGATACACAGATGGCACAACGCCAATTCGCGGCATTTTTCCCCTACTTGTGGCCGACGCGCGTGTCGTCGACTTACGCGATAAGGCGGCAACAACTGCACTTGGGATAGATGTCACGCATAGGGCGGCGGAATGGCAAAAGATCCGTGCGCGCGGCCTGCCCTCGCCGACATGGGAAATTGCTGATCGGGTTCGAAAGCTGGGTCTGGACGGGATGCTCTATGCATCGCGCAGCGACCCATCAAAGACACATCTCACGCTGTTTAGCTGGAATGAACCCGGGACAAATTCAACGGTCGAGCGTGCAGGTGCGCCGCTGCCCGAAGCATAATCCATATTTCCGTTGCAGCCCGGCCAATCGCACCGATAACCTGAGAGGCGTTTTAACGCCAATTTCAGGAAGAAGAATCGAAATGTTGATCGTTCTCAATGGCTATCCAGGCATTGGCAAACTGACCATCGGCAGGGAATTGGCACCATTGGTCAATGCGCGCCTATTGGACGTTCACACCGAATACAATCTGGCCTTTGCCCTCACCGAATTTCGCTCGGATGCGTTTTACCAAACCATTCGGGACGTCTGGGCCATCTCCGATCCTTTGGTTGCAGCTCTGCCGCCCGAAAAATCGCTGATCATGACCGAGATCTTCACCGAAGAGAATTTCGGCGATGGCGCATGGGGCGAGGAAAACTGGAACCATATCCGTAAACTCTCGACATCCCGAGGCGCGCTGACCTGGGTCAATCTGCATTGCGCCCCGGATGAAAACAAACGCCGCATTCAGTCTTTTGAACGACGCGTGAAACGGGCGCCACGAACCACCGACTATGTCGACCGCAACCACGCTGGCGCGCCGCTTTATGATGGCGCGGCCGCTGATTTTCGGTTTGATTTGGACGTAACAGATCTGCCGCCAGAGGTCGCCGCGGAACAAATTGTACGCTGGATTGAAGAGACGCGCCTGAACACGTGAGCGCGGATTCCCCTTCGCTGATTGCTATTTTGCTCAAGAAACCATCAACTTCGCTCCTACTTGCAGCAGCATTGCGGCTTTTGCGGCACATCAGCAAGAAAACTTTGTTCACCAAAAAACACACTTTTCAAAGCGCGGGAAATATGCAATGCGTTCACCCGTGAACAAACCAAGAGCCGATGATGCCCACCGGATCCAAAAAGCTAATGACGACAGAGGAAGAGTTGCTCTTTCGCCTGTTACGTCAGCTGGACACCGAGCCAGAAGCCGCCCAGCGCACAAGCGCTGAGGCCGTCGGCGTAAGCTTGGGCAAGTTCAACACCGAGCTGCGCAAAGCCACAGAAAGTGGGTTCGTACAGCTTACCGAGAAATCCAGCGAGGACCGCCGAAAGCGCGTGTCTTACGCACTTACTCCGAAAGGTGCAGCAGAAAAATCGCGCCTGACGGACCGCTTCCTAAGCCAAAAACTGGCCGATTATGACGCGCTGCATGCTGAGTTGACCGGCACCAGCAGCAACTTTCTTTCTCTCAAGCATAGGACACAAGTTATGCAGAACCAACATGCCCCAATTACGGAGCTTTATGTCTCGGCCGACAGCGCCCAGAAGCTAAAGCGCGAAGCCGCTGATTTGGTGTCTTGGGACCTGACCCCACGCCAAATTTGCGATCTTGAATTGTTGATGAACGGTGGCTTTAACCCGCTCAAAGGTTTCTTGACCGAAGAAGATTACAATGGCGTTGTTGAAAACATGCGCCTTGCCGATGGCACGCTTTGGCCGATGCCAATCACCTTGGACGTTTCCGAAGATTTCGCAGCCTCGATCGAGCCTGGTCAGGATATCGCATTGCGTGACCAAGAGGGCGTGATCCTCGCTATTCTGTCGCTGTCCGACAAATATGTGCCAAACAAATCACGTGAAGCTGAAATGGTTTTTGGCGCGGATGACATCGCCCACCCTGCCGTAAACTACCTGCACCACATTGCGGGCCCCGTTTATCTTGGCGGCGCGATCACCGGCATCCAGCAACCAATGCATTACGATTTCCGCGCTCGCCGCGACACGCCAAACGAGCTGCGCGCCTATTTCCGCAAGCTGGGCTGGCGCAAAGTTGTAGCGTTCCAAACCCGCAACCCGCTGCACCGCGCACATCAGGAATTGACCTTCCGTGCCGCGAAAGAGGCGCAAGCCAACCTGCTGATTCACCCCGTTGTGGGCATGACCAAACCGGGCGATGTCGATCACTTCACCCGCGTGCGCTGCTACGAGGCCGTTCTGGATAAATATCCAGCCTCCACAACCACTATGTCGCTTTTGCCGCTTGCTATGCGCATGGCCGGTCCACGGGAAGCTGTCTGGCATGGCCTGATCCGCGCCAACCATGGCTGCACGCACTTCATCGTTGGCCGCGATCATGCTGGCCCCGGCAAAAACTCGGCTGGCGAAGATTTCTACGGCCCCTATGACGCGCAGGACCTGTTCCGTGAGCATCAAGAAGAAATGGGCATCGAAATGGTCGACTTTAAGCACATGGTCTATGTGCAAGAGCGCGCCCAATACGAGCCAAATGACGAGATTGCAGATCGTGACAATGTCACCATCCTGAACATCTCGGGCACCGAACTACGCCGCCGTCTGGCCGAGGGCCTTGAGATCCCCGAATGGTTCTCGTTCCCAGAAGTTGTGAAAGAACTGCGCCGCACCAAACCGCCGCGTTCGCAGCAAGGTTTTACCGTCTTCTTCACCGGCTTGTCTGGTTCGGGTAAATCAACCATCGCTAATGCGATGATGGTCAAGCTGATGGAACAAGGTGGCCGTCCGGTTACGTTGCTGGATGGTGATGTTGTTCGTAAACACCTGTCGTCCGAGCTTGGCTTCTCTAAAGAGCATCGTGACATCAACATTCGCCGCATCGGCTATGTTGCCTCAGAGATTACCAAGAACGGCGGCATCGCAATCTGTGCGCCAATCGCGCCTTATACAACAACTAGACGCGCCGTTCGTGAGATGGTTGAAGCCTTCGGCGCCTTCGTTGAAGTTCATGTCGCAACGTCGCTGGAAGAATGCGAACGCCGCGACCGTAAGGGCCTGTACCAACTTGCTCGAGAAGGCAAAATTAAAGAGTTCACCGGTATCTCGGACCCCTATGAAGCGCCCGAATCTGCTGAACTGGTTGTTGATACCGAGGGCATGGATGTCGATTACTGTGCGCAACAAGTTTTGCTGAAGTTGGAATCGATGGGCCTCATCGCCGCGTAACTTACCCATTTTAAAGATAAAATTTTGGGGCCTCCGACATATCTGTCGGAGGTCCCTCTTTTTACCCCATATTATGCAATAATAAGTTACATTCCACCCTCCCCGCCAAACTTGATGGAGATCATGATCCGTGCAACCCTGAGGTTGGGAGAAGATGCAAAATGGGGGATCAGGAACATGCGAAATATCTTTCTCGCTCTCGCAACAATTGTGTTTTCACTAGTATCGTCTTTTTCGGTGACCGCACAAAGCTGGCCGTTTAGTGGGCCATTTAGCGGGCCCAGCAGCTTTGGCAGCGGACCGGACCGGTTGACCTTTGGAATTTCAACGTCACTTCACGATGATGATCGGACCGTCGCCGGTTTTGGCGGGCCTGAAGACATAATTATCGGAAACTCTTTTGGGCTGCTGTTAATGGCGACATGGCTTGGCGGCGGCCACAGTACGTCTTCGTCAGTTCCGATTCTGACGTATTCCTTAGGATTGGAAACCGAAAATAATGGTGTCGACGCTTTTCGCCAATCTGGAGGAGGTGTCTTTTCAACTTACGGAGATAGCAGTTTCACTGGGATTTTCTTTGGCTTCGGTTTCGAAACACCCCTAGGTGGCAGCTATAGCAGCAGCTCAATCGCAGTGCCCACATTCGGCGCGGCGCTGAATATCGGCTATGGCTGGGCTGCGGTCGATGGTTTCGGCGGCTCATTCGAAAGGGAGGGCAACGGAATATACGGGCGCGCTGATGCCTATTTGGCCATTCCTGTGGGCAGCGGCGTGTTGCTTTCGCCCGGTGTGTCCTATCGCGCCTTTGATTTTGGCGGCATCGAAGACAATAGCTGGTCTGGATTTATGCGCCTTACCATTCCGCTGTGACGCTGGTCTTTAGTAATTGCCGCGCCCTTACAAAGGGCGCGGCATGGCCTTAATGCAGGCTGACGGGTCGCAAATCATTATCTAGGGCAACGCTAAAGGCCAGATCGCGATCACCGACCAAGGCAATTGGCGTCCCTTCTTCTGTGCGGATCGAATATAGCGCCTCTAATCCGGCATCACTTGCCTGCTCGCGCAGCTCGTCGGGAAGCTCTGCCACATCGACTTTGCGGACAATCACCAATTGGTTGGCCTCAAGGGATGGCATCTCGAAATCTTCCATCATGTTGTGGTGCCTCCTGTATTAATTTGGATGGTTTGGACGATGTTTTCAGGTGCGGACCGCCGCAGATCGACATGCAGCAGGCCATGTTCCATCGCAGCCCCTTCGACATCAACGCCTTCGGCCAAAACGAAGGAGCGTTGAAACTGTCGCGCTGCGATACCGCGGTGCAAGAAAACTCGGCCGTCGGCGTCATCGCTTTGGCGACCCCGGATCACCAATTGCCTGTCTTCAACGGTAATTGAAAGGTCCCCTTCGGCGAAGCCAGCCACTGCAAGCGTGATGCGATAGCTATGCTCGTCTCTTTGTTCGATATTATAAGGAGGGTATCCGTCATTTCCGGATTTCGCGGTGCGTTCCACCAAACGTTCAAGCTGGTCAAAGCCCAGCAAGAAGGGGTGCGACCCAAGGGTAAGTTTCGTCATGCGGCACATCCTATAAAGATAAGCGATCTGCGGTTTTGGGTCCCGTTTTTGGCAACCCTTTCTCTTGTAATATGGGTGCCCTCGGTTCTATCTGCAAGTGACCGGTTGGAGTTTGCCAATCGGCGCGAATCCGTTATCCTCGTAGGTCCGCCCCGGACCCAACTGGTGCAAGTGAACAGGTACTCTACACATGACCCCACACCCTGAGATGAGTCACGAAGACGTCTTACGTGTAAAACTGGGTGTTTTGATGCGCGAGCACCGCGATCTAGATGAAGCGATTTCAGCTTTAGAAGAGCATACACGCCCCGATCAACTGACGCTCAGGCGCCTGAAAAAGCAAAAACTGGCGCTGAAAGACCGCATCGCAAAGATCGAGGACGAACTGACCCCCGACATTATTGCGTAAGCGCTGCGCATCTCTATAGTGCGCGCTTCGATTTAGCTTTGATTTTAAAGGATCCAGCCATGGCAGATGTCGAAATTGGCATCATCATGGGCAGTCAATCAGACTGGCCAACGATGAAAGAAGCGGCGCTTGTGCTCGATGAACTTTCGGTGCCCTATGAGGCAAAGATTGTCTCGGCGCATCGCACGCCTGACAGGCTGTGGACCTATGGCAAAGAAGCAGCGGGTCGCGGGTTGAAAGTGATTATCGCAGGCGCCGGGGGTGCCGCGCATTTGCCCGGCATGATGGCATCAAAAACCCGCGTTCCGGTGATTGGTGTGCCTGTCCAAACCAAGGCCCTGTCCGGCTTAGACAGCCTTTATTCCATCCTTCAAATGCCACGCGGCTTTCCGGTCGCGACAATGGCCATTGGCGGCGCTGGCGCTAAAAACGCCGGGCTGATGGCCGCGGGCATTCTGGCGCTTGGTGATCCGGAATTGGCGAGCCGTCTTGACGCATGGCGCGCTGCCCTGTCTGCTTCAATTGCCGAGGAACCGGTAGATGAGTAACCCACTCCCGTCTGGCGCCACCATTGGTATTCTCGGCGGTGGCCAACTGGGCCGTATGCTGGCCGTCGCGGCCTCGCGCCTTGGCTATAAGACCCATATTTTCGAGCCCGGCGCAGCCCCAGCCGGCGATGTCGCGGCTAAGGTCACGCAAGCTGGATATGACGATCACGCCGCGTTGGCAGAATTTGCAGCCTCCGTTGATGTCGCCACCTTTGAGTTTGAGAATATCCCCACCGATGCGCTGGATATCCTAAGCACCAAAACCGCGCTATTTCCTTCCCGCATTGCACTGGAAACCAGCCAAGATCGCATGATCGAAAAGGATTTCCTGACTGGCATTGGCCTG
This sequence comes from uncultured Nioella sp., assembly GCA_947498125.1. Lineage (GTDB taxonomy): Bacteria > Pseudomonadota > Alphaproteobacteria > Rhodobacterales > Rhodobacteraceae > CANLZL01. Next base: position 14,610 of record CANMJH010000004.1, on the reverse strand, counting down.
GCCACCGCGCCTTATGCGGCGGTCGACACCGCAGCAGACCTTTCCGCCGCGATTGAAAAGATCGGAACGCCAGCCATCCTAAAGACCCGGCGCTTTGGCTATGATGGCAAAGGGCAGGCCCGGATTATGACGCCCGAAGATGCCGACCCCGCCTTAGAGGCCTTGCAAGGCGCGCCCGCCGTGCTCGAAGGATTTGTTGAGTTTTCCTGCGAAATCTCGGTTATTGCAGCGCGCGGAGCCGATGGCTCGGTCGCCTGCTATGATCCCGGCGAGAATGTCCACAAAGATGGCATTCTGGACACAACAACCGTCCCGGCATCCGTCCCGGCTTCGGCCCGCACCGACGCCGTTCTGCTTGCTGGGCGGATCCTCAATGCTCTTGATTATGTCGGCGTAATGGGGGTGGAGCTTTTTGTGACTCGCCAAGGTTTGATCGTGAACGAGATTGCCCCGCGCGTCCATAATTCCGGTCACTGGACCCAAGCGGGCTGCGCCGTGGATCAGTTCGAACAACATATTCGGGCGGTGACGGGTTGGCCCCTCGGCGATGGCAAACGCCATGCTGATGTGGTGATGGAAAACCTGATCGGCCAAGATGTGACCCGCGCGGGGACCCTTGCGGGCGAGCCCGGCGTACAGATCCATCTCTATGGCAAATCCGAGATTCGTGACGGGCGCAAAATGGCGCATATCAACCGGGTTACCTCTGCACTCTCCTAACGCGCGCGGATGCCGCGGGCCGAGGAGGGCAGCACCGCTGCGCGACGAGGCCCGCTCTGCCGCCCGTTAGGGCAAAAACTCAGAGATCGCCTCGCTATACCGCATGTCTGGGTCAAACGCTCCGGACTGCAAAAAAGACAGAACCTGCGCGACGACCTGCGGGTTGTTCATCATATAGGTATGACTCACCGGCAAGGTGATGAAATCCGCCATACCTTCCACACGCGTCGCAGCGACCGAGACTTTTCCATCATCTGGCCCGTCAATAAAGGCCGAGGTTATGGGGTTCACACTGACCGTTCCTGCAATCACGCCGAGCTCGAAATCGACCGGCGGCAATTGATTGGGAAGGCTGGTCTCCTCCGTTCCCAATTGCAGGCCAGCTGGACCATGCACCCATTCAAAGGGTTCAAACTCACCAAATTCATCCACCAATTCCGACCCGCCATTGGGCGGTGCCAACATAACAACGCGCCCAAGCGAGGGTGCCTCATGATCGGCAAGGTAATGGCGCAGCAAGATGCCGCCCATGGAATGCGTCACAAAATGCGTCACATCCCCGTCACATGCTGCCAATCCGGTTGGCACAACTGCGGCGGCCAATGTCTCGATCCGCGCTTCAGTCGAAGGATAATCGACGCTGACGACGCGGTAGTCTTCCAGCTCAAGCAGCTCTTCCATGACCCAAAGGGAATTGGCAGACCGCGCCAGCCCATGCAGCAAAACCACACAGTCCGCCGCTGCGGGCAATCCGCCAACAAGCGCAAATCCTAATCCAAAAAATCCGCTTCGCATCATCATGGCTCAAATCTAACAACGCCCTGCCGAAATACCAAATTTCCGTTGCGGCATGCTACTGGGTTTTCCGCCCAACCAAGAGGCCAAAGGCAATCCCGCCCAGAACCAAAGCGCCTGCAAGAACCAAACGCAGGCTGACCGCTTCGCCCAGAAAAATCAAACCGCCCAGAACTGCAATGACCGGCACGGAAAGCTGGACAAGCCCGCCTGCCGATCCGCCAAGGCGCGGCAGCACGTGATACCACAGCGCATAACCCAGCCCCGAAGTGATCGCCCCTGACACAACCGCCAATCCAATCCCGAAAGGTGACGGTGCCACAGGCTCCATTTGAACGGGCAATAACATTGGCAAAACGAGACATACCGGAAGGGCCAGCAAGAAATTCGCAGCCGTTGCCGCCAGCGGATCTTCTCCGGACGTCCCAGCAAGTGAATAAAGCCCCCAGCCCAATCCTGCAGCAACCATAAAACCCCAACCAAGCGCCGGAATTTGGACGGTGCCCGTCGGCCAAAGCAACCAGGCAAGCCCCAAAAGACCAATTGCAGCCCCGATTGTACGCGCTGGTGCCACCTGCTCTTTTCCAAAGAACGCGCCGGCGAACATGACCACCTGTGTCACACCAAACAAGATCAGCGCGCCCAACCCGGCATCCAGCCGCAGATAGGCGATGGAGAACCCAAAAAGGTAGAGCGTTAGCGACAATGCCCCGATAATGCGGGCCGGGCGCAAAAGCGGCAATCCCCGCCCCAAGGCTAATGCCAAAACCACCAATATGCCTGCGCCGGATGCAACGCGGATAAGTGCAAAAAGAACCGGGTCAATTTCCCCTGCCCCAACGGCCAACCTGTTCAGCACCGAATTTGCGGCAAAGGCCACCATGACAATCGCCGTAAGAAGTGCAGACTTGTGCATCACATCGTCCCGTTCATAAATCGGCCCGCAAGCGGGCCGGCCAAATAGCTGATCTGACCGCCGGTCAGACAGGCCGCAACTTTGCGGGTTTCGATGTCTATCGCCACCATATCTGCGCGCAATCCGGGAAGGATGTCGCCGCGATCCGTCCAACCCATTACGCGGGCCGGGCCAGAGGAGATGAGCCGCCAGGCCGCTTCAAATGGCACAACACCCCGATCGGCCAATGCAAAGGCCGCCTGGGCCAGCGCCGGGTAGTGGTAATCGGATACAAGCGCATCGCATGCCCCAGACCGGATGACGGCCTCGGCGCTAACCTTTTTGTCATGCGAGCCGCCGCGCACCACATTGGGCGCGCCCATGATAACCGCATCGCCCGCCGCCTTTGCCGCCATCGCCACGTCAAGCGTTTCGGGAAATTCGGCAATCCGCGCGCCTAAGGCGCGAAACCCGCTGCGGGTTCCTGTATCCGGGTCATCATGACTGCCAATTTGCACGCCTAACTTGGTCAGCTTGGTCGCCAGCTTTGCCATCGCGGCAGGGACATCGGCCTTACAGGCATGTAGGGATTTGAGAAGGTCCAGATGCGCCTCAGGCGAACGGCCCGATTTCAACGCCTGCCCGGTCAAACGCGGCGGGCGCTTGCCAGCCGCCAGGGCCGCATGAGGCACATGGTCATTCAGAACGACATATCCGACCTCATGTGCTTCGATCAGGGCCAGCGCTCGATCATAGCTATCGATCAAATGCGTTTCGAGCCGCAGTTGCAGTTGCATATCCGTCATTGACGAAAAAGCGCGAACCGATCGCATCATCTCTTCAGCGAAATCAGGGCCGCGCATCCCGCCCTCCCAACTGAAGAACTGCGCCAAGACGGCCGTTGTGATCCCGCTTGCGGCCAGTTCTGCATCAACCGAGGCAAGCCCGGCCCGCATATCTTTCACAACGCCGCGGCGCGGGGCCAGATGACGTTCAAACCCATCACCGTGCAGATCAATGATGCCCGGCAAGACCATATAGCCAGACAGATCAATACGGCGCCCAGACGGCGCACCAATCAGGCCGTCCGAGATTCCAACGGGTTGCTCATGCAGACCATCAGGACCCAAAACCTTGGCGTTTTCGAATGTCAGATCAGGCAAATTCATAGATGTGACCTGCCCGTTCTGACGCAAAATGAAAAGAGGCGCTTTTTGCGCGCCGGGTCACGATTGCGTGGCTCTACCCCAAGATTGAAACCTGATAGTCTAAAAAGGCGCGTTCGCGGACTTCTTTCAATGTCTGATATTCAGCGCTTTCAAAAACATCTCGCACCGCATCCAAACTTGGGTATCGCACGCGTGTCATTATTTTTGGCATAGGCGATCTGACAACCACTTTGGAGATTTCGCGGCTTTCAATGATCTCGGCCCCGGCCCGTTCCAATAGCGGTTGCGTCGTCGCCATGTAGGCCACCAATGCCTCGGGGTCATCAGGATTGGGAGTTGTCAGGGCCAGAATATCAACAATACTCATCCCGAAACTTTCTTAGCTAACAACAGGTTACCCACATTGGACATCAATCAATTTGGCCTGTCGAGATTGAACTCTACTAAAATCGGCGATTTTTTGGGGACAGGAAGCGCAAATTTCTGATTTGCAAACACAAAAAAGGGGCCGCCCGAAGGCGACCCCAAATTCATCCGGTTGGATGGCGTGATTTACATCATGCCGCCCATGCCGCCCATGCCACCCATATCGGGCATGCCGCCAGCTGCGCCGCCGTCTTTCGACGGCAGATCTGCAACCATGGCTTCGGTTGTGATCAGAAGACCAGCAATCGATGCCGCATCTTGCAGAGCGGTGCGAACAACTTTGGCAGGGTCAATAACGCCAAACGAGAACAGGTCGCCATATTCTTCGGTCTGAGCGTTGAAGCCAAAGGAGTTGTCACCGCTTTCGCGGATCTTGCCGGCGACAACTGCGCCGTCAACACCAGCGTTTTCTGCGATCTGACGCAGAGGTGCTTCAAGAGCGCGGCGAACGATGGCGATACCGGCGTTCTGATCAGAGTTTGCACCCGTCAGACCTTCCAGTGTCTTGGTGCCCTGAACCAGAGCAACACCACCACCCACAACGATGCCTTCTTGAACAGCAGCGCGGGTTGCGTTCAGTGCGTCATCAACGCGGTCTTTACGCTCTTTCACTTCGATTTCGGTCATGCCGCCAACGCGGATAACGGCAACGCCGCCAGCCAGTTTCGCAACACGTTCCTGAAGCTTTTCACGGTCGTAATCAGACGTGGTTTCTTCGATCTGACCACGGATCTGAGCAACGCGAGCCGCGATCTCAGCAGAATCGCCAGCGCCGTCCACAACAGTGGTTTCGTCTTTGGTGATTGTGACTTTCTTGGCGGTGCCAAGCATGTCCATGGTGACCGATTCCAGCTTCATGCCCAGATCTTCAGAGATGACCTGACCACCGGTAAGGATCGCGATGTCCTGCAACATGGCTTTGCGGCGATCGCCGAAACCAGGTGCTTTAACAGCTGCGATTTTCAGACCGCCGCGCAGTTTGTTAACCACGAGGGTCGCCAGCGCTTCGCCTTCAACATCTTCTGCGATGATCAGCAGAGGCTTTTGCGACTGGATCACGGATTCCAGAAGCGGAACCATTGGCTGCAGCGACGAGAGTTTTTTCTCGTGCAGCAGGATCATGCAGTCTTCGAGGTCTGCGATCATTTTGTCAGGGTTGGTGACAAAGTAAGGGGACAGGTAACCGCGGTCGAACTGCATGCCTTCGACAACTTCAGTCTCGGTTTCGAGACCTTTGTTCTCTTCAACGGTGATCACGCCGTCATTGCCAACTTTCTGCATCGCGTCTGCGATCTGCTGGCCGATTTCGGCTTCGCCGTTGGCAGAGATGGTGCCAACCTGGGCAACTTCATCGCTGTCAGCAACTTCGCGAGACGACGCTTTGATGTTCTCGATAACCTTTGCAACGGCGATATCGATGCCGCGCTTCAGATCCATCGGGTTCATGCCAGCGGCAACCGACTTCATGCCTTCTTTGACGATGGCCTGAGCCAGAACGGTGGCGGTGGTGGTGCCGTCGCCCGCTTCGTCATTGGTGCGAGAGGCAACCTCTTTCACCATTTGTGCGCCCATGTTCTCGAACTTATCTTCAAGTTCGATTTCCTTGGCAACCGATACACCGTCTTTGGTGATGCGTGGTGCGCCGAAGGATTTGTCGATCACAACGTTACGGCCTTTTGGGCCCAGAGTTACCTTTACCGCGTCGGCGAGAATGTTCACGCCTTTCAGCATGCGGTTACGGGCATCGGTGTCAAATTTGACGTCCTTAGCAGCCATGTCAGCTTGCTCCTAATCTTTGAATTTCAGGGTCGAAAAAAAGTCGAGATATCAGGCAATAATGCCCATGATGTCGCTTTCTTTCATGATCATCAGCTCTTTGCCGTCGACGGTCACTTCGGTGCCGGACCATTTGCCAAAGAGGACTTTGTCGCCAACAGAAACGTCCAGCGCAATGCGCTCGCCATCTTCGTCGCGGGCGCCAGCGCCAACTGCAACAATAAGGCCTTCTGCCGGTTTCTCTTTTGCGCTTTCGGGGATAATCAGCCCGCCTGCGGTTTTGTCGTCGCTTTCCACGCGCTCGACCAGGACACGGTCATGCAGAGGTGTGAATGCCATCTTTCGAACACTCCTTCGGTTCGTTTGCTTCTCCCATGTTATCACTCACCTGTAGCGAGTGATAACGAAGCGTAGATAGGGAACTGACCAGCCCGAGTCAACGAGATCGATTGAGAAAATCTGATGCTTTTTTGCGAAGCGCATTGATGGAAGGGCCAATAGGCTGTCTTTGATACGTGAAAACGGGGACAAGAAATGGAATGTAACGTGCGAAACCCGCACGGCCCATAGCGCGTTTTGAGAAAATCCGCCCAAACACCGCGCCTTCCCATCAATAGGTTTGAGACCTGATAAAAATTGGCTACTATTTCAGGTGTAACGAGATTGATATTTGTAACGTTTTATTGGTGCTCACATGCCCTCTACTCTCAACGGAAATTGGCAAGACGATACCATCGTCGGCACAGGCGATGATGAGCTGATAAATGGCGCATCGGGTGATGACTCGCTGGTTGGCGACGCGGGTGACGATACGCTGAAAGGCGCGTCAGGCAAGGACACTCTTGAGGGCGGCGATGGAGAAGATCAGCTAGACGGCGGGTCGCAAGATGATCAGCTGGATGGCGGGTCGGGCGCTGATACGCTGACTGGCAAAAGCGGCGATGACATCATGTCAGGCGGCGACGGCAATGACTCGCTGGATGGCGGGTCTGGCTCGGACACGCAGTTTGGTGGCGCGGGCGATGACACCATTATCGCGGAAGGCAGCGACTATGCCGATGGCGGCGCTGGCGACGATTCCATCGAGATGGGTGAGTATTACGGCGGCAATGACACGATCGCCTTTGATCCCGGCGGAGGCAACGACACTGCGATGGGATGGAGCCCCGTTGACGACTATATTCACATCGGAGATGTCGACCCCGCCGACGTCACCCTGACCGCCACGGCCGATCCACAGATCTGGATTTTGACATTTGATGGCTACCCAGATGACAGCCTGACGCTGGACTTCACATATTATTGGGACAGCTCTGTCACCGAAGATGAAATCCTCAGCCGCATCGTCAATAACGAGGATGAAGCCCGACCCGAAAACCCATATGGCGTGGTTTGCTTTACCGAAGGCGCGCAAATTGAAACCCCCGGCGGTCCGTGCGCGGTTGAGGACTTAAAGGCAGGCGATTTGGTCTTAACGCGTGATAGTGGGGCGCAACCCATCCTTCTGGCGCTCTATACAGATTTCACACAAGCCGAACTGCTTCGCGAAGAAAACCTGCGCCCTGTCCGCATCCGCAAAAACGCCTTTGGGCCCGACATGCCCCGCAGACCGATGCTTGTCTCACCACAGCATGGGATGCTTGCGCATAATCTAGACAACAAAGCCGAATACCTGATCCGTGCCAAACACATTGCGACCGAGCTTGAGCTGGCCCATTTCGCGGGCGCCCGGCGGGCGGGCGTGCGCTATTATCACCTTGTGTTGGCCGAGCATCATTTGATCAAGTCTGACGGGCTTTGGACGGAAACGCTCTATACCGGCCCAGAAGCGTTGAAATCAGACCCGGTATTGCGCCGGGCGATCCGCAATAACATCCTTCCGGTTAGTCCGACCCGCGTGCGCCCGCTTTTGCGGCGCAGGGATTTGCGCAATGGCATCAACCTGAAACTTGGCCCTGCCGGTCATCGCGCACTGCCAAAGGCAGTTTAGGGCCGCCTAAACAATCGGTCTATGGCGCCGATGTCGGCTTTGTGGCAAAGGAGGGAAAACCTCAGCCTAATTGCCACGGAATTCTACGCTTCTTATGTCCCCAATCGGCCTTATCCTGATCATCGCCTCTGCGCTCATCCCTGCATGGCTTTTCGTAACTTTGCCTGACGTTGCACTGTCAGGCGCTCTTTTCAGCCAATACCTTGGTGTGCTCGCCCTGATCTTGATGGCGTGGGCGCAGATTATGGCGACAAGATTGCCGGGTGTTGAGGCCATCATGGGCCCGATTGATCGTGTGTATGTCTTGCATAAATGGACCGGGATCATCGCAATGCTGGCGATTTTGCTGCACGATACGATTGATGCCGAAATGCGGGGCATGGGCCGCGATACCGTGCTGTCTGAACTCGCCGAAACCTTGGGAGAGCTTAGCCTTTATGGCCTGCTGATCCTTGTTGTCATCTCTGTGGCGACCTTCGTCCCGTATCACTTGTGGAAATGGACACATAAAGCGATGGGCGGTTTTTTCATCGCCGGGTTCTTCCACTATTTCTTTATTCTTAAGCCGTTCGAGGAAAGCTCGCCCCTCGGGCTTTATGTCACCGTCTTTTGTCTTGTCGGCGTTGCGGCATACGTCTTCACACTTTTGCCAAACGCGCTTCGGCCCACCTATCGATATGAGGTCAGCGCCCTGCGCAAAACCGGCGGCGCGACAGAGATCACGATGACGCCAAAGAAGCGCAGCCTGAAAGCGCAACCCGGTCAATTCGCGGTCTTCAGCTTTGGCGCGCCGGGACTGGCAGAGCCACACCCCTATTCGCTTTCCGCACCAGCAGGTGCAGATGGCAGCCTGCAAATTACCGTGAAACCGCTCGGTGATTACACCTACCGTCTGGCTCGAGATCTTGAGAACGGTGCTGACGTAAATGTCCAAGGCCCATTTGGCCGATTTACGCGCCGCACGCCCAAGGCAAAGGCCGAGATCTGGGTTGCTGGCGGCATCGGGATCACGCCATTTCTGGCCTGGGCGGAAGCGCTGGAAACGAATCCAGACGCGCCCGTTCATCTCTTCTGGTCAATCAGGAACCGTGATGAAGCCCCTCAGCTCGACCGGATCGAAGCCATCGCTGCATCTTTTAGCAACCTGACGCTTCATCTTATGGACAGCTCGCAAGGCGAGCGCCTGACACCCGAACATATCGCAGATGCTGCGGGCGGCCCGATGAAGATCTGGTTCTGCGGCCCCGCGGGATTGCGCCGGGCCCTTATCAAGGGGCTTGGTTTACACGGTGTCAGCGCACGTGATTTCCATTTTGAAGAGTTCGAGTTCCGCACCGGCGTCGGCCTCAAACGCCTCGCCGCATGGATCGCCAGACGCCTGCAGGCACGGCTCATGACCTCAGAATAGGCCCCATTCCCTGCTTGCATAGCGCTGCGGCAGAACTGACGGCTGACAAGTCATGCTGCACGCGCTAAGAGGCGAGCAAGCAATCTATTATCTGGATGGAAGAGATCATGACCACACTCGTTTTTGGGCACAAATCCCCTGACACCGATTCCACTGGCTCTGCAATTATTTGGGCTTGGTATCTCAGCGAAATCAAAGGCACCGAAGCCGAAGCCGTTCTTTTGGGCGAACCCAACACCGAAGCCGCTTTCGTTCTCGAGCGCTGGAGCCTGCCCAAACCCCGCATTATTGACACGGTAGAGGCCGATCAGCCGGTTGTGATTATCGACACCAACAACCCGGCCGAACTGCCCGACGCCATCAACGACGCCGACATCACCGCGATCATCGACCACCACAAGCTGGTTGGCGGCCTGGAAACCAAAGGTCCCATCGATATCACGATCCGCCCTCTGGCCTGTACGGCGACGATCATGGTCGACCTGATGGGTGACGACGCGGCCAAAATGCCAGAAGCCATCAAAGGCGCGGCGCTATCTTGCATTCTGTCTGACACGCTTGAATTCCGCAGCCCCACCACCACCGACCACGACCGCGAAGTGGTGGAAGCACTGGCCGCTGATCTGGGCATCAACATCTCCGAATACGCCGCCGAAATGTTCGCCGCGAAATCTGATGTGTCCAGCTTCTCTGACGCCGAACTGATCCGCATGGACAGCAAAGCCTACGAAGTAGAAGGCACCAAGTTCCGCGTGTCAGTTCTGGAAACCACCGCACCTGCCGTTGTACTTGACCGTCAGGCCAGCCTGATGTCTTCGATGCCCGCCGTTGCCAAAGAAGACGGCGTCGATCAGGTTCTGCTGTTCATCATCGACATCCTGAACGAAGAAGCCACGCTGCTGGTCCCCAATGATCTTGTGAAAACCGTGGCCGAGAAAAGCTTCGGCGCAACTGTTTCCGGCGACAGCGTCGTCCTGCCTGGCATCATGAGCCGCAAAAAACAGATTATTCCAAATCTGGCGCTCTGATCAGCTTAAGAAATACCTAAAGGTAAGAGGCGTCCTTTTCAGGGCGCCTCTTGCTTTTTGCGGCCCCTACCCCAAGAAATGAACTCAGATCGCATCTGTATACGGGAGGTATTCATGATCCGCGCAACACTCCTTGCCCTTTTGGCAACCACACCCTTCGCACTAGCAGATCCCTATTACCCCTCTGCCGGTGATCAGGTTACCCCATCGGCAACGGGCATTTCCTTGCTAGCTTATGACGGCAGTGCCGGCATTGACCTGCCCTTCGGCGCGCCCTTCCATCAGGTGATGTACACGCTTTACACGGCAATCCCCGCCCAGCCTGAAATCTGGTTGCAAAGCGAATGCCCGCTTGGGCCCGTCATTACCGCTGAAGTTGGCAATGACCTCAGCCTTGTATTCCAAGACGATCGCCTGATCGGCTGGTCATTTCTTCCCGGTACAGAATTGACGACACCCGAGGGGCTGGCTCTCGGCCTTGCGCGGGGCGCCTTGGAAACCATGCCCGGCGTTGCGTTTTTTGATTCCACATTGGGAGTGGAGTTTGAGGCGGGCGGCGTCTTTGGCCTTTTATCCGAGGACGGGCAAAGCGTCGGATATCTCTGGGGCGGCGGCGTATGCATTTTCCGCTGATCAATGCAAGATGCAGGTCCCACCGCTGATCTTTCCCATCCAGAACTGGCCGAAGCGCTGTTTCATGCGCTGAGGCCGGATGCGTATTACGCCAAGATGGAAGCGCTCGTCGAACCGTCCTTGGACGCCAAATTGGCCATGCTGCGATATTACGATCACTCTATCACCGAGGCCGAGCGCTTTGGCCGTGTCAATAAAACGGCCGATAAAGTGTCGGGCGTGTGTATTTGGTCCCTGCCCTTGGACGCCAAACAAGCACGTCAAAAGCATGTCGCCAAGTTGTCTATGATTAATCAAGACATGGGCGCGGCATGCAGTGCGGCCTATCAAAAGATCAGCACATCCATGTCCAAAGCCGCCTCGCCCTTTATCACAGGCGATGATTGGTATCTTTCCATTCTCGGCGTCGCGCCCGCCGCCCAAGGGCAAGGCCTTGGCGGCCCGCTTATCGCGCCTATTCTTCAAAGCGCCGACGATAGCGGGTGCGCAAGTTACCTCGAAACGTTCACGCCGCGGAACATGTCGTTTTATTCCCGGATGGGATTTGAGGTCGCCGCCGAGCTTTTTGAACCGCTGACCGCAGCGCCTTATTGGCTGATGCGCCGCCCAGCCGCCTAAATGCGGTCCTACCTTGGGGAACCCAATTTGGGGTCCGGGGCAAAGCCCCGAAAAAGGGGTGGGCGGGCGGGCCCGCCCTTCCCCGCCACTTGCGCAAGCAGCACTGAACCAAGCACGACACCCCCGCCGATGATTTGTATGGCACTAAGCGCCTCGCCCAAAATCGCCCATCCTAAAACGATGGCGGCAAGCGGGCTTAGAAATCCGAGCGGGGCGACCAATGCGGGTTCCAACCGTGTCAGACCGCGAAACCACAGTACGTAAGTCAGCGCGGCGCCAATAAGACCCAGCCAGATCAGGCCCAGCCAGTTTTGTGCGGTCAAAACCGGCAATGCGGGCTCAAAGAAAACAGCAAAAGGCAACAAAAGGAGGCCGCCTGCCGTTAACTGCCACGCCGTGAAGGTCAAAAGTGACTCGGGCGGTTGCCATTTTTTTGTTAATACCGAACCTAACCCCATACTGATTGCGCCGCCAATGCCCGCGATGACGCCTATCGGGTCGAACCCCGCCCCCGGAGAGAGGATCAACAGAGCCACACCCACAAGACCGAAAAGCGCGGCGACAACCGAAATCGCGCGGATGGCGCTTCCCAAAACGGCGGCGGCCATAAACACAACCAACAAAGGTTGAACCGCCCCCATGATCGCGGCCACCCCGCCGGGCAAACGATAGGCCGCAACAAACATCAGCGACCAGAAAATCGAGAAATTTAGCGCGCCAAGGATTGCAATCTTTGCCCACCAAATCCCTTTGGGCAAATGCCGCGCGAAAACCAAAAGCAGTACCCCGGCCGGAAGCGCCCGAAGCGCCGCCAGCCACATGGGCGTCAGCTCGGCCAACAACTCAGTCGTTACGATATAGCTTGATCCCCAGATCAAGGGCGCCAAGGCCGTCAAACCAAGATCCTTCACATTCATCATCATCTCATCTCCATTTATCTTGACGTCAAGATACATTAATCTTGACGTCAAGATAAACACCCGCTTCTGTGCGGAAATGGACAAGGTGGACGACATATCTGCAGAATGGCGGCGCGAGCGCCCAGACATCGATCATGAGGCGATGGCCCTAATTGGGCGTCTTTCGCGGCTGTCAAAACATCTTGGTGCCGAAATGGCGGCAGTTTTCGAAAAACATGGACTGAACGGAGCCAGCTTTGATTTGCTTGCGACGCTGCGCCGGGCCGGTCATCCATATCGGCTGTCCCCGAACGCGCTGCTCGACCGGACAATGGTTACCTCGGGCACCATGACCAATCGCATTGACAGACTGGTGACATTAGGGCTGGCGGAACGGGTCAAAAACCCAAATGACGCGCGATCTGTTTTGATTGGGCTGACACCCGACGGCCTCACGCGTATTAATCAGGCAGTGACCGACCATACCGCAAATCAAACCCGTTTGGTCGCCGGTCTTAGGGACGATGAACGCGCCGCCCTGAATGCGCTTTTAACGCGGTTTCTTGAAGATTTCGAAGGGTAACACCCCTAAGCCCTTCCCCCGCCGCATTGCAGCATGTATGGATTTTTTAGCGCATTTAAACTGAGGCACGCCATGACCCAAATCATCCAATCCCTAGCCGAGATTAGCGATCGCTATGACGTCCTGCTTTGCGATTTGTGGGGGTGTTTGCATAATGGCGTTTCCGCATTTCCGGATGCAGTTGCTGCGCTTCAAGCCTTTAAGGCCAAAGGCGGCACCGTACTTTTGCTTACAAATTCGCCTCGTCCACGCGCGCAAGTTGAAGAGCAATTGGCCGAAATCGGTGTTCCCCGCGACTGTTGGGATAGCATCGCCTCTTCTGGTGACAGCGCCCGCGTTGCTTTGCACCGCGGTATGGTTGGCGAAAAAGTCTGGTTTATCGGCACTCCAAACGAAGAAGCATTTTTTGAGAAACCGGACATCGTTGAAGAGGACACGCAGATCACACCCGTCCCGCTTGATGAGGCTGAGGGCATTGTCTGCACCGGTCCAACTGACCCGTTGGCCGATCCTGACGTGTATCGCCCCCAATTTTTGGCTGCAAAAGCACGCGGATTGAAACTGCTTTGTGCCAACCCCGATATTCAGGTGGACCGCGGCGAAGCACGCGAATGGTGCGCTGGCGCATTGGCGCGTCTTTATACCGAAATGGGCGGTGAAAGCCTTTACTTCGGAAAACCGCATGCGCCCATCTACACATTGGCACGGATGCGTCTGGCCCAAATTGGTATTGATTGCGCACCCGAACGCGTTTTAGCCGTCGGAGACGGAATTCACACCGATATTCAAGGCGCCTTGGGCGACGGCACGGATGCTCTTTTCATAACTGGCGGTTTGGCCCGTACTGAAACCGGCACCGAAGATCAGCCCGATCCAGAGAAGTTGGACCGCTATTTGCAAGAGACACAGCTCTCAGCAACCTATTCAATCGGGCACTTGCGGTAGGTAACTTTATTGCCACGATTATACGTGATTGCAAAATTTTGTTACTTCTGCATTGCAGCATTCGTCGAGTTCCGCTAAATATTCCCTCAAATGACTGACGGGATTCGCGATATGTTGGACAATTCTCCACGTGGCACGATTTGCATCGAGGATATCGAGATCGGCATGTGCCGGCATTTGCATAAGCAGGTGACAGATCGCGATATCGAACTTTTTGCCGAAGTTTCGACCGACAGGAACCCCGTTCATCTGGATGACGACTATGCGCAGGACACGATCTTTGAGGGCCGTATCGCGCATGGCATGCTGACGGCGGGACTGATCTCGGCGGTCATTGGCGAACAATTGCCCGGCCATGGAACTGTCTATCTCGGCCAATCCTTGAAGTTCTTGGCCCCAGTTCGCCCAGGCGACATGGTCCGCGCCGAAGTTGAAGTCGTGGACATGGATGTAGCCAAGCGTAAGGTCACGATGAAAACCACCTGCACAATTGATGGCAAGCCCGTTCTGAAGGGCGAGGCCGTGGTACTAGCGCCGAGCCGCAAGTTCGACTGACCACTTTTAGCATTCGTCAGCGCCCCCGCATGCGCCCCTAATGTTTCTATCCCCCACGAAAAAAGCCGGCCCCCTTTTGCAGATATCTCTGCTTGGGGGCCGGCTTTCACACCGCAACTTGGGTTAAGCCTCGCTTGGGACGGGAGGGAGGGGGGCGAGGCTTAAAGATT
>CANMJH010000003.1 GCA_947498125.1 uncultured Nioella sp. | reverse complement strand
ATCGACGGCCAGCTGAGCGGTCAGACCATCTCGACCACATTCTAAGTCGGCCGTAGCGACCACGCTACGATCAACGACACAGAGTAAAGAAAGGGCTGCGCATTTGGCGCGGCCCTTTTCTTGTTTCTAATCTGCGGATTATTCAGCCCAATTGTTTCTAAAATGCTGCCGCATTTTGTCCTTAATTGCGCAATTTTGCCCCAATTTCGCCATGTTTCGCCGCGATCCTGACAAGGTCTGCTCGGGATGCTGCCACATCCCTTAATCTTGGAGGAACTGCCATGGGTGCTGCCACACCTTTTGCGGCTTTTGTCCACTCTGAATCTGGCGCCGTAACGGTGGATTGGGTCGTCTTGACCGCAGCCATCGTGGGTCTCGGCCTTGCCGTGACCAATACGGTGTCAGATGGGTTGGAACATTTGTCGGGTGAAATTCACACACAACTATTGCGCGATCACGTCACCCATGGGTTTGGGGACTAATCGGAATGAAACGGCCAGCCCCTTTTAGGACTTGGCCGTTAAAATACGAATAAAACCGTAGGGTTTTGGCACTGGCCTGTCCCTGCTCTGCCTTTTTTCTGCCCTGACCGGCAGGCCATCTGTTGCCACCCTTTGAGGTGCGAGCGGCAGAATGCGCTGATCCCCGCGATATGCGGGACAAAAAGAATTAGGCAAATGCAGGAGCACGCCATGACTTTCAAAACTATTACACAATTTCTGTCCGACGATTCGGGTGCCGTTACCGTTGACTGGGTTGTTTTGACCGCAGCATTGGTTGGTCTGGGCCTTGCAGTAATTTCGGTCGTGTCGGGCGGTCTTGAGGACCTCTCGGGCGATATCGATACGCAGCTGCAAGCTGATCATATTACCGATGCATTCTCGACCTCCACAACGACAACGACAACCACCACCGGTTCGGGTGGATAAAGACGTGGCCCATCCGGAACGCCCTCGACACAAAACGGCGTTCCGGTCCCGCGGTGCCGAAACAAGGTCGCACCCTTTCCATTCTTTTGCCTCAAATACTTGAGAGGGTATCTGCGATGGAGTGGAGCCGGCAGAAACCCGGCCCCGCAACCAATAAGTAAGAAATGGGCAGAAACATGAGAATTATTTTTGGACTTGTCCTGATTGTAGGGGTCGGATTGGCCGGCTTTGCCGTCTATGTGGCAAAGGACCGGTTTACTCAGTATCAGGCCGCGCTGGCCAGCCAGCGTGATGAAATCGTCCCCACCACACCTATTTATGTCGTCACGCGACAGCTGCGCTATGGCGAGCAATTGCGCCCTCAGGATGTCATCGCGGTTGAATGGCCCGAGGAATACGTTCCGTTCGGGGCCTTCACCAGCGCAGAGGATATTTTTCCTGAAGATACCGATGAGCTGCGAACCGTGCTGCGCGTCATGGAGCGCAACGAGCCGCTGCTGATCTCGAAGGTCACGGCGCCTGGGCAGGATGCCGGTGTTGCGTCGCGTCTGTCGGCAGGGATGCGCGCCTTTGCGCTGCGTGTTGATGTTTCGACAGGCGTTTCGGGCTTTCTGCGCCCTGGCGACCGGGTTGACGTCTATTGGTCCGGTAATGCGCGCGGCCAGAACGTCACACGACTGATTCAAGCATCGGTTCAGATTATCGCGATTGACCAGATTGCCGATGAAGACCGGTCGAATCCTGTGATCGCTCGTACAATCACAATCGCGGCCCCGCCCGATCAGATTGCCGCCCTGGCCCAAGCTCAGGCAACTGGCAACCTGTCATTGGCCTTGGTTGGCGTTTCGGACATGGTCGACAGTGAGATCATCGAGGTCAACCAAGAAGACCTATTGGGTGTTGAAGAAGTTATTGCACAAGAAGGCCCGCGTGTTTGCACGGTCCGCAACCGGCGCGGTGCGGAAGTGATTATCACGCCCGTGCCTTGCACAAACTAGACACCAAATCCAAAGCCCAGCCCATTAAAAGGCCCCCATCATCTTGGGGGCCTTGTTCTTTTTCAAACAAGGGCTGGATGTCAGTTGTAATCAAATCACATGAACTTGGGCTTCCAAATCACTGATTCTTGCCAGATTCCTTAAAATCGTGCATGGTGCGCACAATTGGGCCGATAGAGCCCGTGATAATTCCCGTGATCAGAGAGGCAGGATCACAATGAGCATTCTCCGTTTTCTTGGTACGGCCCTTTTGGGCTGTTTCGTGGTTCTTACGTCCCCGGTGCCGTCGCAGGCGCAGGTTTTGCGCGTGTTGGAAGGGGCAACCGCAACCACTTTGCGCGTTCCGATGAACCGTGCCGTCGTCGTGGAAAGTGAAGCGTTGTTCGCAGAGCTTTCGGTCGCCAACCCTCAAATCGCCGATATCGCGACGCTATCCGAGCGTACGATCTACGTTTTGGGACGTGCGCCGGGGCGTACCACAATGACGCTACTTGGTGTTGAGGGAAACCTTATCGCCAATGTTGAAGTTCAGGTTATTCCTGACCTTGCTGAATTCCGCGAGCGTTTGCGGGAAGTTCTGCCAAACGAGCCTATTGAAGTGCGAAGCGCAAATGATGGCATTGTCTTGTCTGGCACTGTGTCCTCTGGGCAAGTAGTTGACCGCGCTCTTGAACTGGCAGCGCGCTACGCCCCTGACCGCGTTTCGAACCTTATGATGGTGGGCGGCAGCCAGCAGGTCATGCTGCGCGTCCGCTTTGCGGAAATGTCACGAAGCGTCAGCCGCGAACTTGGCATGTCGCTTGGGATCTCAAGCAACTTTTCCAACGGAGATGGCGGCGTAACAGCAGGTTCGACCGGGAATGCGTCAACCGGTGCGTCTACATTTGGCATTGGTAATGCTATTACCAACTCTGTCGCAGATGCCAACGGCGCGATCGGGGTCAGCTTCGGCACGAACAGCCTGCAATTGTCGCTCTTGGTTGAAGCGCTCGAAGCAAACGGTGTTGTTCGCACCCTCGCTGAACCCAATCTAAGCGCCCTTTCCGGTCAAACAGCCTCATTCACTGCAGGTGGCGAGTTTGCGGTGCCTGTCCAAACCGAAGATGGTATTTCCGTTGAGTTCCGGCCTTATGGTGTTGTTTTGCAATTCACACCAACGGTTGTGGATGACGAAGTAATCAATCTCAGCCTGTCCGCAGAAGTGTCGTCAATCGATTCAAGCGAAGTCACCTCAAGCAATGGTGTGCCTGGCCTACTGACCCGCAACGCTGCGACAACTGTTGAAATGCGTGATGGTGAAAGCTTTGCAATTGCTGGTCTTTTGCAGGATGACTTCCGCGATGCGGTTGCGCAGGTTCCTTGGCTTGGCGATATCCCGGTTCTGGGGGCACTGTTCCGAAGCGCAAACTATCAACGTGACCAAACCGAGCTTGTCATCATCGTCAGCGCACATTTGGTTACGCCAACACGTGGCGAGGCTTTGGCCCTGCCAACGGACCGTGTTCGCATTCCTTCTGAAAACGAGCTTTTCCTCTTGGGCATGACTGCCGGCCGCAACCCAAATGCCTCTGGGTCGCCGGCTGGTGAAGTTGCACAACAAGATTTCAGCGGCTCATATGGCTATGTATTGGAGTAAAGACATGACCACGCGCATCTCAAAACTCCTACTTGCCGGCGTCGCAGTTCTTGCCCTGTCGGCATGTGACCGTATCCGCAACGTTGGCGAAGCTGGACGCTTTCTAGATGAGGGCAATTTCGGAAACCCAACGATGCATAACTACCTGATCCAAACCGGTCAGCTGTCTTATGCAGAATCACTCGCAGCAAGATTTGCCGAAGAAGTGCCGACAACGATCAATTTTGCCTTCGACAGTGCCGTTCTGGATTCGAATGCACGGGCTGTTCTTAGCCAGCAGGCGCAGTGGATTCTTCGGTTCCCCGAAGTTCAATTTAGTGTCTACGGCCACACAGATTTGGTTGGATCAGACGCTTACAATCAAGGGCTTGGACGTCGCCGTGCCCAGGCTGCAGTGAATTTCCTGGTCAGCCAAGGCATCGAGCGCAGCCGTTTGCATGCGCTTGTATCGCTTGGGGAACGCCAGCCACTTGTTCCGACCGAGTCGCGTGAAGTTCGTAATCGGCGGACGGTTACCGAGGTTGCGGGCTTTGTCCAAAACCATCCAACTGTCCTCGACGGCCGCTATGCTGATATCGTCTATCGGTCTTATGGCGGCCCACGCACAAGTAGCGAATAAGCCCCGCAATGGGCTTAATCATCCACTGAATACCCAATAGTTTCAGTTTTTTGGTCGCATTGTTGCCCAACTTGGCAGTCAAAAAAGGATCGGAGACGCGAAAAGGATTAAGAATCGTAAGGTTCAATACTTCGCATCTCTCGGCCGGTGGTTTCTAAAACCGCCGCTGCAACAACAACCGACCCGGGGTCTAGTCCCGGGCGATCCGGGGTAAAAGAGCATGAGTGGTGGTTTGGCATTGAAATCAAATCCCGCGCCGATCGTGGCCTGTACGATTGCACGCGATGTGCAGACATTTGATCTTTTGATCGATGATATCGAGGCTGAGCTGGGTGAGGCATGGGGCGACCTGTCCTTTATGGAGGCGCAAACCTTCCTTGGACAACCTGACGCCGATGACTTGGAATTCGTCGCCATTGCCGTCGATGATGAAGATGAACCGGATGTAGAACTGATCTTGCGCCTGATCAAACAGGCGCAAAGCAAGGGCATCAAGGTGATCCTGGTGGCTGAGGATGTCAGTTCCTCGTCCCTGCACCGTCTGTTGCATTCTGGGGTGGACGATTTTGTCCCCTACCCCCTTCCTGAAAACGCCTTTCACGACTCGCTTGAACGCGTCCGCGCAAAATCCGAGCAGGCCGCGATGCCGCAACCAGCGCCAGCTGAACCCGCAGCAGCGGCCCCGCGCCAAGCGACAATGGAAGTTAAAGAACACGCCGTCTTTGGTGTTCAAAGCCTGTCCGGCGGCACCGGCGCGACGACGCTTGCCGTTAATATGGCTTGGGAACTGGCCAATATCGACAAGAAGAACCCGCCATCGGTTTGCCTGATTGATCTGGACCTGCAATTTGGCTCGACATCGACCTATCTGGATCTGCCACGGCGCGAGATGATCTTTGAGGTTCTGTCCGAAGCCCAAAACATGGACGAAGCCGCCTTTAAGCAGTCGCTTCTAACGTATAACGAGAAACTCTCGGTGTTCACGGCCCCGGCAGAGATCCTGCCGCTGGACATCGTGGGCCCCGAAGAGATTGAGGCGCTGTTGGCCCTCGCCCGCCGTTGCTTTGACA
The DNA here is from genome assembly GCA_947498125.1 of uncultured Nioella sp. Classification (GTDB taxonomy): domain Bacteria; phylum Pseudomonadota; class Alphaproteobacteria; order Rhodobacterales; family Rhodobacteraceae; genus CANLZL01. The sequence goes on along the minus strand of CANMJH010000003.1, from coordinate 465,508 downwards.
TTGTGATTGTCGACATGCCGACAACCATTGTTCAGTGGACCGAAAGTGTCCTGAACGAAAGCGACATCTATTTTGCGACGCTCGAACTGGACATGCGCTCGGCACAAAACACGATGCGCTTTATTAAGGCCCTGCAAGCCGAAGGTTTGCCCGTCGATAAACTGCATTATGTGTTGAACCGTGCGCCAAAAGGGCTGGACCTAAACGGCAAAGGCCGCGTCAAGCGATTGGCTGAAAGCCTGAATATCGAGATCAACACGCAATTGCCCGATGGCTCGAAGCAAGTTGTCCAAGCTTGCGATCACGGGGCGCCATTGGCTGAATTTGCCCGAAAGAATCCGCTGCGTAAGGAAATCATCAAACTGTCGAAAACGCTGCATGAAGCAATCGCTTCCGGCGTTAAAGCAGCAGGGTAAAGGGGCAAATCATGTTTTCACGCTACAAAAAAGATGCACCCGCGGCGCCCGTTCATCCGGCCTTGATGACAGAACCTGATGACGCGTTGCGCGCCCAGCCAGACCCAAAACCCGAGGGGAACGCGGCAACTGCGGACGCGCCGAAATCCAAAATCCAGCGCCGCCAAGCACCTAAGAAAGCCGTCGTCGCAGCCGAACCAACGGCGCAGGACAAAGAAACCAAACGCCGTGCCCGTCTTGATGAGATCAAGACCGAAATGCATTCGCGCCTTTTGGACAACCTCAACCTTTCGGCTTTGGAAAACGCCAAAGAGGCTGAGCTGCGCGCCGAGATTAACTCGATCACTAATGACGAGCTTGCGGATATGGGCGCGGTTCTGAACCGTGAAGATCGGACAACGCTACAGACCGAGCTTTTTGATGAAGTCACTGGCCTTGGCCCGCTTGAACCGCTGCTGAAAGACGACACGGTCAACGATATTCTGATCAATGGTCCCTTCAATGTCTTCATCGAACGGGCTGGTAAGCTGACGAAGTCCGAAGTTCGCTTCAAGGATGAGCGCCACCTGCTTCGGATCATTGATAAAATCGTTTCGGCTGTTGGCCGCCGGGTCGACGAATCCAACCCTTATGTTGATGCGCGTCTGAAAGACGGCTCACGCTTTAACGCGATGGTGCCGCCAGTTGGGGTCGACGGATCCCTAGTTTCGATCCGTAAGTTCAAAAAAGACAAGCTTAAGATCGATGATCTGGTAGAATTCGGCGCTTTCAACGAAGAGATGGCGGCATATTTACAAGCGGCCGTTGCCACACGCCTGAACGTTATCGTCTCTGGTGGTACCGGTTCTGGTAAAACGACCACGCTAAATGCGCTGTCCAGCTTCATTGATAACTCCGAACGCATTCTGACGATCGAAGACACCGCTGAACTTCAGCTCCAGCAGGAACATGTTGGCCGGATGGAAAGCCGCCCGCCCAACGTTGAAGGCAAAGGCGCCGTTACGCAGCGCGACTGTTTGCGGAACGCTTTGCGGATGCGCCCGGACAGGATCATCGTGGGTGAAACCCGCGGCGAAGAAGTTATCGACATGTTGCAGGCCATGAACACTGGCCACGACGGATCGATGACGACGATCCACGCCAACAGCGCCCGCGACGGTGTTAGCCGTTTGGAAAACATGATTGCGATGGCCGGGATCGAGATGCCGATCAAAGCGGTCCGCAGTCAGATTTCTTCGGCTGTAAACCTGATCGTTCAGGCCAGCCGCCTTCAGGATGGCTCGCGCCGTATGGTGTCGATCACCGAGGTGACGGGCATGGAAGGTGAAGTGATTTCGATGCAAGAGGTGTTCCGCTACGAGCGCCTCGGCCTGAAACCCGACGGCACTATCATTGGTCGCTTTACGGCCACCGGCGTTCGCTCCTTCTATTCCGAGCGCTTCCGCCAGTGGGGCTATGACCTGCCCTCTTCCATCTATGAACCTGCCGGAGACTGAGACATGCAACTAAGTATTGAACCTCTCATTTACTTCGGCATTTTTGTTGGCGTCGTATTCCTTGTTGAAGGCATCTACTTGATGGCCTTTGGCAAATCGATCAGCCTCAATAGCCGAGTAAACCGTCGCCTCGACATGCTGCAAAAGGGCGGCAATCGCGAAGACGTTCTTGCGAAGCTTCGCAAAGAGCTGGACCAGCACAAGGGATCAAAAACGATCCCGCTTTATTCGCTGATCGCTGATAAAGCGCAAAAGGCCAATATCGCGTTTACCCCGCAGCAACTGATGCTTGTGATGGTGGCGCTGACCGTCGCGTCCTTTATCGGATTGACCGTCGGCACCGGGACGTCAGTGCCGATACGGCTTTTGTGCTCAATCGTCATGGGGATCGGCGCGGTGGTCTATTGGGTTAGCTCAAAAGCCAAAAAGCGGATTGCCGCCATTGAAGAGCAATTGCCTGATGCGGTTGAATTGATGGTGCGCTCGCTGCGTGTTGGTCACCCATTTGTATCGGCCATTAACACCGTTGCCAAAGAGGTCGCTGACCCGCTTGGATCAGAACTGGGCATCATCGCTGATGAGGCCGCCTATGGCCGCGATGTTTCTGAATCGATCAACGCAATGGCCGATCGTCTGGACCTGCAGGATTTACGCTTTCTGGCCGTTGCGGTTGGTATTCAGCAAAAATCAGGTGGTAACTTGGCCGAGATTTTGAACGGTTTGGCCAAGGTGATCCGCTCGCGGTTCAAACTGTTCCGCCGGGTAAAAGCCATCACCGCCGAAGCGAAATGGTCAGGCAAGTTCCTGTCGGCTTTTCCCATCCTTGCATTGATTGCGATCAATGTCGGTCAGCCGGATTACTATTCGGAAGTCATTGGCACACCTGCCTTTATCCCAGCTTGCGCCGTGGTGGTCGTGATGCTGGTGATCAACATGATCTTCATGCGCATCATGGTCAATATCAAGGTTTAAGGGGGCACTATGTTAGACCAGATCAACACATATATTACCGATCTTCTTGGCCCTCTTGGCCCGCTCTTTGTGATTGGTGGCTTGGGCGTGGTCCTTGCGCTTATCGCTTTACCGGCCGTTCTTTTCCAAAAGAAAGATCCGCTGAGTAAACTGAAAGAGGCCAATAACAATGGCCTTAGCCATGATGCGAATGGCAAAGCCCTGCGCATCGGCGGAAAAAACCAAAAACTCGACCGTTTTGCGCAATTTCTAGAGCCGCAAAACCAAGAGGAATACACCCAGATTCAGCTGACGCTGATCCGGGCCGGTTACCGGTCAAAAGGGGCCGTTCAAACCTTCCATTTTGCGCAATTCGCTCTTGGGATGAGCTTTCTGGCGATGGGCGTGATCTACACGCTGATTGCCCCTGATTTGGGAACGCAAAAGAGTATTCTTGCGGTTCTGATCCCCGGTTCGATTGGCTATTATCTGCCCAAATATTGGGTGCAACGCCGTGTGCAAACCCGCGAAGAAGAAATTTCTTCGGGTTTCCCGGACTCGCTCGATCTGATGCTGGTTTGCGTGGAAGCGGGCCAATCCCTCGATCAGGCCATCATTCGTGTCGCTAAGGAAATCCGCTCGTCTTACGAGGCTTTGGCTGAAGAATTCGAAATGGTTGCCTATGAAATGAAGGCCGGTAAGGACAAAATCAAAGTTCTGCGGGATTTCGGCGAGCGCTGCGGCATTCAGGATATCAGCAGTTTTGTCACCGTTCTGATCCAATCGGCCACATTCGGGACATCCATTGCCGACGCGCTTCGGGTCTATGCCGAAGAAATGCGCGACAAACGGGTGATGCGCGCTGAAGAAAAAGCCAATAAGCTTCCAACGAAGCTGACACTTGGGACGATGTTGTTCTGTCTACCGCCGCTCTTGATCATTTTGATCGGGCCGTCGGTTTACGGGATCGCCACCAATCTCGGAGGCGGAGGAGGATTCTAAACAAAATGCTGTGGGGCAAATTTTGTGTAGCGATGGCTGTTTTTGGCCTAGCCGCGTGCGAGCAATCCACGCGGCTTGAGCCGTTACAAGAGGGCCCACCGCTTGAGGATGGAACTGCCGTCTTGCGCGACGGCGTGGACCAGATGATCGTCGGCCATAGATTGATGGATTCCGGTGAATATGAACTGGCTTTGCGCGCTTATATTCGCGCGGCCGGTGAACAAGGACTGACGGCGGAAACGCTCAGCTCGCTTGGATCGGCCAATTTAGCATTAGGCCGCCTTGGTCAATCTGAAGATCAACTAAGGCAAGCTATCGAGTTGGACGAGAATTTCGTTCCCGCTTGGAACAATCTTGGCGTCGTATTGATGGAACAAGGCGAATATGGCGAGGCGATGCGGGTCTTTCAGCAGGCTTTTGCCTTAGATAGTGGCCAATCCGACTCGATTCGCGAAAACCTGCGCTTGGCTATCGCGCGAATGCAAAATACCGGTTATACTGATCCACAATCATATAACAGCCTCGACTTGGAACGTCGTGGTGGGGGGCGCTATCTCCTCCTCTACGGGCCATGAACGAGGTAAAAGAGAGCAGTAAGAGGGCGCAGATGCGACCAATTTTCCGGATCACGGCTGTGATGTCTGTGGCGCTTGCCGTATCGGCATGTGACCAGACCAGTTCAGCCGATGTTGACCGCGCGCTGGACGGCGTAAACGTCATCGACGAAACCAACCTCAATGACATCATGATGACTGTGGCAGATGCTGACGAAGCGGTGGTGTATTTCCGCCGGGCCGTGCAGGATCATCCCGATCGGATCGACCTTCGCCGCGGTTTGGCCGCCAGTTTGGTTCGCGCCCGCATGAATACCGAGGCCGTATCACAATGGCGCCGCGTCGTTGCCCATCCGGACTCGACCGATCAAGATCTGGTCGATTTTGCCGGTGCCCTTATTCGAACAAATGATTGGGATGAGGCCGAGACCCAGCTTGATCTGGTACCTCCTACTTTTGAAACCTACGAGCGTTACCGGCTTGAGGCGATGGTTGCGGACAGCAATCAGGAATGGGACCGCGCCGATAGTTTCTATGAAACCGCTGTTGGCCTGACGATGCGCCCTGCGGGTGTTTTGAACAACTGGGGGTTCTCACGTCTGACACGCGGCGATCATGAAGCGGCCGAGCGCCTCTTTATGGAAGCGATCAACTACGACCCCAGCCTCTTCACCGCCAAGAACAACCTCGTGCTCGCACGTGCCTCACGTGGGCAGTACACGTTGCCACTGGTGCAAATGACGCAAATCGAGCGCGCGCAGCTTTTGCACACGATGGCCCTTGCAGCGATCCGGCGCGGCGATGTCGATATTGGTCGCGGTCTTCTGGAAGACGCAATTGACACCCACCCACAGCATTTTGAGGCCGCCGTGCGCGCCTTGCAAACTCTAGAAACGTGACGGAGGGGCCATTATGCAAACGCATCTGACATTTATCGAAGCCGCTTGGTTCCTACCTTTTGTTATTCCAATCTGCATTTGGGTTGGCTGGTCTGATCTGCGCGAAATGCGCATTCCTAACGTGAGCGTTCTGGCACTTGGCGCCGTCTTTTTGGTCATCGGCTTTATCGCCCTGCCCTTTGAGGTTTGGTACATGCGGCTTTTACAGCTTGCGATCATCCTGTTGGCCGGATTTATCGTGTCATCTCTTGGCCTTGTCGGGGCGGGGGACGCGAAATTCGCGGCCGTCATGGCGCCGTTTATTGCGCCCGGAGACTACATGCTTTTCGTCCTGATTTTTGCCGCTGTTCTTATCGGCAGCTGGATCACCCATCGCGGCGCTGGCCGGGTGCCTGCTGTAAGACGCGCAACCCCGGAATGGGTTTCGTGGGATCGCGGTAAGCTGTTTCCGATGGGCGTGGCCCTTGCCGGCGCTTTGGTTGTTTATTTGGCACTTGGCCTAGCGGCCAGCGCTTAACCCGAATGCAAGGGGCGATCGCCCATAACCATTCGGGAGCTTTGTCACGAAAGGGTCGCTGCCCATGAATATGCAATCAACGGATGCCACATCCTTTGCCCCGCCTCAGCTGCGCAAGCTAGAGGATACTGGTCTGCAAATGGTGATGATGCGGGACATCCTGCTGAAAACCGTGTTCCGAAAGAATGTTGAGCAGGTCAGCGCCATCGCAGAGGCGATATCGCTGCCAATCCCCCTGACCCAAGCCCTTGTTGATATGTTGCGCGATATGGGCCTGATGCAGGCGATGGGCACACTGCACGCGACGTCGTCTTCTGAAATGGGATACCAACTGACAGATGCAGGCAAAGCGCGGGCCTTGGATGCGCTCAGCCAGTCGGAATATTACGGCGCGATGCCGGTACCTCTGGAAGATTACAAAGGGCAGACCAATCGGCAATCGGTGAAAAACGTCCTGATCACCCGCGATGCGCTGAATGCCAGCATGGGACATCTCATTTTGCCCGATGACATGATCGACCAACTGGGCCCCGCCGTCAGCTCGGGCCGCTCGGTTTTGATGTATGGCCCGCCCGGAAACGGGAAATCTTCCATTGCTGAAGGCATCCGCGCCGCGCTTGGCGACACGATCTATATCCCGCATTCAATTTGTTATGCGGGTCAGGTCATCACCCTTTTCGACCCGATTGTTCATACGCCCGTTAAAGATCAAACCGAAACCGGAAGCGCCCTGCGCAAGAAAGTGGCGCGGTATGACACGCGCTATATCATGTGCAAGCGGCCCACAGTGATGACAGGGGGCGAGCTGTCTCTGTCGATGCTGGATCTTAACTACAACAAGACCTCACGGACCTATCAAGCCAGCTTGCAGCTGAAATCCTCAGGCGGCGTCTTTATCGTCGACGACCTTGGTCGCCAAGAAGAGCCGCCGCAGGCATTGATCAACCGTTGGATTGTTCCGATGGAAGTTGGATATGATATTCTGACCCTGCAATCGGGTGAGAAATTCGAAGTGCCCTTTGACACGCTCGTTGTCTTCTCGACCAACTTCCACCCGAATGACCTTTTTGACGGCGCGGCGCTGCGGCGGATCTTCTTTAAAGTGAAGATCGATGGGCCGACAAAGGAAGAGTTCCTGAAAATTCTTGCGATGGTTGCACGGAAAAAGAAAGTGCCCCTGGATGAGGCGGCTTTGCTGCATCTGCTGACCAAGAAATACCCGACGGTGGATTACCTATACGCCAATTACCATGCGCCTTTCCTGCTGGATCAGATCATTGCGATCTGTAACTTTGAAGGCATCCCCTATCAAATGACCCCTGATCTGATTGACCGGGCGTGGGAAAACCTCTTCGTTAAGCAAGAGACCATCGCGCATTAGCGTGAGGGGGGACGGATCGTCGACGATCCGTAGAAAACTCATCCATGAGTTTTAGTGGTGCGCGGGGCTATGAATCGCGTATCACTGGCGCATGAGCGCGCTTCCCCCGATCATTGAAAACTGGTTCTCCGATCAAGGCTGGGACATTCACCCCCACCAACGCGATATGTATGCCGAGGCTGCGGCCCCTGCCCTGATGCTGATCGCGCCCACCGGCGGCGGCAAAACGATGGCAGGATTTCTGCCAACGCTAGCCGAACTGGCGGATGGTTCCCATAAGGGGCTGCACACGCTCTATATTTCGCCGCTAAAGGCGCTGGCGACAGATATAAAACGCAACCTCACCCGCCCGGTTGAGGAAATGGGCTTACCGATCCGGATCGAAGATCGCACCGGCGACACAAGTCAAACCAAGCGCAAACGCCAGCGCGCGGACCCGCCTCATATCTTGCTGACCACACCGGAAAGCCTGGCGCTTTTGACGTCCTATGAAGATGCAACCCGGACCTTTAAGGGGCTCAAACGCGTTATCGTGGATGAGATCCACGCACTGGCTGAAAGCAAACGTGGCGACCTGCTGTTTCTTGCCCTGTCCCGCCTCGAAAAACTGGCGCCGGGATTGCGCCGCGTTGGCCTGTCCGCAACCGTCGAAGACCCGCCTGCCCTTACCAGTTTGCTGGCGCGCCACCCGGACCCATGTCGAGTTCTTGAGGCCGATCCCGGCCCCGACCCTGATATTTCGATGCTGCGCACCGCCGAACAGCCGCCATGGTCAGGCGGCGGCGGGCGTTATGCGATCCCGGCGGTTTTGGACGAGGTTCGAGAGCACAAGACAACCCTTATTTTTCACAACACCCGCGCGCAGGCCGAGATCTTTTTTCATGAGCTTTGGCTCGCCAATGAAGACGGCCTGCCCATCGGCATCCATCATGGCGCGCTGGCACGCGAACAGCGCGAGCGGGTGGAAGCCGCGATGGTGGCGGGAAAGCTGCGAGCGATAGTCTGCACCGGAAGCCTTGATCTGGGGATCGACTGGGGCGATGTCGATTTGGTCATTCAAGTTGGCGCACCAAAGAACGTGAAGCGGCTGGTTCAACGCATTGGTCGCGCAAATCACCGCTACAACGCGCCCTCAAAAGCGCTACTTGTGCCCGCCAATCGGTTTGAGGTGGTCGAATGCGTTGCTGCGCTTGAAGCGGCACGTGCGCATGATCTGGATGGCGATCCACGCGGACCGGGGCCGCTGGATGTCTTGTGCCAGCACATTTTGATCCGCGCCGCCGCCGGGCCGTTTGACGCCGAAGAGTTGTTCGCCGAAATCCGATCCGTTGGCGGCTATGCCAATCTGCCACGGGACAGTTTTGATGCCTGTCTCGACTTTGCCGCAACGGGCGGCTATGCGCTCAAAGCTTATGACCAATGGCAGCGCCTTGTGCAGCGCCCCGATGGCTTGTGGCAATTGCGCGACCCGCGCGGGGCGCAGCGTGTTCGGATGAATATTGGCACAATCGCCGATAGCGATAAGCTCAAGGTACAGTTGAAACACACGCGCGGCGGCAGGCCACTCGGCGAGGTTGAGGAAGGCTTTGCAGCAACTTTGACCCAAGGCGACACGTTTTTGATCGGAGGGCGGATCGTCAAATATCAGGGCCTTCGCGAAATGGTGGTCGAAGTCACCCGAGAGAAAGGCCGCAAGCCGCGCGTGGCCGTGTTCTCCGGCACCAAATTCTCGACCTCGACGCAGTTATCGGCCCGAATTTTGCAAATGTTCCAGCAAGAAGATTGGCCCGAGCTGCCCGGGCACACTCGGGATTGGCTGGCATTGCATCGGCACGTCTCGAAATTACCGGAAGCGGATCGCTTGCTGGTTGAGACCTTCCCACATGACGGGCTTAACCACCTTTGCGTATACGGGTTCGCGGGCAAAAACGCGCAGCAAACTTTGGGGCTATTGCTCACTCAAAGGATGGAGGCAATCGGGCTGAACCCTCTTGGCTTTGTTGCGACCGATTACGCGACGCTGATCTGGGGGCTTGATCTTGTAAAAGACCCCGCGCCGCTGTTTGAGCGAGAAAACCTGACCGATAGCTTGGAGGGATGGCTTGCAGGAAATGCGGTGATGAAACGCACCTTTAAGACGGCCGCCGTCATCGCGGGCCTTATTGATCGAAACAGCCCCGGCGGCAAACGAAAATCCGGACGCCAAGCCACATTTTCAACTGATATCCTCTATGACACTTTGCGCAAATATGACCCTGACCATGTGATGCTGAGGATCACACGAGAAGAAGCCATGCGGGGCCTTGTGGATTTCGGGCGGATCGAAGAAATGCTTGCCCGCATTAACGGGCGGATCGACCATATGCCGCTTGAACGGGTCTCTCCTCTTGCTGCGCCGCTGTTTTTGGAAGTCGGTAAAGTACCGGTATTCGGAAGCGCAGAAGACAAACTGATCGAGCAGGAACGCGCGGCGTTGATGCAAGCGGCAGGGCTTGAATAACGCTTTGCCACATGCGATGGAACGAAGCATGAACGGAACTAGTTTTCACTTTGCAGGCACGGATTTAATGGCGCTGCCATCGGGCGCTTTGCACTGGCCTGAGCGCAATCTACTGTGCGTTTCGGATTTGCACTTAGGAAAGTCCGAACGAATGGCCCGGCGCGGCGGCCCAATCCTGCCCCCTTATGAAGCACGTGAAACCCTTGACCGTCTTGCGACGGATCTTGACCGGATCAAGCCAAGCACCGTGATCTGTTTGGGGGATAGTTTCGATGACCTTGCAGCCATGCGCGCCCTAGAGGATGAAGCGCGCGCCAGGCTTACAACCTTGATGGCAGGGCGGAAATGGATCTGGATCGAAGGCAATCACGATGCCGGACCTGTCGATTTTGGCGGCGCCCATCAAGAAAGCTACAAAGACGGGCCTTTGTTATTCAGGCACATCGCCGAAACCGACGAACGGCCCGGAGAGGTGACAGGACATTACCACCCAAAAGCGCGACTTGCCTTGCGCGGGCGCACCGTGTCCCGCAGGTGCTTTTTGGTGGATGAAAATAGGCTTATTTTGCCTGCCTATGGAACCTATACCGGCGGGCTGAAAAGCGAGGCGGATGTGCTTTCTGCTTTGATGGGACCGGAAGCAAAGGCCATTTTATTGACCGACCCGCCTTTGACTATCCCGATGCCGAGATAGGCCAAGACGCGCCGCGTCGGCGTTTGCGTTGTTCAAAACAGAAAAACTAGTCTTCTTCGGTGCTAAACCCCGCCGCCTTATGCGAGCCATCGCAAAACGGTTTGTTCTTTGACGCACCGCACCGGCATAGGAAAAGCTTTTCAGCACGTGCAATCCGCGTTCCCGCGCCAGACGTGACTTCAACCGGACCAACAAGGCCAATAGGGCCGTTAGGAACAGGTTTGATCTCAAGCGTTTCGCCCGGCTTGTTATCCATGTCCTTATCGGAAGGCCCCGGCTCGCCCGTTGAATTGAAACCGGCTTTCACATGGGAAAAGTCGCAAAATGGCTGATTTTGAGAAGCGCCGCAGCGGCAAAGGGTGGCGCGGGTCAGGGATTGATCTTCAAAGCGCAAATCCCCCGAAATTTCATTCGGGCCATTTTCCCGCAACGTCACGCGGTTGATCAGCTTCGGCGTTTCACCCGGCGCATCGTCACGCCGGCGATACGTCAGCGCACCAGAGGGACACGCGCGCACGGTTACAGCAATTTCCTCTGCCGAGGCCGCATCAGGCTTTACCCAAGGACGCTCTTTGGGGTCAAAAACCTGTGGAAGGTTCAGGTAACAATTTCTGGCATGAATACAGCGGGACATATCGAAGCTTACGTCGATATCCTGCCCTGTGTAGCTGCGGGGTTTGGTCATGTTGGTCCCTCCTCACGTTCCGTAGCGGCTTGCTATGAATGCTAGCCCGGATCGGTGAGGGACCAAATCATTTTATCGTCAGGCGGTCAGACCTTCTGGTTCTGTCAGCCCATGGGCCCGGCAGCAGGCCGTCAGCGTGTTGGCCAGCAGGCACGCGATGGTCATGGGTCCTACACCGCCCGGAACCGGCGTGATGGCCCCAGCAACCTTTGCAGCGCCTTCAAAATGCACATCGCCGAGCAATTTGGTTTTACCCGGCTTTTCGGGATGCGGCACGCGGGTGATGCCAACGTCGATCACGGTCGCGCCGGGTTTGACCCAGTCTCCCTGAACCATCTCGGCGCGGCCAACAGCGGCAACAAGGATATCGGCGCGTTTGCAAACTTCCGCCAAATCTTTGGTCCGGGAATGCGCAATCGTAACGGTGCAGTTTTCGCCAAGTAGCAACTGCGCCATTGGCTTTCCGAAAAGGTTCGAGCGGCCCACAACAACCGCCTCAAGGCCCGACAAGCTGTCATACTCATCGCGCAGCAGCATCAAACAACCAAGCGGCGTGCAGCTGACCAATGACTGTTGACCCGTCGACAAACGGCCCGCATTGGCGACGCTAAGCCCGTCGACATCCTTGGATGGATCGATACGTGCCACTGTGCGGCGCTCATCCAGATGGTCCGGCACGGGGAACTGGCAAAGGATGCCATGTACGGCTGGATCGGCATTCAGTTTGTCGATCAGCGCGAAAAGATCTTCTTCAGACGTGTCGGCTGGCATCTTGTATTCGAAGCTTTCCATGCCAACTTCGACGGTCGCTTTGTGCTTGTGGCTGACATAAACTTCACTGGCGGGATCTTCACCGACAAGGATAACCGCAAGGCCGGGCGTGATCCCGTTTTCTTCTTTCAGCCGCGTCACATGTTCGGCGACTTGGGCGCGCGTCTGGGCCGCAAATGCCTTGCCATCAATTACCTTGGCAGTCATGGATCTTATCCCTTTTTTCAGTCAGCCGCCCCCAAAAGAGGCGCCTAGTCTTCCGTGATCACTTTGGCCTCGCGGGCAATCGACCAATTGATCAAATGCCGCCAGAGCGTTTCAACAAGCGCCGGGTCCAACCCATTGGCCTCAGCCTCGGCTTTGACGTTCTCCACCACTTCCTCGACCCGTTCAGGAATACGCGCAGGCATTCCTTGTGGGCCTTTTAGGTCAATCGCGCGATCAATATAACTGGCACGCTCTACCAAGAGGCCAATCAGATCCCGATCCAGACGGTCGATTTGAGCGCGAAGCTCTTCCATCGAAGTGCAGTCTTGCGGCGAGAGGATGGGCGGCATTGTTAGATGCTCCTGCGGACAAAAAACCTTTGCCCGCAGAAACCTTATTTTATGGCTTAGAACAAGCCCTCGACGACACCTGCGTCATTGATGCGGATCGATTCAGCCGCCGGCTTGCGGGGCAAACCTGGCATGGTCATGATCTCACCGCAGATGGCGACAACAAAACCAGCGCCAGCTGACAGGCGGACTTCGCGAATTGGAACCGAGTGGCCCGTCGGCGCGCCGCGCAGGTTTGGATCGGTTGAAAAGCTATACTGCGTCTTGGCCATGCAGACCGGCAGATGACCATAGCCGGCCACTTCCCACGCTTTCAGCTGATCGCGGATCTTTTTGTCGGCCAGAACCTCGTCGGCGCGGTAAATGGCTGTCGCAACACGTTCGATCTTTTCAAAGAGCGGCAGATCGTCTTCGTAAAGAGGCGAGAACTGGCTGACGCCTGCATCGGCGATTTCGGCCACGCGGGTCGCAAGCTCTTTGGTGCCGTCCGAGCCTTTGGCCCAGTGCTGACACAGGATTGCTTCCGAGCCTTGGGTGCCGACAAAATCCATCACGGCCTGAACTTCTGCGTCCGTATCCGTCACAAAGTGGTTGATTGCGACAACAACCGGAACGCCGAACTGCTTGAGGTTGCCAATGTGACGACCAAGGTTCGCGCAGCCATTCTTGACCGCATCAACATTCTCGGCGCCCAAATCGGCTTTGGCGACGCCGCCATTCATTTTCATCGCGCGCACGGTTGCAACCAGCACGACACAATCGGGTGCGAGGCCCGCTTTGCGGCATTTGATGTTCATGAATTTCTCGGCGCCAAGATCGGCGCCAAAGCCCGCTTCGGTCACGACGTAATCGGCCAGTTTCAGGGCCGTGGTGGTCGCAATTACCGAGTTACAGCCATGTGCGATATTCGCGAAGGGTCCGCCATGCACGAAGGCCGGGTTGTTTTCCAGCGTCTGCACGATATTCGGCTGCATGGCGTCGCGCAACAGAACGGTCATAGCGCCATCTGCTTTGATATCCCGCGCGTAGATCGGTGTCCGGTCACGGCGATAGGCCACGATCATGTCACCAAGGCGGTTTTGCAGATCCTCAAGATCTTTGGCGAGGCAGAGGATCGCCATAACCTCGGAGGCCACGGTGATGTCAAAGCCGGTCTGACGTGGGAAGCCATTGGATACACCACCAAGCGAGGTCACGGTGTCACGCAGCGCCCGGTCATTCATGTCCAGAACCCGGCGCCACACAACGCGGCGCTCGTCGATCTCAAGCTCATTGCCCCAATAGATGTGGTTGTCGATCATCGCGCTAAGCAAGTTATGCGCCGAGGTGATCGCGTGGAAATCGCCCGTAAAGTGCAGGTTCATTTCTTCCATAGGAACGATTTGGGCATAGCCACCACCAGCGGCCCCGCCCTTCATTCCGAAGTTTGGCCCAAGCGACGCTTCGCGGATACAAACAGCCGCGTTTTTGCCAATCGCGTTCAGGCCATCCCCCAAGCCAACGGTCGTGGTGGTTTTACCTTCACCCGCCGGTGTCGGGTTAATCGCCGTCACAAGGATCAGCTTCCCGTTGTCACGGTCCTGAACCGAGTTGATAAACTCTTGGCTGACTTTTGCTTTGTCATGGCCATAAGGCAGCAGATGCTCTGATCCGATGCCAAGCTTTTCGCCAATCTCTTGGATTGGGAGTTTGTTTGCCTCGCGGGCAATTTCGATGTCGGTTTTGAAGGCCATGATGCGGGGTTCCTAATCGCGATCAGAAGTATTGCATCAAGCCTTAGACAAAGAAGAGGCCTTGAGAATATGGAAATCCGACAAGATTCAGGGCCGATCCGCCAATTTTCGTTTCCGATAAGATCAAAGTGAAACCTTTTTTGAACCAGCTGCCCTCTACAAACGACACATGTGTACATGAAGCGAAATTTAAGGGGCCTCCCAATGTCTGCACCACTTGTTCTGATCCACGCCGGTTTTGGTCTTGGCCTCACTCTTGCTTTGGCAGTATTGGCTCTGGTCTGACGCTACCGCAACAAAGCTTAGCTGGCGTCCAAAAGTTGACGATAGTCTTTGCGCATCTTGCGCATGTCTTTGCGGGTCAGGTTTTTGGCCTTCGTGACAATCCGTGCATAAAAATCCGGATGAATTCTGCTTAGGAATTCGGTTGCAGGACGGTTTGGCAGAATGGGCCGGTTGGCATTCTTATTCCTGAAAAAGCACATATTCTGGCGATACCAGAACGGAATGTTTTCATTGTGCCACAAGGCGTCGCGCAGAAAATCCACTGGTTCGTACTCAAAGCTAGCGAAAATATTCTGCCAATACTCGCCCCATTGCTCATTCACATGATGGGTTCCGCCCTGAAGAGGGATCGCAGCAGAAAAAAGGATGGCGTCGGAGTGCTTAACCAGCCCTGCCACAAAGTTTTCGGCCCGGTCTTTGTCCAAATGTTCAGCGACTTCAAGCGACGTAACCAGGTCAAACTTGCGCCCAATCGTTAGCGGTTCATTGAGGTCAGCTGCGAAGAAGACCTCCTGCGGAATTTGAAGCTTTTCGCGTTCGACGTAATCCCCATCGACGCCGCAGACATCCTCTAATCCCATTTCGATGCAGGCTGAAATCCAGGTTCCAACGCCGCATCCAACATCCATCACGGATTGAAAGACATATTCGTCCTGCAGCCGCTTGAGAACAATGCTCGCGGCAATTCTGCTGTTCGTCGATTGGTGATCGAAGAACGACGCGTCATAGGGGGTGTCTTTCATTTGTATACCTGTCTGCTCGTTTTTTTGCAGTATACAGAAAAGGGCGGCTCGTGGCCGCCCTTTTTTTAACTTGATGGTTCTGGCTGTAACCCGCCGTCATCGCCAGCCTTATTCTTAGGCTTGGTCTTGGGAATTGCCGTCACAGATGCAGTGCCACCCGTATCGATATCAGAGTCGTCATCGTCGTCGGTATGGGGTGGTTCCCCGCGAATGACCCGCTGGATTTCTTCGCCCGTCAGAGTCTCATATTCCAATAGACCCTGAGCCAAACGTTCGAACTCTTCGTTGTTCTCTTCAAGGATCTTCCAAGCAAGGGCATAGCCTTCATCGATAATGCGCTTCACTTCGCTTTCGATCAGCTCTTTGGTCGAGGCCGAAATCGAGAACCCACCAGCGCCGCCATTGGCCGAATACCCGGCTGCGGCTTCTTGATAGTCGATATTGCCCACAAGGTCAGACATTCCGTAACGCATCACCATTGCGCGCGCCATTTGGCTGGCTTGCATGATATCGCCGACCGGGCCTGACGACACGCTTTCAGCACCGTATTTCAGGATCTCAGCGGCCTTACCGGCCATCGTCATAGCGATCTTTTCTTCGGCCTCATCTTTGAACAGTTGGAGTTTGTCGATCTCGGGCAGGCTCATCACCATCCCAAGCGCATTGCCGCGCGGAATGATTGTCGCCTTGTAAACCGGATCGGTTTTTTCCAGCTTAATGCCAACGATCGCATGGCCAGCTTCGTGATAAGCCGTCTTTTCCTTTTGATCCTGCGTCAGAACCATGCTGCGGCGCTCGGCGCCCATCATGACCTTATCTTTGGCTTCGTCGAAATGTTCCATCGCGACAAAGCGACTGCCAACGCGGGCCGCCATAAGGGCCGCCTCGTTCACAAGGTTGGCAAGATCCGCACCCGAGAACCCGGGCGAGCCGCGTGCGATGATGCGCAGATCCACATCAGGGCCAAGCGGCACTTTGCGGGCATGCACAGCAAGGATCTTTTCGCGGCCCTTGATGTCAGGGTTCGGCACAACAACTTGGCGGTCAAACCGACCCGGACGCAGCAGCGCAGGGTCAAGAACATCTTTACGGTTGGTCGCCGCAACGATGATGACGCCTTCATTGGCCTCAAAACCATCCATTTCAACAAGCAATTGGTTGAGCGTTTGTTCACGCTCATCATTGCCGCCGCCATAGCCCGCACCACGATGGCGGCCAACGGCGTCAATCTCGTCGATAAAGACGATACAAGGCGCGTTCTTTTTGGCTTGCTCAAACATGTCGCGAACACGGGACGCGCCCACACCCACAAACATTTCAACGAAGTCCGAACCAGAAATCGTGAAGAAAGGCACACCCGCTTCGCCCGCAATTGCGCGCGCAAGAAGCGTTTTACCCGTACCGGGAGGGCCCTCAAGCAAAGCACCTTTTGGGATCTTACCGCCAAGGCGGCTGTATTTCTGCGGATTCCGCAGAAACTCAACAATCTCTTCTAATTCTTCTTTGGCCTCATCAATGCCAGCCACATCGTCAAAGGTCACGCGGCCATGCTTTTCGGTCAAAAGCTTGGCCTTGGATTTGCCAAAGCCCATCGCGCCGCCGCGTCCGCCGCCTTGCATCCGGTTCATGAAGAAGATCCAGACACCAATCAGAACGATAATCGGCAGCCACATGAACAATGTCGAAACAAGGCCCGATTGTTCCTGCGGTCTGGCATTAATGCGTACGTCGTTCTCCAGAAGGATCGGCGTGACGTCCACTTCGTCCGGACGCACGGTTTCAAAGGTCCCGCGCGATGTTGTGAACTGGATGGTCTCACCATCAAGCGTAACGGCCGTAACCGATCCATTTTCCACCTGATCGATAAAATCCGAATAAGCCGTCGCAGTCGAATTGGACGAGGATTGTTCGTTACCGAAAAGATTGAAGAGCGCTAGGATCAACAAGAACAAGATGACCCAAAAGGCGATATTTCGCGCGTTGCCCAAAAGAATTCTCCCTACAAAGGCACCCGGGGAAGATCCGCGCCGGGCGTTTGCATTAAAATAGGCATGCAGGCGCTGACTTCAATGCGATTTTAACGTCGTATGATACTCTGCGTCGGGTATCTGGCGTGAAATCAGCATTTTAGTGTTAAAAAGCCCCGGTACGGCCAATAATTCTTCGCCCATCCACAGACCGGGCAGTGACAAAAGTGCCGCATAGGGCAGGTCATCCGGGCGCTCGATTTGCGCAACACCCGCCGGGCCAAGCACACGCAGCTCACCTCCGGGGATATCCGGGCAGGTGATTTGCCAACGACCGTCCCACAGGGCCGTTCCTTTTGCGGGCAATCTCAAGTTTGAAATGGCCTTTAATTCGCGGGTCAAAATCAGGCGTTCGCCGGACGGAATCAGATGGCATCCCTGAAGCGTTCCCGCTTGCCCGTCGAGGGCGCGATCAATAAGTGAGGTCAGCGACGCAAGCCGGGGCCGGTACGCTTCGCCCGACAGACATTTCAGCCCGTGTGCCATTAGTCGCAGCCGGGTTTCCTCTTCGATCATGGCAAGACCGGCGGCATCAAATTCAAGCAGGCCCAACCTTTCGCGCACCAATATATTGGCGGCATCTGCGGCGCGGGCCCGCAGCGCTTCTTGTGCGCGGGCCATCGCGGCGGCGGTTTCGGCAAGGCGTTTTGCGCTTAGGCCAAGCGGATCGAGATGCTCTAAAATCCGCCGTGCCCGGACCCGGTCAAATCGGGGGTCTTCATTCGAAGGGTCTTCGGCCCAACGCATGCCTTGCCGCGAGAGCCAGACGCGCAAATCCTGCCGCGGTTCATCCAAAAGAGGGCGCAAAATCTTGTCGCGTCCAAGCCGGCCTTCCGGAATGGCCGACAGGCCATCAACACCAGAACCGCGCGCCAAACGCATCAAGACGGTTTCGGCCTGATCATCTTGGGTATGGCCGACGAGGATTGCAGGGATATCGTATCGCGCGCAGTAGTCATGCATCAGCCCATAGCGCGCTTTGCGCGCTTCGGCCTGTAGATTTCCCCGCCGGTCCCAACCCGCCCATTTCAGGATTTCATGACGCGCGCCCAGCCGGATCGCTTCGCGTGTCACAAGCGCCGCCTCCTCGGCAGCCTCAGGCCTGAGATTGTGATCTACGGTCAGCGCGGTGATCTGGCACTCGGACCCGGCCCAATCGCAGGCAAGGCCCAAAAGCGACAGCGAGTCGCTGCCTCCGGATACCGCGACGGCCAGCCGCGCGGGCGTTTGCCCGGCAAGAACCCGGCCCATTGAGGCCGCAAAACGGGCCTCAAGGCTCAAGAGCAACTAAGCCGCGTTTGCGCCGCGCGGGCATCCAATACAATGGGCGCCGTTGGATAGCGAATTTCAACTTCGGAAAGCGTGATGCACGCCTCATCCCGGCGACCTAGTTCACCGAGGCTGGTGCCAAGGCGATAAAGACTTTCAGGGGCGCGGGGCGCGTTCGGATCACCGCTGAAACTGGCAAGGTAGGCCCGGGCTGCGCGGCTCCACGCGCCTTGGGCTGCCTCGGCCTCGCCGCGCCAATAATGCGCCTCGGCGCTAAGTGCGCCGCCCGGATAGGTCTCGGTAAAGGCTTCGAAGGCTGACGCAGCGCCAGTGTAATCGCCCTCTTCAAAAGCGGCCATTGCACGGTCGAAATCGCCGCGCTCATTTGCGGCCATCGATGCGCCACCATCACCGGTACTGGCAATGGGCGGCAAGGTCGTGACGGCAGTGGCGGGGGCTGCGGCCTCGCCGCCAAGGCTTGGCGTTTCACCAAGCGAACCGATATCACAAGCCGCTTCCAACTCGCATAGGCGAAACTCAAGATCGCCAATGCGGTTGGTTCCATCAGTCACAACCCGATCAACCCGGATTTGCAAATCTTCGGTTGCGCTTGTCAGGCGGCGCAGTTCGCGTTCAATGGCATCCATACGCTCAAGCGAACCGCCCCCAGAACCCGAGCCAAGAGGCGCACCGGTGGTGGAAAGCTCGCTGCGCAGGCGTTGAATCTCGACCCAGAGCACCGACAATTCCTGTCGGATATCTGCAAGGCTTTGCGTGCGATCCTGCGCAAAACCAGCAGGGGACCAAACCGTGCCCAACAGGGCCGCAACTATGAACGCGCGCCGCATTGAATCAGGCCCCCGGACCGGCTGAAATCACCGAAACCGCGCGGCGGTTCTGGCTATAGCAGCTTTCCGCCGAACAAATCTCGATCGGGCGTTCTTTGCCGTAGCTGACGGTGCGAATGCGCCCGGACGTAATGCCCCGGCTGATCAAATAGGTTTGTACGGACGCGGCGCGGCGTGCGCCAAGTGCAAGGTTATATTCGCGTGTGCCTTGCTCATCCGCATGGCCTTCCACAAGAATATTGAACTCCATGTTCCGCAGCAGCCAATCGGCCTGATCGTCCAATGTTGCGCGGGCTTGACTGGTCAAGGTGTGTTCATCGACGACGAAAAGCACCCGATCTCCGATGGTCTGGTTAAAATAGGCCACTGAGTTGGGATCAGCCGAGCCTGCCGCTTCACCGCCGGGCGCGCCCGAAATTGGGGAATCGCCAAAATAGCCGCCTCCACCACAGGCGGTCAGGGCGAGAAGGGCCACCACACCGATCAGTTTCGAGAAAAGTTTCATCCTGCCATCCTCATTTTTATCTGCTTTATTTGCCGCTATCCTAGCACGGCTTGGCAAACCAAACCATTGCCGGGATTCCTTACTGTAACAAAGGCGACCATGACGGATCTGACGCCATACCCGGCGTCGAAACCCGCTGCAAATTCCGCCCCGAAATATCCACTGAATAGATCGCTGGCGCGCCATCCGCCCCCGCAGTTTCGCGCGTGAACATGATGACACGGCCATTGGGCGCCCAAGTTGGGCCTTCGTCAAGAAACGAAGACGTCAGCAAGCGTTCTTCACCGCCATCTGTGCGCATCACGCCGATATGGAAACGTCCACCCTGTTGATTGGTGAAGGCGATAAGGTCGCCGCGCGGCGACCAGACCGGCGTGCCATACCGCCCAGCATTGCGGCTAATGCGGCGGGCCTCTCCGCCAGATGCGCTCATGATATAAAGCTGCTGCGATCCTGATCGGTCGCTTTCAAAAACGATCTGACTGCCGTCGGGCGAAAAGCTGGGGGCTGTTTCAATGGACGGCGAATCTGTCAAGCGGGTACGTCGGCCCGAAGCGATATCCATCAGGTAAATGTCAGTATTACCGCCGGTTTCCAGTGAATAAACCACGCTACGCCCATTGGGCGAGAAGCGCGGCGCAAAGCTCATGAATCCATCCTGACTATCCAAAACGCGGGCGCGCACTGTGCCCAAATCCATCAAGTAGATCTGTGGAAAGCCGGTTTCATAGCTGGTGTAGAGAATGCTTTGACCGTCTGGCGAAAACCGTGGGGCCAAAACCAAAGAACGGCTGTCGGTCAGAAACTGCACATTCGCGCCATCATAATCCATGATCGCGATGCGTTTCAGGCGGGCGTTCTTGGGGCCTTCTTCGGCCACAAAGGTCACGCGGCTATCGAAATAGCCGCCCTCACCCGTGATGCGTTCATAAACCTGATCAGCCACGTTATGGGCCATACGCCGCCAGCTATCGGGATCACCGACAAATTGCAGACCCGACCCAAGTGGCTCTTGCGAGAAAACATCAAACAGACGGAACCGCACGACAAGCTGCCCGCCTTCCATGGAAACAGATCCGGTAATCAAAGCCTGCGCATTGATTGCCTGCCAGTCGGAATATTGCACCGGGCTGTCAAAACTGGTGATGGGCGAGATATGCGCGCTGCGGGGGATTTCGCGGAAAAGCCCAGTGCCTGCCAGATCCGCAGCAATGACGCGCGTGATGTCCGAGGCCGCATCTTCGACCCGCGAGCTACCCGCGATAAATTCGGGGATCGCAAAGGGTAAAGGTTCGATCACACCTTCGGTGATCTCGATCCTCAGCGGGCCTGAGTTGGATTGCGCCTGAACGGGGCTGGCGGCGACAAAAATCGTCAATGCAGCCAGGGCAAAAAATATGTCTCGCAGATAACGGGTCATCGCAGCCGCATCTCCTCTGGATTAAAAGTCATTTCAATAACGCGCCATTGATCGTAGCTTTCTTGCGGTAGATCATAGCCTGAAGTGCCGCAGCGGATCACCGCCCGGCGCGCAGCTTCATATGCCTGTTGCGCCGCTGCCGCGGATCCGCCCGAAGAGTTTACCAAGCGGATTGATCCTGTATTGGGCCGACCATCGCGTTCCATATCGACCGAGATCGTCACAGTGGTGGCCAAAGCCTCGGACGAAAGCGAGCCAACGTTCCAACAATTTTGAACGGCAAGGCGCAACCCTTCGCGCGCGCCGGCGCTAAGGGGCGGACCCGAAGGTGTTGCGGGCACTGGGGTTTCTGCGGCTTGAGCGACAGCGGCTGCAATGGCATCTGCCAGCGGGTCAGATGCGGGTTCTGCCGTTGCAGGCGCGGTGGGCGTTTCCGGCTCGGGCGCCGGGGCTGCCACGGGTTGCGGGCGCGCAGGTCTGCTTGGCGGACGAATTGACGCAACCGGGGCAAAGGATGCGGCCGGTTCTTCTGCTTCGGTCACGATCTCGGTTGTTGTCTCTTCAGGTGCCGTTGGGGGCGTTTCGGGAGTCGGCTCGGCTGTTTCAGTGGGCGCAGGCTCGGGCGCAATTTCGGGCGCGATGTCCACTTCGGGGGGCGGCGCGGGCGTCGGCAGCGATGCAATACGCGGCGCTTCACTTGGGCGAGGCGTTTCTGAAGGCGCAGCCGTGGGGTCAGCGGCAGGCGGGGTCGGCGGGGCAGTGACTTCATCGGTCACGTCCGCATCTGGCAGCGGCGTCAGCGCGCTGACATCAGGGATGGTTTCCGGCTCGGGCGCTTCTGTAATATCCGGCACGGTAGGATTGGGCGGCGGCGCTTCAGGTGCGGGGGGCTCTGGCTGCGACTGCTCGACCTCAATGCTGGGTGCGACGGGTGTCGAAATCTCTGGCGTCGGGGACGCGACGGCTGTTTG
Source organism: uncultured Nioella sp. (assembly GCA_947498125.1). Taxonomy (GTDB): domain Bacteria; phylum Pseudomonadota; class Alphaproteobacteria; order Rhodobacterales; family Rhodobacteraceae; genus CANLZL01. Next base: position 443,284 of record CANMJH010000003.1, on the reverse strand, counting down.
CTCAAACATTGCGTCAAACTCGGACTCGCTGAGAAGTGTGACGCCGGTCACTTCAAAATCTTCTTCATGATCGAAATGCAGCTGGCCACTGAACACGGCCCATAAAAGGACCGCCGCGTGCATGCCGCCGGATGCATAAAGAGCGCGCCGCATCGCGGGGCCTTACCCTTCGGGTCCGGCCAGCGTTGGGCCGCCCGAATCTGTAACCAAGCCGATTTCACGGAACCCGCCCGCATTAAGAGCGCCCATGACTTCCATCACGCGTTCATAGGCAATTGCCCCATCAGCGCGCAGGAATATCTGATTGCTGTCACGCTCGGCCGCAATGCCTTGCAGCCGTGTGATCAATTCATCCATCGGCACTTCGGTCGTTTGGATCATCACCCGCCCATCGGCGGTCAGGGTGACGGCCAAGGGCTCTTCTTCCTGTTCACCCGGCAAGGGCTCTGCCGCCGTTTCCGGTAGTTCAATCGGCACGCCAACGGTCATTAGCGGCGCTGAGACCATGAAGACGATCAACAGCACCAACATGACATCAACGAATGGCGTTACGTTGATCTCGGACATGACGGCATGGCGCGACCTGCGCCCCCTGCCCCGACGTCCGCCTGATTGCTTTTGCCTTACCCCGGCGCCCATCGTCGTTAATCCAACTGCCGGGACAGAAGGGTCGAGAACTCATCGGCAAAGCCCTCATATCCCGCGACAAGCCGGTCTGCGTCGGCAGAGAGCTTATTGTAAAGGATAACGGCCGGAATCGCGGCCAAAAGGCCGAGGCCAGTTGCCATCAAAGCCTCAGCGATACCGGGAGCTACGACGGCAAGGGACGTGTTTCCCGAGGTCGCAATTTCCTGAAACGACCTCATGATGCCCCAGACCGTGCCAAAAAGCCCAACAAACGGGGCGGTTGCACCGGTTGTGGCCAAGAAATTCAGCCCCGAGGTTAGTCGTTCCGCTTCCCGCCCAATGGCAACATCCATCGAGCGGTCCACGCGTTGCTGCACACCGGGGATCAAAGCGCCATCGTCACGCAAGCTGCGTTGCCATTCGGTCATGCCTGCCACAAACACGCGTTCCGAAGCTGATTTCGGGACCTCGGCGACGCTTTCAAACAGCTCGTCCAAAGGCTCACCCGACCAAAACGCGGCATCAAACTGCGCTGCGCGTCGGCGCGACAGCCGGTACGTGGCAAATTTTTGAAAGGAGATCGCCCAAACCCAAATGGAGGCCGCCAAAAGCAGCACCATGACCAGCTGGACGGTGAGAGTTGCACGAAAAAACAGGGCCAGCAAAGAGAAATCCATCTCTTGCGCCATGCTCAGCGTTTCGGTTTCCATGACGTGTTATTCCTGTCTGCCCGGCCTCGGAAAAGGGTGCTTTTGCGCACCTCATTTGACGAGGACACTAGCAAACCGAAATAGGAAAGGCCAATGGTTCGGCGTGTTAGCCGTGATTTGCTGGAATATGTGTTAATTTTTGGCGGATATCCGCCGGAATGCGTGCTGCGCCGCCACCAAGCTGCATGCAAACGATCCGCACATCTGCCGAAAAAAGCAGCTCGCTGCCGCGCATCACCCGTTGCGACAAGTCGAAACTGGCCCCTTTTAATGCGCCGGCGGTGGTCTCAACTGTAATCACATCTTCAAACAAGGCCGGTCCGTGAAAGTCGATTTGCATGGATTTTACTGCAAAAACCACACCATGCGTCTCGCGCAATTCTGTCTGGGACACCCCCAGTTCAAGCACCATTTCAGAGCGCGCCCGTTCAATGAATTTGAGATAATTGGCGTGATAAACAATCCCGGCCAGATCAGTGTCTTCATAATAAACGCGGGTTTTGAAAAAATGCGGCATGGGAATTCCTAGGCGCGTAGGGGGCTATTTATGATCACCTTAACGCCCATTGCGCCAAAGATCTGGCAAAAGTCGGCCCTTATGTGCCATCGGCCCCTGCCGAAAGACGGGCCGCCAAGCGCAACGCATGAGATGCATCGCGCGCCGATGCAGGCATTACAGGATCATAAGCTGCGCGAATGACATCGGCGATTTCGGGTTTCAACAGAGCCGTGCCATCCTCGGTCGCGGCCAGTGGGGAGGTCTCGGCAAAAGCGGTATCTGACCAAAGCAAGATCGTTTGCACAGCTTGCGTCAGCGCGATGGTTTCGGCCGGAAGCTTAAGCATGTCGCCGGTCATACGGACAAAGACAAACGCCGCCTGAATGGCCCCATGATCATCGAACCGAAAGGCCCGATATTGGCTGGCATCCGACGCTTTCAGCCGCGCGACAGTATCCGTCAGATTTGGGATCAACTGATCCAGATTGGGGGTTTCGGTCAACTCGTCCCAATCGCGAAAGAAAAAGCACATGATATTTGCGCCAAGCTCAGGATCGGTTTCGGCCATGTCGTGGCCTGCAAGCTGCGCGACCGCCTCGAATGCGCCTTTCAATATGGCGAGCGTTTCATCCTCGATGCCAAAGGCCACTGGCACAATCGGGCGACCCCAACGGGCAAAAACATACGAGCCGTCGGCACGGGTAAAGAAGGTTTCGGCGGTTTCAGGTGTCATCTACTGGCCTCAAGACATTACGCGGCGTGGCATAATCTATGCGCGTTCAGGGCGCCACAGCAATGTTGAAGGACCGTCCCTTTACAAAGCCGCACCATGTTGCGTGACCCATTGGCCCCATACGGGATCAGAGGTCGTCTCGCCAAACATATCCGAAACAAGCCATCGATCGGAGCCAATTGAATGAATGATCGCGCGCGGTTCGCCTGTTGAAATTCGAATGCCAACAACAGCGCCGTTCGTATTGCACGCATGCGCCATGCAGCCTGCCGCGAGCAGCCAGTCGCCCTGCCGCTCAAACGAACCGCCAACCGCGATATTAACGACCAAGCTTTCCAGTTCTTCTTGCGACATGATGGACAGGAAGCGGGCACGTTCGCCCGCATCCTCAACGATCTGTCCAAAATGTACACCCAGCCATCGGGTTACATCTGGGCCCGCCCCGGCCATCGGCGCACCTGCAAAAGCGCCTTCATGGCGTGTGGCGCTGGCGCCCGTGGCATCAAATCGATAGGTTATGTAATCGACCCGAAAGGTATCCTCCCACGTGTCCATCTCAAACGCGTCGTGATACACACGGATGTCATGGGGCTGCCATGTACAGGTTCCAAGCTCACCCATAACCGTGACCCCGGTGGCCGAGATGCGCAGCACAGTGACGCCGCGCCCGCACATATTGCCGCCGTGAAAGCCTTGGACCAGCGCCCAATCGTGATCTGCATCCGCCAAGCCCCACGCGCCGAGGATTTCGTAATAGTAGTCCCCCTCCAGCGCGATTTGCTGGCCATTAAAGGTGATGACTTCGCTATTGCCCTGATCAAATTTTGCCAATGTTCCAAATCGCGTCTGAAACTGATCAAAGCTGCCCAGCTGAACTTGGGCCGCGGCAGGCAAACTGCCGAATACTACGAAAATGACAAACACAAAAAGACGAAACATCATCAACAGGTTCCTTATAGCAATGACCGCTGGTCTGGTGCAGATGGAGCGGCCAGACCAAGATGGGTCCATCCTTTGGACGCCAACACTCGTCCGCGCGGGGTTCGGGCGATAAGGCCCTGTTGCAGCAAGAATGGCTCGATCACCTCTTCAATAGCGTCGCGGCTTTCTGAAAGGGCCGCCGCCATAGTTTCGACACCGACCGGTCCGCCACCATAGTTTTCGGCCATCAGGTTCAGGTAACGCCGGTCGGCCCCATCAAGACCCAAATGGTCAACGCCCAATCGGGTCAAGGCACTGTCGGCAATTGCATGGGTCAGTCGCCCGTCGCCTTCGACCAGTGCGAAATCGACAACACGCCGGAGCAGCCGCCCCGCAATCCGAGGTGTCCCGCGTGCGCGCTTTGCAATCTCCATCGCGCCCTCGGGATCGCTTTCGATCCCAAGCAGGCGCGCGCCGCGAGTTACGATTTCGTTCAACTCGGGCACTGTATAAAATTGCAGTCGCGTCGGAATGCCAAAACGGTCGCGCAGCGGCGTTGTCAAAAGACCCAGCCGCGTTGTGGCCCCCACAAGTGTAAAAGGTTGTAACTCGATCCGCACTGTTCGCGCCGCAGGTCCCTCACCGATCACAAGATCCAACTCGAAATCTTCGAGCGCAGGATAGAGCACCTCTTCCACTGCCGGGTTAAGCCGGTGGATTTCGTCGATAAACAGAACGTCGCGCGCGTCCAGATTGGTCAGGATCGCCGCAAGGTCGCCTGCCTTGGCCAAGACCGGCCCAGATGTCATGCGAAAGTTTACACCCAGCTCGCGCGCCATGATCTGCGCAAGTGTGGTTTTGCCGAGGCCGGGCGGTCCATGGAACAACACATGATCCATTGCCTCCTCGCGCCGCCGCGCGCTTTCGATAAAGACATGTAGGTTTGCCCGGGCCTCTTTCTGGCCGATAAACTCGCCTAAATGCTGGGGGCGCAATGCACGGTCCGGTGCTTGATCCTCGGGCAGAGGATCGGGGCGCAAAGCTGGATCAGGTTCAATCATCTCAATCCTTTGGTGCCAATAGGCGCAGCGCGCTGCGGATCAAGGCCGGGGTGTCGGCTTCGGGCATGTCTTGCGCGGCTTGCGAGACAGCACCAGCCGCTTCGGCAGGAGCGTACCCGAGGTTTTGCAGCGCCGAAAGGGCTTCGGACTGAGCGGCGGCGGCGGGCGCTGGTTTTGGCGCAGGTTTGGAACGGCGCGCAGCGGGCGTCGCTTCATCAATCACAGCGTCATCGGGCACAGCAGCCAAAACATCGTGCGCGTTTGCGCCCATAGCCATGATGGCGGGCACTTTGTCTTTTAGTTCATTCACCACGCGCTGCGCTAATTTCGGCCCGACGCCTTGCGCCGCTTTTACGGCCGCCGCATCGCCAAGTGTAATTGCGCGCGCCACGCCTTCTGCGCCCAAGGTGCCAAGCATCGACATCGACGCCTTGGCCCCCACCCCTTGAACTGAGGTCAACAGCCGGTGCCATTCCCGGTCATAGAGGCTGAGGAACCCAAAAAGCTGCAAAAGGTCCTCTCGAACAACCAATTCAGTAAAAAGCGCCGCGACCTCGCCTTGCCCTGGCAAGGCGGCAAGCGTCCGGTCCGAGCAGTAGACGACATAGCCAACCCCATTCACATCCAGAAGCACGTGATCGTCAGCGCGATAATCCACGCGGCCTGTCAGTTTGCCAATCATCGCGCGGCCTCCACTGCTTTGGCCAAGCGGCCTGCGCTTTGCGCATGGAAGGAATGGCAGATGGCAATCGCCAGCGCATCAGCGGCGTCCGGTCCGGCCGGTTGCGCGCCCGGCAATTGCAAACGCACCATGTGTTCGACTTGCCGCTTATCAGCATGGCCCACCCCAACCACGGCTTTTTTGACCGAGTTTGGCGCGTATTCTGCAACGCTTAGCCCAGCTTGCACTGGCACCAACATTGCGATTCCCCGTGCTTGGCCCAATTTCAACGTTCCGGCCCCGTCCCGATTCACGAAAGTTTGCTCAATTGCGGCATGATCCGGCGTCCATTCCAGAATCACCGCGCGCAATTGATCGTAAAGTGACAGAAGCCGATCCGCCAAAGCCGTGCCTTCGCTGCAACACACACCATTGGCGACATGTGAAAGGCGCGAGCCTGAGACGTCAATGACGCCCCATCCGAGGTTTCTGAGCCCCGGGTCAATTCCAATAATCCGCATCTGCGCCGTGCCTGCCTGTTCTTTGTGTTTTGCCAAGGACTAGCACGAAAGGCGAACATTGACCAGAAAAAGCGCATTTTCGTCGCTGAATGTTTTGTTTACGACATAAGCGCAGTTGCCATTTTTTTGACCAGTTTTAATTTTGCGAAATATTTTGGCAAACACCGGTAATTTCACTTTATTTTCATGTATTTATAGAAGGTCCCACCTATGCACAAATTGCATGTGTGCCTTGCAATAATGGCGATTGTGGCGTCCAGAATTCCCTCCTAAATGCCGTCTTGTAACAAACGAAACCCATCCCTGACCTAGAAAAGGAAGACTCTGATGGCATACACCACCACCGCCCGCCCCGTAGCTGGTTTCAGCGTCTCCAACCTCATCGCTGGCGCTGTCGCCCGCTTTGCCGCTTGGAATGACGCCCGTGTCACCCGCAAAGCTCTGGAAGCATTGACTGACCGCGAATTGGACGATCTGGGCCTGTCTCGCGCCGATGTTTATAACATTTCCGCAGGTACGAATGTATCACGCTAATCAACCAGTTCTCAGTAACTGGGAAAGCCGCGCCTCTGATGATCAGAGCGCGGCTTTTTTCTTTTTTGGCATGGCGATTTACTGAGGCGGCGGCCCGATAATTGCAGTCATCTGACCTGCCAGACCCGCCGAAACGGGATCCATTGACAACAACCGAGATGCAATTTGGGCCCCGGTATCACCCTCTTGCAAGACCCGCAGGCGTTCGGCATAGGCGGCGTCGCCCATGTGCCAGATCAAAAAGCCTTTTAGCATGACCCCGCATATGGCAATGAGCATCAGACTGCGCCATGGAATGCCAATACGAAACTTGCGTCTGGGCTTTTGGACAACAAGGCCGTCGGCCTGCACATAACTGCTACCCGGCACGACATCTGCGGAGGCGTTCATCCGTCCGAGACGTTCTTGAAAACGCTGATAGTTGGAGTCCATAGGAGAACCCTCACTTGGCTGCGCCCCCAACCAAATGGCGATATTACATCAAATTATGGCAATTTTGCGGTCAAGGCGGCCTGCTGGCAGGTCAACGGCGCAGCGTCAGTGTGCTCCATTCGCCCAGCTCGGCGTGGTGCTCAACAGAAAATCCTTCGGCTTTATATGCGGCTTTGACGTCGTTGGCTTGTTCGTTCAGCAGCCCCGACAGAATAACATGACCGCCCGCCGCAGTATGAGAGGCGATATCGGGCGCAAGCTCGACCAGCGGGCCTTTCAGGATATTGGCAAAGATCAGATCATAAGGGGCCTTGGCGCTCAGTTCTGCATGGTCGAACCCTGCCGCTTCAAGACAGGTGACGCGGCCTGCAAGGTTATTGGCAAGAACATTTGCCTCGGCCACTTCAACAGCGACCTCATCAATATCAGACGCCATAACGCTCTCTGGCCAGGTTTTCGCAGCTGCCATTGCCAGAACCGCAGTGCCGCACCCAATGTCGACTGTGTTCTTCTTCACTTCACCGGCCGTAATCAGCCGGTCCAGCGCCTCTAAGCAGCCTTGCGTCGTGCCGTGGTGGCCCGTGCCAAAGGCCATCGCAGCCTCGATCAGAAGGCTAACGCGCCCTTCGGGCACTTTGTCCGCATCATGACTGCCATAGACGAAGAAACGTCCGGCTTCGACCGGGTGCAATTCGCGGCGAACATGGGCAACCCAATCGGTTTCGGGCACTTCCGAGACAACAAATGGCTTGGCCTCATGTGCGACCGCCAAAATGGCGAGGGCGATGTCATCGGGTTCAAACTCGAAATATGCGCCGACTTCCCATAGGCCCGACCCGTCCTCCATTTCGAAGACTCCAACGCCGCTTGGCGTGTCTTCGAGATTTTCAAGCGAAAGCCCAAGCGCATGGGCATTTTCGCGGGAGGTTAGGGTCGTCAGGGCAGTAAAGACGGGCATGTGGCAGTCCTTGAGAAACAATCGCCCTTCGCTTAGGCGCAATTGCCCCAAAGTACAATCACGCTAGGCGTTTTAGGCCCCGACACCGATTGGGCACGTCACACCCGTACCGCCCAATCCGCAATATCCGTGCGGGTTCTTGGCCAGATATTGCTGGTGGTAATCCTCGGCGAAGTAAAACGTGGGCGCGGCTTTGATCTCGGTGGTGATTGCGCCGAACCCGGCTGCGGTCAAGCGCTCTTGCATGACCGGCTTTGATGCCTCTGCCGCCGCTTTCTGCGCGTCCGAATATGTATAAATACCCGAGCGATATTGCGTCCCTGCATCATTGCCCTGCCGCATGCCTTGGGTCGGGTCATGCCCTTCCCAGAACTCTTTCAGCAGCGTTTCATACGAGATGACGGACGGATCAAACACAAGCCGCACAACCTCATTATGACCAGTCTGCGCCGTGCAAACCTCTTCGTAGGTCGGGTTCTCTGTATAACCTGCAGTATAGCCCACCATGGTCAGCCAAACGCCGTCGAGGAGCCAGAACTTGCGTTCAACACCCCAAAAGCAACCCATGCCGAACATGGCCGCTTCCATTCCGTCGGGCACGTCCAACGTCAAAGGGCGATGGGACAGGAAATGTTCAGGCGCCGTCGGGATCGGAGTGGCGCGCCCCGGCAGAGCTGTCTGGGCTGTTACCATTTCCATTTTCTTGGATTTAAAGAGGAACATGTGCCGTCTCCTTTTTTCCCGCTTGGGGCTAGATTGACGCGATCATTTGGGAAAATGCAACTTTTCCGATAATAAGCGTGCCTAAGGGTCAAGATTTAGGCCCTGATCCCATTTTATCAATCACAAGAGGATCACTTTCATGAGAATCCTTATGCGTATTATCCTAGGTGTTATCGTTGTCGGCATCGCCATTTATGCAATTGTCATGGCCTTCAGCTCGGGCGCGCGCGATCAGGCGCAGGGCTTTGTGTCGGATATGACAGCAGGAGATTTCGCCGCCGCAATGGCCCGAACACATCCGCAATTGCAATCTCAATTGGATGCCGCAGGGCTTGAGACAATGTTCCTCGGGTCCGAACCCTATTCGGATGTTTCGTTTTCATCCATCTCAGTCGAAAATGGCCGGACCGAACTTATTGGAACTGCGACGACCGCCACTGGCTGTGTGAGCGAGGTGTCTTTCATGCTGCTAGCGGATCAGATTGTGAATTTTAACTTCACGCCGCTTTGCCCCATCCCATAGGGCAATTTATTCGGCTGGATTAACCGCAGGAACAGCAAACCGCGTCTCGTTACCCGGCTCAGGATGACGCGGGATCAGCGTGGCCAGCGTCAGGGACACCAGCGCCATGCCGGCCGCCAGCATGAAAACCATGCCGGGCGACACCAGCCACAGATACCCCAGAAGGAACGGAAGAAACACAGCTGCAATATGGTTGATCGTAAAGGCGACAGCGGCGGTGGGCGCGATATCCCCGGGATCAGCAATTTTTTGGAAATAGGTTTTCATCGCCAAGGCCAGCGAAAAGAACAGGTGATCAACCACGTACAGCGACAAGGCCAACGTGACGCCCCAATCGAAATAATAGATCCCGGCATAAAGGACGAAAACGGTAAAAAGCCCGATATATTCAAAGACCAGCGCCGCACGTTCCCCAAAAAACGCAACGACTTTGCCAAGGATGGGCGCGGTAATTATGTTCAGGACAAGCGTCGCCATTAAGAGCCCGGCCATCTCATGCACGTCAAAGCCGAACCGCTCGACCATCATGAAACCGGCGAAAACCACAAAAACCTGCCGCCGGGCACCGGCCATGAATTGCAGTGCATAATAAAGCCAGTAGCGGCGGCGCAGCACCATCTCTTTCTTTTGCGGATGTGGGGCTTCAAACTGCGGAAATGCGACGTAGGCAAACAGCGCCGCAAGCGTCGTGAACCCACCGGCAGCCCAATAAACCACACTGAAATCCAGATCGTAACGCCGCCATGTCGTGATGATCAGCAGGTAAGCCAGCAGCGTCGCAGCCGAGCCCGCCGCCATTAACCATCCAAGCGTTTGCGGGGCCTTTTTCCGGTTGATCCATTGTAGTTGCAGCGACTGGTTAACGGTTTCGTAATAATGGAACCCAATCGAACTGATTAGGGTTACGATCATGATGCCGCCAAAGGTCGGGTAATGCGCTGTGATCGCCGTCGCAATGCCCAGAACCGCAAGCGACAAAAGGCCCAAGACCTGCTCACGAAAGATGAAGAGCAGATAGATCACAAGAACTGCCAGAAACCCCGGAATTTCGCGGACCGTGTGCAGCCAGCCAATATCCGACCCATCGAAATTGGCGACCTCAACCACGAAATTGTTGATCAGTGCCATCCAAGTGTGAAAGGCCACAGGCATCGAGATCGCCATCAGCACCAAAAGCGCGATGGGTTGCCGCCAAATAGGCAAGGATTTCGCCTCTTCCAGCGTTACCCGTTTCTTGAGATCTCCAATCATACCAAGCGGCTTAAGGATGTTGGCCCGTCTTGGACAGACTTATTTCTGTGCGCCCAACAAGGGCTGGCCCTGCAAATCTGGCGACGAAACGAAAAAGGCCGCCCAAATCAATGGACGGCCTTTCGGATGTGAAGCGGCGAAAATTAGTTTTTCGCGTAATATTCAACAACGAGGTTTGGTTCCATGATCACTGGGTAAGGCACATCGCCAAAACCAGGAGTACGAACGAACGTCGCAGTCATTTTGCTGTGGTCAGCTTCGATGTAATCAGGAACATCGCGCTCGGCCAATTGAGTTGCCTCGATCAAAACGGCGATCTGCTTGGAACGCTCACGCACTTCAATCACATCACCCTCTTTTACACGGTAGGATGGGATGTTGACGCGCTGGCCGTTCACCAGAACGTGGCCGTGGTTCACAAACTGACGAGCCGCAAAAACGGTCGCAACAAATTTGGCGCGGTAGACAACAGCGTCCAGGCGGCGTTCCAGCAGGCCGATCAGGTTTTCACCAGTATCGCCTTTAACACGTGCAGCTTCGCCGTAGATGCGCTTGAACTGCTTCTCGGTCAAATCGCCGTAGTAGCCTTTCAGCTTCTGCTTGGCGCGCAACTGCAGACCGAAGTCAGACAGTTTACCTTTACGGCGCTGACCATGCTGGCCGGGGCCATATTCACGACGATTGACGGGGGATTTCGGACGACCCCAGATGTTTTCACCCATCCGGCGGTCAATTTTGTACTTGGCAGAGGTGCGTTTGGTCACCGTCTGATCTCCTTCGTTATAGGTCGCTGCCCTTATCAGGCGGCTATGAAGGGCGTTGTCCTCTGGCTTGCGCCTGACAGGGTTCCTCTTGCGAGGCCCACCAACACCAATAAAGTATCCCGGCAAGTTACCAAGCCGGGATACGCGCGTTTTACATATCAATTAGGGGGTGTCAATGCCGTGCGGCTTAAAACCGGGCGCGGCTTGTCTTTAACCCATGCATCAAGATTGCGGCCTCGGCCTTATCCAACATCCGGCGTGCCGGGGCACCATAGGTCGTGGGGTCATTCTTAAGATGCGGCATGACTGACAACAATGTCTTTTGCTGGCTGTCTTCAAGCGTGTCGATCCCGTCAAAGCCTGGGTGGAAGGTTTCTACCTCCAGCCCATTTGCCCAAACGACTTGATGGCGTTCTAGCATCAGATGCACATACCATGTCTCGCGGATCGAGTGGTCGACGGTAATCAGTTTATCACCTGCAAGATCGCCGGCTTTCACCAAAACTTCTGACGCATTCCATAGCTCACGGGCCACAGCACCTTTGACCAGAACCCGATGATCCGGAGACACAATCAGATCTTCATCCGGGCGGTACAGGCCAAGCGCATTCGAGCGAATGCGAACAGGGCGCTGTGCGGGCAAGGCAAAAAGGCGGGCGCCCGACATGCGGCGCTGACCTGTCCATACAACCTCTTGCGGGCCATCATCACGGGTCAGCAGCTGATCACCGGGACCGAGCAACTCGATGGGGACTTCACCTTCAGTGGTGCGCAGTCGCGTGCCGGGCGTAAAACAAACAACCGCCGCATCCTGCCGCTCAACCCCGCGTGGGCGCGGTTGGTTGATCCGAACAATTGTCAGATCCCGATTGGCCGGAGGAATCTTATCCGCGAACAGCAGGATCGGAAGGCGCCCTGCCCCACCTGCAACTGGTACGATTGTAAAAAATTGGCGTCCGTCAGAAACCACAAAAGCATCCGCAAACAGCGGGTCCACACCCTCAGCTGCCTCTTGGCTTTTGGTGGGTGCGGGGTGGTGCATCAGTTTACGCACCACCCGCGCTGCCCGCGCACGAAGCTCGACATGATCCTGGCTGACTCCCAGAAGTAGCGCGGCGCCATCGCCTTCCAGAGGAAGAGCGCGGCCATGCCAGCGCCAGGTAATCCCTTCGGCCAGTTCATTATTTTTATTCGCAGGAATGCCCTCAATCAGGGTTTGCGACCATGAGATCATGGTCAGGCCCCGACAGCCCGTGCTCATACTACTTCCGCCTGTTATTATTGGTTTTTCCACCCGTTGAGCGCGATTCTAACACGGGCGAATCACCCTGTGAAGAGGGTGATTCGAATTTTGATTCGGAATTTATCAGAATTCGATATTTACGGTGAGCGAGCCGATCGTCTGACCTTCGGTCTGGCCGACGAATTCTTCTGAGAGATACGTTAGCCCATAAAAGATGTTCGAATGGCCAAAGGCGTAGTTCACGCCGCCGCGCAGCCGGTACCGGGTTTCTTCAACCTCATACCCCTGATCCGAGGGCAGATATTGCGAGCTGTCTACGTAAGCGATATCGCCGCCCAACAGAAGGGAATAGCCGCTATCCTCTTCACTATCGATAGCGCTGATCCGGTGGCCAGTTGTGTGATCACGCAAACGCAATCCGCCTTCGCCGTAGCCACCAAATGTGAAATCCACACCGGCCCGCGCCATGGTTTCAACGCCGGCCTGCAGCTCAACAAACGGACGCACGCGCGCACCGTTCACATAGAACTCTTGCGCGACTTCAAGCGTGCCATGCAGGAAGAACCCGTTTTCCACCTGAAAGTTGTCAACATTCAGAGATTGGAGTGAAAAGACATCATGCACGGCCTCTTGCAGGCCAGAGATGCCGGTTTGCTCGCCAATCGCGACAAGATCGGCACCCGCAGACACCTCAAGCCCGCGCCAGCCAAAATGACTATGCGCGCCGACAGACAGGACACCAGCATAAAGCCGATCCGCAGGGTCAGGGTTATTGACTGAGGCTGGCGTAATCACTTCACCGCGAAAACGGTATTCCATGATTTCGCCAATTTGCATCGGCAATACGCCATTCCAAGACGGGCCCCGCACAGTGCTGACACCATATGATCCAGACCGCCAACGGTCACGTCCATCGCCTAAAAAGTCGTTGGTAAATAGCCGCGCTTGACCCAGATTACTGCGGTCCTGCGCCTCGGCCACTGGGGCCACCATCAAAGATGCAAATAGAATAAGCCCTGCTTGACCTAATGCCCGTATCATCACTGTCGCCTCTGCTCTGGCCCCGCGTTTGCCGCAGGTTAGCCATCAATTGAGGCAAAACTATCACGGAACAGATTCGCTGCCCATAGGCTTGTGCAGGAAAATTTAGGCGCGGCGGAATTACACCGCGCCAAAGCCCGTTAGGCGCATTTTGAATGCCCACAGCTTGGGCAGGTCATACATCCTTCGACCATTCGCACCCCATGCTCGCCGCAACTGGGGCAAGCCGCCGTTTTAGGGCGCCCGCCAATTTCCATGATCTCGGCGGTTGGATCGGTTTTTAGGCCCATCCCTTCGCCTTCGATGAAGCCGATCGCAATCAAATGGCGTTCAATTACGCCGCCAATCGCAGCAAGGATGGACGGCACATATTTGCCCTGCATCCATGCACCGCCGCGCGGATCAAAGACCGCCTTCAATTCCTCAACCACAAACGAGATATCCCCGCCACGCCGGAACACGGCTGACACCATCCGCGTCAAAGCAACCGTCCACGCGTAATGCTCCATGTTTTTGGAGTTGATGAAGATCTCAAACGGGCGGCGATGGCCGGAAATGACGATATCATTGATCGTGATGTAAATCGCGTGGTTCGAGTCTGGCCATTTCAGCTTGTAAGTATGTCCCTCAAGCTCTTGCGGGCGATCCAGAGGTTCGGCGATATAAACCACATCGCCATCATCATCGGCTTGGGCCGGCGTGGCTTCTTCGCTTTCACTTACAGACAAAACTGACCCGGTCACGTCATTGGGCCGGTAAGTCGTGCAGCCCTTACAGCCCGTATCCCACGCTTGCATATAGACCGACTTAAAGTCTTCAAAGCTGATGTCTTCGGGGCAATTGATGGTTTTCGAGATCGAACTGTCGATCCACTTTTGCGCTGCGGCCTGCATTTTCACATGAGCCAACGGCGCAAGTGTCTGCGCGTTGACGAAGAAATCTGGCAGCTCGGCGTCACCCATCTTATCGCGCCAGAGCTTAACCGCGTAGTCCACGACTTCTTCTTCGGTGCGGCTGCCGTCACGCTGCAAAACTTTGCGGGTATAAGCGTAAGCAAAGACTGGCTCGATGCCCGAGCTGACATTGCCCGCATAAAGGCTGATCGTACCCGTTGGCGCGATAGACGTCAGTAGCGCGTTGCGGATGCCGTGTTTGCGGATATCAGCGCGCAAGCTTTCATCCATGTTTTGCATATTGCCCGAAGCAAGGAACTGATCGGCGTCAAAAAGCGGGAACGCGCCGCGCTCTTTGGCAAGCTCTACAGACGCGCGGTAAGAGGCATGCGCGATTTGCTTCATCCACGCCTCGGTCTGCGCGGCAGCCTCATCAGATCCGTATTTCAGGCCAAGCATCAAAAGCGCATCGGCAAGACCGGTAACACCAAGCCCAATCCGGCGTTTTGCGGCAGCTTCCTGTGCCTGCGCTTCCAATGGGAACCGGCTGGCATCAACAACGTTATCCATCATACGCACGGCCACGGCGACCAAATCGTCAAGAGCCACCAGGTCAAGCTCGGCACCCTTTTCAAACGGATTGGCGACCAAGCGTGCGAGGTTCACCGAACCAAGCAAACAAGCGCCATAGGGCGGCAAAGGCTGCTCACCGCAGGGGTTGGTTGCAGCGATTTGTTCGACATAGGACAGGTTATTGGCGGCATTGATTCGGTCGATAAAGATCACGCCCGGCTCGGCATAATCATAGGTCGACTGCATGATCTGGTTCCACAGATCACGCGCGTTGACGGTTTTGAAAACCTTATCCTCGAAAACCAACTCCCACGGTCCGTCGGCCTTTACCGCTTCCATAAACGGGTCAGTGATCAGCACTGAGACGTTGAACATCCGCAAGCGGGCCGCGTCTGACTTGGCGGTGATGAAATCTTCGATATCCGGATGATCGCAGCGCATCGTTGCCATCATTGCACCGCGGCGACTGCCCGCAGACATGATTGTGCGGCACATCGCATCCCAGACATCCATGAAAGACAAGGGCCCCGAGGCATCGGCAGCCACGCCTTTTACATCTGCACCTTTGGGCCGGATGGTTGAGAAATCATAGCCAATCCCGCCGCCCTGCTGCATCGTTAAGGCTGCTTCTTTCAGATTCTCAAATATACCGCCAAGGCTGTCTTCGATCGTGCCCATGACGAAACAATTGAAAAGCGTCACATTGCGCCCTGTGCCTGCGCCCGCGGTGATACGGCCCGCCGGAAGGTATTTGAAATCTTCAAGGGCGGAGTAAAATTTGTCTTCCCACTGCGCTGGCTGGTCCTCGACCTCGGCCAAGGCACGGGCGATTCGTCGCCAGCTATCTTCGATCGTTTGATCGATCGGCGTGCCATCGGCTTCCTTAAGCCGATACTTCATATCCCAGATTTGTTCAGCAATCGGAGCAGAAAAGCGGCTCATAGGGTCCCGTCCTAGTTCTTGTGGAAGGTGGGCAGAATACCCACAAGACCTTCCATTAGTCAACTTGGCAATCCTGCAACAGAGCGCTATCTTATGGGTTCGGAGGGCGGTTCATGTCTGGTAATTTCATTCATCTGGTCAAGCTATCGGTCGGTACAGAATCGGTTGAGACTTTGGCCGACTGGCAAGACATCGCGCGCCTGAATTGGCCCGACAAAGAGCCGCGCCATGTCACGCGTATGTGGCCCAAACGCGAGGCCGAGATCCTTAAAGGTGGCTCAATCTACTGGGTGATCAAAGGTGTTATCCAAGCGCGCCAGAAAATCGTCGCTCTGGATGAAGTGATCCGCGAGGACGGCATTCGCCGATGCGGAATTGTTTTGGACCGTGAACTCATCCGGGTTGAAAGCACCCCAAAACGCGCCTTTCAGGGCTGGCGCTATCTCAAACCTGAAGACGCGCCTGCCGACCTGACCAAGGCCCGGGCGCGCGAAGAAGAGCTTCCCACCGAATTGCAGTCAGCGCTCGCCGAGCTTGGGGTGAGGTAATGCGGGCATTGCGGTTTTTGGCATTCATGTTTCTGACTTGCCTGCCCCTAACAGCCACAGCGCAAAATCCGGTTTGCTTTTGCGCGCAGTGCATTTTCCCAAGCCATCGCGCACTTTTCGCTGCGGGCGCTTCAATGACGCCAACCTTGGAAAACGGAGACTGCTTTGTTGTGCGGCGCTGGCATCCAGAGATGGGGATAATCCCAAGAGGGTCCGTCATCGAATTTACCGTCGCCCATCTTTCGGGCGGCTTTGTTAAACGTCTCATCGGTCACGCTGGTGATACCGTCCAAATGAGGGATGGGGTGTTGTATCTGAATGGCGTTCCGGCACAGCTAACGCCACTGCCCGATCATTCCCGCCCCTTTGAAGAAACACTTTCTGGTGCTTTCCCCCAATGCAGCGAACCAATCACCGCCGAGAATGTCTGCGTTTCGCGCCAGTTGCAGGAAACACTGCCTAACAGAAGCAGTTATTCAATCTTGAGCATCCGAAACGACGACTGGGCCGACAACACGGATCTGTTTACGGTTCCCGAAGGCCATGTTTTTGTAATGGGCGACAATCGCGACAACTCACTTGATAGCAGGTTCGCCGCGCCACGCGGTCTCGGCATGGTCCCATTGGACGCAATCTGGGGCTTTCGCGTAGAATAATCCCTAGCCGGGCAAATTATCGAGCAAGTCATCCAAGATCGACCGGGCGTCGCCCGACCAATCCGCCGTCTTCGATTTAAAAAGCACCGCCTGACTGCGGTGAATCAATCCGTCCGTCAGAATTGCCAAGTGGTTGGCACGCAAAGTATCCCCGGTTGAGGTGATGTCTGCCACCGCCTCTGCCGTCATGTTCTTTACCGTGCCTTCGGTCGCGCCCTGACTATCGACCAGTTGGTAATCGGCGACACCCGCATCTTGCAGGAATTCTCGGACAAGCCGATGATACTTCGTGGCAATGCGCAACCTGTGGCCATGGGTGGCCCTGAACGCGGCCGCCGCAGCATCCAGATCATCCAGTGTAACAACATCAACCCAGCAAGCCGGCACCGCGATAATCAGGTCAGCGTGACCAAAACCAAGCGGTTGAAGCTCTTTGACGACATCTTGCCATGAGGGGATTCTTTCGCGCACCAGATCGCTGCCGGTGACGCCCAAATGAATCCGCCCAGCTTGCAATTCGCGCGGGATCTCACCGGCGCTAAGCAACACCAACTCCAAATCCGCGCCATCAACCTTCGCGGCATATTCACGGTCCGAACCGGTGCGCGTCATAGTGATCCCGTGCGCGGCAAACCAATCAAAGGTTTTGTCCATCAGCCGCCCTTTGGACGGCACGCCAAGCTTCAGGGTCATACCAGATCCTCCAGCAAATGGGCGAGCAAGGCCGGGCGGATCACGCCTCCAACTGCCGGAATTTCTTGCCCGCGCCCCAAGACTCGCGTCAGCGCATCATAGCGCCCGCCGGTTGCAACTGGCGGCAAGTCGGGGCGGCGTTCATCCGAGAACCCAAAAACAAACCCGTCATAATATTCCATCGTGGTGCGACCAAAGCTGGCCTCAAAGGGCAATCCGTCAACATCAACACCAGCCGCCCGAAGTGCATCCATCCGGCGGGCCATTTTGTCCAAAGCAGGAACCATCCCCGGCAGATCAACCGCTAGATCGCTCAGCTGCTCATAGGCGTTGGGCAGCGTTTCGCGCAAGGCAAGGATCATATCCAAAACCTCAGCCTCGGCGCGGCCAATGGGGGGCGCAGCCGCGTCCTCTTTCAGCGTGTTCAGACGCGCAAAGACTTCGGCTTGGCTGCGCAGACCAATATCGGGGCCAGCGCGATCCATAAGGGCATCGGCACCCTCTTTTTGCAGCGTTGCCAACAGCGCAAGCCGCGCAGGCGTTTTCGCAACCCGGCCCGTGAACTGGTCCAAAAGCGAACGGAACCGGCGCGGACGCCAGATATGGCGCATCAACGCCGCCTTGCGCTTTTCAGTGGTCGACAGGCTGGAAACGGCCGCTTTCAAGATACCGATATCACCGGTTGATGGCTTCAATCCGAGCGGTGACAGAACCTCGGCAAAAAGCGAGAAAACTTCTGCATCCGCCGCCTCAGGCGCATCGCGATCAAAAAGCTCGTAACCAACTTGCAGATATTCGGTCGCCCGCCCCGAGCCCGAGCTCTGCATCCGAAAGACTTCGCCGCTATAAGTATAACGCGCAGGCTCGCCGCCTTCGATCATATGTTGCTGTACAACTGGTACTGTGAAGTCGGGGCGCAGCATCATCTCGCCGCGATCCGGGTCGTGTGTTACATAGGCGCGCGCGCGAATATCCTCGCCGTAGAGGTCCAGAAAAGTGCCCGCTGGCTGCAAAAGCTGCGCGTCAACAACACGCGATCCTTGCGCCTTGAAAAAGGAGAAGAGCCGATCTGCCTCGGCCCGAACACGTGCAAGGTCACTCATGCGTCTTGGTCCAGAATTGCCCGAACTTCTTTTACAAGATCTGCAATGGCCACTTCACGCTGCGCGGGTTGTGATTTCCACTCTTCCAGCGTTGCATCCTCGGCAATCTTTGCGCCAAGAACCAAATCTTTGATTTGAACAACGCCGCGTTCCGCCTCATCCGAACCTTGGATGATCGCCACCGGGCTGTTCCGCTTATCAGCGTATTTAAGCTGGTTGCCAAAATTCTTGGGGTTCCCAAGGTAGACCTCGGCGCGAATACCCGCTTGGCGCAGCGTGGTCGCCATCGCCTGATATTCAGGCATCCGGGCCTTATCCATAACCGTCACAACCACAGGGCCTTTGGCAGTTCCGCCCATCCGGCCCTTGGCGCGAAGCGCAGCCAGCAGCCGATCAACGCCAATCGATACGCCCGTCGCAGGCACTTGCTGGCCCGTAAAGCGCTTGACCAAATCATCATAACGACCACCGCCAGCAACCGATCCAAATTGGCGCGGGCGCCCCTTTTCGTCGAGCACTTCGAAGGTCAGCTCGGCTTCATAAACCGGACCAGTGTAATACCCCAAACCGCGAACAACCGACGGATCAATCTCGATCCGATCTGGTCCGTATCCTTGAGCTGCAAGCGACGCCGCGATCGTCTCAAGCTCGTCCACGCCCTCGGCGCCAACTTTCGAGTCCCCGATCGCCGCGCGTAGATTTGCCAAGGTTTCCGCAGCATCCGCGCCTTTCGACGTGAGGAAGGCAATCACAGGCTCGGCCTGAGCATCCGTTAGCCCAACACCATCAATATAAGCACCCGACGCATCCAACCGGCCTTTTCCAAGCAGCTCGCGCACCCCGGCCTGACCAACCTTGTCAAATTTATCGATGGTCCGCAGAACATTGTCGCGCGTGGCCTGATCATCGCCAAGGCCCATCGCCTCTAAAACACCGTTCAGCACTTTGCGGTTATTGACCCGCACAAGGTAATCCCCACGCGGAATGCCAACAGCCTCAAGCGTGTCCGCCAGCATCGCGCAAATCTCGGCATCGGCGGCCACGGAAGACGCGCCAACTGTATCGGCGTCACATTGATAGAACTGGCGGAACCGTCCCGGACCGGGCTTTTCGTTGCGCCAAACCGGCCCCATCGTGAAGCGGCGATACGGCATCGGCAGATCATTGCGGAACTGCGCGGCAACGCGAGCCAAAGGCGCGGTCATGTCATAGCGCAGCGCCAGCCATTTTTCGTCTTCGTCCTGCCACGCAAAAACACCCTCATTGGGGCGATCCACATCGGGTAGGAATTTCCCAAGCGCCTCAACCGTCTCAACCGCCGAGGTCTCTAGAGGGTCAAAGCCATAGCGATGATACACGTCGCCAATCTGGCGCAGCATCTTTGTGCGCTCAGTCACCTCCACGCCGAAATAATCGCGGAAACCCTTTGGCGTTTCTGCCTTGGGGCGGGGCTGTTTCTTTTGCTTGGCCATCTTTGCTGCCTCGGATCGCTATTTTGGGCACGCCCGCCCTCTACAGGCTTGCGCGCGCGGCGGCAAGCGGGCGCTCTGTCCTTTCCTCTGAAAGACGGCTATCTAAACGCGCATGACTGATACCCAACCCCTTGAAGAAGCCATCGCCCACCTGACTCGTCAGGTTGAGGAGCTGTCCGATGTTATCGCTCGCCAAGACGGCGAGATTCAGGTGCTGACGCGCCGCGTTGAAATGCTGATGAATCGAGAAGCCGAGCGCGAAGTGGATGCCAGCGGCACCGTTGCGATCGCAGACCAAAAACCGCCGCATTGGTAAGCGTTTCTGCGCGCGACTTTTTTGTTAGATGAAAAACCGATGTCCATCTTGATCCGGAATACCGCGCCCGCCGAATTGCGCCGTCCGACCCTCAGGCGCGCGGATGCCGCGGGTCAAGAAGGGCGGCAAAGCCGCCTGACGCGGCCCGCCCCCCTTTCAGCATTATGCCCCGGCTGAACCTTGCGCGCCGAACCAACTGTCTCGCGGCGGGAACCGCACAAGACGTTCTTCTTCCTCATCCCAAAGCTTTAACGAAAAGCTTCGCAACGCCTCAGCCCAATTGATCGTCGGAAGCCCAAAGTCATCCCGGATCGCTTGATGGCATTTACGCAATCGGTAGCTGGGGATATTTGCATTGAAATGATGGATATCGTGGTAAGCGATATTTCCCGTTGCCAAGTCAAACCACCATCCTAGATCCAAAGCCGATGATCCCTGCAATGCCGCCAAATCATGGCGCAACTCTGGGCGGCGGTCCCAATAGGTATCTTCGAAATTATGCTGCAGATACACAAGGAACACCCCTGAGCAAGCCGCGACAAAAACAGTCAAAAGATAGATATAGACCGCCGGCATCCCGCCCAGAAAGAATAGCAGAGCGATCCAGCCGATCAGCAGCACATCATGAACAATCACCCCCCAAATGCCGCGCTCAGCCGTATTCTTTGGCCACCGATACCGCAGCGCATAGACAAAAATGCCTCCAACTGGGATCAGAAAAAACGGGTTGCGATAAAGGCGATATCCTAAGCGATGCAACCACCCGGCTTCTTCCCACTCTTTCACTGTCATCGTGTGGATTTCGCCTGACCGGCGGTGTTCCAGATCACCCAGAAACTTGTGATGCTCGTTATGATTGAACTGCATCATCCAATAGGGGGTCAGCGTAAAAGTCGACAAACCATACCCGGCAAGGTCGTTCATCCAGCGTTTTGTAAATAGCGAGTGATGACCGCAATCATGTTGCAAAACATAAAGCCGCACGCCCGACAGCGCGTTGATCACCACCAAGGGGACAGCAAGTATCCATGTCCCGTAAGATATTACTGCCAAATAGAGCGTCGAAAAATAGACGCCAAACGTGCCAAAATAGCTAAGCGAAGCCAATGCGTCGCTTTTGTCACAATACATACGGGTTACTTCTCGGATCGTCGCCATGACCGCCCCTCGATTTTGTCCCAATTCATTGGCGGAGCGCCCTACCACTCCACAATTACAAATAGTTACCGTTTGCCATCCTTCAAATATTACGCTCAGATTTTAATGCCGAAATCGTGATTTTGTCCAATCCCACAGTAAATCCGGGCGGCGAAGAGGTGAATTTCCGCCGATGTGTAATTTGGATTTTGTTGCGCCGGGCCGCCGCCAGAGAAGGGCGGGCCGAACCGCCTCAATGCGAGTGGGCTTAAACGAGGGGCACGCATCGACTATGGCGATGCCTTTGCGTTGAACGCTCCCTAGCAGACCTAAAAACCAAGCGCCCTCCTTGGCGGAAATTCGGTCGTGTTTTGGCCAAGCGCTGTGAATGCTGCGCTTACAGGGGCAGGCTCGAGTGCTGTATTCGGCAGTTACACTTCTTCAACCAGAACCACGCCATCCAAGCTTTTCAAAGCGCCCTTAATTTGAGGATTTACAGGAAAATCCTCGCCCAAAAGAACATCAACTTCGCCCGGCAAATCTGGGTCCATCAAACAAAGCTGAACCGGGCCGCGGCCTTTCAGTTTGGCCTCACCCCTTGCGCGTTCCAACAAACCGGCGACGCCTGTGACCGCCACAGCCTCGTCAATGAAGACACGCAAGCCCGATCCGCCTGCATCCGCGACCGCGCCGTCAATCGGCTGGACCGAGCGCGCCAGCAATTTCAACTGCTCACCCTCGTACGTCGCTTCTGCCGTCAGGACGACATTGGAACCGGAATCTAGATGCTCGCGCGATGCCTCCAACACGTCCGAGAACATCGTGACTTCATAAAGCCCCGTTGGGTCCGAAAGCTGCACAAAAGCAAACCGGTTGCCGCGCTGGCTTTTTCGCTCCTGACGTGAGGACACAGACCCCGCCATCTTGGCCACAAAGGCCCCGCCCTGCACTTTTAGACTGACTTCTTCCAGCGTCATACATTTCTTGCGTTTCAGCGCGGGCATGTAGTCATCCAGCGGATGGCCGGACAGATAAAACCCAATCGCTTTATGCTCTTCAGCAAGCCGTTCATTTGGCAGCCAATCAGACGGGTTCGGCAGGCGAGGTTCAGGCAGATCGTCGCCAGCCTCACCAAAAAGGCTGACTTGATTTGAGTTGCGCTGCTCATGGATGGCCGCCGAATAGGCAACCAGACTATCGAGGCCCTCAAAGACGCGGCGCCGGTTTTTGTCGAGCTGGTCAAACGCCCCGGCGCGCGCCAGCATTTCCAAAGGACGTTTGCCAACACGTTTTAGATCCACCCGCCGTGCAACATCAAAAAGCGTCGCAAAGGGTCGGTTTTCGCGCCCATCCACCAGCATTTGCATCGCATCGGCGCCGACATTTTTCAGCCCGCCAAGCGCGTAGACAACCATGCCATCTTTTACAGTAAACGTCGCCGCAGAGCGGTTCACACATGGCGGAACGGTTTCGATCCCCAGCCGGTCGACCTCTTGCTTATAGACATTCAGCTTGTCGGTCAGATGGATATCGCAATTCATGACGGCAGCCATGAACTCAACTGGATGATTGGCCTTCAGCCAGGCCGTTTGATAGCTGACCACGGCATAGGCCGCGGCGTGGGATTTGTTAAAGCCGTAGTTGGCAAACTTCTCCAAAAGGTCGAAAACCTCGCTGGCTTTCTTCTTATCCACCCCGTTTTCAGCCGCGCCTTTTTCAAACTTGGGCCGCTCGGCATCCATCGCCTCTTTGATCTTTTTACCCATGGCCCGGCGCAGCAAATCAGCGCCGCCAAGCGAATAGCCCGCCATGACCTGAGCGATCTGCATCACCTGTTCCTGATAGACGATGATGCCTTGGGTCTCTTCCAAAATATGGTCGATCAGCGGGTGAACGGATTCGCGTTCTTTCAGGCCGTTTTTGACCTCGCAATACGTCGGGATGTTCTCCATCGGGCCGGGGCGGTACAGGGCCACAAGCGCAACGATATCTTCGATACAGGTGGGTTTCATGCGCCGAAGCGCGTCCATCATGCCCGAGCTTTCAACCTGAAACACCGCAACCGTTTTGGCGCTGGCGTAGAGCTTATAACTTGCCTCATCATCAAGCGGGATCGCGTTGATCTGGTTCACTGCGCCCGTTGCAGGTGTATAAAGCTCCGTCCCATCCGGGCTGATATGAATATCGCGCCCACCGCCAAGGATCAGGTCAATGGCATTTTGAATAACGGTGAGGGTTTTCAGGCCCAAGAAGTCGAACTTCACCAGACCCGCCGGTTCCACCCATTTCATATTGAACTGGGTCGCGGGCATGTCAGAACGCGGATCTTGATAAAGCGGGACAAGCTCATCCAAGGGCCGGTCGCCAATCACCACACCCGCCGCGTGGGTCGAGGCATTGCGCAGCAAACCTTCGACCTGTTGGCCGTATTTCAGCAGCCTCTCAACAACTTCTTCCTCGCGGGCCGCTTCCCGCAAACGCGGCTCATCTGCCAGCGCTTTTTCAATGGAAACTGGCTTAACGCCTTCGACCGGGATCATCTTTGACAGACGATCCACCTGACCGAATGGCATTTGCAGCACCCGGCCCACATCGCGCACGGCGGCTTTGGACAAAAGCGCGCCAAATGTGATGATCTGACCAACCTTGTCGCGGCCGTATTTTTCTTGCACGTAGCGGATCACTTCTTCGCGGCGATCCATGCAGAAGTCGATATCAAAGTCGGGCATCGACACCCGTTCGGGGTTCAGGAAGCGTTCGAACAGCAATTGGTACCGAAGCGGGTCAAGGTCGGTGATCGTTAGCGCATAGGCCACCAAACTGCCTGCGCCCGACCCGCGCCCGGGGCCGACGGGGATATTGTGCTCTTTCGACCAATGGATAAAATCCGCAACGATCAAGAAATACCCGGGGAAGCCCATGCCCTCGATGATATCCAGCTCAAAATCCAGCCGTTCTTGGTATTCCTCTGGGGTTGCCGCATGGGGAATGACGGCCAAACGCGCCTGAAGGCCCTCATTGGCCTGTCGGCGCAGCTCGCTCACCTCATCATCTGCAAATTTCGGCAAAATTGGATCATGGGTGCGCGCGCGATAGGCGCATCGGCGCGCGATCTCGACCGTGTTTTCCAGCGCCTCGGGCAAATCTGCAAAAAGCGTCGCCATTTCCTCAGGGCTTTTGAAATAATGCTGCGGCGTTAGGCGGCGTCGCGGCTCTTGCTGGTCGACATAGGCGCCTTCTGCGATGCAGATAAGGGCGTCATGGGCCTCGTACATATCCGATTTAGGGAAATAGACGTCATTTGTGGCCACAAGCGGCAGATCCATCGCATAGGCCATCTCGATATGGCCGCGCTCGGACAGGCGCTCAGCCTCGGGCAATCCATCCTCGCCGGGATGGCGCTGCAATTCGACATAAAGCCGGTCGCCATAAATCCCTTTCAGCCGGGTCATCAAGGCTTCGGCCTTAGGACGCTGGCCATTGCGCAGAAAACGCCCAACAGGCCCATCCGGCCCGCCCGTCATACAAATCAGCCCTTCTGAAAGGCGCTCCAGCTCCTCAACCGTGACATGAGGCAAGCTTCCATCGCCACGCAAATAAAGGCACGTGTTGAGCTTCATCAGATTCTCATAACCACGGCGGTTCTGGGCCAACAGAACGACGCCAGCCGGAAGGCGCGGTTTTTCGCCTTGCGCCGGAGGGTCATAGTCAAGATCGACCTGACACCCCAAAATGGGCTGCACACCAGCACCCGCAGCGGTCTCGGAAAATTGCAGGGCCGAGAACATATTATTGGTCTCGGTTACGGCAACGGCGGGCATATTTGCCTTTTCGCAAAGCGCGCTCAATTTTTTAACCGGGATCGCGCCCTCAAGCAGTGAATATTCAGTGTGAAGGCGGAGATGAATGAATCGGGGGGCGTTACTCATGGCGCCACATTAAGTACCCCGCCAAAGCTTCGAAAGCCGTATTTACTTAGCCAGCTGGAAAACTATTATTGACTCCGCCATAAAGATCCATTTACTTAGCCAAATGGAAAACAATCTGGATACAGTGTTTGCCGCAATGGCAGACCCCACACGGCGCGACGTGTTGATGCGATTATCTAATGGCCCGGCAACCGTTTCAGAGTTGCACGAAGGGCATGACATCGCATTGCCAAGCTTCATGAAACACCTAAGCAAACTGGAGGCAGCGGGCCTCGTAAATAGTGAAAAAACTGGAAGAGTACGGACCGTAGAACTTGATGCTGCGGCGTTAACCGTCGCCGAAAAATGGATTCACAAACAGCGGCGCCAATGGGAGGGTCGACTGGATCGCCTTCAGGCACTGGCTGAAACTTTACACAGGACAAAGTCATGACAACTGACACGGCAAATTTTGATTTCCAAAGAGATTTTCAACTGAATACAGATCAGCTTTGGCATCTTTTGACCGATGCCCGGATGCGGGAAGTTTGGGGCGCGCCCGAACTTGGCATGATCCTGAAAGTGACAAAAGAAGATCTGCGTATTGGCGGTTTGGAGCGGCATATATGCGGCGAAGAAAAAGCCCCAGACTTCGAAGTGGAAACCCGGTGGTATCACCTAAACGCGCCGAAGGACGCGGTCTTTACGGAAACCGTCATGGCCGAAGAAAACACGTTCGCAACCAGCCTGGTGACGTATCGGGTCGCAGAAAAAGGGGCGGGGTCCGCCCTATTCATCAACGTTGCTGTCTCCTCCTTTTCGGGCGCCGAATCCCTCAATGAATTTAAAGCTGGCTGGGGTTCCGGTCTGGACAATCTCGACCGTGTGGCGGCCGAAATGGTGAACGCCTGACATTGAATCCAAGCCAAGCGGCGCAACAAGTTGGGCGCGCCGCCGATTCATAACTGGTCAGTTTGGCGGCGCTTTGCCACTTTTCCTTACAAATCCTGGGGCAATCCCCGGGATTTTCTATGAAACCCTGAAAGTCCTTCACCCTGTGTGTGGGCCACATCCCTTGCCAGAAAAAGAAAAACCGGCTTTGCTGCTTCGGCAGGGAATTGGGCGCCGGGCTTTACGTCGCATCGGGCAGGCGCGTTTTGAGGGGTGGGTCCCTCCGACCAGACAGCGATAGAGATCTTGTATGACCGATGAGGTGCGTTTCCTCTTAAATGGACAGCCCGTGCATGTCACAGGCATGGCCCCGACAGTCACCTTGCTGGATTGGCTGCGCGAGCATCGCGGTCTGACCGGCACGAAAGAGGGTTGTAACGAGGGCGATTGCGGTGCCTGTACCGTGATTGTTCAAGATGAAACCGGTCATAAGGCGGTGAATGCCTGCATCACCTTCATGCCACAACTTCACGGGCGCAGCTTGCGCACGGTTGAAGGGCTGGGGGACGCAAGCCGCGCGATGCATCCTGTGCAAGAGGCGATGGTCACCCATCACGGATCACAATGCGGGTTTTGTACGCCGGGTATTGTCAACTCGCTGGTGGCAGCCGACCTAACCGGAAATTCAGCAACTGACGACGTGCTTGCTGGCAATCTTTGCCGCTGCACGGGCTATGCCCCAATCATTCGCGCCGCCGAAACAGCGCGAGGCGCGCCAACCCCGGACTGGGCCGCCGAAGATTTACCCGAGGTATCACCTTTAAGCACCTCGCCGGAATCCGTCAGCGCATTGGCCGATTGGTACGAGGCAAACCCGGACGGCGCGTTAATCGCAGGCGCAACCGATATTGGCCTATGGGTGACGAAATCACTGAGAGAGCTGGGGCCCGTTGCATTTCTGGGCCGCTGCCAAGACTTGCAGCAGGTTGAAACAACCGAGGACGGTTTGAAGATTGGGGCGGGCGTGACCATCGCAAAGCTCTTGGACCTCATGCAGGACCGTCACCCGCATTTTGCCGAAATGCTGCGCCGGTTTGCGTCGGTTCAGATCCGCAACACCGCAACCATTGGCGGCAATATTGCAAATGGATCGCCCATCGGGGATGGCCCACCCGCGTTGATCGCACTTGGTGCGATACTGCATTTGCGCAAAGGCGCTGATCGCCGCGACCTTCCGCTTGAGGATTTCTTTATCGATTACGGCAAGCAAGATCGCGCACCGGGTGAATTTGTGGAAGCCATCACAATTCCCAAGCAGCCTGACCGCTTGCGCTGCTATAAGCTGTCAAAGCGGTTCGATCAGGATATCTCGGCGGTTTGCGGCTGTTTCTCAATCGGTGTTGAAGATGGGGCCGTCACATCAGCCTGCATCGCCTTTGGCGGCATGGCGGGCACACCCAAACGCGCGGCTCATGTCGAGGCCGCTTTGGTCGGTCAGCCTTGGACGCAAGAAACAGTCTCCGCCGCAATGACAGAATTCGCGCGTGATTTCACACCGTTGACGGATATGCGAGCCTCGGACCGGTACCGGCTTGAAAGCGCCACAAACATGCTGCTGCGCTATTTTCATGAGGATCAAGGCGTTGCGGCCTCTGTCTTGGAGGTTCACCCATGAGCGTGCGCAAGCCCCTGCCCCATGACGCTGCCGCCCTGCATGTGACGGGCGCGGCCCGTTATATTGACGACATCCCCCTGCCCTCCAACGCGTTGCATTTGGCCTTTGGCCTGTCGGAAATTGCTGCGGGCCGCCTGACGGCGCTGGATCTGACCGCTGTGCGCGCCGCGCCGGGCGTGGCGATGGTGATTGCCGGGGAAGACTTGGATGAAATTCCAGATTGCTCGCCCTCTGCCCATGATGAGCCGCTCTTGTCGGACGGGCAGATCCATTACCTCGGGCAGCCCCTTTTTGTGGTCGCCGCCACCAGCCACCTTGCCGCCCGCAAAGCGGCGCGGCTTGCGATTGCAAGCTATGAAGAAGACCCCGCGCTTTTGACCATTGAAGAGGCGCTTGCCGTAGACAGCCGGTTTGAAGACGGCCCGCGCATCTATCAAAAAGGCGATACGGACGCCGCACTGGCCGCTGCGCCGCGTGTCATTGAAGGCCGGATCGACATGGGCGGGCAGGAGCATTTCTATCTGGAAAGCCAAACCGCGCTCGTCTTGCCGCAGGATAACGGCGATATGCTGGTCCATAGTTCCTCGCAGCACCCAACCGAGATCCAACATAAAGTGGCTCATGCGCTGCACCTGCCGATGCATGCGATCCGTGTCGAAGTGCGCCGCATGGGCGGCGGTTTTGGCGGCAAGGAAAGTCAGGGCAACCATCTGGCCATCGCCTGCGCCTTGATCGCCCGCGCAACCGGTCGCCCTGCAAAGATGCGCTATGACCGTGATGATGATTTCACCATCACAGGCAAGCGCCATGATTTCCGCATTGAATACCGGGTTGGCATCGACGACACGGGCCGCATTCTGGGCGTCGATTTCACCCAGATGACCCGTTGTGGCTGGGCGATGGACTTATCCTTGCCCGTTGCTGATCGCGCTATGTTGCATGCCGACAATGCCTATCATCTGCCCGCCGCACGTATCACATCACACCGGTTGAAAACCAACACACAAAGCGCCACGGCGTTCCGGGGGTTTGGCGGCCCGCAAGGCGTCGTCGGGATCGAGCGTGTGATGGATCACATCGCATTTGAACTGGGCATAGACGCGCTGGAAGTGCGCCAGCGCAATTATTACAGCGACGCGCGGGTTGCGCAGACGGCTCCGCCTCCACCGAAAAAAGGCGAGGAGCTTAAAACGGCAGGAACCGCGCATCGTTTGAGCAGCGGCACCGGCACCAGCAAACGGTTTGGCGGCGCCCATTCACCTGAGCCTGCCTCCGCCGGCGCGCAAACGACCCCTTATCATATGCCCGTGACCGATTTTTTGTTGAACGGGCTAACAGAACGTCTGGCCCAAGAGTGCGATTATGATGCCCGTCGCGCGGCAATCGCCGATTGGAACGCAAGCCAGCCGCTTTTGAAAAAAGGGATTGCGCTTACTCCGGTAAAATTCGGGATCTCCTTTACCCTCACCCATCTCAATCAGGCGGGGGCCTTGGTGCATGTCTATCAGGACGGCTCGGTTCATCTGAACCACGGCGGCACGGAAATGGGTCAGGGCCTGTTTTTGAAAGTGGCGCAGGTTGCTGCGGATCGCTTTGGCCTGCCGATTGAAGCCATCAAAATAACCGCGACGGATACTGCGAAGGTTCCAAACACCTCGGCCACGGCCGCCTCCTCTGGGTCTGACCTGAACGGCATGGCGGTCCAAGACGCTTGCGACAAGATCCGCCTGCGCATGGCAGAGTTCCTTGCAGCCGAGTATCAAACGGACGCCGACTCTGTAAGATTTGAAGGTGGTATGGTGCATATCGGCGCCGAAGAAATCCCGTTCGAAGATGCTGCCTCGCGCGTCTATATGGGCCAGGTCAGCTTAAGCGCGACGGGGTTTTATAAGACACCTGACATCACTTGGGACCGGATCAAAGGCGAGGGACGCCCGTTCTTTTACTTCGCCCAAGGCGCGGCCTGCTCTGAGGTTGTGATTGATACGCTCACTGGTGAGAACCGGATTTTGCGCACGGATATTATTCATGATTGCGGCAGCTCTCTGAACCCGGCCATTGATATCGGCCAGATCGAAGGCGGCTTTGTGCAAGGCGCAGGCTGGCTAACAACGGAAGAGCTGGTCTGGGACAATAAAGGCCGTCTTAGAACGCATGCACCTTCGACTTATAAAATCCCGGCCTGCTCGGACCGGCCCGATATTTTCAATGTCTCGCTTTGGGACGCACCAAACCCTGCGGAAACGATTTACAGATCAAAAGCGGTGGGCGAGCCGCCCTTCATGCTCGGGATCAGCGTTTTTTCAGCGCTTGCCGACGCGGTTGCGGCCGCAGGCCCCGCTTATGGTGACTTGCAAGCCCCCGCGACGCCCGAGGCGGTGCTTGCAGCGGTCGGGCGAGCCCGCGCATGAGCTTCGATCTGGACGCTGTGAAGGCCGCAACGGCGAAGCATGGCCCCGTTTGCCGGGTTGTGATTGCCGAGGCCAAAGGGTCAACCCCGCGCGAAACCGGGGCCAGCATGTTGGTCTGGCCTGAAGGTCAGTCAGGTACCATCGGCGGCGGCCGTCTGGAATTTGAAGCTGCCGCAATGGCGCGCCAGAATATTGACCGACAGATCTGGCATTCGGGCAAAGCCTTTCCGCTTGGTCCCGGCCTAGGGCAGTGCTGCGGCGGCGCCGTGATCTTGTCATTTGAGCTGTTTACGGCGGACAGCCTGCCCCGCAGTTTTCCGCATGCCCATCCCGTCATGGCGCATCTATCGTGCCCGCCCGCGGTAACACGCGCGATGGAGGGCGACGTCACCCAACCGCTCTACATCTCAGATTGGTTAATCGAGCCCCTGACGGCACCGACCTTGGGCCTTTGGATATGGGGCGCAGGCCATCTGGGCCGTGCGCTTGTGGATGTCTTGGCGCCGCTTCCCGAAATTTCGATTACATGGGTCGATACCAGCGCCGAACGCTTTCCCGAGGACATTCCAAACGGCGTCACGCCTTTGCCCGCCGCAAAACCCGACCTACTTTTGCCGCGCGCACCGCAAACGGCGCATCATCTAATCCTGACCTATAGCCATGACATCGATCTTGCCCTTTGCCACGCCGCGCTTTCGCATGACTTTGGCAGCTGCGGCCTTATTGGATCGGCAACAAAAGCAGCTCGGTTCCGGCGCCGCCTTGGCGATCTCGGTCACCAAGATGCTCAAATTTCACGCATAATTTGCCCCATTGGGGCACCCGAGCTTGGCAAACACCCGCAAGCCATTGCCATCGGCATTGCCACCGACCTAATCAGGTTCGGGGCCATCGGGACACAAATAACGCGCGCCACAACAGCGCCGCAGCATTCAGATGGGGAAACAGACATGACCAAAAAGCGCTTTTTCAGCGCAAGGGGGGCCTCATGAGCGCCCCGCTGCTGTCAATTGATGGGCTGACCAAAGCCTATCCTGGCGTTGTCGCCAATAATCAGGTCTCGTTTCAAATCCAACCGGGCGAAGTTCACGCGCTTCTTGGAGAAAACGGCGCAGGAAAATCCACGCTGGTGAAAATGATTTACGGTCTGGTGCGCCCAGATAGTGGGACGATGTCCTTTATGGGTGCGTCTTATACCCCCGCCGAACCACGCGCCGCCCGCGCCACGGGCGTGGCGATGGTGTTCCAGCATTTCTCGCTGTTTGAGGCGCTGAATGTGGCCGAAAACATTGCGCTTGGTATGGAAAACCCACCAAAGCCCCGTGATCTTGCGGCGCGGATTACTGAAGTATCCGAAGCCTACGGTTTGCCACTTGATCCCGGTCGGTTGGTTGGCGATCTTTCTGCAGGCGAACGCCAGCGGGTTGAGATTATTCGCTGCCTTTTGCAAGATCCCAAGCTGCTTATCATGGATGAGCCGACCTCGGTTCTGACACCGCAGGAAGTTGAAATCCTGTTCCACACGCTGCGTAAGCTCAGCGCGGAAGGCACGGCGATCCTTTATATCAGCCATAAGCTGGAGGAAATTCGAGCGCTTTGTGACGAAGCGACGGTGCTGCGCCTTGGCAAAGTTGTGGGCACGTGCGATCCCAAATCCACTTCTGCCGCCGAAATGGCCGAATTGATGGTTGGGAAATCGCTGGCCGTTCCTGCCCGAAGTGAGGCAGCGCATGGCGATGTGATTCTAGAAGTCGACAACCTGTCCGTCGCTCCGGCCAGTGCCTTTGGCACCCCGCTGCGCGACATCTCGATCAAGATCAAAGCAGGTGAAGTGCTTGGAATTGGCGGCGTGGCTGGCAATGGGCAGGACGAGCTGTTGGCGGCCCTGTCAGGCGAAACCATCACCGCGCCCAATGCCGTTGAGCTGAAAGGCAAACCGGTCGGCAACCTTAGCCCCAATGAGCGCCGCAGCGCTGGCATTTTATGCGGGCCAGAGGAGCGACTCGGCCACGCCGCCGCCCCAGATATGAGCTTGATCGAAAACGCGCTTTTGACGGCGCGGCACCGTAAATCCTTGGACAAAAACGGCTTTCTTGATTGGGGCAAAACCCGGCAATATGCCGAAGAGGTGATTGCCGCCTTCGACGTTCGCACCCCAGGCCCCGAAAACGCAGCGCGATCGCTGTCTGGCGGGAACCTGCAGAAATTCGTTATTGGCCGCGAGGTTATGCAAGAGCCGAGCGTTCTGGTTGTGAACCAACCCACGTGGGGCGTTGATGCCTCGGCCGCAGCCGATATTCGCCAAGCCATTTTGGATCTGGCGGGGCGCGGCGCCGGGGTGATCGTGATCAGCCAAGATCTTGATGAATTGTTAGAGATTTCTGACAATTTCTGCGCCCTAAACGAAGGGCGGCTTTCCGATACCAAACCTACGGCGGGACTGACCATGGAAACCATCGGCCTGATGCTGGGCGGGGCCCATGACATGCACGAAGCGGAGGTGGCCCATGTTTAAACTTGAAAAGCGCCCCTCGCCGTCCAAACCTTGGATTTTGGCGACGCCTATCTTGGCCGTTGTGATGACAATGCTTGCGGGCGGTCTAATGTTCGCCGTTCTCGGCAAAAACCCGTTCGAAGCCATTCGCATTATCTTTTACGATCCACTGTTCAACGCCCAGTTCGCGTCCTATTCGCGGCCCCAGCTATTGGTAAAGGCCGGCCCGCTTATCCTGATCGCCATCGGCCTCAGCCTTGGGTTTCGCGCCGGCATCTGGAACATCGGCGCGGAAGGGCAATATATTATGGGCGCCATTGCCGGTGCCACATTCGGGCTTGCCTTTTATCCGACCGAAAGCCCCCTCATCTTCCCCGGAATGGTCATTGCGGGCGCGCTTGGTGGATGGGCTTGGGCGATGATCCCGGCAATCCTGAGAACGGTTTTTCGTACAAATGAAATCCTCGTCTCGCTCTTGCTGGTCTATGTGGCCGAAAAGTTTCTCGCCTCGGCGGCGGTAGGGTTCCTGCGCAACCCCGAAGGCTCGGGCTTTCCCGGATCACGTCAATTGAACCGCATCGATGCCATGTCCAACCCCGAGCTTTTCGCCAATACCGGCATGCATTGGGGTGTTGTCATGGCCTTTATATCGGTCATCGCGGCCTACATTTTGCTGAACAAACATCTTTTGGGCTACCAGATCAAACTGGCGGGACAGGCTCCGCGCGCGGCGAAATTTGCTGGCGTTAATCCCAGCCGCCTGATCATCCTCTGCCTTGGGGTTTCTGGCGCGTTGGCGGGCCTTGCCGGACTGTTCGAAGTGTCGGGCCCCGCCGGACAGATCAGCATTGATTTCAACGTCGGTTACGGTTTCACCGCCATCATCGTCGCCTTCCTTGGCCGGTTACATCCCGTAGGCATATTGCTGGCCGGGCTTCTTATGGCACTGACTTATATCGGGGGTGAGCTGGCGCAGCTGATGCTGGGCATTCCCGCCTCTGCCATTCAGGCCTTTCAGGGCATGCTACTGTTCTTCTTGCTCGCGCTTGATGTCCTCTCGAACTACCGAATTCGCATGAAAAAAGGGGAGGCCACGGCATGATGATTGATCCCGTCACCCTCATCGCGGCGCTTATCGTTGCGTCCACGCCGATCCTTTTAGCCGGGATAGGAGAGCTGGTTGTCGAAAAAGCTGGCGTTCTGAACCTTGGCGTCGAAGGCATGATGATCATGGGCGCGGTCTGCGGCTTTGCCATCGCGGTTCAAACCGGATCGCCCACGCTTGGCTTTCTGGCGGCTGCCGCTGGCGGCGCGGCGTTATCGCTGATCTTTGCGATCCTTACGCAGTATCTTTTGTCCAATCAGGTGGCGACTGGCCTCGCCCTGACCCTCTTTGGGCTTGGGCTCTCGTCGCTGATTGGCGAGAGCATTTCAGGATCAACCCCGCCCCCCGTTGCTCGGCTAGACATCCCCGGCCTCAGCGACATGCCGGTCCTCGGCCCGATCCTCTTTTCCCATACATCGATGGTCTATATCTCGGTGGGTCTGGTCGTGGCAGTCTGGGCGGTGTTGAAACACACCCATATCGGTCTGGTGATCCGCGCCGTGGGCGAAAATCACGACGCGGCCCATGCGCTTGGCTATAAGGTCGTCCGCGTGCGCATTGCAGCCATCCTATTTGGCGGGGCCTGCGCAGGGCTTGGCGGCGCATTCTTTTCAATGGTGCGCGTGCCGCAATGGACCGAAGGCATGACGGCAGGCGCAGGCTGGATCGCGCTGGCGCTGGTGGTTTTTGCAAGTTGGAAACCCGGCCGCGTTATGCTTGGCGCCTACCTTTTCGGCGGCATCACGGCGCTGCAATTGCGGCTGCAAGCGGCAGGCATTGACGTGCCGGTCGAAATTCTGGCGATGTCACCCTATGTCATCACAATCTTGGTTCTGGTGATAATGTCGTCAGGGAAAGCCCGCGCTGCATTGAATGCACCGGCTGCATTGGGCAAGGTGTTCCATGCAACCGGCTAGGATAATTCATGACCAAGCACGACGTGCAGCACATCTTGGATGGGACCGACCCCAAGTTCGGCCCCTCGATGGCGCTGTTTCTGAATGGTCTGATCATCGTTTCGGCGCTGGTCATCGCAGTGGAATCCATGCCGCAAATATCGGACGGGCTGCGCCGGGTCTTCTTCGGGTTCGAGGCGGTCATACTGGTGATCTTCGTCGGCGAGTATATCTTGCGCATCGTGACCGCCCCAAAACCGTGGCGTTATATCTTCAGCTTTTGGGGCATTGTCGATCTTCTGGCCATTCTGCCCGCGCTTGTCCTGCTACAACCCGAATGGGCCGCAATCCGAACCTTCCGATTGATACGGCTGGTGCGGCTTCTCAAACTATTCCGCAGCAGCCGCGCCCTCGACCGGATGGTTCATGCCTTTCAGGCGGTGCGAGGCGAATTGACCGTGCTGATCATCATGGCCGTGATGATGCTCTATGTGTCAGCGGTCGGCATCTATATCTTCGAACATCCCGAACAACCCGAGGTGTTCACATCGATCCCGCAAAGCTTTTGGTGGGCCGTCGCATCACTGACCACGGTTGGGTATGGCGATATGGTTCCGATCACCATCGGCGGGCGGATCTTCACAACGATGGTTCTATTCGTCGGGCTCGGCGTTGTCGCAGGGCCAGCAGCCATCATAACCACCGCGCTATTGGAGACGGAACTGGAAGATGCCGGTTTCGATCTACATGACGCTAACGAAACACCAGATACAAACCAAAAAACAGACAGGGAGAATGTCACATGAAAAATCTGACGACAGTTCTGGCCAGCGGCGCAATGGCGCTTGGCCTTGCAACAGGCGCGATGGCGCAGGACGACCCGCTACAGGTCGGCTTCGTCTTCGTCGGCTCGATCAACGATATGGGCTGGAACACCGGCCATTATCACGGGCTAGAGGCCGTTCAGGAACATTTCGGCGACGCGGTTGAAACCACGTTTGTTGAAAACGTGCCAGAAGGCGCGGATGCTGAGCGTGTTCTGACACAAATGGCGCTATCCGGAGCGGATCTGATCTTCACCACCTCATTTGGATATATGGACGCGACCAATAACGTCGCAGAACGGTTCCCAAATGTGATGTTCGAACATGGCACGGGCTATCGCCGCGATCACCCCAATGTTTCGACATATTCCGCGCGTTTCTATGAGGGCCGCGCCGTAATGGGCCATATTGCGGGTCATATGACCGAGAGCAATATCATCGGCTATATCGCCTCCTACCCGATCCCCGAAGTGATCCGGGGCATCAACTCGGCCTATTTGCATGCGTCCGAAGTGAACCCGGATGTTGAATTCCGCGTTGTTTGGGCCTTCACATGGATGGACCCAACCGTTGAAACGGAAGCTGCACAGGCCCTGATCGACCAAGGCGCCGATATCATCATGCAGCACACCGATACCACTGCGCCGCTGGCCGTCGCAGCCGAGGCTGGTGCCTACGGGTTTGGTCAGGCATCTGACATGATCCAGTTCGCTCCGGCCCCACGCCTGTCCGCAATCATCGATGATTGGGGCCCCTACTATATCGCCCGCACCCAGGCCGTCATGGATGGCACATGGGAAAGCGGCGACACATGGGACGGCATTGGCCCAGGCATGGTTGGCATTGGCGAAATGACCGACGCGATCCCAGAAGACGTGCGCGCATCAGCGCAAGCAATGGTCGAAGCCATTGCAGCAGGCGAATACCACCCCTTCACCGGCCCGATCAACATGCAGGACGGCTCGGCTTGGTTGGCCGAAGGTGAAACCGCTGATGACGGCACGCTTGCCGGCATGGATTTCTATGTCGAAGGCGTAACGGGTGAGATCCCGAACTGATCCGCTACAATGATCTAAGAGAAAGGCCCGCCAAATTGGCGGGCCTTTCTTGTCTCAGCGCCAAAGGCGTTACTGCCCGTCTATAGATGCCTCTAGCGCCGTAATCGCCTCACCTTGGGCATGTATCAACGCCTCTAGTCGCGCAATTTCTGCCAGAAGAAACTCAAGATCCGGAGGGGGCGCGGCGACAGGGTAGGATATTTGCACGACCGTAT
This sequence comes from uncultured Nioella sp., assembly GCA_947498125.1. GTDB lineage: Bacteria > Pseudomonadota > Alphaproteobacteria > Rhodobacterales > Rhodobacteraceae > CANLZL01. The sequence goes on along the minus strand of CANMJH010000003.1, from coordinate 406,272 downwards.
CTGAGAACCTGTTGATGTTCCGATCTTCCCGGAAATCCAGCTGCACCGACAAAACACCGTCTGACAACATCATCGCGGATTGGTCTTGCGGCAAGGTAAAGCGAAGCGCCATTGGCGCGGCTGATCCGGTTGACGCCTGAATGTTTTCTTGCACCGAGATGGCTAGCGACGCATTCGCCGCCGCTTCGTCGCCTTCTGTTCCATCGAAAAGCAGGCCAAAATCAACGCCATCGACGATCAACCGAAACCGCTCGTCGGGGTTATTTTGGCCGGGATCCGCAAACAGATCGGCGTCGGAAGCGGTGATCGCAATGACCATGTCGCCGGCTACATCCGTTTGAACGCCCTCAAACAAGAACTCGTGCAGGCCCCGCTGACCCGCGTTTCCAGCGATTGTTGCGCAATCATCCAGATCACCTGCTGGGTCAACATCCGTTGCGCAAAGATCGCCGTCAAACACGGCGCTCAGCGCCACAACCTGTGCATTTACAACAGCAGGCCCGGCAATAAGTCCAGCAAATGCCAAAACAGGGATCAAGAATTTCATGTCAGCTCCATTTCACTCATCGGCACAAAATAAGCAGAAACCTCTGATCTTGCCAAAACTTTCTGCCGGAACTTCTGGCGCCGGATTGCAGGAAATCTTGGCATTGCTCTGTGAACACAATAGGTTGAACACACGTGCAAAATCGAAGCTTCTCGATTAAGAGTGGTTGCCGCAGACAGCATCGTTCTGTTTCATGTGATAAAAAGAACGTCGGGAGAATTTTCATGAAGGCCATTTTCATCGCCGGCGCTTTTGCCGTCCTTGCCTTGGCGGGGTGCACTACAACACCGCAAAATACCGTAGACGATAATGGCGTGATCCGGGTGGCTGAACTGCCCGAGGGCGTTGTGTCGATTGTCGGTCCCAATCAAGACACCAGCGTCGTGGTGATCATGCCCGAAGATGGGTGCTACTGGTACCTATATGCAGGGCCGGTTGAATCTACGTACCTGCCCCTTCTGACCAGCGCAGGCCGGATGATCTGTACGCGGGAAAACGACCCGGTCCTTGGCGCGCAATCGATCACCTGATCAGCGGCCGTCGTCTAAATAACAAAGCAGGGCCAGAGGCCCTGCTTATGTTTTTCTGTCTATCTGAAAGCCGTCCATTTTACGGGAACAGCAATTGGCGCGTTACGTTGCGCTGCCAATCCCGCCCTCAGCGGCATAAAGCGTCGCGGTCACGCCTGTATCAACATTGTCGTAGAGATCAATGATATGGGCCATAACCATCCGCACACAGCCCGAGCTTGCGCGGCTGCCAATTGACCAAGGCTGCGGCGTGCCGTGAATACGCAGATAGGTATCGCGGTTGCCGACATAGAGATAGAGCGCCCGCGCGCCGAGCGGGTTTGTCGGTCCTCCCGGCACACCATCTTCAAACTGCGCATAGGCCGCCGGCTCACGAGCGATCATTGCAGCAGTTGGCGTCCAAGCAGGCCAGCGCGCCTTGCGGGCGATGGTGTAAATACCGGGCTCATACAAACCGCCTCGCCCAATCGCCACGCCATAGCGCATGGCGGTGCCATTATCCTGAATGTGGTAAAGATACCGCGCGACCGCATCGACATGGATATCACCGGGCAAAAGGCTTGGATTGGCCTCAACCAGTTGCGGCAAAAACCGGTCGTGGAACCCCCATGGATTGGTTGTCCCGGGGACATATCCTGCCGGTGTCACTTGCGCGTCCCAAGCATCCCAATTTGACTGTTGCCCAAAGGCGGGCGTCACTAATGGCGCTGAAAACATTGCAGCACTGGTCATGATAAAATGGCGTCTGCTGAGCATGCTATTGAGCCTCCAGAAAGCGCGAATCTACTAAAATCGAACTGCATTTTGCCGCTACGGCCCACAGATCACAATGCATCCAGCGTCACATCTGCGTGTGAGTGGCCTTTAAGTGACTGGGCAATAGCAACTGAGATAGTGTTATGGCAAATAGGGTCATGACCTATGATTTTCTAGTTATTGGCGGCGGCATCGCAGGAATCTCGGCTGGGGCACGGCTTGCGCCGCTTGGCTCGGTTCTGGTTCTGGAGGCGGAAACTGCGCTGGCCTATCATGCCTCGGGCCGCTCGGCGGCATTATATGAGGCTCGCTATGGCTTGCCCGTCACCATCGCCCTGAACGAAGCGTCGCTCGACTATCACCAAAACGCCCATGGCGGCGTGTTATCGCCGCGCGGTCTGATGTTTTTAGCAGGGCCCGGCGACGACGCCTTGCTTCAGGACGATATCGACACCTATGGCTTGACGACGTTGACGCCAAGCGAAGCGAAAGAACAGGTTCCGATCCTGAACACCGATCACGTCACCGCAGCGGGCCATCACCATGCGGCTTGGGATTTGGATGCAGATCGTTTGGTGCAGAACTTTGCCAAGGAAATCCGGGAGAGCGGCGGCAAGATCCAGACGGGCGAACAGGTCACGGATATATCTCGAGAGGCCGGCATCTGGCACGTATTCACCACAAGCGACACCTATTCTGCCAAAACCCTCGTGAATGCTGCAGGGGCTTGGGCTGATGAGATTGCCAAGCTTGCAGGACTTCCGCCCATTGGCCTTAAACCCTTGCGTCGTTCAATGGCGCGGATACCAGCGCCGGGCGGCCATGATCCAGCAGGTTGGCCAATGCTGATCGGCGCCGGTGAGACGTGGTACGCCAAACCCGATGCGGGCAAATGGCTTGTGTCGCCCGCTGAGGAAGACGAGACGACGCCGCATGATGCCTGGGCTGATGATATGGTCATCGCAGAAGGCATCGCGCGCTATCAACCCTTTGTGACGGAAGAGGTCACACGCGTTGAAACCACATGGGCCGGCCTTCGCACCTTTGCACCAGATCGCACGCTTGTTCTTGGGCCCGATCCGCGACAGCCGTCCTTTGTTTGGGTGGCCGGCCAAGGCGGCTACGGCATGCAAACCGCGCCTGCCGCCAGCCAGTTTTTGGCCGATATTATCGCGGGGCGGCCAACCGGGTTCGACGCGGAAACCGTTGCGGCGCTCAGCCCAACCCGGTTGACGTAGGGAAATCTCTGCTCCACCCGTTTGTTTGGGTTAGAATGGCAATCGGCACTACAGTTACAGATTTAAAAAATCGAATTTCAGGAGGACACAATGTCAATTCTCAGAATGCTTCAAGGCGCGCAGGGTGGTGAAGGATTGGGGGCTCTCGCAAGCCAGCTGGGCCTTGAAGAGGGTCAGGCCAATGAGCTTACCGAACTTTTGGCCCCCGCGCTCGGGTCGGCTGCGCGCAATCGCGCCACGGGTGGCGGCCTGCAAGATGTCCTTGGGGCGTTGCGCGGTGAAGGGCAATCCGAGCTTTATGACGACGCCAGCGCCGCCGCCAGCGAAACCGGCCAAGCGCAAGGACGCGATTTTTTGCAAGCGCTTTTGGGCGGGCAGCAAGAAGCGGACGGCCTGGCCGAAGAAGCGGCCAATCGAACGGGTCTCGACCTCAGCCAGGTGCAGCAATTCCTGCCAGCGCTTGCTGCCATGACCCAAGGCGGATTGCAGCGCAATATGCCCGACAGCACCATTGACGAGATGGAGGCCGAGACAGGCGGCGGCTTAGGCGGACTGGTGAGCGGCCTCTTGGGCGGCGGCGGCGGGTCGCAATCTGGCGGGCTTGGTATGCTGAATGATCTGCTGGACGCCGATGGCGACGGATCTGCTTTGGATGACGTTTTGGGACGGTTTATGCGCTAAGCTGCGCCTACAAACCGGTTTCGCCGCGCGATGCGCGTCGACCAGCGGGGGCTCTGCCCCCGCACCCCCGTTTTCTTGGGGGCCAGCCCCCAAACCCCGAGCCATCCGGGGCAAAAAATAGCGCTAGCCATCTTTGCGAATAGTTTCATTTTTTGGATCATAGGGGCTGTCGCAGGTGATCACGGCATCCCAAAGCTGGTTCTGCATCCTGACCTTTAGCTTTGTCCCCTCGACCGCCAGATCCGGCGTGACATAGCCCATGCCAATAGATTTCCCGAACGCCACCGAATAACCGCCCGATGTCAGACGCCCCACTTTGACCTCGCCATCATAAAGCGCCTCGCGGCCCCAAGGGTCTGCATCCTCTGGCCCGTCAATCAATAACGTCACGCATTTTGAACGGATGCCCACCGCTTCCATCGGCGCTTTACCGTGGAACTCTTTCGAAAGATCAACAAAGCGGGGAAGATCCGCCTCGAGCGGCGTCGCATCGCGTCCCAGCTCGGTCCCGAACGCGCGGTAGCTTTTTTCCTGTCGCAACCAGTTTTGCGCGCGCGCGCCGACCAGTTTCATCCCGTATTTCTCACCAGCTTTTTCGAGGAGGTCAAAAAGGTAGTTCTGCATTTCAATCGGATGGTGCATTTCCCAACCAAGCTCACCGGTATAGGCCACGCGGATTGCATTGACCGGGCACATGCCCAGTTCAATCTGACGCGCGGACAGCCAAGGGAAACGTTTGTTGGACAGAGCCGTGGACGGGTCTGCATCCTTGATCACTTCACTGAGCACATCGCGGGATTTCGGCCCGGCAATGGCAAAGACGCCCCATTGCGTGGTGACATCCTGTATCTCGATATAACCAAATTCAGGCGCTTTATCTTCGGCCGCCTTGCGCAGGTAATCGCCGTCATATTCTGTCAGCGCCCCAGCAGAAACGAGGTAATAGCTATCCTCGCCATTCCTGACGATCGTGTATTCGGTGCGCGTGGTCCCGGTTGAGCTAAGCGCGTAGGTCAGGTTGATCCGGCCAATGCGCGGCAGCTTGTTGCAAGTGAACCAATCAAGAAAGGCCGTGGCCCCCGGACCCTTTACGACATGTTTGGTAAAGGCCGTGGCATCAATCAGGCCGACGCCTTCGCGAATGGCTTTAGCCTCATCCACCGCATGTTGCCACCATCCACCACGGCGGAAACTGCGGGCGTCATGGTCAAAGTTTTCCGGCGCATCAAGCGGTCCAAAATAGTTTGGGCGTTCCCATCCATTGACCATCCCAAACTGCGCACCCCGCGCCTTTTGCCGATCATAGGCAGGCGCGGTTCTGAGCGGGCGACAGGCTTCACGCTCTTCATCGGGGTGATGCAGAATATAGACATGCTCATAGCATTCTTCGTTTTTGCGCGCGGCGTATTCTGTGGTCATCCAATTCTGGCTGTAGCGCTTGGGATCGAGGCTGGCCATGTCAATCTCTGCTTCGCCGTCAACCATCATCTGCGCAAGATAATAGCCCGTGCCGCCCGCCGCAGTGATCCCGAAGGAAAACCCTTCTGCAAGCCACATATTGCGCAGACCCGGCGCAGGGCCAACCAGTGGGTTGCCATCCGGCGTGTAACAAATTGGACCGTTATAATCGTCTTTCAAACCCACAGTTTCCGAGGATGGAATTCGGTGGATCATCGACATGTATTCCTCTTCGATCCGATCCAGATCGAGCGGGAAAAGATCCGCGCGGAAACTATCAGGCACCGCATACTCGAACCGAGCGGGCGCGCCGCGCTCATAGGGCCCCAAAATCCAGCCGCCGCGTTCTTCTCGCACATACCATTTGGCGTCTGCATCGCGCAGAACCGGATGTTCCGCATGGGTGCCTCGATACGCGGTCAGCGCCGGATCAGGCTCGGTCACGATATATTGGTGTTCGACCGGGATCGCAGGCATTTTGATGCCGAGCATCTGCGCCGTGCGCTGTGAATGGTTTCCGGTGGCCGTTACAACATGTTCGGCCTGGATGACGATTTGCTCATCCGAGGGAACCAGATTTCCGCCTTTTTCGACCATCTTGGTGGCGGTCACATTCCAATGATCGCCGGCCCATTCATAGCCGTCCACTTGCCACTTACGCTCGATCATCACGCCGTGTTGACGCGCGCCTTTGGCCATGGCCTGCGTCAGATCCGCAGGATTGATATAGCCGTCAGTCGGATGGAACAGCGCGCCGCGCAAATCTTCGGTGCGGACCAACGGCCAACGCTCTTTGATCTCGGCGGGAGTCATCCATTCATAGGGAATACCCACGGTTTCCGCGGTTGAGGCGTAAAGCTGAAACTCATCCATCCGCTCGGCGCTTTGCGCCATGCGAAGATTACCCACAACCGAGAACCCGGCATTCAGCCCGGTTTCCTCTTCCAGCGTCTTATAAAATCGGACCGAGTAATCGTGAATGTGGCTTGTGGCGTAGCCCATATTAAAGAGCGGCAAGAGGCCCGCCGCATGCCAGGTTGAGCCAGAGGTCAGTTCATCCCGCTCTAACAGCATCACATCCTGCCACCCGGCGCGGGCCAGATGATAGGCAATCGACGTTCCGATTGCACCGCCGCCAATAATGAGGGCTTTTACCGTTGTTTTCATGGGGGACAGACTCCGAGTACAGGCTTACCCTGACTGTCGCGTGATTGCGGCATCGCCAGCGATTTCTGGCCGACTATTCGCAATCAGAAACCGACCTTGATGTCGTATTTTGTTAGATCACCCGCGCCGCGCCCGCCAAAGCAGGAAACTGGTGGTCAAGAGCGCGACCGCGCCGCCAATGAGACCGCCCAAATAGCTAAAGGAATGCATGATTGCGGCGCGCAGGTATCCTTCTGGATTTTCCGCCGCTTCCGGAATGATCATGAACTCAAAATTTTCGGGGGGCCATTCGATCAGCAAAGATCCAACGCCCATCGCAAGGGCTGAAGTCACGCACATCAGGCAGGCCAGAAAAAACACGTTCCGCTGCGCCCGAAGGTCCGGCATGAATTGCACTAAAAATCCGATGGGCATGCCTAGAACAATACCCATCCACCAGCTTGCTTCCCAACCAACCAAAGCCGCACCAATGCGGGGGGCCGTGCCGTCGGGAATGTTAAATTGCTGGAATTTCAGGTGGTAGAAATAGTCCGGTCCAACGGTAAAGCTGATTTGATTGTGCAGTGCACCATAGGCGCCAGCCAGAAAACAGGCGCCGATCAAAAGCAGACAAAACGAGAATAAGCGGGTCATATGTGGCCTGATGTTTGGAAGCGCGTGTCGCCTTTGAATGCCCCTTAAAGCATGCTCGGCACAACAAGATCCGGCGGGCGGTGCCCATCGTCAAAGGTCTTGATGTTAATGATGACCTTCTCACCCATCTCGACCCGGCCTTCTTCAGTGGCAGAGCCCATATGCGGCAAGAGAACCACGTTCTCAAGCTCGCGCAGCCGTGGGTTCATGTCTTTGCCATGCTCGAAGACATCAAGACCCGCCCCCGCAATATCACCGGATCGCAACATCCGCGTGAGGGCATTTTCGTCGATAACCTCTCCCCGAGATGTATTTACGATCACCGCAGACGGCTTCATGAGTTTTAGCCGCCGCGCGTTCAACAAATGAAAGCTTGATGGCGTGTGCGGGCAATTCACGGAAAGAACGTCGATACGCGCGAGCATCTGATCAAGGCTTTCCCAATAAGTCGCCTCGAGGTCTGCTTCGGTATCGGCATGCAGCCGCCGCCTGTTATGATAGTGGATCTGCATTCCAAAGGCCGAGGCCCGGCGGGCCACAGCCTGACCGATCCGCCCCATCCCAAGGATACCCAATCGCCTTCCGCCAATCCGGCCGCCCAGCATCGCGGTTGGCGCCCAGCCTCCCCATTTTTGAGATTGAAGCAGCGCAAGCCCCTCTGGAATGCGCCGGGTGACTGACAAAATCAGCGCCATGGTCATATCGGCCGTATCTTCGGTTACGACCCCGGGCGTGTTGGACACCAGGATGCCCCGCTGACGCGCCGTTTGGACATCAATATTGTCGACGCCAGCCCCAAAATTCGCGATCAATTTCAGCTTTTCGCCCGCTTGCCCTAACAGCCCCGCATCGATCCGGTCAGTGATCGTCGGCACCAAAACATCCGCACGCTTAAGGGCAGATACCAGCTCGGACTTGCTCATCGGCGTGTCATCTTCGCGCAATTCTACATCGAATAGCTCTGACATCCGTGTTTCGACAATTTCGGGCAACCGTCGCGTAACGACAACACTCAACTTCTGACCTGGCATTTCACCTATCCCTTTGCTGGCCTTTCGGCCCTTGGCGTGACAGTCTCGCATCCAGACAAAAGGCGCAAGAGACGCCAATGTCTCAACCTAAAAAATACGTCGGCTCAACAGTCGGCAAACGCGGCGGATTGGGCAGATTTGAGCGTGTTGATCAAGAAAATATCCCTTTGGGGTCTGGTGTCGCTCTGGATCATCCAAGCGAGCACGGCTTTCGCGCAAGAGGTTGGCCCCGTTACGGGCTTTCCAATGCCGCGTTATGTCTCGATCAAAGCGTCCGAGGCCTATGCAAGACGTGGCCCCTCGCGCAGTCATCGGATTGATTGGGTGTTTCAACGCCGCAATATGCCGGTGCAGGTTGTCGCCGAACATGAACATTGGCGCCGTGTCATTGACCGGGATGGCGCAGGCGGCTGGATGCATTACTCGCTGCTATCCGGTGTGCGAACCGCGATCGTCGAAGTCGATATGCTTGAATTGCATCAGCGCCCCGATTTGGACTCGCCTGTTACAGCGCAGGCTGAGCTGGGCGTTGTGGCTTTTCTGAATGAATGCAATGGCGCGTGGTGCCGGTTGGATGTGGGCGGCCATCGCGGTTGGGTGCCTGTCGAGACACTATGGGGCGTCGCCCCCGGAGAAGTCATCGAATAGCACAGTTGAGGGCCACGTAACGCTATGGCAGTCTGACGCCGGAAAGGCCCCTCGATGTACGAAGCGATCCAAAATTTGCAAAAATTCGACGCGCTGAACGGCAAGACGCTGTTTATCTGCGTGGGCGCGATGAAATCCGCGACCAGTTGGGTTCACTCCTATTTGTCGACGCTTGACGGCGTGACCCCGTCCCCCCTGAAAGAAGTGCATTTCTTTAATATGAAATTCGCCGGCCACGCGCTTGGCGATATGGATATGCTTGCCCTGAAACGGCTCAAATTCCATATCGAGCAATCAGGTGATCCCGCGATCAATCTGCAAGGGCGTGAAACTTTTCAAGCCAGCGTCGATCGCGCGCAGATGATCTATGACGATAACGCCTATTTCGCGCATTTCGCCCGGATCTGCGAGACGGACACCAAGGTGCTTTGCGACATCACTCCCGCCTATTCTGTGCTGGGCCCTGCCGGGTTCGACTATCTCAAATCTTTTTGTGCGACCCAGGATATCCGCCTGAAGCTGCTATTTATTATGCGCGACCCCATTGATCGGATGTGGTCACAGATGCGGCATATGACGCAGACGAACCCGGACAGCGATCTGGTGATTAACTGGGCGAAAGGGTTCGCGTCACCCAGCATCTGCGCCCGGGCGGATTACCGGGGTGTCGTCGGCGACCTTGATAGGATCTTTGCGCCGGATGATCTTCTCTATCTCTTTTACGAAGACCTTTTTACCGAAAGTAGCCTGCGCGCATTAGCCGATCATATCGGCGCCGACTACCGCCCTGCCGATACCAAGACACGTCACAACGAAACCAAGATCGTCACCGACATGCCCGCGGCAGCATTCAGCGCGGCCAAAGAGCTTTTGGCGCCGCAATATGCGTTCTGCACATCCCGTTTCGGCGATCGTGTTCCCGCCAATTGGCAAGTTTAATCCAAAAGTTTTGAACGTTGTTCGCCACTCGTCCGACTTATGAACAGCGAAGGGCAATCACGCTCCGCTGATTTTTTATTAAAGCAATTTTATCTGGAGATTTCTCATGGCCGAAGACGGTATCCTCGCATTTAAATTCGACAAATTTGACGACAGCGCAGAAAAAGAATTCGATTTCTGGGCAAGCTCGACCAACATCATCCGCGACACGCAAAACCGCGATGAGGGCAAAGGCACTGTAGAAGTGCCCGAGCGGGGCGATGCCTCGGATTTTGACAGCTTCCAGTTCGAAGAGAGTTTTGACCTCTTCTAGCGCCTGCCAAATTCAAGCCGAAACCAGCGCCGCATTTTCGGCGCTGGTTTTCGTTTTAGCGGCGGGATGTTTGCCGCAAAGCTAACAACGCCACCGGGATCAGCGCCAAAAGCCCGCCCATCACACCGAAAGCGGCCCGCAAGCCCAGCCCTTCGGCAACAAATCCCATTAATGGCGGTCCGATGAAAAATCCAAAATATCCGATGGCCGTGACGCGGCTGATGATCAGCTCACGCGTGCCTTTTTCCGCCATCCGGCCTGCCAGCGCCAACATCATCGGGGCGATGATGGCCACGCCAAGACCCAATGTCGCAAATCCCACATAGGCCTCAAATGGTGTGGTCGACAGCGCTGCTAAAACGGCGCCCAATGCGGCCAATAAAGCGGACACCACCAACAGCAGGCTTTCCGATATCCGCCCAACAATGACCTGTCCAAAAAGCCGCCCGAACCCCATCGTCAGGCCCAGCATTGCCGGTCCAAGCGCGCCTTCGGTTGCGCCGCCGCCAAGGGTGCGCTCGATGTGAAGGGCTGACCAGTTTTCCGTCGCGTTCTCGGCCATAAACCCGATCAGCACGATTAGCCCGCCCAGCATCACCAACGGACCTAAGGGCATCTTTCGCCGAGAGGATTCCGCACTATTCGGCGCGTCACTTGGCTCGGTCATCATCGTAGGCAGTGCGATCACAACCAGCAGGCCAAGCCCGGCCATCATCTGGCCGGGATGAACGCCCGCATCCCGCAAAATGCCCGCGGATATCGCCGTTGCTGCATAAACAAAGGAAAAACACGCGTGATTTAGGTTCATCAAAGACGTATCCTCGCGCGCCTCAACGGTGCTGAGCCGGGCATTCATAATGACATCCAGTAATCCCGCACCCGCCCCGGCAAAGAACATTGCCCCCGCAAAAACCCAGATCGCGCCCATCCACATTGGCGTTTGAAACGCTGCGGCCAGAAACAGCGCCGATAAGACCATCGCGTAGCGTCCCGTCAGGCGGGATATCGTGGGCGCCAGCAACATCGCCGTCACTGCCCCGGCCGCCGTGACCAACATCACCAGACCGAAATCAGCATCGCTTGCACCGATTTGCGCTTTGATCTGCGGGATATAGGCCGCATACGCGCCCCAAAAGACGCCTTCTGCCGCGAAGGCAGGAAGATGCCGGCGGGACAAGGATATGGCGCGGACCAAAGACATTCACTGCCTCTGCCCTTCCAAATTCTTCAAATCAAGCCGCCGGTTACTTTGGTTACACTTCCCCCGAATTTGTGATGACATCGGCAAAGCCTTGCGCGACAATTGCCGCGCCAGCGTCACCGCGCGCCAAATGGCGAGCCTTTCCCCCTTCCATTACGTCCGAATCTATCCTATAGGCCGGGCTTCAACCGGGCGGACACCCTTGGAGGCCGCCCCTTTATTATATGGAGAATAGCTATGGCTGGTGAGGTTCCAAATCTCGTAGCTGAGGCACGGACGGGGACAGGCAAGGGGGCCGCTCGTCAAGCACGCCGTGAAGGCAAAGTGCCCGGAGTCGTTTATGGTGGCGGTGCAGACCCCATCTCGATTCAAATCCCGTTCAACGTGCTTTTGAAGCGCCTGAAAGCAGGCCGTTTCCTGTCGACCCTTTTCAACCTGCAGGTTGAAGGCGAAGAAGACGTTCGTGTGATCTGCCGCGGCGTTCAGCGTGACGTTGTCAAAGATCTGCCGACCCACGTGGATTTCATGCGTCTGAAGCGCACGAGCCGCGTTAACCTGTTCATTCCCGTTGAGTTCATCAACGAAGAAGAGGCCCCCGGCATCAAGAAGGGCGGCGTTCTGACCGTTGTCCGTTCCGAAGTTGAACTGCGCGTAACCGCGGGCGACATTCCGGAAACTCTGACCGTTGACATGACAGGCCTCGACATCGGTGACACCATCACCATTTCGTCGATCACCCTGCCAGAAGGCGCGCGTCCGACCATCGACCGTGACTTTGTTATCGGCAACGTTGCAGCACCATCCGCACTTGGCGGCGGCAGCAGCGATGACGACGAAGCAGCCGAAGAAGGCGCAGCAGAAACTGAAGAGGCCGCAGCAGAGGAGTAATCCCTGCCTTAGGCTTTGCCAAAACATTCGAAACCCCGCAGGCCTCGGCCTCGCGGGGTTTTTTCTTGGGGCAAGGCATCGCGGCAGGTGCGACGTCTATGGGCCGCGGGCCATGTTATTCGTCCAATTCCAATCGGCGAATTGTTTTGACTTGTCCGGCCCGACCTGCCAGCGTCCGATCCTCACCCTATTTGGAAGGATACCGGATGATACGCAAAGGTTTCATCGCATTGGCAGGCTTGGGTCTTACCCTTTCGCTGGCTCAAGGCGCTTCAGCACAGCAAGGCCAGTGGGTTCAGTTCCATAATAACTCTGGCCTGCCCATGGTCGGTTTCGAGTACTCGTCTTTTGGCCGTGATAATTGGGGCCCGGTCGTGTTTAGCCAAATCGTGGAACACTTGAGTGACGTGGAAATCTACTTTGATGATGGCACAGGCAACTGTAACTATAATTTTCGCGCAACATTTATGACCGGCGTGGTGGAGTACGACGAAAATGTGAATGTTTGCGAGGTCACGAATTTCACCTACCGGTAAGATGCAGGGAGGACGCTAGAGGTCGCCGCAGAGGAGGAATCCCTGCCTTAGGCTTTGCCAAAACTTTCAAAACCCCGCGTGGCGCACTGCCATCGCGGTTTTTTTATTGGAACGAATTTCGGCTCTGAGCCCATAGTTCCGGATGCTGCGTTCTGAACGAATGGCTGCTATGTAGTTTCTCCGTTGATCTCAACGCCGTGCGCATGAAGCCCCTGAGAGGATCTGGTGAAAATCTCAAACCCGCGGGCAGTCACACCAATTGAATGCTCGAACTGAGCTGACAAGGACTTGTCGCGGGTCACCGCAGTCCAGTCGTCAGCCAGCATCTTCACTTCGCCCCGACCCAGATTGATCATCGGTTCAACGGTAAAAATCATACCCTCTCGCAGCTCCAAACCTTCCCCGGCCCTTCCAAAGTTCAGAATGTTAGGAGAGTCATGGAAAACCTGACCGATACCATGGCCACAGAAGTCTCGAACAACCGAGCAGCGCTCAGATTGCGCATAGGACTGGATGGCATGACCGATATCTCCAAGCCGCGCGCCAGGACGCACGGCTTCGATCCCACGCATCATAGCCTTATGCGTGATCTGGATAAGCCGCTCTGCCGCCCGCTTGGGCTTGCCGACCGCGTACATCCGGCTTGAATCGCCGTACCAACCTTCATGGATCAGCGTCACGTCGACGTTGACGATATCGCTCTCGCGCAGCTTTTTCTCATTGGGAAAGCCATGACAAACAACGTGATTAACCGATGTGCAGCAGGCATATTTGTAGCCCTTATATCCAAGGGTTGCAGGTATCGCATCATATGAAGCTGCAAAGTCCAGCACATAAGTGTTGATGTCTGATAGCGGGGTGCCGTGACGGATCAGATCAGCCACGCCGTCCAGACAGGCGGCGGTTAACGCACCAGCTCTACGCATCCCCTCGAAGGCGTCTGGCCCGTAGAGCTTGATGCTTTCAGTCCTGCGTGCGTCTTTTGCGGGCGGGGCTACTGGCACATTGATATAGCTATCCATCTTGAGTTCTGTCCCTATACTCGGGGTAAATGCCGCTTTATATGAATCGTATATGTTTCGTATATCTTTAGTGAGGAGACGCATCAATGGGCATCGTAAAGATCGGTGACGGATTGCATGAAGAAATCCGTAAGGCCAGCACGGTGATGTGCCGGTCGATTAATGCGCAGGCGGAGTTCTGGATTAAAATCGGCATGCTTGCTGAGACCAACCCAAACTTGTCATTCAATGAGATTGTCGCGCGGCAACTCAAGGAAGCTGATGTGACACTCCCGGAAATAGAAGCCGCCTAAGCGGTCTTTGGTTTGGTCAAACCCAAGGCACGCTTTGTCCGCAAAGCGGACGTCACTCTGGGAACACCCTCAGTCAAGCTATGGTTCAACATCCATCCCCCTTTTCATCATTCTAAACTGTGATCCTAAAGACCCTTAACCGCGAAAATGTTGGCCTTGATCCGCGATCTTCCGCCTCGCGGCCCTTGCGCCCTTCCGGCAGCATCCATTGATCCCTGAGGCCACCGCGACTATAGGACAGGCTGGTTAGAGATTGGCAGTTTGGGGTCGGACCGACATGAAACTCTGGGTTGGATTGGGTAATCCCGGCGGAAAATATGCGATGAACCGGCATAATATCGGGTTCATGGCACTGGATCGGATTGCCGAAGATCACGGGTTCGCCCCGTGGCGCGGTAAGTTTCAGGGGAGCGTCTCTGAGGGCCGCCTCGGCTCGGAAAAAATTGTCCTGCTCAAGCCCGAAACCTTCATGAACCTCTCGGGTCAATCCGTTGGCGAAGCGATGCGGTTCTACAAACTGACCCCTGCCGATGTGGTTGTGTTTCATGATGAGCTGGATCTGGCCCCCGGCAAGCTGCGCGTCAAAACCGGCGGCGGGCATGCGGGCCATAATGGGTTGCGTTCGATCCACGCCCATATCGGCGCAGAGTATAAACGAATTCGCCTTGGCATCGGGCACCCCGGACATAAGGACCGGGTTTCAGGTTATGTTTTATCGGATTTTGCCAAGGCCGAGCGCGACTGGCTGGATGATCTCATGCGCGGCATCTGCGATGGGGCGTCCCATCTGGCCGCTGATGATAACAGCAAGTTCATGAACGCAGTTGCATTGCGCACCGCGCCGCCACGCTCGTCGAAAACCAAGGCAGAGGCAGGAAAACCTGCCGAAAATCCCACCAAATCCCCGCAGGCTTCAGAAAAACCTGCCGAGGATGCCCGCAGCCCCCTGCAAAAACTGGTCGACAAGTTTAAGTAGATAGGGGCGACCCCAATTGGGCCGCGATCCTGTGGGAACAAGGCCGCTGTTATGCTTAAAAAAGACCCATCCCTAAATGTGCTGGGTGAGGCGCTTCAGCCCTGCTCGACCAATCCTGTCACCGGGTTTTTCCGCGACGGGCATTGCAATACCTGCCCGCAGGATACCGGAAGTCACACGGTTTGCGCTTTAATGACCGCCGAGTTTTTGGCCTTCTCGAAATATCTTGGCAATGACTTGTCCACCCCGCGCCCCGAATTTGGCTTCGCCGGACTAGAGCCCGGCGATCAATGGTGCCTTTGCGCGGCGCGGTTCATGCAAGCCCATGACGAGGATTGCGCCCCGCAGGTGCGGCTTGAATCCACCCATCAACGTGCGCTTGAGATTGTCCCTATCGACGTTCTAAGCCGCTACGCAGCAGACGACCTTTAGGCCGTCTCCTCTTCGGCCAGACCCTCTTTCCATCTGCCCTTCAAAAAGCGCCGGTGGAAGAGTGGGAATTTGAAAAGCTCTTCGGCCAGAACGGCCACCAGAACCCAGACGGCGGCGCCTTCCAGATAGAAAATCACGAAAGCCGTCAGGGGCAACCGGCACAGCCATTGCGACGAGATGAAGATATTCATCACGTAAACCGTATCCCCGCCGGCCCGCAGGGAATGCCCGCACATCGCGTTTGATCCCTTGGGGAACGGCAAAATTAGCAAGATCGGCAGGAAACTATACAAGGCCGCACGGGTCTCGTCCTGAAGGTTGCCATAGATCTGATCCGACAGCAGCGTCAGCGTCAAATAGCATAAGGCAACGATGCCCGCGGCGCTCATTGCTCCGATCCATGCGCGCTTCAAGAATAGGTCCAGCTCGGGCCCGCGTTGGTCCTTGCCCAATAGCTGCGCCACCATGATGCCCGTCGCCATCGCCCAGGAAATACCGAACGTACCAAGCACCTGAATCCACGGGTGGATCAGCGTCATGGCGGCAAATTGGTTCACGCTCATCTTGGCATAAAGCATCACCGCAACATTATTGGCGACAACTACCGACACAAAGGTCGCGGCAATCGGCAGCGCAAATTTTAGGTGGCGTTTCAGCGACACCAAAAAGGTTCCGTTTTTCCACCCGGCCACGTCCAGATAGGCCCGGTTCTTGCGGTAAAGCTGTACCGCCATGAACAGCAGCCGCATCATCGAGGCAATCGCACTGCCCAACGCCGCGCCCATCACGCCCAGTTCCGGAAACCCAAAGGCGCCGTGGATAAAGGCATAGCTAACAATGATGTTGAGCGGGATGGCGATCAGATAGCTTAGGAAAGGCACAACTGTCTTGCCACAGCCATTGAAATAGCTGCCCAGACATTGGCCGAACATTTCAAAGGCAAAGACCAACAGAAACACCATCAGGTATTTCTCGGCCTCGGCCGCGATCCATGGCGTATGGGCGAAATATCCGATTAAGTCGCCGCCAAACAACACCAGCAAAAGCGCGCCAAAACTGGCCGCCACAATATTAATCAGCAGCCCGATATAGAGCCCTGTTTTAAGGGCCACATCGCTGCCCGACCCAAAGGCCTGCGCAATACGGATTTGTGTGGCATTGGAAAAGGCCATGATGATGCCCAAGACCAACCCTGCAAAGGATCCGGCCAGTCCCATCGCGGCGACGGCCTCTTCGCCCAAAGCCGCGACAAGATAGGCGTCAATGACGATAATGCCATGCAACATCATGGCTTTCAGCGTCAGCGGCCAAGCGAGCTTAAGGATGCTCGCTGTGTTGGGAACAGCAGAGGTATGCACGAAAAGTGGTCTCAGGGATTTGTGACTGGTATACTAGTTTTAGCAGGGTTCGAACGGGACATGCAATCGCGAAAGCGCCTTGATGTTCTAGGGCACCCGAACCAGCGAAACTTCTATAAGAACCACGCGGACCGAGGCGCTTTTGGCATAGGTGCGAAAACGGATCAGCATCGCTGGCCGCGTTTCCTATATGTAGGGATGTCAGGCTTGTTTGCGTGAGATGATCAAGAGCGCCAGCGCAATTGTCGCGGGAACAAATTGCGGAAGGCCGGATTTCAGCGCAACGGTTGCGCCGGCCACAACGCCCGCAACGGCGACAAAACTCAAGAAACACACTGCTATGTTAAACTGCCATTTTTCATCTTTTATCACCAAAGACCAAACCAACCCAATTGCCAGAAAGGCGTTATAAATGCCTTGGTTTGCGGCCATCTGAATGGTCTGATCAAAAAGCTCAGGGGGGAAGGTATCAAAGACAGCGGGGCCACGTGTTGTCCATGCGAACATCTCGAACCAAGCGATATAGAAATGAAGAGCCGCGATAAGCGCGACAAGAACCAACCCGGCAATTTTCATGATTTTCTCCCGATACTTGGTTTCATTCTGACAATCGCCTCTCCGGGGCCACGTTTGGTTGAGACGGCTCGGGACACTCTATCAGCGCGCGGCGCTTTTGTCCGCCTACATACCCCGCTTTATCGACTTGATAATCAGGGTTGAGTGCATCGCGCGAATGCCTTCCCGTCAACCCGGCCCCGCGTCCAGCAGGTCTTCAATAAACAGGCTTAATAGCTGCGGGCGTCCGCTGACTCCGGCTTTGCGGTAAATCGCATTGGTCTGCGCCTTTACCGTGCCTTCTGATGTCGCGCGCAAACTGGCGATTTCAGAAAGGCTCATGCCCTTGATCGCGAATAGTGCAACGTCTCGTTCGGCGGGTGTCAGCCCCCATTCGGTGAATTTTTCCTGAACAAGTGTCATGAACTCTCCTGAGGCGGCGCGTAGGCTCGCCTCGGCCAGCTTTTGCCGCGAACGCGCCCGCAGCACCACTTGCGTGCCGATGGCAAGCCCCGCCAACAGCCCCAACGCGGCGCCAATTTCGATAACTTCGCGCAATTGCCATGACATCGGCGCACTGCGTAGCCCAAATACGCTTGCCGCCAAATCCCAAAGAAACACGAGGGCGCAGAGGGCCTGAACCCCGATGAGCAAACGCAAGGGCCAGCTCATGACAGCGCCTTTTGCGGCAGATCAGTCATCCTCGACCTCATCGTCGTCTTCAAACGGATGGTGATATTCGCCGTCTTCGGCCCACGAGACATCGCGCAGCACTTCGCCTGTTGCTCGGTCCAGAATGATCAGCCGTTCAACCGCGCCGCGTTCAGCCTCGATCCGAATACGCCCCAGCCATGTGCGCCCTACCTCGATCTCGTCATAGCCTTGCGCCTCAAGCGTCCGCATCCAAAGCGACAGCGCTGTCTGCCCATCCGCCCAAAGAGGCGTGGCAAAACAAAGAGCAAGGCAAAGGGCAAAGGCACGGGTCATCAAACGTCTCCCAAGGGCTTGGCCCGCCCGAAAAGGGGCAGGCCAAGCGATGGTGCAGGATTAATCGTCGTCTTCGTCATCATCCTCGTCTTCATCTTCAAGCTCTTCTTCCAAGATCTCGCCGGTCTCGGGATCCATCAAGATCTCAATTTCGCCATCCGGGCCAGTGGCTTCAATTTCGACCAGCCCATCTTCGGTTTCGACTTCAATATCTGTGTAGCCTGCGGCCTCAAGCTCGGCCACCTTATCCTCGACGGGGCCTGCGATCAGCATTGTGGTCGACAATAACACGGCGAGAGCGGAAATTTTGAACGTTTGCATTTGGTTTTCTCCTGGTTTGGCCCGAACCCAACAGTGGTGATCGGGGCGTTACAGGAACCGAGATGCAAAGTTTGGTGGGTAATCTCTATTGACCGCGGGTTTATTCTGGCCTGCCTAAGCCCAAGGAATATGTCCATAAACTTTAGGTTTAGGGCCTTAAATTGCCGGATTTTCTTGGTGTCGGCCCCAGAAAATCACCCAACAGGAAGCGCGCCAGTTACCTTTATCTGCCGCAATATGAAATTGGTCGCCGTTGTCCGCACGACGCCCAAACGCAATATCTTTTTCATCATGAACTGCTCCAGCGCCTCAGGGTCGCTCGCCACAACTTTCAGAATAAAATCGAAATCTCCGGTGATCGACGCACATTCCAGCACTTGTTCGCTGTGCTGAACAAAGTCCTGAAAGATCTTCACCGACGCCTCGCTATGGTCAACCAAAGAAATTTGAACATGGGCAAAGGCATGGAGCCCTAATTTTTTGCCGTCCAAGATCGCTGCATAACGGGCGATATATCCTTCGTCTTCCAAGCGCTTGACGCGCCGCCAGCAGGGTGATGGCGACAAACCGACAGCATTCGACAACTCTTGTGTGCTTGCACGACCATTGCGCTGCAGCACCTTTAGAATCCGTTCTTCAAACTCATCAAGCATAATTTTTCCCATAATGGGTATTTTTGGGCAAATCTCACCCCAAAGTAGCGACATCACAACGCGATTGGAAAGATTTTTCTTCAGATTGGGCCCTAGAATTTCCCAATGAAGCAGTGCGGAGGACCCAATGCCGAAGGATACGAAATATTTTGCCAAGGTCGCAGATGACAGCGGACGAATTGAATATAACGCGGAGGAGAACGACGTTTGGCGCGATCTGGTGGCGCAACAACAGCCAAGCGTAGACAGGTTTGCCTCGCGCCTTTTTCTGGATGGGCAAAAGAAACTGAACCTTCCAACGCATCGCGTACCGCAATGTGTCGAGGTGTCTGAAACCTTGCTTGCGTTAACGGGCTGGAAGGTCTCGCCCGTGCCGGCCCTGATTGGCTTCGCGCGCTTTTTCAAAATGCTGTCAGAGAAAACATTTCCGGCTGCGTCTTTCATTCGTGATCGTGACGATTTCGACTATATCGAAGAGCCCGATATTTTTCACGAGATCTATGGCCATACGCCCTTGCTGACCGACCCCAGATTTGCTCGGTTTTCGCAGGCCATTGGCGAAACCGGACTGCAATGCGATCCGGCAGACTATTCATGGCTGATCCGTTTGTATTGGTTCACAATTGAATTTGGGTTGATCCGCGAAGATGGGCAAATCAAGGCGCTAGGCTCTGGGCTTGCATCTTCGCCCGGCGAGCTTAGCCATTCCATTAATGACCCATCGGTTGCCCGCAAACCTTTTGACGTGATCGATATTCTGCGCACGCCGTACCGGATTGATATCAACCAGCCGATCTATTTTGTGCTCGATGACGTGTCGCAACTTATGGAAGCGTCCAAACGTGATCTGCTGACCGATATTCGGGTTGCACGCTCGTTGGGTCTGCACGCTCCAACTTATCCCCCGAAAAAGAAGTGAGGCCCGGCATGACCGAATTGTCCGAAAAATCCTGTGCGGCATGTGAAGGCTGGGTTCCGGCATTGACCGACCAGACCTTAAAAGCCCTGAAAGCAAAGCTGGACCCTGATTGGATTCTCGACCCGGAAACGCAAAAATTGTCGCGGACATTCACGTTCAAAGCATTTTCAAAGGCGGTCTATACCGCGAATGTGGCGGCGTTCATTAGCGACAAAGAAGGTCACCATGCCGACGTGTGCTTTGGCTGGGGCTACTGCACCGTCACATTTACGTCCCATGAACTGGGCCGGTTGTCAGAGAATGACTTTATCTGCGCAGCCAAGCTAGACGCCGCCACGAGTTAACCGTCCCGCAGCTTTAGCAAGGGCGCTACAGAACCAGGCATTCGGCCAACCAAACCCTTCGCAACAACAGCGATTTCTTGCCCTGAGCCCGGTATGCCGGAAGCTGCAGGTTGAATGAATGGCTGCTATCTGGTATCGGCCTTTTAGGGACGGCCGCCGTAACATGTTCCCCGAGGTTCTCTCTCGCTCTGATGCGGGTTAAGCACGTTTACGCGATCGTCTTCTTGCTCCATTCAAAATAAACTGATTAGGGTTCGGAAAAAGGCTCACCATTGCCGGAGTGCGGCATGCTTTATGGTGGTTTGCGATCACTGGTCATACCCGCGTCGTTCACACTCCTGACAATAAGGATGACCTCATGCTGATCCGCTTTGGATTCGAAATCGAAATCCAGTGCACAGACCCTTTGCCGATGCTGCTGGCTCTCTCAACCCACACAGAGCTAGAGGGTCGGCTGATCGGCCTCGATTTTGTTCGAACCTCCGAAGACGGCAATGCATGGACCTATGTCGACAGATTTGGAAACCGGTTCACACGGCTTCTCGCCCAAGGCGGATCGACCAATCTTTGGTCGGACTGCGTTGTCGAATTAGATGGGGCTCCCGACCCTCAGGTGCCCTCCGCCCAGCAGCATTCAATCGCCGAACTGCCCAATGACATCCTGACATTCTTGATGCCCAGCCGGTATTGCGATAGCGACAATTTAGTGAAAGATGCCTGGGCTTTGTTCGAACACACCCCCGAAGGCTGGTTTCGGGTCCAGGCCATCACTCAGTTCGTTCATGACCATCTGACCTTTGGCTACCAATTCGGTCGCTCCAATAAGACTGCATCGGAGGTTTTTCGCGAAAAGACCGGCGTTTGCCGCGATTTCGCGCATTTGTCGATCGCGCTTTGCCGGGCCATGAACATTCCGGCGCGGTATGCCAGCGGTTATCTTGGCGACATTGGCGTTCCACATTCCGGTCCGGGAGATTTCTGTGCCTGGTTTGAGGTGTATCTCGGCGGGCGGTGGCACACATTCGATGCACGCTACAATACCCCTAGGGTAGGTAGGATTCTCATGGTGCGAGGTGCAGATGCGGGCGATGTCGCCATGATCACGTCTTTCGGAAACTCACAGCTTAAATTCTTCAAAGTCTGGGCCAATCAGCTAGAGGATGGGCTCGAAGACACGGAGTTACTTGAGATGCTGAACACCCGGCCCGAAGGGGAGGCATTGGTCTTCCCATCCTCGGCAAGGCAGGCGTGAAGACGTGAATGTTCCAACCGTGACGGCAATCGGCAATAAGTACTATACCGCCGCCCCCTGGGACTTAATCTCGCGGACAGTTAGCACCTTGTTGCTGCGTACCTGATGAGAGCGAAACCCTTGCACCCCGGTAGAAGTAATGTCTGGCGGTTCGTTTAGTAACTCGGTGGTGGCTGTGGCTCCCGATTGTGTTGTTGCTGAAGATGGAACGATCTCACTTTCCAGTTTCTTGCCGAAGAGCGCAGTAGAACTGCTCTTTTTTGACACGACCTTACACAGCGCCGAGAAAGCGGAATATCATCTATCCGTTCACAATCAGGGCCCGCTTGATCCGAGGATCGCAGAAGAGACGTTGACGAGTTTCCGTGCTGGATGCTCCGATGAAAACCTGCCTGAATATCACCCTGAGACGATGCTGTCATACGGTGACGAAGGTAACTTTGATTGCAAAACCGTCCAAGTGGCAGCGTTTACTGCGTCTGAATAGGTGCTTGGACTTTAGCGAAGCTGGTATTGGTGGAATGGCCGCAAAATTCACTTTGTCCCTCACAACAGCCATGCGATCGTCCTAAACAATGTTACCCCGCCCTGATCATCTTAGGGCGGAGCTTTATCAGTCGCGCAAACGCGCGGTGTCGGACACCAAAACGCCGAGACCGGAAAATTTTGAACATTTGCATTTGTTTTCTCCTGGTTTGGCCCGAACCCATCAGCGTTGATCGGGGCGTGACAGGAACCGAGATGCGTGTGGAGTGGGAAATCCACTATTGGCCCGGCGTTTATTTCAGCCTGCCTGCGCCGGGGATTTTGGTTCATAATCCTTAAGTTTTGGGCAGCGCTGCCGCTATGTTTTTTGCCAACAGAAAAATCTCTGGATCAAGAGTTGAACCTATTCCGTTATCGCGGCTGAGGTCCGCTTCGACCCGTTCTTCGGCATTGGTTCCTTGAGCAGCATTCGCTGAGGAAACGAAAAACGGGTTGCATCCTTATCGTTCGACGAGCCTACTGAGACCACCCGGTGAATCCGTGTTCACCGAGATTCTTCGCATTGGGGTCAATTTTGACATCAGAAAATTCGACCAAAGCTTCGTTTGACTATGTTTCTTATGTGGGCCTCGGGATGCTTGCACTTTGCTTCGGGTCGGCTTTTTACTTTACTTCGCTAGCGCTATCCGGCTTCAGCGTCGCTGCTACAGGGGCTGCGCGGATCGTTGTCGCAGCGATGTTTCTTGTTCCACTTTCCTTAGCCACAGGGCATGGATTGCCACGAACAGTTCGGGGGTGGATTTGGTCAGCTGGGTTTGGGATCGTGGCTTGGGTAGTGCCATTTATTCTTTTGGTTTGGGCACAAACACGGATACCGACCAACATCCTTGGCGCCTTTTTTGCTGCGATTCCCTTGATGATCTTGTTTATGTCATGGGCGATCCTGAAGACCAAAGTTTCCTTGCGCAAGTGGTTCGGCCTCGTGGTCGGGTCCGTCGGCTTAGTACTATTGGCGGGTCCGGGAACCCTTTCTCAGATTGGGTCTAACAGTGAATACATGGCCCAGATGGCTGTTTTTCTGGCAACCTTCGGCTTTGCAGCCGGAGCCATAATTATCCGTCTCATGCCAAGCCACTCGGCAATGCAGGCAACCGCCGGTGCGGCACTGGCGTCCGGGATTATGGCTATTCCCATTCTTGTTGTAGAACTTCCGGGCGCCAGCATAGGCGCAATACCCATTTTGGGCGTTTTGGGTGTCGGTGTGTTTTCGACCGGAATTGGCCAATTCCTACGCTTTTTTCTGATAAGACGACGTGGGCCAATCTTTATCGTACCAAATGGGTATTTGACGGCCATAATCACTGCCATTCTCGGAGCGTTGTTTCTGGGTGAACGCCCGACAGTGACGGCGATGATCGCATTTGCCGTGATTTTGGTAGGGCTGGTTATCGCCTCAGACGGGTCTGGGCGGATGAAGCAAGTCTAGCCCGATCCTAGCCGCACGAAGCGCATCCATTCGGTACAGCCCGCTGATTGCTGCAACAATACATTTGCGAGAAGCGACATTGAACAGCCGGTTCTAGAGTATTTTCTGGTGCTGCCAAGACCAGCTCCGCCCAGTGATTTGCAGTTGCAATCGCGGAGATTGCAGTAGCCCGCTTTGTCCCGCACAACAGCCATGCGATCGTCCTAAACAGTGTTACCCCGCCCGGATCATCTCCGGGCGGAGCTTTGTCAGTCGCGCAAACGCACGATGTCGGACATCAACCCTTCGGTCCCGTTATGGACCGTAAGCTGGTTCACTTTCGAGGCGATGCCTTCCAAAGCCTCAAGCTCTTTAAGGCGCAACATGACCGGGTGTTCGGCCATGACCTTCGCCGTGTTGAGAAGCGAGCGCGTTGCGTTCGTTTCCTCGCGGCGCCGGATCACGTTTGCCTCAGCTTCTTTTTGTGCTGCGACCACCTGATTGAGGATCTCGCGCATCTCACCGGGCAAGATCACGTCTTTCAACGCGATATCCCCAAGCTCGAGCCCGATTTTCCCCATCTCGCGGCGCACCACGGCTGCGGCTTCCTCGTCGACCGACACTTTCTCGGCCAAAAGCCGGTCAAGTGTCATCCCGCCAAGGGTTTTCCGGAAGGCAAGTTGCAACGCCCGGTGCAAGGCATCTTCGAAATCTCGCACTGCCGATACAGCCAATTCAGGGTCCGAAACCCGGAAATCCGCCGAAAGGTTAACGCGCAAGGTGACGCGGTCTTTCGTCAAGATCTCCTGACCCGTCACTTCCTTGGTTTGCCAGCGGGTATCCACAAGCTTCACAAGGTGCTTTTGACCGAACATCCAGAACCAAACGGTTCCCGGCTGCAAGACGCGCTCCTTTTCACCATCGGTGAAGAGGATCCCGACCTTACCTGCTGGCACCTCGTGCGAGGTAAGAACATGCGAAAGCCCCGAGCGCATAAGCCGGCGCGCAAGCGCAGGATCAACCTCTTGCGAGTCCGCGATCGAGAGGCGCTCAACCGTCCAAGGGCCAGCCTCGGTCCAGAAAAGCGCCCGCGTGTCTGGCGACACAACATCATGCGCCCGACCATCTCGGATCACGATTGCAACCTCATCGGCCCCGGTCCGAACTTCGGTGATTTCGTCACCTGCATGGTCCGGTGCATCCCGCAAAAGCGCATCAATTAGACGCGACGTGATACGTGCAGAGTTCAAGTCGAATTGCATGGTCTCGCAATCTTTGCGGATCACCCAATGTTCACCGGGTGCCAAAAGCCCGCTGATACGGCCCTTGTGAAGGACCAAAGTGCGTGCGTTCACCGGAACAATTATCCGGGCTTTCCGCACCAATAAATCTATCATCGACATCATAAAACTCCTTTTTCGTATCAATGTCGTTATCGTCGTCGCAATTGCGATCTCCTTTAAAAAGAATGGGTTGCACGGGTCATTCCGTGACAGGCGTGACGTTCGGGCGGAATTGTCCAAACGATAATTTGTGAGGCCCGAGGCCGCCCCGTTGCCTTGCCCTTCGGCGGGGAGCGTAGGAGCGGGCAACCCGCCAGATCCACCGGGACGGGGCGAGGCCGTAGCCCCCTACCCGTCTGGGCGCGTCTGGTTTGTCGCCATCACCGCACCCCCGGGCCAAAGGCCAGAGCGCATGAGACCCGCCCTTTCCCGCACCCCGAAAGGCTTGGCGAAAGGAGGAAGGCCGCACCCGCATGAGGCAGCCCCGGAACCGATTTTGTGACCACTTTCGTGGACTGACGTGAAGGTCAGCGCCCCTTCGGGCGTTTTGGCGAAACAGAGGGATTCGAACCCCCTACCGTCAGATTAACAGTCTGATGCTCTACCCAATGAGCTATGCTTCCTAAGCAGGCGGATTAGGCCGCTGGACACCTAAGCCTGGTTTTTGTGCCTTGGCATACGGGGCTGGCAAAGCCGCCCGCACCGGAGGGGTGATCACCCCCTGCCGCAAAAGCCCAAACCCGTTGGCTGGTGGAGGTGGGTGATAAGGGGTGATGTGCGATTCACTCAACTCTTTGGTTAAGCGTCCATTCGGGGCGTTGCCGTCGCGCAACAAAATTACCCATCCGCGCAATAAATGAAAAGCCGCCCCTAGCGGGACGGCCCAACAATATCATGCAACCGGCGTCAATCTTGCCGAAAACCTTAATCTGTCAGACGACCCTCTGGGCCGGTCATGTCATAGCCCAAATGCTGCGCGACCGTGAAGATATCCTTATCTCCGCGTCCACACATATTCATGATGATCAGGTGGTCGGCAGGCAGGTCCGGCGCGATCTTGGTCAGATGCGCCAAGGCATGACAGGGTTCAAGCGCCGGGATAATGCCTTCGGTTTCGCAAGACAGCTGGAAGGCCGCCAGCGCTTCTTTATCGGTGACGCTGACATATTCAGCGCGGCCCGTATCATGCAGCCAGCTGTGTTCGGGGCCGATACCGGGGTAATCCAGACCCGCCGAAATCGAGTAGCCCTCAAGGATCTGCCCATCATCATCCTGCAGCAGATAGGTGCGGTTGCCATGCAAAACGCCGGGGCGGCCCCCGGTCAGGCTGGCGCAATGCTCCATCTTCTCATTGACGCCTTTGCCGCCCGCCTCAACACCGATGATCTGCACCGATTTATCGTCAAGGAACGGGTAGAACAGACCCATCGCATTTGACCCACCACCGATTGAGGCGATGATCGTATCGGGCAACCGGCCCTCGGCCTCTTGCATCTGCACTTTGGCCTCTTTGCCGATAATCTGTTGGAAATCGCGCACCATTGCGGGGTAAGGGTGCGGGCCAGCAACCGTGCCGATGCAATAAAACGTGTCGCGCACATTGGTCACCCAATCGCGCAACGCATCGTTCATCGCGTCTTTCAACGTGCCGCGCCCAGACGTGACGGGGACAACTTCAGCACCCAAAAGGCGCATCCGGAAGACGTTGGGCTTTTGCCGCTCAACATCATGCGCGCCCATATAGACGACGCATTTCAGGCCGAATTTTGCACAGACCGTTGCGGTCGCCACCCCGTGCTGGCCCGCGCCAGTTTCAGCAATAATCCGGGTCTTGCCCATGCGGCGGGCTAGAATGATCTGGCCCAGCACATTGTTAATCTTATGCGCGCCGGTATGGTTCAGCTCGTCGCGTTTCATATAGATCTTGGCGCCGCCAAGGTGCTTTGTCAGACCTTCGGCATAATAAAGCGGGCTGGGGCGACCGACATAATGCTTCCAGAGATAATCCATCTCATCCCAGAAACTCTCGTCGGTTTTAGCATTCTCGTATTGCTCTTCCAACTCAAGGATCAGCGGCATCAGCGTCTCGGATACAAACCGCCCGCCAAAATCGCCAAACCGGCCATTTTCATCGGGGCCGTTCATGAAGCTGTTGAAAAGATCGTCGGCCATGCCTGTCTCCTTGCTGCGCGGGGAACATTAGATGTCCTAAGCGAGCTTTTCCCGAAGAACAAGGACAAGGCGTTTCAAAACACCCATTCCACATGGATTACGCAGCAGGATATAGCCTTATGCCCAAGGCTCCCTCACTTCTCACTCAAAAGAAGAGAGGCAGTTTTGCGGGCCTGTACCAATCTGCATTCCAGATCGTAACTTGGGACTGGCGGCGTTAAACGTCAGATAGCGCCGCTGCAAAACCTGCCATCAGTCCGGCATCCTTCACGCCTGGCGTAATTTCTATGCCCGAGCTGAGGTCAACCTGCCGCGCGCCTGTCAGTCGAACCGCCTCGGCCACGTTCGTCGCGGTCAAACCGCCCGACAGCATCCACGGCACGGTCCAGTATTTGCGACCTGCCAACAAACGCCAGTCAAATGGCACCCCATTGCCGCCGGGGATATCGCCGCCTTTGGGCGGTTTGGCATCGATCAAAAGCTGATCGGCCACATCTGAATAGATATCGATTGCCGCTAGATCCTCGGCATCGGCAACGCCAATCGCTTTCATCACCGGCAATCCATAGCGCTCTTTGATCTCGCGCACACGGGCGGGGCTTTCCGCGCCATGTAGCTGCAACATGTCCAAAGGGACCTTTGCCGTGATCTCATCCAAAAGCGCGTTATCGGCATTCACCGTCAGCAGAACCTTAGCAATGCCCATCGGCACCTCGATCGCCAGCGCCGCCATTTCATCAACGGACAGATGCCGCGGCGATTTTGGGAAATGCACAAATCCGATATAGCGCACGCCCACATGTGCGGCCGCGGCGATATCTTCGGGCGTTTTCAGCCCGCAATATTTCAGAGCGATTGTCATAAAGGCGGTCTATCGCAGCCTTTAAGCTTCCTCAAGCAAAGCCAGCACGTCATCTTGCTGACGGCCTTCTTTACCTTTCAGCGACTGAACTTCACGCGCAAGCTGGTCACGCTCCTTGCGCTGCGCAGCCGCTTCGGCCCGTTGCTTGTGCTCGCGGAACCATTCCCAAACGAACCCAATCAGCAAACCGGCCACGATGCCGCCAAGGATCACGATAAACAGCGGCAATGTGATTGCGAAATTCCAGTTCACCCATTCCGCCAATTCGGGCGGCAAAACTGTCAGGGTGACACGGTCACCATTGGCCAGCGCCAGAAGGACCAAAGCCAAAGCAATGATCGCAAGAAACAAATACTTTATGTATTTCACGGGTCAGGAGCCCTCTAAACCATTGAGCCGATCGCGCAGGAGCTTGCCGGCTTTGAAGAAAGGCACATGCTTCTCTTCAACTTCGACACTTTCACCCGTACGCGGGTTACGCCCTACCCTTGCATCCCGTTGCTTAACTGAAAACGCGCCGAAACCGCGCAGCTCTACTCGGTCTCCCTCGGCCAATGCTCCAATGATCTCTTCAAAGATCGAGCTGACGATCCGCTCAACATCTCTTTGATAGAGATGTGGATTTTCGTCAGCCAGCTTCTGGATAAGTTCAGAACGTATCATCCAATTACCCCGGCCCCGTTTGTCCCTGTTGGAACGACTATAGGACCATTCGCGCATTTGTGAAAAGACAAAGCCGTTGAATTTGGGGCAATTTCTGCGGGTTCCCGCTTACCAAAGCTTGGCAAAACCCGGCTAAAGGCGGTTTTTGTCCGAATGGTAAGTTTTTCCGCGCTTATGCAAGCACGATCAACCTATCGGTGATTCGGGTCCATAAACGAAAAAGGCCCCGCGCATCTGGCGGGGCCTTTTCTAATCAGTTTCGGGGGACGGATTATTCGTCGCCCTTCAGAGCTGCGCCAAGGATATCACCCAAGGACGCGCCGGAATCAGACGAGCCATACTGCTCAACTGCTTCCTTCTCTTCCGCGATTTCGCGGGCTTTGATCGACAGACCAAGGCGACGTGCACGTGCGTCTACATTCGTGACGCGGACGTCCAGCTTGTCACCGATCTGGAAGCGCTCTGGACGCTGCTCAGCACGGTCACGGGACAGATCCGAGCGACGGATGAAGCTCTTCATGCCTTCGTGATCCACTTCGATGCCGCCATCTTCGATAGCCGTCACTTCAACAGTGATGATCGAGCCACGCTTGATGCCGTCGATTGCATCGGCAAAGGGGTCACCCTCAACCGCTTTGATCGACAGGCTGATGCGCTCTTTATCGGTGTCCACTTCAGAGACCACGGCGTTGACCATGTCACCTTTGCGGTAGTTGCCGATCACATCTTCGCCGCGACCTTCCCAGGTCAGGTCAGAGAGGTGAACCATGCCGTCGATGTCGTTTTCCAGACCGACGAACAGACCGAATTCGGTGATGTTTTTGACTTCACCTTCAACCTGCGTGCCAACTGGGAACTGCTCTTCGAAGACTTCCCATGGGTTGCGCATGGTCTGCTTGAGGCCAAGCGAAACGCGACGTTTGGTGGTGTCGATTTCCAGAACCATGACTTCCACTTCCTGGCTCGTCGAAACGATTTTGCCGGGGTGAACGTTCTTTTTGGTCCAGGACATTTCGGACACGTGAACCAGACCTTCAACACCTGGCTCAAGCTCAACAAATGCACCGTAATCGGTGATGTTGGTGACGCGGCCGGTATGGGTCGATTCCAGCGGATACTTGCCTTCGACAAGGCTCCATGGATCGTCCTGCAGCTGCTTCATGCCAAGGCTGATGCGGTGAGTTTCTTTGTTGACCTTGATGACCTGAACTTTGACGGTTTCGCCAATGGTCAGAACTTCTTTGGGGTCGTTTACGCGGCGCCATGCCATGTCGGTGACGTGCAGAAGCCCGTCAACACCGCCCAGATCAACGAATGCACCGTATTCGGTGATGTTTTTGACAACACCATCAACAACATCGCCTTCAGCCAGCTTGCCGATAACTTCGGCGCGCTGTTCGGCACGGGATTCTTCAAGGATTGCACGACGCGAAACAACGATGTTGCCACGGCGACGGTCCATTTTCAGGATCTGGAAAGGCTGCTTGAGGTTCATCAGCGGGCCAGCGTCGCGCACGGGGCGCACGTCAACCTGAGAGCCGGGCAAGAAGGCCACGGCGCCGCCGAGGTCAACGGTGAAACCACCTTTGACACGACCAAAGATCGCGCCTTCAACGCGCTCTTCGTCAGCATATGCTTTTTCCAGACGATCCCAAGCGGCTTCACGGCGGGCCATTTCGTGGCTGATAACAGCCTCGCCACGCGCGTTTTCAACCGAGCGCAGGAAGATCTCGACTTCGTCGCCGATTTCAATCTCTGGTGCTTCACCGGGATTTGCGAATTCTTTTAGATCAACGCGGCCTTCCATTTTGTAGCCGACATCGATGATGGCCTGACCGGCTTCAATCGCCAGTACTTTGCCTTTGACAACCGAGCCCTCTGCGGGCGTGTCAATTTCGAAGCTTTCTTCAAGAAGGGCTTCGAAGTCCTCCATAGATACGTTCTGAGCCATGTGGCGTCTTTATCCTTTAGCGTTTGTTTCTGGCCGCGCGGTTGTCTCCGCCGGTCTTGAGTTAAAGCCCGTCTTTGACGGTGCAAAAATTGGTCCTCTCGGGGGCGTTTCGCAAAAAGAATGAGGGCCGGAATTTCCGACCCTGCTCTGATGCGACGTTTCCCGCCTGCTTGACGGCTGCGCGTATAGCCCGAGATTCCCTTTTCTGCAAGGGTTTCAGCAATAGTTTTCCGGCCCGATCGCCTGTGCTGCCGTGTATCGCGCGCCATGTGCCCAGCCAACGGGCAATACTGCGTCGATCGCCGCCAGCTCAGTTGCGCCAAGGTTTAGGCCCGCGCCTTCGACCAACTCGGCGAAATGCGCCGGCGACCGCGTTCCGGGAATGGGCAGAACATGATCGCCTTGCGCAATGACCCAACCAATTGCCAAAGCGGCTGTTGAGACGCCCAATTCACGAGCAAGCGATTGAAACTCTTGTACCTTCTTCAGGTTGGCTGCGTAGTTTTCTCCAGAGAATCTGGGGTTTCCAGACAGAAATGGTAGCTTCTTAAGCTCATCCGGGCTGCGCGCATAATCGGTCAGCATTCCCCGCCCAACGGGTGAGAATGCAACCAAACTTGTCCCAAGCTCGGCGCATGTTTGTACAAGCCCAAGCTCGGGCTGACGCGTTGATAGCGAATATTCCGACTGCACAGCCGCAATCGGGCAGACCATACTCGCCCGCCGCAGCGAGCTTGGCGCGATCTCGGAAAACCCAACGGCTTTGACCTTGCCCTTTTTGATCAAACCGGCAAGCGTGTCGGCCACCTCTTCGATGGGCCGGGCTTCCTCGCGGCGGTGCACATAGAACAAATCCACCGCCTCAACGCCCAACCGTTTCAGACTGCCATCCAGCTCGGCCTCAAGATACGCTGCGTCATTGCGATAACAGCGATTGCCATCCGCATCCTTTGTAATCCCCGCCTTGGTGGCGATCTGAAACTGGTCCCTTGCGCCGGGGTTCGCAGCCAGAAAACTGCCAATCGCCCGCTCGGATTTGCCCATCCCGTAAACATTCGACGTATCAAGATGGCTGACCCCGGCCTCAAGCGCCGCCCGCAAAATCGCATGCGAGCCGTCCTCGGTTGCAGGTCCATAGAAATCGGCAAAGGACATCCCGCCGATACCAATTTGCGGCATAAGCGGCCCATCTGGACCTAGCCTTACATTTTGCATCGACGACCTTCCCTCGCACGTGATGTTGCCGCACAAGATGCGCGGGATTTTACGGGAATGCAAAGCACCTATCTCATTGGCAATCGCTCGCCACATTGGGCTAGAACGGACGAAATCCAATTTGGTCCGCAATTTTAATAATCCCAGCAGTTATTGCCAACGCCAAGACAATTAGAATTGTTACAAGCTGAGCTGACATTGGGTTATATCCCGCAAATGCAGGGCTGAGACCGGCAGCAAGAGGAACGACGGCTGCCAAACTAGAAAAAGCCAAACCACTGATGCGGCCGGATTGGTGCTTAGCAAGCGTTTTTAGGCCTAAGATCAATAGGGCAAGCCCCAATGGCACGAAAATAAGAAACACAGACACGCCCAATTTGCGTCCTTTCACTTCAGATCGCAAAACGATCAATATCGGCAGTTCACTTGCTGGAAATGTTGAAAAACCAGCTTCGCTTCCCGTCATTTCCCATAATTCGGCCGCCTCAAACGGTTGACCAAACCATGTAGGGCTCTGCTCCCCTTGAGGCCGCGCTTCAAATCCGGCCCAACGCCACACCAAACGCTCGGACATGTCGTAAATTTGGCAGTCTTCCACATCGACACGAAAGCTACCCGGAGAAAGGGTTTGATATCCCCGCATCTCTTCTTGTTGATCCGCAGCGGCTACGCCTACGACACGTTCAAAAAGCGGCGTCGAAATCCGGAGGAGATACAATTCCAGATCGTCTTCCGGCAGTCTGCAATCCACATGCTCCCATATCGGCGTGGCATGACCATGCTTCGGCAACCAGATCGCAATTAGGGTCAAGACCAACCAAAAAATCTGCCGGGCGAACGCCGGGTTCAGACAGAAAGAAACGGTCCCGATCAAGCGTGGGTCTTTTTTTCAATTTCAGCCACAGCGCGGGCGACAGCCTCGTCAATCGACAAATCTGACGTATCGAGAAGAACCGCATCGTCTGCTGGCTTCAATGGCGCTTCCGAGCGCGCGCTGTCGCGGGCGTCGCGTTCTTGAAGCTCGGCCAGGACCGTCTCGAAACTGATATCGCGGCCACGTTCTTGCAGTTCTTTATGCCGCCGTCCCGCGCGCGCCTCATCAGAGGCGGTCACGTAGAGTTTTACGTCTGCATTCGGACAAATCACTGTTCCGATATCGCGCCCGTCCAGAACTGCACCGCCCATGCGCTGCGCAAAGGTGCGCTGGAAATCCAGAAGCGCTGCCCGCACTTCGGGAATCACGGCAACCTTAGAGGCCGCCTGCGCCGCCTCAACCGTTCGCAGATCAGGATGCTCCAGATCTTCTGCCGCTAAAGAGCGCGCAGCCTCAATCGGTTCTTCGCCTGCTAACATGCGCTGCCCGACCGCCCGATAAAGCAAGCCGGTATCAAGATGCGCATAACCAAAATGGGCTGCCACCGCTTTCGAGATGGTTCCCTTGCCTGCCGCCGCAGGTCCGTCAATTGCCAGTGTAAATACCATAGCTCATGGCTAACGCTCAGCTCGCCGGGGTGCAAGTCAATCGCGCACCTGCACTGTCATTTTAGGATCGCAGCCGCTGGCCTGTGGCACGTCGTCAGCAATCTCGTAGTAATCACCCTTATCGTCGCAATATATATGCCCCGAAATATGCAAACCTGTCGGCCCATCCAGGCAACCGGCGAAGATCGAGATGTTCTGATCCGGCCCATCCCAAAGCATCATTGCGCCGCAGGTGCCGCAAAACCCGCGCCGCGCATATTCCGAGGATTGGAACCAAGTAAGCTCTCCCGTGACCTCAACATCGCTGCGCGCGGCCGATGTTGCCGCCACGTGATGGCCCGACCCTTTCCGGCATTGCGTACAGTGGCAGGCAATCACGGGCCGCATGGGACCCGTGATTTCAAGCGTGACGGCACCGCAAAGGCAACTTCCCTTCGTCATGGAGCCACCTCTGGCCCACTGCGCCCAGCGGCAAAGCACGGCACACCGTCATTGCAGGAATAATAGTCGCCCTTATCGGCATAAAAGATATGGGCATCGATATGCAGACCGGTGGGGTTATCCATCGTTCCGGCAGAAAGATAGGCCAGCCCGTCGAACTCTTCCCAGATCATATAGCTGCCGCAGGTGCCACAAAACCCACGCCGTGCCTTGCCGGGGGTGCTGTCATACCATTTCAGATCGCCCGTTAGCTCTAGCTCGTCCCATTTCACCGGCGTTGCTGCACTGAAATGCCCGGTCGATTTCCGGCACTGGCCGCAATGACACGGCGTCACTGGGCCAAGCTTGGCCTCGGTTTTATAGGATATCGCGCCGCACAGGCAGCTTCCGGTGATCATCGGTTTTGCCTTTCTTTGATCCAGCGCCACATTGCAAGACCGGCGGCCAACAGGAAGGTCACATAAGCCAACGTGTCACCCACCGTTTTGACTAATGTCCAGCGGCTGGCCACCATGACCATATCTGCCGTGACCTCATCTGCCTCAAGCATTTGCGCAACCGCACCGTTTTCAAGGTAATCGGCTGCTTTGGCGACGATCACCACCGCCACAAAAACCCAGAGCCACGGACGGCGCATCATCAGGAAACCACCCAAAACAAGGGCCAGTCCCATCAGACCGGGAAATAAACTATCAAGCCGATGCTGCGTACCAAGATAATAGGCGCGACCCTCCTCGCCCAATGCCGCCAGATAGGCTTGCGCCGCTGGCAGATCATAACCGCCGGGACGCATGTCAAAGGGCATTAAGCCGCCTGCCATATTCATCAAAGTTGGCATGGTTACGAAAACCATCGCCAGATAGAGCGCGGTCGCAGCAGCAAAGCAAAGCCAGAAAAACGCTCGCATGAGATATCCTTTGAAACGAAACCGAACTGGTCGCCGGGCCAGCATAGAAGCCCCGTTCACCCTGTCACGCCCGAAAGCGACACGTCACGCAATTGAACGCTACAGCAAGAAAGCAAGCGAGCCGACAACGCTCAGATATCAAACCAGCTCAGTTTTATCAGCTTAGTGATTATCGCGAACGATCTGTGCGCCAAGGCGGGCCATCAGCGGCTCGAATATCGGGAAGGACGTCGCAATCGGCCCGGCATCATCAACCTTCACAGGTTTCTGGGCGGCCATGCCAAGGCACAGGAACGACATCGCAATCCGGTGATCCAGATGGCTTTCGCAAAGACCGCCGCCCGGGACAGTACCCGGACCTTTGCCGGTCACAATCCACCAATCGGGGCCATCTTCCACCTCAACGCCATTTGCGCGCAGGCCCGTGGCCATCGCGTCGATCCGGTCGCTTTCTTTCACGCGTAGTTCCTTAACACCGCGCATCACGGTCTGACCGGTCGCATTGGCCGCGACGCAAGACAGGATCGGATATTCATCAATCATCGAGGCCGCGCGCTCGGGCGGTACTTCGATCCCCTTCATATCGGGGCTATAGCGCGCGCGCAGGTCGGCCACAGGTTCCCCACCTTCTTCGCGCATATTTTCAAACGTCAGATCCGCGCCCATATCCTGCAAGGTGAAATAGAGCCCTGCACGTGTTGGGTTAAGGCCGATATTGGGCACCAGAACATCCGAGCCCGGCACGATCAGCGCCGCACAAACCGGAAATGCCGCCGAGCTGGGGTCGCGCGGCACGATAATATCTTGCGGCTTAAGCTCAGGCTGGCCCTTCAGGGTGATCACCCGCCCTTCATCCGTCACCTCAGTGCTGATCTCAGCGCCAAAGCCCGCCAGCATCCGCTCGGTATGATCGCGGGTGGCTTCCTGTTCGATCACCACAGTCTCACCGGGCACATTCAGCGCCGCCAGCAATACCGCAGATTTCACCTGCGCCGACGGCACAGGAACGACATAGCGCACTGGAACAGGCTCATCAGCGCCGACCAATGTCATGGGCAAACGCCCGCCCGAGCGGCCAACGGTTTGCGTTCCAAAGAGCGCCAACGGGTCCGTGACCCGCGCCATGGGACGTTTGTTAAGCGACGCGTCGCCCGTATATGTCACAGCGATGGGTGAGGTCGCCGCCGCCCCCATGATCAAGCGCACGCCAGTGCCAGAATTTCCGCAATCGATCACCTGATCCGGCTCGGCAAACCCGCCAACACCGACGCCATGAACGCGCCATTCGCCCTCGCCCAGACGTTCAACATCCGCGCCAAACGCCGCCATAGCCTTGGCCGTGTCCAAAACATCCTGACCTTCCAAAAGCCCGGTGATCCGGGTTTCGCCGACCGCCATCGCGCCAAGGATCAGCGAGCGATGCGAAATAGATTTGTCGCCCGGCACATTGGCCTCACCCTTCAGCGGCCCCGAGGGGCGCGAGGTCATGGGAATAGGGTCGCCGTGGCCTGACATGTGAGGGCATCCTTTTTTTCGCGTTTCGCCGACAGCCTGATACAAGCCCCCCGCGGGAGCGTCCACCACCTATTCGCCCGGCAAGTTGCCGCTCTGGCCTTCCAGAAATTCCGCGATTTCCACATGCCCGGCAAATCGCGCCCATCCGGCCGAGGTTGATTGATGGTGGATATCGGGAATATCGGCGCGCGCGCCACCCGCGACCAGCGCCCGCACCGCCGAGACATGCCCCGCCAAGGCCGCCGAATGCAGCGCCGTGGTGTGTGAATGCCCGCCCGGCGGGTTATAACGATTGGGATCTGCACCAGCGGCAATAAGCTCGGCGATGCAGCCCGCCCGCCCGTGCAGCGCCGCCACGGCCAGCGCCAATTGTACATCCTCGGGCTCTGGCGCGGGCAGCATACCTGCCAGCGCCTCCCGGTCACCCAAACCAGCCGCCGCCACAACCGTCATCGGCGCGCCGCAATCGAGCAATTTTCGCACCGCGCCAAACTCTCCGTGGCCAAGGGCAGAAACCAGCGCGCCGCCCGGATCAGCGCCGTAAGAAACAAGCAGGTCGATCAGATCCTCTTGCTGGCCCATCTCACGCGCCACCCGGCCCGAGGCGACAAGCCCCAGCGTGCGCTCCAGGGCGTCGGCGTTTTGCGCGCCGCCCGCCTCAAGAATGACACGCGCCACCTCTACGATATTCTCCGGCATCCGGCCCTGACGCACCGGGTTTTCCGCGATGAACTCCAGCAAGACCGGATCCGTGAAATAATTGTCCCCTTCAAAGAACATCTTTTGAGTCACCAACCCCGGATGCTGCGCCAGCAGCGCCTTTAGCAGCGAGGCCTGTCCGGCATCCAGAAAATCCACGGCGCGCGAAAACAGCGGATCGTCTATTCGGTCATTATGAATCAAACCCGCAGCGTCATTGCCTGCCCCCGCAAGCACGGCCCGCAGCCGGGGCCAACTGGCATAGCCATATTCGCGGGCAATCACCAATTGAGCGTCGCTTAGCGAAAAAACCTCTCCCGCGATCTCGGCATCGCTCATCTCTGCAAAGCGCGGATGAAATTCTCGGGTACGCTGAAACGCGGCCAGCGACGCCGCGGCAAGGCTTTTGCGCAAATCCTTGGCCTGATGTTTTAGATGGGTGAGGTCAGCCACAGGAGGCAGGTTTTTGGTCGGCATTGAACAGTCCCTTCAAGACACCCGTCATCTGCATCATGGGCAAAGGTCAGTTCACCTGACTGGCAGTCGATCTCTGGCTGGGCTTCTGCCCTTTCCGCAGATTGGCGGCGCGCCGGGTCGCCGCACTTAGGCTAACGGGCCGGGCGCATTTCTGCAATTCGCGGCGACGCGATTTGTCTGCACAGGGGGTGTACAGGGGGTGTACGGGAATATGTCCCCCGATTTCAGCGCTTTCGAAAGGTCAGATAATGCGGCACGCGGTCTTCGCGCAGGGCCTTTTGCTCATACCGGGTCGAGATCCAATCAGGCCACGCCACGCGCCAATCTGTCGGCCCTTCGGCCAGCCATTCGAACCCCGCTTTGGGCACTTCTTGCAACGCCTGACGCACATAGTCTGGGATATCCGTCGCAATACGGAAAATCGCGCCGGGTTTCAGGACATCTGCCAGCGGCTCAAGATGGTCTTGGGTCACAAAACGCCTGCGATGATGTTTCTTTTTGGGCCACGGATCGGGATAGAGCAAAAAGGCGCGCGAGATGCTGGCCTTGGGTAAAACATCAAACATATCGCGCGCATCACCGGGATGAACCCGCAAGTTCTCGGCGCCGGCTTCGCGGATTTTACCAAGCAGCATCGCAACGCCATTGATATACGGCTCGCATCCGATAATCCCGACATCAGGGTTCTGGACGGCCTGATGCACCATATGCTCGCCGCCGCCAAATCCCACTTCAAGCCAGACGTCACGATCCCCAAAAACCTCTTTCAGATCAAGGGGGTTACGATCTGGATTCTCTTCCCAACTGACCGCGCCGGGCGATAGCTGGGCCAGATCTTCTTCTAGATAGGTCTGCTGACTGTCGCGCAGATGCTTGCCCTTGCGGCGGCCATAGAAGTTGCGCCACGGGGCTTTTGGATGTTTTTCAAACTGGCTCATCAGGGGCGGCCTTAACGCAAGATCGTGTCAGGCGCTTGCCATACCGCCCCCCGGGCAAAAGCTCAACTGTTGCCCGCCCGTTCCTGTTGTTTGAGGACGCCCTTGAACCCGGCCCATTGAAACAGGCGGAAGATTGGGATCTGCAAAATCAGAACCAGCGCCAAAATGAAGCCGACAAGCGTTCCCTGCTCTTGCGGCAAAATACCGGGCATCTGCCAGCCGATTGCAAAGAGAATTGCAGAAATAACGATATGAATAACAAGCGCGATACCGGCCCAGATCGCTGCATATTTCCACCCCTCGCGGCCTGTCATAACCCGGCCTTCTTGACCCAGAAAGCTGCGGCAGGTGTTCTGGATCGGCACCATAACAGCCCCAACCCCGCCCCCAATCAAAGCGCCGCGCAAAATGACGTTTTCCATGCTCAGCCCCAAAACTTGAAGCAACACATAAGCAATCACCGCCGCAACGACGGCGACGGTGGCGTAGTTGCGCGTAAATTGCATTGTGTAATTTGGTCGATCGGACATTTTAAAATCCTCTGAATTCATTTGATAAAACAAGAACGGCGCCTGAAAATCATGGCGCCGTTGCTCAATAACACAAAAATTCTGAAAATCTAAACCGCGGCTTTGAGCGCCTCGATCAGGTCCGTCCGTTCCCAGCTGAAACCGCCATCATCGGTGGGTTTGCGCCCAAAATGGCCGTAAGCTGCCGTTCGTTGATAGATGGGTTTGTTCAGGCCCAGATGGGTGCGAATGCCGCGCGGCGTCAGGTCCATACATTTACCGACGGCCTTCTCGATCTCGGTTTCGGGCACTTGGCCGGTCTCATGTGTGTTGACGTAGATCGACAAAGGATGCGCCACGCCAATCGCATAAGAAAGCTGCAATGTGCAGCGCTCGGCCATGCCAGAGGCTACGATATTCTTGGCCAAATAGCGCGCAGCATAAGCGGCTGAACGATCTACCTTGGTCGGATCTTTACCCGAGAACGCCCCGCCCCCATGGGGAGCAGCGCCGCCGTAAGTGTCGACAATAATCTTGCGACCTGTCAGGCCAGCATCGCCATCCGGCCCGCCAATGACAAACTTTCCGGTGGGGTTCACATGCCAGATCGTCTGATCCGTCAACCACCCGTCAGGCAGGCTTTCGCGGATGAACGGCTCGATCACGTCGCGCACATCGCCAGAGGTCATATCGGGGTCAAGGTGCTGTGTTGAAAGAACAATCGACGAGACGTCAACAGGCTGCCCATCCACATAACGCACAGAAAGCTGCGATTTCGCGTCAGGGCCTAAAACCGGAGCCTCGCCCGATTTGCGTGCTTCGGCCAACCGGCGTAGCACAGCATGAGCATATTGGATCGGCGCTGGCATAAGATCGGGCGTTTCATTGGTGGCATAGCCAAACATGATGCCCTGATCGCCTGCGCCCTCATCTTTATCAGCCGAGGCATCGACACCTTGAGCAATATGGGCAGATTGTTCATGCAGCAAGTTGGTAATCTCGCAGGTCTTCCAATGGAATTTGTCCTGCTCATAGCCAATATCGCGAATGCACTCGCGGGCGATTTGATCGACCTTACCCATATATTCGCCAAGCTTAGCTTGATCGCTCAGGCCGATTTCGCCACCAATCACAACGCGGTCGGTTGTTGCAAAGGTTTCGCAGGCGACGCGCGCCTCGGCCTCTTCTGTTAACAATGCATCCAAAATCGCGTCTGAAATTCGGTCGCAGACTTTATCCGGATGTCCCTCAGAAACAGATTCAGAGGTAAAAGTATATGTATCGCGTGTCATGAAAAGTGCTCCAGTGCCTTTATCGTCGCCACGTCAGGAAGCCGTTGTGGGACAGTGCTTGAGCGGGCTTAAGCCCTTTGCTCGTTGTAATCAATGCCGATTTTGTCGTCTCAGGCCCGTCATGCCAAGGGTCAAAACCAGCAAAACCAAGATGATCGGCCAATTTCCCGTACGCGAATAAAGGGTTGGAGCGTGACGAGCCGGCAAGTTTGCGTCAAAAAAACCAGTCTCATTCAGGCTGAGCTGCGTCAGGATGCGGCCATTTGGATCAATCACGGCAGAGATCCCGGTATTAGCCGCGCGCACCGCTGGCAAACCCTGCTCAATGGCCCGCAACCGCGATTGATCCAGATGTTGGGCAGGCATTACGGTCGCGCCAAACCAAGCATCGTTGGTGATATGCAAAATCCAATCGGGTCGCTCTGGCATCGCTAGAACATCGCGTGCAAAAATAGCCTCGTAGCAGATTAACGGCAGGATACGCCCGGCAGTACCAAGATCTAAAATGCGCGGTCCGGGTCCTGCGGTATAGCCGCCGATCTGGTCGGAAAAGCTGCCAATGCCAAGACGGCCCAACAAACCAACAAACGGCACATACTCTCCAAAGGGAACGAGGTGATGCTTGTCGTAGATTTGCGTAATCGCCCCTGCGCTGTTCATCACAGCAAGGGAATTGAAGAACGAGCGATCTTCTAATCTCTGCCCGCCGAAAATCAACTCGGCCTCTCCTGCTGCTGCAGACATGATGTCGAGTACCTGATCTGCAATATCAATCCGCGTCGCAAGCGCCGTTTCCGGCCAGATGATCAAATCCGGCGGCGCCTCTGGGTTGGTTGGCTCTGCCGCAGTTAGGTCGATCAAACGTTCAAAAAACACCGGGATCATTTCGGCCCGCCACTTTTCGTCTTGCGGTGCGTTAGGTTGGACAACCCGGATACGGGTTTGCGTGAAGGCCGCTTCGTCATCCAACATGGCCCCGCCCCAAAGGCCAGCCCCAACAAATGCAAGGACGGCGGCGGCCCCCGCCCCCAAACGCCAAGACCCGGATGCAGCCAGCGGCGCGGCGAGCGCCAAAAAGGTGACAAATCCAAGCCCCGGAACGCCAATCAAGGAAATCAACTGAATCTGCGGCGCTTCGATCCAGAGCGATCCAAACTGCGCCCATGGAAAGCCGGTAAAAAGCCAGCCTCGCAAAAGGTCAGCGAGGCTTAGGCAGAGGGGCAGCGCCAAAATGCGCGACGGGCGCGACCAGCCAAGCCAATAGGCACCTGCAAAGCCTGCCAAGAAGAAAAGCGACAGCCCCGCGACCATTGCGGCTAGCGCAAATGGCGCCATCCAGCCATGTCTTGCGGCATCCACAAAAAACGGTTCAACGATCCAAAAATGTGTGGCCCCGATATAGCCAAGCCCGATCATCCAACCGATCAGGGCCGCATGACGCAGATTCTTAGCCCGCATCATAGAGGCAATCGCCAATGCCCACCCGAAAAGTGCCCCCCACCAAAGGTGCAGGGGGGCTTGGCCAGCAGCAGCCAGAGCGCCCGGAAGGATCGCCCATGAGTTTGTGATAAATGCCCGGCCCGCAATGGCCAAATTCACGCGGAGCCGGGCCAAATTTTAGGCCCCGCCGCCCTGTTTGCGCACACGGACGCGTTTAACACGGCGCGGGTCAGCATCGACAACTTCGAACTCGGTGCCATTTGGATGCGGAACAATCTCGCCCCGCGCGGGCACACGGCCCGCCAAAAGAAAGATCACGCCGCCGATCGTGTCGACCTCATCATCCTCAAGCCCATTGGTCAGATCTTCACCAATGACAGCTTCAAACTCATCCAGTGGCGCACGCGAATACACCATCCAACAGCCCGGCGCCTCTTCGACCCAAAGCTTATCTTCGGCAACGTCATGTTCATCTTCGATCTCACCGATGATTTGCTCGATCAGATCCTCGATCGTTACAAGGCCGTCGACGCCACCATATTCGTCAATGACAAGCGCCATATGCCGTCGGTCAGTCTGCATCTTTTGCAAAAGCACCCCGATAGGCATGGACGGCGGCGCAAAGATCAGCGGACGCAAAGTATCCATGACGTTGAAATCATTTACTGCGCCATTAAAGCCGTAATTCAGCGCCAAGTCTTTTAGGTGAATAAGGCCTTTCGGCGTGTCCATCGTCCCTTCAAAGACGGGCAAACGGCTATAACCGGAACTGCGGAACACTTCGATAAGGTCCGCCAAGCTGATATCAGAAGGCACGGCCTTAATCTCAACCCGTGGCACAGACACGTCGTCAACGCGCAGCCGACGCAAGTTATACATGCTGATGGCAGCATAGGCTGCAGATTCAGCCGGGTGCTGGTTCTTGGCCTCTTGGCCATTTCCATCAGATTTAGCGGGGGTTTCATCCGAGCCGAAGAACCGGGCAAAAAAGCCGGGACTAGGTTCGGGAATGTCTTCTACCTCGTGCGCGCGTTGCGCTG
Source organism: uncultured Nioella sp. (assembly GCA_947498125.1). Classification (GTDB taxonomy): domain Bacteria; phylum Pseudomonadota; class Alphaproteobacteria; order Rhodobacterales; family Rhodobacteraceae; genus CANLZL01. The sequence continues at coordinate 363,757 of CANMJH010000003.1, read as the reverse complement.
CGCTAGAAGAAGAGTCAGGGGAGTCGCTCATGGCTCCTTTCCAAGGATAACTGCGGGCAAACGAAAAGCACCCGCACGCCTAATATGGGTCAGGAATGCCCCGACTTTCAAGGATGCGTGCTTCGATTGCCTCCATATGAGCAGCATCTGGGTCATTTATGTGATCAAAACCCAACAGATGCAGGGTCGCGTGGATCAAAAGATGGGTCAGATGATGCTCAAACGGCTTGCCTTGCTCAGCAGCCTCGCGCCAACAGGTTTCAAATGCAATCGCGATATCGCCAAGTTCATAGGGCGGGCCATCTGGATCCGCGTCTGGCAATGCGGGGCTTTTGCCTAGCGGCAGATCAATCTCGTCGGAGGGCCAGCTTAGGACATTTGTCGGCGTTGGCTTGCCTCGAAAATCTGCGTTGAGCTCCGCGATTTTTGCGTCATCGCAGCCAAGGACGCAAAACTCATATCGCTGTGGATCCAGATCAAGATATCGCAGAGTCATCGCGCAGACGTCCAAGCACAGAGCTTCAAGCCCATGTGCTTCCCAGTCGGGGGTTTCAATGATGACATCCAATTCCATAGCTCGAGCCTTTATCGCCAACCGAGCCGCAGGAAAAGAGCGGTATCACCCTGTCGCTTCATCCACTTCATAAGCCTCAATCACTTTGGCAACCATAGGATGCCTCACAACGTCTTTCGAGGTGAAGTAGTTGAACGATATGCCTTTGACATCGCCAAGAATGCGCTCAGCCTCGGCCAAGCCGCTGGCTTGCCCACGCGGCAGATCGACTTGACTGCGATCACCCGTGATCACCATGCGGCTGCCACGACCCAGACGGGTCAGGAACATTTTCATCTGCATCGATGTCGCGTTTTGCGCTTCGTCCAGAACCACATAGGCATTCGACAAGGTCCGTCCACGCATGAAGGCCAAAGGCGCAATCTCGATGGTCTTTTCTTCCATCAGCTTGGCCAGCTGTTTGCCCGGTAGAAAATCGTTCAACGCATCATAAAGCGGCTGCATGTACGGATCGACTTTGTCCTTCATATCCCCTGGCAAATAGCCCAGCTTTTCCCCCGCTTCGACGGCGGGGCGGCTTAGGATAATCTTGTCGACATGGCCATTGATCATCTGGTTCACAGCAACTGCAACTGCCAGATAGGTTTTGCCAGTGCCCGCAGGACCGATTCCAAAGGCAAGTTCATTCGTATACAGCGCTTTGACGTAGTCTTGCTGTGCCTTTGTGCGCGGCTCGATGGTCTTTTTGCGCGTCTGAATTTCGAGCGCACCCTTTTGGAACATCTCGATCTGATCGCCCGAGCGCGTGCCGGTGCCTTCGCTGGAATTTCCCAGCCGCACGATGGCATCTATATCGCCCGCTTCCACGCCTTTGCCAGACGAAGCACGATCATAAAGGATTTGCAGGGCTTCTCCGGCCTCTTCGCGCCGTTCGCCCATCACGGAAAGCGCATTGCCGCGATGGATAATCTGAACCTCTAAAAGGTGCTCGATTTGCGCAAGGTTGCGGTCATATTCGCCGCAAAGCTCAACCAACAATCTATTGTCGGGAAATTCGATATTCAGCTCTGCCGGGGTCTCGGCCGCGGCGGGCGGTAGTGTGGTTATCGCCAATTGGGTCTCCCTCTGGCAAATGGCTTACCATCACTCTGACAAGATGGGCCGGGCAACGCAACACCTTGTGTCTGACCCGGCGAAGAATCGCGAGATCGTGGTTAATTCTGCAGCATAAAAGAAAAAGGCGGCACTGCGAGGGCGCCGCCTTTTTACATCAAATTGGTGCGTCTTAGCGCGGAACGCGGTCCTGAATACCGGCCCCAAGTTGCGAGTCGCCAACAATCGAACCCGGAGGCGCGATGGCCGTACAAACCGGCAGACCCGAAACAGGATCGCGGCGGGGGTCAAGATACCCTTCAAGCCCGTCATCGATAATCCAGTGATGACATCCATCGGGGTCAATCCAAATGGCGGCTTCAAGCTGGGTCAGGCTACCGGCGTCACGGCCCCGATCTTCACCAATGGCGCGAACTGGTGCTGGATCAGACGTGCGATGCACGCCTTCAAAGTTTTCAGTACAGGCGGACAGGATCAAGGCAGAGCCCAGAAGCGCCGACAGTTTCATTGCGGAATTGAATTTTGTCATGGCGATCACCTGTAGCACACGATTTCGACGCGGCGATTTTGCTGCATATTGGCTGCGCTGGTATTGGGCGCAACCGGACGACGTTCGCCATATCCGATTTCACGGGCAACACGGGCACCAGAGGCACGGGCGACACCAGCAACTGTGGCAGCCCGACGCTGCGACAAGCGCATGTTGTACTCGTCCGACGCGCGGCTATCAGTGTGTCCATAAATCGCGTAGGCAAAGGCCCCTTCCGACTGGAAGAATTGCTGCAGATGTGCGTGGGCACCCGGCATCAGGCGATGACTATCTGTGTGGAACAGCGTATCCGTATTGGCGACTGCGCAAGTGTTTCCCTGCATACAAACGGGCATGCCGTTTTCAGGGTTGATGCGGGTTGTCATATACCCTTCGACCCCACCATCTGCGACCCAGTGCATACACCCATCGGGATCAATCCAGATTGCTGGTTCGATCGATCCAGTCACCCCACCGGCCTGTGCAAGCACTGGCGCAGGGTTGAATGCGACAGCAAGCCCAAGGGCCAAAGCGGCGCAAAGACCATGTTTCATTTTTGGAAATATTGACTGCATCTTGGCGATTTCCCCCTTCGTCCCGTTAAAATCGGCAGGATCACCGCAAAAACGGAACTGCCGCATTCATCAATTTTGTCTAAGGATATCAAGATTTAGCGGCAATGGAAGGAAAAATCGCCAGAATTTGTGACTAATACAAACTTATAGACGTTAGTTACATTTAGCAGGAGTTTTTCGCATCTCATTAAGAATTGGCTAACGAATAGGATGTCGCGCTCCTTGGCTGCCAGCAGTTAACCGATTCGGTTTTTCTTGGGTTGACGCTAATGGAAATGCGGCATTTTTCAGGCGCTCCTGCGGAAATTTGAGTCGTTTGTCGCCAAGCGGGCGACAATCGAAATTCCGCTATCTGATCGTTTCCCAAAACCCCCTGCAAACGTGCTCGTGACTTCACAGAAGGTAAATGAAAGGTAAACTGGGCGCATAACAGGCAAGGGGGTAGGCCTGGCACGAACCAGTTCACCCAAATTTCGGCAGACAATGTACGCACTACGAAAGGATGGGTAGCTATGAAGCGCTCACTACTTGCAACTGCTCTTTTGGCCGGCCTGTCTATGGCGGCGCCAATGGCCTTGGCCGATGGAGTACATAACGGATATGGGCACGGCCATAATCACGGCCATGTTCACCCGCAAAGCCACCACCACAACGCAACAGTCGTTGAACGCGTTCATGTCACGATCAGCTGCTTCCGCGGCCCGTGGAATGACGTCATTTGGGACCGGCCCGAACCGGTCTTTGTCGATACGCTGGTAAACGCGGGATATACGTTCCCGGAAGCGCACGCCATTGCCGAGCGGGTTTGCCGTGACATCGATGGCGTCGACAATCCTGGCCACAGTCAGGCTGTCATGATGCAGATTTTTCAGGATAACCCGCCACACTGGCATCCCGGCTCCTGAGCGCTCAACCGGGTAACACGATCAGAAAAAGAGGCCCGCGTGGGGACGGGGCCTCTTTTTTATGTCAGATCAATTCGCCTTTAAGGGAGTTTTTGGCGCTTTCAACGATGCGCACTTTTGCGATCTCACCTTTAAGGTTTTGCGGCGCGAGGGCGTGCACCGCATGCAAATACTCGGATTTGCCGATCAACTGCCCCGGCAACCGCCCATCTTTTTCAAATAGAACTTGAACCTCGCGGCCAACCATACTGTCCTGCACAGCGTATTGTTGCTTGCTCAGAAGCGCTTGCAACCGCTGAAGGCGCTCGCTTGAGGTCGCATCATCAACGGGCGGCTTCTCAGCGGCGGGCGTACCGGGACGTGAGGAGTATTTGAAGCTATAGGCCTGCCCGTAGCCAACCGTTTCAACCAAATCCATCGTCGCTTGGAAATCCGCTTCGGTTTCGCCGGGGAAGCCAACGATAAAGTCACCCGATAGCAATAGATCGGGCCGCGCGGCGCGGATGCGCTCGATCAGGCGAATATACTCTTCGGCCGTGTGCTTGCGATTCATTGCCTTAAGGATCTTGTCCGATCCCGATTGCACCGGCAAATGCAGATACGGCATCAGCTTTTCGCAATCGCCATGGGCGGCGATCAGATCATCTTCCATGTCATTGGGGTGCGAGGTGGTGAAGCGAATACGCTCCAGCCCGTCTACCTTGGCCATCTCACGGATCAACTTGGCTAGACCCCATTCACCGCCGTCACCTTGCCCGTGATAGGCGTTGACGTTTTGCCCGAGAAGCGTGATTTCCCGCACGCCGCGCTCTACCAACTCATTGGCTTCGCGCAGCAGGCGGTCGGCAGGGCGGCTGACTTCGGCGCCGCGTGTGTAGGGCACAACGCAGAACGCGCAAAACTTATCGCACCCTTCCTGAACGGTCAGAAAGGCGGTTGGTCCGCGCTTAGGCTTCCGCGCTTTCGGCAGATGCGCAAATTTATCTTCTTCGGGAAAATCTGTATCTAGCGCTTTTTCACCCGCTTCGACCTTGCGGGCCATTTCCGGCAGGCGGTGATAGGTTTGCGGGCCTACAACCAGATCAACCATCGGCTGACGGTTCATAATCTCTTCGCCCTCGGCTTGCGCCACACAGCCAGCGACGCCAATCTTCAGATCTGGGTTCGCTTCGCGCAGGGGCCGCATCCGGCCAAGTTCGGAATAGACCTTCTCGGCGGCCTTTTCCCGAATATGACACGTATTGAGCAGGATCATATCGGCCTCTTCCGCCGTGCCCACCTGCTCATAGCCTTCGCTGCCCAAAGCCTCGGCCATGCGCTCGCTGTCATAGACGTTCATCTGACAGCCATAGGTTTTCACAAAGAGCTTTTTCGGCTCGGACATTGGGGCGGCCTCCTTGGCGCGGGTTTCGGGCCATCTACCGCAAGCGCGGCGCTGCTTCAATCCATGCATGCGGTTGTCGTTTGCAAAATCGAAACGTGACGGGCAGAGTATGGGCCGAGCAGCAGAATAAGAACAGGCAGATGATCCACTCCTCTATCAAAGCCTTCGAGAGCAACGCAAAGCGCAACGATCTGGGCAAAGGGCCGTTTGCGGTCGTGATTGCCGAGGACCAGACGGAACTGGCCTCGACCCTCGATCACGTCACCCATTTAGGGTTTAGGCGTATCTTTTTGGTTGCGCCGCATGATGTTGACCTGCCAACGGGCGTCGACGATCCAAGTATCATTGATGTTATCCGCCACCCCACCCGTACCGCCGGGACAGCGCAGGAGATGGTGAACACTTTGATCCGCCTCGCACCTGGCGAGTGGATTCACTACTGCTACAACGCCGAATACCTTTTTTATCCGTTCTGCGAGCAGCGCCGCGTCGGCGAAGCCATCGCTTTTGTGATGGAAGAGCGGCGAGATACCATTTTGACCTATGTTGTGGATCTGTATGCAGAGAACCTGTCGCAATATCCCGATGCCGTCAGTTTAGAGAGCGCGCATTTGGACAGCTCTGGCTATTACGCTGAAACGCGTCGCAATGAAGATGATGACGTTCTGGACCGGCAGTTAAACTTTTACGGCGGTCTGCGGTGGCGTTTTGAAGAACACGTCCCAATCCCGAAACGTAAGATTGACAGGGTGGGCCTTTTTCAAGCCAAAGAGGGCTTGGAATTGCGCGAGGATCACACGCTCAATAACGAAGAAATGAACACCTACACATGTCAGTGGCACCATTCACTGTCTGGAACGATTTGTTCGTTCCGTGTTGCTAAGGCGCTTCGGTCCAACCCCGGATCGCGCCATGATGTTGATACGTTTAACTGGCACAAATCTGCGCGGTTCTATTGGTCGTCCAAACAATTGATGGAGCTTGGGCTGATGGAGCCCGGCCAGTGGTTCTGACCTTCCTCCAAAATGCATAATCGGCGCAGCCCAACAGGGGCCGCGCCGAACCCGAGACAACGGGGGGACGGAGGAACAGTCTCGGGGATCTAAAAGGCTTAGGCTTCGATAGCCGCCTGTGCTGGCGCAGTTGAGGCGATCTCAATCTGGCGAGGCTTCAATGCTTCGGGCACTTCGCGCACCAAATCGACATGAAGCATGCCGTTTTCATGGGTCGCGCCGGTCACCCGAACATGATCGGCCAAGGTAAAGCGCTTTTCAAAGGCACGTGTGGCAATGCCGCGATGAAGATAGCTGGTCGCTGCATCATCTGCTTTGGCTTTGCGTGCTGAGATCAGAAGGGCGTTTTCACGCTGTTCGACGTTTAGATCGTCGCCTGCAAATCCCGCAACCGCGACGGAAATGCGATAGGCATCATCCGATGTCTTTTCAATATTGTAGGGCGGGTAAGTGTTGGACGGCAAATCCTGGCTCATGACGCGGTCAAGCATGTCTGCGACACGGTCAAAGCCAACGGAAGCGCGATAAAGGGGGGAGTAGTCAAGGTTACGCATAGGGTCATCCTCTATTTTTGAGCGATACCAAATCAAGTCAGACAGTCCGTGATGGACCTGCCCGTTTTTTCAGATTGCCGCGGCCCCATCTGGGCACCGTGACTAGATTTATCTGGGTAGAGGATTGGCCAGGTTCAAGGGCTAACGCGGATGAATCTTGCGCCGATATCGGATTGGCCGTCATTGCCAAAGGTCAAGGTTCGCACACGCGCTGCATCGCGCGCGAAAACATCGTCATTGCGTTCAAGGATATCCAGAAGCGGTGCCAAACCGCCCCCAAGATCCGCGGCCAAGGCCACGGGATCATTGCGCCAATTGGCATGCGCCGAGATTACAGAAACGATGCCAATCTGCCCCTGACTGCTCATGAAAACCGGCGAGCCAGACGATCCGGGATCGATATGGCAACTGAGCACCTGCAACCCATCATCCCCGGCGCGCACACTGCAGCCTTCCTCAAGCGAGGCATATTCTTCGCGGTCGCGCCCATAAGACACGATTTGGACCCTGTCCCCTTCACTGGCCCGGCCACGTGCAGGGATCGGCGTAACGGTGCCGGATGGGATTGGGCGGTCAAGCTCGAGCAGCGCGATGTCACTGCGAACCCGGTCCAGCTCATCCGAAAGATCAAACGCGTAGTTTGGATGCATCACCGAGCGGCGCACGGTGCGATAGGCCACTGGATGCCCGTTGCGAAGGCCCGCATTGAAAGAAAACCGCGCCTCAGGCAGGCGCTCTCCGGTTGATGCATCAAACAGGCAATGGGCCGCCGTCAGCACCAAATCCGCAGCAATCAACGTGCCTGTGCAAAACCCCGCGCCATTGTCGAAGCGGCCCACAGCCTGCCACTGACGTTCGGTGCCCTGCCCTGTGACTTCCCGCAAGGGTGGCCCTTCAGGCTCAATCGTCGGCATCGTTTGAGCGCTGGACGCCGTGGCCGTTATGGCCAGAAACAACGAGAGGATAGTGGCACGCATGGGGAGTTTCCCGGTTATTAACTTTGTTTTGACCGGGAATAGCTGTGAAACTGGGCGAAAATTTGGCCCCTAGCGCAAGATTGGAACCTCTGATGCCGGGCTGCCATCCAAACTGCGTGGACGCGGTCCGCCTGTCGCCCAATCCAAGAGCTCGACCGTGTGAACGACCGGCACGCCCGTGCCGCTTCCGATCTGGATCATGCAGCCGATATTGCCCGCTGCAATCACGTCAGGGTTCTTGGCTTCCAACGTCTTTACCTTGCGGTCTTTTAGTTGGCCGGAAATCTCTGGCTGCATCAGGTTATACGTCCCGGCCGATCCGCAACACAAATGAGGGTCGGCAGGTTCTACCACTTTGAACCCGGCGCGTTTCAGCAAGGTCTTAGGATGCGTTTTAATCTGCTGACCGTGCTGGAGCGAACATGCTGAATGATAGGCGACGGTTAGGTCTTTTTGCTCGCCTTCGGGTAGGTCGAGTTGCATCAAAAGCTCTGAGATATCCATTGCGATATCCGAAACAGCCTTCGCGTCCGACGCGAGCGGGTCATTGCGGAACATATGCCCGTAATCTTTCACCGTCGTACCGCACCCCGAGGTGTTGATAACAATAGCATCCAAGCCTTCATCTGCCATTTCGGCATTCCAAGCGCGGATATTTTTGGCAGCGGTTTTATGGCTTTCGTCTTCGCGGCCCATGTGATGGGTCAGCGCCCCGCAACAGCCAGCGCCTTTCGCAATCACCACCTCACACCCTAAGCGGCGCAACAGCCGAATGGTGGCATCGTTAATGTCCGTATTCAGCGCTTTTTGGGCGCAGCCCGTCATCAAGGCGACCCGCTTTTTGCGGGGGCCTTGCGGGGCAAAGCTTTGCGGGTCGTCATTGCGGCTGACCGGAGGGATGTGTTTCGGCGCCATTTGCAGCATCGCTTTGAGCCGGGCATCCGGCATCAGAAATGCAAAAGGTCGCCCCAGATTGGCGGCCGCAAGCGCCGCGCGAAATCGCATCGGATAAGGCAGAATGCGCGCCAGTGTCCAACGCAGCATCCTGTCCATGAAAGGCCGCTTATACGTCTTTTCGATGTAGGCGCGGGCATGGTCGACCAGATGCATGTAATGCACGCCTGAAGGGCACGTGCTCATGCAGGCCAAACAAGACAGACAGCGATCGATATGTTTGACCGTCTTTTCATCTGCCGGGCGGCCCGATTCAAGCATGTCCTTGATCAGATAGATTCGCCCCCTAGGGCTGTCCAGCTCATCGCCCAGCACTTGGTAAGTGGGGCATGTGGCGGTGCAAAACCCGCAATGGACACATTTGCGCAGGATCTCGTTCGAGCGTTCGGTACCGGGATCGGTAAGTTGGTCGGGCGTAAAAAATGTTTGCATTGTCTTAGCCCATCAATCCGGAATTAAGGATGCCCTTTGGGTCGAACTTGCGCCTTAGCCCTGATGACAAGGCCGCCACAGGCGCGGGTTCTGGGTGGAACACGCCAAGCTTGGCTTTGGTATCATCGCTGGCGCGGATCAGGGTTGCGTGACCTTCAAAATCGGCCAATCGCACGCGCATGTCAGTGCCTTCCGGCACAAGCGCCCAAATCAGCCCCCCGCCCCAGTCAAAAAGAACATCGCCGCCGGCACGCGCGGCAACATCAGGACCATCGCTTGGTTTGACAGACAGCCGCCAGACATCACCGGGGCGGCCTTCGAACGTTGCGACATCGCGCACCCAAACCCAGCCAGCGGAAACCTTTTCCGGATCGGTTTCGACGGAGCAGTCGCCAAAAGACTGCAACAGCGCCTTGAGGCGGCCCGAGCGATAGGCAACGCTGTCGGCAAAGCCCTCAAGCCGCAACATCGTGACCGGGTGCCCGTCAAGTCCTGCTGGCGTATGAGCGGCCCCCGAAACTTCATAGGGGGAGCCGAGCGCCGCCGACATCGCCTTTACGGCATCGTCGTTAGAAAGCCCGTCGATCAAAACACAAGCCTGCGTCGCCACACCAGGCAACACCTTGAACGCCACTTCGGTCAGCACGCCCAATGTTCCAAAGCTGCCCGCCATCACTTTCACGAGGTCGTAGCCCGTGACGTTCTTCATCACACGCCCACCGTTTTTGATCGCAGCCCCTTGTCCATCCACGAAGCGCACCCCGATCAAACTATCGCGTGCTGCGCCCGCTTGAATGCGGCGCGGGCCCGAGGCGTTCGCCGCCACCACGCCGCCAATTGTCGGCGCGCCCGAAGTCCCCAAAAGTGGCCGATGATCCATTGGCTCAAACGGAAGACGTTGGTTTTCAGCGGCCAAAGCGTCTTCAATCTCGGCAAGGGGCGTGCCGGCCTTCGCAACGATTGTCAGCGCGCCGGGTTCATATAGGTCGATACCTGTCAAAGCGCGCGTCGACAGAGTCTGCCCGCCATTCATGGAGGCAAAGCCACGCGTTCCGGCACCGATAACAGTGAGCGGACCGCTTGCATCATTGATGACTTGCGACAACTCCGACTCGCTCGCGGGGCAAATAAGTTTGGAACTCATGCAGGCATCCCCCGGCGGGTTTTGGTCTGCTCAAGCGGAAACACTTTTGCCGGGTTCAGTAACCATTTTGGGTCAAACACATCTTTCACGCCAAGTTGGGATTCCAAATCGACCTCATTGAACTGGGTTCCCATCAGGTCACGCTTTTCAATTCCGACGCCATGCTCTCCGGTCAGGCAGCCGCCGACCTCGACACAGAGTTTCAATATTTCGGCGCCAAGGTTTTCACATAGCTCCAGATCGCCGGGCTTATTGGCATCAAAAAGGATCAGCGGATGCATATTGCCATCACCGGCATGAAAAACATTGCCCACTTCAAGGCCAAACTCTTCGCTCAACTCGCCGATCCGACGCAAAACAAATGGCAATGACGACACCGGGATCGTTCCATCGAGGCACATGTAATCGTTGATCTGCCCCATCGCCCCAAACGCAGATTTACGCCCCAGCCAGATTGCGGCGCTTTCCTTTTCCGAGCGGCTTTCGCGCAGTTCAACAGGATCATGTTTGCGGGCAATTTGGCTGATCAGGCCAAGTTGTTCGTCAATCTCAGCATCCGAGCCTTCAACCTCGATAATCAACAATGCCTCGCAATCAGGATACCCCGCCCCGGCGAAATCTTCAGTGGCACGAATACAAATGCGGTCCATGAATTCAATGGCGACCGGCAAAACCCCGGCCTTGATGATATCGCTGACGCATTGGCCCGCAACTTCATTGCTATCAAAGCCGACCAATATCGGCCGGGCGCCTTCGGGCTTTGGCAAAATGCGCAATGTCGCTTCAGTCACGACGCCCAGTTGCCCTTCTGATCCACAAATCAGGCCCAAAAGATCATAGCCTGCCGCATCCAGATGCCCGCCGCCAATCTCGATCACAGTGCCATCCATCAAAACCATTTTGACGCCCAAAAGGTTGTTTGTCGTCACCCCGTATTTCAGACAATGGGCCCCGCCAGAATTCATCGCGATATTTCCGGCAATGGCGCAGGCCAATTGGCTGGACGGATCGGGAGCGTAAAAGAACCCGTCTTCTTCAACTGCACCTGTTACAGACAGGTTGGTACGGCCAGTTTCGACGCGGATCAGGCGGTTGTCGTAATCGACCTCAAGCACCTCATTCATTTTTGCGACACCCAAGATCACACAATCCTCGGTTGGCAATGCGCCGCCAGCAAGCGAGGTTCCCGCGCCCCGCGGCACAACTGGGACATTCTCGGCGTGGCAGATTTTCAAGACGGCCGCGACTTCTTCGGTCGATGCTGGCAACACGGCAGCCATAGGTGGACAGCGGTAGGCGGCAAGCGCATCGCATTCATAAGCGCGTGTTTCCATCGGGTCATCGATGACGGCGCCCTTTGGCAAAACGGCCTGTAGCTGCGCCACGATCTGCGCTTTGCGTGACAGAACAAGATCGCTTGGCTTTGGCATTTCCATGGTTAGACCCTCTCATTTGGTAAATAAATATAACCAATTTTCGAAGTTGGCAAGCAAACAAGCGGAGGCTATGGCTGACCTTATGCAAATTATCGATCAACTCGCCCTCTTTTCGTCCTTAGATCTTATTGCGTTGTCGCTAACTGTCCTTGCTTGGGCCGGTCTGGGCGCCTGGATCGAATCGGAACGGGCGTCGCGCCCTTCAGTGACAGTTCTTATGAAAGAATACCGGAGAGAATGGATGCGAGAGTGCATCACACGAGAGCCGAGGATCTTTGATGGTGCGATTTTGTCTGATTTGCGTCAAAGCACGAATTTCTTCGCATCCGCCTCGATGATTGCTTTGGGCGCGCTTTTGGCATTGATCGGAAATTCCGAAAACTTGCTCGGCGTCGCAGAAGATCTGACCTTCGCCGGTTTGCCAGCGCTGGTTGTCGAAGTGAAGCTTTTCTGCGTTGCGTTGTTTTTGTTCCACGCACTTTTGAAATTCGTCTGGTCGAGCCGCCTTTTTGGCTATTGCGCGGTCTTGATGGCCGCGATCCCGAATAAAGTCGACGACCCGTCGACAATACCGCGCGCCTTAGCTTCGGCCGAGATGAATATCCGCGCCGCATTGAATTTCAGCCGCGGGTTACGTTCGCTCTATTTTTCGATGACCGTGTTGGCATGGATTTTGGGACCTGTCTTTTTGATCGCAGCCACACTTGTCGTCAGCGCCATCATCTGGTCGCGCGATTTCGCGTCCTATTCGCGAAAGATCCTTGTCGACTTGCAAGACACCGCCAATTAACGCCGCTCACGCCCCTGTCAGATGACATAGGGCAAGGCGCGCGATAATGCTGAGCGCATGAAACAGCTTTCTTTGATCTTGGCCTTCGTTGCCGCCTTGCCCGCTTTTGCCGATCCAGCCGAGATTGTCAGGGCAGAAGCGACGCCGCAGTCCGGTGCATGGACATTTGCAGTGACACTGGAGCACGGCGATACAGGTTGGGATGACTATGCCGATGGTTGGCGGGTTGAGAATGAAGACGGCACGATTTTAGGCACACGCACGCTCTACCACCCGCATGTGAACGAGCAGCCATTCACGCGGTCCTTGCATGACGTTGAGATCCCGAGTGACCTCACCGAGGTCTATATCCGGGCAAGCACCAATGTCACAGGATGGGCCGAAACGAGGGTAGAGCTAACTCTACCCTAACCTATTGCCGCCCCTCGCGCAGCCACGCCGCCAGCATTAAACCCGCCGCCAATAGCAGATACAACCACGCCGCCAAAATTGGGCGCAGCGTGACATCGGTCGTGACATATGCCTCACGCGGGGTGATCCCCAGCCAGCCCCGTCCGGCGGCGTTGCGGCCTTCGGATACGCGGCGCAGATCAGGCATGCCATCTTCCAGCCGCATCACCCCACCTTCGCGTGCATCGACCAGTGGCAGCAGCACCTCTGCCGAGGCAATTGTGTTTTCAAACTCACGCGGGGCGGCTGGACCAAGCGCAATAACCGCGTCCAGCGTGCCGTCGCTTAGCCGGTAAAGCCCAATCTCTTCGCCTTCGATCTGCGCAGTGAACTGTCCCGGTGCAACCTCTTCCAGATCCACGGTCATGACCGTGCCATCTGGACCGGTCACAGTTATCGGGCCTGCGACCTCGCCCATTGTTTGCCGGGTGATTGTCACGGTTTGTCCGTTTGCAACGGCGCGCAAAGCCTCTTCTTCTAACTCCGGCTCGCCCATCATCCAGTGGGCCAAGCGGCGCAACAATTCCAGTTGCGGACCGCCGCCCTCATAGCCGCGATCCCAGAGCCAAGCGTGATCCGAGGCCAAGAGCGCGACGCGCCCTTCGCCCACCCGATCGAGCATAAGCAACGGTCGTCCATCCGCGCCGGTCATAACCGTTTGCCCTGAATGCTCGGTCACTTCGATCTGGCGCAGCCAGCGGCCCCATGGCGCATCGCTGCCCGGCAGGGGGCTATGCGTGTCTTCAAGCCCGGTTGTCACCGGATGTCGGCTGCCGATATCCGAGATCTCGGGCAGGAATGGCGTTTCGATCACTTGGGCGGTTGGGTGGCCCGGCATAATCTCGGCCAATGGCGTACGGAAAAGCGAATCCGCCGCGGCGAAATCTGGCCCAGTCGCCATCAAAAGCGCCCCGCCGCGTTCCACATAGCCGCGTACATTGTCCAGATAGATCATCGGCAATATCCCGCGCCGCCGATAGCGGTCAAAGATCACCAGATCAAATTCATCAATGGTTTCCAAAAACAGCTCACGCGTTGGAAAGGCGATAAGGCTCAGCTCGGTCACGGGCACGCCGTCATTGCGGTCGGGCGGGCGCAAAATGGTGAAATGCACAAGATCGACCGCAGGGTCTGATTTCAAAAGGTTGCGCCATGTGCGTTGCCCGGGATGCGGCTGGCCCGAAACCAACAAAACCCGCAACCTGTCACGAACGCCGTTGATCTGTAGAACCGCGCCGTTATTGCGGTCGGTCAGCTCGCCCTCATCCGGAACCACTTCGAATTGAATCACATTCATGCCGGCATGTGGCAGGGTCAGAGGCAAATCCATATCCACCCCGACCGGCACAAGGTAACTGCGCGCCGGAGCGCCATCGATGGAAATCAGAAGCTCGGCCTCACCGCCGACGCCTGAAGGGATAACGCCAAGATCCTCAACCCTGAGGACAAGGGTAAATTCCTCATCCAATATCGCAAAGCTAGGCGCATTTTGAACAACCAGGCGGCGATCCCAATCCGTCTCATATCCGGTCAGCAGCGTATGAAACGGTGCTGGCAGATCTGGGGCAAGCCCTGGATCATGGATCTGCCCGTCCGTGATCATTAACGCGCCCGCAATACGCGCGCGCGCCGTTTCAGCCACCAGTTCAGACAGGGCCGCCATGGCCAAACTGCCTTGGTTATCCTCGGCATCGCCAACACGAACCTCGCGCAATTCCATGTCCAGTGCTGCCACTTCGCGGCGCACCGCGGCAATCGCAGCTTCGCTCTGCTCCGCGCGGTCTGACAAACGTTGCGAAGCTGTTTCATCAACGACCAACAGAACGATGTCGCGAATGTCTTCACGTTCTTCGCGCTGCAATGCCGGGTTGGCCAAAGCCGTAACCAAAACGGCAGCAGCCAAGGCCCGCAAAGGCCAGCCCGACAGGCGGCGCAATATTTGCAGGGCAAGGAACACCATGGCAAGCGCCGCCAGCCCCCAAATTAAGGGCCACGAGACCAACGGATCAAAGAGAATATCTTGCGCCATTTACTGCCCCAACCGATCGAGCAGGGCGGGAACATGCACCTGATCAGATTTGTAATTGCCGCTAAGGACATGCATCACCAGATTGACGCCAAAGCGAACGGCAATCTCGCGCTGGCGCTCGCCGGTATAGCCGCGCCCAATGGGATAAATCGGGCGGCCGAATTCATCGGTTGCCCACGCCGCCGCCCAGTCATTGCCGCCAATCACAACCGGCGTCACACCATCGTTCAAGTTCCGGAAGGGCATACCTTCGACAATCTCTGCATCGGGCGGCGCGGCCTCAACCCAAACTGTGCGGCCAGAATGGCGCCCCGGAAAGACTTGCAGCAGGTAAAATGCACGGGTCAGGACGTGATCTTCGGGGATTGGCTCTAACGGGGGCACATCCAAGGGCGCGGCCAATTCGCGGAAACGGCGCAGGTTCGGCGTTGTCGCCCCAAACTGCGCGATATCGGCGTCGCGAGTATCCATCACCAACATACCGCCACCGCGAAGGTAAGCGTTAAGCCGGGCATAAGCCGCGTCCGAAGGCGTGGCCTGATCGACGGAGATCGGCCAGTAGATGAGCGGAAAAAACACCAGTTCGTCACGCTCAAGATCAACCCCAATGGGCGTAGCTGGTTCAACCGAGGTCCGCTGAGTCAACGACAGGCCAAGCCCATAAAGCCCGGCGCGTGAAATCTCATCAAGTTCCGCATCCCCAGTGATGACATAGCCAAGCGTAATTTCGGACGTCGCCAAAAGCGCCAAGAGATCATCATCGCTTTGCTGTGCTTCGGCAGGCTGCGCCAAAAGCGCGGCAATAAAGATTGCCGCCCCTTTTGAGATATTTCTAAGACGACCAGAGAGCCACAGCACCGCAAGGCTATCGACCAAGAGGAGAATAAAGGCGAGCATCAGAAAATAAGGGGCCAGATTCACGGGCGCTGCGATCCTAAGCCCTTCAACCGTCACGCCAGACGGCCACGTCGCAGCGGCAAGCCTATCCTCAGCGGTCAAAACATTGCGGGCCACGCGTCTGTCCGATCCTGCGTAAAGCCCGGGCAAAAGCCGCTCTGACAGCGGATCATTTGCAAGTTCGGCGCCTGTCACTCCCGGCAAAGCCTCGGCATCGCGGCGGGTGCCAAAGCCATCAAGCACAACATCGGGAACCCATGTAAAGCCCTCAAGATCAGCAGCATCCGGGGTGATGGGCCTTGTCGAAACCGCAAGACGTTCCAGCATCTGCACGAAAAGCCCCGAAAGCGGCAAGCTGGACCATTCGGCATTGGCCGTAACATGGAACAAAACGACCTGTCCTTGCCCGAGCCGCACACGCGTCACCAGCGGCGTGCCATCGGCAAGCGCGGCGATGGTGCGTTCTGGCAAGCTGGGGTCAGGTTGCGCAAGCACCTGACTTTCGACCAGTACATCCTCGGGTATCTCGAGACCGAAAAAGGGCGAGGTCTCATCAAAGGGCCGTAGCGCTTTTGGCTCACCCCAGCTCATTGTGCCGCCCACCGTGCGCCCCCCTTCGCGCAAGCGCACAGGTAATAGCGGGTCTTCTGCCGCGCGGGCCAAGTCAGACCCGGCAAGGCGTGGCCCTGCAAACCGAACCAAAAGCCCGCCGCGATCCACCCAATCCTGCATAGCGGCGTCTTCTTCTGGAGACAGGCGCGCAATATCGGCCAGGATAATGACATCGGGGTTGGCAGGTAAAAGATCGGCCAGCGGCACCTCTAATAGGTCCGCAGTCGGCGCAAGAGCCTGTCGCAAATAGTGAAGCGGCGTCAGCAGCGCCTGCCCTTCCCGCTCGGCCGATCCTGCCACCAAACCGATTTCTCGGCGTTGAAGGCTGTCATCTGTCAGGGCAACAGCGCCGGCATGGCGGTTGCCGAGAATTTCAAATCGCGAGATCCGATTGCGAAGCTCGGCGGGCAAATCAAAGCTTACATCGATCGTCGTTTCACCTGCGTCAAAGGCAAATGGCGCGCGGGCCAATTCACGCTCGATCCCGGCGGGATCAAGACCAAAGGCCAGCATGGTCAAATCGCCTGCATCAAACTCGTGCAATCTCTGCGCCAAAACGATCACCTCGCCCGCATCATAGCGTGGCGGTCCAAGGGTAAAGAGCGGACTTTCACCCTCGAATACGGTCAGTGCGCCAACGGTCTCAAACGCGTTTTGCAGGTCGTTTCGTCCCGTCCGGGCCAGCCCATCTGAAAACCAATAGGTCTGATAGGCAGGATCGTCGCCGGCCAAGACCCATTCTGCTGCGACCACCAGATCCGGGCCAAATGGGGCAGGCTCAAGGTTATCCAAACGCGCCAGCCAGCGGTTTGCCGATTGAAACTGTGGCTCTGTGGTCGGGGGAAGATCCGTCAATTGCACAAGGGCCACAGCGCGCCCATCCCGGCCTGCATCGGCGATCAAAAGCCGCGCTCGATCAAGCCGCGCCTGCCAATCACGCGCCGACGCCCAAGAGGCGTCCATGGCAATCAATAAAGGCCCGTCATTTTCAGCCTCGGGCGCTGGATTGAGGATGGGACCCGCAAAGCCAATGATTGCGCCTGCCACCGCCAGCACTCGCAGCAAAAGCAGCCACCAAGGACTTGTATCTGACTGGCTGTCCTCGTCTTTCAGGCCAAGCAGCAAGATGATCCCGGGAAACCGGCGGCGCAGCGGCGCAGGTGGAACCGCGCGCAAAAGCCACCACAATATCGGCAACACAAAAAGCGCCAGCAACAGCAAAGGAAATGAAAACCCCAGCCCGCCCATCACGCCCCCTTTGCCTCAGCAAAGGGTGAATTTTCGGCGCCGAAAATTGCAAAATCCATTAAGGGATTTTGATCCCGAGACATGACCATCATGCGCCACCCTTCTCAATGGAATGGTAAATCCA
Source organism: uncultured Nioella sp. (assembly GCA_947498125.1). GTDB lineage: Bacteria > Pseudomonadota > Alphaproteobacteria > Rhodobacterales > Rhodobacteraceae > CANLZL01. The sequence continues at coordinate 346,077 of CANMJH010000003.1, read as the reverse complement.
CATCAATGCCGGCTCGGCCGGGCCATCTGTCATGTGGTACTGAAACCGCCACCCGGTATTGCGCGCCATGTCTTTCAAAAGCGCCTGACGTTTCGCAAGCCGCGCCTGATAAGCGCCGCGCAGGGCCGAAGCTTTGAGCGTTTCAAAATTCAACGCCCCGGACATGCTTTCAAAATAGGTGCGCCCGTCGAATGGGAAACTGTGTTCATCCGGGTCAAGAACTTGCACCAATGCCCCGCGCACGCCGCGATCTGCGGCTTGTCCGAGCGCTTTTTCGATTTGGTCCAGCGGCCCCAGAAAATCCGAAAGAAATACCGCCCGGCTTCCGGCGGGCATCACCTGCGGCGCGGGCGCGCCGTAATCGACCGTTTCCGACGAGTCCATCAACGCAGCGGCCATGCGGATAAGCTGCGCCTCGCCGCCGCGCGGGGGCTCACCCAAATGCGTCAGCCCGACCCGCTCGCCGCCGCGCACAGCCAAAATCGCCAGTGCCATCGCAAGGGTCTGGGCCCGGCGGAGTTTCGAAGGGCGTTGATCCCCGCCTGAATAGGTCATGCTCTGCCCGTTATCGAGGCCGATCATAATCGATTGCGCCGCCTGCCATTCGGTCTGACGTACAAAATCCGTATCAGCCCGGGCTGAACGCCGCCAGTCGATCGCGCGAAGCGGGTCGCCTGCTTCGGCCTGCCGATATTGCCAGAACTCATCACCCGTGCCTGCCCGTTTGCGCCCGTGTTCTCCCAAAAGAATGGTCGCGGCCAAATGCTCAGCCTCGGCCAGTAAGGGCGGCAAGCCGGTGGTTATTTCCTCGGATCTGGATCGAAGGCTTTCCGGCGTATGGAGGCTGTGTTCGCTCAAGCTGCGGCCTCGGTCCGTGTGGCCATGCGGGTCACCTCATCGATAACATCCGTTAAAACAATACCCTCGGCCCGCGCTGCAAAACTAAGCGCCATGCGATGCGATAAAACAGGCCGGGCAAGGGCAGCAACATCTTCGGCTGAGGGCGCAAGGCGGCCATCCAACAGCGCCCGGGCGCGTGCGGTCAGCATTAAGGCTTGTGCGGCCCGCGGCCCGGGACCCCAAGCCACATGATCGCGAACAGATTGCGGCGCTTCGGGCGCATCGGGTCGGCAGGCGCGGACAAGATCAAGGATATTTTCAACGACGGCCTCGCCCACCGGCATCCGGCGCACAAGCTGCTGCGCGGCGATTAGCGCCTCGGGTGAAAACACGGTCGGCGATGTCCCTTCGCTTACGCCTGTGGTCGCTAAAAGAATGTCACGTTCTGTCGTTCTGTCCGGATATTCGACATCAATTTTCAGCAAGAACCGGTCAAGCTGCGCTTCTGGCAACGGGTAGGTTCCTTCTTGTTCAATCGGGTTTTGCGTTGCAAGTACGTGGAAGGGCTGCGGCAGAGCATGGGCTGCGCCGGCGATTGTCACTTCTTGTTCCTGCATCGCTTGCAGAAGTGCCGATTGAGTCCGCGGGCTGGCGCGGTTAATTTCATCGGCCATTAGAAGCTGGCAAAACACGGGGCCTTTGACAAAGCGAAAGCTGCGCGCGCCGTCTTCGGCGGTTTCCAAAACTTCCGAACCAAGGATATCCGCAGGCATCAGATCAGGCGTGAATTGCACGCGGGCGGCAGACAGACCCATGACCGTCGACAGCGTATCAACTAGCAACGTTTTCCCGAGCCCCGGCAGCCCCATCAACAACGCATGCCCACCAGATAGAAGTGCGGCCAGAGCAAGATCCACGACCTCTTCTTGGCCAATGATCCGCTCTGCAATCGCGGCCTTGGCGCGGGTCAATTCTGCCCCCAGCTTGTCGATTTCTTCAACCAGAACTTCGGGGTCAGACATGGCAATGCTCCTCAGATGGGTTACAGTCCCCAATAAAGACAACTATTGCGTCAAGCTCAAACGGCAAACGCCCTGAATGGACAAAAGATTGTGAAAGCCAGCCCTGAAAGCCTTATGGCCGCAGCAAAAGCGGCCCAAAAGGAAGGCAAACTTCCGCCGGTCCACCTATGGACCCCCGATTTTTGCGGGGATCTGGATATGGAAATCCGTCGGGATGGGACATGGTTCTACATGGGCACGCCGATTGGTCGCCCTGCTTTGGTGAAGCTCTTCAGCTCAATCCTGAAGCGCGAGGGCGACAATTATTTCCTTGTAACACCGGTCGAGAAGGTCGGCATTCGCGTTGTCGACGCGCCGTTTGTGGCCGTTGATATGGACGCGGCAGGTGATGGGGCAAACCAAGTGATCCGTTTCACCACGCAAGTCGGGGATGTGGTTATTGCAGATGCAGATAATCCCATTCGCGTCACTCGTGACGCCGAAGGCCAGCCATCTCCCTATGTCATGGTGCGTGCCCGGCTTGAGGCCTTGATTGACCGTAAGACTTTTTATCGCCTTGTAGATATCGGCGTCACTCAAGATGTGGACGGCATCGAAATGTTCGGAATTTGGTCAGGCGGAGAGTTTTTCGCGATCATTGAAGCGGCAGAGCTGGAAACATAACGCAATCGCACAGCTGTGACTTGCCCAGTGCGGGCAAGATTGCGTATGCGGGGTTAACCTTTTGTAAAGGAAGACCCAATGATCTCTCCGCGCTATGCCCCATTTGTAACGTCGCTTTTGCTGTCCGGTGTTATGTCTTTCCTTGTCACATGTATCGCAACATGGAGCGCATTGGGGTTTGTCGACGGGTTCTTTGGCCTTTGGATGTCAGCCTGGATCAAGGCCTGGGCGGTTGCCTGTCCAACGATGATTGTTTTTGGACCCGTAGTTCGGAACTTTGTGGCCCGCAACACCCGCGCCAGTTAAGTCTGCAAAGCACTAGCGTCAGAGCGACCAGAAAATTCCCTTGATGGAATTTTCAAAATTCGTAACCGAATTTTCCGCCGCGTTTGCAATTAATGTGCTTCTGCCCAGTTTGCGCCTTGTCCAGCATCAACGATGAGCGGCACGTTGAGATGGACGGCAGGATCTGCCGCAGCCTCCATCACCTCTTTGGCGCGCGCGATCAGCGGATCAACGGCATCCTCAGCAACTTCAAACAGCAATTCATCATGCACCTGTAGCAACATCCGGGCCGGCAAATCCTCTATCGCCTTTTCCATCCGGATCATCGCGCGGCGAATAACATCCGCAGCGGTGCCTTGGATCGGTGCGTTAATGGCGGCGCGATTGGCAAAGCCGGCCTTTGGCCCCTTGGCATTAATCTCGGGCGTATGGATTTTACGACCGAAAAGAGTTTCGACATACCCATGTTCTTTGGCAAAGCTTTTTGTGTCATCCATGTAGGTACGGATGCCCGGAAAGCGCTCAAAGTAAGTGTTGATAAAGTCCTGCGCCTCGCCGCGGGGAATCCTCAAATTTCGCGCCAGACCAAATCCGGAAATCCCATAAATGACGCCAAAATTAATCGCTTTGGCGCGACGCCGAATTTCTGGCGTCATGTCTTCCATTGGCACGTTGAACATTTCAGACGCCGTCATGGCGTGAATGTCATCCCCGCGTTTGAATGCCGCCTTCAGCGCATCAATTCCCGCGATATGGGCCAAAATTCGTAGCTCAATCTGGCTATAGTCGAGACTAACCAGAACATTGCCAGGCTCGGCCACAAAGGCCTCACGGATTCGTCTGCCTTCTTCGGTCCGCACGGGAATGTTTTGAAGGTTGGGGTCGGTGGACGCGAGGCGGCCGGTATTAGCCCCGGCAATCGCATAAGACGTATGAACGCGGCCGGTTTCAGTGTTGATATGGTCCTGCAATGCATCAGTATAAGTTGATTTCAATTTAGAGAGCTGACGCCAATCCAAAACCCGCGCAGGTAGATCATGGCCCGTCGCCGCAAGATCCTCTAGAATATCTGCGCCCGTCGCATAAGCACCGGTTTTGCCTTTTTTCCCACCCTCAATGCCCATTTCATCGAATAGGATTTCGCCAAGCTGTTTAGGGCTGCCGACGTTAAAAGGCCGCCCGGCAAGAGCGTGAATATCCGCTTCCAGCCCTGCCATTTTCTGAGCGAAGGCATTGGACATCCGGCTAAGCGTATCCCGGTCGACTTTGATCCCATGCCGTTCCATCCGGCTGAGAACCGGAACCAGAGGGCGTTCAAGCCGCTCATAGACTTGCGTAACCCCAACGAGAGGCAATTTGGGTTTGAACAGCTGCCAAAGGCGCAAGGTGATATCAGCGTCTTCAGCAGCATAAGCCAGCGCGTCTTCGATCTTGATTTTGTCAAAGGTAATCGCGGCTTTGCCTTTTCCAAGCAGCGATTTAATGGGAATCGGCACATGGCCCAAATACCGTTCCGACAGCGCGTCCATGCCGTGATTATGCAGCCCACCATGCAAGGCATAAGATAGCAGCATCGTGTCATCAATTGGCCCGATCTCGACCCCATATCGCAGCAAAATCTTGGCATCATATTTCATGTTTTGCCCGATTTTCAGAACCGCCGGATCTTCGAGCATTGGTTTGAGCAAAGCCAACGCGTCATCCAGCGGGATCTGTCCCTCTGCCAGCGCATCGCCGCCAAAAAGGTCATCGACGCCTTGCTTATGGCCAACAGGGATATAACAGGCTTTTCCTGCCTCGACCGACAGACAAATCCCGGCAAGATCGGCCACCATTTCATCAAGGCCAGTGGTCTCGGTATCCACGGCGACATAGCCTTTGGCATGAGCTGCTGCGATCCATGTTTTTAATGCCTCGACATCGCGCACCAGCTCATAATTTGCGGCATCAAAGGGGATGTCTTCAGGCACAGGCGCACCAGCCGTACCGGATGAGGCAATCTCAACCTCTGGCGGTTCAACACCCATTTTATCTGCAAGCCGTTTAGTAAGAGTGCGGAACTCCATTTCTGACGTAAACGCAAGCAGCGCTTCGGGTTCAGGCTCACGCACTTCAAGCTCGTCTAAATCAACGTCGACAGGCGTATCGCAATCCAACGTTACCAGAACTTTGGACAACCTAATTTGATCCGCATTATCAATCAGGGACTGACGGCGTTTGGGTTGCTTGATCTCTTCAGCGCGTTCCAAAAGCGTTTCGAGATCACCATATTCATTGATCAGCAAAGCAGCAGTTTTAATACCAATCCCCGGCGCCCCCGGAACGTTATCAACGCTATCGCCAGCAAGGGCCTGAACGTCAATCACGCGTTCAGGGCCGACACCGAATTTGGCCTCTACACCTTCGCGGTCGATGCGTGCGTTCTTCATCGCATCCAGCATTTCAACTCCGCCACCGACCAGCTGCATCAGGTCTTTGTCTGAGCTAATGATCGTCACACGTCCACCAGCATCACGGGCCCGACAAGACAAGGCGGCGATGATGTCATCGGCCTCGTAATTCTCCATCTCGATGCAAGCAATATTAAAGGCGCGGGTTGCATCGCGGGTCAGTGGGAATTGCGGCACCAGATCCTCGGGTGCAGGCGGACGGTTGGCTTTGTATTTGTCGTAAAGATCATTGCGGAAGCTTTTGCCGGAATGGTCGAAGATCACCGCCACATGGGTCGGCGCATCTGGCCCGTGATTATCCTCAACAAACTTGTGCAGCATATTGCAAAACCCGGCCACGGCCCCGACGGGCAAGCCATCTGATTTGCGCGTCAAAGGCGGCAATGCGTGATAGGCCCGAAAAATAAAGGCCGATCCGTCCACCAAATGCAGGTGATGTCCTTTGCCAAATGCCATAATCGCGCGCCCCATTAGATTCCTACGTTCGCAGTTTGTGCCATGGGGCGCGGCAAGGAGCCAGAGAAGAATGCGTTACCGAGCCTGATGCCACCAATGGGCCAAGCGAATAGAAAATGGCGCGGGTGTCCAACGTCCAAATTCAATACCTGCGAGCGCCAAAGTATCGCTGATCCATTCGTTACAGGTATTGAGGGCGTTAAACCGTCCATCGGCTGCAAAAAACGCATCCGTTTCGGTAAAGCCAGCGTCACTATAGTGGACCGGTCCGGTTGGAAATTCGGAGAGGCCTTCGGTTATCGCATCAAGCAGCAGGGCAAATTGCTGGTCATCTAGGGTAAGAGTTAGGCTCGGCGCGTCGGGCGGAAGCGGGCCACCGACATCGACGCGCATCACAGCGTGATCGCCCGTCACCGCGCGAAAAATAGCCGCGAGGGGAATATTGGAATAGGATTCAGCTGACCGGTAGAACTGGCTCGCGCCCCAGCCGACAACAATCCATTCAACGGCCGGGCTATCGATGGGTACGCCAGCCGCATTGGCAAATCCAAAACGGTCGCGAACTTCTTCGGTCGATGGCAAAAGGAAATCATAGTGAATTGGGCCAGAGATGAGCCGGATTTCTGTGCCAGATTCAGCTTGAGCCCCCGCGCCGGAGGGCAAAAGGGGGCCAATGACAGCTGCGCCTAAATAGGCGCATATTAGTAGAATGATGGATTGAGCGCTTTTCCTTAAAAGGCGACGCACTGAATTTATTCAGAGCCGGCCTTTGAGGCATGCACAAATTTTTTGTCGCAATAGCCGCATTCGACTTCTCCCGACGCGCGATCCAGCGACAGCCATACCCGGGGGTGGCCCAAAGCCCCCTCGCCACCATCACAGGACACGCGCCAAGCGTTTACGATTTCGGTCTCTGGGGCGTCGATGGTCATGGGGCTTATCCTTTGACTGGCAGGCAGGTCTTCTCCCGTCCATATTGCAAAACTAAACTGGGCGGGCAAGTGCGCCTTGATCGCGCAGGGCAGCTAGATCACCCTTCTGCCGGTAAGATGCCTCCGAGCGGGCGACCGGCAAGGATGTGAATATGAAAATGTGGCACTTCCTGAATTGCATCCTCGCCAGCATTCGTAATCACGCGAAACCCGTTGCCACCCGCACCTGGCGCCACACCCAGATCATTGGAAATCTTGGCCGACGCGCGCGCAAAATCCACGATTTCGGCCTCGCTGGCCGTGCCTGCAAAATGGTCGTAGGTGACGTAAGGCCCTTTTGGGATCACAAGAATATGCTCCGGCGCTTGCGGCGCGATATCGCGAAAAGCCAGCGTGTGCTCGGTTTCCAAAACAGTATTGTTCGGAATCTCTCCGCGTAGGATTTTGGCAAAGATGTTCTGATCGTCATACATATAGGCCATAAAACGGCTCCTTAATCATCGAAGAGATATGGCGTTTCGGCAATTTCGCAGGCCGCGTCCATATCGATATTGAAGAATTCAGCCAAAACAGATGCGTTCTGATCGACAGAGAAATTTTGATGAACCCGGTAGTGTTTTCTGAACCCTGCTTCGCGGATGCGAGATGCCTCATGATCGAAGTCATGGCGCAAGGTTGGCAAAAGTTGCTCGACGACTTCGGGCGGCGTTTCTTCGCGGGCCAATCCAACGCGGTGCGCGTGGCCAATCAGATAGGCGTCGTCGAAATTACACTGAAGCTCCAGAATACGGTTCGAGCTTTTGTCACTCATGAAATCCCGCATCAGATCGACATTGTTCGGATCTAGGCAGATCATCATCTCATCGGCATGAAAATAATCGAACAAAAGCCGCATGACTGCCCGGCGGTGACGGTTACGTTTTTCCAACGTGCGTTCCAACCCGCCAAGATGAGGGATCTCACAGCCCGCCTCGTCAAACATATATTCAAGGCCGCGCATGCGTGTGACCCGTTTGGCCGTGGTCAGCAGACGCTTGGCAACATGCCATTTTTTGCACACGATCATCAAAAGCGCGCGCTCTTGGCCAAGCGTACTTTCATTTTCCCAGAACCGCGGCGCATAGCGGCGGCCGATCCGGCCCCGACCGGTCAGAAAGCCGTGCAGCTTTTTGCCTTCGCCCGAAATAACAAAGTCTGTACGTTCCGAGGCCCATAGCTGCCCCAAACGCTCCTTCAACTCAGCCGATTCCGGACTGATTTTTCGGGCAAATAGAAAGTCCTGACTGAGCAGAAGGTCAAAGTGATCGTTGTAGAACGTCACCGGCATGCCATAATCAGTGAACATCAAGAACGTCAGAGTGCGCTTCTCAATTTCACGCACTGCGACAACGTGATTAACGACAGTCTGGAAAAACGTTTCGTCCGGGATCCATGTCGTTCGGAAGAATCTGATAACGTCTTTGCGCTCGCGACAAAATTCCAGAACCTTTTTGACTGTCTTTCGACGCAAGCACCACCATTGGCTGCCGATCATCATCTGGATGTCATCGGGAACTGCACGCTCTAGCTTAAGCTTTTTCTGCCAATCCATCAGCAGATAGAACAGTTTCTTATGTTTCCGCTCATTCACAAAATGCCGATAGATCAGCCGCTCGGCCTTCATCCCCGTCTTGATCCAGCCTGACGTGAAATAATCAAAACTTTCGATGTAGTCCTTGTCATGTGTGTCTAGAAATTCATGGGCATAGGCTGCGGACTTGATCGAGTTGCAATCACCAGAAAGCATATAGAAATGCGACGCATCCGGGAAAGCCTCATAGGCTGCTTCAACGGCATATAAGGTGGCTTGAACAAGGCTCCACTCCCCCCAGCCGCATTTCAAACGCCGCTTTGCAAACGTGACCGAGGGATTGTCCCGCAGGCCAGCCTGAATCTGGGCAAACTTATCGGCCCCGGCGCGCGCGTCGAAGTGAATCGAGATAAAGTCTCCGGCCGCCGTTAGTCGCTTCGCCTGCGCGATGATGGCTTTGGGGTCTTTATGACATAGAAGTATGAAGGCAATTTTTGCCATGTGTACTCTTTGGCCTCAAACTTTCCTTATTATTTTGCCATTACTGCGGGAAAGCAGTTAAAGATAGCCTAGTTTGTTGCCGGATCGTGATCAATCCGCAGTTCGAACCAAGAAAAAGACGATTTTCGGAGGTATTGCAGTATGGGGTTTCCAGGAACTTGGATGACGGAAAGCGAAAGTGTTGTCTATCGCGTTGTCCCCAAATGTGCCTGCTCGACCATTGGGCAGATAATGTATTACTCGGATAACGGCGAATTTTTCGACGGTGATATCCATGATGCCAAGCAGGGCCTTCATAAGTGGGCGCTGGAAGAAAGCCAGCCAAAGATCGAGACAAATGTCCGAACACATGCCTCATACGCGTTTACCTGTGTGCGAAATCCGTACACGCGCATTCTGTCCAGCTTTTTCGATAAAATCTGCGGCATTCAACGCAACGGCAAACGCTATCGAGGCAATCTTGTCCCGCTTTTGATCCAAAAATACGGAATCGAAGTGGGCGGCGACAATGGCAAAGAAGAGTTCGACCAAATCGCCAGCTTCCGCCGCTTCTTACTTTTTGCACGCGACACCATCCGCTGGCGCCGTCCGATGGATCCGGATATCCACTGGTCTGCGATGTCGGGACATATCTCGACCTTCATCGTCAATGGTGGGCGCTACGATAATATATTCTGGACTGAATCCTTTAACGACGGCATGCAAAGCGTTCTGGATAGTATAGACACCAAGCATGATCTGACCCTGTCGGAGATCCCCCGCTTCAACGAAAGCGAAGGCCACGGCCCCAAGCGTGCCCATCCAATCGAAGACTATTTCGACGATCTGTCCAAACATTTGGTCTACGAAATCTACAAACGCGATTTTCAGTTGTTCAAATATGATTTCGAAAACCCGGGAAATAAAATGCCCATAGGTGAGATCGACTTGGATGAAGTTCACGCCAAATTAGGCGATTGAGTGTGCCGATCTGGGCATTGGTCTATCGGCGATCACAAGGTGCCGAAGGGCCAATGCCGTCGGCTTAGCCGGACCGGTTTTTAAGCGTCGACCAAGCGTCATGCTGCGACAGGAATATCTGGCCATTGAGATCTTGGATCAGGTGGGATCGGCTCAAACGATCCATGACCGGGCCCTTCACTTCTGAAAGGTGTAATCTTACATTCATGTCCCCTAGCCTTTCATTCACGGCCTCCAGGCTTTCAAGGGCCGAGTAATCCACCGCGTTAACGGCCGAAAACATCAAAACGACATCTGCGATCTCGCATTCATCGGTCACGCGAGACTGGATGAGATCTTCGAGGAACCGTGCATTCGCGAAATAGAGACTTTCATCGATACGCAACATCAGAATTCTGGAGTCTGTTTCGACCTTGTGGCGGTGGATGTTTCGGAAATGCTGTGTGTTGGGCACAAGACCGACTTCGGCCACATGAGGGCGCGAGGTCTTGTAAAGGTGCAAAAAGACCGAGCTAACCACTCCGGTCGCAACACCAATTTCGACGCCCACAAGCAGCGTCAACAGGATCGTGGCGGCTACTGCAAAAAAGTCCGATTTTGAGTAGCCCCAGGTTTTTTGCAGGATCGAAAGGTCAACAAGGCTTAACACAGCCACGATAATCGTCGCGGCCAGCGTTGCGTTAGGTAAGTAATAGACCAATGGCGTCAGTGCCATTGCGGCGATGGCCAACCCGACCGCAGTATAGGCGCCCGCAGCTGGCGTTTCCGCTCCCGCGTCGTAATTGACCACCGATCTCGAAAATCCACCTGTCACAGGGTAGCCGCCGGTAAAAGCCGCTCCAAGATTGGCGGCGCCTAGACCGATCAACTCCTGATTGGGGTCAATGCTTTGGCGCTTCTTGGCGGCAAGGGTCTGTGCAACAGAAACGGATTCTACAAAGCCAATGATCGAAATCAGAATGGCCGGAACCAAAAGCGCTTGGACCAAATTCGCCGACAAGCCGGGCATGGTCAGGGGCGGCAGGCTTTGCGGCACGTCACCAACAATTCTGACGCCCCTCGTCTCTAAGTCAAACGCCCAGACAGCAAGGGTCGTTGCCACAACAGCGGCGACTGGGCCGGCCTTGGTCGCAAAACCCGCCAGAGTTGAAGAAGCGCCAAGAGATCTCAACATTGGTTTCAAACCCTTACGAACCCAGAATAAAAAGCCGGTGGCAAAAGCTCCAATCAGAACCGTAATCCAGTTAACCTGATCCAGATGCGCAATGATCGAGCCCAACATCTCGGGCAATGTGTGCCCATGTGCGGTAACACCCAATATGTGCTTAAACTGACTAGTGGCGATCAATATGCCTGACGCGGCAATGAAGCCTGCAATTACTGGGTGGCTCAGGAAATTAGCGAGGAATCCAAGACGTAAAAAACCGAGCAGCACAAGGAACCCGCCCGACAGAAATGCCAATGTAAGCGCTGCAACGGCGTAGCCAGCCGTGCCTTGTTCGGCAACCTGTCCTACGGCCGACGCCGTCAAAAGCGAAACAACGGCGACAGGCCCCACCGCCAAAGCGCGGCTCGTCCCGAAAATAGCGTAAAGAAGGATCGGTGCGATGGAGGCATAAATACCCGCCTCGGGCGGCAATCCGGCCAATAACGCATAGGCAAGTGATTGCGGGATCAACATGATCGTGACAATCACAGCAGCCACTATGTCGTTCGAGAAAGCATTTCGATCATAGGAGCGGCCCCAATCGAGGATCGGCAGATATCTGGAAAAGTGCATTTCAGGCCTTCTTCACAAGACCAGCGCGCCTTATCGGCCCGCCGGAAACCGCATCCGAGCGTCCATGAACGTCCGAATGCGCCGTTGGTTTTTGGTTTAGTCTGCAGAGACGTTCAAAGGCTCTGGCTTTGCCAACCATTCCTTGCCACGCAACATGGCTTTCCAATAGATCGGGGGAAGCATTTTTTCCTTCAAAAACCATGCAGCCCGCGTGGGTTTGGTTCCATCCAAAAGCATTTTAGGAAAACTCGGCTTCAGAACGCCGCCATAGCCAAATTCTGCTAAGACGATTTTTCCACGTTCAACGGTCAGCGGGCAGGATCCATAGCCATCATATTGGGCGACGGAAGACCGCCCTGCGATGTCGGCCATGATGTTTTCGGCGACTGTTGGCGCTTGCTTTCGCGCTGCAGCCGCTGTCTTTGCGTTTGGCGCATTCATCACATCCCCGAGCGACCAAATGTTGTCATAGCTTTTGTGACGCAACGTGGCTTGATCAACATCGACCCATCCGGCTGCATCCGCCAATGGCGACACCCGAATGAAATCCGGGGCAGTTTGCGGCGGGCAGACATGCATCATATCAAAATCGACGGTCACCTCTGTCGCATCCGTGTCGGGTTTAGCGACCTTGAACGTGGCTTTTTTTGCGAGACCATCAACCGATACTAGGTTGTGGAAAAAGTTTAGGGTCGCATCATATTTCTCGACATAATCCATCAATGCCGGGACATAATCTTTGACGCCAAACAACACGCCGCCTGCGTTCATGAACTGAATGTCGATCCCGTTCAGGGCGCCATTTCGGGACCATGCATCACCAGATAGATACATCGCCTTTTGCGGCGCACCTGCGCATTTGATTGGCATTGGCGGCTGCGTGAACAGCGCCCGACCTTCCTTTAGCTCTTGGACCAGCTGCCACGTATAGGGCGCAAGATCGTAGCGGTAATTCGACGTAACCCCGTTGCGTCCAAGCGTTTCTTCCAGACCTTCAATTGCCCCCCAATCAAGCTTTAGCCCCGGACAAACAACCAAGCGGTCATATTTTACTACCCGGCAACCATCAAGGATGACGGCGTTGTTCTCCGGCTCAAAGGCCGCGACGGCCGCCTTGATCCATTTCACCCCGCGCGGAATGAGCGAACCCATTGTTTTCGCAGTGTCCTGGGCGTCAAAAATCCCACCGCCAACCATTGTCCAACCGGGTTGGTAATAATGGATGTCAGCCGGATCAATGATAGCGACCGACAGGTTGGAATTACGCGATTTCAGGCTGGCGGCGACCGAGATACCGCCCGCACCTGCACCAACAATCACGACATCAAATTGAGCGTCTCCGGTGTCGGTTGGCGTCTTGCCACCATTAGCAATCCGACGGGCAACCCCGCTCATGTCGTATCCAACTACCTTGGTCGCCGCTAGAATTTCGGGAATGGGCCGTTTCTTGGCTTCATGGAACGACCACAAGGTCGCGGATCGCGTGCCTGTCCGGCAATAGGCCAGCACGGGACGCGGAAGATCGCCAAGATGCGTGCCGAAACTGTCCACGTCCTCATCGCGGACTTTTCCCGAGACAATCGGTAAATAGCACGCCACAAGCCCTGCTTTGCTCGCAGCCTCTTCGATCTCTGCAAAATTGGGCTGATCTGCGCCTTCCCCGTCTGGGCGGTTGCAAATAATTGCCTTTATGCCCTCTGCCTTCAGCCGCTCAATGTCATCTGCCGTGATCTGTGGGCTGACCGAGAATTTTTCCGTTATCTTTTTGATTTCCATGATGTCTCTCCTTCCCGAGAGTTAAAGCCCGTTAACCGGCACTTTGAGCATTGGATTGCCATCGTGATCAGTTGGAACCTCACCTGCCCGCATGTTCACCTGCAAAGAGGGAATGATCAGTTTGGGCATGCCAAGCTGCGCGTCGCGTTCTGTGCGGAACTTGATGAAGTCTTCCTTCGTTTTGCCGCGACCGACATGGATGTTATGCTCTTTCTCTTCCGCGACAGTGGTTTCCCAAGCAATGTCACGCCCGTTGGGGCCGTAATCATGGCACATGAACAAACGTGTCTTATCGGGAAGGGCCAGTACCTTCATTATGCTGGCATAAAGCTCTTCTGCGCTGCCGCCCGGAAAATCACAGCGCGCTGATCCGCCATCTGGCATAAAAAGCGTATCCCCGACAAAAGCCGCATCGCCAATGACATGAACCATGCAAGCGGGCGTATGGCCGGGCGTGTACATGGCAAAAGCCTGCATATTGCCGATCTGGTACGTATCGCCATCCTCAAAAAGCTGATCGAACTGACTGCCATCACGTTGAAACTCGGTGCCTTCGTTAAAGACCTTGCCGAAAACGTTTTGTACGACGGTGATCTTTGAGCCGACGCCAATCTTTCCGCCAAGTTTTTCCTGAATATAAGGGGCTGCACTTAGGTGATCAGCATGGACATGCGTTTCGATAATCCACTCCAGAACAAGGCCGCGGGTCTCGATCTGTCGGATCAATTCATCGGCATGTTCAAAGGTGATCCTCCCTGCGGCGTAGTCGATATCCATGACGCTGTCGATGATGGCGCACGCGTTTGAAGTTGGGTCTTTGACAATGTAGCTGATCGTGTTTGTTGCGGCGTCGAAAAACGCTTCAACATCCGGCGTCGTGTCCATTTTGATTGGATAGGTATCCATGTTTTTTCCTCCAATTTCAGTATTTTGTCTATGACGATGGCATCAGGATCTGCTTTTTGCGTCTGCAAGATCCCCCCTTAAGCAATCATCTCAGCGATTACTTGCTTGGTGAAAGTGCGAGCGCCTTGGGCAATGTCCAAAACCAAGCCAACCCCAAAAATGGAGCGCTCAATCCAATGGTAAAACTGCCAGCCATAAACGCGAATGAGTTGAGAACCGGTTCCACCTATGCGCTTCGACAGGTTTTGATGCCAAAGATCGAATAGATAGGACAAACTCTGGTTGCAGAGACCACCAGCATCACGACGCCAATAGCGGCAACAGCATATTTGACGATTACTCCGTCAAAAAGCGGCACGCCGCTTAGGAACGCCAGATAAAGCAGAACCGCGCCAAGTGCGGCGCGCGCGATACGATCCAAGGTGCCAACGTTTACAGTCATGTCAAACCCTCCAAAGGACTTTAAGTTTCACTTTGAATATAAGTTTGTTTGAGTCGCTTCAGTGATAATGTCACTTAACGCGTAAACTCTTTCGTTCGGGCAAACTTTGTCAGGCGCTGTCGGCAATCACGCGCAGGCCCGGGCGGTCGGATAATGTAATGCGGCCTCGGGTTTGGCTGATCAGCCCGCGCTTGGAGAAATCCTGCAATACGCGTGATATCACCTCGCGCGCAGTTCCAAGCTCGCTCGCCAATTGCTGATGCGTTGCGACAATCTCTTTTGACTCCCCTGCCAAAACGATCAACCGTTCGGCAAGGCGTACATCGATCCGGCCAAAGGCCACATCGTCAACGACGCGCAACAAATCAATCAAACGCCGCGAATACGCGGCAAAGACAAATGACCGAAACGCCGCCTCTTCCGCCACAAGGCGATCAAACGCTAAACGCGGCAGAACGACTGCGACGACGTCTGTCTCGGCCATACCTTCCGCGTTATACGCTTCTTCGGCCAGCATGCAGGCGGTCGTCAGCACACAGCTTTCCCCGGCCTCGACCCGGTAAAGGACGATATCACGCCCATTGTCAGATGTTTGAGAAACCCGGATCGTCCCTTCAACAAGAAACATGAGGTTATCAGGTATCTTATTCGGCCCAAATACGACTTTGCCCATTTTAATATGGGATATCCGGGCACTTTCCAGCAGCCGGTCCCGGACATTGCGTGGCAGGCTTGCTGTCCCTTGGAAGCGTTCTGTCCAGTCTCCAATTTTCATCGCGATGTCCGCTTCGGAGACGTGATACCCTCTTCAAGTGGGGCAATTCTTGCCAGCAACTCACTGCGATTTGATGCAATATCGGCCAAGGTCAGGTCATCTAAAACCGCCATAAACGCCTTGGTTGCCTTTTGCATGGCGCGGGACAATTTGCATATGCCGATAAGTGGGCAGGTGTTTGTGTCCGAGTTGAAACACTCAACCAGTTCAAGGGGCCCCTCGGTCAGCCGAATGACATCCCCAATCACAATATCTTGCGGCAAGCGGGCAAGGCGAAACCCGCCCCCCCTTCCCCTTTGGGTTTCAAGAAACCCAGCGCGGCCAAGCTCATGAACGATCTTAACAATGTGCGGACGCGCCAAGCCGTGCACTTTCACAACGTCATCAACTTTGATCAAGCTAGGAGCCTTGAGCGCGGCAAGTTGCAGGGATCGCAGTGCATAATTTGAATAAGCAGTGAGTTTCATCCATGTCTCCTCACCTTAAGGTATATTAGAGATATAACTTATTTGCAAGTTACGTGACAATGTCACTGAATACGACCTATCGCTGGCCTACTTCCCTCGTCATACGACTAGAGGATGCGAGTATGACCAGGCTTTTGCATAGCAATGCCCTAGCGGAAGAGCAACGATGGCGGAGGCGCGACAAATACTCTCCCCTCATGGATCAAATGCTCGCCTACGCTATCTTTAAATGTAGATATTAGCGGCTCAACTTAAGGACTTTGGTCAATGCTTGACGGCTTTTCCGCAGAAACACTCGCCCGTGTTCAATTCGCATTCACAGTGTCGTTTCATATTATCTTTCCGGCCTTTTCAATCGGGCTGGCCAGCTTCCTTGCGGTGCTCAATGCGCTTTATCTTAAGACACGCGATGAAACCTATCTGACACTATTTACCTATTGGAAGAAAATCTTCGCCGTCGCGTTCGGCATGGGGGTCGTGTCTGGAATTGTCATGTCCTACCAATTCGGAACGAATTGGTCGGTCTTCTCAGACAGGGCAGGCCCAATCGTCGGTCCTTTGATGGCATATGAAGTGCTGTCCGCCTTTTTCCTTGAAGCTGGGTTCCTTGGGATCATGCTATTCGGGCGGGAGCGTGTTGGTGAAAAGCTGCATATGTTCGCCACAGCGATGGTCGCGTTTGGCACGTTGATGTCTGCAACCTGGATCTTAAGCGTGAACAGCTGGATGCAAACACCGGCAGGCTATAGCATCAATGACGTTGGGCAATTCGTGCCCGAAGATTGGTGGCAAATTGTCTTCAATCCGTCCTTCCCCTACCGGTTGGTCCACATGGTCCTTGCCGCGTTTCTGACGACATCTCTTGTTGTTGGTGCCGTCGGCGCACTGCACCTTTTGCGCGACAAGACGGATAGAGAAGCGCGGCGCATGTTCTCTATGGCAATGTGGATGGCCGCAATCGTCACTCCGCTACAGATTTTTGCTGGTGATTTGCATGGATTGAATACGCTTGAACACCAGCCTGCGAAAGTCATGGCGATGGAAGGGCATTACGAAAGCCATCCACATGGCGCACCGCTCATTCTTTTTGGCATTCCGAACCCAGAAGAACGACGCATCGACTACGCGATAGAAATTCCGTATGCCAGTTCGCTGATCCTGCGGCACCAATGGGACGCACCGCTGGACGGTTTGGACACGATCCCCGATGACGAAGAACCGCCCGTCGCAATCGTTTTTTTCAGCTTCCGTGTGATGGTCGGGCTTGGCTTTGCGATGCTTGGGTTAGGAATGTGGAGCCTTTGGGCCAGATGGAAAGGAACCATTTTCACCTCACCACGCTTGCACAGGGCAGCAATCCTAATGGGTCCAAGCGGGTTTGTCGCCGTGCTTGCCGGTTGGATCACAACCGAGGTTGGGCGCCAGCCCTACACCGTCTACGGCATGCTGCGCACAAGCGAGAGCCTTGCGCCTGTCGATGCGCCGGCGGTTGCGGCCTCCCTTATTGCCTTCATCGTCGTCTACTTTGCAGTCTTTGGCGCAGGCACGTTTTATATCCTGCGCATGATGAACAAACGGCCCGCAACGCCCAAGCTTGGGTTGCGCGATGGGCCGATCCGAACCGCCGGCATTACGCCTGCACCCCAAATTGACACTGATTTCATTCCCCGCGCTTAAGGAGCAGCCGACATGCTTTTCGATCTTGCATTTATTTGGGCCGGATTAATCGCCTTTGCGGTAATGACCTATGTCATCCTTGACGGGTTTGACCTTGGGATCGGCATTTTGTTCCCCTTCGCCAAATCCGAAGCGGACCGCGATCTGATGATGAACTCGGTTGCGCCCGTTTGGGACGGTAATGAAACGTGGCTGGTGCTGGGCGGCGGCGGGCTGTTTGCGGTGTTTCCGTTGGCATATGCCGTGATCATGCCTGCGCTTTATATCCCGATCACAGTGATGCTTTTGGCGTTGGTATTTCGTGGCGTTTCATTCGAATACCGATGGCGCGTGCAAAACAAAGGCGTTTGGGACATCGCCTTTTTCGGCGGTTCCTTTCTTGCGGCCCTCTGCCAAGGCATTGCATTGGGCGCTTTGGTTCAGGGAATTGAGGTGACAGACCGTGCGTATTCAGGCGGCTGGTTTGACTGGCTCTCGCCCTTTTCGATCCTGACTGGCGTGGCCGTTGTCATTGGCTACGCACTTCTCGGGGCCACTTGGATCGTCCTGAAAACCGAAAACGATATTCAGGTCCAAATGCGAAAATGGTCATGGTGGCTTGGCGCCGCAACTCTTGTGCTGATCGGAATAATCAGCATTGTAACTCCGCTTCTTGACCCAGTGTATTTTGATCGCTGGTTCAATCTTCCCGGAAGCCTTTGGACCATGGTTGTTCCGCTTTTGATGCTTGGTTTAATTTGGAAATTCTTCACAGGGCTGAATGATCAGCGCGACTTGCAGCCGTTTTTATGCGCTTTGGGTTTCTTTGTGGTCAGTTTCATCGGTATCGGCGTAAGTTTTTACCCAATGATGGTTCCCCCCACTTTGACGATTTGGGATGTTGCTGCACCTGACTCGAGCCTTGCTTTTGCGCTGGTCGGCGCTGTTATCTTGATCCCGATCATCCTTGCTTACACGGCGTATGCCTATTGGGTTTTTCGTGGGAAGATGGACCCATCGGAAGGGTATCATTGATGTTCAAATCAACTTTGTTCAAACGGTGGATCTGGTTTGTCGGCCTGTGGCTTGCCAGCGTCGCGGCACTGGCAGTGGTGGCGCTCTTGATACGGGCCATGATCTTTTGATCCGCATTTTGTATAGGTTTTTGTCGCGCCCCTGACGGCTCGCTCGATTTGAATGCAGCAACACGATGCGCTGCGCCTGTGCAACGACACCACGCCAATCATGCATCTAGCCTTTTGTCATCCGCTCTTCCAAACCATCCACGGCCCATGCATATAGGCGCGGGACTTTAGACTTCGAGAGACAGATCATGAAAGCACGCGTGAAATGGGCCGAGAACCGGACCTTTATCGGCAAATCCGGCACTGGCCATAATTTCGTTTTTGGCACCAAGGAAGAGGACGGCACCACCCCCGGCCCAAGCCCGATGGAGCTTGTGCTGATCGGCACCGGTGGCTGCTCAGCCTATGATGTGGTTTCGATCTTGGAAAAGGGCCGCCAGCAAATCGAAGATGTGGTAGTAGAATTGGACGCAGATCGCGCCGAGACGACGCCCGCCGTATTCACACGCATTCACATGCATTTCGTTGTGAAGGGCCGCAATATAGACCCCAAAAAGGTCGAGCGCGCAATTGAGTTGTCTGTTGAAAAATACTGCTCAGCATCCGCGATGATGGCTAAAACGGCAGAGGTCGTGCATTCATTCGACGTTGTGGAAACCTCCTAAACCGAACGGATCAAATCAACCCCTCTGCGGCAAAGATGATCTTAAGGGACCGTTTGGGACGCGGGCCGATGTGCTGGATCACTTCGGCGGCTGCGGCCACGCCCATGCGTCCGCAAGTTTCCAGCGCCTGCCCCGTGGCAAGACCATAGATAAACCCGGCAGCGAACTGATCGCCTGCGCCTGTGGCGTCCACCGGCGTTACTTCCCGCACGGGCACCTGTACTTCTTGGGTGTCGGTGCGGATAATCACCGGATCGCCCGAGCGGGTACAGACAACCAGCGGGCAGACCAAGGCAGCCTCATTCATTGCTACGGTCAGATCATCGGTTTCGTACATAGAGAGCCATTCGGCCTCGTTCCCGATCACGAAATCCATTTCATCTTCGATCAGCTGGCGGAAACTATCGCGGTGGCGGTCGACGCAAAACGGATCAGACAATGAAATTCCCGCTTTTCCGCCCGCATGCCGACACGCCGCTGCAGATTTCTGGAACGCGGTTTTTCCTTTGTCTTTGTCATAGAGGTAGCCCTCTAAGAACAAGTAGTCCGTGTCTTCCATCACTGAGATGTCGACGTCATCGCCAGAAAACTCAGCGCCAGCGCCCAAATACGTATTCATTGATCGTTCGCCGTCAGGGCTTACGAATATCATCGACCGCGACGTGGGGTTGGGATCGTCTGAAGTGGGAGGGTTGGGAAAGGCGGTGCCTTCTTCGACCATCTTGGCGGCGTAGAACTCGCCCAATGGATCGTTTTTGACCCGGCCCACAAATGCAGTTTTCAGGCCAAGCGATCCGATCCCGGACATTGTGTTGCCAACCGAGCCGCCGGGCGCCTGAACCCGCTCATGCATTGCTGCATAAAGAAGCTCTGCCCGCTCGCGTTCAATAAGCTGCATGATGCCCTTGGTGATGCCCATATTGGCCAGGAAGTCGTCATTTGATTGCGAGATTACATCGACCATCGCATTGCCGATGCCGACGACGTCATAGGTTTTCTTCATTTGGTTTTGTCCTCGAAGGCGCAGAGATCTTTGATGATGCAGGTCGGGCATCCCGGCTTGCGGGCTTTGCATTTATAACGGCCATGCAGGATGAGCCAGTGATGCGCGTGCTGTTGGAATTCGACCGGGATATGATCCTCAATCGATCGTTCGACGGCATCGACATCCTTGCCGGGGCAAATGCCCGAGCGGTTTCCGACCCGAAAGATATGGGTATCGACGGCTTGCGCGGGGTGGTGCCACCACATGTTCAGAACCACATTTGCCGTCTTGCGCCCCACACCGGGCAGACTGATCAGAGCGGCGCGGCTAGACGGAACCTCGCCGCCATAATCATCGACCAGAATACGGCTCAACTTAATGACGTTCTTGGCCTTATTGCGGAACAGGCCAATGGTCTTGATATGCTCAATCAGGCGCTCTTCCCCTAAATCCAGCATTTTTTGCGGCGTATCGGCGATTTTGAACAGTTCGGCCGTGGCTTTGTTAACACCGACGTCGGTCGCTTGTGCCGAGAGGGCAACCGCGACGACAAGCGTATAGGCATTTGTGTGGTTCAGCTCTCCCTTCGGTTCGGCATCCGCATCGCGGAACCGGCTGAAGATCTCGTGGATCGTGGAATAGGGAAGCTGCTTTGCCATGGCAGACCTTTTGCAACCTCTGCCCAACAGGGTAAAGCCCGATCAGAGTTTTGTTGCAAAAAACAAATGGGCCTCTTGCGGGACAACCAGCGTTCCGTCCTGATCAAATTTGCCAAGATCTTGCGCCACTTCATCAATTACCGTGCTGGTGATGTCATCGCCTGCTGCCCTTAGATCCGCCTCAATCGGCAGCGCCAGAATCTGCGCAGCCAGATCGCTGAACTGGCGTTGCAAGATGATTGCGCCGGGTGGCTCTGGCGCAAAGCCGGCACTGGTCAATAGGTCGGCAATGACGTCGCCATCGCGAAATGAAAACGGCGCGCGGGCCTTCGTCGCGGCCTCGGGCGAGACATACCTGTGCAACGCATCGGCCAAGGCCCCATTAAAGGGCGAGATAGCGCGCCAGCAGGTGATATACAGCCCGCCGCCGGGTTTGAGAACGCGGCCCACCTCGACCAATGCTGCGGGTTTGTCCGGAAAGAACTGCAACCCCTGCTGCATGAATGCAAAATCGAACTCGGCCGCGCCAAATGGCATGTTGCAGACATCGCATACATCCCAGATCATGCGGTGCGGGGTTTCAGGCTGCATATTTTGGGCCACGTCGATCATCGTGTCGTTCAGATCCACACCCGCCACCACACCTTTTCCGGGCAATGCCTTCGCAATCTCGCGCGTCAGCGCACCTGTGCCACATGCAACGTCAATAACTGACGCGTTGGCGGGTAAACTCACACGCTCCATCGTTGCTTTTGCCAAAGGCCCAAACATCGCTGGCACGGAGTGATCTTGGTACTTTCGGGCTGCGGCGTTGGTAAGACGGAACGTATCGATTGGCATGGCGGGGCCCCTTTCGCCCATCATCCTAGCATAAACTGCGTATTATCCCGCAAGTTCCGGGTCGATTGGCGCATGGCACCTGCGTTAGAAACAGAGCCAAGGAGAAACTGCCATGACCACAGACGCCGAAACCGCCTATCATTACAACGTCATTCGGCGCGCCTTGGATATCATTGACGAAAGTGACGCCCCCGGCCCGTCGCTTGAAGATTTGGCCACAGCCCTAAAGATGAGCCCAGCACATCTGCAGCGGGTGTTCTCGCGGTGGGTGGGAGTTTCACCAAAGCGCTACCAGCAGTTTTTGGCGCTGGATCACGCAAAGACCCTTCTCCGAGAGAAATTCACAACCTTGGCGACCGCCGATCAAGTTGGCCTTTCAGGCACGGGGCGCTTGCATGATCTCTTTGTGAAATGGGAGGCGATGAGCCCCGGAGAGTTTGCAGCCGGAGGTAAGGGGCTAACCATTCACTATGGTTGGTTTGACAGCCCCTTTGGACCTGCGTTGGTCATGGGAACCGCCAAGGGAATATGCGGAATGGCATTTGCGGCCGAAACCGGCGCAGACGCCGCAATGCTGGATATGCAGACCCGTTGGCCAAATGCCGAATATACTGAAAACGCGCAAATGCTGGCGCCTTGGGCCAGCGCCGCGTTTGGCCAGTCTGACGACGTGGCACAGCTATTTCTCATTGGCGCACCTTTCCAGATAAAAGTCTGGGAGGCGCTGCTGCAAATCCCGTCAGGCCATGTCACGACATATTCAGAAATCGCGCAGTCCATTGGCAATCCCAAGGCCGTCAGGGCCGTCGGAACAGCCGTAGGGCGTAACCCGATAAGCTGGCTTATCCCGTGCCACCGCGCCTTACGCAAATCGGGTGGACTGGGCGGATATCACTGGGGATTACCGGTCAAACGCGCCATGTTAGCATGGGAAAGCGCCGAAGCCGAAAGCGCGTAACCATCTAAAATTCTCCCGAAATTCTGCCCAGTTCTGATCCACCCGCGCCGCAATCGCGCCGGAATCTAACGTCACATTAATCCTTGGATGAAACCGTAGAATCGCGTTCTGCGGTGTTCAAATGTTGACTGTGTAAGTTACGGAAAGAGGCGTGAGATGGCCCTAGAGGAAATCCTTGTTTACCGGATTGCCACCGGCGACGATACTTATCCGCATAGCGGCAGCTTCACCATTGAAACTGCTGGCACGATCACAATTGACGATTCCAGCCGGGGCGGAAACGATCTTTTTGGGGACTACACCCATACCGGTGGGCGCGATGTTCGCGATCAGGATGTCACGCAATCCACCGTCTCGGAAATCTCGAACGACGATCTGGTCGATGTACGCTACAAATACACGTTTACCGGCAGTGACGGTTCATCCGGGACGATCTATTTTGTGGCGACGAACTACCAAAATGACTATGGTTCCCTCCTCGTTTCCGACACTCCGCTTGATCAGAATGTCACCTATACATTCGGCACATTCAACACTGATGGGGCGGTGCTCTATGACGATCTTTACTACTGCTTTGCTGCGGAAACGTTGATTGATACGCCCAAAGGGATGCGGCAGATCGAAACGCTGCAGCCCGGTGAT
This sequence comes from uncultured Nioella sp., assembly GCA_947498125.1. GTDB lineage: Bacteria > Pseudomonadota > Alphaproteobacteria > Rhodobacterales > Rhodobacteraceae > CANLZL01. The sequence continues at coordinate 322,762 of CANMJH010000003.1, read as the reverse complement.
CTGGTCCATACAATCGATTCTGGTGCGCAACCGATCCGCTGGATCGGGCGCCGCTGGTTGCCTGCTGCGCAATTGGTTCTCAATCCCAAACTTGTACCGATCCGGATCAAGGCGGGGGCCTTAGCCCCCTCTGTACCCGAACGCGATCTTGTCCTTTCGCCGCAACACCGTGTGCTGGTGCGCTCGGTCATTGCAGAGCGGATGTTTGGCACGAAAGAGGTACTGCTGCCCGCCCGCAAATTGCTGGATCTGCCCGGTGTTGAACAGGCCACGGATCTGGCGGGCGTCGAATATGTGCATTTCCTTTTTGACCGCCACCAATTGGTGCGCTCAGAAGGCGCGGTTACCGAAAGCCTTTATACTGGGCCTGAGGCGCTAAAAGCTGTGGGTGAAGAGGCGCGGGAAGAAATTGAGACGTTGTTCCCCGAGATCACTGCGCCCTGCTTTTCTGCACGTCTTGCACGCCCAGAACCGCCGCGCCGCAAACAAATGGCGCGCCTGATAGCGCGCCATGTGCAGAATAAAAAATCAGTACAGGCGATGTTGCACTAAGCGGCATCAGCCCTGTAGCTCTGCCAGCATTTCGGCAAGTACGTCCATTCCTGCACCCCAGCCTTGGCCCATTGCAGACACCGATTCTGCGAAACAAGCAATCTCGGCTTCGTTGGCTTGATACGGCTCCCACGTCAGGCGAACGGACGTGCCGCCCGCACCAGCCTCAAAATCCACCGTTGTCAGCAAAGTCTTTGGCCAGTCCGGCATCTTTGGGTTCGCGGCAGGCTGCCAATTGGCGTCGCAGGTTGTGTGCAACCAGATCAGACGGTTTGGCGGATCGACTTCAAGATATTCGCCCTTTTGATACATGGAGTTCTCACCCCATTTCATCTCATTGAGCCAACGCCCACCCGGACGGACGTCAAGTTCGTGAATGATGGTTTCGACACCGGGCCCATACCAACGCGCCAAAAGATCCGCTTCGGTCCACGTGCGCCAGACCAGCGCAGGCGGCGCTGCAAATTGGCGCGTAAAGCTATAAACAGGCAATTCAGTTGTCATCGGGAAATCCCTTTTCTTCGGCTTGTAAGTCTTCAAGTAAATCATCCAGCTGATCGAAGCCCTTGACCCAAAACTTCCGAAACTCCTCCAGATACGCGACCGCCACGGCCATCGGCTCGGCGTTCAGCCGCGCCGGCCGGCGCTGGCGGTCGATGGCGCGATCGACCAACCCGGCTTTCTGAAGCACCTTTAGGTGCCGCGAAATTGCTGGCTGGCTCATATCAAAAGGGTCGGCCAGTTCACCTACAGATGCTTCGCCTGCAGAGAGCCTGGCAAGAATGGCGCGCCGCGTGGGGTCCGCAAGGGCGCTAAAGACGGCGTCCAAGTCAGGGGCGGGAGTTTTATAACCAAGTGATTCCATAACAAATATGTTATATAAAGAATTCAGGGGCGCAACCCTCTAAGTTTTCCTTACGGAATGGGCAGAAAACCGCCAGATGCCGTTTCAGGGATGTGCGAAAGCCGCACAGTTGCTATAGTTCGCGCAGGACAAGGACCCTCGTCAGATTGGGACCGAAAAGATTGGGAAAGGCAGCAATATGAAGATTTCCGGCAAGATAATCGCGCTTTCACTTGTGGCAGGTTTGGGCCTGACAGCCTGTGAACCGGCCTATTTGAATGATCCAGCCGACCCACAAAATCGCACGCGCGACGGGGCGATTGTAGGTGGCATTCTAGGCGGGTTCCTTGGTGCAATTTCGGATGATGACAACCGAGGCCGCAACGCCCTGCTTGGTGCAGCGGCGGGCGCGGCAGTTGGCGGTGCCATTGGGTATTCACTGGACCAGCAAGCGGCAGACCTGCGCAGCCAAATGGCAAACGAGCGCATCCAAATTGAAAACCGCGGCGATTACCTATTGGTCACAATGCCAGAAGGCATCCTTTTTGATACGGATAGCGCAGCAATTCGCGCAGGGTTGCAATCAGATTTGCGGGCCTTGGCACAGAACCTTCAGCAGTACCCGGCCAGCACTGTCGACGTCATCGGTCATACCGATAATACAGGATCTGCATCCTATAATCAGGATCTCTCTGCACGTCGTGCCAGCGCAGTTTCGGGTGTCATTCTAGAAGAAGGCGTCAATCCCGGCCGTGTTCGCAGCTTTGGACGCGGCGAAAGTGAGCCTGTGGCGACGAATTTGACCCCCGAGGGGCGGCAATTGAACCGCCGTGTCGAAATAATAATTCGTCCTACGGCATAAAATCTTAATCTTATACTGGACTCTCTTTTGATTGGTCACTTAACTTGACCAGTCAGAGGAGGGTCCGAGCCATGCCGTTTCAAAAGATCGACGCTGAGAAGCTTTCGCACTCCGTTGTGCGCCAGATCGAAGAATTGGTCCTACGCGGCATCTTGCGCCCCGGCGAACGCCTGCCTTCCGAACGTGAACTGTCAGAACGCCTTGGCGTGTCACGCCCCAGCTTGCGCGAAGCTGTTGCCGAACTTCAGGATCGCGGGCTTTTGACTACCCGGGCCGGCGCGGGGATCTATGTGGCTGACGTGCTGGGCAGCGCCTTTTCACCTGCCCTTATTCGGCTTTTCGCCACTTACGATGAAGCGGTGATCGACTATATCTCGTTCCGCCGCGAGCTTGAGGGCAACGCCGCCGCCCGCGCTGCACAATCTGGCACAGAAACTGATTTGAAAGTCATCGATGCGATTTTTCAGAAGATGGAGGTCGCTCACTCTAAGCGGAATCCGTCGGACGAAGCCGGGCTAGATGCACAGTTTCACATGGCAATTATCGAGGCCAGCCATAACGTAATCATGCTTCATATGATGCGTTCGATGTTTGACCTCTTGCAAGAAGGCGTCTTCTACAACCGCTCTGTCATGTTCAAACAACGCGACACGCGGGACATCCTGCTTGCGCATCATCGCGCCATAAATAGCGGCATTCAAACCCGAGACCCGGATGCCGCGCGCGCCGCAATCCATGAACATCTGAATTTTGTTGAGGATGCATTGGACCTTCAACACAAGATTGCCCGAAATGAAGAGATCGCCAAACTCCGCTACGCGCATGAACAAGGCGGGTAAGTTAAGGGCGGTCTAATCGGGTGATCCGCCTGCAAAGCTGTTCCCGTTTTGCCAATCGCATGGGTCGTCCTGCATTTCCAAATGCAAACCTTCGCGCGAATTGGCATGGGCGCGGGCCAAATCTTCGTTAAAATCTATTCCCAAACCCGGCGCCTCGGTGGGCGTTACAAATCCGCGATCAACCTCAAACGCTTCGCCAATCAGATCGCGGTGAAACGCAGTGTTGATCGTCTCAATCATCAAAAGGTTCGGGCAGGTGGTGGCCAATTGAATATTTGCGGCCCATTCAACCGGTCCTGCATAAAGATGCGGCGCGACCTGTGCGCCGAACCCTTCCGCCAGCGTCGCAATTTTCTTGGCCTCCCAAAGTCCCCCTGCCCGGCCCAAAGCCGGTTGCAGAATGTTGGCCGCGCCAGAGCGCAAGACATCCGTGAATTCTGCTTTGGTGCAGAGCCGCTCGCCGGTGGCGACAGGGATACGCACGGCTCGCGCAACCTCGGCCATTGCAACATGATTATCAGGACCCACGGGTTCTTCGTACCAGAGAGGTGAATAGGGTTCGATTGCATGACCCAATCGAATGGCACCGCCCGCTGTGAACTGCCCGTGTGTGCCAAATAACATGTCCGCCTTGTCACCAATGGCGCCGCGGATGGCTTTGCAAAACGCGATCGACAGGCTGATATCCGACATTGCCGGCATATGTCCGCCACGCATCGTATAGGGACCGGCAGGGTCGAACTTGACCGCCGTCCATCCCGCATCAACCGCGGCCAAGGCCGCCTCGGCCGCCATATCGGGATCTGTCCAGAATTTCACCGGATCATGCTTTGGCAACGGATAGAGGTAGGTATAGGCGCGCAAACGCTCATTCATCCGTCCGCCCATCAGGGCCCAAACCGGACGGCCCCGGCTTTTTCCAACAATATCCCAGCACGCCATCTCAAGCCCAGAAAAAGCCCCGATGACCGTCAGGTCCGGACGGCCGGTAAAGCCGCTGGAATAGGTCCGGCGGAACATCCGCTCGATATCTTCGGGGTTCTCACCCTTGAAATAGCGGCCAAACACATCGTCGATAACAGCCCGCATTGCATCTGGGCCGACCGAGGTCGCATAGCATTCGCCATAACCGGAAATCCCACAGGCGGTCGTCAGTTTTGGAAAAATCCAATAGCGCCCCCCCATACCGGGGTTTGGTGGGGCCACAATGAAAATCTCAAGATCTTTGAGCTGCATGGCCCGCCGCCTTTCACATTTAGCGCGCTACAAGATCACCACATTGCGCCGGGCCGTCCCCGATTTGGTGTCTGCAATCGCCTCGTTAATCTGATCAAGACGCCACCGCCCTGAAACCAGTTCATCCAGTTTCAGCCGCCCTTGGGCATACATGTCAACCATCCATGGGATATCCCGCGCCAAAACCGCGTCGCCCATTTTTGATCCAATCAGACCCTGACCGGCTGAGGCGACGTTGACCGGCTCATACCGCGCTTCGGCGCCGACATGAGGCATGCCAACCGCATAAGCTACGCCGCCGCGCGCAAGATAATTCCACGCTTTTTCGAAGGCGGGAATGGCGCCAACAGTGATGAAAAGCGCATCCGCCATCGTGCCGCCTGTGATGCGCGCGACCTCTTCCCACGGCGCGTCGATGCTGGCCAATACGCCGTCGGTTGCACCGAACTCTTTTGCGTCCTCCAGTTTTTCTTCCGACAAGTCGACGGCAATGATCCGGCCAGCGCCCGCAACCCGTGCGCCTTGAATGGCGTTTAACCCGACACCGCCCGCACCGATGACGACAACCGTCTGACCGGGGCGCACGGCCGCCGTATTAATGACCGCACCCATGCCCGTGATCACACCGCACGCCAAAAGACAGGCCACATCCGATGCCATGTCGTCCGGCAAAGGCGCAATCTGGCTTTGATGGACAACGGCGGCCTCGGCAAAGGCACCGCAATTCATCGCCTTTTCGGCGGCCGTGCCATCGGCAAGCGTGATGGCGGGCGTTTCTTCTTCGCTGCCAGCGCAATAAACCGGCGCACCTGAGGCGCAGGGGGCGCAGGTTCCGCAGGACTTAATCAAAGTAACCAAGACTTTTTGACCAATCTCATAGGACGCAACGCCCGGCCCAACCGCCGTGATCCGCCCCGCCGCTTCATGCCCGTAAACCGCAGGCAAAGTGCCGCCCCAGCCCCCATCGATATAGGAAATATCCGAATGGCAAATCGCGACCGCGTCCAGCTTTACCTCAACCTCGCCCATTTCAGGGGCGCGTAACGTCACCTCCTCGATGGTCAGATCTCTTCCAAACTCCCGGCAAATCGCAGCTTTGACCTTGGTCATTGGGGCTCTCCTTCTTTGGTTTGGCCACCTTTTTCATACCAAGCATTGGCAAGTTGGCAGCCGCCACGCGCGCAAAGAAACGGACCCAATTTTGCCCATTCGCGACATCCGCGCAAAAAGCTTTGAAAACCCATCTTGCTCAATTTTTTCAAGCGGCCCAGATAGGGCAATATGTAAGCCTCGCTGTTTTTTGGAAACTCACCTGACATGCCTCTCATTTCCTTGCCCAATTCCGCCCTTCATATTTCACACACGGGCACGAAAACGGCGGCGCCCGTCGTATTCGTGCATGGGCTTGGCCAAGATCACCGCATTTGGACACCGGTCACAAAAGACCTGACCGAATTTAGATGTGTCGGCGTCGATCTTCGCGGGCATGGTCAGTCTGATGTTCCAAATGCGCCCTACAATATGGGGGCATTGGTGCGCGATATGGAAGGGGTGCTGGATCACCTTGAAATTCGCGAGGCCGTTGTGGTTGGTCTGGGCGCAGGCGGGCTGATTGCGCAGGCGCTGGCCGTAAAACGGCTTGATCAAGTGCGGGCGCTTGTTCTGACAGGCACTGCCACACGGCTTGGGTTTCCAAGCCATTGGCAGGCGCGGATGGACGCCATTAAAAAGCAAGGCCTAACGCCTGAGATAGCCCATCAAATTCCGCGCTGGTTTTCGAAATCTTCGCTTTCCGAAGGGTGGGGTGACCCTGTACAAATCCAACTCGCCGCAACAAACCCCGAGGGCTATCTTGGCGTTATGGCGGCGATTTCGGGCACCGATATGATCACCCCAACCAGCGGCTTGCGCCTTCCAACATTGGTTGTAGCTGGCACAGAAGACCGCGCAGTCCCCCCCGATATGCAACGCGATCTGGCCGAGCTTATTCCGGGGGCGGAGTTTCACTTGCTTCGCGGCGCAGGCCATTTACCGCCCCTTGACCGGCCTGAGGAATTCAGTGCCAAACTGCGGACATTCCTTAAGGCGATTGGCCACGGAGCCAGAAAATGACTGCCCAGACCGAAGCAGACCCTGAACTGCAGGATAACCGCCTGCCTATATTCTTTGTTGTGCTGACCATTGTCGTCGACGCGATGGGGTTTGGCATCATTATGCCGGTGCTGCCCGATCTCATTCGGGAAATTCAGGGCGTGGATTTGTCCGATGCTGCGCGGTGGGGAGGCATTTTATTGGCTGCCTTTGCGGCCACTCAATTCCTGCTTAGTCCGACTGTCGGCAATATATCTGACCGGTTCGGACGCCGCCCGGTTCTGCTGATCGCATTGGCCGCTTTGGCTGTGGATTACTTAATTATGGCGCAGGCCCACACGATTTGGCTTTTGTTATTGGGCCGGATCATCGCCGGCGCTTTGGCGGCGACCTATGCAACGGCAACCGCCTATGTGGCGGATGTCACAACGCGGGAAAAACGGGCCGAAGCCTTTGGTCTTATCTCTGCCGGGTTTGGGGTTGGTTTCATACTCGGCCCCGCGCTTGGAGGCTTTTTGGCCGAATTCGGCGCGCGCGCGCCGTTTTATGCGTCAGCTGCGATAGCGGGCCTAAGCGCTATTGCAGGGTATTTCATCTTGCCGGAATCTCTGGCCCATTCCAAACGACGCCCGTTTCAGTGGCGCCGCGCCAATCCGCTTGGCGGCTTTTTACAAGTAAAGCAATTGCCCGGAATGGGATGGATGCTGGTCATGCTGTTCTTCTTCATGGTTGCTGGCATGATCTACCCCACAATCTGGGTCTATTACACGCAAGCCAGCTTTGGCTGGAGCGAGCAGTTGGTCGGCATCTCACTTACGGTTTACGGCGTTGCGACTGTCGTCGTGCAAGTCTGGCTGATCCGCCTCATTCTGCCCCGATTGGGCGAGTTTCAAACACTGCTATGGGCACTGGTATTGGACATGGTGATTTTCATCTGCTTTGGCTTGGCAAGTCATGCATGGATGATCTGGGTGATCACCCCCATCGCTGCGGTGGCTTCGATCGCGACCCCGGCGATGAACTCGATTATGAGCCGCGCGGCAGGGGAAGATCAGCAAGGCGAATTGCAGGGCGTGGTCGGATCCATCAGCGCGGTTGCATCGGTTATTTCACCGCTTTTGATGGCCGAAACCTTCCGCTATTTCACCAATGAAAACGCCCCTATTTTCCTGCCGGGCGCGCCGTTTTTCTTGGCGCTGGCGCTCATCATTGTGGCCATCACGATTTATGTGCTGATCCTGCCCAGATTGCGGGCGGGGCAAGAAGGCGGGGGCTGATTACGCATCGTCTCGCATGGAAAGATGCGCCATGATTTGCCCGTGATCCGAGGCCAGTTTGTTATACGGCGCTTCCGGATGTGATCCATCGGTTAGATGATCATTCAGGACCGAGAAGTAGGTCATCTCGCCAATTCGTCCGCCATTATCAGGGTGAAAATGCCGGGACATGAATATCTGATCAATGCTTTCAAACTTGCCGCCAAACGCGGCCGTATACACCATGTCGCGCAAGGATTTGCGAACAAACATGCGCTCGGCTGAAAAGAGGCGCGCCGCCTCAACATCGCCCGTGATCTGTTCGTTTTCTTCACGCGTGTAGCGGTCATTTGCGTGGCGTGCATCATGGCGGCGCATCCAAGAGTAATTCTTAAACGGCGCCTCGCCCGCGATAATTTCGGACGATACGGCATTTTCGTGATCGTTGAAATCGCCCATAACGATTACCGGGTTCCCGTCCTTTAACTCGTCCACAATGGCGCGGCGCAAGACAAATGCTTCGGCCATTCGGCGCAGAGCGGCGCGCAGGCTGCCCATCGCCCGCGCTACAGGATCATAGGCCGTCAGGTCGGCAGCAGGCGCAAAATCAGCGCCAGCGGGCCGGTCAAACTCGCCCAGCTTTGATTTCAGGTGGCAGTTGAAAACCGTCACCACAGCATTGCCCATTGGCACCCGCGCCTTAAGGATCGGACGAGAAAGGCGTTTCAGCGTGAAGCTCCCTGCGCTGGCATCTCCTCCTAGCGCCGAGAAGGGTATCTCAAGCGCCGGGTCAATCTGTTGAATGATTTCAGGCTCGCCGACAAAACCCATCCGCGACAGGATCGCAACGCCCGGACGCCGTTCGCCCGGCCCGCTATCGTTTAGGTTCGGGGCGAAAGCCAGTGATGCCTCTTTATAGCCCTCGGCCTTGAGCCGCCGAAAAATGGCTTTTCGCGCGTAGCGGCTGCCCGGCGTGGGTTGAGCCACCTCATTGAGCGCAGCGGCCCGCGCATCCGCTTCATCGACGACGTCCCGCAAGGCCGCCTCCGAGAAGATCTCTTGAAAGCCTATTAAATCCGCATCTAGCGCCAGCACCTGATCGGCCAGCCAATCGCGTTTCCATGCGTGTTCTTCGGTCGAATATTGCTCAAACCGGTAATATTCCTGATTGGCTTCAATCAGGTTCTTCACGTTGAAACTCGCAACGGTAATATCGCTCATGCCTCTTCCCCATATTTCGCCAAGGCTTCTGCAAAAAGCCCTGTGTCGACATTACCGCCTGAAACGACTGCAATGACCGTATCTGTGTTCAACTGGTCGCCATGATACAGCGCCGCCGCAAGCGCGACAGCGCCCCCCGGCTCGGCCACGATTTTAAGCCGCAAAAACGCAGCAGCCATGGCCCGCAGGCAGTCGTCTTCAGGCACGGCAATCCCCGGACCGCACAGCCGGTGCATGATCGGAAATGTGATTTCGCCCGGGCTGGGCGTAATGATCGCGTCGCAAATTGACCCCGACTGGCGATTGTTGTTTTCACGATGACCCGAGATCAGCGACCGTGCGACATCATCGAAGCCCTCTGGTTCAACTGGGCGGGTCACAAAGCCGGGCGCGTCAGCCTCAAGCGCCGTGGCAATGCCAGATGTCAGGCCGCCGCCGCCGCAACACACCAAAACTTCGGCATCCGCAATCCCCATCGCGGCAGCATCTTCTGCAATCTCAAGGCCAACCGTCCCTTGTCCGGCGATCACCATCGGCTCATCATAAGGGCGGATCAGGGTCAGGCCGCGCTCATCGGCTAGTTTCGCTCCAATCTCTTCGCGGTTTTCGCCGCCGGGCCGATCATAAAGCACAACCTCCGCGCCATAAGCTTTGGTATTGGCAATCTTGAGGGCGGGCGCGTCATTCGGCATGACGATGACCGCGGAGATGCCATGCAACTGGGCCGCATAGGCGACGCCCTGCGCATGATTTCCGGACGAGAAAGCCAAAACACCGGCCGCGCGCGTTGCCTCATCCAGCGCGGAAATCGCGGAATACGCACCACGAAACTTAAAGCTTCCGGTGTGCTGCAGGGTTTCTGGCTTGACCAAAACGCGGCGCCCCGCAAGGGCATCCAGAAAAGGCGAGCTTAGGAGCGGCGTGCGCCGCCCATAGCCATTAAGCCGCCCGGCGGCAGCGCGGATGGAAGAAATATCGGTCATGTCAGGTGGTCCAGAACAGATTGAATAACGGAAACGGCCTCGGGCTCGTCCAAAAACGGCACATGACCTCGATCCGGAATATCGACCCCCGCCATGTCGGGCCGCCTACGCCGCATCTCATCATAGGTGTCTTTGGACAAAATATTCGAATTTTCGCCCCGGATCAGGCCAAGCGGCAACGCGGCCAAAGCATCAAAAACCGGCCAGAGGTCGGGCGGGTTTAGCCCCTTGGTTTGCGCCAAAACCGCATCGCGCAACTTTGGATCATATCGCAGCGCCAGCTTGCCGTTATCCTCGCGCCATAGCGCCCGGCAATGCGCGGCCCAAGTTGCCTTGGACACACCGCTAAATCCGGCTTTGGCCATGGAGGTTGGCAAACGCGCCTCAGCCTCGGCCATGCTGCCAAATGCAGGGGGCTGCCCCAAATACTGCCCGATAAACGCCAATCCCGCTTCGTCTATCACCGGGCCGACATCGTTGAAAATCACCGCGGAAAGGCAGCCGGGGCGCAGCACATTCATCGTCATCGCCAAAAGCCCGCCCCGCGAGGTTCCCAACACGGCGACCGAGTTAAGACCCAAGTGATCCATGAGGGCGAGCGCGTCGTTGGCCTCTTGCAGGATCGAATAGTTCATAAAGTCTGGATCAAAATCCGACGCGCCGCGCCCCCGGCTATCCAGCCGGATCACCCGCGCTATGCCCGCAAACTGATCAACGACGGGCAGGAAATCATCCATGTTCCGCGTCAGCCCTGCCAGACACAGCAAATCAGGCCCCTGCCCGGTGATATCATAGGCAAGGTCTAGGCCATCTGCCGTCTTGAACCGATCTATCATAGTGTACTCGCAATTTGCAGAATGTCCGCCAGGTCGGGGGCAATATGGTCAGGGGGATCAGGCAGGCGGTCCAATGGCTCACCTGCGCGATTGACCCAAACGGTACGGAACCCATAGGCCCCGGCCGAGGTGACATCCCAACCATTTGACGAGACAAACAGCACCTCTTCTGGCGCGGTCTCAAAGCGAGCGCCAACTAGGTCGTAAACCCGCGCGTCGGGTTTGAAAATACCGACGCTTTCAACGCTCAAATTCGCATCCAAAAACTCGGATATCCCGGCGCTGTCGGCGGCGGCATTCAGCATCTCGGGCGCGCCGTTTGACAATATCGCCACGCCGTATCCCGCCGCGCCCAGCCCAGCCAAAACGCCGGGCACTTCTGGATAGGCATCCAGCGTGTAGTAAAGACTAAGCAGGCGCTCGCGCAGCTCAGGATCGCTTTGACCGGTCTTTTCAAGCGCCCAATCCAAACCGTCTTGCGTCACGCGCCAGAAATCCACATGCCGGCGGGTGATGGCCCTAATCCAAGTGTATTGCAGCTGTTTAGCGCGCCAATGGGCGCTGACCTCTTCCCAGATCGCGGCGAAGTTTTCTTGGCCCGGCTCAGCTGCAACCTGCCGGGCAGCGGCGTTCACATCATAGATCGTGCCATAGGCGTCAAAGATGACGGTTTTGATCGGCATGCGGACCTCACTTTTTATTCAACCAAAGACTGGCACAGGGTTTTGCTCGGGGAAACCCGCCTTTATCAGCACCTGTCAAAATTTCGGGACAATTTAGGCGTCAGCCCGCAAAGCGTTCTTCAGCCGTTGGGCGTGGCACCCCCGCGGCAGAAGAACAGGGAAACCAGCGCGTCAGACTATTGCAGATATACCTGTCGCCAATCAGGGTCAGCCGCCCATCCTTACGCGCCTCAGAAAGCGAAATATCCCCCATCCAAATACCAATCATATCAGCGGATTGCGCGGTCAGGTATGCGGTCACGTCCTTACCGGGGTCCTGATAGCAAAGATCTACTTCAGCGCCGTCGCAGATGACCCACCACGTTCCGAATGCATCCAGATCCGGGTATTGAAAACAAAGCACCGTTTCGCCATCCGGCAGCTCGCTTTGTCTTACATTGCGTTGGATATCAAACATAAGGAATGAGACATCCATATCCTCGCTGCGCATCTCATCGCGGGCCCATCGCATGCCCCAGACCGCCAAACCTTCAACAATCGGGGCCAGTTCGCGCCCGGCAGGGGTCAGCCTGTATTCATGGCCGCGTTGACCGGAAATCGGGCGTTTTGAGATGACGCCATGGGCCTCAAGATCCTTGAGCCGCGTATTTAAAACTGTGGGCGAGATTTTAGGCATCCCCCGTTGGAACATCGAAAACTTGGTGCTGCCCAAAAGCAGCTCGCGCACAATCAGAAGCGACCAGGAATCCCCCAGAATCTCGGTTGATTTGGCGATGGGGCAAAACTGTCCGTAATTTTTCATGCGCGACCTCCTGTTCTCCAAATCCTAGCGCAGCCCAGAGCAACTACGCAATCCGTAGTTGGTTACTATCATTCGCGCAGTATTGAGGCGCAGCGATGCCGGTTAGCAAAAGACCATCAACATATTCAGGATCAATCGAAGGAATAAATCCATGGTCTATCTCAAAAGCGCCTTAGAACTTTTTGGTATCGTTTATTTGCGGTTTCGCTGGCTGCCGCGTCTATGGTGCGTCTGGCTGGTGGCGGTGAATGCCGCTTGCCTCTACTTCATCACCCATATCGAAGCGCAGGTTGTTCTGGCCGTGACGTTTCTGGCCGTTGCTGCTCAAACCGTGATCTACAAACAATCTGGCTTCACGCGCATCCTTGGGTCCGTCCATGTTCTGTGGCTGCCAATGTTTGCATGGATGGCAACGCGGATTGAGGTCATTGCAAGCCAACCCGCCCTTGCCAATTGGCTGATGCTTTTGACCGCGACCAATGCCGTGTCGTTGATTGTGGACGGCACCGATTTCACGCGGTTCATAAAAGGGGAACGCGCCCCGCATTACAGATGGGCGTAAGCTAGCCCCAAAAACGCGAAAAGGCCGCCTTGCACGGGCGGCCTTTTTTGCATTTAGACCCAAAAATCAAAGGTTTTCAGGCTGGTTCATCCCAAGAACATGGAAGCCACCATCAACGATGATCACTTCACCCGTCGTGCAGGCCCCGTAGTCCGACGCAAGATAAACCGCGGTGCCGCCGATGGATTCCAGCGTCGCGTTATCGCGCAAGGGCGAGTTGTTCTGTGTCGTCTTAAAGGTCTTGCGCGCGCCCGAAATGGCCGCACCCGCCAGCGTTTTCATTGGGCCGGGGCTGATCGCGTTCACGCGGATGCCATTTGGACCCATGTCATTGGCCAGATAACGCACGGCGCTTTCCAATGCGGCTTTGGCCACGCCCATGACGTTATAAAACGGGGTCACGCGATTTGAGCCCATATAGGTCAATGTCAGGATCGTACCGCCGTCTTTCATCAACGGCTCGGCCCGGCGCGCGACATCGATCAGCGAATAGCAAGATATGGTCAGCGAGTTTTTGAAGTTGTCGCGGCTGGTGTCGATGAACCGCCCGGCAAGCTCGTTCTTGTCAGAAAACGCGATGGCGTGGATCACAAAATCCAGGCTTCCCCATTCTTCCTCGATCTTGGCAAAACACGCGTCCAGTGACGCATCATCGGTGACATCGACATCAACCAACAATTTGGCGCCAACCTTTTCAGCCAAAGGCGCCACACGCTTTCCAAACGCATCACCCTGATAGGAAAACGCCAATTCGGCACCTTCCGCATGCAGCGCGCTTGCAATTCCCCATGCAATCGAACGGTCATTGGCAACGCCCATAACCAGCCCGCGTTTGCCCTTCATCAAATCAGCCATTGGTTCTTATCCGTTATATTTTGACAGGACCATGGAGCCATTGGTGCCCCCAAAGCCAAATGAATTGGTCATCACACTATCAAGCCCGGCATTTTCAACCAGCTCGGTCGCGATCTCGCCTTCGTTCAGGGCCGGATCCAGTGTTTCGACATTAATAGATGGCGTAATGAAATCACCCTTGAGCATCAGCAGGCAGAACACCGCCTCTAATGCGCCAGCCGCGCCTTGGGCGTGGCCGGTCATCGATTTGGTCGAACTAATTGGCGGCTGTGTTTTGCCCTCAAAGGCGCGCCGGACCGCTTCAACCTCACCCACATCGCCCACAGGGGTCGAGGTGCCATGCGCGTTGATATAGCTGATCTCGCGCCCTTCGGGCAATGTTGCCAGCGCGAGGTTCATCGCACGTTCGCCGCCTTCACCCGAGGGCGCAACCATGTCGGCGCCATCCGAAGTCGCGCCAAACCCGGTTACTTCCGCGTAGATTGTCGCGCCACGCGCTTTGGCGCGCTCAAGCTCTTCGAGAACCACAATCGCGCCGCCGCCGCCGATGACAAACCCATCGCGATTTGCGTCAAAGGCGCGGGATGCGCGTTCGGGAGTGTCGTTATACTTGCTGCTCATCGCGCCCATTGCGTCAAAGAGGCAGGAAAGCGTCCAGTCCAGTTCCTCAGCGCCGCCAGCGAACATCACGTCTTGCTTGCCGAACTGGATCTGTTCTGCCGCCGAGCCAATACAATGCAGGCTGGTCGAACAGGCCGAGGTGATCGAATAATTGATCCCTTTGATCTGATAAGCCGTGGCAAGGTTAGCCGAAATGGTCGAACTCATGCATTTAGGAACCGCAAAGGGCCCAATACGCTTGGTGGCATTTGTTTTCAAAACGGATTGATGCGCCGCGAACATCGCTGAAGTCGAGGGGCCGCCAGAACCGGCAATCAGGCCAGTACGCGGGTTCACCACGTCGTCTTCCGTCAATCCCGCATCGGCAATCGCCTGCCCCATCGCAATATGGGCATAGGCGGCACCCGGCCCCATGAACCGAAGCGCGCGCTTATCAACATGCTCTTTGAGATCAATGTCCAGAGTACCCGCGATTTGGCTGCGGAACCCGTGCTCGGCCATCACCTCGACAGGTTCGATGCCCGATTTCCCGGCTTTCAGAGAGGCGGTCACCTCATCTGCATTATTCCCGATCGGGGAGACTACCCCAAGCCCGGTGACAACAACTCGGCGCATCGACGCCCTCCTCTATTTGGCTATAACCTTAGTAGGCTTGGGAGGGGGAAGGTGCAAGGCGGTGCGGCGGAATGGATCGCCGGACAGCAAAGTTCTGAAGGGATTTTGAATGGCGGCAATGCGGGACGAAGTGAACATTCGCCGCATGCGCTCCGATGTCGGCAATATGTGCATCACCTCAAACAACTCTGAAAGGGAACGCGGAAAACAACCACCCGATGCAAGCACAACGAGCGGTCGATCTTGGTGGTGGGCAGCTCGGGTTGGTGCTGCCAGTCACCGTTGGCCCTGGAGACAGGTTGGTCTCATTCTGCAAGCTGCGCACCCGAACCACCAAGTTCTGCTGGCAGATCGGCATATTTCGGCAGGCCATCAGGAACAGACAATGTCTTTTCGCCATAGTGGACATGCAATCCGGGCTTGAATTCAAGTTCTGGGAGCATTGCTGAAAAGACGTCCACCAAGCCCATTTCCGGATGATCAGTCATGAGGTGCCCGCCACAATTCGTGCAGAATTTACGATGGCTGTTTTCGGTCTTGTGGTACTCGCCAACATGGTCTTCGCCTTCGGTGATCTCTAGGTTCCGAGGATCCCAGAGGGTGAAACCGTTCACAGGAGACGCCGACCAGGAGCGGCAGCTTTCACAGTGGCAATATCCCATTCCTTCCGGTGTTCCCGAGACCCTGAATTTTACGGTCCCGCAGAAGCATTGGCCGCTATAAGTTGAATTGGACATGGTAATTCTCCTTCTTTCCTTGTGGCTAGTCGGTAAACGCGACGGGTTGCATTGCTGCTCGGTTAACTGAAAGCTTGAAAACATCCGGGCGGGCATAGTGGCCGCTTGCGTCAAATTTCCGGCGTGAAGCGCGCGCGGCGCTGACGTCGATTTCGGCCACCAGCAGGCCTTTTTCACGATGCATAGGCCCGGCTGACACACCGCCAAAGGGTTTGTAGACGACTGCGTCACCCGGATTGACCCATTCGTCATTGTTCGGGAACAGTTCGTCATAGTGCGGGATGTCGGTGGGGATGTCTGATGCCTCCAGAGCTGTGGCGCATCCGATCACCCAACAACCACCTTCTCGGGCGATGTGCTGCATTGTGGCCAGCCAGGTATCGCCGCTGTCCCAAGTGGGGGCGACGTAGATGTCGATGTTTTGGGCATATAGCGCAGCGCGCGCCATGGGCATGTAGTTTTCCCAGCAAATCAGGGCGCCAATGCGACCAACGGCCGTATCGACCACGTTCAGACCGGACCCGTCGCCAAAACCCCAGACCATGCGTTCTGGATTGGTCGGCATCAGCTTGCGGTGGTTGTTCACGATACGGCCGTCGGCATCGATGGTGATGCAAGAATTGAAAAGAGTTGATCCCGAGACCTCTCCGTCGAGCTCTTGATAGCCTGCAACTATCACCATATCATTTTCACGAGCGGCCTCTTGCAAGGGCGCGAAACCGTTCTGGCTCAGGTCGATTGAATTAGTCTGCAATTTCGCAAACAGATCGTCTGTTTTACCCATGCCTGCACCGGGCGGAAGACGCCAGACGAAGGTAGGGTAGCCGGGAAACCAGGCTTCGGGAAACACTGTCAGCTTGGCCCCATCCCGGGCCGCTTTTTCGACAAGCTCCACGGCGCGGTCCATGGTGGCGAAAAGGTTCAGATAGACTGGGGGTTCTTGGATGATTGCTACTTTTGTCATTGGGGGTTTCCTTTGCTTTCGATGTGGCGTGTAAACCCGCGCATCGATCTTTATGTTGCGATGCGGCTTGCTGACCACGGTATTGTTGATTGGATTGAGGTCACTTCTGACCGGCGACGACGATCAGTTCGCAGGGGCCGGTAAAGCCTTTGTCGCTCTCGAATGCACACAGTGCAGTTTCGATTTCATTCCAAACCCTAGATTGTTCGTCTGCGTCGAGCCCTTTGAGCATTTCGTGAAGTGCTCCAAAGCTTTCACGTTCGAAGCGAACGCAATCGGCCGCGGTTGGTAGCTCCAGCGGGGCGGAGAGGGTTTTCTCGAGTACGTTTTGGAAGCCAGCGTCCCGCAGCAAGTCCGCCAGGACACCGGGCTGACCGAGGCTGAACGGTCCAGGTTGACCTTTTGCAGGTGGAGGCAATTGCGCCGCAGTTCGTATGATGCTGACGGGTATGGAAAAGAAGCCGTTGTTTTCTGGCGTGGAATAGACAATCGCGGAAAACCAGCCACCCGGTTTCAGGGCCCTTCGGATGCCCTTCAGGGCTTTCATCTGGTCAGGGAAATATATCAGACCGACGCGGGACACGACGGCATCGAACTGTTCCGGTGTGGCTGTTAAATTCTCGCCATCCATCACCTGAAAGTCGATCTGGCCGTAGCCGCTGGACTGAGCGTTGGCCGCAGCATAGTCCAGAATGTTTGGAGAAATGTCTGTGGCCAGTACAAAGCCTTCCGAACCAACACGGTCGGCGATCTGCATCGATTGATCTCCCGCGCCAGCAGCCACGTCCAGAACTTTTGCGCCCTTGGCGATCTCGGCGACGTCGATCATGATTTCAGTGGCCGGCCCAAGCCATTCACGCAGTGTACCGCTCCAGTCGCTCCAGGCTTTGGCGGCGCTTTGCCATTGCTGGGTGGTTGCTGTCTTATATGCTACAGGGTTGAATTGTGCTGTCGTCATTTTGTTTCTCCGAATTCCGGGTTTGGAGGCCCGTGTGTTGCTTGTTGACGAGGACACAATCGCAGCTGATCGTTTGAACCAGCGTTTGAAGAAAGTGGAATTTTGCAACCAAGGGAAGAAAATCGGGAAACGCCGCCTTTGCATGCCGAACTTTTCGGCCATATGCGGGTCGCGTTGAACGGACAAGCTGTCGACCTTCCTGCCTCCAAGAAGACCCGTGGCTTGCTGGGGTATTTGCTTTCCAGCCCGCGCCCACGTTCACGAAGCGAGCTGTGCGACTTGCTCTGGCAAGAGGCTGAGGATCCACGCGGGGCTTTGCGCTGGTCCTTGAGCAAATTGCGCACGACCCTTGGGCCGGAAACGATTTTAGCAAACAGAAACACAGTGGAATTGAACGCCGCTGCTATAGACGTGGACGTTGCACATTTCGGCGCGGTTTACGGTGACGTCGAAAGCAACACGACCGATACACTGCTTGCCATAGAGATGTTGTATCGGGGTGAGTTTCTGAACGGTCTGGAACTATCAGATTGCTATGGTTTCTACGAATGGTGCCAGTCGGAAAGATCAAGATATGGCAGGATCCATGCGGAGATCCTTGATACGCTTATTTCCCGCCACAGCGACCAGCCCTTTGTTGCGCTTGAATATGCGCACAAGCTTGTTGGGATGAATCCGTTTGAGGAACCGGCTCACATCAGGGTCATTGAGTTGCTATTGGCACTTGGGCGGCCAGAAGATGCGGCGGTGCAGGCAACACAATGCCGCAAGATCTTTCGGCTGGAGCTTGGGGTTGAGCCGTCTCAGGCGCTCGATCAGGCCTGCAAGGCCGTTCCGCTGCCTGCGCCAAACCTGCATACGTCTTGTGAAAATCCGCAGACCAAGGGTGATGCTTCCGGTTCGAGCGCGCGATCTCAGGCCCACTTCATCGGACGTGAGGCAGAGCGTCGGCTTATCCGGAGTGCCTTCGATGGTTCCAGCTCCGCCGTCGCCTTGATCGTTGGCGCACCCGGCATTGGAAAATCCGCGCTTCTAGCTGAAATAGGCAAAGAGTACGGTGCACGCCGCCTCTCGGCGCGTGCGATCGAAGTTGAACGATCGCGCCCTTTCGGTGTTTGGATGGATGCGCTGGATCAATCGGCCGAAACTGAGGTCGTTTCGGATATTCAACACAAGTTGCGTGATATGCTTTGTGCCAGGTCGGGCAGTTCCGAAACCCTGACGGAACAGCAGATGTTCGACGGTTTTCGAAACCACTTAACCGATCTATCCCAATTCGGCCCCGTCCTGATTGCCCTGGATGACCTGCAATGGATGGAGCCGTCCTCCTGCGCGTTGCTGAGCTATCTCATCCGGCATCTATCGGGTGTTCAGGTGCATTTCTGTTTGGCTGCACGCGCCGGTGAGGTCGACGATAATGAAGCGGTACAGACGCTCATATCGGGGCTTGGCAGCGACGCTCAGAGGATCGCCCTGACCGGGCTATCCGAGATCGAAGCCAGTGCACTTGCGCATAAGTTGGGCCCAGCTACTGACGTGAATGGCCTTGTAAGGGAAGCACAAGGCAATCCGTTTTATTTGATAGAGTTGGCCCGCGCGAACAATGGTTCGACAACAGCTTCGCTGCAAGATTCTCTCTCAAGTCGCATCGAACGCTTGTCCCAGGCGGCAGTCTCGCTTGCCTCCTGGGCGTCTATTTTTGGGCGTAGCATACCAATAGACATAGTGATCGAAGCATCCGGAATGGACATCCACATAGCTCTGGATGTGATCGAAGAACTTGAAAATCACGAGGTCATAAGACCGCTACCTGCGGGCTCAATTGAGTTCACTCACGACCTCGTAAAAGATGCTGCCTACGAAAGGTTATCGAACATAAGGCGGCGTCTCATGCATGGCCGGGTTGCCGAACTTCTGGCGATGGAAATGGCTGCAAATCCAGACCGGGCTGCTCGAATCTTGCACCATAGCGCAATGTCCGATCAGCACATTCTCGCCGCTCGCGCGGCAGTAATCGCTGGGCAATATGCATTGAGGTCTTTTGCCAATTCCGAAGCGTCGGAATTGGCTCGGAAGGGTCTGTTCCATGCCGCAAAGCTCAATGTCGGCAGCGAACGGATCAGTTTGACCATGTCCCTACTGGGGGTCCAAGTCTTATCGAGTTCGGGAATTTCGAACAGTAATGCTCCAAATCTGGTCTCCGACCTCTCATCGCTGATATCGAAAGCCAGTCAGCACGCTATGGCGGAAGAGGTCGCGCAGGGCGAGTACCTGCTATCCGTCATTTTTCAGGATTTGGGGGATCTTGAGGCAGCGGTTGCTGCAACGACACGCGCGGCCGAAGCAGCAAGGCGAATGGATGCGCAGAAAAGGGTGAGGCAACTTGCGAATTCCGCCCGTTGTTTGCTGGAACTGGGCCGTGACATCTCCAAGGCCACCGATCTCAGCCATGACGCCGATAAGTTGGCGCAGCAAGAGGGCATATCCGACATTGAGGTATCCTGGAGCCAAGGACTTCTAGCCTATTGGGATGGAGACCTAGCCCGCGCCGCGGCTGAAATTGAGAAAGCTCTGGAATTGGCTCGCGACATCGAAGACCGCTGGCGCGAATGCAAGTGCCTGACCTGGGCCGCCATGATTGCGCTGGAACAGAATCTCACGGACACGGCGATTGGATATGCCAGAGATTTGGGTACGCTCGCCACCAAGATTGGAGAGGGGGCAATGGGTCCATTCTCTCGCGCGATCATCGCCATCTCGCGGCAAAACGACCAAGAATTTAGAGGTGCGATAAAGGCTCTCGAAGCTGCCGACGACAAATCTCGCCTAGCCTATATTCTAAACCTCGCCGCAGAACGCCAACGAAAGAATGGCGACCCTTCTCAAGCGGTTGATTTCGCACGGAAAGCGTATCAATTTGCCAACGAGATCGGGAATAGGAACGAGAAAGCGTTTGCTCAATCTCTTGTATTGCTATTGGGCGAGGAGGTCGAAAACCCGGTAACGCCCGCTGAACTTGACGAGTGGTCCTCCTCCTCTCAACTCACGGCGCGCGCGCGTCAAATCGCGCGGACCGCGATGCAATCCCGCCGCGAAATGACCAAAGGAAAAGGACTCTAGATGCCCAGATTCATCGTCGAACGTAGTTTCGAGCCGCCACTTACAAAAGAGGAACTCGCCTCCACTGAAGAGCGCATGGCTCCTTGCCTTGACGTTTACGATGTGACGTGGCTCAGGAGTTATTGGAGTACAGACCGCAAGAGAATGATTTGCGAATATGAAGCCCGGGATTCTGAGTCGGTTCGCAACGTCCAGCGCGAAGCCGGTGCCGATTTTGAGCGCGTGTGGACGGCCGATCTTATTGATTGAAAAAAGCACACGATCTGCGGCCTCTAAAGAGCAAGAAGATCACATGCTGTTTGATGTGCTATTGGCCCACTTGGAGGAGCTGACTCGCCGCGCTGATCTTGGTTGTGTGGGTCTCGTTTGTTGCAGGCTGCACCAGGAGCAATGTCAGCTGTCTGCGCTTCGCACCAGTTTGTCGATCACGCAGCATTCGACGATTCGGGCTCAAATCCGCCATTTTCCGCCTCGCAGCATAGCCGCCCGCAGGCCTCCTTGTCTTGGTCAATCTACTACGCTTTAGGCGTCCGACAAAGCCACACGCATGTCTTTGACTTCGTAGATCACGTCACCGTCTGCTTCAACGATCCCATCCGCGACACCCATCGTCAGGCGACGGGTCTGCAGCGCTTTCTTGAAGTCGATTTTATAGGTCAGCATTTTGCGATCCGGGCGCACCATGCCTTTGAGCTTTACTTCGCCAACACCCACAGCCATGCCGCGGCCTGTCCAGCCGCGCCAGCCGAGGTTAAAGCCGGTCAGCTGCCAGAGGCCATCAAGGCCGAGACATCCGGGCATGATCGGGTTTCCGGGGAAGTGGCAATCGAAGAACCAGAGGTCAGGGGTGATATCGAACTCGGCCAGAACATGGCCCTTGCCATGCGCACCACCATCTTCCGAGATGTCGGTGATCCGGTCCATCATCAACATGGGCGGCTCGGGCAACTGCGCATTACCGGGGCCAAAAAGCTCTCCGCGTGCGCATTTCAACAAATCGTCCCGATCAAAACTCGTGGGGTAGTCCGCCATGTATTTTCCGCCCTTTTCTTTTCGTCACATGCCTTGACAGCATGGTAGCCGTCTTCACCTATCATCGCGCTGACCGGTGGCGCAAGGCAACACCTGTCGCCCGAAGCACGCGATTTCAACCCAAAACAGTTTGTATTAAGCGGCCCGCGCAACATATATTCGTCATGAAACCAGTTTAAGAGCCCTGATATGACACCCGAAGCGCTGGAACGCAGTACAAAATGGCTGGCTCAGGCCGATCTGAGACCGACACGCCAAAGGCTTTCTTTGGCGACATTGCTTGTGGGCGACGGGCAAGATCGCCACATCACGGCCGAAGGGCTGCATGCCGCTAGCGTTGTTGCGGGTGAAAAAGTATCGCTGGCGACTGTCTATAATACTCTACGAGCGTTTTGTGATGCAGGGTTGGTGCAGGAGGTCACGGTCGACGGCACCCGCAGTTATTTTGATACACGTGTCGATGATCATCCCCATTTCTATTTCGAAGAAAATGGCGAGTTGGTCGATGCCGCGAAGGCCGAGTTGAAAGTGGCCAGCCTACCCTCCCCACCAGAGGGCTATGAGGTCGCAAAACTCGACGTTGTAATCCGCCTGCGCAAAACCTCGTAATGGGCGGTAGAAAAATCCCTTAATGGATTTTCTAAAATGCGTTGACGCATTTTGCACCGCCAAGCCAGTGATCTGCTGCATTTATCCGGGCGTTTCGACGCCATAAGCGTCAATTCCTCTATTCTCTATAGCCTTTTTCGCTGCGCTGCGGTATCGCGCGCGGCAACACTGCATCTTCCTGAATTCGGACGGACCCAAATGGACCTTCGCAATATTGCGATTATCGCACACGTGGACCACGGCAAAACGACCTTGGTTGACGAACTACTGAAGCAATCCGGGGCGTTCCGGGAAAACCAGGCCGTGGCCGAGCGGGCCATGGACAGCAACGACCTTGAGCGCGAGCGCGGCATCACTATTTTTGCCAAGCCGACCTCGGTCGAATGGAAAGGCACGCGGATCAATATCGTGGACACGCCAGGCCACGCCGATTTTGGCGGTGAGGTTGAGCGTATCCTGTCGATGGTTGACGGCGTTGTTCTGCTGGTCGATGCCGCCGAAGGCCCTATGCCTCAAACCAAATTTGTGACCTCTAAGGCCTTGGCCCTTGGCCTTCGCCCCATCGTGGTTCTGAACAAGGTCGACAAGCCCGACGCGGAACCGGATCGGGCTCTGGATGAGTGCTTTGATCTTTTTGCGTCTCTCGATGCCGATGAAGATCAGCTCGATTTCCCGCATATGTATGCCTCTGGCCGCTCTGGCTGGGCGGATGCCGAGCTTGATGGCCCGCGTGAAGATCTGCATGCGTTGTTCAATCTGATCGTCAATCACGTGCCGACACCCAAGCAAATCACGGCGAAAGACGACGACTTCCGGATGCTGGCCACCACGCTTGGCTCTGACCCATTTGTTGGCCGCCTTTTGACGGGCCGTGTCGAATCGGGCAGCTTGAAAGTGGGCGCTACCGTGCAGGCACTCAGCCGCGTTGGGGAAAACATCGAACGCTTCCGTGTCACGCGCATCCAAGCATTCCGCGGTCTTGCGCAGCAAGATATCGAAGAGGCGCAGGCCGGCGACATCGTTTCAATCGCGGGTATGTCGAAAGCCACGGTCGCCGACACAATCTGTGCATTGGCCGTTGACGAACCGCTTGAAGCGCAGCCCATTGACCCGCCCACCATCACTGTGACGTTCGGCATCAACGACAGCCCATTGGCAGGTCGTGACGGCAAGAAAGTTCAGTCGCGCGTTATTCGCGAGCGCCTGATGAAAGAAGCCGAATCGAACGTCGCTATTCGCATCTCGGACACGCCCGGCGGCGAAGCTTTTGAAGTTGCAGGTCGCGGCGAATTGCAGATGGGCGTTTTGATCGAGAACATGCGCCGCGAAGGCTTTGAGCTGTCGATCAGCCGCCCACAGGTTCTGTTCCGCGACGAGGGCGATGGCCGCTTGGAGCCCATTGAAGAGGTTACAATCGACGTCGATGACGAATTCTCGGGCGCTGTGATCGAAAAGCTGACTGGGTCTCGTAAAGGCGAATTGGCTGAGATGAAGCAAGTGGGTGGCAAGACGCGGATCATCGCGCATGTGCCGTCGCGCGGTCTGATCGGCTATCACGGCGAATTCCTGACCGACACACGCGGCACGGGTGTTCTGAACCGGGTGTTCCACGAATGGGCGCAGTTCAAGGGCCCAATTCCGGGACGCCGCGCAGGCGTCTTGATCTCAATGGAAAACGGCACCTCGGTGGCCTATGCGCTGTGGAACCTCGAGGATCGCGGCAAGATGTTCATTGGGTCTCAAGCGCCTGTTTATCAAGGGATGATCATTGGCGAACATAGCCGTGAGAACGATCTTGAGGTGAACCCGCTGAAAGGGAAGAAACTGACCAACGTGCGCGCCTCAGGCACGGACGAAGCGGTTCGATTGACGACGCCGGTGACGATGTCGTTGGAACAGGCAATCGCCTATATTGATGACGACGAGCTGGTCGAAGTGACTCCAAGCGCCGTGCGCTTGCGCAAACGCTATCTTGACCCGCATGAGCGCAAGCGCCAATCGCGCGCGGTCTGATATCAAGACATTGATCATACGCCCGGACAAAATCCGGGCGTATGAATTGGCTCAAGCGACAGGACTTTCTGCCCCGCCTGTCAGCGACTCCAAAGACTTTAAAGCCGCCATGCGCACCGCCAAAATCGGCAAGACGCGCGGCACGCTTAAATCTCCCTCACCAAAATAGACGGCTTGACGGATCCCCTCTTGGCACCCTATGAGGCCAGCAGGCTTCGAACGCCTGCCGCCCGCAGACATTATGTCTTGGTGAAGTTTCGGATCGATTTATCCACGATCTTTTCAATCTGCATATCGCGCAGATGGCAACGCGGGTCCCATCAATTGAACGCGACGTCGCATGAGGGATTTGGGATATGTCTAGCACCCCATCCAATACGTTCACCAATGGCCCGCTTGGTGCCATTTATCTGAAAACGGCCCTGCCCATCATCTTTGTGATGGCGATGAACGGGCTTTTAACTTTGGCTGACGCTCTGTTTCTGGGCATCTTTGTTGGCCCCGAAGCATTGGCCGCCGTCACGCTGATGTTCCCCATCTATATGCTGATTGTGGCGCTTTCGACTTTGGTGTCGAACGGCATGTCCAGCCATTTGGCCCGGCATTTGGGCGCGGAGGATTTCCCGGCGGCGCGCGCGGTTTTTGCCGGAGCGCATGGGATGGCCCTGTTCCTTGGTCTTTGCCTGATCGCAGGGTTCTGGGGATTAGGGCAGCGCCTTAGCTTGCTTGTTGCGGGCGGGTCGCAAGAACTGGCGGACTTGGGGATGATCTACCTAAGGATCACCATCCTTTTTTCGCCGCTTTTGTTCATTCTTTCGGTCAATTCCGACGCGCTGCGAAATGAGGGGCGCGTGGGGTTCATGGCCGCGATGAGCCTGTTTGTCTCTCTGGCCAATATCGGCTTTAACTACGTGCTGATTGCGATTTTTGAGATGGGCGTTGCAGGCTCGGCCTATGGAACAGCGGCGGCGCAGGCCGTGTCTTTCGCCATCATTCTGTCCTTTCGGTTTTTGGGGAACACCGCGCTGAGACCGTCGGTATTGCTGCGCTATTCACCCTTTGGACAGTGGCGAGGGATCTTGGCACTTGGTGCCCCGCAGAGCCTGAATTTTCTTGGCGTTGCGCTTGGCTCTGCTGCGGTTATCGCGGCCCTGCAATGGGTCGGGCGACCGGGTTATGAAGATACAGTCACCGCATATGGCATCATCACCCGCGTCATAACCTTTACCTTTTTACCGCTTCTTGGCCTGTCATTCGCAATGCAAACGATCACAGGCAATAATTACGGGGCGCAAAAATGGGAGAGGTCCGATGCCAGCCTGCGCCTTGGGCTCTGGGTCAGTTTCGTCTATTGCGCCCTTGTCCAATTGGTTGTGTCGACAATGCCAGCGCAGATTGCAGCCGCGTTTGTTACCGATGAAGCTGTCATTTCAGAAGTCGCGCGCATCCTGCCGCCGATGACGGTTGTGTTCTTTCTTGTCGGCCCGTTGATGATGATCGCAACCTATTTCCAAGCGATTGGCGCAGCGGCAAAGGCAGGCATACTCGGCCTGACAAAACCCTATCTCTTTGCAATCCCGCTGACCTTTCTATTGCCGCTTCTGGTGGGCGAGATCGGAATCTGGATTGCGGGGCCAGTGGCAGAGGTTCTAATGCTGTTTCTGACAGCAGTGGTGCTATGGCGCACGGCACGGAAAACGCAGCTTCAATGGGGCATTTTCCATAGCCGGATCGGGGGTGCGGTATGACCCTTCGTTTACCAACCGCCAGCCGGGCTAAGGAATTGGCCAAAGAGCTTCGCGTGCAGCTTGCGAGCCAAGGCGAAATCATTAGCCATGCTGCTGCGCTGGAACGGATTGCCAAACGCTACGGCTTTCGCGATTGGAACGCCTTTCATGCATCGCTTAGGGCGGCGGGCACCATGCCGTGGCCACAAGGCTCGGCCGTGACTGGCATTTATTTGGGGCAACGCTTCTCAGGCGTTATTCAGTCGATCCGAGAAGACCTGCCAGGATGGCACCGATTGGATATCAAGCTGGATGAAGCAGTGGATGTCGTGAAATTCGAGAGCTTTTCGAATATGCGCCACCGGATCAATGCAACGGTTGGCCCCAAAGGTCATTCCGAAAAACGCACGTCGGATGGGGTTCCACATCTGCAAATGGATCCTCTTGCATAGGTATGTTCGGCCCCGCAGGGGGGCCGTGCGGGGGTAGGGCTATGGCATTTGCCTGCCCTGCCCTATCTTTCCTCCTCAAAGGAGAAACGACATGCGCAAACTGCAGACCCAAGGGGTGCATCACATCACTCTGACCGGCGCGGACCGGCAAACCTCGATTGATTTCTGGGAGGGCGTGCTCGGCATGCCATTCATTTTTGATCAACCAAATTTGGACAACCCCAATGAAGGTCATCTTTACTTTGATCCCGGCGATGGGCGTCTCATTACTGTCTTCACCGATGAAACGCGCGTACCCGATAAACGCCGCACGCCGACCGAACCGGGCTGCGTGCATCATCTGGCCTTCAACATGAGCCGAGCGACGTTCCTGCAAGCTGTTACACGGCTCGATGAACGGGGGCTGGGGCATTCAGGGGTGAAAGATCGCGGGTTTATGGACTCGATCTACTTCAAAGATCCAATGGGGCTGCTGATTGAACTGGCCTGCTATAAGTTTGAGCCGCCGATGGGCTGCAGCCATGCCGATGTGATGATCGAAGCGCATCGGATTAGAGTTGAGCGCGGGGATTATAACATCGCCGAAGAGCATCTGGCGGATGCGATTGAACTTTTGGTGACACGGCGCCAGCACTCATTGTCGGCTGATCGGGGCGCGAAGAACCCATACTAACATTATAGCATCGCGCAGGATCGAAGATGCTGCGCATATGCACGCGCGCCTGAGATGAAAAAACCCGCTCCGAATGAACCGGAGCGGGTTTGAATGCTGACAAGGAGGGAGGGGACCCTTAATCCCCGTCAGCCGCACCTTCAGCCCGAGCACGAGCCCGGCGGGCGCGATAACTGGGAACCACGACCAAAAGCGCTGCGATTATTAGAAGGCCCAAGGTCATGGGACGTTCCAGAATGAAGTTGATGCCACCGAACAGCTGCATCGACCGGCTAAAGTTATCTTCCAGCATCGATCCAAGAATGAAACCGATCAAGAGCGGCGCCAGCGGGTAATCGGCAAATCTAAGCACTGTCGCCACGACCCCAAACCCAACAAGGATCATCAATTCGGTCGCGTTGTTCTGACCAATATAGGCCCCCATCAACGTGAAGAAGAGGATGAATGGGATCAGATAGTTGCGCGGCACAGCCAAGATCTTGGCGATGTAAGGGATCAGCGGCAGGTTGAGGATCAGAAGGATCAGGTTGCCGAGATACATCGAGACAATGACAGCCCAGAAAATCTGCGGTTCATCAATCATTAGGCGCGGGCCCGGGGTCACGTTCAGTGCCACAAGCGCGCCCAGAAGGATCGCGGTTGTGCCAGAGCCGGGAATACCAAGCGTCAAGAGCGGCACGAACGAGCCCGTACACGCCGCGTTATTGGCGCTTTCGGGGGCCGCTAGACCCTTGATCGAGCCTTTGCCAAACTGTTCCTGCTCTTCTTTCGAGGCGATGTTGCGTTCAACAGCATAGCCAAGGAAAGACGCAATAGTAGCGCCCGCGCCCGGCAGAACCCCAATAAGGAACCCCTGAATTGACTGACGACCAATGACCGGCGCAATGCTCCACGCCTCATCGCGGGTGATGCGCAGGTCTTTGATCTCATTGCTGCCGCCCTCTGTTTCGGACCGGCTGGGATCAAGCACCAGATACATCGCCTCAGGCAGCGCGAACATCGCCATGGCGAGCGTGATAAAGCCAAAGCCTGATTGCAGATCCATAATGCCCATAGTGAAGCGCGGCAGGTTGAAGAGTGCGCCCTCGCCCACCGTGGCCATGATCAGTCCAAGAAGCGTCATAAGTAACGCTTTGGCGACATTGCCGGTGCCGGCAAAAGCCGCGATTGCGGATAGGCCAACGACCATCAGGCCAAAATACTCAGGGCTTTGAAACAGCAGCGCCACATTGGCCAGCATTGGCGCAAAGATCATCAAAAGGATTGCGCCTATGGTGCCGCCCGAAAAGGACGAAATAGCCGCAACCGTCAATGCTTTGCCCGCCTTGCCCTGCCGGGCAAGCGGATAGCCATCGAAACTGGTGGCAACCGTCGAGGCGACCCCCGGCGCATTGATCAGGATGGACGATGTCGAGCCGCCAAAGATGGCGCCGTAGTAAACCCCGGCAAGCAGAATCAGTGCAGCGGATGGATCCCCGATGGAAATGGCGATCGGGATCATGATGGCGATGATCGACATCGGGCCAAGGCCCGGCAACATGCCGATAAATGTGCCGATCAGACACCCGCCGATAACCATCGCGAGGTTGGTCAGTGAGAAGGCCGTTGAGAGGCCAATAAGCAAACCTTCAAGCATGTCTTATACCCCCATGAAGAACGGCCAGGGGCGCAGGAAGATGCCGAGCACCTCTTGCACCAGATACCAAATGAACACCGCCGCAAAAAGCGCGATGGGGATCATGACGTGAAATTTGCGCTCGCCCAGGATGGTCGAACCGAGAACCAGAAATCCGGTTGTGGCGATCAAGAACCCTGCGGGTCGCAACAACAAAGCATAGGCGACCATAAGGGCCAACAGACCAAGCGCTTGAGTCAGATTATATTCGTGTAATTTGCGATAGTTGATGTCCATTGCTTTGGGCTCATCGCTATCGGCTTTTTCCAATCCCAAAACCACCACAAGCGCTGACAAGATCGCCAGAACGGACAGAACTTTGGGAAACGTCGATGGCCAAACAGGATTGCGCTGCATGAAGGGCGGCAGGCTGGCATCCATTGTGAAAAAGGCCGTGTACCCATAGGCCATACAAATCATGAGGATCGCGAGAGCAATCCAACGGTCGAGCGCCATGATGCACCCCTCCCTTTTTCGAAAATTCCTAGACCCCCTCCCACAGGGGTCGGTGCAGTAGCGCGCGCCCTACGCAAAAAACCAAGGGGGCGCGCGCCGATCTTTTAGATGGCTCTTAGAGGAAACCGAGCGTCCGCATCAGATCACCGATTTCCTGCTCTTGTGCTTCAAGGAAAGTCAGGAAGTCGTCGCCGGAATTGTGGATGTTCACCCAACCGTTGCGGGCGCGAACTTCTTCCCACTCATCGGTCTCATACATCGCGGCCAAAGCTGAACGGTATGCATCTGCAGTCTCGTCCGGCATGCCAGGCGCACCAAAGAACCCACGCCAGTTAACGAAGGTGGTGTCGATGCCCTGCTCCATCATGGTTGGCGCGTCAGGATATGCGTCAACGCGGTCATCCGAGGTAACACCGATGATACGAACTTCGCCCGCATTGGCCAGATCTACCGCTTCCGAGAAACCGGTGGTCAGCGCTGCAATCTCGCCCGACAGAAGCGCAGCCATTGCGGCACCGCCTGCATCATAGGGGATATAGTTGACGCCGAGTGGGTCTTCGCCCGCTGCTTGCATCACCATCGCCGTTACAACGTGGTCAAGACCGCCCGGAACCGAGCCGCCGCCAATTGCTGTGCCCTGCATATCGCCGCGGAAGGCTTCAAGAAGGCCGCCCATGTCCTGAATGTCGCTGTCTGTGTTCACAACAACGGCTGCATAGTCGCCGATTGTGCCAGCAACGAGTGTCAGGTCGCGGAAGTTATGCGGGAATACGCCGGTCAGCGAACGGATCACGATTGGGGTCGAGTTGACCATCAGCGTTCCATGCTGGCTGTCTGCGTTTTCAATCAGGAAGCCAATGGCAACACCGCCACCGCCGCCGGACATGTTTTCATAGCTGGCTGTACCGACGATACCGGATTCGGTCAGCGCTTCGCCTGTGCCGCGCGCGGTTCCATCCCAACCGCCACCGGCGCCGCCGGGGATCAGGAAGTGGATGCTGTCTAGCTGCTGGTGGCCATCGGCCAATGCCGGGGTGCCAAGGCTCATCGCGGCAACCGCCGCAGCCGTAAAGGCCCGGCGGGTCAGGGTCATTTTCATCATTGTCTCCTCCCAGTTTGACAATTCGGGGCGTGACTGCCCATGACTGAAAGAAAACACCTGAACCTGACACAAGCCTGTCGCGGGTCAGGACACCGCGAGAGGAGGGCCAATGCGGTTCTTGTTAGTTGAAGATAATCAGCAGCTTGCCGCCGCAATTCTGGACCGGCTATCGCTGGACGGGCATGTGGTCGATTATGCCGGTGATCTGGACACGGCGGATAGCTTCACATCGACAACCGATTACGACTTGATTTTGCTGGATATTATGCTGCCCGACGGCGACGGGCGCAGCTTTCTCGAGCAGCAAAGATCGGCCGGATCGAACACGCCAATCATCGTTCTTACAGCGCGCTCTGAAGTCTCAGACAGGGTCGGCGCGCTGGATCTTGGAGCCGATGATTACATCCCCAAACCTTTTGATTTTTCCGAGCTCGAGGCACGGTGCCGGGCCGTTCTCAGACGTCATTCTGGCACGTCGACGAATGACAAACGATTCGGAAATGTTGCTCTGGATGCATTAGCGGGTACGCTTTGCGTCGGCGATACGACCGTGACATTGCGCAACCGCGAGCTGCGCCTGATCGAAGTATTTTTTGCCAGTCCCGGGCAGATCATCTCCAAATCCAAGCTCGTGGATCGGTTGTTCTCCTATGATGAGGAGGTCTCGGAAAATGCGATTGAGGTCTATGTTGGACGGCTCAGAAAACATCTGGCGACCAGTGATGTTGCGATCGAAACAGTACGCGGGCTTGGCTATCGGTTGGCTGTGCCATGAAGGATAGCACATGAGTATTTTTCGCGCCGGAACCGGCTCGATCCGTCGCCGCCTGACCTTGCAGCTTCTGGCAAGTGCCGCGCTTTTAGCTGTGGTTCTATTTGTAATTGTTTTCAATTTTGCGCGCCAAATCGGAGCAGAAAGTCAGGACCGGGTCCTTGCAGCTTCGGCGGCATCTATTCTTGAGGCGACCGCCGTGCAATCGGGCGAAATTGTCATTGATATCCCCTATTTCGCCTTTTCGATGCTGGATAATGCAAATGACGACCGTGTGTTTTATCAGATTGCGCAGGATGGCGAGGTTCTGACGGGGTATGACGATTTGCAAACAGCCCGCGGGCCGGGTTCAGCGCCAAATTTCGCCACGGTGGCTTTTCGCGGCGAGGTGTTGCGCGTCGTTACGCAGACACGGCGCCTATCAAGCGACGGGCGCCCCGTAAACGTGACTGTGACCGTCGGCCAAACCCGCGATGCGCAGGCCGAAGTTTTAAACCGGATCAGCCGTATGGCGGTGGCTTTGGGGATCGGTTTTTTCGTGGTTTCCGCGCTTTTGGCAATTTTGGCGGGTCGGGTGACCGCCGAATCTTTGAGCCGCCTTGCCGCCTCGGTCTCGCGCCGAGGGCCTGAGGATCTCAGGCCGGTGGTTGCCGATGTCCCTGCCGAAATGCGACCCCTTGTGAGATCTTTGAATGCGATGATCGCGCGACTATCAGGTGCGTTTAACCGTACTGAAGATTTTATCGCCGAGGCGGCGCACCGGGTACGAACACCGCTGGCAACGGTCCGCGCGCATGCAGAAAACACCTTGCGCCGGGTGGACCGCGAAGAAAACCGAGACAGCCTGCGCGAAATGATCCGCGCGATCGACGAAAGCAGCCGCGCGGCAGGTCAGCTTTTGGATCATGCCATGGTGTCGTTGCGTGTGGATCAATTAGAGTTGCACCCCGTCGATTTGCACAGCCTCACGCGCGAACTTGCTGACAAACTGGCCCCGGTGGCGGAAATGCGGGACATGGATATTCGGCTGAACCGGATGGCCGGGGCCGAGGTGATGGGTGATGCAATCCTGATCCAAAACGCCCTGCGTAATGTGCTTGAAAACGCAATCAAATACAGCCCCGCTGACACGGCAATTGATATCGATCTGCAGGTCCGCGATCACCGCGCCTATGTTTCGATCCGCGATCAAGGACCGGGATTTCGCCCCGGCGAGGCCAGTACGTTAACCGGCCGGTTCACGCGCGGCGAAAATGCGGCAGGCACAATCGGATCAGGCCTTGGCCTTACCATCGCTGACGAGGTCGCCCGCGCCCATAATGGCCAGATCGAAATGACTAACAACACAGAAGGACCCGGCGCATGCGTTACGCTTTCTTTTCCCTTGCGTTAAGCCTTTTGGCAGGCCCCCTTGCCGCGTTTGAACTCGAAGAGCGCGTGCTGTTTGACTCGCCGGGCGAAGGGCCGACACTGCGTATCTTGTCGACCACCGATATTGGCCTAATGCGACCCGTTATTGAAGCTTTTCTGGAAGAAAATCCTGAAATTTCTATTGATTACCACGCGGCCAGTTCGACCGAGGTAATGTTGGCTTTGACCGAAGAAGCGGCAGAATTCGATGTTGCCATATCCTCGGCTATGGATTTGCAGGTTCGGCTGGCAAATGACGGATACGCGCAGGATCATCGCTCGGACGCGACACGCGGATTGCCCGAATGGGCCCGCTGGCACGACCAAGTCTTTGGGTTCACGCTAGAGCCTGCAACAATTGTTCTGTCACGAGACGATTTTGAAGGAATGGACCTGCCGCAAACCCGGCAAGATCTGATCGCACTTTTACGCGATAACCCCGAACAATTTGAGGGGCGGATTGGCACTTACGATGTACGAACCAGCGGTCTTGGCTATCTCTTTGCCACACAGGATGCCCGTACGTCCGAGACTTATTGGCGCCTGTCCGAGGTGATGGGCGGAATGCAGGCGCGGCTGTATTGCTGCTCGGATGATATGATTGGCGATGTCGCGTCGGGCGAAATTGCGATGGCCTATAATGTGCTGGGGTCCTACGCAGATGCGAGGACGGATTTGCATGAAGATATCCACATCATCCGGCCTGAAGATTTCACGACCGTCATGATGCGCACTGCCGTCATCCCCGAAACCGCACAGGCCCCGGATGCGGCCGGGCTTTTCGTCGATCACCTGATCGAAAGCTCTTGGGCGCAGGAAAACAGCAGTTTTTCGTTCCTGGGCGTGACGCCGCAAGGGCTAGCCCAGTCGGCCAGCCTCAGACCCATTCAGCTGGGACCCGGCCTTTTGGTATATCTTGACCGGTTAAAGCGGCGGCAATTCCTTGAAGAATGGTCCGCCGCTTTGGTCCAACAACCCGAGTGATGCCTAGAGCCGCGCCAGATATTCACGCGCGGCTTTCTTGCCCATTGCGTCCAACTGCTTTTGCTTGAACGCCTCGCGTTTTTTGCGGCGTGGGTCCAGATAACCGGCACCGACGACCTCTTCACTCTTGTCGCACACAACATACCGCGAAATGCGTTGGGCATGGGGGTTTAGCTTTTCCCATTGCTCATAAGGCATCGCGCGTAAAATGCCTTCGCTTCGAAACCAAGGCGCGAAATATTCGACATTGGGCATCGCCCGCACGTCGCGGGACAGGTTTGGCGTGCCCCCATGCCAAGCGCGGATATCCCGGAAAACGGCCGTACCTGCAGGGGCCGGGCAAACGGTGGAAAGTTTCATCCATTCCGGCTCATCCGCCAAACTGGGAATTGGCGCGCGGGATCTTTGGGTGCCGGGGATCTGGCGGATCGGGCCGTTTTCAAAGGTCAGATCGATCATCGGAAAATTGATGGTCAGCACCGGCACCGGCAGATCGCGCATAGTGACATTGCCATAAGGATCAGGGATCTCGGACCACATATTATCCGAATGCAGGCCTTGGTATTCTATGGCGCCGGGCATAGCGATATCGCCGCCCGCGCCGCCAACGATGTAATCAGCCGAGCCGAAAATCTCGGTCAAGATTGGGGTGGTGGTGGGCAGATCAATCAGCTCGCACCATTCATCCACATGAAGCATCTGCCGCGAGGCCGAGCCACCGCCAAAGGAGTAACGATGCGGCAAACCGCCCGCCCCGCCGCCAGCTGAACAATCACGATCATCCTCCATCAAATCAGCGACGGCCTTATGAGCAGCGGCGCGCATTCGGGCCAGTTGATCCGGGGCCAGAACATCGCGCACGGCCACAAACCCATCGCGGTGGAACAGGTCAGCGGCGCGTTTGACATCGGTGGGGTCGACAAGCTCGAGCCCCTTTATACCGTTGTTTTCCCGCAAATTTTCGCGCAAGGCGGATACACCCGGGTCGTCATAGGACCGCGTCCAAGCCGCGCAAGTCGGATCACCGGCAACAAGGTTCAGATGCTCTGGCGTTGTTTCAATTTCAATATCTGAAACTTGCGTCGACAAGCCATCGGGATTGTCATTATTTTCAATCGTTTTAGGCCGGTTGATAAAACCATTGGGTGGAACATTGGCATTCCATCCGGCATTTTTCAGGATATTAGGATCAGTCAAAACGCACCTCCCTTGCGTGATTTGATACTGATGATACGCGGGCGTTGAGCGATGTCCGGGCCAAGAACACATCAAAAATCGCTCAAAACTTTTCATGGCCCCGTAACAGAAAATCGCTACATATCTGGGTAAGAAACGAAAACGAGATCTCCCATGTCTGCACCCCCAAGCCGGAGTTTTGACCCGGCCCGTATCGTTGGAAATACATCCGGTTGGATAGACGATCTGACCGGCAATGGCCGCGCTGGATTACCACCCGCAATTTCTTCTGCCGGTGAGGGCGGAAAATTTGCGCCGGATGGCGCCGTATTGGGATTTCCAGGCAACACGTTTCTTTGCCATGTCGATCCCAAAAGCCGGGCCTTTGCGGCTTTGAACGAATTGCAATCCCGGCTCGTAGCCCTGCCCCACGCGCAACATTTCGTGACCCTTCCGGCCGCGTCGTTTCATATGACTGTTTTTAACGGCATTTCCGGCGCACCGCTAAATACAGACGGCTGGCCTGATGACGTTCCGCAAGGCACAGACCTTGCCGAGATCACTGCACTTTGGACCAAGAGGTTGACCACGCTGGCCGGGCCTTCGCAACTGCGAATGAGGGCCAACCACCTGAACCACGGGTTTAACTTGCATTTGGAACCGCAAGACGCCGAGACGCATGAGGCGCTTTGGCAGATCCGCGATACATTGCGTGAGGTGACCGGGCTTTGGCGCTGGAACCACGACACCTACCGCTTTCACATCACACTAGCCTATCCGCTTAGCTTTATGTCCGCTGCGGATGCGGCAGAGCATTTGTCTGCTGCGGCAGGAATTTTCAACGATTTGCATGCCGATTTGGCCGAGATCACATTCGGCCCGATCGAGTTTTGCCGTTTTTCCGACATGACGCATTTCGATCAGATTTTATACATGAATGGACAATGTAAGTGAGCAGTTTTTCCGAGACTGAAACAGCCGAGCTAATTGAGATTACCCGCACCGTTGCAAAGGCAGAAATCCTCCCACGGTTTCGGGCTTTGGATGTGGGCGATATCTCCTCAAAATCGCGGGCGGATGATCTGGTGACAGTCGCCGATATTTCGGCCGAGGCTGCGCTTGTTGCGCGGTTGTCTGCTCGGTATCCAGACGCAGAATTTGTAGGCGAAGAGGCTGGACTCAACCCGGAGGACCGCGCCAAGGCGTTGTCGGCGCGCTTGTGTTTCGTGATTGATCCGGTCGACGGGACCTATAACTTTGTTAATGGCCTTGCGGTTTTTGGAACAATCCTTGCCGCTGTCTCAGAGGGCGAAACTCTTTTTGGATTGCTGTATGACCCAGTTCTTGATGATTGGGTGGTTGCCCGAAAAGGTCACGGCGCTTGGTATGGACGTCCCGAGGGCGATTTGACCCGGTTAAAGTTTCCGCCTACCGCGCCGGAAGAAAAGCTCACTGGGTTTCTGACAATCTCGCAATTTCCAGAAGATGAGCAGCCCCGCATGGCCAAGTCGCTGGTTGGCGCGGGGAGGGTCACGTCGCTTATTTGTTCCTGCCATGAATACCGGCAGGTTCTGATCGGGCGGGCGGGATTTGTGATGAACGCCTATCTCAATGTCTGGGACCATGCAGCTGGCAGTTTGGCCATACGCGAGGCGGGTGGCGTGGCCCGGCTGTTGGATGGTCGGGACTATGCGCCGTCCCTTTATGAGGGCCGTTTGCTGATTGCGCGCAACGACGAGGTCTGGGCCAAATACGCCGCACGCGTTAGCGCCCAGTAGCGCCTGCTCACACTCTTCTGATCTATTCGTGATTGGACAGACAGGCACCCCCGCAAGGTAGAGATAGAGGAAATGCGCGCCTTATCTGGCGTGCCCCTTTGCTCATTGCGAAAGGCTTGCCCATGCGCTCTGTCCCTACTCTCTTTTTGCGGGTCCTCGTGATTGCCGCGACGCTGTTTCCACTAACAGCCATCGCACAAGATCAAGACCTGCCCGAATACGTCACAGCCGAGTTTGGCTATCCCCCCGCCGTCCCATCCGGCCCGCTGCCGGAAGACATAGAAAACGCGGTGGATGTGGTTTTTGTAGGCAGCTTTGATCTTGGTGTCTGGACAGGCGATCAGGATGCCGCGCTTGAGGTTATCGCACAATCTGGTGACCCAAGGCTCGCTTGGTTAATTAGCGATATGTTGCGGTTTTCTTGGGGGCTGTCCTTCGATCAGGATCTGGCACAAGCTGCCGCAACCCTTCTTGAGATAGACCTTGTAACCCGCGTGCCCTCGCACGAGATTATCAATCGCCTGATTGCCTGGGACATTCCAGATTTTCCCGGATATCTGGACTATAAACGCGTCGTTTACACCAGCTTCATCCCCGGCTGGGATCAGATCTTTCAAGAGGGCGATATCGATTGGCGTATGGTCGCATGGGGCGGGGTCTTGATCGATGATCGGCCCTTTGACACCACCGATGATCTTTGCAACTGCATCCCGGCCGCCGATAATCCAGAGGTGATAAGGGCAGCCGATGCAACATGGCTGGATGATGACGACATTGTCTTTGGCATTGTTGTAAACGGCGAGGCCCGCGCCTACCCGCGCCAGATTATGGAAGTCCGTGAGATGGTTAATGATACGCTTGGCGGGCGTGATCTGGGCATTCCCTATTGCACGTTATGCGGCGCTGCGCAGGCCTATTTCACAGATCAACTACCCGAGGGCGTCGAACGCCCGGTTTTGCGCACGTCCGGTCTGCTGATCCGGTCCAACAAGGTCATGTATGACCTCAACACCTATTCGATTTTCGACACATTCCTTGGCCGCGCTTTGACCGGGCCATTGGGCGAGATTGGCCTGCAATTGGAACAGGCCAGTGTAATCACCACCGATTGGGCCAGCTGGCGCGCGGCCTATCCGGACAGCACCGTTTTGATCGAGGCGTTGGCACTTGGTCGTGACCCGGATTTCCGCAATGGGCGCGATGCAAATGGCCCGATCTTTCCTGTCGGTGATGTTGATCCGCGCTTGCCTGTACATGAAGACGTCATTGGCGTTATCGCGGCTTCGGGCACACCTGTCGCGTTCCAACGTAGCGCTGCGATGGCGGCTTTGCTCAGTGGCGCCGAGATCTCGTTTGAAAATGTCGAGCTTGTTCTTGATGCAGGCGGCATTCGCGCGGCTGACATGGATGGATCGGATTTAGGCAGTCATCAGGCGTTTTGGTTTGCTTGGTCGCAGTTCCATCCCGACACTGTGCTTTGGGGCGGTTAAGAACTCTTGTAGAATTACATCTGTTCTTCCGCTTCGGACAGGCAATCAAGAAAGCTTTGCTGCGCAACAGTGCGATAGCTGTCTTTTTTGTGGACCGCAGCGATTTTCACGTTTGGAAAGAGGTGCGACGCGTCCCGGGCAACAAGCGGGGCGTCGCGCGCCGCGTCAAAGGTCGGCGTCGCAACAATCGCAACGCCCAACCCTTGGGCGGCATAGGCCTTCATGACATCAGGATTGCTGGTGGTCAGCGCCAAATTCGGGCTCAGCCCGTGATGTTCAAAAATCTCTCTGAGCGACACGGTCGGCGTTTCAAAGGCAATGATCGGCTCGGCGGCGATCTCTTCCAATGAAATGGATTTGGCGGCAAAAAGCGGGCAATCCGGCGTACCTATTAACAGCCGGCTCCATTCGAGCAACACCTCTGCCGATAGCTCACTGGGCAGAGATTTTCCAACAGGCGCAATCGCAAAATCGCATTTGCCCCAAAGCACCGTTTCGACCGCTTTATCGGATTCTTCTACTTGAATGTTCAGGTGTATTTCTGGGTGCATTTGGGTGAAGCGTTTGACCGCGTGGGTCAGCAAATACCGCGCCAAAGTTGGTGACGTCGCAAGCGATAGCGTTTCCCGCGCGCTGGAATTTGCTTCAACCGCGATCTTTTCAATACTTGTCAGCCCCTGCAGCACCCGGTCGGCATGAACCAATATCTTTTCGCCTTCTGGCGTCACACCCGTCAGCCGCTTGCCGGTCCGTACAAATATTTTCCGGCCTAACTGATCCTCAAAGGATTTCAGATGTTTGCTGGTCACAGATTGCGACGTGTTCAGATGGCGCGCCGCTTTTGACACGTGAAACCCGCAGCGCGCAATTTCAACCACGGCCTGAATTTGATTAAGTGAAAAGCGCATCTTTATAGTCCATTCATGCATACAGTATGACAACTGTATATTTGACGGGCAATAAAGCCAATGGCAGGCTGCCTCTTGAATTTGAACGCGGGAGGCGTTCTTTCGGGGGGATATTGTGGAACTTCACTCGCAGCCAACCAAGGCGCATGCAAATCTTGAGCCTGTGAATAATCCAACAGGCACGACCGGTCTTATCGCTGTTGATAAGCTGGGCGATGCGATCCTGTTTTTCGATCCTGCCACGTTGGAATTGCAAAAACGGATCGATTTCAAAAACCACCATGAAGTCACGGTTTCGCCCGACCGCACACTGGCTTTTGTGTCCGAGTTTGGAAAATTCTTCGCCGGAAACTTCATCGAATCTGGCGCCCATGTCACCGTTGTGGATCTTGCCACGCAATCAGTGATCAAACGCATTCCGACCGGCGATTTTAAAGGCCCGCACGCGATGCGGTTTGACGCCAATGGTCAGCTTTGGGTGATTTTTGAAGAAACCGGAGAGCTGGGGCTAATCGACACCGACAAGATGGAACTGGTCGAAACCCATGACATTGGTGCCGCTGGCGGGCGCCCTCCGTTTATCGAGATCACCCCAGATGGATCGCGGATTTATGTCTCGTGCAAATTGGGAAATCTGATCGTCTTTGACGTCGCCTCGCGCGCGGTTGTGACCAACATCGAAGTTCCGCGCGGCACTGAAGATATTGCCATGTCCCCCGATGGGCGCAGGTTTTATGCCGCCGAAAACACCAAGCAGGACTTGCTAGAGATTGATGTTGAAACCAACACGATCCTGCGCAGCATTCCGCTAAAAGGCGCGGTGATGAGCAATCCGAAAACCAGCCGTCTGATCCGGCTGCGGTTTTCGCCCGATGGCAAATATCTTGTCAGCACAAATTACGTTTCTGGCGTCATGCATATTCACGATGCGGCCGACCCGGCGGATCATAACATGATCGCTATCGCTAAAGGCCCGCAAGGAATGGCCTTTGAGGCGGATAGCGCCCATGTCGTTGTCTCGAACCATGATTGCGGGCTGTTCACACGCATCCATTTGGAAACAGCAACAGCGGTGGACTGTGTTCCCGCTGGCAAGGGGGTGGAAGCACTGACCTTTTATTAAGACAGAGCGAACGAAGGTATCAAAGGGAGGAAAATTGATGCAATTCACTAAAACGGCGCGAGGCTTGCTGGGTGCAGTAGCTATCGCAGCGATTGGATCTGTTTCGGGGCTTTATGCAACGACGGCAGACGCGCAGGATTACCCAAATCAACCCATCACAATCATTGTGCCGACTGGACCGGGAAGTCTGGTAGACATTCTGGC
The DNA here is from genome assembly GCA_947498125.1 of uncultured Nioella sp. GTDB lineage: Bacteria > Pseudomonadota > Alphaproteobacteria > Rhodobacterales > Rhodobacteraceae > CANLZL01. Next base: position 282,541 of record CANMJH010000003.1, on the reverse strand, counting down.
GCGCCTTGTTGGCGACGGGTTTACTGAAACCTGGGGCGAGCAGGTTATTGTCCGCAATGTCGGCGGCGCAGGCGGCTCAATTGGCGTGACCAGCTTGGCTGATGAGGCCGGCGATGGATACACGCTTGGCTTTGTGCCAGCAAACCTGACGACCCATCCTTACCTATACGAAATCGACTATGATGTGCAGGCGGATTTCGATCCGATTATCCGCGTCGCAAGCGCCTCGATGGTGCTCTATGTGGCCAATGACACCGGCATCAGCAGCGTCGAAGAATACATCGCCCATGCCCGCGATAACCCGGGTGAAGTGACCTTTGCCACGGCAGGCCAGGGCAGCGCCGCAAACCTAGCAGCCGAACTGTTCCAGACGGAAACCGGCGTTGAAATGACGGCGATCCCCTATCAGCGCCTGAACCTTGGCGTTTTGGACGTCGTCGAAGGACGCGTTTCATCGGTCTTCGTGTCTGCTGCGCAAGGCATGCAATTTGTCCGCGATGGTCAGCTGACCGCGCTTGGCATTACCGGCATGACCCCCAACCCCGGCGCCCCAGAGTTGAGCCCCATCTCCGAGCTGGGCGTTCCCGGCTTCCAGTATAACTCGTGGTTCGGCTTTATTGCGCCCGCAGGTGTACCGCAGGACATTATCGACCAGCTAAACGCCGAAGTCGTGCGCCAATCCACAACCGATGCTTTCCAAGAAGCGATTGCAACCGCAGGTTTGGAGTTGGTCGCAGGCAGCCCTCAGGAATTTGCTGATGTCATCGCCGTCGAGTTGGAAAACTGGGCCGGCATCCTCGGCGAATAAACTGCGCTAAGAATTGTATTCGGGGGCATATTGCCCTCGGATACATAAAAACGAGAGGGCAGAGATGAGACAGTTACTCAGCAAAGACGTCGCCTCTGGGTTGATGTTCACCGCGGTCGGCGCGCTTGGGCTCATCTTGATGATGGGCGTTGATTTTGGAACGACGGCCCGCCCGGGACCGGGGTTCTTTCCCGTTGTTCTATCTGCGCTTCTTGCCCTGATCGGGGTGGTTCAGACCGCCTTGGGCCTTATTCAAAATCGGGAAGCCATACCGCCAATGGCGCTGCGCCCACTTGTGCTGATCATTTGCTCGGTATGTGTGTTTGCCTTTTGCGTCGGGCGTTTTGGCCTTGTGCCCTCAATTTTCGTCGCAACTATGATCGCCACCTACGCGCAGCCAGACTATGGGATGCGCCCCCGCGTTATCCTTGCGGCGGCCCTGTCGATCTTTTGTTCACTCCTATTCGTATATGCGCTGAACCTACCCATCGCACTTTGGACATTTTAGAGGCCCCTAGATGGATCTGATCAACAATCTCGGCCTTGGCTTTGCGACCGTCCTGACGCCCGAAAACCTCATGTTCTCGTTCTTCGGAGTGCTCTTGGGCACGCTGATTGGCGTCTTGCCCGGCCTTGGGCCTTTGGTGGCCATTGCGGTGCTGCTGCCCTTTACGTTTGGCCTTGATCCTGTGTCATCGATGATCATGCTCGCCGGGATTTTCTATGGCGCGCAATATGGCGGGTCGACAACGGCGATCCTGATCAACTTGCCGGGTGAGGCATCCTCAATTGTCACCACGCTGGACGGCCACCAAATGGCCAAGCGCGGCATGGCGGGCAAAGCATTGGCAACCGCCGCGATCGGCTCGTTCTTCGCAGGCTGTGTTGCAACCATCCTAATCGGCGTTTTCGCCCCGCCCCTTGCCGCCCTCGCCTTTCGCTTTGGCCCGGCCGAATATTTTTCTTTGATGGTTTGCGGCCTAGTGGTGTCCGTGGCTCTGTCCAACGGATCGGTTCTGAAAGCCGTCGGAATGATGGTGCTCGGCCTTATCCTGGGTCTTGTCGGCACAGATGTTCAATACGGCGTGCATCGCTTTACTTTTGGCGTTTCCGAGCTGTCGGACGGCATGTCAGTGGCGGCGATGGCCATGGGGATATTCGGATTGGGTGAGATCATCCGAAACCTTGAAAACACCGGCGAACGCCGCTTCAGCGTGTCAAAAATCACTAGTCTCATGCCAACACGCGAAGACATGAAACAGATCTTTGCGCCGATGGTGCGCGGCACGTTCTTAGGATCATTTTTAGGAGTTCTCCCCGGAGGCGGCGCCCTGCTTGCGTCTTTTTCAGCCTATGCGCTGGAAAAGAAGATTGCCCGAAACCCCGAAGAGTTTGGGGCCGGAGCCATTCAGGGCGTCGCCGCACCGGAGGCGGCCAATAATGCCGGAGCGCAAACCTCGTTCATTCCGATGCTGACGCTTGGCATCCCATCGAACCCGGTCATGGCACTAATGATCAGTGCATTGATCATCCAAGGGATCGAACCGGGCCCTGCTGTGATCAATGATCATCCCGAGCTTTTTTGGGGCATCATCGCCTCGATGTGGATCGGTAATCTGATGCTGCTGGTTCTGAACCTGCCGCTTGTCGGCCTTTGGGTTAAACTCGTGTCGATCCCCTATAAGGTGCTGTTCCCAATCGTCATTGTCTTTGCCTGCATTGGTGTTTTCAGCATCAACAACACGCCCTTTGCGATCTTCACGATGGCCGGGTTTGGTGTGTTTGGCTATGTGTTGCGAAAATTGGAATGCGAGCCTGCGCCGATGATCCTTGGCTTCATCCTTGGCCCGATGATGGAGGGGCACATGCAGCGCGCCCTACTCATCTCACGGGGTGACGTGTCGGTCTTTGTCCGCGAGCCGATCAGCGCTACTCTTTTGGTTGTGGCGGCCGTCACATTGCTGATTACGATACTTCCAACCGTTCGCAAAACCCGCGAAGTGGCCCTTGTCGACGATGAATAGCGCGCCCTAGAAGGTCCGCAAGTTTCTTCGGTCTGATGTTCCATCCAGACACGGTGACATGGTTCTTATCCAAACTGTCTCAATACTGAGACACTCCGTGCATTGGTCGCGTGTTGCGCCCCCTGGTTGCGGTTGGATTATTTTCCCGAACCGGCATATCCTAAGGTTTGGGAGAGGAGACCAATGAAACACGCTGAAAAAGTGCTGGCATCTGTCGAGTGCAAGCAATCTGCTGCGCGCAGCAGAATTGTCGCCTCCTGGAGCCGGTCTGCCTTGCATTATGGGCTCGACCCATCGCTGCGCCGATCGCAAGAAGTTGAAACGCTAAGCGAGCTTTCAACCCGTCGAGAGAAATCCGACCTTTTGCTGCATGTCGCGGGCAAGCAGCTGGACCAGCTATTTAACCTTGTGGGCGCGTCAGGGTGCAGTGTCGTTTTGACGGATCGTGAGGGCTATATCCTCGACCAACGCAGCCGCAGCGCGGAGTCGCATGACTTTGCTGGTTGGGGTTTGTTGCCCGGCGCAAATTGGAGCGAAGGACGCGAGGGCACCAATGGCATCGGCACCTGCCTTGCCGAACAGCGGAACGTAATCATCCACCGTGATCAGCATTTCTTTCCCAAAAATATCGACATGACCTGCATCGGCTCGCCGATCTACGGATCATTGGGCGAATTATTGGGCGCGCTCGATGTCTCGTCGGCGCGCGTTGATAAAACTGAAAGCATGAACAGCCTTTTGGCCAACACAGTTGAGCAAGCCGCAAAACAAATCGAAGCTGCGAATTTCTGCGCCGCCTATGCTGGTGAGCGGATTGTCATTGTCGGGGCGTCCTCGGGCAACAATTGCGCCCTTGTTGCAATTAACAGTGACGATTGCATCGTGGGGGCCACGCGCGGCGCGCGCAAGATTATGGGCTGGGCTTGTGATGGCGAGTTGCAGCCCGTAGCCGCCACAGATTTCTTTGACGACACAGGCGACTTGCGCGGCTTCAACCGCGCTGAACGAACGGCCGTCGTTAAGGCCATTACCCGCGCGAACGGAAATATTTCCAACGCCGCCAAGGCGCTTGGTGTGGGTCGGGCGACGCTTTATCGCCGGATGAAACGGCTGGGCATTCGCCGCGAAGACTAAGATTTTTGTCATCCAGCGTGGCTTTGTCTCATTCCTGAGACACATCCCCCACCCCCTCAGTTTCAGCGTGTTGAGCGCACCCTTCTCATGTGAATTTTGGACGTCATCACGTAACTGAGGAGGATTACAGATGAACGAGATGACCCAGCCCACCACCCAATTCACGTCGCCTTTCAAAACGAAATACGACAACTTTATTGGCGGTAAATTCGTCGCCCCAAAGAACGGGCGCTATTTCGACAACACAACGCCGATTACTGGCGCGGTGATTAACCAGATCGCGCGCTCCGACGCGTCTGATATAGAAATGGCCCTGGATGCCGCCCATGCTGCTAAAGATGGCTGGGCGCGCACATCGGTCACGGAACGCGCCAACGCTCTTCTGAAAATCGCAGATATAATGGAAGCCAATCTCGACTTGCTGGCGACTTGCGAAACTTGGGATAACGGCAAGGCAATACGCGAAACGATGGCTGCCGACTTACCTTTGGCCGTTGATCATTTCCGGTATTTCGCCTCATGCTTGCGTTCCCAAGAAGGCACGATGGGCGAGCTGGATGACGATACTGTCGCCTACCACTTCCACGAACCTCTGGGCGTTGTCGGTCAGATCATTCCATGGAACTTCCCTTTGCTGATGGCCGCTTGGAAACTGGCCCCTGCTTTGGCTGCGGGTAATGCCGTGGTGATTAAACCCGCTGAACAAACCCCTGCGACCATCATGGTCTGGGCCGAGTTGATTGCCGATGTTTTGCCCGCGGGCGTTTTGAATGTCGTCAACGGCTTCGGTCTTGAAGCTGGCAAACCGTTGGCCCAATCAAACCGCATCGCCAAGATCGCGTTTACTGGCGAAACCACCACCGGCCGTTTGATCATGCAATATGCAACCGAGAATTTGATTCCGGTGACGCTGGAACTGGGCGGCAAATCCCCCAATGTCTTCCATAAAGATGTCATGCGTGAGGACGATGCATTCTTGGACAAGGCCATCGAAGGCTTTGTGATGTTTGCGCTCAATCAGGGTGAAGTTTGCACCTGCCCCAGCCGCGCACTGATCCACGAAGATATCTATGACGCCTTTATCGAAAAGTGCATCGCCCGGACCGAGGCGATTATATTGGGCGACCCCCGTGCGCAGGGCGTGATGATGGGCGCCCAAGCGTCATCCGAGCAACAGGAAAAGATCCTCTCCTATTTCGACATTGGGCGTCAGGAAGGCGCCGAGGTTCTAACCGGCGGTAGCGCTGGCGATTACGGCGGCGAATTGTCTGGCGGGTATTATGTCAAACCGACGATCCTGAAGGGCCACAACAAGATGCGGGTCTTCCAAGAAGAGATCTTTGGCCCAGTGGTATCGGTGACGACCTTTAAGGATGAAGACGAAGCCTTGGAAATCGCCAATGACACATTGTACGGTCTCGGCGCAGGTGTCTGGAGCCGTGATCAAAACACCTGTTACCGGTTTGGCCGAGGCATTCAAGCGGGCCGCGTTTGGACCAATTGTTACCATGCGTATCCGGCCCACGCGGCCTTTGGCGGCTATAAGCAATCAGGCATCGGGCGTGAGACCCATAAGATGATGCTGAATCACTACCAGCAAACCAAAAACATGTTGGTCAGCTATAATCCCAACAAGTTGGGCTTCTTCTAAAGCTCTGAACCTTTGGCCCGGCAGCTCTGCGTTGCCGGGCCTTTTTTAATTTGGGAGGAAGAATTGATGAGCGATGTGCAATGCGTAACTGATGCAGCATTGCCCGAAGGCACAAACCGCGGAGTTCGGGTCACGGCAACAGCGGCGGCAAAGGGTCTTTTGGCCGAAATCCGGGCTGATCACGGAGAGGTTTTATTCCATCAATCAGGCGGATGCTGCGACGGCTCGGCGCCGATGTGCTACCCCAAGGGGGATTTCCAAATCGGGGCCAGCGATGTGAAACTGGGCGAGATTGATGGGGCCGAGGTGTTTATCTCAGGACCGCAATTTGAGGTGTGGAAACATACGCAGCTTATTTTGGACGTGGTGCCCGGGCGCGGCGGAATGTTCAGTCTTGATAACGGGCGCGAAAAGCGGTTTCTGACGCGCTCTCGGCTGTTTTCCGAGGCCGAACTGGCCGCCTTGTCAGACGTTGATTGATCACACTTTAGCCCGAGAATTTTGCCCGCGTGCGGTTGGCAAAGGCGACCAGAGACAGCATCACCGGCACTTCAACCAACACGCCCACCACCGTGGCAAGCGCCGCGCCAGAATGCAGTCCAAAGAGCGATATGGCGACGGCAACGGCCAGCTCAAAAAAGTTGGATGTGCCGATCATCGCGCACGGGGCCGCGATGCGGTGCGGCACTTTCAGCAAAAAGGCCGCGCCATAGGCCAGTGCGAAAATTCCGTAACTTTGGATGATGATCGGAACCGCAATCAGTAAAATGACAAGCGGCCGATCGAGGATCACTTGCCCTTGAAGGCCAAACAAGATTGCCACAGTCGCAATCAAGCCAATCATTGAAAGCGGCTTAATGCGCGCCGAAAAGGCCTCAATTGCCTCGGGCGTGCCAAGCATCTTGCGCGTGATCAGCCCGGCGATCAGAGGCAAAAGGACATAAAGAACGGTCGCCAGAACCAATGTACTCCAAGGGACAGAGATTTCGGTTACACCCAATAAGAACGCCACGATGGGCGCGAAGGCGACAACCATGATCAGGTCATTCACAGACACTTGCACCAAGGTATAGGTTGCGTCCCCACGTGTAAGCTGGCTCCAGACGAACACCATCGCTGTACAAGGCGCCGCGCCCAGCAAGATCAGCCCGGCAATATACTGCGCGGCATCCTCGGGCGCGATCCAAGGGGCAAAAATATGCTCGAAGAAAAGCACCGCCAACAACGCCATAGTGAAGGGTTTGATCAGCCAATTCACAACCAGGGTCACCAAAAGCCCCTTGGGCTGTTTGGCGACACCGGCAACGGCACCAAAATCCACACCAACCATCATGGGATAGACCATCGCCCAGATCAGAACCGCGACGACAAGGTTGATCGAGGCAACCTCGGCCGCAGCAATGGCTTGGGTCAGGCCCGGGACAATCAGTCCAAGCGCAATGCCTGCCGCCATCGCAAGTGCAACCCATAGGGTCAGAAGCCGCTCGAAACGCCCCATGGGCGCGGTATCAGGCGTATCGGTCATTTTCGCGGTCTTTCATAAGGTAGCGCGCCGGGGCATTTATTGCCTAAACAACGTGACGCCTGTTTAGGGAGAGGCCGCAAAAATTGTCAACATTGCCAATGCTGAATTTCGCTGTCGCCTACGTCAGAAAAGGCGGACCTCACCTTTCGACGGATGCGCTGTCCTTTTGCCTATGGGCCAAGACAGAACGCAAAGTCGTCAAAAACACGTGTTGGATCGGCAATTCAGTCGCGTCACTGCGGGTCAATAGCCCAACAGGGCCGCGTGTTGGACTTGTATCAAAGGGCAACCGTTCAAGCAGGCCCTCCTCAATTTCATTTGCCACCACACCGCCCGAAATTATCCAAACAGCGTCTGAACGGCGGATAAAGACACGGCCCAAAGCCCCTGACACGGATTCCACTCGGTTCGGGATCTCGCCTACATTATTTGCAGCCAAAAAGGTTTTGACCAAAGCAGTGATTGCAGCCGCCGGGGGCGGATACAAAACCAAATAGTTGGTGATACTCTGCACATCGGTCGATCCACTCAGCGGATGCCCCTTTCTAACAACAAACTCGACATTTTCGGTATAAAGCTGCGTAAAGGTCAGGCCTTGCATCATGTCCGGATCGCCGAGCCTGCCAATGACAATATCAAGTTCGCCCAATCGAAGGCGCTCTGTCAGAAAACCGTGCGGGCCGTCCGATATCCGCAGCGTCGCATGGGGCGCGAGTGCAGAAAATTCGGTGATCACGTCAGGCATTAATGACGCCGCAACACTTGGCAATACGCCCACATTCAACCGCTCAGCCCCAAGCGTTTCGCTCGCTTCAAGACGTGACATGCCCAGTTCCAAACTGGCGAGAGAGTTTTGGGCAAAGTGCAAGAAAAGCTCGCCTTGCTGGGTCAACGTCACTCCTGCGCGGCTGCGCAACATCAGCGTTGTATCCAAAATTCCCTCAAGCTCTTTCAAGGTCTTCGATATCGCGGGCTGAGTGAGAAACAGCTTTTCGGCGGCATCCTTCATGCTGCCTTCCTGGGCAATGACGACGAAAGCCTCAATATGGCGGTATTTGATGCGGCGGTCCAAGTCAGCTTCCAGTGACGGTTTTAGATAGGCGTAACGATGGTCAATCAGATGCCAGATACCAGACAATCGTGATTGTAGGGGACTGGGTTTTTACGGGGCGATGATCGCACTTACTTTCCAATTTAGGCAAGTAAATTGTCAATAATCTCATTTTACTTATCAAAAACCAACGTCCACACTGGTCACCACGGAGGAACCCCAAATGAAAACACAAGTGGCGATTATCGGCGGCGGACCATCGGGACTTTTGCTTAGTCAGCTTTTGGACAAAAAAGGCATCGACTCGATCGTTCTCGAGCGGAAGACGCGCGACTATGTACTTGGGCGCATTCGGGCCGGGATTTTGGAAACCGGTTTTGTGAACCTCATGCGTGAGGCCGGGGTTTCGGACCGCTTAGATGCCGAAAGCTTTGCCCATGACGGCACAATCATCTCGAACGGAGATGATCAGTTTCACATTGACTTCAAAGAGTTGACGGGCACCAACGTCGTTGTCTATGGCCAAACCGAGGTGACCCGCGACCTATACGATGCCCGTGAGGCGATGGGGGGCAAGATCGTCTTTAACGTCGATGACGTGCAGATTTGTGACGCAAAATCAGACGCGCCCTATGTGACGTATTCTGTTGGCGGCGAACCGGCGCGGATTGAGTGCGAATTTGTTGCGGGTTGCGATGGGTTTCATGGCGTCAGCCGTCGCACGATCCCGGATGAAGTACGCAAAGAATACGAGAAGGTTTATCCCTTTGGCTGGCTTGGCATCCTCTCCGAAACACCACCCGTCGATGATGAGTTGATTTACTCGAACTCGAAAAACGGTTTTGCCCTCTGCTCGATGCGCAATTCAAATCTAAGCCGCTACTATATTCAATGCTCGCTCAGCGATAGCGTCGATGACTGGACCGATGACGCATTCTGGAAAGAGCTGAAACGCCGCATTCCGAAGGACGCTGCGGACCGTTTGGTAACGGGGCCATCCATCGAAAAATCCATCGCTCCGCTGCGCTCTTTCGTGACCGAACCAATGCGGTGGGGAAACCTTTTTCTTTGCGGTGACGCGGCCCATATCGTGCCGCCAACGGGGGCCAAGGGCCTGAATACAGCAGCCTCTGATATCCACTACCTTAATAATGGTTTGGTGCAGTATTTTCTTGAAGGCAGCAGCGCCGGTATCGATGCTTATTCAGAAAAGGCGCTGGCCCGTGTCTGGAAGGCCGAGCGCTTTAGCTGGTGGATGACGTCGCTTCTGCATCGGTTCCCAGAGCAGAACGCCTTTGATCTGAAAATGCAGCAGGCCGAGATCGAATTCTTGCGCACCAACCGCGATGCGCAAAGCGTTATGGCACAAAACTATGTCGGGTTGCCCTACTGATGGGCTTGCCAGCACAAGATGGTGTCCAACTGCATTGGAAAGAGGATGGCAACCCAGACGGGCAACCCATCGTCTTTTCCAACTCGCTTGGCACGGATCTTGGTCTTTGGGATGGAGTTGTGGCACGGTTGCCAGCAAATTTTCGCATTATCCGCTACGACACTCGCGGACACGGTCAATCACCTTGCCCGCCCGGCCCTTATACGATTGCAGGCCTGTCCGGCGATATCGAAGGCCTTCTGGATCAGCTTGGGGTTAAGGACTGCATCTTTGTTGGCGTCTCGCTTGGCGGCATGATCGGACAACATTTGGCAATCGCGCGCCCTGACTTAATTCACGCAATGTTGCTGTCGAATACTGCGCCGAAAATGGGATCCGCGTCCGCTTGGCAGGCCCGCATCGATGCCATTCAACACGGCGGATTGCTCGAAATTGCGGATGCGGTCATGGAGCGGTGGTTTAGCCCGGCTTTCTTGAAAAAACCCGACCTTCCCAAATGGCGAGATATGCTGATCGCAACGCAGGCACGCGGCTATGTCGCCTGTTGCCAAGCCATCTCAACCGCAGATTTGTCGGAAACCAGTAAGGCTCTCTCCCTTCCGGTTCTCGTCATGGCCGGGCAGGCCGACTTGGCCTGCCCGGTCGAAGATGTTCGCGCCTTGGCCTCGCTTATTTCCGGCGCGACGCTTAAGCTCATGCCCGGTGTTGGTCACCTCCCAAGCGTCGAGGCCCCTGCCGAATTCACCGCGCATCTTTGCGATTTTATCGAGGAGAACACCAATGTCTGATCTGATGAAAAAGGGCATGGAGGTTCGCCGCGCGGTCCTTGGCGACGCCCATGTCGACCGCGCTATTGAACGTACAACAGATCTGGACGCACCATTTCAGGACCTGATCACGCTGGCGGCCTGGGGCACCGTGTGGGGCAATGACAATATTACGCGGCGCGAGCGTTCGATGCTAACGCTGGCGCTGTTGGCGGCAACGGGGAATTTCGACGAAATCCCGATGCATATACGCGCGACCGCGAATACCGGCGCAAGCCGGCAAGATGTCATCGAAGCTTTGCAACATGTCGCGATCTACGCTGGCGTACCTTGCGCCAATCATGCGTTGAAACTTGCCAAGCAAACCTATGCAGAGATGGAAAATGACTAGCTGCGCGCGCCCGTTACCGCGAGTGTTCGACGTCAGGAGGAGGAGAAGACAATGCTGAAACCCGCTGAATTTTACCAAAGGGACCGCGAGCGCCACCCCCCTGCCCTGACAAAAGACTACAAAACTTCGGTCAAGCGCAGCCCGCAATACGCTCTGATCAGCCTCGAGAACACGGCAAGTGAAATTACCGGGCCTGTCTTCGGTCACGCTGACATTGACCCGATTGATAATGACTTGCTGCTTAACTACGCGCAGGACGGCGCAAGCCCGATTGGCGAGCGCATCATTCTGCATGGCCGTGTCTTGGATGAAAATGGCCGCCCCGTACCCAATACACTGGTTGAGATTTGGCAGGCCAATGCCGGCGGACGCTACCGGCATAAAAAAGACACTTACCTTGCGCCCATCGACCCCAATTTCGGCGGCTGCGGGCGCACAATGACGGATGAAAACGGCTATTATTATTTTCGGACGGTAAAGCCGGGTGCCTACCCGTGGCGGAACTGGGTGAATAATTGGCGCCCGGCCCATATTCACCTGTCGGTATTTGGATCAGCCTTTGCGCAGCGTCTGATCACTCAATGTTATTTCGAGGGTGATCCGCTAATTAAAAAGTGCCCGATCGTGGCAACAATTCCGGACGACGATGCCATCGAACAACTTATTGCGGTGTTGGATCTAAATGCCACCATCCCGCTTGATACAATTGCCTATAAGTTCGACATTGTCTTGCGCGGGCGACGGTCAACCTTGTTTGAAAACCGTTTGGAGGGGAATTGACCCATGCGACAGCGTCTCGATTATCTTAAAGAATCCCCGTCACAAACAGCGGGGCCTTATGTCCATATCGGCCTTGCGCCCGGGGCCGCTGGATTTGACATTTACCGCAACGAGCTTGGTCAGGATATCGCTGGCACAGAAGCCAAAGGTGAACGCATCCGGATTGAAGGTGTTGTCATCGATGGCGGCGGCTCTCCTGTGAAAGACGTGTTGCTGGAAGCGTGGCAGGCGAATGCAGATGGCATTTATGCCCACCCAGAACATCCCGGCGAAGTAGAAAATGGCTTTTGCGGCTGGGGCCGTGTGATCACTGACTTCGAAACTGGCGAATGGGCTTTTGACACCGTCAAACCCGGGCCCGTCATGGGCCGAAATGGTCAGATGATGGCACCCCATATCAATCTTTGGATCGTTGCGCGTGGGATCAATATCGGACTGCACACGCGGCTTTACTTCTCTGACGAAGCCGAGGCCAACGCCAACGATCCCATCATAAACCTGATAGAATGGACAGATCGACGCGAAACCCTTATTGCAATCCGTCAGGCTGGCTCGTCCAGCTACCGGTTCGATATTCGCCTGCAAGGTGATGATGAAACGGTCTTTTTTGATATATAAGAGCAAACATGACCAAAAAACCTTGCATAATATGTGTGGCCATCACCGGTTCGGTGCCGACAAAAGCCAACAATCCAGCGCTGCCAATAACGATTGCCGAACAAGTTGAAAGCACGCACGCAGCCTTTGAAGCCGGGGCCAGCATCGCCCATTGCCATGTGCGCAATGATGATCAAACCACCAGCTCGGACCCCGAGAAGTTTGCGCGGCTGAAAGAGGGGTTAGAGAAACACTGCCCCGGCATGATCCTACAATTTTCTACCGGGGGCCGATCCGGCTCAGGCGCTGAACGCGGAGGCTGTTTGACAACGCGGCCCGATATGGCGTCGCTGGCGGTAGGCTCGAACAACTTTCCCAGCCGCGTTTATGAGAACCCGCCGGATCTTGTCGATTGGCTAGCATCTGAGATGCAAAAATACGACGTTGTGCCCGAGATTGAAGCCTTTGACCTCAGCCACATCCACCATGCGATTATGATGCATAAGGACGGGCGTCTTCCTAACAAGCCTTACGTTCAATTCGTAATGGGCGTGAAGAACGCCATGCCCGTCGATCGTGATGTCTTCGATTATTATATAAAAACGATGAGGCGCTTGGCCCCCGACTGTGAATGGTGCGCTGCCGGGATTGGCCGGCATCAGCTGACCGTCAATGAATGGAGCATCGCGGCAGGCGGGCATACCCGGACCGGGCTGGAGGATAATGTGCGTTGGGACAAAGACACCCTCGCCCCTTCAAACGCCGCCCTTGTGGGACGTGCGACCGAGCTATGTGAGAAATACGAGCGCCCCGTTGCGACATGGCAAGAGGCACGCATGATGCTGAACCTGCGTTCCGTCGCGGCCTAAATCAGAACGTCTTCTGGCGATAAGGTAAGGAAAGCTTGTGACAACAGATGTGTTTTCCCACCCTTGGCTCAGCGGGCTTTTTGGTGATGACGAACTGGCCGACATTCTTGGGCCAGACGCCACACTACGCCATATGATCACGGTCGAAGCTGCGCATGCGCGCGCGCTCGGAGAAGTCGGCATCGTCTCATCTGAGGTTGCTACGCGGGCCGCCGATGCAATTGTCCAAATTAAATTGGACATGGTCGATCTAAAGAATGGCACGGCCCGCGACGGCCTTGCTGTTCCTTCATTAGCCCGCGCGCTAAAGCTGGGTGTTGAAGAGGATCTACTCCCTGCGGTTCACAAAGGCCTCACCTCTCAGGATGTCATTGATACGAGCCTGATCCTTAGCCTAAAAGCGGCTATCGATATCTTCCAAGGTCGCATTGAGTGCTTATCAGCTGAATTAGAAAAGTTGATCGCGAAATATGGCAAGGCCGCGCTTATGGGGCGCACACGTATGCAGGCCGCGTATGAGATCACTGTCGCCGATCGTTTGGGCAGTTGGCAAAGGCCGCTGCAAACGCATCAAGCACGGCTGAATGAGATTACCCCAAGGCTTTTGCGACTGCAACTTGGCGGGGCTGTCGGAAACCGGGCCGCGTGGGGCGAAAAAGCAGACATTGTCGCCGCCGCGATGGCCCGGGACTTGGGATTGGCCGCGCCGCAGGCACAATGGCATAGCGAACGCGACACAATCGTTGAATTTGCCAATTGGCTGTCCCTTGTCACCGGTACGTTGGGAAAGATCGGTCAAGACATCGCCCTTATGGCGCAGCAAGGCATTGATGAGATCCGGATCAGTGGCGCCGGGGGGTCATCTGCGATGCCCCATAAACAGAACCCCATCAAAGCCGAACTTCTGGTGACGCTTGCCAGTTATAACGCCACGCAGTTGGCTGGAATGCATCAGGCCCTCGTACATGAGCAAGAGCGCTCCGGGATGGCCTGGGCTTTGGAGTGGATGATCCTGCCGCAGATGGTTTTATCTACAGGATGCAGCCTTAAGCAAAGCGCGTTGCTGTTCCAATCCATTACCAGCCTAGGGCGCGGGTCATCGCAAGCTCCTTAGGTTTTTGCTGTTTGCAGTGCTTTTTTCAGGACTGAATTGTCACCGATGTGGTTTGCGAGCACGAGGATGAGGCGTGCGTTATAGGTGTGGGTTTCGGTTTCGCTGAGGCCTTCATGGGCAGCCAATAAATCTGCATAGAAGTCATCGACATTGGTCAAATTCGGCGTGCGTTTTAGCGTGCTCATGGCTCAATCCTTCCCTAATGCGGAGGTCAGGGCGGCGTCAATGGCCGCCGCATCGTAGTCTGGCCACCGCGCCGCGATGTGCTGGTCGGGGCGGATAAGGTAGACGCCTGCGGGCGCATTTCCGAGGTAGCGGGTGGCCAGATGCCCGTCAGGATCGTCGCCTGCGCCCAAGTCCACAGCAGCTACCGACACAGGCTCGAAACGGATCGCTGCCGGAAGGGGCGTATTGATCGCCAGGATTGTGAACGGTCCCGTCAGGTAGTCTAACACGTATCCGTCCTTCAGCTTGGCATCGGGGCAAGGGCTGCCGGGGCGCGTCGTGGCGGGCGCATTGGGCAGAGCATCTTCGGAATTGAGCGGCGAGCCGTCGTAAGTACAGGGGGTCGAAAGCCGACCCGAATTGACCATTGGGCGGGCGAATTCGTGTTTTTCAACCAGATCTAGAACCGCATCCCGAAACAAGGCGTGGGCCGGGTTGCGGGGGGTCAGGAAATCGGCGGATCGGCTGGAATTTTTGATGTTTTCAAGCGCCCCCTGTTTGCGTTCGACATGGTAGCTGTCCAGCAAGAGCTCTGGCGCTTCGCCCTTGATCACGGCGGCAAGTTTCCATCCCAGATTGTCGATATCCTGCACGCCGCCATTTGCGCCACGTGCACCAAACGGACTGACCTGATGTGCGCTGTCACCGGCAAAGAACACACGCCCATGGCGGTATTTGTCCAACGTGCAGCATCGGAATGTGTAGATCGAGGTCCAGACCAACTCAAACTCTATGTCCGGGCCGATCATGGCCGTAACACGTTGCCGGATTTTCTCGGGCTCTAGCTCGGCTTTGCGATCGATATCCCAACCCAGTTGGAAATCAAGGCGCCAGACATCGTCGGGTTGTTTATGCATCAAGGCCGTTTCGCCGCGATTGAATGGTGGGTTGAACCAAAACCGGCGCTCGACCGGGAAGTCGGCTTCCATCCGGATATCCGCGATCAGGAAGTTGTCTTCAAAAACCCGGCCCTCAAACCCCAACCCCATCATGGTGCGAATAGGCGAGCTGGCGCCATCACATGCGACCAGCCAGTCGGCCTCGATCTGGTAGGGGCCGTCTGGCGTATCGACCTCCAGCAAAGTGAAATCATCCGACCGAGAGATGCCGGTGACCAAGTTTTGCCCGCGAATTTCAATCGGAGCGCCTGCTTTTTGCTGGCGCCGAATTTCTTCCACAAGAAACTGCTCAAAATACGGCTGCTGGAGATTGATAAATGCCGGGCGTTTGTGGCCTTCCTCTGGAAGCAGGTTGAAATTGTAGATTTCTTTTTCGTCGCGATAGACGCGGCCCTGATTCCAAACCACGCCCTTTTCCACCATCGGATCGCCGCAGCCAAGGCGGTCGCAAATCTCAAGCGTTCGTTTGGCAAAACAAATCGCGCGGCTGCCCATGCCAACGCCATCATGATCGTCCAACACCAGACAGGCGATCCCCTTTTTGCCAAGATCCAGGGCAAGCGCCATGCCAATGGGCCCCCCGCCGACGATGACGACGGGGTGCCGGACAGGCTTGCCCGCGTTCTGATCCGCCACTTTTTCATACGGGTATAGGCGAAAGGCGGTTTGATATCTGACGGCTACCATATCCCGTTACCCCTGCAGCGCTGCCCACATCTCAAGATCGCGCTCGGCGGTCCAGATGCGGGGTGTGTCGATGCCGCGCGCTTCGTCATAGGCACGCGCCACGTTAAAGGGCAGGCAATGCTCGTAAATGGCGTATGCGCTGAACTTCGGATCGCAGCTATCGCGCACCGCATCCCATGCTTCTTTCAGACTGCCACCGCGCGCCGCGACCTTGGCCGCCGGCCTATAGGTGCTTTCCACAAAATCCCGGGTGCTTTCAATCGCGCGTTCCACCGCCGCAGGGCCAATAAGTGCATCGCCGCGACCCGGCGCAATGGCGTCAAGATCATAGGCTTTGATGGCATCCAAGGTGCCGCCCCAATCGCCAAAATGGCCGTCACCGCAATAGCAGGCCGAGTGATCCTCGACGATATCGCCGGTGAACATCACGTTCTGATCAGGCACATAAATCACCGCGTCGCCCGCCGTATGGGCGCGGCCCACATGGCTGATGTCGACCCGGCGGCTCCCAAGAAACACCGTCATGGAGTCACTGAATGTCGTGGTGGGCCACGTCAGACCGGGAATGCTTTCATAGCCTTCAAACAGACGTGGAAAGCGTTGGAACTCGCTATCCCAATCCTCCTGACCGCGCTCAACCACCATCGAACGGGCTTTATTCGACATGATAATCTGATCCGCACCATAAGCCGAAGCCCCAAGGACGCGCACCGCGTGATAATGCGACAGCACCACATGGCTGATCGGCTTATCGGTCACCGAGCGGACCTTTTCGATGACCTTGTCGGCCAACCGAGGCGTCGCCTGCGCCTCAACGATCATAACGCTGTCATCCCCAATAATAACACCCGAATTGGGATCGCCCTCAGCCGTAAAGGCCCAAAGACCATCTCCAACCTCGTCAAACGTGATCTTCTTTTCCGTCATATCGCCCTGTGAGGCAAAAGCCTTGGCCATTGGTCGTCTCCGGTTTTCAGGTGTGTTTTATGGTACTCGGCGGCAGGTCTGGCCTGCCGCCGCGCCTAGCGGTTATTCCAAGACGCCAATTTCGCGATAGTAGCGCGCTGCTCCGGGGTGCAACTGGATTAGCCCACGTTCTACCGCAGCATATTCCGCGTTCAGCGCCGACGCCCATGGTGCGTCCGAGGTCACTTGGTCGATGTTTTCCCAAAAGGCGCGCGTAATCTGATAGACCAGCTCTTCGTCGATATCAGCACGCACAGCGATGCCGACCGACGTATCAAAGGACATTGTTCCCATCTCGTTGGTCTGCCGTTCGTAAAGGCCGGCGGGGATCTCTTCAATCGTGCGGAACGCCCCAAGGAAACTGTCGACCTCTTCGCCTTCATAGCTTTCAGGTTCGATGAAACGGATATCTTCAGTTTCTGTGATTTGCAGGAATTGCTGACACGGGTCGATACAGCCATTCACATAAAGATCAACCGAGCCATCAAGGAAGGATTGAAAACCTGTTTGCCAATTGGCCGAGATGGCTTCGTAATCTTCGCCGGCAACCAGACCGGTCGTCGCTGCGATCCAACCACGTGCCGAATTATACGCCCCGCCGCCCTGAGGACCGAGGAATACTGTGGCCCCTTCGATATCGTCCAAAAGCTCGATATCGCTATCTGAGCGAACAGCGAAATGATACTGGCCATACGGATACCACATCAACAATTGCACGTTCTCGGATGCGTCTGGCGCGTCGTCCTGATTGGCATACATCGCGCGGCCGCCAGCCATCAAATTATAGATGGTGGGTGAGGTCATCGACAGCTCGAGGTTGCCCCTGCCAATTTCAAGCTGGTGCACAGTTGCCGCGCCTCCGGCTGCAACCTCAATCTCAACACCCTCAAGGTTGTTTGCGACGATGTTGGCAAAAGTCGCCATGGTAATGGCCTGCCCAAGGCTGGGCGCGATGGTTGCCATTCGCAGCGTTTCTTGCGCGTGGCCTGTCGTTGTCGCCAAAAGCGTGACCAGCGCCCCGCCTTTCAGTAGATGTTTCATAGGTTTCCTCCTCATATGAATGTTTTGAGCACTCCTCCATGCTCAGGTCGCGGCCTGCTGGCCGCTCGAAATTCTGTGATAGACAAGAAGCGCCACGCCGATAGCGGCGGCAGGTCCTGCAATGAATAAATTGGGAATGAGTACGCAAATTCCGGCGGCAAGGCGCAGAATGCGTTCGGCACCCGACAGCACGCGCCGTTCAAACCCGGCCAGCGCCGACGACATCAGCCACAGCGCAAAGATAAAGGCGGCTACGATCCATACGAATGCCGCCCAGGTGATGTCATGGGGGTTGATCATCGTTGAAGACCGCGAGATCTCGGAGCCGAACCACTCGAACATGACTTGCAGCTTAAACAAGACCGCCGGATGATAGGCGAAGACGAAGGGGATCAAGAACCCGGCCAATCCGATTTTGGCGGCTGCAAACCCCGTTTTGATCGGATCGGCCCCCGCAATGGGCGCTGCGGCAAAGGCCGCCAATGCCACCGGCGGCGTTACCGTCGACATAACCGCAAAGAACACGACGAAAAGGTGCAGGGTCAGCTCTGGGATACCCACCGCTTCAATGCCAGATGACAGTGCAATAACGATGATGAAGTAAGTCGCGCCGGGCGGCAGGCCCATGCCCAAAACAATCGATCCAAGCGCCACAACAATCAGCACCACAAATAGCGGACCATCCGCAAGTTGCGCCAGCAACAAAGACAAGCGCCCTGCAAAACCTGAGAGTTGGATCAAGCCGACGATAAGGCCAATTGCAGCAACGATTACTACGATAGAGGCAGACATGCGCCCTGCTTCGACAAACGCATTCCACAACTTGGTCCGGTTGCGGAAACCGGGGAACAGAACCAACGAGGACCCAAGCGCCGCGAGGAAGCCGTAAAAGCCTGCCTTTGGAACCGACGGCTGGATGAACAGGAAAGTCGAAAGAACCCCAAGCGGGATGATAAACACAAGACATTGGCGATATTCGCGACCATTCAAGCTTGGTCGGTCAGCCTCAGGAACGACCCCGATCCCGGCGCGGCGAGCCTCCAAGTAAACAGCCATAAACGTGCCAACATAGTAAAAGAAGGCGGGCAAGATCGCGGCGACCACGATGTAGCGATATTCAAGACCGATTTGCCCCGCGACAAAGAACGCAACGACGCCCATCACCGGCGGCATAACCTGCCCACCAGTCGAGGCTGCAGCCTCGACCGCACCGGCGAAGGCAGGTTTAAAGCCGGCCTTTTTGATCACCGGGATTGTCATGACTCCCGTCGACACCACGTTCGATATCGCAGCGCCCGAGAGGGTTCCGAAAAGCGCAGAGGACGCCACCGAAGCATGCGCCGCACCGCCGATGAAACCGCCCGTCATGCGGTTGGCGATTTTCATCAAAAGATCTCCAGCCCCAGAGGCCATCAATACAGCGCCAAAAACGATAAAGATCAGCACATTGCCCGACACGACTTGTATGGGTTGACCAAACATTCCCCCGGTTTGCGCCCAGAAGTTTTGGATCATGGCACGCAAGTTTTGCAGGATACTCGCATCTGAGCCTTGCAAAATTCCGGTCCATTCCGGCAGCACACCGCGCACAAATAGATAAAGCACCCAGAAGATACAAAAGCCCGCGATAAACCCGCCGAACATGCGCCATGTCAGATATAGCGTAACTGCGGCGGCAATGGGAAAGGCGATAAAGTCAATCGTGTCCGCAGAGGGCAAAACACCTGCATCCGTTGCAAATACTCCGATGATCCACATAGAGAATGTGACAATCGCCAGCCCGGCCAAAATCCAATTCACGAATTTAAACTCTGGTCGCCCTTGAAGGGACAGGGCCGAGATCGTCAAACCAAAAATGATGGGCAAACCAAGGATCAGGCCCGTGGGCCGCAAGAGGCCGTTTTCGACAGATCTCCAAGCCGCGCCCAGCCAATGTTCCCGCATCAGGCTGCGTTGATCGCGGCGGGGCAAATCTTCAAACCCGGCGGTGGTGGTTTCGATAAACCAACGCACAAAATCACCAATAGGCCCACCGGCCGCATAGAGCAAAATCACAAGCGCAAAAACAAACGCAAGAATGTCGCCGACACGGCGCTCGGTCTTGAAGGGGAATGGGTTTGCCTCAGACATCTGCGTCATCCTCATTGGGTTTGATGTAGATCTGTTTGGCTGGACCACGGTATTTTGCGGTCAGCTCTGGTGGTACTTCAGATCCGTCCACTAAGAACGGCAAAATACCTTTGCGTTTCGAGCTTCCCCGCATTTTGGAAAGGTCATCGGCAGAGCGCGTGACACGTTGCGACATCCGCCTGCCCCAGCGCCCCAAAAAATCATAAAGTCGTGCGATGTGTTCGCCGTAAGCGTCCGATTTGGCGAGGTCGTGAAACTCATCAGGATCGTCTTTCAGATCAAACAACATTGGGCGGAACCCGCCCTCGCTATGGATCAGTTTAAAACGGCCATCAAAGACCATGAAAAGTCGTGCATCCCGGTCAGAAACGTCCAATGCGGCGCACATTGGCGTCAGGCAATAGTCATACTCGCTGATGACAAATTCACGCCATTCCGGCGTCTGGCCGTGAAGCCAAGGACTGAGGCTGCGCCCTTCAAGGATATGATCGGCAATCTCGCCACCAGCCGCCTCAACAAAAGTGGGGGCTAGGTCAATGGATTCGACAAGCGCGTCACAGGTTGTGCCGCGTGTCGCATCCGCATCCGAACGTGGATCATAAATGATAAGGGGCACTTTCGCCGAGGCATCGTGGAAAAGATCCTTTTCGCCAAGCCAATGATCCCCAAGGTAATCCCCGTGATCAGAGGTCAGGACGATCATCGTGTCGTCCATTTGCCCGGTCTCGTCCAGATGATCCAAAACACGGCCCAAATGGTCATCGCATTGCTTAATCAGACCCATATAGGCCGGGATGACCTTTTTGCGGACCTCATCATCTTGGAAGGCGGCGGCAATGGAATTGTCCATAAAGGCCGCATAAACAGGGTGCGCATCTTCACGTTCGATCGCATGGCGAGTAGCGGCGGGAACGTGATTTGGCCCATACATGTCGTGATAAGGCGCAGGAACAATATAGGGCCAATGGGGTTTGATATAGCTGACATGCGCGCACCACGGCCCCTTGGCCTGATCGATGAACTCAATCGTCCGATCTGTCAGCCACGGCGTTTCGCTGTCTTCTTCGCGAATATTGGCGGGCTTGTCGGCGTTTTTAAACATCCAGCCGCTGGCCATTTCACCGTCATCCACGCCCGCATTGGCGTGGCTGGCCCAAGGGTTTTCACTCGAATAACCTTTTGATTTCAGATAGGCGTTATAGGGCGAAGGTTTCGCGTCATAAGATCCATCAGGGCCTTCGCCCCAAAGTCCGTCATCGCGCACCCAAACATCAAAACCGCATTCGGCCTGCCGCGCCCCGATAGGGCTTTCAGGATCAATGCCCAGCCGCTTCATCCCGCCGTAATCAGCTTTCATATGGGTTTTGCCAAGCAGCCAGCAATCCATACCGGCCTTTCGCAAATGGTCTCCCAGCGTGTGTTCACCCACCCGTATCGGATACCCGTTCCATTGCGCGCCATGACTAGAGGGATAGCGCCCGGTATAGGTACTCATCCGGCTGGGGCCGCATATTGGCGACTGAATGTAAGCGTTTGTAAATCGCACACCCTTATGGGCCACCCGATCAAAATTCGGCGTGTGCAAATGCGGATGGCCTGCGCAGCTGAGATAATCAAAGCGCAGTTGATCATACATGATGAACAGTATGTTCATCCTGCCTCCTCCCTTAGGCCAAGCGGCCTGTTCTGTTCCCTAAAAGAACGGTAATACGGCGATCTATAACTAACAAATCACCATTTTTCAGTGGTATGAATTTTGGTTATACCTTGGCGCGAAAGAGTTTAGCCTCTTCCAGAACCAGATCTGCAAAGGCAATGCCGGCAGGTGTTGGGATGCGTCCGCGCTCGGACATCAAGGCAATCGGGATCTCAGGGAACTCGAAATCGACGTCCAGCTTTGTCAATTTCCATCGGTCTCGCGCATCCTCATAAAGAAGGGACGGAAAGGAGCACACCATATCTGAACCTTCGATGACAGAGAGGATCGTCAGGATGGAGTCAGAACAGATTTTGGGAACCGGCACAGGCAAGCCATGATGTTCGAATAGCAAGCTGTATACAGGCCAACGATCACGCGGGCCGATAAGCCCCCATGTGGCTGTTTGCAGGATCTTTGGATCGGTGACGTCTCGAAATTTCGAGTTTTTGCTGGTCACAAGATGAATCCCTGTATGCATCAGCCTTGTAATGTCCAGCCCCGAGGCCTGCTCGGGCGATGGAACCGGGCCGATGACGAAATCTGCTTTCCGCTCACGCAGGGAACGGTAGGCCTTTGCATCATGCCCCCCCGATATTTCCACCTGAACGCCGGGATAGCGGAGCGCGTAACGCTGAAGGACGGATGGCATAACCTTTACCGCCGCCAAGGGCGACACGATCACGCTAAGTGACCCGCGAAAATCCCCGCGTATTTGGGCGACATCTTCGTCAAGCGACGCCAGATCACTCGCAATACGCTTGCACCGCGCAACGATACGCTCGCCCTCGACCGTTACAAAAACGCCATGTGCACTGCGATAGAATACTTGGCATCCTATCTCGGCTTCGATTGACTTCAGGGCTTTGGTCACGGCTGGCTGCGTCCGGCCAAGCTGATGCGCGGCCGCGCTAATGCTGCCAGCCTCTGCAATCGCGACAATGACTTCCACATGTTTGGCCTTCATTGGTCACCCTATCTAAATCGGCTTGGCAGGCCCGCCTTACACATCTTTCGATGATTACGAAGCAGATCCGCATCGGGGCAAGGGAAAACCATGCCCAATTTGCCCTTCTATTGGTCAGTATTACAGCGACCCGAGTTTTGATCATCGTAAAACCAAAGGCCCTGCTACGTAACCCTATCGCCCAAAAATCAGACCCATCTTGCGCTCAGTGCGCATTTTTCAGCCAAATCCGGTTATTCAAAACTCTTGGTTAAAAAGAAATTGACCTTCGCTTTCTGAGGTCGCCAACTTTAGGGGCGCAGAGCGTTTAGGGTTCCGCTTGATCACCACCATGATCAGGGACTGGTCCGAGAAATGCAGCCGGACGGCAAATTCCGTTCGGTACACGGCGGGACAAAATCCCGGGAGAGCACTGCGCGTTCTGTTCGGCTTCTCCCCGACGCTATCTCATCCTGGCCGAACGCGACAAATGCAACACGTTCGGAGGATTCGACGATGATCAGAACCACCCTCGCCGCCACGACTGCCTTGGCACTTTCATTCAACGCTGGAATCGCGTCCGCCCAGGACCAAACCGAATTTCGCGTTGCATGGTCAATTTATGTGGGCTGGATGCCTTGGGGTTACCTAGAAGACAGCGGCATTATGGATAGCTGGGCAGATCGATATGGAATTGATGTCGAGATCGTCCAGATCAACGACTATATTGAATCGATCAACCAATACACGGCGGGCGCCTTCGACGCAGTGACCGCAACAAACATGGATATCTTGTCCATCCCTGCCGGCGGCGGCGTCGATACGACGGCGCTGATTGTGGGCGATTATTCAAACGGCAATGATGCGGTTATCCTGAAAGGCGAAGGCGGGCTTGAAGATCTGGCAGGCCGCTCGGTCAATTTGGTTGAACTTTCAGTTTCGCATTACTTGCTAGCGCGCGCGCTAGACAGCGTTGGTCTGGCAGAACGCGATCTTGATGGCGTCGTAAATACCTCAGACGCCGATATGATCGCCGCATTTGCCGCCTCAGAGGTTGAGGTCGTGGTGACGTGGAACCCACTGGTTGCCGCGATCTTGGAAGATCCAGAGGCCAACCTGCTGTTTGATAGCTCGGATATTCCGGGTGAGATCATCGACCTTTTGGCCGTGAACACTGAAACGCTGGCAGCAAACCCGGATTTCGGACACGCGCTGGTTGGCGCTTGGTATGAGCTGATGACCGTCATGTCGTCTGACTCGGTCGAAGGCATCGCCGCGCGCACCGCAATGGCCGAGGCCAGCGGCACCGACTTGGCGGGCTATGAGGCGCAGCTGGCCGCAACCGAGTTCTTCTTTGATCCAAGCGACGCGGTTGCCTTTGTGTCCGACGCTGCTTTGCCAGAAACGATGATGTCCGTGGCCGATTTCCTTTACGACAACGGAATTTTGGGCGAAGGCGCACCAAGTGCAGACTTCGTTGGCATTGAATATCCCGGCGGCGTGACGACCGGCGACACCGGCAATATCCAATTCCGGTTCGATGAAAGCTACATGGCGATGGCTGCCGAAGGCTCTCTCTGATTTTCGACCTCTCCCTAAATGCCCCGGCGACAATCTCGCCGGGGTGCCACCGCTAGCCGATAGGGGACTACCCCATGCGACTGATTAACCGAAGACCGGGTGTGGTTCTGGCCACGCTTCTGACGCTCCTGCCTTTTGTCGCCGTTTTGATTGCTTACGCGATTGGATCTGACATTCGTTTGACCGCCAACCCCGCGGATAAGCTGCTGCCAGCGCCCGCGACTGTGCTGGAAACTGCGGGGCGTCTTTTAACCGAGCCAGACCGCCGCAGTGGCGACGTTCTGTTTTGGCTGGATACCTGGGCCAGTTTGAAGCGGCTTCTTATAGGTGTCGGCATCTCTGCCTTTATCGCGACGCTCTTTGGTTTGCTGATCGGCCTTTTGCCCGTCTTTCGCAGCACTTTGGCCGGTTTTGTGGCCGTGGTGTCGATGATCCCGCCACTGGCCCTGTTGCCCATCCTCTTTATCGTCTTTGGCCTTGGTGAATTGTCTAAGGTTGTTCTGATCGTGATTGGCATTCTCCCCTTCTTGATCCGCGATCTGTCCGGGCGTGTGCTTGAGATCCCTCGTGAGATGATCGTAAAGGCCGAAACGCTTGGCGCCTCGACCCTTGTCATCGCATTGCGTGTCGCCCTTCCGCAACTTCTGCCAAGGCTTATTCAGGCAATACGCCTATCGCTTGGGCCCGCATGGCTATTCCTGATCGCGGCCGAGGCAATCGCCGCAGATCAGGGTCTTGGCTACCGCATCTTCCTTGTTCGCCGCTACCTCGCGATGGATGTCATCCTGACCTATGTGATCTGGATTACAGCGTTGGCCTTTGTCATGGATTGGATGCTGAAAACAGCGTCCCGTAAGGCATTTCCTTGGTCGGAGGGCACGTTATGAGCTTTGTAACAGTTGAGAATATCTTTCAAAGCTATGGTCCCCGCCCGATCCTGGAGCGTGTGAATACGACCATTGACGAAGGTGAGTTTATTTCGATCGTTGGCGCCTCTGGTTGCGGGAAATCTACCTTTCTGCGGCTTTTGCTGGCGCAAGAACGACCCACACGGGGCGAGATCCGCATCGACGGGAAGCCGCCAGCGGTTGAGCCGGGCCTTGATCGCGGTGTGGTTTTCCAACGCTACTCGGTCTTTCCGCATTTAACAGTCCGCGAAAATGTGGTGGCGGGCGAAAGCTTCCGCCGTGGATTTGGCCGGTTCTTTGGGGCCGACCTTCGTGCGGCCCGCAGCCGCGCAGATGACGTTCTGGCCCGGATCGGGCTGGACCATGTCGCGGATCAATACCCCGCAACCCTGTCGGGCGGGATGCAGCAACGTTTGGCCATTGGGCAGGCGCTGGCCGCCAAACCGCGTGTGTTGCTTTTGGATGAACCCTTCGGCGCGCTTGATCCCGGCACTCGGCTGCAAATGCACGATTTCCTGACGGAACTCAGAGCCGAAAACAGCATGACAGTCTTCATGGTCACCCATGATCTTGAGGAGGGCTTCAAGCTGGGCGACCGGGTCTTGGTCTTTGACAAACCCCGTTGGGACCCCACCGACCCCAACCTTTTCGGTGCCACGATTACCTACGATTTTGATGCGCGCGACGGCGGCATCCCATTCCAAAATATAATGGAGGAACCCCATGTACTTAAATCCGCCTGAGCGCACGCGCTCGCACAATATCGCGGATCAGCGTCATGATGAAAGACGTCACCACCACCCTGATCTCAGCCGGCTACAAGGCTGGAAGGCGATGCAGGCCGAAGCCGACCTGCCTGAAAGCGGTGCGGATGCAGATCGCCGATGGGCGCTGCGTATGGGCCTGACCGGGGCAGATAGCATCGAGGATAAATCGATCCCCACTTTCGCACGGGGCGAGCTGCCGCATTACGCGGGCATCAACACATTTCTGAAAGCGCCCTATGCCGAGGATGTGACCGAGGTGAAGGATTATGACGCCACCGTTCTGGGCATCCCATTTGATGGCGGCACAACCTACCGGCCCGGCACGCGCTTTGGCCCGCAAGGCCTGCGCAAAATCTCGGCGCTTTATACGCCCTATAACTACGAAATGGCGGTCGATCTGCGCGAACAGATGACGCTGTGCGATGCCGGGGATGTCTTTACGATCCCAGCTAATCTGGAAAAATCCTTTGACCAGATCAGCCGCGCCGTCAGCCATGTCTTTAGCTCGGGCAGCCTGCCAATCATGATTGGCGGCGACCATTCCATCGGGTTCCCATGCCTGCGCGGCATTGCCGCATGTACATCCAAGAAAATCGGCATTGTCCATTTTGACCGCCATGCCGATATTCAGGAAAAAGACCTTGATGAACGGATGCACACTACGCCGTGGTTCCATGCCACGAACTTGCCAAATGTGCCCGCCAAGAACCTTGTGCAGGTCGGGATCGGAGGCTGGCAGGTTCCGCGTGAGGCGGTGAAAGTCGCGCGAGACCGCGAAACGAACATCATCACGATGGGCGATATGGAGAAGATGGGCATCGACAAGACCGCCGAAATGGCGCTCGAAATGGCGTGGGATGGCGTCGATATGGTCTATCTGTCCTTTGACATCGACAGCATCGATTGCGGGTTTGTGCCCGGAACCGGTTGGCCCGAACCAGGCGGTTTCCTTCCGCGTGAGGCCCTGGCGCTGGCCAGCAAAGTGGCTGCCGAAGGCATCTGCGGGATGGAACTGGTCGAGGTCTCTCCGCCCTATGACACATCCGACATCACCGCCCTTATGGGTACGCGAGTGATCGTGGATGTTTTGGGCTCACTTGTCGCTGGCGGCAAAATGGGTGCGCATAAAAAGCATATCGATAAGCCCGTCAGCATCCCGCATGGCGAATTTGAAGGGAAAAAGAGGTGGTCCAATGCCACATGATCATCCCCATGACCCGCATCATACCCATCACACGCATGGGCCGGGCCACAACCATAGCCATGCGGACCATCTGCACAGCCACATGCACGAACATGATGAGGCGGCAGATCTGCAAGTTCTGGCCTCGCAATTCATCGATGGGTTCGTCCAGGCCACCGACAAATCCAGCTACCTGAAGCTTGCGGGCGTTCCCTTTGAACGCCCCGGCATCGGCGGCGATAAAGCGCTGAAGCTTGTGGATGTTGAACTCACGACCGAATGGCAGGTCGGCACGGCGTCGCCATCCTTTGGGTCGCGCGAATTAAGCTATCTTCCCTTTCCCGGCGAAATGGTCCGGGATCGCACCAATATGTCGCTTGTTTATGTCTCGGCCAATGAAAAATCCGCGCTCGATATCCGCGACTTCCTACAATCCAAAAAATCGGAGTACGACCTTTGAAAACCGCGTTCGGAACCTTGGCGGCTATTATCGCCGCGTCCCCTGCCCTTGCCCATATGGATGACGCACATTCCGCCGCCCCACATCTTCACATGTCAGATGTTCCTGCATTCTTAGGGGGCGGTTTGGTCATGCTTGTGCTGATATTCCTTTACACAAAAGTATCGAAGGAAAGACGTTAGTCACCACAATACGTCTTTGAAGGATAAGTTAAAAAAGAACCTCTCGGCGCAGCCCTTGCGCCGAGGCAGTGTTTTTTGAACGGCGCAAAAATTAAAGCAGGTTTCGTCGTGCCATTGGGCCTGCCAAGCGTTGCAGCCCAAATTTTTTGCCCCTCACTTTTTATTATTACGAAATCAACTTTAGGGCTCTCAACACGTTCGACAGTCCTGTTGTCAGGGCTCTGCGCCCAAAGGCTGCAAGACGCTGGAGCTCAGACATACATGCAAACGCAAGCAACAGATGCTACTGGCAATTGCGCAAAGGTCTGTTTTTTGGTGCGGCCCTCAGGTTTGTTTGTCTTGGGATATCGAACAAATCTGGCGTATGCCCGTTCACAAAACGTGCCGACACAGCCCCCACCAAATTGGATCCAAACGCGCCTGCCCGAGCCTAAGTCCGTCCTAGTATGTTTTTGCTCTGAACTCAGCCGCCGTTTCTGCGTTTTGAGTAGCAGCAAAAGTCGCTGTTGGATCGCCAATTTCCGCATAGGTACGCTGATAGTCCTCACTTAATTGAGAATAGATATGCCCCCCGCAGTCCCACCCCTGGCAAGAAGGCCGGTGGAATCTACGGCTGTCTCGTAAAAAATTGGGGCCCTCCCAATGGTACAAAAGTGGTATCGGGCGCGTTTCGTTTACACTCAATGTCATTGGAGCCGAAAGCAATCGTAGGTTCCGGCCCGGACCGGACATTGGACCATCTGTTACGATGCTGTGCTTGCAGCCCACATTCCGGACACTGGTAAACTGCGGAACCAATCAGTTTAAGCGCGCCTGTTTCGGCATGGGGGCGTTAACTGATATCTGTAGAAGCTATTAAATGTTCAGAGTACCTTTGAGGCGCTGTCCGATGACTTTTGCATTCGTCTTTGAGCCGTCGGGTTTCTATCAGAAAAGCTTTAGGCGCCGGGCATTTTTCTTCCAACTCGACAGGCGCTTCTTGGCACCGGCATCCGAGCTATGAGCGGCATGATCTACCAGTAGCGCCAACGTTGCGTTCAATCCCAGAGTGGATTCCAAAAAAAGACCTGTGTTTGATGGTGCATAAAGGCAAGCATCCGCAACTGCGGCACTCCAGTGACAAAACTCATCAGAAATAACGATCAGCGACCGGCCTTGTTGTTTTGCGATGCGAGCAAGTTCCTGGCCTTCTCCCGCGTAAGGGACAACATCCACGATAATCAAACATTCATCTGATCGATCTTGCGCGCTGGCGTCCAGCCACTCGCCAAGCATACCGTCATGGGGCGACAGATATTGGACGTTGGGGCGCGCTATCGACATGCGGCGCGTGAAATCTTCTGACAGACCGCGAACGGATTGGAATCCGGTCACATAGATTCGACGTGCCTCGGACACCAGGGCGCGTGCTTTGGTCCAATGCTCATTCCCAGTTTGCTGGTACACGCTGCGTATGACAGCCAGTTCCGCCTCCATCACTTGCGACATTTTTCTGTCGATGTCAGTGCTTGGCGAAATTGAGGCGCCACCAACCGCGTAATGCTCTCTCAACAATTCTTTGAGGTGCTTTGTTCCGTTATATCCAAGCCGTCTCATCAGGCGTCCGACTGTTATTTCGCTAACGCCGATCCTGTTGGCGAGTGACTTACCTGTTTCGGGGCCAATGGTTTGCACATTCAGCAGGATGAATTGCGCAACCTTTGCTTCTTGCTTGGGCAATTCGGGAAGAACTTGCTCAAGTTTCCCTATGAAATCTCCAAGCGGCCCCTGTGGGAAGGATGCGAATCCTGATGACATGTTTTTGACCCCCAAGAAGACAGAATAATAACATTTGACAGAAACGTTAGTATTACATCACCATTTGCAGATCAAGGCATTCCACCCGATCCCAGAGATAACAGGAAGAAACCCATGGATATCCGAAAATCTACCAAACATTGTGCAACGTCGGCCTTTGCGATCTTTGCTGCGTCTGCCGCGTCTGCCGAGGGGGAGTTGAACCTCTATAATTGGGGCGACTACATCAATCCTGCGGTCCTGACGGCATTTACCGAAGAAACCGGGATCGACGTAAATTTGGACACCTATGGCAGCAATGAAGAAATGCTTGCGCGCATCCAAGCAGGTGCCTCTGGCTATGATATCGTTTTTCCCTCTGTTCACATGCATGACGTGATGCATACGCTTGGCCTACTGGCACCGACGAACATTGGTCAACATCCGGATTTTGCAAACATCGATCCACAATTTGTTCGCGCCGAAACCGACCCTGATGCCGAATACTGCCTTCCATATGCGTGGGGCAATGTTGGTGTCGTCTATAACCGGACGATTGTCGAAAACATGGACAGCTGGGCGGACCTGTTTGATCTGGCGGCAAGTGGCGAAAGGATCATTCTTTTGGACGATTCCAGAGAGACGATTGGTATTGGCCATATCATGAACGGAACGTCGGTGAACTCCACTGATGAGGCAGAAGTGGTCGCCGCCGCCGATATCATCCGCGCGAACCTCGCCAATGTTTCAGCCTTCTCTTATGACAGCATCCCGCTTGTGATCTCGGGCGATGTCGCGGCCGCCCATTGGTATGTTGGTGCTAACATCTTTGTGCAGCAAAACCCTGACGTCTTGGCCTATTACATTCCTTCCGAGGGCGCGACGATGTACCAAGAAGACATGTGCGTTCTGGCCGATGCGCCGAATATGGAAAACGCCGTCCAATTTCTGGAATTCTACCTGCGTCCGGAAATTGCCGCCCTGAATGTCGAACAGCAAATGAACGGCACCCCAAATATTCCGGCCCAAGCGCTTATCCCGAGTGAGATCGCCAACAACCAAACGATTTACCCGGATGATGACGTCCTTGGGCAACTGCAAATCTTTGTCGATTTGG
The DNA here is from genome assembly GCA_947498125.1 of uncultured Nioella sp. Lineage (GTDB taxonomy): Bacteria > Pseudomonadota > Alphaproteobacteria > Rhodobacterales > Rhodobacteraceae > CANLZL01. The sequence continues at coordinate 251,873 of CANMJH010000003.1, read as the reverse complement.
GCCAGGACCTGCGTCTTTACAACCGGGAATGGACCTCAATTCGAACCTCTCAATAACTCTCCCTGAAAACTGGCGCGGCGGCATTCCCGCCGCGCATTTTTCCGGCAAGATCAACGGCACCGAAAATGAATTCGATCCTAGGCATCAAAGATGCGACCAAAAGATATAAGACGCCGGATGGCGGCACCATAACGGCTTTGAACGGCGTTTCGCTTGATGTTGCGCAGAACGAGTTCGTGACACTACTTGGCCCATCGGGTTGCGGCAAAACCACTTTGCTTCGCTCGATCAGTGGCTTTGAAGACCTCGAAGGCGGATCCATTGAAATCGATGGGGCCGCGGTCACACATTTGCCTGCCCATAAACGGCCCGTAAATACCGTGTTCCAGCGCTATGCGCTGTTCCCGCACCTAACAATCGCCCGCAATGTCGCCTTTAGTTTAGAGGTTGCAGGAACCGACAAAGAAGACACCAAGCGCCGCGTTGGAGAGATGTTGGAGCTTGTTGGGTTGGCCGGATACGGCGACCGAAAGATCACGCAGCTTTCAGGCGGCCAGCAGCAAAGGGTCGCTCTGGCCAGATCTCTGGTGGCCCGCCCCAAGATCCTCCTTTTGGACGAGCCACTATCGGCCCTGGACAAAAACCTGCGCCAGAAAATGCAGCAAGAGCTGAAAACACTGCAAGAAGAGGTCGGTATCGCCTTTGTGTTTGTCACGCATGATCAGGAAGAAGCCCTGACTATGTCCGACCGCATCGTCGTCTTGTCTGGCGGCAAAATTCAGCAACTTGGCGCACCCGAAGACCTCTACCGTCGCCCGGAAAACGAATTTGTTGCCGGGTTCGTCGGAGAAGGCAATCTATTGGATGCAAAAATAACCAGCGTCGACGGCACCCGTGCAACAGCAGTGCTGAACTCTGGCCAGCGTACCGGCATAACGCATTCTGGGTTGGCGCAGAACCAAGCCGTTAAGTTGCTTGTCCGACCCGAAGACGTCGAGGTTGGCGCGCCATCAAACGCGGATGATCTTCACTTTAAAGGTCGGGTGTCACAGGTGTTCTTTGTCGGCACGGACTACCTTGTGCATGTCACGACCGACAGCGGGGCAGAGTTCAAAGCCACACTGCGCCCAAGTGCGCATAACCGCACGTCATTGGCGTCACCTGGAACCGAGATTTCGCTGACAGTTCCCCAATCGGCATTGCATGTCATCACCGAAGAAAAGGTGGTGTGATGTCGGGGTTGGAGACAAATGAAGGGCGCAAAAAACTAGCGCTATTCGGGCTGCTGACGCCGCCCACGATTTTTCTTGGCGTGTTCTTTCTGGTGCCTCTTGGGATCATGGTCGTCTATTCCTTTTTAGAGCCCGGGCTGTATGGCGGGGTCGTTTGGAATTTCTACGATCTAAACTATGGGCGCATTCTGGGTTGGGCGGATAGCCGTTACGAACAGTTTGATCCGGTCTATCTGATTGTCTTTCTGCGCTCGGTCAAACTGGCCCTGACGACGGTCATACTTTCCCTCTTCATCTGCTATCCGGCGGCATTCTGGATTAGTCGGATGTCTGATGCGAGGAAAAGCTTTTTCCTCTTCCTTATCACTCTGCCGTTCTTTGTCAGCCTCGTTGTCCGCCTCTTTGCATGGGTGCTTATCCTGCGACCCACCGGTTTTCTGAACCAAGGCTTAATGGGCGCTGGGATCATCTCTGAGCCGTTGGAACTGATGTTTACCAATACCGCCGTGGTCATTGGTATGGCCTATGTCTTCATCCCGTTCATGTTTCTGCCGCTCTACGCCTCAGTAGAAAAGCTGGACATGTCACTGGTCGAGGCTTCGGCCGATCTTGGCGCGACGCGGTTGCAAACCTTTCGCCGCGTAATCTTGCCCATGACCCTGCCGGGCATCATTGGAGGGTCGATCATCGTCTTTATCCCGTCCCTTGGGAATTTCATCGTGCCGTCGGTCCTGGGTGGATCGCGGGTCCTGATGATTGGCAACCTTATCGAACAGCAGTTCCTGTCAGCCCGAAATTGGCCCTTCGGATCGGCGCTTGGGATGCTGGTCATGGCGGCTGTTCTGGTTTTGCTGATGGTCTATGTGCGGATCATGACCAAAGAAGAAGAATACGCCAATGCAACCAAAGTAAAGGAGGGCTAAGCCATGAAAATCAAAAAGCTTTTGCGCTCGAGCATTCTGCCCATTTACGGCTATTTCTTCTTCGCATTCGTCTATGCGCCCATTTTGCTGATCGTGGTGTTTTCGTTCAACTCGAACCCGGTCAACATGATGATCTGGGAAAACTTCACCTTTGATTGGTACCGCGCCATATTTGGCTTGAGTGCTGCAACGACGGAGTCTGCCCTCTACCTCGATTCAACCGATCAGCTATACGAGGCCGTCAAGAACAGCCTGACGATTGCGCTGACCACCACTGCAATTTCCACAGTATTCGGAACGGCCATTGCGCTTGCTGTTGCTAGGTTCCGCTTCAGGCTTAAACCCTTTTATCGCGCGCTCATGTTTATGCCGATGATCATGCCTGACATCCTTCTTGGGATTGCGCTTTTGATCTTTTTCGTCAGCGTCGGAATTCAGCTGTCGGTTGTCACGATCATCATCGGGCACTGCACGTTTCTGATCTCCTATGTCTTCATCGTGGTCTCGGCCCGGATCGCCGATATGGATGATGCGCTTGAGGAAGCCGCCGCCGACCTTGGTGCGAATTCATGGGTCACATTCCGGCGGGTCACGTTCCCAATGATCTTGCCCGGAGTCATTGGCGGGGCATTGCTGGCCTTCATCATCTCGATGGATGATCTGGTCATTACCTATTTTATAGCAGGTGTGGATAGCCAGACATTGCCTGTCTTCATCTTTGGAATGCTGCGGCGCGGGATAAAACCTGAGATCAATGCCATCGCGACAATCATGCTCCTTTTCTCGCTGATCATTGCATCCGTCGGCCTTTACTTACGATCTAGGAAATAACGATGGCACAAGTGTTCAAGACCAAGCCAAGGGCGCGTGAAGCAGGGCTTCCATTTCCGGGGACAACCGGGCCGAACAACGCGATCACGGATGTTCCCGGTGTTCTCGTTGGCTACGAAACGGTGTCCTCCCACGTTGATCCGTCGCCCCGGCGGGGTGCAAAGCAAGTCCAAACCGGCGTGACAGCCATATTGCCGCGCGGGTTTGAAGAAAGCCCAAAACCTGTCCTTGCGGGCCAGTTTACACTGAACGGTAACGGCGAGATGACCGGTTCTCATTGGATTCATGATGGTGGGTACTTTGTCGGTCCGATCATGCTGACAAATACCCATTCCGTCGGTGCAGCTCATGAAGGCGCGACGCGCTGGATTGTCGAACATTATGCCAAAGAATGGGAAAATAATCACCTGTGGGCGATGCCGGTGGTGTCAGAGACCTATGACGGTGTCTTGAATGACATCAACGGCTTTCACGTTCGTCCTGAGCACGCGCTGACCGCCATTCAATCAGCAACGTCCGGAGAAATTGCCGAAGGGAATGTCGGCGGCGGAGCCGGGATGATCTGCTATGAATACAAGGGAGGAACTGGCACGGCCTCGCGTGAGATCTCCATTGACAGCAAAAGTTTTACGCTTGGGGCCTTGGTACAGGCAAACCACGGCATCCGCCCATGGCTGACCGTGCTTGGCGCGCCTGTTGGACGAGTATTGCAAGACGATCGATTGCCAGGGTTCAACACCGAGCGCGGTTCCATCGTCTGTGTCATCGCAACCGATGTGCCGCTCTCCTCAGGGCAGCTTGAACGCATCGCCCGCCGCGCCACCATTGGAATAAGTCGGTCCGGATCTCCGGGTGGCAATAACTCTGGTGATATCTTCATCGCATTCAGCACAGCCAATGAAATGGACATGCCGCAACTCTCGGGGCCATGGCGATCCGTGACGCAGATAAATGACGAGTTCCTGGATAGCGTCTACCTAGCCGCAGTCGAAGCGATTGAGGAAGCGGTCCTGAACGCGATGTTCGCTGCAGAAGACACACCAACGACGCATGATCCTGAGTTGATATGTAAAGCGATTGAGCCGAGCAAGTTAATTGAAGCTATGTCGTTCACAGCACCGCAGCAGCGCGACTAATGCCCAGACAGCTAATTGTTCGGCCCAATCCGGGCCTTCTTTTCCTAAAGGTCGCTGCAATGCCGCATCCCAAAAGTGGACATTGATTTACCGGTCCGCTTTTCGTCTGGACCGAGGTTGGCTCCACGGTCCAGGACGCCAATTGCGACAAGCAGCTCAAGTATTCGATTTTCTGACCGCAATCTGAGGTCCACGTGCGGCTAACGTAGATAATTTTTTGGCTTGATCATGACGCACGGCAGATCGTCTCGACCCGTCCGATAGCAGAGATTACAATCTCACCACATCCGCGACCCCGGCCATCCCCGGCTTATTGGCAAGATGTGTCTTGCGACGGACGCTTTGTGAACTCGGGCCATCATTCATTCACCGAAGACGACGAATGCCTTCTTCGCAACGCGCATCAATTGGCTGGATGAATTTAGTGCCAAAAATTGCTCTGGCCGGTCGATCTTTTTAAAATGCCTACTTTGCCGCGCCCAGAGCGTCGCACAGGACGTCGTGACGGCCTATGTGATTGGCGAGCAGCAGGATGAGGCGGTTGTTCAACGCCGCGCTCTCGTCGTCGGACAAACCCTCATGTGCAGCCAAAAGATCGGCATAAAATTCATCGGGAGAAGGCAAATTGGGTTGGGTATTGAGGTGGGCCATTTTTCAGTCCTTTCCGCAAGCTTTGAGCAGAGCAGCTCTAAGCGCATCTTCGGTGTAAACCCGTCCGCGCGCCGTAACATGTTGATCCGGGCGGATGAGGTAAACGGCTTGGGCTTCAGATCCCAGATAGCGCTCGGCGAGCGCGCCGGTCGGATTATCGGACGTTCTGACCGACACGGTGCGGACCTTGATCCCATCAATGTCGATCTGTTCGGGCGCTTCGGTGTTGATCGCCAACAGCACAAAATCAGTTCCAAGGTGATCAAGGAGGAAGCCGCCTGCCACCGGCGCATCCGGGCATGGGCTGCCGACCCGTGTCCGGTCGGGACCATTTGGAAGGTGGTCCGGCCCATTCAAACGCGACGCGTCATATGTGCAGGGAACTGAAAGCCGCCCTGAATTTACCAGCGGTCGCGCAAATTCATATTTTTCGGCGAGCATTAGCACGGCGTCGCGAAATCCCTTGCTGGCTTTTGATTTTGGCGTGATGAAATCCGTCGATCGTGTCGAATTCAGGATATTTTCGTCCGCACCAAAAACGCGTTCATCATCATAGGTGTCGAGCAGATTCTCGGGTGCCGTGCCTGCAATAACCAATCCTAGTTTCCAGCCAAGATTATCAACATCCTGAATCCCGGAATTTGCGCCGCGCGCCCCAAACGGCGAGACCTGATGCGCGGCATCGCCCGCAAATACAACGCGCCCATGGCGGAACTTGTTCATGCGTCGGCACTGGAACGTGTAGATTGAGGACCAGACGATTTCATAATCGACGTCGTCGCCCAACATGGCATCCAATCGTTTGCGGATGTTTTCCTCTTTCATCTCTTCTGCGCGGTCCACATCCCAACCGATCTGGAAATCCACCCGCCAAACGTCATCTGGTTGTTTGTGCAAAAGCGTGGATGCTCCTGATTTGAAATAGGGTTCAAACCAGAACCAGCGTTCTGTCGGGAAATCTGTCGATTTCATTTTGATGTCAGCAATTAGAAAACTGTCCTGAAAAACCCGTCCTTCAAAGCCAAGGTCAAGCATCCCTCGGACCGGTGAACTCGCCCCGTCACAGGCGATGACCCAATCGGCCTCAACATCGTATGGTCCATCGGGCGTCGCGACGGTTAAAACGACATGATCTTGCCGCACATCCACTGCATCAACGCGGTTTTTTCCTCTGATTTCGATGGGCGTCCCGGTGTCTTGTTCTGCACGGATCTTTTCAAAGATGAACTTTTCAAAATAGGGCTGTTGCAAGTTGATAAAGGCGGGGTTGCGGTGACCGCTTTCAGGCAACAGGTTAAATTCGAAAACCTGACGATCATCCTGAAACACTTTGCCAACATTCCACACCACGCCTTTTTCAAGCATCGGGGCGCCACAACCATAGCGATTTGCAATATCAAGTGTGCGTTTGGCAAAGCAGATTGCACGGCTACCCATACCGATCCCTTCATGATCATCCAGAACAAGTGCCGGAATCCCCTGACGGCCAAGGTCCAGTGCTGTCGCCAAACCAACAGGTCCACCACCCACAATGACGACCGGGTGCCGAACGGCCTTAGGCGCGTCCTGGTCTTTGGATTTTTCGTAAGGATAGAGCTTGAATGCGAGCGGGTATCTGTCCTGAAACATCGGGCCACCTCAGTTGTTCAAAAGGGAAGTTTGAAGCGGGATCAACCTTGCAGCTGCTCCCACATTTCAATGTCGCGTTTGTCTGTCCAGATGCGCGGCGTTGCGATGCCTCGCGCCTCGTCATACGCGCGACTTACATTGAACGGCAGGCAATGTTCGTAAATTGCGTAGTCTTTAAATTTGGGATCACAGGCGTCGCGCACCGCATCCCATGCGTCCTTGAGAGACCCGCCGCGCGCCGCGACCCGGGCCGCAGGAAAATAGGTGCTATCGACAAAGTCGCGGGTGCTTTCAAGCGCGCGGGCAACGGCATCCTTGCCAATAAGGGCTGCACCGCGACCGGGCGCGATGGCATCCACGTCATAAGCCGCAATGTTATCGAGGGTTTGCCCCCAATCGCCAAAATGCCCATCGCCACAGTAACAGGCAGAATGATCTTCAACGATATCGCCCGTAAACATGACATTCTGATCGGGAACATAGATAACCGCATCGCCAGCCGTATGCGCGCGACCGATTTGCTTGATATCAACCCGGCGATTGCCAAGATAAACCGTCATGCTGTCGCGAAAGGTTGTTGTCGGCCACGTTAGGCCCGGAATGCTCTCGTGGCCCTCAAACAAGCGCGGGAACCGTTGAAATTCGCTATCCCAATCTTCTTGTCCCCGCTCGACCACCATCGAGCGGGCGATATCTGACATGATGATCTGCGAGGCACCAAAGGCAGACGCGCCCAATACCCGAACCGCGTGATAATGGGTCAAAACCACGTGGGAGATTGGTTTGTCGGTCACTTCGCGGACCTTCTCAATCACCTTTCCTGCCAGACGCGGCGTGGCCTGCGCTTCGACAATCATTACGCTGTCATCGCCGATGATCACGCCCGAGTTCGGATCGCCCTCAGCGGTGAACGCATAAAGGCCATCTCCGATTTCGTCGAAGGTAATGGTTTTCTCAGTAAGATCGCCTTGCGATGCGAATGCTTTTGCCAATTTTTTGTCTCCTGCTTGCCGCCGCTCAAAGACGCCGGACGTCTGTTGGATCAGCTGCGATTGTAAGGGTCGTCGAGTGCTGGCAGCACTTTGCCGATACAGTCGCCGAAGCCGATGACGTAACCGTCGCCTTTGGCTCTACCTTCTAAATTCAGGGTATCCCCGTCTTCGATGAAATTTCGGGTTTCGCCGGTTTCGAGCGTGAAGGGCTCTTTGCCGCCCCAGCTCAGCTCCAGCAACGAGCCGCGATTGTGTTTTTCTGGCCCGGAGATTGTGCCGGACCCCAGCAGATCACCGGCCCGCATAGAACAGCCTGACGTCGTGTGGTGGGCCAGTTGTTGCGCGGCTGAGTAATACATGACGTTGTAGTTGGTCTCAGCGATGGTCGAAGCGTCCTGGCCTTCTGGGGCCAGCGTTACCCTAAGGTCGATGTCAAACAGCATCGGGCCGGTGTCTTTGAGGTGATCAAGCAAGTCATACTCGCGTTCCGGCGCGTCACAACGGAAAGGCTCTAACGCGGCGGTGGTCACTATCCACGGACTGATGGTTGTGGCGGTCGCCTTGGCCTGAAACGGACCCAGTGGCTGGTATTCCCAAGCCTGAATATCGCGCGCGGACCAGTCGTTCAGCAGTACATAGCCAAAAATATTGTCATCAGCTTCCTGTAAGGTGAGCGGGCCGTCACTGGGATTGCCGACGATGGCACCCATTTCCAGCTCGATGTCGAACCGTTGCGAGGGCGCAAACCGCGGCAGATCATCATTTGGCCCTTTAAGCTGCCCCCAAGGGCGGCGAATATCAGAGCCTGACACAACAACCGAAGACGCCCGGCCGTTATAGCCGATTGGAATGTGCAACCAGTTCGGCGGCAACGCATTCTCGGCCCCCCGGAACATGGTGCCAACGTTGAACGCGTGGTTCCGGCTTGCATAGAAATCCGTGTATTCAGTGACCTGAAACGGCATATGCATCGTTGCGTCGGACATCGGGGTCAGAAGCTCTGACAGGACGTCTTTTTCGTCTGAATCTTCTGCAAGAAGTTCCAATAGGCGTTTTCTAAGCGCCACCCAATGCGTATTGCCGAGCGCCATAAAAGCATTCCAGCCCGGTTTGGCGAAAACTGCGCCATCAGTTACCGCGATTAGGCCGGCGGATTCTGCCGTTTTGATATCAAAGATCACATCCCCGATTGCGACGCCACAACGTGGCTGCAGCGTGCCTGTCGAGAATACTCCATAGGGAAGGTTATTGAGAGGGAAAGGGCAGTCCGCAGCGTTCGCAGACTCCACCCATGATTTTAGCAGGGGCATTTATTTCTCCATGAAACAGAATGAGATACGGACCGAAAGCCGCGTTATTTCTTACCTGGTGTTCCGTCGAATTTCTTTTCTAGGTCGGTCCAGCAGTCGATGTAATCATCCTGCAAAGGCGCTTCATTGGCGGCAAAGTCTGTCAGATGCTGGGGGAAGCGGGTCTCGAACATGAAGGACATGGTATTGTCCAGTTTTTCAGGCTTGAGATCAGCGTTAGATGCACCTTCAAAAGCATCTTTATCGGGCCCATGCGGCAGCATCATATTGTGCAGGCTGACCCCGCCGGGGGCAAACCCCTCGGGTTTGGCATCATATTGCCCGTAAATGTTGCCCATCATCTCGGACATGATGTTCTTGTGATACCAAGGCGGGCGGAACGTGTCCTCCATCGTCATCCAGCGCTCGCGGAACAGGACAAAGTCGATATTGGCGGTGCCGGGAACGCCTGATGGCGCTGTGAGAACAGTGAAAATCGACGGATCAGGGTGGTCAAACAGGATCGCTCCAATCGGGCAATAATTGCGCATGTCATATTTCACCGGCGCGTAGTTTCCGTGCCATGCGACAACGTCCAGCGGGCTGTGGCCGATTTGGGTTTCGTGAAATTGCCCGCACCATTTGACGGTCACGGTTGACGGCACCTCACGGTCTTCAAACGCTGCGACAGGTGTCTTGAAGTCGCGTCGATTGGCCATGCAATTGGCCCCGATCGGCCCGCGGCCGGGCAATTCAAACTTCTGGCCATAGTTTTCGCAGACAAACCCACGGGCCGGGCCGTCGATCACTTCAACCCGGTAGAGGAGCCCGCGTGGCAGGATCGCTATTTCCTTAGGCTCAAGATTGATAATCCCCAGCTCAGTACAAAAGCGCAGACGCCCCTCTTGCGGGACCACCAGCAGCTCGGAATCGGCGGAATAGAAGTAGCTGTCGACCATGGATTCGGTGATCAGATAAATATGGGTCGCCATGCCCACTTGCGTATTCACATCGCCTGCAGTGGTCATAGTGCGCATGCCTGTCAGCCATGTCAGACCTTCATCGGAATGCGGAACCGGGTCCCACCGATATTGGCCAAGAGAGATCACATCAGGATCAACATTCGGCGCGGTCACCCAATAGGGCAGATCAATTTTTTCATACCGATGCGAGTGCTTCACCGATGGGCGAATACGGTAGCACCACGTGCGCTCGTTTTGGTGGCTAGGTGCTGTGAAAGCGGTGCCCGATAGCTGCTCGCCGTAAAGACCATAGTTGCACTTTTGCGGAGAATTCATGCCCTGCGGCAAAGCACCGGGCAAAGCCTCGGTCTCAAAATCATTCCCAAAACCAGGCATATAGCCCTTGACGGTTCCGACGGCCTCGTTGGCCGAAATGGTTTCGGATTTCTGTACGGATGTATTCATGTGGGCCTCCCATTCTGACGAATCTCTTATGAGAACGTTGCAATTGCGATGATTATTCGTTGCATATGCAACGAAGTCAACAAATTTATTGCATTCGCAACGATTTTACGCCTTTTATGAGGGCTAAGAAGAGAGGATCGCGAAATGCATGATGCATTGCCGGATTTTGATTTGGAAAATTACCTGCCATACCGTTTCACAGTTTTGGCCGCCCGCCTGAGCGACGAATTGGCCAGGCAATATAAGAAGAACTACGGCATCTCGATGCCTGAATGGCGGGTTCTATTGAACGTTGGTTATAGTGAAAACCCGTCGATCCGGGACATCGAACAACGCGTCAGTCTAGAAAAATCAAAGGTGAGCCGCGCTGCTGCCAAGCTGGAGGCTAAAGGGCTGATTACCAAGGAAACAGACGCCACGGACAGGCGCCTTCTTAAGCTTGCCCTGACTGACCAAGGGGCTGACTTGCTTGGCAAACTCATACCAATCGCCCTGTCCTTCCAGGCAGAAATGAACAAGGTTCTTGGCGATCAGGAGCCGGCGTTACAAAACGCGCTCGATCTCTTATCCGAAAATCTGAGGGCTCAAACTGTCTGACTTTTGGCGGTTTTCGGCCAGCGCGGTCCAGTATGTCCTTGGATATTATTCAACCGCAGTCTGCAATGCTTTCAATCCGCGTATCAGGCAAGCCAGATCATCGGCTTCCATGCTGTTCAATATCGCATCTGCGCATTGGTTTACTTGCGGGTAGATCTCTGCAAAATGCCTTTGCCCCTCTTCGGTACATGTATAAAGTCGCAAACGTCGGTCGGTATCGGCAACAGACCGGCTGATCAAACCTTTGTCCTGAAGCTTATCAGCCGCGCGACTGACTTGCACTTTGTTAAGCGTTGTTCGTTTTGCAAGTTCAAGAGAGGTTAATTCCCCGGCGTCTGCAAGAAGCAGCAATAATCGCCATTCCTCACGGGACAAGCCATAGGTCTGCCCATAGACTTTGACGAGTTTGCGCGAGAACGTTTCCGCAGCGACGGCGAGCATATAGGGGAAATAGTTTTCAAGGTTCATTGGCGTTCCTTTCCGTCGCCAGAATACCTCGTTGCATCCGAAACCACTTGATGCACATCAAAACTGCGCGTGATTTCATTCCTACATTCAAATTCGCGATTATGAATGGTCGTTGGCCACGGTCATTAGGGGAAAATCTAAAGGCCATTATGGGCTGGCCTTGTTTGAGTATCTTCAACAAATGGGGCCGCAGTAGATTACGAAAAGCCAATGTTTCTGGCCGTTCCGCTACAGCGTTCCACCCTCTGGCCAATTGCCCCAGTGATTATTCGCGGGTCTAGAAGCACCGTACAATTCTGGCGCGTTCTTTTCGAGAACACTCGCAAGGCGCTGGAAGGATTGCGTTTGGCTTGGAGATTGGCCATTGGCAAGGTCTGGATGATGCCATTCGTCCAAAAGCATGATTTGTTCCATTTCCGGAAGAATGCTCACGCGACGTTCGGTTTCGGTTGCAAGCAGTGCGTCGAGGTTATCATGCGCGAGGTAGCGGCAAAGCTCGAAAACTGCAGGTTGGCATTCCCCCAATGTCACGCCTTTGGCTGCATAGGCGCTTGGCTGAGGAATGTCCTTTGGTTGACCTCGCAATATGATTTTGCCGTCTTTAGCCACGAGTTCGGGGTTGTCTTTGTCTAACCAGTCCTCGTTTGAAATGGGCCAGAAAGTCCGCATCTCCCAGAATGGGTTATTTTTCAGATAGCTCGTGTAAGCTTCGTCGGACACATAGTCTGATGGTTTGTTCCTCGCATTCAGCTTACTTGAGATGGTGATTACTGAAAGGTCGGGGAGGCCAGCACGCGGCGAATAGCCAAAAACCTCGAAGACGATTGCCCAATGTTCTGCGGATCGAAATAGAGCGAGCCTAGATGCCGCCAAGTATACATATCCATTGTCCAACATTGGAAAAATGTAGGCTTCTGCGGATTGATCAAGGACATTGAGGATAGACTTAGCGGCCAGAGTATTTGGTCGACGCTTCTGGAAAATCTTTAACATGCCCAAATCTTGGGGATTGCCTCGCCAAAAGGCAAGTTAGTGCCTTGTGTCGGAAAGTAATGAGATCCACTCAGATGGATAATAATAGAGCCTAAACGAGCGGCTTTGAAACGCACAAAACCCTTTTCGGAAAGGCTGTCGCCGGGAAAGATATCGGTCACTGGCGAAAATTGGCTCGCGATTTAGTCAGCCGCCCTCCGGCAGGGCTTCGCGCAATTCATCCTCGTTGCGATACCCGATCAAAATGCCAGCCTTGGCTTCACCAAGGCTCGGTTCACGGTCAGCAATCCAGGCGTTTGACCGCGTCGTGCGTTGCGATGTGCGGCGTGTCCAGCGGAAGAACAGTCGCTCCATCCGGACCAGTTCCTCGACATAGGCCGGATCTGCACCGAGGTCGGTCAGCTCATCCGGATCCGCTTGCAGATCAAAGAGCATCGGGCGGAACCCTTCGGCAAAAATGTATTTCCAGCGCCCGTCAAAGAGCATCGTCAGCTTGGCATCCTGAACATCGACATTTAATCGCTTCCGGACCTCACGCATGGAATAATCATATTCCGAGATCACGAAGTCCCGCAGGGCTTCGGTCTGTCCACGCAGGATCGGCAGCAGAGATTTCCCCTCGATGATATGAGGAACCGCGTCGCCGCCGAAATAATCCAAAATCGTCGGCACGACGTCGATCGCCTCAATTAACGCATGGGATTTTTGCCCCCGGGTGACGTCTGCCTCGGCACTTGGGTCTACAACGATCAGTGGAATACGGGCAGAGGCGTCGTGAAAGAGTTCTTTCTCGCCCATCCAGTGATCGCCCAGATAATCGCCGTGATCAGAGGTGAAGATGATCATGGTCTCATCGGTCAGGCCCTGTTCATCCAGAAAGGCCATCAACCTGCCCATCTGATCGTCAATCTGCTTGATCAACCCCATATAGGCGGTCAGAACGCGGGTGCGGGTCGCGTCATCGCGAAAGGCGCGACTAACACGTTCTTCCATGAATGCCCCGAAAACCGGGTGAGGATCGGCACGTTCGGCATTGCCGCGAACCGGGTCCAGATGCGTTTCGGGGCCATACATATCGTGATAGGGCGCCGGCACGATATAGGGCCAGTGCGGTTTGATGTAGCTCAAGTGCAGGCACCATGGGCTGTCACCTGCTTCGCGGATGAAATCCATAGCGCGCCCGGTGATGTAAGGCGTTTCACTTTCCTCATCGGCCGCGCGGGCCGGTTTGTCGGCATAATCCATGAACCAACCGCTTAGAATATTCCCCTCCTCATCTTCGGCGGCGTTGGCGACGGTGTTCCAGGGGTTCTCGTCTGGCCAGCCGCGAGCCTTCATAAAGGCGTCATAGGCGTCATTGCGGGCATAGCGCGGCCCGTCCGGGTGTAGCCCGTCATCCCGCTCAAATGGTTCGAATCCGCATTCCGACACCAGCGCGCCGATCTGGCTGTCAGGGGCAAGGCCGAAACGTTTCATACCTTCAATGTCGGCGGTCATATGCGTTTTACCACATAGCGCGGTGCGCACGCCAAGTGGGCGCAGATGATCGCCAAGCGTCATTTCCCCAACCTTAAGGGGGATGCCGTTCCAGGTAGATCCATGTGAGCTGACATAGCGCCCGGTATAAAAGGACATGCGCGAGGGGCCGCAGATCGGGGATTGCACATAGGCCCGGTCAAAGAGGACACCGCGCGCTGCAAGCTTGTCGATATTCGGCGTCTGCAGATGCGGATGGCCGGTACAGGACAGGTAATCCCATCGCAGCTGATCGCACATGATGAATAGAACGTTCTTGGTCATGATCCGGGCCTATTTGCAGTTTGGACCGGGGCGCGAACGCCCCGGCCTAGTTCAGGTTTACATGCGGGCCGCATCTGGGATTGCCACGCCCAGTTCTTCTAGCGCGCGCAGCGCACCGGGATGCAGCGGCACATTGATGTCTGCGACAGCACCCTCGGGCGTTATCGCGGCCAGCCATGGCGCGCCGTCACGCATCGCGGTCACGCCGTCAAAGAAGGTGCTGGTCATCTGATAGATCATCTCTTCATCAGCATCCTGGTTGGTGACGATACCGACGGTCACGCGGAGGGTGGTGGTGTCCTCCTCGTTGACCTGATTGTCGCCATAGACTCCGGCAGGCAGTGTGCCGAGGCCAAAGCCGGGACGGTTAGCCAACCCTTGAACAGCCTCAGTTTCCAACTGGTCCGCGGGGATGCCAAGGAACCGGATTTCATTGGTCACCGCGATCTGCGTCAGGACCGGGCTTGGTGCGTTTGTCGGGTTGCAGTAGATATCGAGATTGCCATCTTGGAAAGACGCAGCAGCAGCGTCCCAACCCAGTTGCACTGCTTCGTAATCCGTGCCCGCAACAAGACCTGTGACGGCCTCAAACAGACGGGACATTGTTGCATAGGCTGCGCCACCTGGAGGGCCGAGGAAGACGCGCTTGCCTGCGGCTTGATCGAGCGACGTTATCCCGGACGATTCGTAAACTGCGATGTGATATACGCCCATCGGGAAGTTCAGCACTGTGCGCAGACGGGTCGCCAGTTCGGGCGCCTGATCGATGGGTTCGAACATTGCGCGTTGGTTCGCCATCAGGGAATGCAAGGCAGGCGAGGACATGCAGAACGCCGTGTTGCCCATCGCCACTTCAAGAACGTGACGGGTGGCGGCGCCGGTGGCGTTGATCTGGATCTCGTAATCGTCCAAATCCTGATTGATGATATTGGCGAATGTGGTCATCACCAGGTTCGGGCTGGTGCCCGGGCCCAAGGTCGACATGCGCAATAGCTCGGTGGCCATGGCTGCGCGCGGTAGCGCGGCTGCCGTTGCGGCGGCGGCAGTGCCGAGCATAACTGCACGGCGGTTGAGAGTGAGTGACTTCATGATATAGATCTCCCTTTTGGTTTTCATGAAACTTGGTTTTCGGCAGTCAGATTCAGCCGGTCGATGAACATCAGCCCGATGCCAGCAGCGACAGCGATCCAGGATACGATTGGCCCGAAGAAAATCAGTGCAACCGCTAATCCCAGTCCGACAGGAACCATGAAGGCCTTACCCCGGCGCGGATAGCAGGCCCGCGATATCAGGATAGTAGCGAGCATGACGAAGAGGATCGACTGAGCAGAGTCGGCAAGGTCATATCCGGTTCCGAGCAGCAGCGCGGGCTGAAAGATGAAGGCAAACGGGATCACGAAGCCCGGCAGCGCCAGCCGCGAAGCCTCGACAGCTGTGGCCATCGGGCCGGATCCCGCAATGGGGGCCGCGGCAAAGGCGGCCAAAGCAACCGGCGGCGTGATCGCCGAAAGGACCCCGAAATAAAGAACGAACATATGGGTGTGAATGATCGGCACGCCCAAGCTTTGCAAAGACGGCCCCATCACCAGCACGATGATCAGATAGGCCGGCACGGTCGGCATCCCCATTCCCAACAATAGGCACGCAACGGCCATCAGGATGAGCGACAGGATCAGCTGATCATCGGCAAGACTGGACAGCAGTGAGGCAAAGCGTAATCCGACGCCGGTCATGTTGAGCACGCCGATCACGATCCCAACCGCGCCGACAATGACCACCAATTGCGCCGAGATCAGCCCCGCTGAGCGAATGAATTTCAGCCAAGCCTCCCCGTTCACCAACAGATCGGGACGGATTGCAAAGCCCATCACTGCGGCCAGCGCCACGCCGATAAACCCGGCATAAGCAGGCGACGAGCCACCGACCATTGTCACCACGATGCCGGCAAGTGACAGGACGAAAATCCCCATCTGAACCAGTTCCCGCCAGGTGAACGAAATGCTTGGGCGCGGTTTATCGTCCAGCTCCATATTGCGCGCAGCGCTGGAGATGGCGACGAAAAGACCGCCGTAATAAAGTATAGCCGGCACGGCGGCAGCGGCGCAGATTGTCAGATAGGGCATGCCCGTCACGTCGGCCATGATGAAAGCGACAGCACCCATGATAGGCGGCGTGATTTGGCCCCCACTGGACGCCGCAGATTCAACAGCCGCCGCGAAACGAGCCGAAAAACCGCGCTTTTTGATCAAAGGAATGGTGATGACGCCGGTCCCGACGACATTGGCCACGGCACTGCCTGAGATAGTGCCGAATAGACCGCTGGCCACCGTGGCAGCCGCAGCAGGCCCAGACCGCAATCGACCGGTGGCCGCCATAGCAAGCCGCACGAGAACCACGTCAATGGCCAAAAGCTCCAACAGCGCGCCGAAAATGATGAAGATCAGGATGGTCGAAACAACGGTGGCCATAGGGCGTCCAAAGACACCATCAAAGGAATACCAAAGAACGGTCATAAGCTCCTCGGTCGAGATCCCGGCGTGCCGCAAGAAACTCGGCGCCATGTCCCCGAACGCGCCATAGGCAAGTAGAGTGCCCGCGACAATCGCCATGACAAGCCCGACCGAACGCCGGGTCAGTTCGATCACCGCGACGAGGCCCAAAAGGCCCATCCAGATGTCGGACGAAGACAAGAAGTAGAGGCCAGTTTCGATTTGCTCGGCGGCCTTGAAATATTGGTAGACGCTTAGCCCCAAGGCAACAGCGACGGCCAACAGGATCCCGCGATCCAAAAGGTTACCGGATTTGCTGATGCCGGAAAGAATAATCAGCAACCCACCGACCAGCAACATGCCAACGCGCAGATATGAGTCGGAAAACACTCCAAACACGGACACATAAAAAACGGTTGCAATGACCACCAGCGACAGTGCGGTGATGACATAGTCCAAAAATGCGAATCTCTTAAGATCTGGCACGGTATCCTCCCTGATACGTGTGGCCCGAGACCGCCCGGATCTCCTCTCCGGGGGGCTAGGCCTTTGTAGGAAACCTATTGACCGATCGCAGCCCTGTCGATTTAATGTTTCACTGGGTGGAACGCAAAAAAATGACCAAACTCAATCGATCCATTGAACGCGGACTGACGGTCCTTGAAGTCATCCACAACTCTGGGGCCAGTTCCCTAGCCTATCTTGCGGCGCAAACCGGGCTGGCAAAACCGACGCTCTTGCGCATTTGCGCAACGCTGGAGAGCAAACGGTGGCTGATCCGCCGCAGCGGCGATGGATGCTATCAGCTCGGCTCTGCCTTTCCGCATGCGGGCGGCATGCCGGATCTGGTCAGCCAGCTCGTGGCCACCGGAAAGGAAGAGATCGTGCGATTGTCATCCGAAACTGGGCTTGGCGTTGATCTGGCCGCCCATATCGGTCGCGGCAGAACCGAGATTGTGGATTCGACCCGTGTTTTCAAGAAACATGGAGTTTATCCAGATACAATCGGCTTCCGCCCATCACCGATCTTGTCGGCTCTTGGGACGGCCTATCTGTCTGGGCTTTCGCCATCTAATTTGGCCGATGTTTTACAAAATCTTGTAAATAGCCTCCCGCGTGAGGACACTGCTGCCGTACCAACACTGCCCGACATCCTGAAAACCATTGCGGTGCAAGGTTATGCAGCACGGGCACAGGGCCATTGGGGCCGGGCTGTGGATTACGGCGAGTTGCCTTCGGCAATCGCAGTTCCGATCATGGTGGGGACAGAGCCAATTGGGGCGGTCAATCTTGTATGGAACGCCAGTGTTCAACCCGTTGAGGAGGTGGCAAAAGCCCACCTCGCGCGGCTACAAACAGCAGCGAAAAATATTGGTCGTGGATATGGTGAGTTTGCTTGAAATTTAGGGTGAGAATTAGATTCGGACCAATTGCTAAGGTGGATCGCATGCCGTGAGCTGAGATCCAAAATGAAGAAACGAAAGAACCTTCCGTCAGAGTTCAGAGCCAAGATTTCGCTCTAATCCACCCGAGATGAGATGGCGCTTGAGAGCAGTCAAAGAAGTACAACGTGCATCCAACATAGACTAGCACTTGGAAACGCGCGGTGCAGCGATACGCGCGGTGCCGCCCGAAGGGCCACAAGGGGCGTCGCATCCATCGCCAGAAAACAAGGATTGCCAACGCCGGACTGACTAACCTGTTCGTGGTTTGATGCCGCTCCTTTGATAGCAATTATTGCAACGAAGGAGATAAACTAGGGGACTGAAATGGCCGGATGAACTTCGAACTTATGAGGTGCGGATCGCACTGACCAACGGGCTTACGTGTAAACAGGTGGCTGATGACCTGTGTATCGGAATGTCGACGCTGAACAAATGGATCACGGCGCATCGAGATACTGACGTGATTTGGAAAGAGGATTTGAACCTCGCCCAAGAGAATGACCGACTTCGACGAAAGAACCGCTTCCTCAAGGAGAAGAGGGAAATCTAAAAAAGGCTACCCAGTTCTTTGCGGGCCTAAAGCAATGAGATTTAGGTTTGTTGAAGAACACATAGCCAGCTTTCCAGCAAATCGCTTGTGCGATGTTGTTGGTGTCAGCACCCGTGGTCTACGTACGTTCCGCAGTCGCCCTGCCAGCCATAGACAACGATCTGATTTGGTAACGCTGGCGCTTATTAACCAACAGTCGCGTCTCAGCCTGAGCAGCTATGCGCTGCACGGCAGAGTATTGCTATGCAATGTCCCGAGAGTGGCAGGCCGCGCATGACTGAAGAGGTGAAGGAGATCGGTCCAAATGTTGGGCATCGCCGTGTTGGGCGTTTGATGCGTCAGAACGGCATTTCTGTGATCAGAACGCGCAAACACAAGATCACCACGGACAGCGATCATAAATTCAACATCGCTTCAAACCTGCTGGATCGCAACTTTACGGCCGCTGCGCCCAACCAGGAATGGGCAGGCGATATCAGCTATATCTGGACACAAGAAGGCTGGCTTTATCTAGCTGTCATCCTTGATCTGCATTCCCGGCGCGTCATTGGTTGGGCCGTGAGCAACCGAATGAAACGCGACTTGACGACCCCAGTGCTTTGAACATGGCCATGGCCTTAGCGACGCCGCCCAAAGGCTGCATCCACCATACGGATCGCGGGTCGCAATACTGCTCTCACGATTATCAGAAGATCCTGCGGCGGCACGGCTTCAAAGTATCGATGAGCGGCAAGGGAAATTGCTACGACAACGCCGCTGTCGAGACATTTTTCAAAACCATCAAGGCTGAGCTCATCTGGCGGCGGTCGTGGGAAACGAGAAGGCAGGCCGAGATCGCCATTTTTTTAATACATCAATGGCTTTTAAATCCGCGTCGTCGCGATTCAGCACTGGGTTGGAAATGCCCGGTCGCTTTCGAACGAAAGTGGCCTAAACGAGCACATGAGGCGGCCCTAAAGCGGGACAGGTCCAGTCCTTTGATCTGCGTGGTCGGGGACCAACTATTTGTGCTCTCAGATTATCTGACGAGGTGGAATCGGCACGGGTTAGTGAATGTCCGAAATGCCGCCTGCACACGCAGCACCCAACTGGTCTGGTGAATGTTTCTTTGAGGCCGTCCGCCGAACTTCGCAAAGTTCGCTATCTGCGTATTGCAGGCATTCGAGCCAGGCGTAACGAATTTTCGCGTCATGCCCTCTTTGCCGGAATCGGCCCCACAAACGCTTTCAAAGCGTTTCAGCTTTGTGGCAACTGTATCAGTTCGATCACACTGATTTTATTCCGATCACTACTGCCATAGTGCTTCCACACTCTGCGCGGCTTTCGACGTCAATCACGTCGCCCAACTTAAAGTACTGATATCTTAAAAAAGTGGCGATCCCTGAAGGACTCGAACCCTCAACCTGCTGATTAGAAGTCAGCTGCTCTATCCAGTTGAGCTAAGGGACCGCTGGCCCCTTATTGGGGCAGAGATTTAGCGAAGGCAAGATGTTAGAGAGCGCGAGTCATAAAGGCGCTTAACGGATCGGCGACGTAGGTACCAAATGGCGGGCAGATCTTGAAACCTGCGGCACTATAAAGCGCGCGGGCAGCTGTGTAGTCTTCGCTTGATCCGGTTTCAAGCCAGAGATGCGTGGCGCCGCTGGACTGGGCGGCGGAAACCATATGGCCCAGCAAGACCTTACCAAGCCCCCTGCCCCGCGCCGACGCGCGGACATGCATGGATTTCAGTTCAAAATGACCCGGCTCAATCTCAACCATTGCGCCAACGGCCAGGACATCTTGAGTGGCCGCATCGCGAAGTGAAAAGGTCTGCGCGCCCGCATCCTCCAGCTCGTCGCTGGTTTTTACGTGGCAGCTTTCGGGCGGGGATTGCGCGCGCATCTGGGCGTGATGAGCGGCGATCAGCGCCGCCATATCGTCGGCATCTGGATTATCTGTTTGAAAAATTAGGTCCGGCGTCGCGCTCAATGGGTCCAAACCTGCTTGCGGCTGGTTGCAAAATTTTCGCCATAGCCGCCTTTGCGAATATTGGCTTTGCGACGCTGCGGCTGAAGCACAGTGACCGTGATGCCATGATCTTCCGCATATTCTTTTGCGGCATCAAGACTATCAAAGCGCAGTTTCACCTGGCTGGTGGTGTCGCCTGATCCAGTCCAGCCCATCAAAGGGTCAACGGCGCGCCGTTCCGCCGGTGCAAATTCCAGAACCCAGGTCTTGGTCTTACCCAAACCGGATTGCATGGCATTGCGGGCGGGCTGGTAGATACGTGCGCGCATTTGGTTTGCTCCCAAGAAAAACTAGCGGATCGTAGATTTCTTATCCTGAATCTCTGACACGGATGCAACGGGCATTTCGGTCGCGTCTGGAATGAATCTTGACCAAATTGGGAGAAATTGCAGGTTGCCGGGCAAACTCGTGGAGCGAGGGTGGGGTGGGTGGTGCGAGAACACCCGGCAACCGCTATTGCTGTTTGCTGCTGAACCCAAGGGTCCGAACGCGTCATTCAGCCTCCCAAACCTGACCGCGAATCCTTACGAATTCGTTTAAAAATTACGGCATTTCCAAGATCCTGCCAGCTTTTGTCAGTATGTCGCCCCGCGCCCCTTGCACCGGAACAAAATAGGACCATTCTTAAGGGAAGTTTAAGGAATCGTGCC
Organism: uncultured Nioella sp.; assembly: GCA_947498125.1. Classification (GTDB taxonomy): domain Bacteria; phylum Pseudomonadota; class Alphaproteobacteria; order Rhodobacterales; family Rhodobacteraceae; genus CANLZL01. The sequence goes on along the minus strand of CANMJH010000003.1, from coordinate 230,761 downwards.
CATGTCCACCTCGACCACCGATCTTGATATGCCGATGATGCAAAAGCCAGCCCGCCCCAAACTGGAAGGCGGCAAGGCATTTGTTTTGGAAACCAACTTTGAGCCGGCTGGCGATCAGCCCACTGCCATCGCAGAACTGTCCGCAGGCGTGCGCGACGGCGATACCGCGCAGGTGCTTTTAGGGGCGACCGGCACGGGCAAAACCTTCACGATGGCCAAGATCATCGAAGAAACGCAGCGCCCGGCAATCATTCTTGCGCCGAACAAAACCCTCGCCGCGCAGCTTTATGGCGAATTCAAAGGCTTTTTCCCTGATAACGCGGTCGAGTATTTCGTCAGCTATTACGACTATTACCAACCCGAAGCCTATGTCGCGCGCTCGGATACCTATATCGAAAAGGAAAGCCAGATTAACGAGCAGATTGACCGAATGCGCCACTCGGCCACGCGGTCCTTGCTGGAACGCGATGACGTGATCATCGTCGCCTCGGTCAGCTGTATTTACGGTATTGGGAGCCCTGAGACCTACACCGCGATGACGCAGGATATCGAGGTTGGCAAAGAATACAATCAGCGCGCAGTGATGGCCGATCTGGTCGCCCAACAATACAAACGGAATGACCAGGCGTTCCAACGCGGATCGTTCCGGGTGCGTGGCGACAGCTTGGAAATTTGGCCAAGCCATCTGGAAGATCGCGGCTGGCGCCTCTCGTTCTTTGGCGAAGAGCTGGAAGCGATCACCGAGTTCGACACGCTGACCGGCGCCAAAACCGACACGCTGGAAAAGGTCCGCGTTTACGCCAACAGCCACTATGTGACGCCAACCCCCACCATGAAACAGGCCATCAAAGGCATCAAAGAAGAGCTAACGCTGCGCCTGAAACAGATGGAAGACGAGGGCAAACTGCTGGAGGCGCAGCGGCTGGAGCAACGCACGCGGTTTGATCTGGAAATGCTTGAAGCCACGGGCGTGTGCAACGGCATTGAAAACTATTCGCGCTATCTAACGGGCCGCGCACCGGGTGAGCCGCCCCCCACCCTGTTCGAATATATCCCCGACAACGCGATTGTGTTTGCCGATGAAAGCCATGTCTCGGTCCCGCAAATCGGCGCCATGTATAAAGGCGACTACCGGCGCAAATTCACGCTGGCCGAGCATGGGTTCCGCTTGCCCTCCTGCATGGATAACCGCCCCCTCAAATTCGAAGAATGGGACGCGATGCGGCCCCAGTCGATCTTTGTCTCGGCCACCCCCGCCCCGTGGGAGATCGAACAATCGGGCGGCGTCTTCACCGAACAGGTGATCCGCCCCACCGGCCTTCTGGACCCACCGGTTGAGATCCGGCCCGTTACAACGCAGGTCGATGACGTGATGGATGAGATCCGCCGCGTGACGGCAGCAGGCTACCGCACGCTAGTGACCACGCTGACCAAACGCATGGCCGAAGATCTGACCGAATACCTGCATGAACAGGGCATCAAAGTCCGCTACATGCATTCCGATATCGACACGATCGAACGCATCGAGATCCTGCGCGATCTGCGCCTTGGGGCCTTTGATGTGCTCATCGGGATCAACCTGCTGCGCGAGGGGCTCGATATCCCCGAATGCGGGCTGGTGGCGATTTTGGATGCGGATAAAGAGGGCTTTTTGCGCTCTGAAACCTCGCTGGTGCAAACCATCGGACGCGCCGCACGAAACGCCGATGGGCGCGTCATCATGTATGCCGACCGCATGACGGGCAGCATGGAACGGGCCATTGGCGAAACCAACCGCCGCCGCGAAAAGCAAGAGGCCTATAACATCGAACACGGCATCACGCCCGAGACGGTGCAAAAGAATGTCGAGGATATTCTGGCCGGGCTTTACCAAGGCGATGTCGACATGAACCGCGTCACCGCGAAAGTCGACAAACCCCTGCACGGCGCCAATCTGGAGGCCCATCTAGACGGTCTGCGCGAAGCCATGCGCAAAGCCGCCGAAAACCTCGAATTCGAAGAGGCCGCCCGTCTGCGGGACGAGGTTAAACGGCTGGAAACCGTCGATCTGGTGATCTCGGACGACCCGCTGGCCCGTCAGTCTGCGGTTGAAGCGGCTGTGGAAGGGGCCGCGAAGGCGAGCGGTCGGTCTACGGCGGGAAGGCCGGGGCAGAGAGGTGGGAAGAGGAGGAGAACGTGATCTGGAGGCGAAAGAAGCAAGAAACGGCAGCTGAGGCCGTCGCCGAGGGACGACATGTCCAGATAGATGGGTCGTATTTTTCGCCAGAAGCGCTTCCTTTGAGAGAAAACGCCGGTTCCTGTTTCGCACCAACCTTGACTCAAGTTCAATTCGACAAACTTTGCAGACAGGTTTCTCCAGCAGCAATCTCGTTTAAGAATCTCTACGCTGAAGACATTTCTTCAATTCAGGACATGAACCGACTGCAAAATCTGACCTTTGAATACGCCTCAAAAATCTGCACTCTTCGTGCATTGCGAAACTTGGAAAACTTAACAAGTCTTTATGTTATGGCGCTTTCAAAATGGGAACATTTCGCTGAGATTTCTGCAATACCTAACCTGACTAAACTTTCAATCTCCGGTGGAATTTCTAAGCGAACATCGATTGACAGCCTTTCTTCGGTTGGCAATCTGACTTCTTTGAAGTCGCTTGATCTGATCAACGTCAGGGTATCCGATAAGAGCCTGAGCCCACTTTGCGTCTCTCCCAAAACTAAAAATACTTCGCATCGGGGCCCACCACGCGAAACGTGAGCTTCGCTGGCTCGCAAATGAGCGCCCTGATATCCAAAGCGCAACGCTCGATATGTTCCGGTAAAACACCCTAATACTTAAAGCGGATGCCATATTGTTTTCTTATGGCGCCCGCTTTGGAGACGGGTCGGGCGCGATGCGCGGGTTCCCTGTGCATTTGTAACTCAAGGTATCGCCCGAATAGCACCGGAGGTGCCGGGCGAGGGCCTGCCCGTTCGGGCGGGCTGGCGCTTGGGGGAGGTTCGTATTCCACTCAGAACATGGATGTGCTCTGTTAGATTAAGCGCTCCGTTCGACGGTTACAGCGCCATCCCACGGGCAGGTGCTCGCCCTTTGCCGAAAGGTCAGACGCCGAGTTCGGCCCGCATCTTCTTGGTCATCCCCGCCACAACCATATCATAGCTCATCACGATATGCTCGCGCAGACTGTCATCGCTCAGCGCGCCGTCTTCATAAACCTGCAGCCATTTCATGCCCCTTGATGCAAGATAGGGCGCGGGGCGGATGCCGGGCTCGCTGCCCAAAACCTCAAACGCGATGGGGCTAACCTTGAAGGTAAAGGCCGGGCCGTCATTGTGCCAGCCACAAACGGCAAACAGCTTGGGCCCCACTTTCCACACATCGGCATTGCCCCATTGCACCACATGGGATGTCGCCTTGAGCGTGGCGCAGAAGGTGTTGAAGTCATCGCGGGTCATGGCCGCAGTCTCTTTCGGCGGGCCGGGTGTTGCAAGCCGGCATTCACTGTAGCACTGCAAAACTTTTCACAAGGGCCGCTTTGCTGTTACGCTTGCCGGATGCGCCGCGTCATTCATATCGTTGCAAGTCTTGCCGCAATTTGGGCGGCCCCTGCCGCTGCGTGGCACGCTGATCAACCCGCGGGGCTGTGCCGGATCACGCATTCCGAGCCCACCGCCGAGGTCGAGCTTACCTTTGACCTTTCCACCCTCGTCTATGCGATCACGGTGACAACGCCAGAGGCTTGGCCCGATGACCCGATGTTTGCCATGCGGTTTGACGGGCCATACCCAAATTACATCACCACAGGCCGCCATGAGCTGAGCAATGCGGGCCGGTCATTGACGGTTTCGGATCAGGGATTTGGCAATGTGCTGGATGGGCTGGAATATAACATCCGCGCCATCGCGATGAGCGGCAATACGGCCCTGATCCTGCCTTTGGACGGCCCCGCCCCCGCAGCTCCAGCCGTCGCTGCGTTTCGCAGTTGCACCTCCGCCCCTTCGGCCTGAGGATTCCGCAACCGGGCGCCCCCCGGATTTTTGCCAGTAAATTTGAACCGATCCGCCCCCTCGCCCGACTTATGGGCACGAAACGAGATAATCCGGGCGGGAACCCCATGCAAAGATTTGCTTCACTATTGGTCACTGCATTGAATTTGGGCCTGACGGGTCCGGCAATGACCCTTGGGATTGATCCGGGTGCCTATGCCGGCCTCGGCGGTGATCTTGTGCATGCCCATGTTTTTCTTTCGGCTGCCGATACGTCTTGCCACGTCGAGCGTGTCACTGCCGGACAAATCGGACCCAGCCCATTGGGTGTGCAACAAATCACCTGCATCGATCAACTTTGTGAAACCCGCGATCTTTTGGTTTGCCCGTTATCCGATTGACGCCCGGCCGGCCGGAATTAGTTTTAACACTCAGAATTTTTTGATATAATAGGTCCCGATGGGACATTGGAATTGTAAAAAGAGGAGCGCATTATGCGTCTAACACTTGCAGCTTTGGCCCTGATGGCAACCACAGGAACGGCCGTTGCCGATCAGTTTATTGCCACCTTTTTTAACGCAAATCACCCGCGAAACCTGCGCATCACGATGACTCAGTTTGACGCCGCAGGTCAGCAAATTGACAGCGAACGTCGCCGCCTTGCCCGCGTTGGGCCGACCCAGTCAACATGGGCCGTTATTCTTCAAAGCAATGTAGCGCGCGCCTGCGTCAGCCTAACCGGCAATGAACGTGCGACCGGGGGCACCGTATCCCTCAACAACGGACAATCCCAAACGCTGCGCGTCGGTCATGAGATCACGCAGAACGGCCAGCAGATTTGTCCGTCTGCTGACCCCAATGACATCGGTATTGTCATTATTAATTTCGAATAAGCGTTGACTTAGAAGTCGAAAATATCGCCAAGAAGAGAGCCGATACCGTCTTTCTTCTTGCGCCGTCCATCATCACTTGATGACCGCCGCGGCGCATCCCGCGCCTCAATCGCACCAGATCGGTCGATGATCTTATCCAGCTCACCGCGATCCAACCAAACCCCACGACAGGACGGACAATAGTCGATTTCCACTCCACTCCGCTCTGCGATTACAAGCGCGGTTCCGTCGACTGGGCATTGCATATGGGGCCTCTCCAGATAAAGTTGATGATAATAGTCAGATAGGTCGAAACTCGCCTAAAACAAGAACTATTCGCCAACCTGAATCTGGTTTGCAATCTGCGCCGCCCAATCCCCAATCACCGGGATAAAATCAATCTGGCTCAGCGCGTAAACGACGATCGAAACCAAAAACGAGGCCCCCACAACCGTGCCCAGCCCAAAGGCCAGACCCCGGGCAAAATTGAACACCAATAGCCGCGGTATCGAATTATGCATGCGGATAAAGCGGTGACTGTTAAGCTTGGTCAGCTCGGCGCGCACCTGTTGCAACTCGCCCTCTAACCCAACGTCCGGTGTCGTCGTCAATTATAACTCTCCTGAACCTCATACATCACTGGCTCAAAGCTTTTGCAAAGCTCGTTGATCATACGATTACGTTTGCGCATTTCATCGCTGCGCAACATGGCCTGAAAGTCCTCGCGCCGTTGCCATTGCGAATAATTGGCGACCCGCGTTTGGGCGTCATTCACATGCAAGCCTGCACCAATAAAACCGGGCTGCTTTGAAATAAACACGTCATAGGCATCCTTCAGCGCATCAAGCAGATCCTCGCAAGTGCCCGGCGTGGTGTCAAAAGTGGTGATCACCGTCTGCAGGGCGGCGCCCTTTTCAATCTTTGGCATGGCTTTGCTCCTCTCCTGCTGTTGTCTCAGCCTAACACGCGCGGCGCGCTTGGCCAGAGAAGAAAGGAACTACTTCGAGAATTGTCCGCGCAGCGCCTGATAGGCAACCGCAGTGGCTGCATTGGCAAGGTTGAGAGACCGGATATGAGGGCTGCGCATAGGCAAGTTAAAGATGCGATCCTCGAAACCGTCCAATATCTCAGCCTGCAAACCCTTGGTTTCCCTTCCGAAAATCAAGTACGCGTCATCGGGGTATTCAGCGTCATAGACGGTTTGATCCCCAAATTCCTCAAGGAAAAACAGCGCGTCACGCCGGGGGGCATGTGCGGCAATAAACCCGTCCCAGCTTTCATATTCGGTCAAGCGCACATGCTTCCAATAATCCAAACCCGCCCGGCGCACCGCCTTGTCATCAATGGAGAACCCGTAAGGTTTGATCAGGATCAACTCAAGATCCAAGGCCACACATGTGCGCCCGATTGTGCCGGTATTGCCGGGGATTTCAGGGTTCACAAGAACCAGTTTCATACGGGCATCCATTGGCGCGCGTATCCCTTTCAAAAGCCGCTGTTAGTTAAGTCTTAACCAGATTTAAGCAGGCTTAACCATGCTATGAGCCGTGTTTTTGCCTTTCTCCTTATTGCAGTCGCAGGTTTCTGCGGCCCGGCCGCAAATGCCGGAGCTTGGGCGCGGGCGCCGGGTGAGGTGTTTTTGTCCTTTTCGTCGAATTTGGTGACCTCAGCTGATGGGCTTACAACTGGCACGATACAAGTTGATCCCTACCATTCTTTTTATGGCGAAATCGGTCTTGGACGGCGCCTGACATTTGGCCTGGACATCGGGCAAGGCGAATATACCCGCGAGTATATGGGCTTTTTGCGCTATACGTTGACCCGCCCAGAAAGCCGGCTGCAAGTGGCTTTCGATCTCGGAATGGGTCAACGCCACGTCGATGTGCTGGGCAGAAACCAATTGGCGCGAGTTGGGGTGTCTTTTGGATATGGGTTTGGAAGTGATTTACCCAACTGGATGCCACTGGATTTTTCCGGCGGTTGGATGTCGCTAGAGGCCGTTGCCATACAGGATCTGACCGCGCAAAACACCCGCTGGAAAGCCGAAGCAACACTGGGCCTGAACGCGACGGACCGGTTGCATGTGCTGATGCAATTGATGGCCGAAGAATGGCCGGGCGCGGATGTCAGTTATGAGGTTAACCCCTCGATCGTTTACGATGTTTTTGATGGCACCTCGATCGAGGTCGGCCTGCGCAGCACGGTAAACGGCGAAAGACGGGTCGGGTTAGAGTTAGGACTCTGGCACCAGTTCTAAATCCGAAAAGACCCGGCCAAACCGGCCAAGCCTAAACCATTTGCGACGATTTAACGTCAGAGCGTATCACAGCGGGCGGTCAGCATGACCGACCCGTGCACCGCCTGAGACCAGTTGATGCGGATCGACCCATTGCCCGTGCCAATGCGCGTGGCGCAATAAGGCGTTGTGTAGATGGCCACATTCGAGACGTTCCGAATTGCTCCCTCTGGCTGGACAGAGACTGCCACCCTTGCTTGCGTATCAAACGGTAAATAATCTCGGAGATCTCTGTCCCAACTGCTTTGATCCGACGTCTGCGTGACCTTCACCGTGATTGGATTTTGCGAGTTTTTCGTGATTCCGGTATACACGTTACCCGTCATCAGGAAGTTCCGCGTACGGCTGCCATCCAAACCGGCAATCGAATTGTCGACCCCCTCAACGGAATCGAGCGCATTGCCATTGAGGTGCTTAAAGACGTTGTCGCAAATCGTAAGCCCGTTGATGTAGTGATCCACACCATAGGGCTTAATCGAAATAAATTTGGACCAGCTCGCAACCCCGTTTGCTGTGAAAATGTTGGCATTGATGGTCAATCCACCAAAGGAGAACTCGTTCGATAGCTCGGGTGCAGGGTCGTGTTCATTACCCCATTCGATAAAGCTATTGTCGATATAATTGCCCTCGATTGTGGTTTTGACATTTGTATTGGTCAGGACAATTCCCGCGCTGATCAGGCCCTCATTCTGGTTGTCACCTTGGAACCAGTGATTGCCCGTAATCAAATTGCCATTGCCGCCAAAGACCCCGAAATGTCTGAACTTAACCGCGCGGTTATTGCGGACCTTCACATCGTTGGAATTGGTATTAAACCCGACCGTCGTCCGGTCTTGAACATTTAGCGTTTGCTCATTCGACAGGAATTGGCACCGGTCGATCAGCATCCCAGAACACCCGCTGTCAAAAGAGGTGATCCCGCGATCTTTCGGACCGGTAAAGAAACAGTCCTTGAAATGAAAAATCAGGCCATCTGCCGGCAAAAGGACCGCACTGGCCAGCCCGGCGCACACAAACTCGATCCCTTCGAGAGCGAAGCGCTGAAGCTGCGAAAAGCCGGAGAAGTCCAAAATGTATTTGAACCTGGTAAAGGTATAGGTCTGTTGCGTCAGCGGCTTGCCCAATGGCGACGATAGAAAGACGCGGTTTTGCGCGATATTTACTGCTCGGACATAGATCTCGCGACCAACGCCTGTGTTCGCTGTTACCAGCGATCCGACTTTGATCGACCCTGCATTGGTCACATTATCCAAGCGATCTGGGTTAGAGGATGACCAAGTGCCCGGGCTTGTAACAACGTCGTTGTTCCAACCGGATCCGCTTTGGCAACTGAATTGCCCGTTCCGGATCACACGGCGATTGGCATAGGTTGTTTTATTGCCAACTGCATCAGCCATGTTGATTGGCTCGTCCAGCAACACCCGGCGTCCGCCCATGTCAAAACTGTCATGGTCGCCGTGGTTCAGCATCGCCTGAAAGCCCTTTTTGAAGCCTTCAACATCGTCCCCGCCAAAAGCCGCGGAATAGCTTGGCAGGTCAAAATTCTTGGCCAGCACCAAACGGGCGCCATCTGGCATGACAAGGCTACCCTGAAAACGCACCGGGTTGTCGATGGTCAGGTTTGATCCGACATAATAAGTGCCTTCCGAAACAAGAACTTCTCGCCCATTTGCATCGGCGTCAGCAGCCTCAATCGCGTCGCGATCATCGGTGACCCCATCGCCCACCGCTCCATAATCTTTGACATCGACCCAATCCATCATCTTGCGGTGGAAAACATGAGTCACATCTTCGATCATGATGCTTTCAATGCGAACTGTGCCGCCATTTCCGCCCGTCAGGTCCAGACCGAAATGCCCGTAGTCGGCATCCTCGCCCCATGCCATATCCACGCCTTGTCGGTCACCCACGCCGATGATGGCCGAAACGGTCACGACCTCGCCATAAGCGCTGAGTGCTGTTGAATCGCCGGTTGTATCCACGCCGTTCAACTGCGAATTATTCGACTGCCCCGCCCAGGCCGCGATGCGCACCGAGGGCAACGTGCCCGACAGCGCTTTCACCCGCGCCGAAACCCGCAGGTAGAGCCCCGGCTCGATCGGGGTTTCGCCCATATAGCGCAGCCGAGTGGTCGAGGAGGTCTTCAGAATCTCAAGACATGTTCCGAAATCCTGATCGGCCGTTACCAAGGCCGCGTTCGTCGCGGTGTCATAGGTATCGGTGCCCGGCGTGCCATCCTCGCTGGACCAGTCATCCAACCCTGCAGAAAACTCTGGCGGCATCAGGTTCAGCCCGTCGGTGATCACTTGGTTCATATCAAACCCCTTTTTGTTGCCCACGTGGCAAGCCAAGCCCGCACGCGTTTGATCCCCATGGGAGCGGTCGCGCCCAAAGGGTTCTCAATTGTTCAAAACTGTCTGGAATAGGTCCCGGTGCCCCTTATCGGGCCCAGGTCGCAACAAGCTTTACGCAAATAGTCCTAAAAATCCGTTAAGCTGGCCGAAAGTTCAGGCCCCAACGCCCGGCGCGGGCAACAATGCGACGCCGTTGATCAGCCAGAGCCCATCCTGAAGGACCATCTGATATTCAAGGTAATGCGCGGCCCCGGCTCGGTCGATCACTTGCACACGCTGATAAAACCACCGCCCCTGCTGGCGTAGGCCAAGATAGCTGACCTCACCGGGGTTCCACACCATCGGATAGCCATTTTCGACCATCTGGGCAAAGCGATCAGGGCTATCGAAAATGCCTTGGATTATTGGGCTGGCATAGTCCCAGGCCGCATCCGCATCGCCAGACCGAAAGGCCTGCATCTGGCCATCGATAATCGCTTCAATTTCTGGATTTGACGGCACCGGCTCTTGCGCAGCAGCCATAAACGGAGCGGCGCAAAAGGCCAAAACGGTTAGTATTCTTGTCATCTCAGCCACTCCATCTCGCGCTAGCCTTGGGCAGGCAATTAGCGCGAGACAAAGCGACGTCAATTTACGCGGTGAATTTTCCGTTCAATGCGTCTTCGATCAATGTCCGGGTTTCTTCGACGCCATAAAGCGAAATGAATCCACCGAAACGCGGGCCTTGGCTGGCACCCAGCAGCACTTCGTAAATTGCCGAGAACCACGCGCGTAGAGGCTCAAACTCGTGCAGCTTGCCAATGGCAAACACAACCGATTGAAGGAATTCTTCGTCCTCCATATTCGGTTCAGGCAATGGATCGTCATTGCCCATCATTGCATTTTTGGCGGCAATCGCCTTGACCGCTTCTTCCGGCGACGACAAAGCCCGCGACAGCGCCCGTAACGCGGCCGCTTCTTGGCCGGTTGCCGCGCGATAGGTTTTTTGCGGTTTCACAAAATCATGGAAATAGCGCACGGCAAAGCCAGCAGCCGCATCCATACCCGGATGGGTTTCAGGCGTCGCATCCGGGGCGTATTTATTGATGAAACCCCACATGGCCGTTTTGTCTTCGGCAGAAGAGGCAGACGCAAGGTTAAGCAGCATCGTGAACGGCACCACCATATCCGACGCAGGCACGTTATGACCGTGAATATGGAAGACAGGGTTGTTCATCCGCGCCTTGGTGTCTTGCCCAGCATAGGCGCGCAGCTGTTGATGATACTCATCCACCGCCCGTGGGATCACGTCAAAATGCATCCGCTTGGCGGTTTTGGGCTTTTGATACATGAAATAGCTTAGAGACTCGGTCGAGGCATAGCTGAGCCATTCATCGATCGAGATGCCGTTGCCCGACGACTTCGAGATTTTCTGGCCCTGATCGTCCAGAAACAATTCATAGCTGAAATGGTTCGGCGGGCGCTGCCCAAGTGTTCGGCAGATCGCGTCGTAGATTTTCTCGTTGGTGGCATGTTCTTTGCCATACATCTCAAAATCGACGCCAAGCGCCGCCCAACGGGCACCGAAATCCGGTTTCCATTGCAGCTTTACGTGGCCGCCCGTGACCGGCAGCGTCCATTCGCGGCCCTCTTCATCATCGAAGGTCACGGTATAGTTTTCCCGGTCCACATGCTTCATCGGCACATACAGAACCCGGCCCGTTTCGGGATGAATCGGCAAAAAGATCGAATAGCTTTGCTGACGCTCTTCGCGCAGCGATTTCAGCATGATCTTCATCAGGTCATCATAGCGGTCCACACAACGGCGCAGAACCTCGTCAAACTGGCCCGACTGGTAAAATTCGCGCGCCGAGTAAAACTCATACTCAAAGCCGAACGTGTCCAAGAACCGGCGCAGCATGGCGTTGTTGTGATGGCCAAAGCTTTCATCCGTGCCAAAGGGATCAGGCACAGACGTCAGCGGACGTTGCAAATGCTCGGCCAACATCTCTTGGTTCGGAACGTTGCCCGGCACTTTGCGCAAGCCATCAAGATCGTCCGAAAAACAGATCAGCTTGGTTGGGATGTCGGAAATCACCTCAAAGGCGCGCCGGATCATCGTCGTGCGCAGAACTTCGCCGAAGGTCCCGATATGCGGCAGGCCCGACGGGCCATAGCCTGTTTCAAACAGGACATAGCCCTTTTCGGGTGGCGCTTTTTCGTAACGTTTGAGCAGTCGGCGCGCTTCTTCAAAGGGCCAGGCTTTCGAGCTCATTGCAGCGTCACGTAGGTCAGACATGTCCAAATCCAGATTGTGATGGGTCAAATCGCGGCGCGGTGCCGCGTGTGGCACTAGCCCCTATTGCCCATCGCCGCCGGGGTCAATAAATTCCCCCCATAACACCCTCTTGAAAGGCACATCCCCCGTGACCGAACAGCCATCAATCTCCCCGCAGGACGCGCTTATTGCGCTAATGATCGTGGTTTCGATTTCGGATGAGGCCATTCGGACCTCAGAATTGGTCACAATCGAGCGTATTGTGAATCACCTGCCAGTCTTTGCCGATTACGACGCAGACCGCATGCGGGTCGTCTCGCAAACCGTCTTTGATCTGATCGAGGAAGAGGACGGGCTGGACGCTCTTTTCGGGCTGATCACTGACGCCTTGCCAGAGGAGCTATATGAAACCGGCTATGCACTGTCCTGTGATGTCGCCGCGGCCGATGGGCGGCTCAATCAGGACGAGCTGCAAATGCTGATGGAAATCCGCTACCAGTTCGAGATTGACCGCCTGCATGCCGCTGCCATTGAACGCGGCGCCCGCGCCCGCCACATGGTAGTCTAGCGCGACTCACGCCACGCAAGGTACAGCCCTGCCGCCACAATCAAGGCCATTCCGATCAGGGTCGACCGGGTCGGCACCTCATCCCAGAGGAAATAGGCCATGCCGGTTGCCATCGGCAGATAGGTGTAGTCGAACGGCGCAAGCAGGCTGGCCGATGCCACCTGATAGCCGCGGGTCAAGAACGTGATCCCGGCCATGCCAGAAATGCCCAAAAGAGCCACCCAAAGTAAATCCATCCCCTGCGGGATCGCCCAATCCCAACGCACGTGATGGGTTTCCGGCCCTTCTGGCAAGATCCACGCCGTCAGCCCACCCACCAACGGAATTGCCAGGGCCATAAACAAAACGGTGAACAGCGCGGTCATAAGCAGCGTATCGCCATCGCCCATCTTGCGCGCAACGATCTGGCTGGCGGCATACAGGATGGCGCAGAAGAAGGGCAGCAACGCCACCGGCTGAAAAGCCTCGGCTGTCGGGTTCAGCGCGATCAACACGCCCCCAAAACCCAAAACCAGCGCAAATATCCGATGCGGGCCGATCGTTTCACCCAAAAAGATCGTCGCCATAATCGTGATCATCAATGGTGCGGCAAAAAAGATTGTCGAAATTTCGGCCAGGTTCATAAAGGGAAAGGCCGCATAGAACAGCGCGAACGCCACGGCGATCAGCGCGCCACGGATCGCATAAAAGCCCAAAAGCGGCGTCGACAACCGGTTTGCACCGCCCATAATCAGAATCAAAGGCACACAAATCACCACGCCCATAACCCCGCGCGAGACCATAAGCGGCCAGAGCGAATACCGCTCTAACATCTCTTTCATGAACCCGTCTTGCACCGTGATTAATGCCATGCCCAGCACAACAAAAAACACGCCTAAAGCGCTCTGACCAACCCGTGCGGGGGCCGTTTGCGACATCTCTGCCATGTCCAAAAATCCTTCGAAAACCCAGCCAAAATAAAGCAGGATGGCTTGGTTCTACGCTCTCAAACCTATGATGTCGCGCTTAAACGCGACATTGGCATCATGCGGTTTCGTATACGGCAGCCCAACGCTCGATCAGTGCTTGCTGCAACTGCTTGGCGGCCCGGTTATAGGTGCGTGCGCCGGGTGGGCGTTGTTCTTGCGCACTGTCAAACTGTGAACGACGGTCCAGATCCCCGCAAAAAATTGCAAAGGCAAGGTCACGCCCGGATGGCGCACGCGCAAATCCAGCCAGCGTCGACACGAAATAGAGCGTCCCAGTTTTGGCAACAACTTCGACCGGGTGATCGGCCACCGGGCTCCCTTGGGCGTCGCGCATCGCAATATCGCGCATGATGCGCCGCAGACCGCCATTGGCCCCGGTCGCGACCAGCGACCGTACCATTTCGCGGGTGTTGATCCGGCTGGTCGCCCCCAGACCAGAATGATCGACAAAACCCGGATGCCGCGCACCGAGGCGGTCGCTCATCCATGAATTCATCATCGCAGCAGACCCTGCAAGATCGCTTGGCGCACCGCCCCCCGCTTGGCTGGCCATCAGTCCGACAACCTCGGCCGTCAGGTTTGTTGACCAGCGCATCATACCGCGCAGGATTTCTTCCAACGGATCCGAGACATGTTCGGCAAGCACCAAGCCGTTTACTGGTGGAACGGCGCCAAATTCTGGTGGGGTCAACACGATCCCCCGTGAGCGCGCCAAAACACGGAATACATCCGCCGCATAAGCCGCCGGGCGGCGCACTGGCAACCAACGCGCACCATTTTGCCCCAAGGCGCGGCGCGCCACGGTCCAAACCTCGGCGGCGTCAGTCTGTCCGTAGCTATACACATTGGGTTGCGAGTCAGAGAGCCTGACTTCAGCCATCATCACCGGAGGCCGGATCGCGGCCGAGCGGGCATCCATTTGCAAGTTGTACCCATCGCCCGAGCGCTGCCATTCAAAATGCACACGGTTGAAATTCAGGTTCAGCCCGCCGACAGCTGGGTTATACCCGACCTGAATGGGCTGATCCGGCGCAATCTCTCGGATGTGCGGCAAAGCTGTGTCCACGACCCTGAACTGGCCTGTGACTTCTCTCAGCCCGGCTTCGGCCAGGGCCCGCGTCAGGTCATTCAGGTGATCTGTATCCAGCAGCGGATCGCCACTGCCCACCAACCACAAATCCCCTTCTAGGCGGCCGTTGGTCAATGTGCCGTTTGACACAACCGTCGTTCGAAACCGATATCCCGGCCCCATTCGGTCCAACCCATAGGCCGCGGTCATCGATTTCGCGACCGAGGCAGGCGGCATGCCAAGCACCGGATTAACCGTTTCTAAAACCTGCCCTGTATACGCATCCGCCACCACATAAGCGACGCGCCCGCCCAAATTGGCGCTCGAGATCAGATCCTCGCCACTTGGCAAGCTGCGCAGATGAAAACCATCCGGGCGGCGGCGCGGAAAGCTGGATACTGCCGGTGCGTTTGCAAATACCGGTCCTGCGAGGCTGGCCAAAGCCCCGCTTAAAAATAACCGTCTCGAAACCATTTTTGTCAAATCCTGTAAGACAGGCCGAACTAAAACATGCGCCGGGGGTTTGGCTCAAGCCTTTGCCGCGCTTTTGGCGATCAACAAATTGTCTATGGATAGAGGTTTAAGTGCCCCATTCGCCCCGGGCCCGGATCTCGGTTGATGAGATATCGACCATGGGGACATTCAAAAAACACCACGCTGGCGCGTCCATAAAGGCCAAACCGCGCGCAGACGCCGAGGGAACTTTCCATCGCTTATAGATTTGGGCGGCCTTTGCGGTGCGGGCCGAAATACGCTGCCCGGGGCGCGCCAGAACGCCAATGGGCAGGCTTTGCATGATCCAATCCCACCGCTGCCAATGATGAAAACCAGCCAAATTATCGGCCCCCATCAACCACACAAAACGAACACCCGGATAAAGAGAGAAAAGCGCCTCAAGCGTCTGACCGGTATAACGCGTGCCCAGTTGAGCCTCGATATCCGTGACGGTAATGCGCGGATTGCTGACCAACGATCGCGCATGCGACAGACGCCGTTCAATCGGGGCAGGCCCGCGCGTCTTAAGCGGATTGCCGGGCGATACCAGCCACCACACCCGGTCCAGGTCAAATCGCTTCAAAGCTTCGCGGCTGACATGCAGATGGCCTGCATGTGCCGGATCAAACGACCCGCCGAAAAGGCCCACGGTCATTCCGGGGCGGACATATGGCAATCCTTCGCGCATGACGACCTTCTTAACCCGCCATGCGCGCATGTCCAGAGACGTCACTTTGGCAAGCGACCTGCCGAGACATGCAGCACGGGGCTTGCGGTCTAAATTTTAACTGACTAAAGTCAGGTATATGACAAGTGACATCCATCGTATCCGCCGCTTCAACCGCGCTGTAACCCGTGAAACGGGCGCACTCGACACGTCCTTTCTGGGGCGCGGCCGTCCACTTGGCGCAGCCCGCGTGTTGAACGCCATCGGCAAGGGCCAAGACGATATTGGACATATCCGCAAATATCTTGGCCTTGATAGCGGGCTCATGAGCCGTCTTCTCCGCAGCTTGGAAACCGAAGGCTTGATCACCACCTTACCCCACCCTAAAGACGGGCGCCGCCGCATCGCGCAGCTAACGCAAAGCGGAGAAACCGAATTTTCGGCTTACGAGGAATTGTCGAACGCGCAGGCCCAAAAATTGCTCGATGCGCATCCAAAGCCCAATGCCTTGCTTGCTGCGATGGATCTTGTGGCCTCGGCGCTTGGACAAGATGACATCACCATAGAGCGCGCCGACCCGACCAGCGCCACCGCGCAATCCTGTCTATCCCAATATTACGATGAATTGGCCCAGCGCTTTGAGCGCGGGTTTGATGTGAACCTCTCCTGCGACCCGGACGCCGGTGACATGTGCCCGCCCCGTGGAGATTTCATCATTGCCAATTCGGATGGTCAGGCAATTGGCTGTGCTGGCCTAAAGGGATCAGGCGGAACAACTGCCGAAGTGAAACGCTTGTGGGTCTCGCCTGCCGCGCGCGGCCTGAAGCTTGCAACGCGCCTGATGGCCGAGATCGAGGCCCGCGCCCTGAACTTTGGCATCGATACCCTGCGGCTCGATACAAATTCGGCCTTGCCTGAGGCCGTCGCGCTATATCGCAACGCTGGTTGGACAGAGATCCCGCGTTTCAACGATGATCCCTATCCAGACGTGTTTTTTGAGAAAAGGCTGTGACGGCCAACTCGAAGGGAGCAATCAGAAAATGAAGTCGTCCGCTGATGGCCCTGTATATTCGTCAGGGTCCACAAATGGCGCGGTATCCGTCTCGCTTTCCAATGGATCCTCTGCTCTCTCATAGGGGTCGTCGCCATCCAATAGCGAAGATTCAACAGCTTCTGCCGATTCTTCAGGCGTTCCTGAGATTTCAAACACAAAGTCATCGGCGCTAAGATCGGCCGCTGCCGCACCGACATTCAGGGCGGATGTTGTTGGGTCAGTTTGCGGCGTGCCCGTCGAGAAAATTACAGGCGGCATGTCAGTCAACGTGGAAGCGAAATCCGTTGTTGATCCCCCGCCCAAATCAATGGAATCAACCAGATCCTGCAACGAGGTTACGTCGGCATTGGAACCGCCGTCATCATCCCTTTCGGAATCCGCAGAGGTACCTTCATCGGTGATCGGGCTATCGTTGGCAGCGTCCGTGGGATCGGCAAGAGGCCCATCGCCCCCGGTCAGTTCCAGCTCGCGCTTCAGGTCTTTGATATCGGTTTGCGATAGGGTTCTTCCGCAAAATGTACACATATGTCGTTCCTCGCAATTCACCCCAAAACCGGCAAGACACCCCATGCCAGATTCAGGCTCGCGTTCATTTGCCACCCGAAAGATGGTCAATCTTGGGCGAAACCTAAGAGATTTCTGGGTAACTGCGAGGGCGCAAATGCGGTGAAGGCATCACTGAGCTTTTGCGCTGTCACACCTGCAGTTTTCTAACATCGCCGTTCCGAAT
This sequence comes from uncultured Nioella sp., assembly GCA_947498125.1. GTDB lineage: Bacteria > Pseudomonadota > Alphaproteobacteria > Rhodobacterales > Rhodobacteraceae > CANLZL01. Next base: position 213,448 of record CANMJH010000003.1, on the reverse strand, counting down.
GGACAGGCACCCCAATAGACTTTTGAAATACTCTATACGTCCTCCGACCCAGTCCATCCCGCAATCACGGCATCGACCTCAAGTTCGACCAACCATTCCGGGTTTACAAACCCGCTGACGGCCATAATCGTGTCCACAGGCCGATACTCGCGGAAATAGTCCTTGCGCACATCAATCGCAGCTTTCCAATCTTCAATGTTGGTCAGCAAAACCCTCGTGCGAACGACATCCTGCAATCCGGACCCCGCCTGTTCTAACGCGGCTTTGATAATCTCAAGGCATTGACGCGTTTGTGCGGCGACGTCGCCAATTCCCACGGTTTGGCCATCCGCGCCCACCGGGGCCGTCCCGCCAATGGACACGTAAGGGCCCACCCGGACAGCTCGGCTAAATCCGACAATCGCCTCCATCGGGTTGCCGTTCGAAATCAATTCGCGGTCGTAGGCCATCATGGATCGCTCCTATTGCTGAAAACGCGACTTTATCACGATCTCGCCCAATTGCCCCTGCCTGATATCCCCGCTATCAAGGCGAAAATTCCGGCTTCCGACGAGGACACCCAAAATGGCTGCATACCAATATGTCTATCACATGGATGGCGTCTCAAAGACCTATCCTGGCGGCAAGAAATGCTTTGAAAATATCAAACTGAGCTTTCTGCCCGGCGTTAAAATTGGTGTGGTTGGCGTCAACGGCGCGGGTAAATCGACCCTGATGAAAATCATGGCCGGGCTGGACAAGGATTTCACCGGCGAAGCATGGGCCGCAGAGGGTGCAAAAGTTGGCTACCTGCCGCAGGAGCCACATCTGGATGAAACCCTCAACGTCCGCGAAAACGTCATGCTGGGCGTGGCCTCTAAAAAGGCCAAGCTCGACCGGTTCAATGAACTGGCCATGAATTACTCGGACGAGACCGCTGACGAGATGGCGCAACTTCAAGATGAGATCGACGCCAGCAACCTGTGGGATCTCGACAGCCAGATCGACGTTGCGATGGAGGCATTGCGCTGCCCCCCTGATGATGCAGATGTTTCCTCGCTTTCCGGGGGTGAGCGCCGCCGTGTTGCGCTCTGTAAGCTTTTGCTTGAAGCGCCAGAGATGCTGCTGCTCGATGAACCGACCAACCACTTGGACGCCGAAACCATCGCATGGCTGCAACAGCACCTGATCGACTATAAAGGCACGATCCTGATCGTCACCCACGACCGCTATTTCCTCGATGACATCACGGGTTGGATTCTCGAACTCGACCGTGGACGTGGCATTCCATACGAAGGCAACTACTCGGCCTGGCTGGAACAAAAGGCCAAGCGCCTGCAACAAGAAGCGCGTGAAGATAAATCCCGCCAAAAAACGCTGGAACGCGAGCTGGAATGGATGCGGCAGGGTCAAAAGGCCCGGCAAGCCAAATCCAAGGCCCGGATCAACGCCTATAACGAGATGGCCGAACAATCCGAACGCGAGAAGCTTTCCCGCGCCCAGATTGTTATCCCCAATGGCCCGCGCCTTGGCGGTAAGGTGATCGAGGTCTCTGGCCTGACCAAAGCTTACGGCGATAAACTTCTTGTAGAAAATCTGGAATTCGCTCTGCCGCCCGGTGGAATCGTCGGCGTGATTGGCCCGAACGGCGCCGGTAAATCCACGCTCTTCCGTATGCTGACCGGACAGGAACAACCTGATTCCGGCACCGTTGAATATGGCGACACGGTTGAACTGTCTTATGTCGATCAGTCGCGCGATGCGTTGGACGATAAGGCAACTGTCTGGGAGGAAATTTCAGGCGGGGCGGAAATCATCGAGCTTGGCGACGCGCAGGTCAATTCCCGCGCTTATTGCTCGTCCTTCAACTTCAAAGGCGGCGATCAGCAAAAAACACTCGGCCTGCTATCCGGCGGCGAACGCAACCGCGTGCATATGGCCAAGCTTTTGAAAGAGGGCGGCAATGTCCTCCTCCTCGATGAACCGACCAACGATTTGGACGTTGAAACCCTGCGGGCTTTGGAAGACGCGCTGGTCGATTTCGCCGGCTGCGCCGTGGTCATTTCGCACGATCGTTTCTTCCTCGACCGTATTTGTACGCATATCCTTGCTTTTGAAGGCGAGGCCCATGTGGAATGGTTTGAAGGCAACTTCGAAGACTATGAGGAAGACAAAAAACGCCGCCTGGGCGCCGATGCCCTTGAACCCAAACGACTGAAGCACAAGAAATTCGTTCGCTAGAACGAGTTTCTTGAGGTTCCGCTTTGGGGTCAAGTCGTGCGCGGCAGTCGCTTTTCAAAGAAAAGCGATGAGAGCGTCACCCGGTGAGGAAAGAGGGCTGCGGGCAAGCCGAAGCGTCTGAAGCATAAGAAATTTGTGCGTTAACATAGTGGATAGAAAATGAATCTAAAGCGATTACAAAAGAACGATGGCACTTGGGACCGCTTCAGGACTCAGTGGCAAGAACAGTGTGGAGTTTACGAAGAGGAATTTGAAAATTATGCCTCTGCATCCCTTGGGACCTTGGAAGATGAGTGTGGCGATGGGACCGAAAACTTAGATTCAGGTGTCTTCGCACTCGCTGACGACAGCGGCACATATCATGCTGCGTGCTTCCTAAATTCGGCGCATATTAAGGGATTTGTTGGGAAGGTCCTGCGGGTCAGGCACCTTGTCTTGTCGCCTTACTACGACTTTGAAGATCTGGCCCTAGAACAATATGCTACAACGTTGGCCCATGCGTTTACGTCTATCTTGAAGGTTTCGGAAAAAGAACTGGACAGCAAACACATCAAAATCCACTACCGTAGCCCTTATGATCGTACATTTTTTGCCGCATTTGCGCTCACAATAAAATCTAGTAGTGGATTTGAAAGTGTTGAATCCAAAGGAATGTGGCTACACTTAACGAAGGCGTAACAGCCTTTTGGGAGGATGCCGTGAGGCACAACAATTTGAGGTTTTCCATGCCGAGTTTCGAAAAATGCAAACAAGCCTTTGAAAACGCAATAAAAACCACCGGGCTTGAACAGTTCAAAAAGACGTCAGTGTTCATGAGCAACGCTGCGCAAAAGACAACGGCAACCGAATCACAAGCGGCTTAAGCAATCCAAATGTGAGTACAGAAACGAATGCGCGGCGAACTTTCGCCGCGTTTTTTTTGTGTGAGATGATTTATTTCACCAATTTTTGTATGTAGGCCAGCGCTTGGAGTAACGCAAAAATCCATGTGAAGAACGCTGAAATAGGGCGTTCGCAACGCAAAGCTCTCGTCAAAGAAACGGAATCCCGCAGCCCTGTAGCAGCATCGCCAAGCTCATCAATCCAAATACCGTTCTCATTGCTCGCCCTTTCTTGGACCTTTTTCCGCGCATTCTTAGCACAAGCTCCGAAATACCTTGCTATTTTTCTGTGCCCAGACGATACAACCCTCGCGACCGTTACCGCAATTCGACCATCTGTCTCCCTACACGGCTTCAGTTTTCGACCTGCTACCCAACTGACGCCATAGCTACCGCACCTACGCGGGTAGCGCTTAATTTAGGAGACCACGGATATGGCCAATGGCACCGTGAAATGGTTCAACACCACTAAAGGCTTCGGCTTTATTGCACCCGAAACTGGCGGCAAAGACGTTTTTGTACACATCTCTGCTGTTGAGCGTTCTGGCCTGACCGGCCTCGCCGACAACCAGAAAGTGACCTATGATCTGGAAGCAGGCCGTGATGGCCGTGAGAGCGCTGTAAATATCGCTCTGGCATAAGCCGCACCAAGATCTGATACGACCGAAAGGCGCGCAGGGTTTCCCTGACGCGCCTTTTTTATTGAGGAAATCCATGCATTATTGACCTCAGGGAAACTGGGAGGATCGATTATGTACACCATTACACGTCGCAGCGCATTGGCTCTTGGGTTAGGTGCTTTGGCCGCTTGTGCGCAATTGAGTGGGAGAAGCCTTGCGCCAAACAGCCGCCTAATTCTGGTGCGCCATGCCGAGCGGGACGAACTATTGCTCAGCCGGGATGGCCATGAACGCGCGGCAGCTTTGCCAGTAGCACTAGATGGCATAGCAATTGATGAAATCCGCTCGCCTGGCATTACACGTAATTTGGACACCGCAATGCCTCTGGCCGAGGCGCGCGGGCTTGAGATTACACGTACTCCACTATCAAGAATCGATGCACGTCTTGCCAATGCTGCGGCCGGGCGCAGCGTTGTTTGGGTAGGGAATCGGGATAACTTGCGAACAATTTGGGAAGGGCTTGGCCTGCCCGGCGATCCGCCGATTGTGTATGGCGAGATGTTTATCGTGGAGTCGGACGCGTCCGGCCGGGTCACTGTAGACCGCCGGCATTTCGGAACACCGCCTACATAAGCAAGGCAAAATCAGGTCGCGCAAGTCTGATACGCGACCCGAAAAGACAAGGCGTCAATCAGCTGAAATCACAGTCCCAATCTTCGATCGCCCCGTCATCGCCATAAATGATGATGACATCGCCATCTTCACAGATTTCGTTGATCAGATCTTCGGGCAAGACATCACCGCCATTTGCGTTTGGACGGCCACCGGGCACGCCAACAATGCGGCCAAACGGGACGACGAAGTGATCGTTCCTGCCATCCTCACGCTCTTCAGCGCGCCCATCATCGCGGCCATCTGGTGCATTTTGAGCCGAAGCTACGGCAGGAAGAACAACAGCGGCAACCGCGAGAGACATAATAAGTTTTTTCATAATAAGTTCCTTTTTGAAATTAACTGCGCCGGTAATTGGCGCATGAACTTGGGTCGCACGAGGCCTGAACATCGTTCAATAATTTTTTGGGTGGCAATTATTTCCGAGCTTTTCCGCGTTGAATGTGAAGAAACGCAGCGCAAAAATTCCGCGCCGCGCCAGATCGCGTTTGGTCACGCCTGCGCAAGAAGACTGTAACAACCCGTGCAATCTTGGCTTGGCCCCATACGTGTAAAACACGAAAGGACGCCACCATGACACAGCCCAACCAAAAGACCCCCGGCCAAACACCGCCCCGAACCCAGACCCAGCCTGCTCGCTTCAGCTTTTCGGATTGGGCCGCGATTTAATCTGAATTTGTTTGAACCAAGGCGCACCCCCTAACGACATACAAGTACATCGCCCAGTTGATGAAGAAAGGTTTGACCAATGACTACCTCGCCCCTGCCAGCCCGTCCCGCCCTTTTGAAAGGCAGCGTCGAGGTTCCTGTCCGCCAAACTCCCCCCCGTCCCACCCGCTTCACAGACTGGGCGATGATCTAATTTATCTTCCCCTCCCCCCCACCGCAAAAAAGCGGGAGGCACCATGCCCCGGTGCCTCCCGCTTTTTGCGTTTTTGGAAATGTATCAGTCGGCTTGATCGACTTTCCGTGGACGTCCTTCGTCATCAATCGCAACAAAGGTAAAGACGGCTTCGGTCACTTTGTAACGCTCATCATCAGTCCCGCGCCGTACCCAAGCCTCAACATCAATAGCCATGGAGGTATTCCCGACCCGCTCAATCTCGGTATAGACGCACAGAACATCGCCAACGGCCACGGGCCGGATGAATTTCATCGCATCCACGGCAATTGTCGCAGCCCGGCCTTTTGAGCGTTTTCTGGAACGGATGCCGGCCGCGATATCCATCTGGCTAAGCACCCAGCCGCCAAAGATGTCACCGTTTACGTTCACATCCGCTGGCATAGCCAGCGTTCGCAACGTCAACTCGCCGGAAGGTTCAGTTTGATCAGGCATTGTAGCGGTCCTTTTGTCTAAGGCGCAGGTTCACGGCCTGACGCGTGTTTTATCAGTAAGGCTAGGCAAACCATAAGCCCCGTCTTATCTTCACCTAAAGGTTTAGAAATTTGGAGACCCTAATGCGCATATTTTTCGCGCTTCTTTTGATTTTCGGTTCTGGGACATTCAGTTCCGCTAATGCTCAAACCATTGAAGAAACCCAATTGGTTCATGCCTTGTTTCGCAACATGAACCCTCAATCGATCGAACATGACCGAGAGGTTTGTGGATTTATTCTGCGGTCTCCGTCAGGCGAGTTAGAGGTAAGCAAGGCCAGTTGGGGCGGCCCCGCCTCTTGTGCATTCATGCCTGTCCCAGATGGGTACTCGGTCGTTTCCTCGTGGCATACTCACGCAGCGTGGGCACCGGGATATGACGGCGAGGTCCCCTCTACCGTTGATGTCGAAGGCGATATTAGTCGAGGCACAAACGGTTGGGTCGCGACACCCGGCGGGCGGCTGTGGTTTATCGATGGAAGTCAGGGCTTTTTGTACCAAGTCTGCGGGCGCGATTGCCTACCGTCGGATCCCGGTTTCTACCCTGAAGAACACGGACCGGTAGAAAAACAATATACACTTGGCGCGCTACGAGCCCGCTTTCGCAACTAGGAGGTTCAGTTTTGATCGATCCCGCTACTCTATTGACTTATGTCGCCATCGTGACGGGGTTTGTGTTCATTCCCGGACCGGCGACATTGCTTACCGTGGCACGGGCGACCAGTTCGGGCACTAAGGTCGGGCTTGCCACTGGCGCGGGGATCGCCGCTGGCGACGTCATTCATACGATCATGGCCACCATTGGAATTTCCGCAATCATCGCGGCCTCTGCCACGCTGTTTTCGCTGATCAAATTCGCGGGTGCGGCTTACCTGATCTATCTCGGCTTGCGGGCATTTCTTGCAAAAGCGCCTGCGGATCTTTCCGCCGGGCAAGTGCCAATGACCGCGTCAGGCGCTTTTTGGCAGGCCATTATCGCCGAAGTTCTAAACCCAAAAACGGCGCTCTTCTTTCTCGCGTTTCTACCCCAATTCGTTGATCCAGCGGCGGGCCATGTCATGGTGCAACTATCAATCCTCGGCGCGGTTTTTGTGACACTGGGATTGGTAAGTACAGTGGTTTTCGCCTTCGGCGCAGGCGGATTGGGCGCAATGTTGCGGCGCTATCCGGCCGTGCAACGGTGGCAGGGCAAAGTGGTGGGCAGCATTTATTGCGCGCTTGGGCTGCGCTTGGCGTTTCAGTCAAGATAACGATGAATGAAACGAAAAAGCGCCGCTTGATAAGCGGCGCTTTTGGTTTTCTATGCTCTTATTCAGCAGCCTCTAGGTAATCTTCTAAAGGAGGGCAGGTGCAAACCAAATGCCTGTCGCCATAGGCATTGTCGACGCGGCCAACAGGCGGCCAGTATTTGTCGACGCGAAACGCTGCGGGCGGGAAACAACCGGTTTCGCGGCTATAGGGACGATCCCACTCACCGATCAAAGCATTGACTGTATGGGGCGCATGTTTGAGCGGATTGTTTTCCGCATCCATATCGCCATTTTCAATTGCCGCAATCTCTTCGCGGATCGACAGCATGGCCGTAATAAATCGATCAAGCTCGGCTTTGGTTTCGCTTTCAGTCGGCTCAACCATCAAGGTACCGGCCACCGGCCAGCTCATGGTTGGCGCATGAAACCCGTTATCAATCAAACGCTTAGCAATATCATCGACTGTAATATGGGCGCTATCGGCATAGGGGCGGGTATCCAAAATGCACTCATGCGCGATACGGCCTTTGGAGCCTTTGAAAAGGACGTCATAAGCCCCTTCAAGCCGCTTCGCGATGTAGTTAGCATTCAGGATTGCCACTTTGGTGGCTTGAGTCAGCCCCTCACCGCCCATCATCAGTATATAGGCCCATGAGATCGGCAGGATCGAAGCGGACCCAAGTGGCGCCGCCGCAACCGGCCCTTGCTCGCCACCTGTCTCTGGATGGCCCGGAAGATGCGGTTCAAGATGCGCTTTGACACCAATGGGACCCATACCGGGGCCACCGCCGCCATGCGGAATGCAGAACGTTTTGTGCAGGTTCAGGTGGCTAACATCTCCACCCAGATCGCCCGGACGGCTGAGGCCAACCATTGCGTTCATATTCGCACCGTCGATATAGACCTGCCCGCCATTGTCATGAGTGATCTGACACACATCTTTCACCGTTTCCTCGAACACACCGTGTGTCGAAGGGTAAGTGATCATGCAGGCCGCAAGGTTTTCACCAGCAGCTTCGGCCTTGGCCCGGAAATCATCGAGGTCGATATCGCCATTTTCAGCCGATTTCACGACGACGACTTTCAGGCCAACCATATGGGCGGATGCCGGGTTTGTGCCGTGCGCAGACACAGGAATAAGACAGATGTTTCGGTGCCCTTCCCCGCGCGACCGGTGATAGGCCTGAATGGTCAACAGACCTGCATATTCACCTTGTGCGCCTGAATTTGGCTGCAGGCTCATCCCGTCATAGCCAGTAATCTCACATAGCTTTTCCGAAAGGTCCTTGGCCATTTCAGCATAACCTGCGGCCTGCTCATCCGGCGCAAAGGGATGCATGTTGCAAAACTCGGGCCAGCTGATCGGCATCATTTCGGCCGCCGCGTTCAGCTTCATCGTGCAGGAGCCAAGCGGGATCATCGCGCGATCAAGCGCAAGATCGCGATCCGCCAAACGGCGCATATAGCGCATCATCTCGGTTTCTGCGCGGTTCAAGTGGAAGATCGGATGGGTCAGATAGGTGCTTTCGCGCATAATATCGGCGGGCAATTCAAACTGCACTTCGCCTTTTTCATAATCACGCGTGATCCCGAATGCTTTCCACAGCCGCTCAATCGTGGGCGCGCGCGTGGTCTCATCTATCGAGATGCCTAACTTGGTTTCCCCTACCGGGCGCAGGTTGATCCGTTCAGCCTCAGCCGCTTTTAGGATGACCTGTTGCATGGCACCTACTTCGACCGTGATCGTGTCAAAGAAATGCTCTGGAACCACGTCATAGCCCGCTTCACGCAGGACCGAAGCCGCAAGCGTCGTTTTGTAATGCACGCGCTGCGCGATGGCTTTCAGGCCCTCGGGGCCATGGAATACAGCATAGAAGCTGGCGATATTGGCCAACAGGGCCTGCGCAGTACACACGTTCGAGGTGGCCTTCTCGCGGCGGATATGCTGCTCGCGTGTTTGCAGGGACAGGCGGTATGCCTTTTCGCCTTGCGCATCTACAGATACGCCAACGATCCGGCCCGGCATGTTGCGTTTATAGGCGTCCTTGCAGGCCATATAAGCCGCCGAAGGACCACCAAAGCCCATAGGAACCCCAAATCGCTGTGTTGAGCCGACGGCAATATCCGCCCCCATCGCACCAGGCTCTTTCAGAACAGTCAAAGCCAGCGGGTCTGCAATAACGATGCCAATGGCCTTGGCGTCATGCAGCCGCGCAATTTCATCAGTGAAATCGCGCACGTGGCCGTAGGTGCCGGGATACTGAAAAATTGCACCAAACACGGCGCTGGCATCCAGATCATCCGGGCTGCCGATCACGATCTCGATCCCCAATGGCGCGGCGCGGGTCTGCATCACGGCGATGTTTTGCGGATGGCAGTTTTCATCGACGAAAAACGCCTTGGACTTCGATTTCGACACGCGTTCGGCCATTGTCATGGCTTCTGCCGCGGCCGAGGCTTCGTCAAGCAGGGACGCGTTTGCAATATCGAGGCCCGTCAGGTCCGTGACCATCGTCTGATAGTTGAGCAGAGCCTCTAGCCGACCTTGCGAAATCTCAGGCTGGTAAGGCGTATAGGCCGTGTACCAAGCGGGATTTTCCAGAATATTCCGTTGGATTGCAGGCGGACAAACAGTGCCATAAAACCCCTGCCCGATCATGGTGGTGAAGACTTTGTTCTTCTTGGCGACCTGCCGCATTTTATAGAGCAACTCACGCTCGGACAGCGGCGCACCAAAATCCAGCGGTTTTTCTTGCCGCAGGTTTTCTGGAACGGTCTGGTCAATCAACTCATCAAGATCCTTGACCCCCAAAACCTCGAACATCTCGGCCATTTCTGACGGAGAGGGTCCGATATGACGGCGGTTTGCGAAATCATAGGGTTTATAGTCAGTGGGGGTAAAAGGCATCTAATGGCCCCTTCTTCATCAGGGTTGATGTGTCAGAATATTCAAGATCCGGCCATCCGGATCGCGTAGAAAGAACCGCCGAACGCCCCAAGGCTCATCCGCCGGTCCATAGGTAATATCGGCCTGCAAGTCACGTGCGCGGGCCAGCACCTCGTCAAGATTATCAACCTCAATGGACAGCGCTGGAACCTCGGTTCCAGATCCACCCTCTGACGCGAAACTTATTTGGGTCTTTTGATCAGTGCTGGTGGCCGAGGTTACGATCCAGCCAAAATCCATTACCGGCTCGATCCCGAAAAGGTCACGGTAGAACGCCGCGACCTTTGCAGGATTGTCAGTCGCCAAGTCAGGGACAATGCGCAGGATCGCCAAGATCTTACTCGATCATCGCTTTGTAGGCGGCTTCGTCCATGTACTCGTCCATCTGGCTAGGATCGGCGGCCTTAATCTTGAAGAACCACGCATCCCCAAGCGGATCATCATTGACCTTACCGGGGTTATCGACCAGCGCGCCATTGACCTCGACGATCTCGCCATCAATCGGCGCCATGATATCGGACGCCGCTTTGACGGACTCGATCACCACGATGTCCTCATCTTTGGTCACTTCGATGCCCTCTTCGGGCAATTCAATAAAGACCACATCGCCCAGCTGCGTGGCCGCGTGTTCGGTAATTCCCACGACGATCAAGCCATCTTCTTCGCGCAGCCATTCATGTTCTTCGGTGAATTTCATCTACGTTTCTCCCTGGAGTTCTTCAGCGTTTGTAATCGGGTTTATGGAAGGGCAACTCAACCTGAGATGCCGGCAGGCGTTTGCCCCTGACCTCACCATAAAGCGTTGCATCTTCAGGAACAGTCGAATTGATCAAGCCCATCGCAATTGGGGCGCCAATTGAAGGTCCAAAACCACCCGAGGTCACAACGCCCACTTCTGCGCCACCTTCGGCAGCGTCGAATATCGGCACACCGGCGCGCATTGGCGCGCGGCCTTCAGGACGAAGCCCGACCCGGCGGCGCGGCGCGCCATCTGTCATCTCGGTCAAGATTCGATCAGCGCCAGGGAAACCACCTTCGCGGTCCCCGCCCGTGCGGCGCGCTTTGTTGATGCCGAACGTCACGCCTGCCTCAACCGGAGATATTTCGGTTGTCAGGTCCTGACCGTAAAGGGGCATACCGGCTTCCATGCGCAGGCTGTCACGCGCGCCAAGTCCGATTGGCAAGACGTCTTCGATATCCAATAGCGCGCGGGCCAAACCCTCGGCCTGATCATTCGGCACCGAGATTTCGAAGCCATCTTCGCCTGTGTAACCCGAGCGGCTGATCCAAAGCTCGGTCCCGTTCCAATCGGTTTGCACGACATCCATGAACTTCATGTCAGCCACGGCAGGCACGAGCTTTGCAAATGCGGCTCCCGCCAGCGGACCTTGCAGCGCAAGAAGAGCGCGATCAGTAACGGGCTGAACGCCATCGATATGGGCCTTGAGATGCGCAATGTCTTGATCTTTACACGCAGCATTCACAACCAAAAACAAATCGTCTGCGCGGCGGGCGATCATCAGATCGTCCAGCACTCCGCCAGAGTCATTGGTGAATAGACCATAGCGTTGACGCCCGTTCTTCAGGCCCAAAACATCAGCAGGCACCAACCCTTCCAACGCCGCGTCTGCACTTAGAGGCAACAGAATCTGACCCATATGACTGACGTCAAAAAGGCCGGCTTTCTCGCGGACATGCAAATGCTCTGCCATAAGCCCCGTGGGATATTGCACCGGCATTGCATAGCCCGCGAAGGGCACCATTTTTCCACCCAGCTCTTCATGCAGAGCGTTCAGTGGCAATGTCAAAAGGTCGGTCATTTCTGGCCCCTTCCCGTTCAAATCCAACCGGGTATCAGGCCCGGCATCACTGACCCACGCAAGATGCGCAGATGCGATGCCCCCTCTGTCCGTGCGCCTGAGATCGTTATCCCTTCGGCGGGTGCGTTTGGCACCACTCTCCAGAGTTCTAATGATCACGCAGGTCCTGGCGCCTGAGAGTTTACCGGGGCGGTTGCTCCTTCGGCACCGGCGCAAGCACCGGATTCTCCCTGAGTAATCGAGCGCGAAGATAACAGAGAATTTGATTTCGGCAAGGGGCTTGTATGCGGCGGTATGTCGGCCAATTCTAATCCCCATGAGCGACCCATTTTTCTTTGGCTACGGCAGCCTTGTTAACCGAGGCACCCATGATTATCCGCAGGCAACGCGCGCGACGGTGCGCGGTTGGGCGCGGGAGTGGAAGAAGTCAAAACTGAGAAAAGTCGTGTTTTTGACAGCGGTCGAATCACCGGCAACTCAGATCGATGGTTTGATCGCCGCCGTTCCCGGTGCCAATTGGGCGGCATTGGACGAACGCGAACGCGCCTATGAACGTTTGCCCGTCAGGGAAATAGACCACGCTCATGAAGCCCTGCCACCCGTTGAGATCTATCGCGCCCGCGCCGACCATATTGAAGAGGATGCCGGCGGTCACGTCATGCTGCTTAGCTATCTTGATGTCGTAGTGCAGGGCTATTTGCGTGAATTTGGCGAGCCGGGCGTCGAGCGGTTTTTGGCCACGACCAAAGGTTGGGACGTTCCGGTTTGTGATGACCGTCAAAGCCCCATTTACCCGAGACATCAGATACTTACCCAACGTGAAACTGCGTTAGTCGATGACGTTCTTCGCACTCTCAATCTTAATGTTGTTGCCGTTGAAGGCACCGGGTGGGAACAGCCTTAGCAGAAAAAGACGTAGAAATTGGTTGCATTTTGGCTAGCTCCATATATAAGTGTACTTATTACACATATAGAGATGACCCATGCCATATTTTAAAACACCGAAGACAGCCATTTTCGCCACCCTCTTTTCAGCCCTGACAGCCGTAGCTGCGCAAGCAAGCACCGAAACGGTCGAAGCCGGCCCCATTTGGAACCAACAACATGCCGAGCAGGTTTGCCCTGCGATTGCCCACGCAACAAACGGCGCGTGGACCGGCCAATGGTGGACAACCGTTTGGAACGAAATGTCAGTTTGCCAAATTGAATACACACCGCCATCGCGCGCCGTCGAAGCGGGCCCCATTTGGAACCAGCAACACGCCAATCAAGTCTGCCCCGCTGTTGCACATGCAGCTGGCGGCGAATGGACCGGCCATTGGTGGACAACCGTTTGGAATGAAATGTCCGTCTGCCAAGTTCGCGGGTAGTCCAGCGGCTGAGAATCGAGCGTCCCGGCAATCGTCAGGGACGCGGCGAAAACTCTTGCAAAAGTTTTACAAACTCCATCAATGGAATTTGCCCCCTGTGCATTTGAGGTCTCCAGCCATCTCACCCATAATGTCGCGAAGCGCGGCAAAAATCGGGTGCTTAGGATCAGATCTCGACTAGGATTGCCTGCCCCGACGGGACCCAATCCAAACAATACTCCCAAATTTCTTCAACGGTTTCCGAAACAGAGAAATTCGTCACAGGGTTTAGCTTGGGATCCGCACGATCGATTATCATCTCATCCAACTTATCGTGAACCTCGCTTGCATTCTCTCCGACCACCCAAATGAGGTTGACGTTCAGGTCCATGAAACGATCAAGGAAAGCAGATAGGTTTTCGGCACTCGGTTCGCGAATAACTAGTAGAATTTTGACCATGCCCTTTCTTACAAAAAATAACGCCCCGCTCCAAGGAGCGAGACAATTATTCATTCATTTTCAAAAAGGCGGTCAGTGCAGCTTTATAAGGACTTAAACAAATAGCCTTTGCCGGATTAGACTTGCTGAGGAAATAGACTCGGGACGAGAAGTGAATGGCCGGGCTGGCTCGGCGTCATCGTAAATTTCCCGCAAGGCCTTCACGCCGAAACTGATCCTGGTGACAAATTCTTTATGTGCCCGCAGGCCAGGGCTCAAAGAATTCGCTATGCGCTCCTATGACATTCCCGGACACCTGATCTGAAGATACGAGGGACATGCATGGTTTGGCCAGTCGGTACGACGCCAGCAAAATTCATTTGCACTTAGAAGCCGCAGCTGCCAGATCACTAGATCTCCGTGCCTGTTATGGCGCCATTCACGGTTTAAAAATGCCGTGATCGAGCCATCGTCTGTGTAAATTATTCGATACAAAACTGGTTCGATCGAATGCGCCCATTCGAAAGTCATCTCAGTCAAATCGTCATTGAACCAGATAATATGAGGATTGGCTTCGCAGCTTCCATCTTCATCTGCTTCCGGCCAAGCCCAAGACCCATCTTCGAGGATCTCGGCCATCTCTGGCAAGGACCGACCCGAAACGCTCGCGGGAAAAAGCATCACAGCCAAAACAAGACATCTCAACCACATACTAAACCCGTTCTATTGTAAACGTTCATTTCAACAAAAAAGCGCCCCGACCAAAAGGTCAAGGCGCCAATTTAATAGCGATCGAGAAAAGCTTATTCGCGCTCTTCGATGATTTCGACCATGTGCGAAACTTTACGAACCATGCCGCGGATCGCGGGGGTGTCTTCAAGTTCACGGGTCTTGTGCATTTTGTTCAGGCCCAGACCGATCAGCGTTTCACGCTGTTTGGCGGGGCGGCGGATCGGCGAGCCGATCTGTTTTACGACGATAGTTGCCATGGATCAGATCTCCTTTACGCGTCTGCGTCTGCAGCAGGGGCTGCTTCGGCTTTGTGCAGGATGTCGGCGACTTTCTTGCCGCGACGTGCAGCCACCATACGGGGGCTGTTTTCCTGACGCAGGCCGTCAAGCGTGGCGCGGATCATGTTGTAAGGGTTCTGCGAGCCAGTCGATTTTGCAACAACGTCTTTGACGCCGAGCATTTCGAAAATCGCACGCATTGGACCACCCGCGATGATTCCGGTACCTTCTGGTGCCGTCCGCATAGTCACTTTGCCAGCGCCGTGATGGCCCTTGACGTCGTGATGCAGGGTGCGGCCCTCTTTCAGAGGAACACGGATCAGCTGGCGCTTGGCCTGCTCGGTTGCCTTACGGATCGCCTCGGGCACCTCTTTGGCTTTACCTTTGCCGAAACCGACGCGGCCGCGCTGATCGCCAACTACGACGAGGGCAGCAAAGCCAAAGTTCTTACCACCTTTGGTGGTTTTCGAAACACGGTTGATCGCAACCAGGCGATCTGCAAATTCGGGCGTCTCGTCACGGTCTTGGCGACGGCCACGGCCCCGGTTTTCACGTTCTGCCATCTCTGGCTTTCCTTTCTGTCGCGGCGCATCTGCGCCTTAATAACTCGATTGCAGTGAGGCCATGAAGATCACGGCCTCCCCAATCATCGAGGCGGCACCAGAACAGCGCCGCCTTCAAAGGACCCAAGTGGGTCTTAGAACTTCAGACCACCTTCACGCGCAGCGTCGGCCAGAGCCTTCACTTTGCCGTGGAAGAGGAAACCGCCACGGTCGAAGTAACAATCTTCGACGCCAGCTGCTTTCGCGCGCTCGGCAATTGCCGAACCCACTTTGGTGGCTGCTTCGACGTTGTTCTTGCCGACCACGCCCAGATCTTTCTCCATCGAGGAGGCAGATGCCAGTGTGACGCCATTTACATCGTCGATCAGCTGAACGCTGATGTTCTTGTTCGAGCGGTGAACAGACAGGCGAGGACGCCCATTTGCCATTTTCCGCAGTTTGTTCCGGACGCGCAGGCGGCGTTTTTGGAACAGGACTTGTTTGCTGTTTGCCATTGTCGTCGCCTTTACTTCTTCTTCCCTTCCTTACGGAAGATGAATTCGCCTTTATAGCGGATGCCTTTGCCTTTATAGGGCTCGGGTTTCCGCCACTCACGGATGTTTGCAGCAACCTGACCAACCAATTGTTGATCAATGCCTTCAACGATCACTTCGGTCGGCTTTGGCGCCGTTACGGTGATGCCAGCAGGCACATCGTAAACAACGTCATGGGACAAGCCGAGCGACAGTTTCAAGGCATTGCCCTGCATCTGTGCACGATAACCAACACCCTGGATCTCCAGCTCTTTCTTAAAGCCGTCGGTCACACCAGTTACCAGATTGGCAACCTGAGTGCGGGACATACCCCATTGCTGACGCGCACGTTTGGACTTACCGCGCGGGGTCACCGACACGGCATTGTCTTCAACGGCGATCGTGACATCGTCGGTTGCGGTAAAGCTACGGGTCCCTTTAGGGCCCTTAACTTCTACGGTCTGACCAGAAACAGATGCGGTAACACCTGTGGGCAGCTCGACCGGTTTCTTACCAATACGAGACATTAACCAGACCTCCTTAGAATACGGTGCAGAGCACTTCGCCGCCAACATTGGCGCCTCGTGCAGCTGCATCCGACATCACGCCCTTAGACGTGGAGACGATGGAAACACCCAAGCCCTGACGGACTTGTGGGATGTCGTTGACGCTCATGTAAACACGACGGCCAGGCTTCGAAACGCGCTTTAGCTCGCGGATCACAGACTCGCCTTCGTAGTATTTCAGAGCAATTTCGATGGTCGGATGGCCATTGGCATCCGTGCCATGTTCATAGCCGCGGATGTAGCCTTCGTCGGCCAGCACATCCAGAACCCAAGCGCGCAGTTTCGACGCAGGAGTTACGACCGTTGACTTACCGCGCAACGAAGAGTTGCGGATGCGGGTCAACATATCACCGATAGGATCATTCATTTTTCAGATCTCCTTACCAGCTCGACTTGACCATGCCGGGGATTTGGCCAACGGAGGCCAGATCACGCAGCTTGATCCGCGACATTTTCAACTTACGGTAATACGCCTTGGGGCGGCCGGTCAGCTGGCAACGGTTGTGAAGTCGGGTTGCCGAGCTGTTGCGCGGCAGTTTCGCCAGTTTCAGACGCGCTTTGAAACGCTCTTCCATTGGCAGATCTTCGTCTTTCGCGATCTCTTTCAGCTCAGCACGCTTCGTGGCATATTTTTCCACCAGCTTCTGACGCTTCACTTCGCGTTCGATCATTGCTTTTTTAGCCATGTCTAATTCCTTTTCCGCCGATCAGCTGTTGAAGGGCATGTTGAAAGCTTTCAACAGCGCCTTGGCTTCCGCGTCGGTATCAGCGGTGGTGGCGATCACGATGTCCATGCCCCAGGTCTCATCGACTTTGTCGAAATCGATCTCGGGGAACACGATGTGTTCTTTCAGGCCCATGGCGTAGTTGCCACGGCCATCAAAGCTTTTGCCGGAAACGCCGCGGAAGTCGCGAACGCGTGGCATAGCAATGGTGATCAGACGATCGAGGAATTCATACATGCGGTCGCCGCGAAGGGTAACCTTGGCGCCAAGGGGCATGTCCTCACGTACGCGGAAACCAGCGATGGATTTCTTTGCACGGGTGGTCAGCGCCTTTTGGCCAGCAATGGCGGTCAGGTCTGCCTGAGCCGATTTGGCTTTCTTGGAGTCCCGAACTGCCTCAGCACCACAACCGATATTCAGGACGATTTTGTCCAGGCGTGGGATCTGCATGTCGTTTTTATAGCCGAATTCTTCTTTAACCGCAGCACGGACAGTGTCGTGGTAAAGAGCCTTCAGGCGAGGAGTGTAAGTTGCGGTATCAAGCATCGATCACGTCCCCCGTGGTCTTGGCGAAACGAACTTTTTTGCCGTCTTCCATGCGGAAGCCAACGCGGGTTGCTTTGCCATTTGCATCAAGCAGAGCCAGGTTCGACAGCTGGATCGGCATTGCCTTAGGAAGGCGGCCGCCCTGGTCGTTTTGGGTCTGACGCGTGTGGCGGATGGCCATGTTCAGCCCGTCCACAACAGCTTTGCCGGCTTTGGGGTCAACAGAGGAAATTGTGCCCTCTTTGCCTTTGTCCTTACCGGTCAGCACGACGACCTTGTCGCCGGATTTCAATTTAGCAGCCATCTTACAGCACCTCCGGGGCGAGCGAGATGATTTTCATGAAGTTCTTGGCGCGCAGCTCACGAACAACTGGGCCAAAAATACGTGTGCCCATGGGCTCACCGGCGTTGTTCAGGATTACGGCTGCGTTGCGATCAAAGCGGATCGCGGTGCCATCTTCACGACGGACTTCTTTGGCGGTGCGTACGACGACGGCCTTGCGGACGTCCCCTTTTTTCACGCGGCCGCGCGGGATGGCTTCCTTGACCGAAACGACAATAACGTCGCCAACGGATGCGTATTTACGCTTGGAACCACCCAGGACCTTGATGCACTGAACTCGGCGAGCGCCAGAGTTGTCAGCTACATCCAGATTGGTCTGCATCTGGATCATTGGTTTCTCCCGACCTATGGGGGGGCTTCAGATTTGCCCGGATCCCCGCGGTTTCGTTAAACTGTTGGTGGGCGCCTTAAGAGGCGATCACTTCCCAGCGTTTTGTCTTCGACATTGGGGCACATTCCTGAATGCGGACGGTGTCACCAGTTTTGAAGGCATTCTCAGCATCGTGAGCCCGGTATTTCTTGGACTTACGAATGGTTTTCTGCATCACGGGATGCTTGAAACGACGTTCAACCGAAACGGTTACAGTCTGGTCGTTTTTATCCGAGGTCACAGTGCCTTGCAGGATACGTTTGGGCATACTCTTGGCTCCTCTTACTCGGCTGCAGCAGCAGAAGCTGCTTTTTCGTTCAAAATCGTCAAAACACGTGCTGCGCTACGCTTAACGATGCGCATGCGAGCGGTGTTTTCCACCTGACCGGTGGCCTGCTGGAAACGCAGGTTGAAGGATTCTTTTTTCAGATTGGCAAGCTCTTCCCGAAGTTCTTCGGGCGTCTTGTCACGCAGTTCCTGGGCGTTCATCGCCATTTCCTTTTCCACAATCACCAGAAGGCGCCTGATTATCAGGGTGACCTTTAACCCGGTGGTTATATGACAAACAACGAATCCCCGGGCGAACCCAGGGATTTGTCAGATGCCGCTCTATAGGGGGGTTGGGGGTGCGTGACAAGGGTTAAGTTGTCAGGTTGCAGGGCCAAGCTTCCTGAAACTTTAAACCGCGAAATCCAGCTTGATTGTATTCTCGCTTGAACTGCGAAGTAACAAAAACGATCGATTTTCTTCGCCGACGAAAAGAGAGAGCAAAAATATGCACTCCCGAAGGAGGCGGGCCAGTGAGAACTGCATATTTGGGACTCACGAGGTTACCAGATCGCGTGACTCTGAAATCCGAGCGGCTTTCATCTAGCAGCTCAAGAAAGGTGTCGGCACGAAGGTTGAGATAGGTTTCATTCGATATCCGATACTCAAACTTCGTTGTCGCATTCAGAGTTACTTCTGAAAACTCGGCCCAATTCTCAGGTGTGGTTGCCAACGCACTTGGAGACAAGCCCACAAAATCGGGTCGGATACCCCCGGCGTCTTCGTCCCAATACAGTCTCATCAGCTCAGGTAGAAATGGCCCTCTCCCAAACTGAAGCAACTCATCTTCAAATTGGTATTCGGGGCTGATCCCCCAAGAGGGGCTTCCTGGATCTTGCATCAGCTCCATCGCGCCATCGAAGCTGCGAGGCCAAACTCGAAAACACTTCAAATTTTTGTCCGCCAAAACAATGCCTCACAGCTACTACGGCGCCCATCGATGCGCTTCCTTGAGGAATAATTCAATTCGCAGTGGAACAAATCAATACTCCCGTTAGTTTTCCATAAAGAATGCCCCTAGCGCCTCTCCCCACATAGATTGACCTGATGGAAGCTGCTCTTCTGACCTCACGCGACGGGAAGGGAACCATCAGGGCACAAGGGAAATTTGACGGCGACACGCTCCATACGGCTTAGGCCCTGGGGGCAAGGGTGAAGTTTCGCCCGCCGTTACACATGGGTCAAAAGCGCGAAGCCCGTGGCATAGCCAATCGTCCACAGGTCAAAGAGCCACATTTTCGGCCACTCATTTAGAAAGACGAACTGTGGCCAGGACATATGAAACACCCTGTCATCGTCATTTGATAGGTTTCGTCGAAGCCACAATCCCAAACCAACACAGACTGCACCGGCACCTCCCAAAAAACCGGACCAATGAGTAACGACACTCAACACCAGCAGCGCCATAATTGAAAACAGGGCGAGCGATATGACGCGAAGGTCGTTTTCCAAAAACGGCATCGGTCGCAACCACGCGTAGGAGAAACGCTTCTTACTATCGTAGAAAGGCGGAAAATCCGCGAAAACCTGAAGGCACAAGATCAGGTATGAAAATCCAAAGATAAAAATCACACTCATGCGTGATCTCTTCTTCTTGCCGGAGAATAAAGTCAATCTGCAACGCATCGCCTAAACATCCGATGATGAAATTCTTGGGCTGACAGGCTGGCTCGAAAGAAACGGATCAGCTTTCACCCTGCCCATGTCCCTAATCACCTCCCTCATCGTGACCCGCCTGTACCGTGCCGCGCTCAACGAGCACGGCAAGACAAGTCAGTGAATTTCTTTAAGGGCAATAATCGAAGTATCCCTTGCTGGGTGCCGTCAAATCGTAGACAAATTATTGCGCAAGTTGGCGCGGTTGCGATTTGGAGGACATTTTGGACCTTTACGAGTTATTGGAGCATTTAAGAACGGACTACGTGACGGGATACGAAGCCGCGCTGGTCGACGCCCAAGGCCAATATGAATTGGTCGCACCCGAGGTTGTGTTTCAAATTGACGGCGGGGTCTACCAGCATCTTTATGCGGTCGATCTACTTGTTGGTGCAGCTGACGCGCCTGGAGCCGTTGAATTATCAGCAGAGGACAGTTTGCTGGCACCGTCAGCCGAAGTATTCTACCATTCCGATCTAGAAATCTCTTTTTACGCCACGTCTTGGGGAAATATGGCTTTTGATGTCTCAATTGCCCCCGAACAACTCTCTGGATTTAACACATGGTTCTACTATTGGATGGACTTAGACGCCACACGTCGTGTTCAGGGTGAGCCCTTTGGCGGGGTCGTGCACTCAGTTCATTTTCAACCCGAAACTGTTTCAATAGATTTTGGTTCTGCGCCTGTTGAGGCGTTTGTAGAACTTCTTCAAATCTTCGAAGAAAATGGCATTCACGAATTGCGAATTTCATCGGACTTCTGAAATGTCTCTCCACGGTCGGGCGCCAGTGTGAATTTACATCGCGGCCAATTCTATATTTCCGTTCCACTGCCCATCTCTCTCAGGTATTAGGCCGGTCATGCCCCAAATCACTTCCCTCTTCGTGACCCGCCTTTACCGCGCCGCTTTATCCGAGCATGGCGCAAAGATTGACCAACAAGAGCTGGAGGCCTCCTGCTATGCCATTGCCGAGGATGACGAGGCGGGTCAGGACTGGTGTGAAGAAAACGGCTATCCCGGCTATACCTCATATGCCTCGCTCACCGATCTGCCATGGCGGTTTCCGATCTTTAAGGACATTGTCGAAGCGCTGGACATTCATGTCGCGGAGTTTGCCAAGGATCTTGAGTTTGATCTGGATGACCGGGCGCTGGTTCTCGAAGATATCTGGATCAATATCCTGCCCGAGGGCGGTATGCATTCCAGCCACCTGCACCCCCATTCGGTGATCTCTGGCACCACCTATGTCTCGATGCCCGAAGGCACCTCAGCCCTGAAGCTCGAAGACCCCCGTTCGGCCCGGATGATGGCCGCCCCGGCCCGCAAAAAAGACGCGCGAGAAGAGATGCGGACCTTTGTCTATGCCAAACCTGCCGTCGGTGACGTTCTTTTATGGGAAAGCTGGCTGCGCCATGAGGTGCCGATGAATATGGCCGAAGAAGAACGCATCTCGGTCAGTTTCAATTATAAGTGGGAGTAGCCGGCCGGGTCATGCATAGTCTTTCGAAAGAGGAGACCCTGAATGCAATTCCCGCCCTTTATCCAAGACCTTCCCACGCTCGACATCCCGTTCCCCGAGGATGTGGTCAGCACCTCTGCCGTGCGATCCGGCGACGCGATGGTGGTCTATTTCACCGTCCATAAGGATTTCGAGCTTCCCGAACATAGCCACGGCGCGCAATGGGGCTGTTTGATCCACGGCGAGTTGGAGCTGACGATCAATGGCGACACGAGGATCTGCAAGCCCGGTGACAGCTGGAACATCCCCGCCGGCGCGCCGCATTCGGCCAAGCTGAAAGCGGGCAGCCTCATTATGGATGTGTTCGAAGAGCCGGATCGCTACGCGGAACGGACCTAACGCGAGGGCGGTCTATTTTCGGGTCGGCTTAATCGGCTCGCGCGCTTCTTCCATCGCTTTCACGGCGGCCTTTTCCTCTTTCGTCAGCTTGTTACCCCACTGATTGTTACTCAGGCCCAGATCGGTTGGCATTGGCTTGGTCTTGCCCTTCTTTACAGAGCCTCCCTTATCCAGAAACGCTTGGATCAGGTCTTCGTCTGTGGTGGGCTTGGGAACTTGCTTCATCGGTGGATCGCCTTTGGCAGTTACGAGCAATCGCGCGCCAGCACGCGCTGACATCAGACTGACACGGGTCTGGCAAAACGGCCACCCCCCGTTTTATGCCATGACGACCCCGGAATGCGCCCAATCATTGGACGTCGCAAAAATGCATTTCGTCATTTCCCCATTCCCACTAACTTAGACCCATTCGCGCTTATGCCGGTGCCTTTACCGGCGCAAAAAAGGATATTTTACGATGCAGTGCCACGAAGTTGACTATGAATTATTTGGCGATGACATGCAGATCGTCGAGGTTGAGCTGGATCCCGGTGAGAAGGTGATCGCCGAAGCTGGCGCGATGAATTATCTTGAGGACGGCATTGGTTTTGAAAGCCGTATGGGCGATGGCACGCAGCCCTCGGGCGGGATCATGAGCTCGCTTATGAATGTCGGCAAACGGGTGCTGACCGGCGAATCCATCTTTCTCACCCATTTCACCAATAATGGTCAGGGCAAGAAACGTGTGGCTTTTGCAGCCCCCTACCCCGGCAAAATCATCCCCGTTGATATGGCCGAGATCGGCGGCGAGCTGATCTGTCAGAAAGACGCCTTCCTTTGCGCCGCGTTTGGCACCACGACGGGCATCGCGTTTCAGAAAAAGCTGGGCGTTGGGTTCTTTGGCGGCGAAGGCTTTATCCTGCAGCGCCTGAACGGCGACGGGATGGCCTTTATCCATGTGGGCGGAACCGTGATCAAACGCGAACTGGCCGCGGGCGAAACCTTGCGGGTCGATACCGGGTGTTTGGCCGCCATGGATGGCACTGTGCAATATGACATCGAACGGGCCGGCAACCTCAAATCCATGGTGTTTGGCGGAGAAGGCATCTTCCTTGCCACCCTGAAAGGCCCCGGCACGATCTGGCTGCAAAGCCTGCCCTTTTCCCGCCTCGCCGACCGCATCATGCGCGCCGCCGGCCCCGGAGGCAGCAAAGGCGAAGGCTCGGTCTTGGGTGGTTTGGGCGATATGTTCGGGGATCGGTGAGGGCCGGCGGCGGCCCGTGGGATCAGCTCCGGAAATTCAAAATGCTAAGCGTCCGTACGGGTGCGCGCGGACGCGTGGCTCTCAAAAGCGGCAGCCCACCGGAACGGTCTCCCGTGAATTGCATGCAATGCACTGCCAACAGGTGCTTGTGCAACAAGCACCGAGCGGCGGGCTCTGAGCCTAACGAAACCGGACATTCGCAATCACGCACTTGTTTTTGTGCGGCAGGCCCTGCTAGGCTCACTCCAGCCGAAGGTCGGGACCACTCATGCCACCTTGCTCAAGGCCCCTCGATTAAACGCCCTCGATAAGAAACTTGAATGCTGAGGGTTGAAGCCGAGATTCAGACAATAATGTGCTTTTAACTATTCGCAACCAGCCAATCGCAAGTGGTGCCCCACCACGCACCCGTGACGCGCGCCTACGAATATTAGAGCGCTCAATAAACAATGATAAAGGAACTACCGAATGGGCCGTATTTTTAATCAGCAAGTATATGGCGCCATTTTTTTTGCGATTGTGGGATTGGGGACAGCAGGGGTTCACGCGAATCCTTACGACCAGCATAATGCAAGCGGTATGTGCCGAGGTAGTGCAGATGCTTATGAACATGTACTTCTTACCTGCGCAAATAGGATCTTCGAAGACCCCCTGCAGCAAACCCGTTGCGTAAACGACGGATTGGCTCTCGCATACGTTGCGCATAACGTTATGACCACGACCCACGAGGACCAAGCCCACACCTTCAATGAATGGCTTAGTTTATGCAGCGGTTCGTGGTAAACGATCAGCCCGCATAGAAAGTTGTTAAGCCGCTGATCGGCGACCACTTGTGGCAGTGTGCACCGAACACATGATTGAGGCACGATGATTGAGCTGTGTATGCATCATGCGAACACATGCCGTGAGACTCCGTCAAAGCTCGGAGCTGCCATTTGACAAGAATACCCCGCCGATTTCACAGCGGAGGTTTTGAATCTTGTTAGCGACAGTGCGATCTAAGCGCCTTTGCTTACAAGCGCGATTGTCCCCGCCCTCGGGATATCTTGCCTGTTATCCCTGGCTGCAACTCTTAGGTTTCGTTCGTGCGGGCTACGCCTTTCATCAGGCGTTCAGGTACCCAATGGTCAGCGACAAAAATGCGCCTATATGAACGACCATGATTGCGCGGTCTTTCCACATCACGCCGACGGCAAACCAGAGAGCGATGCCGATGATGAACGCGTAGACGTTCCATGGCACGATGTTCAAACCCGTTAGCCCGTAGCCGATGAGCTGAATAACAGTGGCGATCCATTTAACGATGTCGACGGGTTTCATGGGCGTTGCTCTGTGAAAGAAAGAAACCCCCGCCAACGCGGCGAGGGTTTTTGATTTTTTAACCGCGGGCGGAACGCGCATTTGTTTTACAAATACGCTGTCTCCGCCTGGACAGAAAACGCGGATGCGTTTTCGTCCTTTACCAGTCTTCTTTGACCACGGTGCGGGTCTTGATCGGCAGTTTCATCGCTGCAAGGCGCAGGGCCTCACGGGCAACGCTTTCGCTGACGCCGTCGATCTCGAACATCACACGGCCAGGCTTGACCTTTGCAGTCCACCGATCAACCGAGCCCTTACCTTTACCCATACGAACTTCGATAGGCTTGGCAGTGACGGGCAGGTCAGGGAAGATCCGGATCCAGACACGACCCTGACGCTTCATGTGACGCGTCATGGCCCGGCGGGCGGCTTCGATCTGACGCGCGGTGATACGCTCAGGCTGCAGGGCTTTCAGACCATAGGTGCCAAAGTTCAGGTCAGACCCGCCCTTTGCTTCACCGTGGATCCGGCCTTTGTGCATTTTGCGGAATTTAGTACGCTTTGGTTGTAGCATCTCAATTCACTCCTTAGCGATCACGGCGCGGGCGGCCGCCCTGCGGACGTGGGCCAGCGCTATCCTGAAGCTCTTGGGCGCGACGATCACGAGCAGCGGGGTCGTGCTCCATGATTTCGCCTTTGAAGATCCAGGTTTTGATGCCGATGATGCCATAGGCCGTTTTGGCTTCGTAATGGGCATAATCGATGTCGGCACGAAGGGTGTGCAGGGGCACACGGCCCTCACGATACCATTCGGTCCGCGCAATCTCTGCACCACCAAGACGGCCCGCAACGTTCACGCGGATACCCAGGGCACCCATACGCATGGCGTTTTGAACAGCGCGCTTCATGGCACGGCGGAAGGAAACACGGCGCTCAAGCTGCTGCGCGATGTTTTCGGCAACCAGCGCGGCGTCCAGCTCGGGCTTGCGCACTTCAACGATGTTGAGGTGAACTTCCGAGTCGGTCATCGCGGCAAGCTTGCGACGCAGGGTTTCGATATCCGCGCCTTTCTTACCAATGATGACACCGGGACGTGCGGTATGAACGGTGATCCGGCACTTTTTGTGCGGACGTTCAATGATCACGCGGGCAACACCCGCCTGCTTGCACTCTTCCTTGATGAATTCACGGATCTTGATGTCTTCGAGCAACAAGTTTCCGTAATCTTTGGTGTCGGCGTACCAGCGGCTGTCCCAGGTGCGGTTCACCTGCAGGCGCATGCCGATCGGGTTGACTTTATGTCCCATTAGGCTTGCTCCTCAACTTGACGCACTGTGATTGTGATCTCAGCAAATGGCTTCAAGATCTTGCCAAACCGGCCACGACCCCGTGGACGACCACGTTTCATAACCAGGTTCTTACCAACATAGGCTTCGGCAACGATCAGCTCGTCAACATCCAGACCATGGTTGTTCTCGGCGTTGGCAATCGCGGACTGAAGGCATTTCTTCACGTCAACTGCGATACGCTTTTTCGAGAAGGTCAGGTCGTTAAGAGCCTTATCAACCTTCTTGCCGCGAATAAGACCAGCAACCAGATTCAGTTTCTGAGGCGACGTTTTCAGCATTTTCAGCTTTGCGCGTGCCTCGTTATCCGCCACGCGGCGGGGATTTTTATCCTTGCCCATGACTTACTTCCTCTTGGCTTTTTTGTCGGCCGCATGGCCGTAATAGGTGCGAGTTGGCGAAAATTCACCAAACTTCTGACCGATCATGTCTTCGGAGACGTTGACAGGAATGTGCTTCTTGCCGTTGTAAACGCCGAAGGTCAGACCAACGAACTGGGGCAGAATAGTGGATCGGCGCGACCAGATCTTGATGACCTCGTTGCGGCCGCTCTCGCGGGCTTTCTCGGCCTTTTTGAGGACATAAGAGTCGACAAAGGGGCCCTTCCAGACGGAACGCGACATTACTTAGCGTCCTTTCTTCTTGGCGTGACGCGAGCGGATGATCAGCTTCTGCGACGCCTTGTTCTTGTTGCGAGTACGAGCACCTTTGGTTGGCTTGCCCCATGGGGTAACCGGATGGCGACCGCCCGAGGTCCGACCTTCACCACCACCGTGTGGGTGATCGACCGGGTTCATGACAACACCACGCACAGAGGGGCGGATGCCCTTGTGGCGGTTGCGGCCAGCTTTACCAAAGTTCTGGTTCGAGTTGTCAGGGTTCGACACGGCACCAACGGTGGCCATGCATTCCTGACGGACCAAACGCAGTTCGCCCGAAGAAAGGCGGATCTGAGCGTAGCCACCATCACGACCAACAAACTGAGCGTAAGTCCCAGCCGCACGTGCGATTTGACCGCCCTTGCCTGGTTTCAGTTCGATGTTGTGAATGATCGTACCAATAGGCATGCCCGAGAATGGCATTGCGTTACCGGGTTTGATGTCGGCCTTGGCCGAGGCGATAACTTTGTCGCCAACACCCAAACGCTGCGGGGCCAGGATATAGGCCTGCTCACCATCTTCGTATTTTACGAGAGCGATGAACGCAGTACGGTTGGGGTCATATTCGATGCGCTCGACGGTTGCCGCCACATCTAGTTTATTACGTTTGAAATCGACAATGCGATAGAGACGCTTTGCGCCACCGCCGATGCGGCGCATGGTGATCCGTCCGGTGTTGTTCCGGCCGCCCGACTTTGTCAAACCCTGAGTAAGGGATTTAACGGGGCGTCCTTTCCACAGCTCCGAACGGTCGATCAGTACCAGCCCACGCTGGCCCGGCGTCGTTGGCTTATACGACTTGAGTGCCATGTTAACTGTCTTCCGTTTGCTTGGCGGATCTAGGCGTGTCTCAGACACGCGTCGACCCTGATGTTATAGGCCCCCGTAGGTGCCCGAGTAGATATGCTCTTACGAACAAAAGCAGAGCCCCGGACGAATCCGGGGCCTTGCCGATGGGGTCTGTTAAGGGGTTCGGGGGTGGGCGTCAAGCACCGCAATGGATAAATGCTCTGGCCACTTTGTTCCGGTGGCTGGGTCACGGCCAGAAACCTTATTGATGCGCATTTACCAAAGCACTTCGAAAGCTCGCAATACGGGACAAACCTGATTTTCGTTGCAGGCTTACCAATGGCGATGTTACGTACCTGCGCTATTTAACCTTCATATGATCCATCAACGACCCGTAGTCCAAGAACGTGGCTTTACGATCATACTCATCTAATATGAATACACCGACATCTGCTTTCAGCGAGAGTTCAAGGCGTGTCATCGACTTCCAGAGTTCTTCCAAGTCGTTCATCGCATATTCTCTATTGCTTTCGTCGAAAGAGTCGCAGAAAGAATCGAGCGCTTTACGGAACAAGTACATATCGTGCTGCGTTTGGCTGCCCATAAACATTGCATGCTTCCCGTCCCATTTGCGGACGGAGTCTTTGAGTTGAAATATACTTCCCTCCTCAACAAAAGAACCATCATACACGGTCTTTAGGAAACTGCTGACTAAGTCATAGAGTTGTGGATAGCTGTTAATCCGTTCTGTGACGATCCGCTCGGAATACACATTGTGAAGTTGTTGCTTGATCCTTTCGCGTTCATTCTTCGCCGCAAACCTTGCGACGAAAAAGGACGAAGTTATTGAAACCAACACACCAACGAGGGCAATCACCGCTGCAATCGTTTTTGGATCTTCAAACATATATACCTCAAACTCTGCTTGAATAACTGCACCTTGCTCTTGGGAGATGCAGAGAACAACGCATATCGGACGTCTGTCGTGGCTGCAGTATGGGTTACTCTAAGCTCTATACCCACTTAGGCCATTGTAAAATTGCGCGCTACCAACGCGGTCCCCATCAAGACCTCTCCATAGGCCAACTTGAATATGACGCCCAATTACCCGTATTGCTCGTCCGCTTGACGGAACGACAACAGCCGCCGGGTTTTTTGATCCCAGAGGTGCAAGCGCGCGTTGGCAAGGCTTTCGCGGATCGTCATGCGGTTGGCTTCCGCCAGTTCACCATGATCCCGTAGGACGTCTGGCAATCGGTAAAACGGGATTCGCGCATAAAGGTGGTGGACGTGATGAATGCCGATATTGGCGCTCAACCATGCCAGCGGCTTTGGCAGGACGTAATGCGAACTGCCGTGCATTGCCGCCTCGTGGATATTCCAATCTTCCGGAGTATCCCAATGGGTCGTCTCAAACTGGTGCTGCACGTAAAACAACCAGACACCCGCCGTTCCGGCCAGCAAAGACGTTGGCAAAAAGATCAACAGGACTGGCATGATGCCCCCGAAATAGACGATCACGCCAAGCGCAACGAATAGGGCCGCATTGGTCGCCATCGCGCTGACCCAATATTTAGCTTGGTTCGTGAAGCCGAGGGGCAGCCGGTTTTGTAGCAGGAACAGATATCCCGGCCCCAAACCAAAGAGAACAAGTGGGTTGCGATACAGGCGATAAAGCCAGCGCGTTAGGCCGGACGCAGCGTAATATTCATCAACGGTCATCGTGTGGACGTCGCCCATACCGCGATGATCGAGGTTGCCGGATCCGCTGTGATGCATTGAATGGCTGCGGCGCCAGACGTCATAAGGTGTCAGCGTCAAAACACCCAAAACGCGGCCCAGCCAATCACTGACGGTGCGGTTTTCGAAGAACGCCCCATGCCCGCAATCGTGCTGGATACAAAACAGCCGCAAAAGGAATGCCGCGTTGCACATCGAAATTCCAAGCGTCAGCCAACGGCTAACATCCAGTGACCACCAAGCAAGGCCCCAAAGCAACAGGAACGGACCGGCCGTAATGGCAAGCTCAAACCAGCTGCGCCATTGGCTCGGCTCGCGATATTGCGCCAGAATTTTGATCCATTCGCGGGGTTCCAGAACTTTTGAGCCATCCTGAGGGCTGTTGGAAAGATCCATCATGTGCCTACGTCAATTCCATTACTTCGGCGCCCGCTGAGTAGGCCGAAGGACGCCGGTACCACCCAAAAAACAAAGAGCCCCGGACGGATCCGAGGCTTTGCCGTTTCGCCCTCTTAGGTGGTTCGGGGATATCCGTCAATAACTGCCGCTTACAAAAGCAAAAGGCCGCACCCTCGCCGACGCGCCGGACAGGGGCCAAGCAGATTTCGTAGGGTCTTTGCGAAAAATGTCCAATGGCCGCTGACAAAACCAGCAAAGTGAGAATTGCGCCGGCTCGCAACACCGGTTGGCAATCCCACTGGCGGCGTTCGTGTTCAGGATCGCCATTGTTGTCGGCCCAGCCAGCATCCCTCAGGGACACAAACGACATGATGCAAAAAATGGACCGAGTGGCTGCTGTCAGTCGAGATGCAGATCGAAATGCATCACGTCTTCGCGGGTGCCAAGTTTCGTGTAGAGGGCGACAGCGGGGTCATCACCATAGTCCGCCTGAACAAATAAAACCGCCCCTCCGGTTCTTTTTGCGATTTGCCGCAGAGCTTCAATCAATGCAGTTGCCACGCCACGACGTCGGCATCGCTCGGAGACCGCCAAATCATAAATATAAAACTCCGAGCGTTCTTGCTCAAACTTGGGCAGTTCATACGCCACGAGGGCCCCGGTCACGTCTTGGCCCGTCAGCGCGACCAATGCGACAAAGTCATCGCGGGCCAGAAGAGTCCTTTGATAGGCAGATCCGGGCCTGGCACTGCTATAGTTTTCCGGGTCATCGAAGGCCACATCGAAGAGGTCTAGCATAGAACTGAAATATCGACCGTCATCGGGAGTTAGTCGACGGATGATAGGATCATCTTTGCCAATTTCTTGTGTCATGCCGGTTGTCCTTTTAAGGGCCCGTTTAAAGTGACACCTTTTCGCAAATGACTTTACGCGCATTCTAAAAAGGTCGCGGCGTTTTTTGCATATGGTTTTCTATGTTCAATCCCCTTCTTCGATCGTTTCGACAAAAGCCGCTCCAACTGCGCCCGAATGAAGGTCGGGGATCGCGAAATGGACATGGGAGAGCTGCGGTTGCGCGCGCAGCCCCTCTCGAAACAATTTCGCGACTTCGATTGGGTCGTTGCCAAACACACCGCAGCCCCAAGCCCCCAGAATTGTGACATCAGGCTCAAGGCTTGCGGCCACGTCTAGGATCAATTGTATCCGGCTTGCCAGGGCTGTGTCGCAACGTGCGAGCGCCCCTTTATCCGCGCCTTTGACAATCAAAGCGGCACGATTGGGGGCCGGACAGGTAAGAACATCACACACAAAGGGTGCGGATATCAGCTGGCCCCAATTGTCCCGAATGACGGGAACAGACCGCGAAAGGATAAGAGCGTCCAAATAAACGGCATCCGCCTGGGCTTTATTTTTCTCATAAAACTCGGGCTGCAACCGCAACACGTCATAGAGCAACGTCGCCCTGCACAGCGCCTCTTCTTGTGCGGACCCACCGCGAAGGTAGCCGCCGCCGGGTGACGTGGCAGACGCGAAATTGAGTACGGCGATCTTTTTGTAGCCAGCCGCGTGAAGGCGATGAAGAGCGGAAACTGTTGTCTCGTCACCAAACGACACGCGGGTCTTGGTGGAGGATGAAACGCGTCCTTGGTCAAACGGCGCAGAAATCAAAGAGGTTCGCTGGCGAGCGGTTTCAAGTTCGTTTGAGATGTCAACAAGGCGACCGTCTGGTGCCTCATACATGCCCAGTTCGATAATCTCAGCATTCTGTTCCGCGACAGCGCGCAAAGTGTCGCGTTTTGTGCGCATGCCAATTACCCCGTGTTCGTGCTGCCCATTCCCATCTTTAACCCGAAATTAGCAGCCCCTGATACCGTCAACACCCACGAACCTTATTAGGTTCGCCATTGGCCGGCTCAGGCAGCACCGGTCAAAATGGCCCCCCCGGAATTGGGTCGTTAACAGAATTGCTCCTTGTACCGAGAAATGGACAAGGGGTCATGTCCAGATAGAGCACGTGCAGCGAATGACCGTAAAGCGCAACGCGGTGAATATTCGCGGGTCGCCCGGTATAGCTGGAGTTCAAATTATGATGAGAAAAACAAAAAAAGCCCCCGCGTTTCCGCAGGGGCTTCTTCAATTTCATCTCAAACCAGATCAGAGACCGGTCGATACGTCGATCGTGTTGCCTTCTTCCAGCGTCACGTAGGCTTTCTTAACGTCTTTCCGTTTGCCAAGCTGGCCACGGAAGCGCTTTTGTTTGCCTTTGGTGATCGTGGTGTTCACAGCCTTAACCTTTACACCAAAGAGCGCCTCTACTGCCTCTTTGATCTGTGGTTTGTTGCTTTCAATCGCCACTTCAAAAACAACCGCATTGGCTTCAGAAGCCATGGTCGCTTTTTCGGTGATGATCGGCTTGCGGATCACGTCATACTGTTTTGCTTTAGCGCTCATTTCAGGCGAGCCTCCAGAGCTTCGACACCAGCTTTCGTGAGCACAAGAGTGTCACGGCGCAGGATGTCATATACGTTTGCGCCCATGGATGGCAGCACATCGAGACCTTCGATGTTGGCAGCAGCCTTGGCGAAGTTTTCGTCGACCTGAGCACCATCGATGATCAGAGCGCGTTTCCAGCCCAGCTCGGCAACCTGCTTGGCCAAAGCCGAGGTTTTACCCTCTGCTGCAGCGGCATCGATTACCACCAGCTCACCAGCGGCCGCTTTTGCGGACAAGGCGTGCTTGAGACCAAGAGCGCGAACCTTCTTAGGAAGGTCGTGGCCGTGGCTACGTGGGGTTGGGCCCTTGTAAACACCACCTTTGCGGAAGATCGGCGCGTTACGGTCACCATGGCGTGCGCCACCGGTGCCTTTTTGGCGATAGATCTTCTTAGTGGAATACGAGGTTTCGCGACGCGTTTTAACCTTGTGCGTACCAGCTTGCGCATTGTTGCGCTGCCAGCGAACGACGCGGTGCAAGATGTCGGCGCGAGGCTCAAGACCGAAAAGTGCTTCGTCCAGATCCAACGTACCGGCAGAACCGCCGTCCAGCTTGATTACATCAGCTTTCATTCTTCCGCTCCTTCAGCCGGAGCCTGGGCGGGGGCTTCTTCCACGACTGCGGCCGATTTCACGGCTGCTGGGAAGGGAACACCATCAGGCAGTTTCTTCTTCACGGCATCTTTCAAAGTGACCCAGCCACCTTTGGAGCCTGGAACCGCGCCTTTGATCATGATCAAGCCACGATCAGCGTCAGTTTTCACAACTTCAAGGTTCTGTGTGGTTACACGGGCAGCACCCATGTGACCGGCCATCTTCTTGCCTTTGAAAACGCGGCCCGGGTCCTGACACTGACCGGTCGAACCATGCGACCGGTGAGAGATCGAAACACCGTGTGTCGCGCGAAGACCACCAAAGTTGTGACGTTTCATAGCACCGGCAAAACCTTTACCGATCGATGTGCCAGTCACGTCAACTTTTTGACCTTCAAGGAAGTGTTCGGCTGACAGTTCAGCACCAACTTCAATCAGGTTCTCTTCAGCAACGCGGAATTCAACCAGCTTACGCTTGGGTTCAACACCCGCGCCAGAGAAGTGACCACGAAGAGCCTTAGAAACGCGTTTCACCTTGGGGGTGCCTGCACCCAGCTGAACGGCCGAATAGCCATCCTTTTCGCCGGTACGCTGGCTAACAACCTGCAAGGAATCGAGATGAAGGACGGTTACAGGGATCTGTTTACCATCTTCCATGAAAAGGCGGGTCATGCCGACCTTTTTTGCGAGCAATCCAGAGCGCATCAATTAGCCCCCTTAGACCGAGATCTGAACGTCAACACCAGCCGCCAGGTCGAGCTTCATCAGCGCGTCCACGGTCTGGGGAGTCGGATCAATAATGTCGAGCAGACGCTTGTGAGTACGGATTTCCCACTGGTCGCGCGATTTTTTGTCTACGTGGGGACCACGCAGAACGGTGAATTTTTCGATCTTGTTTGGCAGAGGGATCGGGCCGCGTACTTGCGCGCCGGTCCGCTTGGCAGTGTTAACGATCTCTTGTGTGGACGCATCCAGCACACGATAATCAAACGCCTTCAGCCGAATACGAATATTTTGGCTTTGCATTATTTAGAGCCCTTTCAGGCCTAGAGTTGATAGGACGACCGGCGGCTCATTCCCCCGGCCCTCGTCGAACTCAAAAAGCGGGACCGAATCCCGCTTCTCAAGTGCTCACGTCAGTGAACCCGCGCGATGTACAGGGGATGGGGGGATGAGGCAAGGGGAAAGTTTGGCGTTGACCCGGCAGTCATTGCGGCATGAACTAACTTAGTTGACCGTAGATCGGACAGATAAGGTTTTTTATGGGTGATTTTTTTGAAAGTCATACTACCGACAGCGTACTTGGCAGAACCGGCACAACAATCGACTGGCCCAATAGCATCCCTGATTTTGACCCGGCAAGTTGGGACAACTACGTCCACCATCCGCCGACTGGCTCAACATGGCAGGAGTTCTTAGGAACGTCCCCCCAACTTGTCGCGCGCAACGCCGTGAAGCCTTTCGCAGTGTTCCATGAACACGGTTGCAACTTACTGCTTGTTCGGCGTGATATCGAGCCCATCTTCGGCGATCTTTCGGACACGTTTTCAGATGTTTCAACAGGAAAGGTCTCATTTGGGAAACGTATTTTCGATTATCTTTTTTGTAGTTTAAGAACCCATTCGCCGCTGGCTGAAGATATTTATTCGCCGGAAAATGTGTTTTCAACTTTTGACACGAGTAGGCTTCATATACATGGAACGCGCGTCGTGCGCGGTGAAGAAACGACCAATGATTGCCCATTGCCATTGGAAACAAATAGACAATTTCAAAGCTTCGACGAATTTTGCGCCGCTCAACGCGCGCTCACGCTAAGGTTAAACCGGCTGGCGCCGACCCATCTCGAGATTAAGGCTTCGCCTTTTCCTTTGGCCTTTTCGACACCTGTCGATCTCTATTTCAACGCGGCGATCGCAAAGCACATCGCTGAGATCCCCAATGCCGGTGTCGCTTTTCCTTTTGCACCGATTTCGGTTTCCTTTGCAGAGACGTAATGCATTCTTTGGCGATCAGTGCTCGAACGCGGAATAGAGGCCGAAAGGCCGCCGCGCATGTTTTGAACGGCAGAGGGCCGTCGCCTGGCCGTGGGGTGGTGATCAGCGGTCGTGTGTTGCGGTTTATCGTATAAAATCCGTATTCGTTCGGACGGATGCGCGTGCCTCACCAAATCGCCAGCGCGCCGGAACGAGCATGCACTTTCGGTGTTTTCCTCGCAAAACACCTGTCGGCTATAGTTGGCCCGGGCGGCTGGCGCCACTGTTTACCGGGTTCGGGATGCCTGTTTTGGTTGATGCTTCAAAAACGGCAAAAGGCCCGCTCGGTTGAGGGGGCCTTTTCTTTGTTTTCATCAGTGTGGCTACCCCAACTTCAATTTTCACTTGAAGCATTGCCAAGTTCTACTACACAACTCGCAACCTCTCGCTTGTAGTCGACAAGGTCGAACACGAACGGCCCAAATCCACTATAGTCCCGATCGAGACGGTGCGGTTGCTTGAAGCGGTCCCAAATTACGCTTTCCGATTCGACAGTGACTTTGCAAAAAAGCGGCCAACAACCGACTTCTCCGCATTGGCACCCGAGGATATAGATCCCGCCCTTCTTTTTCCAATAATTATCGGCCCTTCCCAGAAAGTACTTCTCCAGTGGTCCGTAGTTAAAATAAGAGGGAATAAGTCCCCCATAGGCCCCTGCCGGACGAAAGCCACTGAGCTGTTCGAAAGCTGCGACTGTGTCAGCAAAGTTCGAACCATCGACATATGGAACCAGCTCAATTGGGCCGCCCTCATACTTTTCCTTAATTTCAAACGAAATTTTGTTCTTGGGTTTCATGTCTTTTCACCGCAGATCGGTGCTTTTAAGGGGGCCGGGCCGATCCGGCCGTCCGAAACAATGCTCGTCGGAATGGTATTTAGCTTGCGCGAAACAAAAAGACCCGCTCGGCTTGAGTAGGCCCGCGAAAGATTTTCGTGGAAAACTGAGGTTAATTCAACCTCTTAACGCGAGGCAGTACCAGTTAACCAATTTCTCGTTCGGTTTACTTTGCGCAACAAAATGTCAATTATCTTATCGAAAGCCGATTTCAAGGAAGTAAGCGTTTGCAGACCTATTCCCTGCGCTCAATGGAACACCCCGAAATTTTGAACGGGGACAGAGTGTGCGACTTTTTGGAGAAAACCCGTTTTGACACGGGAAAGAATGCCATGTGGTGCCACGTGTCGCCTGGGATCATAGTTCAAAACCTTCTCGGGTGGCAGCCTGACAGGCACTTGGTTCTGTTGACTGCCAGATTTCAGGGCGACGACATATTGGAGTTTCCGAACAATCCGATGTATGTACACGTCGCGATTCCAAAATTGGAAAGCCAAGTGAGAGCGCACTCAGTGGTCACGGCGTCCGATTTTCCGGCGACCCTTCGCGCCGAGCTCCATCGTGTTGAACAATGCCAATAGGACCACTTTCAAACACTTGTTCAAAACCGCAATAGCCTGATTGCGGTTTTGGTGATTGGTCAGGCCCGCAGGAAAATTCTCTGCACAACGTTTTGACGTTCGGCAATAACGCTCGGCCTTTCATGACAAAGGGCCCCATCTGGGGCCTTTTTTTAGCTTCGACGGTGTGGCTCTCGGGCGCTTTTGCGGTGCAAAAGCCCCTGCCGCCACTGTCAGCAAAATCAGTCGATGATTTTGCTGACAACGCCGGCGCCGACGGTGCGGCCGCCTTCGCGGATCGCGAAGCGGAGGCCGTTTTCCATCGCTTTGAAGCGATCTATTAATAGTTGTCCAATCCCACATCCGTCGTTGCTACGACCGCTTTGGCGCAACAGTCCTGTCAAGGTGTAACCGATTTAGTGCCCTTTTAGCGCCGCATTTTACGTGGATATTCAACTCAAATAGTATGAAAATCCAAGGAGACCGCTCCGGTGACGATCAAGACTTTTATACATTCTGAGAGCGGTGCGATTACCGTCGATTGGGTCGTCCTGACCGGCGCTCTCGTTGGGCTGGGTCTGGCCGCTACTGCAGTGGTGATCCAAGGAACAGAAGACCTTTCAAACGATACATCCACACAGCTGGCCAGTGTGGATATCGGCAGCATCCATGGATGGGCCAACTCAAGTGCAATGGTGAATAGCGGTTGGGGAGATCTTGCTATTTTCTCGCCACGCCAATCGGCATCCGGCGCGGAATCGTACGTTGCGGGCATTCTGGCATCACATGGTGGTGACTATCAGGCCGCCTATGATCAACTTTATCAACAAGCGCTCGACATGACTTATGCCGACGGCGAATCTATCGACGACTTCGGTGCGTTCGAGGCAATGGCAGCCGCAAACGGGGTCTCGCTAAATACCGGGAACAACATGACTTACGCGGAAATGCATGCCATTTATGAATCTTCTGGGTCGCTTTAAGCGAACAGATTCCGGACAGTTTTGAATTAAGAAAGGGCCCACGAGGGGCCCTTTGAATTTTGATTTATGTGTTTTGGCCTGAGGACAAGATCATTTAGTCGATGATCTTGGAGACAACGCCCGCGCCGACGGTGCGGCCGCCTTCGCGGATCGCGAAGCGGAGGCCGTTTTCCATCGCGATTGGTGCAATCAGTTCAACGTTGAACTTCAGGTTGTCGCCTGGCATCACCATTTCGGTGCCCGATGGCAGCTCAACCGTGCCGGTCACATCAGTCGTACGGAAGTAAAACTGTGGACGGTAGTTCGCGAAGAACGGCGTGTGACGGCCACCCTCTTCTTTGGTGAGGATATAGGCCTCAGCTTCGAACTTGGTGTGCGGGGTAACCGAACCTGGCTTACACAGAACCTGACCACGCTCAACGCCTTCACGGTCAACACCGCGAAGCAGCGCGCCGATGTTGTCGCCAGCTTCGCCTGAGTCGAGCAGCTTGCGGAACATTTCAACACCGGTACAGGTGGTTTTCGACGTGTCTTTGATGCCAACGATTTCGATCTCGTCGCCAACATTGATCACGCCACGCTCAACACGGCCGGTCACAACAGTACCACGACCCGAGATCGAGAACACGTCTTCGATCGGCATCAGGAACGGCTGGTCAACAGCACGTGCAGGGGTTGGGATATACTCGTCAACAGCCGCCATCAGCTCAGCGATTTTCTCGGAACCGATTGCGTCGTCACGGCCTTCCAGAGCGGCCAGAGCCGAACCCGCGATGATTGGGATATCGTCGCCAGGATACTCATAGGATTCCAGCAGCTCGCGGATTTCCATTTCAACCAGTTCCAGCAGCTCTTCATCGTCGACCTGGTCAACTTTGTTCATGAAGACAACCATGTATGGGATGCCAACCTGGCGGCCCAGAAGGATGTGCTCACGGGTCTGTGGCATGGGGCCATCAGCTGCGTTCACAACCAGGATCGCGCCGTCCATTTGCGCCGCACCCGTGATCATGTTTTTGACGTAGTCGGCGTGGCCGGGGCAGTCAACATGGGCGTAGTGACGAGACTCGGTCTCATACTCAACGTGAGCGGTCGAGATCGTGATACCACGCGCTTTTTCTTCCGGCGCACCATCGATTTCGTCATACGCTTTGAAGTCACCAAACTGCTTGGTGATCGCTGCGGTCAACGTGGTCTTACCGTGGTCAACATGGCCGATTGTGCCAATGTTTACGTGCGGCTTGCTACGATCAAACTTTTCCTTTGCCATTGCCTTTGGCGCCTTTTCATCTTGGGGGGCAGCAATGGCCCCGGTTAAACGTCGCGCGCTCGGTACCGAGCCGCGCGAGAAAAATCAAGGGTGAGTTCGAGATTTGGCTTCGATTATTGTGCCGCTTCGGGCGGAAGCTCTGGAGGCTGCTCCAAGGCTTCGACGGTTGCAGCAAGCGCGGCAGCATCGGCTGCGGCAGCTTCTTCGTCGATCGAGAACCAGTCCGGATTTTCCAACATCCAAAGCTGAACCCGGCGCGCGGCGTTGCGGGCCAGAATTTGCATCTGTTCCTCACGCGAGCGCACAATGCCTGAACCCAAAAGGAATGTTTCAGGCGCCGCACCTTCAAAAACATACATTTGTTCTGGTTCTTCGTGCAGTTTGGCCTGCAATTCATCATCCCAAACATTGGCCGAGATCACCAAAATCGACTTTGGCGACAGAACGACAGGTACACCGGGAGGCGCCAATGCATAGGCATCAACATGGATCGCAATATGGTAAAGGCGATCACCCTCATATGCCCCAAAGCGCCGATCAATTTCTGATGTAAGAACTTCGATCCATTCTTCCGCAGTTGCATTGCGTGACGGAGGGACCTGCTGAATGTGATCCGCGACAACGATATTATAGGACAGGCGGAAATCGCCCATATTGGGCAAATCCTCTTCAAGAGGGTCCGTGGCGGCGCAAGCGCTGAGAATCAGCACAAGCCCCAGGGCGGCAAAGCGAGCAATGGCGCGCATCGATGTCTCCTTTTGGCAGCCCAACCGGGATAACGCAGCGGGCGCGGCCCCGCAATCGGTGGCCGCGCCCAACTTAAAAATCGGCGAAAATCCGTGTCTTAATTGCACATATTGCGCATAGCTTGCCATTCGGCTTCGGTCAAAACTGGCCCACCAAACACGGCCCCTGTCGAGGCAGCCTCGGCATGGGCAATCCGGTCGGCCATTTCAGGGTGCGTGGACAGGTGCTGCATGAACCCCAAATCTTGGCCTAAACCGTTTTCCTGCATGCGGTGGAACATATCACCCAGCGCCGAGGGCGGCAGACCGGCCTCTTCCAATTGGTGGTGCGCAAATTCATCGGCTGCCAATTCAGCGTCGCGACTATGCGAGCTTGAGATTGCCATATTGGCCACAGCGCCCATTATACTTGTTCCCAGATAGTCCCCAAACACCAATCCGACGACACCAAAGGTTGCCATATCGCGCATCGCTGCGCTGGTGGAATGACGGTGATAGACATGACCGATTTCATGAGCAAGGACCGCCGCAACCTCTTCGGGAGAGTGCGCCGCTTCAATCAATGCGGAATGCAGAACAACCTGCCCCCCGGGCAAGGCAAAAGCGTTGATCATCGGATGATCAACAACATGAACATCCAAAGGAACATAGAGATCCACGCCCTGCGTGA
Organism: uncultured Nioella sp.; assembly: GCA_947498125.1. Lineage (GTDB taxonomy): Bacteria > Pseudomonadota > Alphaproteobacteria > Rhodobacterales > Rhodobacteraceae > CANLZL01. The sequence continues at coordinate 173,741 of CANMJH010000003.1, read as the reverse complement.
CTCGTGCAGTCATCCGGACGACGGCGGCCTCACCTATAGGATCGACACATTCGCGCGCGCCCATGGCGCTGGTAAACTGGGTGTAGGCGGATTGCCCAAACTCTATCTCGGCCTCAACCGGGATATGGGCCGCGCCGCGATTTGCCATATGCGGGATCAACACAAACAAGATACCGGCAAGGCAGGCGGCCGCAGCCATACCAAGCCCAATAATTGCTGGCCATGCCCGCGCATTGCGCCCGAGATTCGGCATTTTCGGCACTGCCTGCACAATCGCAAGCGCTGCATCGCGGTCGCGCACAACAAGGCGCGCGGCTTCGCCATCTCCAGGCGCAATCACAAGCGCATCATTGCGCGCCTGATCAGGCACCAAACGCATTTTCCGTAAAGGCCAATGTTGAACCTCGTGAGTCTGCGTATTGCGGAGTTCAAGCGCCGCTTGGCGCCCTTCGCCGACCATACGCATCGACACGCGTTGCAAGGCCGGGCGAATACCGTCCAGCAATTCACCAAACGCCAAAGCAAGTTTCGCGGCAAATTCGGGGTTACGAATAGATTCCTGCATTAGAATGCTCCTCCCACATCCAACGCTTCTGACAAAATGCCCATCCGGCCACTGCTTTGATCCTGGCGTTGGCGAATGCGTTGCAGCAACATCGGCTCGTCAATCACAAGGGTTTCTGCAATGTGGCGTGTGCTGGGAAAGGTCACGAAAGCGTGCCAGAAGACACCCCAAAGCACATAGGTCAAAAGCCCTGTTATCGTCCCGGCGAGCATTGCGATATGGGGCGGAGTGTTAAATAGGAAATTGATATCAAGCTCGTAGCCGAGCAGCATCATGACACCAGCGATCAACCCGATCACGACTGACGACACAAAGCTAAGCGAAATTGCCGTGATCAAGCTGCCGAAAATGCGGATTTTCAACAATTTACGGGTGCGCGGGTTCAGATCAAATTCCATACCGTCGCCAAGTTCTTTGAGACCGGCCATTGCTCGGATGGACGCGACGCGGAAATAGGCCCCGGCCAGAAGCGTAACTGGGAAAAGGCAGAAAGCGCCGAGCGAGAGCCAACCCATCAGTTCCAAATCCTGCAGCGTCGCTTCTTCTGTCGTCGGCAACTGGATCGCAACGTAGGCTAGATAGACATAGCCGCCAATGCAGGCCAAAAACGGGACCGCCAAGCCATAGAGCATAAGCGGGTTTCCGTGCTGTTTGAATTGTGCGGTACCGTACCAACTATGGTTGGTGACATATTTTTCGAGCTGGAACGTCTTGAGCGGCCAAAAGAGGCCAAGCGAAAGGATCGTCAGCGCCCAATACAGGCAAGCGCGCCATGCATAGCCCCATGCGCCTGCATCCATGCCCAAACGAACACCGAGCCAAGTGGTGCGAGACAAAAGGTACCGTCGGCTGCGATAGCGGGCCATGAAAAACAATGGAAATCCGACAAGAATCAGCGCAGCCAGCCCAAATGACTGAAGGCCAATCGTGTCATTGGCCGCCGCCAGAACCAACTCCAACCCAACAAGGTTGAAGACGGAGAGGTATAGCGCCAATACAATGATGGCCACGAAGAACCCCATGATTTTCTCATGAGCCGATCCCAGATATTCCAAGCCCAATCCACCGGGCCGGATCGCGGACCAATACCAGCGCCTTAGCCGGGTTTTTGCCCAAAATCGATAAAGTCCAAAGGTCAAAATCGTCAAAAAACCCGTTTTAAGGGCTAATGCAAAGAGATCACCTTTTTCGCCTGCAAAGTCTGTTTTTAGTGCGCTCATTTAACCCATCACGTAAACCGATTGTCCCGAGGAAAACCACGTGGCGCCATACGGCCCGTGGCGGCTCTTTTGCCCATCCATTCGGTCAAATCGGTCTCTGTCCGGGTGCGGCCAGCTGGATCAAGCCAGCTCAGACCTTCGGACAGAGCAAAGCTGCGGGCGTCAGAAAGGCCCCCATCTTTGTACTTTTGCAGGCGTACACCCTTGCCGCGACCCATTTCGGGCAGTTCATCCAAGGGGAAAACCAGAACCTTACGATTCTCGCCAACACATGCGACGTGATCGTCGCCTGATGCGATACGTTTACAGACCAGCGCTTTGGCCGGGTCCTTGACGTTCAATACCTGCTTGCCTGTGCGGGTTTGCGCAAGCACATCGGCCTCGGGCACAACAAAACCATCGCCAGCCGAAGAAGCTACGATCAATTTTGCGCCGGGTTGATGTACAAACAAATCCACGATTTCGACCTCATTGGGCACGTCCACCATCAGGCGGACAGGTTCACCCATACCGCGGCCTCCGGGCAAATTTGTGGCAGCAATGGTATAAAACCTGCCATTATTGCCCAAAAGAAGCAGCTTGTCGGTCGTTTCAGCGTGGAAGGTAAAGCGCGCCTCGTCGCCATCTTTGAATTTCAGCTCTTGGGCCAAATCGATATGCCCCTTCATTGCCCGTATCCAACCCATCTTGGAACAGACAACTGTCAGCGGTTCACGTTCGATCATTGCCTCTAATGGGACGTCTTCGATCTCGGCAGCATCGGCAAACTCGGTACGACGTTTGCCAAATTCAGTGCCCTTACCAAATTGTTTGCGCACGTCGCGCAATTCGCTGGCGATGCGCGACCATTGCAGGTCTTCGCTGGCCAAAAGATCATCAAGGCCCGCGCGCTCTTCCATCAAGGCCGCCTGCTCTTTCAAGAGCTCCATTTCCTCAAGGCGGCGCAAACTGCGCAGGCGCATATTCAGGATGGCTTCGGCTTGAACTTCGGTCAGCTCACCGGTGCCCGGCGCAGGCGTCACATAGTCTTTTTCATCCGTTGCGCGCACATGGGTCTTGCCCCAGCTTTCGCGCATCAAAGCGGCTTTAGGATCGTCATCATAGCGGATAATGTCGATGACGCGGTCCAGATTGAGGAAGGTGATAATGAAGCCTTCCAACACCTCCAACCTGTGATCAATCTTTTCCATCCGATGGCGTGAGCGGCGCTGTAACACATCGCGGCGGTGATCCAAAAAGGCGCGCAAGACCTCTTTCAGGCTGCACACTTTCGGTGTGCGCCCGTCGATCAGGACGTTCATATTGAGGCTAAACCGGATCTCAAGGTCAGAGCTTTTGAACAGCATGCCCATCAGGATGTCTGGATCGACATTTTTCGACCGAGGCTCCAGAACGATCCGAATATCATCAGCGCTTTCGTCGCGCACATCCCCAAGAATCGGGATTTTTTTGAGCTGAATAAGCTCGGCCAGTTTCTCAATCAGCCGCGATTTTGGAACCTGATAGGGGATTTCTGTGACGATAACCTGCCACTGGCCACGACCCAAATCCTCAATCTCATAACGCGCGCGCAAGCGGAATGCACCGCGCCCGGTTTTATAGGCTTGGAGGATGTTTTCCTTGGGCTCAACTATCACACCGCCTGTTGGGAAATCGGGGCCGGGGATATGTTCCAGCAAGGTCTCATCATAGGCGTTTGGTGCTTTGATCAGATGCAAACAGGCCGAGATCAACTCATCCAGATTATGGGGCGGAATATTGGTCGCCATGCCAACCGCAATCCCAGAGGAGCCATTGGCCAAAAGGTTCGGCAACGCGGCGGGCAGAACCTCGGGTTCCTGCAGAGTTCCGTCGTAATTGTCGCGAAAATCAACGGCGTTTTCGCTAAGGCCGACCAGCAGGCTCTCGGCAATCGCGGTCATCCGCGCCTCGGTATATCGCGCCGCCGCCGGGTTATCGCCGTCGATATTGCCAAAGTTCCCCTGGCCGTCGACCAGCGGATAGCGGATGGTGAAATCTTGCGCCAAACGTGCCATCGCGTCGTAAATCGCGGCATCCCCATGCGGGTGATAGTTGCCCATCACATCGCCCGAGATTTTCGCTGACTTCCGGAAACCGCCATTAGAGGCCAGCCGCAATTCGCGCATCGCGTAAAGAATGCGCCGATGCACAGGTTTCAACCCGTCACGCGCGTCGGGCAAGGCCCGGTGCATGATGGTCGACAACGCATATTGCAAATACCGGTCGCCAATGGCCCGGCGCAGGGGGGTTTTGATCTCGCGGGTTTCGTCAGACATTTTCTGCTCGTCCATTTTGTTCAAGTGATACGCGAAATCTTTGGGGGCGGTAAAGCGAAAGCCAGCGGGTCGAGACCGGAATTCGTAAAGACCCGCAAGGAGCGAGTTTGACCTCGGTAGGTTAACAATCCAATGAAAACCAGTTCATTGTGCACTAACAGGCAGAAAACAAAGGATAAATTTCAAATTTCAGTCGAATCGTTGTAAGTTAATTCTCGTTAACCAAATCCATCGACCGACTGGGGGCGTTCCGACGTGTTACGATTACTATGTCTTTTGGCAATCCTTGTTGGAGGCGGCGCCATGGTGCTGTCACCGAAGGACGATCCACGCGCGGAGATTGCAACCGATACGCGCGCGGCTTTGGTCTATGGGTCGATGCCGCCGCCTATGCCGCCAGCCCCGCTTCAGAACGAAAACGGCGGGTTAGACCTGTCGCGGCTATGGGAGGACGCGCTTGCGTCCATCCCAGCGCCTGCCGAAAATTCTGACCTCTTAACGATCACGACAGCCGATGGCGAAGTGATTGAAATTGCAGCACAAATCCCCCCCGCTCTTATCAATGACGAGTTGGTCCGTGTCGAAAGCCGCGATTGGCATGCCGAAGCACGCCGCCTTGAGATTGCCAATGAACGGGCCCGCCAAGCCGTCGCTGCAACTGCGCGCTCGCTCGCCGTTCAGAACGGCACTGCGCCAGTTCTGCCTGTTGTCTATTCGACAGGGCAATGGGTGAATGTCCGTTCTGGCCCCTCGACCTCGTACCCGGTTGTCGCGGCCATGCTATATGGAATGGAAGCGGAACGGTTAAGCGACAACATCAACGGCTGGACGCAAATCCGGATGCTTGAGACAGGGCAAGAGGGCTACACGGCCTCATCCTATCTCACTTTGCGCAACCCTTAACTTTACTTGCCTGACATTCACGACTGCCCTATCCCTGCCCTGCGCAGTTTTTGAAGGCAGCACATGGCAAAATCTATTCTTATCACGGGCTGTTCATCTGGCATCGGATATCATTGCGCCCACGCGCTGCATGATCGCGGATGGCAGGTTCTCGCAACTTGTCGGCAACAAAAAGACGTTGACCGCTTAACGGCGGAAGGTCTGACCTGCGGGCTGCTGGATTACACTGATAAAGACAGCATCGCGTCGGGGCTAAACTGGGCGCTATCTCAAACTGGCGGAACGCTGGACGCCCTTTTTAACAATGGCGCAATTGGTATTCCCGGCGCGGTTGAGGATTTGCCGACGGATGCTCTCCGCTCGATTTTCGAGGCAAATTTCTTTGGTTGGCACGAGCTGACGCGGCAAGCCATCGCAGTGATGCGCAAACAGGGGCATGGGCGGATTGTCCAAAACAGCTCGGTCCTTGGTATTGTCACTTATAAATGGCGAGCGGCCTATGTGGCGACGAAATTTGCCATCGAGGGGTACACCGATACCTTGCGGCAGGAACTTGCGCCGACGGATATCCATGTCTCGTTGATTGAACCCGGTCCCATCACGTCGAAAATCCGAGAAAACTCGCGTGGCCATTTTGAAAAATGGATTGATTGGGAAAATTCGGCTCTAAAGCCCGTCTATGAAAAAGGCCTGATCAAACGGCTATATGACGAAAAAGATAAAAAAGATGCCTTTGAACTTGGCCCCGAGGCTGTTGCTTCTAAGTTAATCCATGCGATCGAGGCAAAACGTCCCAAACCCCGTTACTATGTGACGGCACCGACCTATATCATGGGAATGCTTCGGCGCATTTTGCCAACGCGTGCGTTGGACTGGATTATTCTGAGGGGCTAAGCCGCCCCTCCCCGACCCCAAGGAGCTTTCATGGAAGGCACGCTTTTTATCCTCGCGCTCGTCGTTACCGTCGCGGTCGCCATTATCCTGCTTTTTGGGATCGGAACCTTTACCAAAGGTGGCGAATTCAACCGTCGTAATGCCAACAAAATCATGCGTTGGCGGCTTGCGGCGCAATTTGTTGCTGTGATCCTGATCACGGCGTTTGTGCTTCTCCGCGGAAATGGGGGCTGATCCTTGGTCGTTCTAAATAAAATCTACACCCGTACAGGCGATGCTGGCGAAACTGCACTTGGAAATGGGGATCGCGTTGCAAAATATTCGGCCCGCGTGACAGCATATGGCACTGTGGATGAGCTGAACGCGACACTTGGCCTAGCCCGGTTACACACGGCGGGCACAATGGACTCGCAACTTGCGGCCATCCAAAATGACCTTTTTGATATTGGAGCAGACCTTTGCCGCCCCGAAATGGAGAAGGATGCCGAGGCAGAGTACCCGCCATTGCGTCTTGCACCGACGCAAGTTGACCGGCTGGAAGCTGAAATAGACGAGATGAATAAAGCGCTGACCCCATTGCGCAGCTTCATCTTGCCCGGCGGATCGCCTGCCGCCGCGCATCTGCATCTGTGCCGTACGGTCGCGCGGCGCGCAGAGCGTTTGGTGGTCGAGCTTTCCGGAGCCGAAGACGTGAACCCGGCCGCTGTCAAGTTTTTGAACCGATTGTCGGATTGGTTCTTTGTCGCAGCGCGCGTTTGCAACGATAACGGCGCGACAGACGTTCTTTGGGTGCCCGGTGCGAACCGCTAGGCTTTGGCCACCGGCACCCAGATCTCATATTCCATCTCCTCGGGCGTGCTATCGGGATTGTCCGGGTATCGCTCAAAAACCGCTCCTACCCGTTGCTGGAACCCCGACGCCGGCAACCAGGTTAAAAACAGCCAGTCAAAATGCTGTGGCAATTCGCTGATAGGGCCAAAATTTCGCAAAACGGCATATGATCCTTCAGACAAAACCATCTCGCATGTGCCCTCGGGAAGTTCGCTTGGGACCGCGTCTACAGCAACGCCGACGCCGTAGGTGAAACCACTTTCTGACACGTCAAAAGACAAGCCAAACATGGACCCTGGAACCATGTTTTCAACTTGGATCCCCGACCGAAAAAACGCATCCCATTGGCCCGGAATTTCATGGCGGTTTTCCATTGTGTAACGCCGGGATGTCCCAATGATCTTACGCTCTGGAGCGGTTTCAATATCGACTTTTTCGGTCATATTCTCTTCACTTTATCCTGCAGGTTCCCAAAGCTCGACCGGATTTCCTTCTGCATCTTGCAAATGCACGAACCGTCCAATTCCGTCCATGTCCTGACGATTGAAGGTTTCAACCCCCATCTCGGACAGTTGCGCAATCATGGCGTCCAGGTCGGCAACCCGGAAGTTAATCATGAATGCCTTTTCCCCAGGGAAATAATCTGTGTCGGCTGAAAAGGGCGCGAAAACCGTAACGCCTGCCTCAGTCACCCAAGGCTGACCCTCGGCATCTTGTGGCACCAAATTGATCCCGAGATGATCAAGGTACCACTTTGCCAATGCGCCCGGATTTTTTGAACGGAAGAACACACCACCGATACCGGTTACTTTTTGCATGCGAACCTCCCCTTATCTGAGTCTCTGTTAGCTTGACCCAAATCCGCAAAAATGTCGACGAAAGGCGTCATTTTGACCGAATGCGGAACATTGATGAAAGAACCTGACGTCGCGGGCGCAATTCCTGTCGATTTTAACCTGTTACAAAAGGGCCCAAAACGCTAACAACCCCCTTATCAAAGATGTTCCAATGCAGCAGCGCGGCGGAACCAACCCAAGGAGATACGTTGCGATGAAGGTCTTGGTGCCTGTCAAACGCGTGATCGACTACAACGTGAAGGTTCGTGTTAAAGCGGATGGTTCCGGTGTTGATCTTGCCAATGTGAAAATGTCGATGAACCCGTTCGACGAGATCGCGGTAGAAGAAGCTATTCGCCTGAAAGAAGCTGGTAAGGCCGATGAGGTCGTTGCAGTTTCCATCGGTGTAAAGCAAGCGCAGGAAACTTTGCGCACTGCCCTGGCGATGGGCGCAGATCGGGCCATCCTGATCAATGCAGCTGACGACGTGAACACCGATATCGAGCCGTTGGCCGTTGCAAAATTGCTGGCAAAAGTTGTTGAAGAAGAGGCCCCTGGTCTGGTTCTTTGCGGCAAACAAGCCATCGACAACGATATGAACGCCACTGGTCAAATGTTGTCTGCTCTGCTTGGCTGGAGCCAAGGTACGTTTGCATCTGAACTGGATATCGACGGCGACACTGCAAAGGTGACTCGCGAAGTTGACGGCGGCCTGCAAACGATCAACGTCAAGATGCCTGCCATCGTAACCGTTGATCTGCGCCTGAATGAGCCTCGTTATGCGTCGCTGCCGAACATCATGAAGGCCAAGAAAAAGCCGATGGATGAAAAGACGCCCGCCGATTATGGCGTCGACATCACACCGCGCCTTGAGGTTCTGACAACCGCCGAGCCGGAAGCCCGTCAAGCCGGGATCATCGTTGGCTCAGTTGATGAGCTGGTCGAGAAACTCAAAGAAGCGGGGGCTGTGTAATGTCTGTTCTTCTTCTTGCTGAAGTGAATTCTGGCGAACTGTCGTTGGATGCCACCGCAAAAACTGTTGCCGCGGCCGCAAAACTTGGCGACGTCACTGTTTTGGCCGCAGGCGCATCTGCTGCTGCTGCTGGTGAAGCTGCCGCAACCATCGAAGGCGTTTCGAAGGTTCTGGTTGCCGAAGATGCCTCTCTTGGTCACCGCCTTGCGGAACCAACAGCCGCGCTGATTGTGTCGCTCGCGGGCGATTACAGCCACATCGTTGCCCCGGCGACCACCGACGCCAAAAACGTCCTGCCCCGCGTTGCGGCTTTGCTTGATGTTATGGTGATCTCGGATATCTCTGCTGTTGTTGATGCGGACACATTCGAGCGTCCGATCTATGCTGGTAACGCGATCCAGACCGTAAAATCTTCTGACTCCAAAAAGGTTATTTCGGTTCGCACATCAACCTTCGACGCCGCTGGCGAACAGGCAGCCGCACCGGTTGAAACCATTTCGGCCGCTGAAAACCCTGCATTGTCTGAATGGGTTGAAGACAAAGTTGCAGAAAGTGACCGCCCAGAACTGACATCAGCCGGCGTTGTTGTCTCTGGTGGTCGCGGTGTTGGTTCGGAAGAAGATTTCGCTCTGATCGAAAAGCTGGCTGACGCGCTTGGTGCTGCCGTTGGTGCATCACGCGCTGCGGTCGATTCAGGTTATGCACCGAACGACTGGCAGGTTGGCCAAACGGGTAAAGTTGTGGCGCCGGACCTCTACGTTGCTGTCGGTATCTCGGGTGCGATTCAGCACCTTGCCGGGATGAAGGACTCCAAAATCATTGTTGCAATCAACAAAGATGAAGAAGCTCCAATCTTCCAGGTTGCCGATTTTGGTCTGGTTGCTGACCTCTTCGAAGCTGTTCCTGCTTTGACCGAAAAGCTGGGCTAAACTGCCAAGCCAATTCTTTTAGAAGGCCCGCCAAATTTGGCGGGCCTTTTTAGTTCAGGACCCGCGCCAGCGCTTGACTGACGGCTTCATAGTCTGACGCACCGGGCATGACACGCGCCGCAGCTTCTTCATTTCGCCCAAAGAGCAACCCACGATCCTCCGGCGGCACCCCTTCGTTTGGCCAGATATGTTCGATCAGCGACACCGCGAGAGGTTTTATTTCGTCAAGCATCTCACGGGTGACAAACAGAGGATCATATCCCATTCCTGCCGCACAATCTTCGTTCTCATCCGGTGTGCGATGAGACATCCAAAGCAATTGAACTGGCGCGTCTATGCCATTCAACAACGTGGCCATACGCGATACCCACGCCGATCTAAGCTCCTCCAAAATAAGCGAAAACCGATCCTCTGATTTGCCGCACAATGCGCTTAGCATATGGCGTGTGAAGTGAAATTCCGTGAAGTCCACATCGCGAAAGATCGACTGCATCATTCTCGAAGCTTTTAGAAACCGATCATTCCGCCTTGGATGCACGGTAAAAAAGCGGTTCGACATATTCGATGCTCCGGGAACTTGCAGAACCACCTGATCCGCTTTCTCAATTGCCCGCCTGATGGCCCGATCATTGAGAAGAAGATCAACCCCAGCATTCATCGCCCCCATGTTGATCACAGACCGCCCTATTCGATCGCCCAGTCGCGCAGGATAGGGATCTGTGGCAAATTTCCCAAACGTCTCAGACCCGCCAAGGCAGAGAATGAAGGGTTTCTTTAACTCTATTCGCGGCCCGCGGAATGTCATCCGAGATCCGGGATACTGGCACGGATAATAATCAAGGCCCTTATGGCCTGTTTGCACAATGCTCATATCTGGCTACCCACCATATTTCGACTCACCCATGCTCAGAATGCGCATCGTCCCTTTCCAAACCCCTAAAGGAACAGTTTGAGGAGAGTTTTCCATCAATGTGCCGCTGCGATTGCACTTGTGCCCCCCGGGACAGCGCGCCTATGCTGCAGCGCAACGAGAACCGGACGGAGACACGTGATGGGCATTCAATCAATTGGCATCGTTGGGGCCGGACAAATGGGCAATGGTATTGCCCATGTATCTGCATTGGCGGGCTATGATGTGGTGATGAATGACGTTTCTCAAGACAGTCTCACCAAAGCGGTGGGACTTATTGATAAGAACCTGACCCGTCAGGTAAGCCGCGAAAAAATCTCTGAAGATGAGAAAAACGCTGCGCTCGGCCGGATTTCAACAACACTCAAACTGGCTGAACTTGGGCAATGTGATCTGATCATCGAAGCCGCGACTGAACGTGAGACGATCAAACAGGCGATCTTTGAAGATCTTCTACCACATCTTAAACCCGAAACGATTTTGACCTCGAACACGTCTTCGATCTCAATCACCCGGCTGGCCAGCCGTACCGACCGGCCTGAGAAATTCATGGGGTTCCACTTCATGAACCCGGTACCAGTGATGCAACTGGTCGAGCTCATTCGCGGCATCGCAACGGATGAGCCCACGTTCAAAGCATGTTTGGAAGTTGTCGAACGCCTAGGAAAAACCGCCGCAAGCGCAGAAGATTTTCCGGCCTTCATCGTGAACCGGATCTTGATGCCGATGATCAACGAGGCGGTCTATACGCTTTATGAAGGCGTCGGGTCGGTCAAATCCATCGACGAGTCTATGAAACTGGGCGCCAATCACCCGATGGGGCCTCTGGAATTGGCAGATTTCATTGGGCTAGACACCTGTCTGGCGATTATGAACGTGCTGCATGACGGTCTGGCGGATACCAAATACCGCCCCTGTCCGCTTTTGACAAAATATGTTGAAGCTGGATGGCTTGGCCGCAAAACCGACCGAGGGTTTTACGATTATCGCGGCGAGGTCCCGGTCCCCACGCGCTAACCATTTGCGGTGGTCTTTTCCATATAGGGAAAAGCTGCCCGGGGCGTAGCCCCGGGCCGGTTCGCCGCGCAATGCGCGGCGAACCCGATCATTTCATCGTTGGGCCAGCGTCCAAAACATCTTCCAAGGTGACCAGACCCGTGCGAGGGGCCTGAACCAGCACAGACATATTGCCCGGCAAATGTTCGTTCCGGCGCATTTTCATATGGGCATCCGGAAGTTCGTCCCATGAAAAGACTTCCGACATGCACGGATCGAGGCGCCGCTCGACCATAAGCTGGTTCGCAGCCATCGCCTGCTTCAAATGCGCGAAATGCGAGCCCTGAAGGCGCTTTTGGTGCATCCACATATAGCGAACATCCAGCGTCAGATTGTAGCCGGTCGTGCCGGCACAGATCACAACCATCCCGCCCTTTTTGACAACAAAGGTCGACACTGGGAACGTCATCTCGCCGGGGTGTTCAAACACCATATCAACGTTGACGCCCTTGCCCGTGATATCCCAAATCGCTTTGCCGAATTTGCGGGCTTCTTTGAACCACTGGTCATATTCTGGCGTGTTCACCGTGGGCAACTGACCCCAGCAGTTGAAATCCTTTCGGTTCAGAACGCCTTTCGCGCCCAAACCCATGACGAAATCACGCTTGCTTTCATCCGATATCACTCCGATGGCGTTGGCGCCTGCTGTATTGATCAACTGGATGGCGTAAGAGCCAAGACCCCCAGAAGCGCCCCAAACCAGAACGTTTTGACCCGGCTTTAGGTCATGCGGTTCATGCCCGAAAAGCATCCGGTACGCCGTCGCCAGCGTAAGCGTATAGCAAGCCGCTTCTTCCCAGGTCAGGTGCTTGGGCCGCGGCATCAGCTGCTGGGCCTGAACATTTGTGAACTGAGCAAAAGACCCATCAGGGGTTTCATAACCCCAGATCCGCTGGCTTGGCGAATACATCGGATCGCCGCCATTACAGTGCTCATCATCGCCATCATCCTGATTGCAATGGATCACAACCTCGTCGCCAACTTTCCATCGCTTCACCTTGTCACCAACCGCCCAAACGATGCCGGACGCATCAGAACCGGCAATATGGTAAGGCTGCTTATGGCCGTCGAAGGGCGAAATTGGCGTGCCAAGCGACGCCCAAACGCCGTTATAGTTGACGCCCGCAGCCATCACGAGAACCAGCACTTCGTGGCTGTCCAGCTTGGGAACATCCAAGACCTCGACCTGCATGGCCGTGTCAGGCTCACCATGGCGTTCTTTTCGAATTGCCCAGGCGTACATTTGTTTGGGCACATACCCCATGGGAGGCATTTCGCCCATCTCATAGAGGTCTTTCTCTGGCGCGTCGTAGCTTGCGCTGACGGTGTTGCTATCTAGGGCCATCAGCTCCTCCTGAACTTTTGTGCTGCATTGCGGAATCAATCCGTGCTCATGCAGCATCTCTAAAATGGCATGCGCAACTATGCAACCCAAAATCCGGTCCAAAACGAAATATTATGTCGTGACGCCTATTCGGAAACTTGAAGTTCTGGCAGGTTATTGGGAATATCACCGAAAATTGGCTCTACAGAGGCTGCATAGAACGCCAACAGATGTTTTCCTTCTTCGGACAAATCGAGCGAACCCCTTTGCATTCGCAGCATTTTGCGTTCCTTCAGACTGGCTAAAGTGTTGTCCACAAGCGCATGTTGGGTCAGCCCGTCAGGCAAGAATACCGGCGCGCCTTTTTCGCGAGCAATGGCAATTCTTGCGCCAAGCCCTGCTATGAGTTCCGCTCGGGTTGCCGCCCCGGACAGCCAAGCATGGGCAATCATTGGAAATGGAACGACGGGCATCACCGTTCCAATACGGCCCATAAGATCCTGCCCTAACGCCTCAGGGGTGTTTCCGTGCTGATCGATAAAAGCGCTCAGGCTCAGGGGCTCACCATAGCTTACCGCTGCAAGCCCGTATTCGCCGTGCCGTCTGGTGACCCTCTGCCATAGGATACGGCGAAGGTAGCGAAAGATTGGTTTGATCGAGAACCGAAATGGCCGCGTGCCTTCATTTTGCGCGCGGATCAGGTTTCGGTCTTCCATCACCCGATCATAATTCAACGCAACGGGGACAAAGACCACATCGCGCGAGGTTTCGCGGTTAAATCCTTCGACGATATAAGACAGCAGTCCCACCTTCGGGTCTCGCATCGCGCCCGTTCGGCTAAGCCCACCCTCAGGAAAAACCGCCTGAGTGACGCCAGCTTCTGTCGCCATCTGCACATAGCGCGCCAAGACCTTTCGGTAGAGCGCATTATTGTACCGGCGGCGAATAAAATACCCGCCCAACATCCGGATCAATGGCTGCAGCGGCCAAACCCGCGCCCATTCTCCAACAGCGTAGGCAAGTGCCGATCGGTCAGCCGCCAACCATGTCACGAGGACGTAATCCATGTTCGAGCGGTGGTTCATAACGAAAATCACCGTCGAGTCTTTAGATATCGCCTCAATCGCATCTGCATTCGTGGTCCCCACCCGCACGCGATAAAGCGAACGCGACAAAAGCCGAGCCGCGCGAATGGCAAAGGCAAAATAAGTGAAAGCCGAAAAGCTGGGCACGATCTCGCGCGCATAGCGCTCTGCCTTTTGGGCGGCGACATCTTCTCGAATATTGTTCTCACGCGCATAATCCAAAACGGCTTTTGCAACCTCGGGGTCAAACCGCAACCGCAGGATGGTGTCATTTCGGCGTGCAAGCTTGAAGGGTTGAATAGGAAAGGAAAGCCGTTGATTTAGACGCTCAACAGCGCGTTCGAGCCGCCGCCTTAAATACCACCGCGCCGAAGGCATTAAGACACGGTCCAAAGCTGCAATTCCTGCGAAAAGCAAGACAAGCACAAGAAGCCAATAGGGAATTTCGACAGTTGCAAACATTACCGGCGACGGTGGCAGGAAAACGCGCCCGCCGCAATCGCGTAGGGTGACACGTCTGACCTTGGCGCATCTACGCCACATCACACCTGATAAGCTAAGGTGCGACTGTCAGACCATCACGTGTTGCTTGGCGGCGGCCCCTTCACCGGTTGCGCCCCGTGATGCGCGCCAAAGTTGGCCCTGCCTTCGCCGACTAAGTGGCGACAGCAAAAAAAGCGGGGTTGGTTGTGCAATCTGACGGGTTTCAGCCCATTTGCAACTGCAGCAATAATTTTACCTCTCGCCGCGATGCAGCGAGTTGACAGAGTATTATTATTCCCAATATACCCCCGAATTACGAAATAAGATTACCAAAGCAGATTCGAGGGCCCTCATGACCGCGCCGACAAAAGACCGCCCCTGGCTGATCCGCACCTATGCAGGCCATTCCACCGCCAGCGCGTCAAATGCGCTTTATCGTGCAAATCTGGCAAAGGGTCAGACCGGCCTTTCAGTGGCATTCGATCTGCCAACCCAAACAGGATATGACAGCGACCACGTCCTGTCTCGCGGTGAAGTGGGCAAAGTCGGTGTACCCGTCAGCCATCTGGGCGATATGAGGGCACTGTTTGATGAGATCCCGCTTGAGCAAATGAACACCTCGATGACGATCAACGCCACCGCGCCTTGGCTGTTGTCGCTTTATATCGCAGTGGCTGAAGAACAAGGCGCGGATGTCACCAAACTGCAGGGCACGGTGCAAAACGATCTGATCAAGGAATATCTGTCGCGCGGGACTTATGTATGCCCTCCGGCACCCAGTCTAAAGATGATCGCGGATGTGGCCGAATATTGCTATTCGAACGTTCCCAAATGGAACCCGATGAACGTCTGTTCCTACCATTTGCAGGAGGCTGGTGCGACACCGGAACAAGAGCTGTCTTTTGCTCTGGCAACTGGCATTGCTGTTCTTGATGCTTTGCGTCCTCGCGTTGCCGAAGAAGATTTTCCGGCTCTTTGCGGCCGCATCAGCTTTTTCGTGAATGCCGGTATCCGGTTCGTCACCGAAATGTGCAAAATGCGCGCTTTTGTGGATCTTTGGGATGAAATCCTATTGCAACGCTACGGCGTCGAAAATCCAAAATTCCGCCGCTTCCGCTATGGCGTTCAAGTGAACTCGCTTGGGTTGACCGAACAGCAGCCCGAAAACAATGTCTACCGCATTCTCATTGAAATGCTGGCTGTCACGCTTTCTAAAAACGCCCGTGCTCGCGCTGTTCAGTTACCCGCTTGGAACGAAGCACTTGGCCTACCCCGCCCATGGGACCAGCAATGGTCCATGCGGATGCAGCAAATCATGGCCTATGAAACCGACCTTTTAGAATATGGCGATCTCTTTGACGGAAATCCTGTTGTGGATGCAAAAGTCGAAGAGCTTAAAAATGGCGCTCGCGCCGAATTGGCCAATCTGGATTCAATGGGCGGCGCAATTGCAGCCATTGAATATATGAAGGGCCGCTTGGTCGAATCCAACGCCGATCGTGTTAACGCAATCGAAAAAGGTGAAACTATCGTGGTGGGCGTTAACAAGTTCACCCAAGGCGAACCCTCCCCTCTGACGGAATCTGGCGGCGGCATTATGGTTGTCGATCCCGCTGTTGAAGCCCAGCAAATCGCGCGTTTGGATGAATGGCGGAATGCCCGTGATGAAAATGCTGCTCAGGCCGCTTTGTCAGCTCTGCGAGCGGATGCAACTGCGGGTAAGAACATCATGCCCGCATCCATTTCAGCGGCGAAAGCTGGCGTGACCACCGGCGAGTGGGCCGGTGTCATGCGTGCCGTTCACGGCGAATATCGCGGCCCTACGGGCGTTGCCCGCGCCGTGTCCAATAAAACCGAAGGTTTGGATGATATCCGCGATGCCGTGGATCTTGTGTCGGATAAACTAGGCCGCCGAATGAAATTCCTTGTCGGCAAACCTGGATTGGACGGCCATTCCAATGGCGCGGAACAAATCGCATTCAGGGCTCGTGATTGCGGAATGGATATTGCTTATGAGGGCATTCGCCTGTCACCCCGGCAAATCGTTGACGCCGCCAAATCCGAGAATCCACATGTCATTGGACTGTCAATTCTGTCGGGTAGTCATATTCCACTAATCCGTGAAGTGATGGCACTATTGCAGGCCGAAGGCCTGACCCATATTCCCGTCATGGTCGGCGGTATCATTCCCGATGAAGACGCTACTGAATTGCTATCTATTGGCGTCGACCGTGTTTACACGCCAAAGGATTTTGAATTGAACCGGATCATGATGGATATCGTTGAACTGGTAGATCCAAAGGACGTCGCCGCAGAATAGGTTTAGTCTGAAACGCCAATAGTTTCGCGGCGACAATCAGTCATTAACCTCACGTTAACTCGAATTAGCGCGAAAATGTTACCAATATTGGGTCGTTTCAACCGATTTGGTCTCATTTTTGGTTGTCTCATCACTACATCATGCTCTAATCAAGCCCATCACTTATAGGAGGATGATATGGAGCTTGATTTAGAGTCTATGTCAAAAGACGAGCTTGTTTCGTTGAAACGGAATGTCGACAAAGCCTTAGTTAGCTTTGAAAAACGGCAAAAAGATGCGGCGCTTGCTGCAGCCCAAAAAGCTGCACAAGAGCATGGGTTTTCTTTGGAAGAAATCTTCGGAAAACGCGGCTCGACCAAAACTTCGATCCCCAAATATCGCAATCCGGCAGATTCCTCGCAAACCTGGAGCGGGCGTGGACGCCAACCAGTTTGGTACAAAGATGCAATTGCTGGTGGCGCAACGCCCGAGGAATTGGCCGTTTAACAGCGACCAATTTCAAAATTGATTTAGGTCCCCTTTCGGGTCGGTCTTTATTGGGGTTTCACTCGCCCCAGGCCGGATATGAAAGGGGATTTTTTGCCAAAAATGCATGATTGACGCGCTACGTTGCTCACTTCATCCTGAAAGGCGAAGCAACCTAAGAAAGGCCGCCCCATGACCATCCATATCGGCGCAAAACCCGGCGACATTGCAGAGACTGTTTTATTGCCCGGCGATCCCTTGCGGGCCAAATGGGCGGCAGAGACCTTTCTTGAGAATCCTGTTTGCGTCAATGAAACCCGCGGCATGCTTGGCTACACTGGCACTTGGAACGGTAACCGGGTTACGATCCATGGGTCGGGCATGGGAATGCCCAGCCTGAGCATCTATGCGAATGAGTTGATCCGCGATTTTGGTGCCAAAACGCTGATCCGCATCGGGTCAGCCGGGGGAATGCAACCTCAGGTCAAATTGCGCGATGTTGTGCTTGCCATGACGTCTACGACGCTCTCCTCGCCCTCTTCGGGTATCTTCAAGGAATTGAATTACGCGCCTTGCGCCGATTACGGCTTGCTGCATGCCGCCTATCACGTGGCTGAAAAGCGCGATTGCGGCATTCATGTTGGCGGCATCTATTCCTCGGATGTGTTTTACGACGAGCGGCCCGATCTGAACGAACAAATGACCCGCCACGGCATTCTGGCCGTCGAAATGGAAGCAGCCGAGCTATACACACTCGCCGCCCGCTACGGCGCGCGCGCCTTGGCGGTTCTGACTATTTCGGACCATCTGCAAACGGGCGAGGCACTGCCGTCAGAGGATCGCCAATCCAGCTTTGGTGACATGGTCGAAATCGCGCTGGAAGCCGCGTTTGCATAGGAACATTTAACGCCTAATCCAAACGTTGAGACAAAAAAGGCCGGGCAAATGCCCGGCCTGTTTTAAAGGGTTCAATGGCGGGTCAAAGCTGCCGCTCAACCATCATCTTTTTGATCGAAGCAATCGCCTTGGCCGGGTTCAGGCCTTTGGGGCACGTCTTCGAGCAATTCATAATGGTGTGGCAGCGATAGAGCTTGAACGGATCTTCGAGCTCATCCAGACGCTCTCCGGTTGCCTCATCGCGGCTGTCGATAATCCAGCGATAAGCGTGCAGCAGCGCTGCTGGCCCAAGGTACCGGTCGCCATTCCACCAATAGCTAGGGCAGCTGGTCGAACAACTGGCACACATCACGCATTCATAAAGACCATCAAGCTTCTTGCGGTCTTCGATCGACTGGCGCCATTCATGTTCAGGGCGCTGCGTTTTGGTTTCGAGCCACGGCATGATCGACGCGTGTTGCGCATAGAAATGCGTGAGGTCTGGGATCAGGTCTTTCACCACTGGCATATGCGGCAGAGGGTAGATTTTCACATCGCCTTTGATCTCATCCATACCGTAGATACAGGCCAATGTGTTGATCCCGTCGATATTCATCGCGCAGGACCCACAGATGCCTTCGCGGCAAGAGCGGCGGAAGGTCAGGGTCGGATCAATCTCATTCTTGATCTTGATGAGCGCGTCCAGAACCATCGGGCCGCAAGCATCCATATCGACAAAATAGGTGTCAACCTGAGGGTTTTTGCCATCATCCGGGTTCCAGCGGTAAATTTGGAACTTACGGACATTCGTGGCGCCCTCGGGCTTGGGCCATGTCTTGCCCGTCATGACCTTGGAATTACGGGGAAGCGTGAATTGGACCATGGGTCAGCTCCTCTTGACGAATAAACGAAGGCTAGGCTGCATGGTGCAGCTCCTTCAGCCAATGGGTGGGATGGGGTTCATAGCCGAGCGCAACCAGATCCTGGCCATGGCGTTCGGCGTAAATTTCGGCAATACGGCGCGGCAACTTCGTGCGCCATTGGGCGATTTTGCCCGACGTGACATGGGTTTGGACGCGGGCATCATGAGCGCCTTCTTCGGCCATGCCGCCAAAAAGGCTCTTGCGCCAGAAAATCTTGGCAGCGCGAGTCAGCTCTTTGCCGTCAAAACCCATAGCGCGCAGCACTTTTTTAAAGGCGGTTGTCTCGTGATCCTGCATCAGGGTCTCGTAACGCATCTCAATATTATTGGCTCGGGCGTAATCCCAGGCACGCATTTCACGCAAAGTATCCGCGTGACGCTCTTCCATTTCAAAAAGCAGCTTAGCCTCGTCATCGGGCAAGCTGCGGATATGCTCTTGGTAGCTGAGCCCGCCAAGATCGTCGCGCTTCATATGAACGAGCTTTTCACCAAACTCACCGCATACTTGATGATATCGCATGCCAGAAAGCAGCACATCGCGCGGATCGCGGATCACATGCAGGAACCGAGCATCGGCGCGAGACAACAAATCGGTGCGAAAGCGGCACGATGACGAGAATAGGATGACGCGACCGTCCGCGGGGATTAGCTGATCAGCTGATTTATTAAAGATATAAGAACATGGGATCGACAAGGCCCGGCTGATCGTGCGGAACACCCGCTGCAGCCAGACAGTGCCCGTTTTGTGATGGGTGCCAAGACATAGAACGCGGGGGTCAGTAAGTTCCATACGCCCCCTCATAACAAGCTGAACCCGGCGCGGGCAATGCAAGTCACCGCCTCGGGCCGGCTGGCAATATCAATCACCGTTTCAATCGTGCGATCAGAAACGCCGGTCAATGACGCGCCGGCTAATGACAAGATCTCTTCCCCTGACGCGGCATCGATAACGCAATCGGTCACCGGGGCTACATTCACGCCCGGAAACCGCTCAGAGACAATCACGCGAACCACGGATTTGGCTTGCTGGCGTGCGATATTATCCGCCGCGTTATTCGCGGCGTCACATCCTGCAACCGCGAAAACGGCTGCCACTGCCAGCATGGCGCGCATCAGTAAACGCGCGCCTTTGGAGCGATTTTCTTAAGATCGATCCCGCCCTCTTCATGGGTGGATAGCGGATCAAGATGCACGGGGCGGGTGTCCAGAGACACCTTATTGCCATCGACAGTAGCCAGCGAGTGAACCCGCCAGTTCTTGTCGTCGCGATCTGGATAGTCCTCGTGGGCATGGGCGCCGCGGCTTTCTTTACGCGCCTCGGCGCTGACAACAGTGGCAAGCGCGTTGGGCATCAGGTTGGTCAGCTCAAGCGTTTCCATCAAGTCCGAGTTCCAGATCAGCGAGCGATCCGAGACTTTGATGTCGGTCATCTTGCCCGCGACGTTCTCCATCTTCACGACACCCTCAGCCAAGGTTTTGTCGGTCCGGAACACGGCCGCATCGGCTTGCATGGTTTTCTGCATTTCCAAGCGCAGCTCGGCGGTTGGAAGTGCGCCATTGGCATAACGAACGTCATCAAACCGGCCCAGAGCCTTATCCACAGACGCCTGATTGAGCGCTGGTTTAGAGGCTTCGGGGTCAACCACTTCGCCCGCTTTGATCGCGGCTGCGCGGCCAAAGACGACAAGGTCAATAAGCGAGTTCGAGCCAAGCCGGTTCGCACCGTGAACAGAGGCACAGCCCGCTTCACCCACAGCCATTAGGCCCGGAACAATCGCGCCGGGATCATCCTTGGTTGGGTTCAGAACTTCACCCCAGTAATTGGTCGGGATGCCGCCCATATTATAGTGAACGGTTGGCAGAACCGGAATTGGTTCCTTGGTCAGGTCAACGCCTGCAAAGATACGCGCGCTTTCGGAAATGCCGGGCAAACGCTCGGCAAGCGTTTCTGGCGGCAAGTGGTTGAGGTGCAGGTGAATGTGATCGCCTTCAGCGCCAACACCACGTCCGTCGCGAATTTCCATTGTCATGCAGCGGCTGACAACGTCACGGCTGGCCAGATCCTTATAGGTCGGCGCGTAACGTTCCATGAAACGCTCACCTTCCGAGTTGGTCAGATACCCGCCTTCGCCGCGCGCGCCTTCGGTGATCAGACAGCCCGATCCGTAGATGCCCGTTGGGTGGAATTGCACGAACTCCATATCTTGAAGCGGCAGACCCTGACGGGCCACCATTCCGCCACCGTCGCCGGTGCAGGTATGGGCAGAGGTCGCGCTGAAATAGGCGCGGCCATAGCCGCCGGTCGCCAGAACCGTGCTTTTGGCGTGGAAGACATGCATCGTGCCGTCGTCCAGTTTCCATGCAACAACACCCTGACACTGTCCATCCTCGGACATGATCAGATCGGTGGCGAAATATTCGATGTAGAATTCCGCGTTATGCTTCAGGGACTGGCCATAAAGCGTATGCAGGATCGCGTGACCGGTCCGGTCCGCCGCGGCGCAAGTCCGCTGAACGGGGGGGCCTTCGCCAAATTCAGTGGTGTGGCCGCCGAAAGGACGCTGATAGATTTTGCCTTCTTCGGTTCGGCTAAAGGGAACACCATAATGCTCCAGCTCATAAACAGCTTTGGGGGCTTCCCGCGCGAGATATTCCATCGCGTCAGTATCGCCGAGCCAATCGGACCCCTTAACAGTGTCATACATGTGCCACTGCCAATGGTCCGGACCCATGTTGGAAAGGGATGCCGCAATGCCACCCTGCGCCGCAACCGTGTGCGACCGGGTTGGGAAGACTTTTGAGATACAGGCGGTTTTCAGCCCTTGCTCGGCCATGCCAAGCGTAGCGCGCAATCCAGCGCCGCCAGCCCCGACAACAACGACGTCATAAGAATGGTGAGTTAGGTCGTAAGACGCAGACATAATGTTCAATGCCCCCAGTTAGAGCGCGATTTGAGCGAGCGAAACAAGGCCAAGCGCCATCAGCCCGTAGCTGAGGCAGGCCATGACAATAATGGCGATCTTGCGGGCAAGGCCCTGAACATAGTCCTCGATCACCACCTGAATGCCCAAGCGGAAGTGGTAAAACCCAACGATCAGCATCAGCGCTGCGGATACTGCAGGGAACGGACGGCCTAGGGCCGCGACAACATCTTCGTGCGGTTCGCCCAGAAGCGGCCCGAACGAGAAAAGAAACATTGGAACAATAACCAGCAGAGCAACCGAAGTTACGGTGGTTTTCCAGAAATGATCTGTGCCTGACTTTGCCGAGCCCAGGCCAATCACGCGTTTGCGGTCAGTCATCAATGCCATGTGAGACGCTCCTTAAATCGCGATAATGGTCAGGAATGTGAGTGCGAATGAGCCGATGATGATACCCCAGCCCATTTTGTCGCTATCGTCGGTTTCAAGGCCAAGCCCCATATCCCACACCAAGTGACGCACGCCGCCAAGCGTGTGATACCAAAGCGCCAAAACGGACAATGTCATGATCAGGTCACCAATGAATGACGTCATAAGCCAATCAACAGTGGCAAAATACTCCGGTCCTGTCGCTGCCGCCACCAACCACCAGACAACCAATAGAGCCGAACCCAGCATCGCAATGCCAGTGATCCGATTCAAAATCGAGGTCATCGAGTTAAGTTGAGGGCGATAGATCTGGATGTGAGGTGAGAGCGGCCGGTTTCCCCGGTTTACATCTGCCATGGCGAGCACCTTATCGCGGTTGAGCTTTGGTCTAGTCGTTTATGATCACATCCTTACCCGGTTTTTTTCGAGAGTCACCCTGTCTAACTCGGAAAAAACACGAATTTCCGGGGCGAAATGCCGCAAATTCGGAATTTGTGATCACAAGGTTAAAAGCTGTGATCACATAAGCGATATGGCGAATGCAGCGAAGAGCAAACCAGTTAGCGCTACCGCTGTTCGCCAGGGCGTTTTGACCCCGGTCACCTCTTCGACTCGGCGGGGCATGATCGCACAGGGCACCGCCACAATCAGCCCGACGAGTAGCGGTCTGATCTTAACCAAAAGCGGATCGCTTGGTTCCACTTGAGCTGCAAACACGAACACCGAAACAGCTGCGGCAAGCAGGCCGGCACCAACAATTCGACAAAGAGCCGTAAGGACCGCTTCAAGGCCCGGCGTCAATGCCACGCCTTCTTTCTCGAGTATTTCACGGTGATAGGCTTTAGGCACATCCCCCGCCATATAGCCCGCCGCGATGGCAATTGTCCCGAGTGATCCAACGCCATAAAGCGCAAGTGAAAAAGTGCTCATGCCACGTTCCTGTCTACCTGTCCCTTAGGTCAACTTAGCCAGTAACGAGCGCAGGTCAAACGGGGATGAGTACCCAATAGTCGAGATCCAAGAGCACGCCGGGCAGGTATTTCCCGTCTTCACCGCGCAAATCGCCGGGGGCCGCGCCCTTAGTGGCAACAAGCCGTAAACGCAAAGCGCCAACACCCGGCGCTGCGGTTTCGGCCTTGTCCAGGACTTCGCTCCAAGCCCGCACGGTATCGCCAGACAAGCACGGGTTGGCATGTGCGCCACTATTTATGGCGGCAATCATTTGTGCGTTCGCAAGCCCATTGAAGCTAAGCGTACGTGCCAGTGAAATAACGTGCCCACCATAGATCAGCCGGGTGCCATCGGGACGAACGGTGGCATCAAAATGCACTTTGGCCGTGTTCTGCCAAAGGCGCGTCGCCATCATATGTTCGGCCTCTTCCACAGTGACGCCGTCAATGTGATCGATGATCTCGCCGATCTCATAATCACCCCACCGATGCGGTTCGCCTGCGAGCGTGAAATCGTATTTAGTGAAATCCAGTCCTTCAGGGATAATCAAATCCTCTGGCGTTACTGTTTTTGCGAGATCCGGCAAAACGGTCTCGGGCGCAGGCGCGTCCACGTTCGCTTTGCGCACCATGACCCAGCGGACGTAATCCAAAACCAGCTCGTCGCGCTGATTCAGGCCGCGTGTGCGTACGTAAACCACGCCAGTTTTGCCGTTGGAGTTTTGTTTTAGCCCGATAACTTCGGATTCAGAACGCAATGTGTCACCGGGATAGACCGGAAGATGAAACCGCCCCTCGGCATAGCCCAAATTAGCCACGGCATTTAGCGAGATGTCGGGAACTGTCTTGCCAAAAACCACGTGGAACGCCGCCAAGTCATCAATCGGGGCGGCTGGCAGACCTGACGCCCTGGCAAATTCATCCGAGGAATAGAGGGCATGGCGTGCCGGGTAGAGCGCGTGGTAAAGCGCCCGCTCGCCGCCCGAAACGGTCCGAGGCACCGCGTGCTGGATCACCTGACCGATGCTGTAGTCTTCGAAGAAATTGCCGGGATTGGTCTTGGCCATGATCTATTGCTCTCCAAGCTTGAGGTCTGGGGTGTAGCTGCCGGGTGCTTCCTTGGTGATGGCTTGCCCACAGCGCATCACCCCGCGCTTTGCGTCGAACGCGTAAGTTGGGGCGCCGTGCAGCGCCCAACCATTGTTCAGCGCCGCCGTTACTTTGTGACAAAACTGGGCTGTATCATCATCGCTGAGGAACCGGTAAAGCAGCATCATCCCCCCGCAAATGGCGATGGGCCAACAAGCCCGTGAATAAAGCCGACGACCAGCACCAAAAGGATCGAGATGGCAAAGAACATGCCGTCTTTGGCGATGCGGCCTTTGGGGTTGGGCTGCCATTCTTTGTCAGACGCATTGATCACGATGATCTCGAGCACGGCCCAAACGGCCAGCCCGCCAAAGAGGATAATCGCCGCAACATCGCCGTTCACCAGCAAATGCGCCGCTGTCCAAATCAGGAAACCCGTCAGCATAGGATGGCGCATTTTGTAGAACAACGCGCCTTTGGATGGGCCGGGGCTGGTGAAGTAAAACGCAAACAGCACCATCAGATTATTCAAATGCACGGCCCAAACCGGCGGGTACCAGATATCCACGTAGTCAGCTCGTTTGAAGCCGATCACCATCAAAACAACGCTGGCAACGATGGCCAAGGCCACAAGGCCCTTACCGCGATCGCCGAGCCCTGCCCGCACATCGGGCAGCGCACGTTTAAAGAAATGAGCGGCGTACCAAAGCGCCAATCCAAGAATGAGCAGGGTCATGTAATCTCTCCACGCAATGTCAATTGCGTCAACGCCTACTCGCCTTGTGATGCGATTGCATCTGCTTTCGCCAAAATATCGCGGGCGGTGGCGACGTGCAGGTTTTCAACGATCTTACCATCGACGACAGCCACGCCTTTGCCGGCAGCCTCGGCGTCTTCAAAAGCCGCGATTTGGCGGCGGGCAAGGTCGATCTCTTCTTCCGTCGGCGCAAAGGCGCGGTTGGCAATCTCGACCTGCGCGGGGTGGATCAAGGTCTTGCCGTCAAATCCCATATCCCGGCCTTGGTCGCATTCCACCAAAAGCCCCTCGCCGTCTTTGAACGCATTATAGACACCGTCCACAATGACGACACCTTCGGCCTTGGCGGCCAACAAGCAAAGCCCGAGCCCTGCCATCATCGGCAAGCGATCGGGACGGAACCGCGTGTTTAGATCTTTCGCCAAATCATTGGTGCCCATCACAAAGCCCGTCAGCTTGGGATGTGCCGCCAGCTCTGCCGCATTCAGCATGCCGCGCGGCGTTTCCATCATCGCCCAAATCGGCATGTCGCCTGTAATTGCGGCCAAAGCATCAAGCTGCGCGGTTGTTTCAACTTTGGGCAATAGCACGGCGTCGCAGTTCATCGCGGCAACGGCTTTGGCATCTGCCTCACCCCATTCTGTGTCGAAGCCGTTGATCCGAACGATTTTCATCCGACCGCCAAAAACACCCGTGGCCAACACATCGCCTAAACCGGCGCGCGCATCAACTTTGGCATCAACAGCGACAGCGTCTTCTAGGTCGAAAATGATCGCGTCGACAGGCAAGGATTTTACCTTTTCCATCGCCCGCTCATTCGAGGCGGGAATGTAAAGAACCGAACGATAGGCGCGGGGCGCGGCAGACATGACAAGACTCTCCTGGCAAATTTCTGCGGGAGCGAACATCATTTATGCTGCGAATGCAAGTTGCTTTTTGAGCTCACATTTCGCAACTTTGTTTCGCGTCGGGAAATTCATTAGGTTTTGTTGAACAATCGTTTCTCGAAAATTTACCAAATTTTTGTTATTTTCTGCATATCGTAAAAGAGATCTGCCGAACAAACGGCAGACCCGATCGACACCCGGGGGGAGCAGCGGAAGAACCGTCGCCACCCTCTGACGTCGCCTTCCCTGTTCTTCTCATCACTTTGAAAGGCAGGACAATGACGACAGGCAAGCAATTCATCATAGCCACTCTAGCTCTATCCCTTCTGACGGGCGCCGCTGCGGCGCAGACACGCTCGATATGCGGCGCGCGCAGTCAGATCGTCGACACCCTCACGGGACGGTTTGGCGAAACGGCCCGCAGTTGGGGAATGGGACCAGATAACCGCATTATCGAAGTCTATGCGTCAGACGAAACCGGCACGTGGACAATCACAGTTACCGCGCCAGATGGGACCACTTGCTTAGTTGCTGCAGGGCAGCATTGGGAGGATTTGGCCCCCATTCCGGCGGGTGAAGCGCTCTAAAACTGGCCGAGTCGGCCAAAAATCTGACAAAATCCGAGGGCAATAGATCAAAAATTGCGCAACGCCGAGAAAGAATGACGCAGTGCAGCATACACTTGCATACAATTGGCGCGCGCCGAGTCAGCAAGAAAAACATTTGGTTTCATAAGGTTATGCCGAAGCATCAATTTTTGACTTATTCCCCAAGCAATTTCTCAATACGCAGAGGTCTTGCACCGAAGCCTCCTTGGCGCTAGGCCACGGGGGAATGTAACCTAGTCCGGAGACCCATTCCTATGGCCAGACCCAAGATTGCCCTTATCGGCGCGGGACAGATCGGTGGCACCCTTGCCCATCTCGCAGCTCTCAAAGAACTCGGCGACGTTGTATTGTTCGACATTGCTGACGGCGTTCCCCAGGGCAAAGCACTGGACCTCGCAGAATCCGGCCCCTCCGAGGGCTTTGATGCGGACCTGTCCGGCACCACCGATTACGCCGATATTGCTGGCGCAGACGTGGTCATCGTGACCGCAGGCGTTCCGCGCAAGCCCGGCATGAGCCGCGATGACCTTTTGGGCATCAACCTCAAAGTTATGAAATCTGTTGGCGAAGGCATCCGCGACAACGCGCCAGACGCGTTCGTGATCTGCATCACCAACCCGCTGGACGCGATGGTCTGGGCTCTGCGTGAGTTCTCGGGCATGCCCCATCAGAAAGTTGTCGGCATGGCCGGCGTTCTGGATTCGGCGCGCTTCCGTCATTTCCTTTCGGTTGAATTTGACGTCTCTATGCGTGACGTAACGGCCTTTGTTCTCGGCGGCCACGGCGACACAATGGTTCCGTCCGTTCGCTATTCGACTGTTGGTGGCATCCCGCTGCCTGATCTGGTTGAGATGGGCTGGACCACGCAAGAGAAACTGGACGCAATCGTTCAACGTACCCGTGATGGCGGCGCCGAGATTGTTGGCCTGCTGAAAACTGGTTCGGCCTTCTACGCGCCCGCAACATCTGCGATCGAAATGGCAGAAGCTTACCTGAAAGATCAGAAACGCGTTCTGCCTTGCGCCGCTTATTGCGACGGCGAGTTTGGCCTGAACGGCATGTATGTTGGCGTTCCAACCGTGATCGGCGCGAATGGCATCGAAAAGATCATCGACGTCAATCTGTCGAAAGAAGAACAAGTCATGTTCACCAAGTCGGTGGATGCGGTCAAAGGCCTGCTTTCGGCCTGTAAAGAGATCGACCCAAGCCTCGCATAAGCGCGCTTGCGGAGTTTCTAAGAAGGGCTGGCCATTGCGCCGGCCCTTTTTGCATTTTCAGGTAAAGAATACGTCGAACTTTCGGGCTTGCTTCAGCCAGGCATCGACGCGCGGTTGCAAGATGCGGTCAAAACTGGCCGGGCTGATATCCACATGGGTACCGGGGAAAATCGCCTCTAAGGCAGCGCTGATTTCCAGCGGCCAGATATCGATCAGCTCATGCTCATCCAGCGCCAAGATCTCATCCGTCGTCAACCCGTTCACCCCTTCGTACAACGCGAGCAGCGCCGCAGGGTCTTCAATCGCACGGATTACGGCCTTGGTCTGCTCCATTCGGCGCTCCCCAACGATCCGCGCCATGACCTCAGGGCCTTGCGCCGCATAACGGAGCATCTTGGCCGCCCAATGCAGCGGCGTCAGCCCGTCGAAATGCAGGACCTTGGCGCGCGACGACAAGGCATGCGGCGGCACATCCCGGTCGCGCATGCGCCCCCGGCGTGGCGCGTGAATTCCAATTTCTAAGCCCAACCGGGTCAATGTCATGCCCTTGCCTGCGCCGTGGCCGGTAAAGCCATGTGGGGCCAATGCGTGTGTGCGATGACGAGTGACGCCGCCCTCTCCATCAAAGGTTTTGAACACGCCGTCAAAAATCGTCTTGCTGCTTTTTCCGGTCATCAACGAGCGTTCGCAATTTGGGATCTTCAGCCAAGGACGGTCTGGGCTAAGATCCGCGATCTCTGCTTCAAAATCATCTTCGAGCCGTAAGAACTCATCTGCATCACAGTGCAAAAGCGCATCGACGTTTGACCGCGCGTTGGCAGCGGTTGCATTTACAAATTGGCGGCGGGTATGCACCTTTGGCGGCTTTGAAAGCCCTTGCTTCTCCCACCATTCGCCAGTGCATCTAGTGACCAAAACCTTGCGCATTCCGGTGAAGGCATCTGCTGCAGGATCAGCAGGGTCATCAAAGAAGAGATGCACCTCTTGCGCGCCAAGAAACAGGTGATGGGCGACAAAGGCGATGACAAGCGGCGCGGGCTCGGCCACGGTCGCGGCGACGCCCCAACTAGGGTTTTGCATTCAGGTTCGATCCGGCATTCATTCAATTTCTTGCCTATCATCCCTTATGCACAAGGCCAATCAGTCTTGATTCAAAACGTGATTCGAATCAGTTTGCGCTATCAGAAATTGAAACAATCGTTTTTGTGATCACACAAAAATATCCTGTGATCACAAAACCGGCTAATTTTCGTTTATCACCCCAACTGCGTCAGATTGCCATTTCTTTACACGCATGACTTGTGCTTAGTCGGTGGGGACCAACAGCAATATGGGACAGTTTCATGAACATTCATGAATACCAGGCGAAGGCATTGCTTCGCGAATACGGCGCCCCGGTATCCGATGGCCGCGTCGTCACACGGGCCGAAGATGCCAAA
This sequence comes from uncultured Nioella sp., assembly GCA_947498125.1. Taxonomy (GTDB): domain Bacteria; phylum Pseudomonadota; class Alphaproteobacteria; order Rhodobacterales; family Rhodobacteraceae; genus CANLZL01. The sequence continues at coordinate 144,555 of CANMJH010000003.1, read as the reverse complement.
ACAGCAGCAGGTGAACTTGATGGGCCCCTTTGGGTTGTTAAGGCACAAATCCACGCAGGTGGACGCGGCAAAGGTAGCTTTAAGGAAGCTGACGCAGGCGACAAAGGTGGCGTGCGTTTGGCAAAATCGGTTGAGGAAGCCTCAAGCGAAGCCAAAAAGATGCTGGGCCGCACACTTGTGACCCACCAGACCGGCCCTGCCGGCAAGCAAGTTAACCGCATCTACATCGAAGACGGTTCCGGCATCGAGACCGAGCTTTACCTTGCGCTTCTTGTAGATCGTCAGACCAGCCGCGTATCGTTTGTCTGCTCAACCGAAGGCGGCATGGACATTGAAGAGGTCGCAGCATCGACCCCTGAAAAGATCCTGTCTTTCTCTGTTGATCCAGCGACAGGGTATCAGGCTTATCACGGTCGCCGCATCGCCTTCTCGCTTGGCCTGACCGGCAAGCAGGTTAAAGAATGCGTCGCCCTAATGGGTCTGCTCTACAAAGCCTTCATGGAAAAAGACATGGAGATGCTTGAGATTAACCCGTTGATCGTCACTGACGAAGGTAGCCTTAAAGTTCTGGACGCCAAAGTTGGCTTCGACGGCAACGCCGTTTACCGCCACGCGGATATCGCCGCCCTGCGCGACGAGACCGAGGAAGACCCAAAAGAACTGGCAGCTTCCAAATATGACCTGAACTATATCGCGCTGGATGGCGAGATTGGCTGCATGGTCAACGGCGCTGGCCTTGCTATGGCGACGATGGACATCATCAAGCTGTACGGCTCTGAGCCTGCAAACTTCCTCGACGTTGGCGGCGGCGCCACCAAAGAGAAAGTGACCGAAGCCTTCAAGATCATCACTTCGGACCCCAACGTGAAGGGCATCCTGGTGAACATCTTCGGCGGCATCATGCGCTGTGACATCATCGCCGAGGGCGTTGTGTCAGCGGTCAAAGAAGTGGGCCTTGAGGTTCCTCTGGTTGTCCGTCTGGAAGGCACGAACGTTGAGAAAGGCAAAGAGATCATCAACACCTCTGGCCTTAACGTGATCGCAGCCGATGACCTCAAAGACGGCGCCGAGAAAATCGTAGCGGCAGTGAAGGGCTAACCGAAGCAATGGTGAGGACCGTATTCTCTTTTCTAGCTTACCTGTTTTTTGCGCAAGCAACCGTCGCCGATGAGGTGACGGTCGGAACAGGTGAGCCAGACATGTTGACGACGGGCCTTCTGTTCCAGTCCGTTTGTGGTGAAACTCTACCAAGGTTTCGTAGAGCAGAACGCATTCTAGAGAACAGAGGCTTCGTCAGAAACCCTGATACGGGCACTTATTATCACCAGAGCATTAACCTTTCATTTCGGATCGGGACCGCCAATGGCAGCCCGGTTTGCTCGATGGTCGCGATCGGTCGAAGTATTGATGACACGATGCCTTTGTCGATTGCAGTCGCGGCGTTCTCGGACGTCTGGGAAAGCGATGAAACCGTGATCGACGTTTATGAAAGCGGACAACTACTTGGCGTCACACATCCCCGAGGCCATCGCTTGGAAATCAGAACTCAACGCCATGGTTCAGAGCGAACCGTTAACGCCGTGATTTATTCAGCTAACTAATGATTGGAGAACGCCAAAATGGCCGTACTCGTAGACGAAAATACCAAAGTGATCTGTCAGGGCCTTACCGGCTCGCAGGGCACATTCCACTCTGAACAGGCCATCGCCTATGGCACCAAGATGGTCGGCGGTGTGACCCCCGGCAAAGGTGGGATGACCCATCTTGATCTGCCGATCTTTAACTCTGTGCATGAAGCGAAGCATGTGACCGAAGCAAACGCGTCGGTTATCTACGTGCCGCCGCCCTTCGCAGCGGACTCGATCCTTGAAGCGATCGATGCCGAGATGGAACTGATCATCTGCATCACCGAAGGCATTCCGGTGCTCGACATGATGAAGGTGAAGCGCGCGTTGGAGAACTCCTCCTCCAAGCTGATCGGGCCAAACTGCCCCGGCATCATCACACCTGACGCTTGCAAAATCGGCATCATGCCGGGCCATATCCACAAACGTGGCTCGGTTGGCGTTGTGTCGCGTTCTGGCACCCTGACTTATGAGGCCGTTAAGCAGACCTCTGATGTTGGTCTTGGCCAGTCGACCTGCGTCGGCATCGGCGGCGACCCCATCAAAGGCACCGAGCATATCGACGTACTGGAATGGTTCCTGGCCGATGACGAAACCGAAAGCATCATCATGATCGGTGAGATCGGTGGCTCGGCAGAAGAAGAAGCCGCGCAGTTCCTGGCTGACGAAAAGAAAAAAGGCCGTTGGAAACCAACTGCTGGCTTTATTGCTGGCCGCACGGCACCTCCGGGCCGCCGCATGGGCCACGCTGGCGCGATTGTTGCTGGCGGCAAAGGTGGTGCAGAAGACAAGATCGAAGCCATGCGCGCGGCAGGTATCGTTGTGGCTGAAAGCCCCGCGACACTTGGCGAAGCCGTTCTGGAAGCGATCGGGTGACGTGATGCGGGTCGGGCTCCGCCGCAACAAGATGACCGGAAGGGGCCTCGTGCCCCTTTTGGTTCTTGTTGTCGGGCTGGCCCTGGTCCCCTCTGCCAAAGCCGATGAGGCCGCGGCCATCCTGAACTGGGCGCACGCGCCCCTAGGAAAAGCCCTTGAACGGCAGGTCACCTTAATGGGTGTGAACACTGCCGAACCGGGAATGGGCCAGACAAATTCTGGTCGCTACGTTCTGTTTGTCATTCATGGACTGGAGGTTTCGTAATGATGCGCGCAATCGCCCTTTGTTCCCTTGCCGTGGTCACTGCCACGCCAGCCATGGCTGATTTAGCAGAATTGCTGCCTGAGCCGCTCCGCCCCTGCGCCGAACGGCATGCCAGCGAATCGGATTACCTTCTTGCCCTTTATGATCGAGGCTGGCGCCCGCTGGCCCGGCAGGTCGAAACCCGCATGGCCAATCAGGTGATCGCCGAGGGAATGGCGATCGAATACCTTCCCGATGGCATCCCAAACGCCTGGCAGCTGACGCGAGTGATCCTAGAAGAGTCTGCGCCTTCCGATGAATTTCTCATGTCGCATGTCAGGTTGGAGCGCGACGGGCAGTACCTCGTGCTGATGACTCCCGAACCGGAACCCGATTGGGTCATTGTCGATTGCATTGTGGCGGGAACCAACTTGCCCGGGCTGGACATGATGACAGAGCGTTTTGGCTTCGAAGGCAATGAGTTCCCTTGGTTCACAGTCCTGCATTATTTTGAAGAAAGGGCCAATGATAGCGGGTTTCTGGCTATTTCTGGCGTAAGGCTAACAGTGCCGCCCGAGAACGTGCCAGGACTGTCAGCCACTGCCATCGTGAATATCTCTGGCAACTTCCAGGGGCTGCCATGACCGGACCTTTCAAAGTTGCAACCCTTGGCCTCAACCTTGCCTGCCTGACAATTGCACCCGCGGCGGCGCAAGATGGGTTGCCGCCCTGCCTGGACCCGTTGCCCGAACCCGCCGCCTATCAGACCGCGATCGAGGCGGATGGCTGGGCTTTGGTCACGGATCCCGCGACGCGGGCCGAAGCGGAGCTGTCGGCCTATCTCTTTTTACACGCCAATAACTTCTTCCCCGATGCATTCGCCACCGGAGCCGATGTTGTCAATTTCGTTCAATCCGCCGAAACGGCCCTGGCGCAGGGCCGAGGGCCGATGCAGATTTTCACCCGCGACGGGACGGTCTTGGGCCTGGTCGTCGACGAGACCTACCCCGAGACAGTCAATATCGTCTGCCTGTTGGCTGGAAACGACCTGCCGCTGGCGGCAGAATACCAGGCCGCCGACCCTGAATCCTTCGATATGGGCGCCATTCGCATCGGCTTTCTGGGTCTTCCGGTCGAGGATCTCGTCAGCACCCGCGCGATTGTGTCCATCAGACTGTTGGGGCCCGAAGGCTTTCTGCGTATCCTGCCCGCCCGCGACGGTATCTTGACCCAGCTGATTTATTCTGCCGTAGAGTAACCCTGAAAATGTCCCCCCCAACGGCCCGACCCGTAACTGCCCTCCCCCTCAAGCTCCGTCCCAAGGAGAAATAAAATGAACGACCAAAGCCCTAACGACCTTCTTCATGCCTCTTCCTTTATGCAAGGCGGCAATGCGGAGTATCTTGAGCAACTCTACGCCCAATATGCCAATGACCCGACTGCGGTTGACGCGGCTTGGGCGGATTTCTTTGGCGCACTGGGAGATGCAAAACCCGATGTGACGGCCGAAGCCGCTGGCCCCTCTTGGGCCCGGGGTGATTGGCCCCAACAGCCAAATGACGAAATCACAGGGGCTCTGACCGGTGAATGGCCTACGGCGCCCGAAGCAGCGGCGGCTGGCAAGAAAATCAAAGAGAAAGCCGCCGAGAAGGGCGTAGAGGTCTCTGACGACACCATTAAACAGGCGGTTCTGGATTCGATCCGCGCGATCATGTTGATCCGTGCCTACCGGATCCGAGGGCATCTGGTTGCCGATCTTGACCCTCTTGGCATGCGCGATGGCACGCCCCATCCCGAGCTTGATCCAAAAAGCTATGGCTTTTCGGATGCGGATATGGATCGCCCGATCTTTATCGATAATGTTCTGGGCCTGCAGGTCGCGTCGATCCGCCAGATCCTCGACATCGTGCGCCGCACCTATTGCGGCACTTTTGCGTTGCAATATATGCACATTTCGAATCCCGAAGAGGCTGGTTGGCTGAAAGAACGGATCGAAGGGTTTGACAAGGAAATCCGATTCACCCGCGAAGGCCGCAAAGCGATCCTGAACAGTCTGGTTGAGGCTGAGGGTTTTGAGAAATTCCTGCACGTTAAATACATGGGCACCAAACGCTTTGGCCTTGATGGTGGTGAAGCGCTGATCCCTGCGATGGAGCAAGTGATCAAACGCGGCGGCCAGCTTGGTCTGCGCGATATCGTGGTCGGCATGCCCCACCGCGGGCGCCTTAGCGTTCTGGCCAATGTGATGCGCAAACCCTACCGCGCCATTTTTAACGAGTTTCAGGGCGGCAGCTTTAAACCCGAAGATGTCGATGGCTCAGGCGATGTGAAATATCACCTCGGCGCCAGCTCGGATCGGGAATTTGACGGCAATAACGTACACCTTTCGCTAACCGCGAACCCATCGCATCTTGAGGCTGTTAACCCCGTCGTTCTGGGCAAAGTCCGCGCCAAGCAGGACCAACTGAACGACACGGATCGTACCTCTGTTATGGCGGTGCTTCTGCACGGCGACGCGGCCTTTGCGGGTCAGGGCGTTGTTGCCGAGGGCTTTGGCCTTTCGGGCCTGCGGGGTCACCAAACCGGCGGCACCATGCATATCGTTGTGAACAACCAAATTGGTTTCACGACAGCACCGCATTTCAGCCGTTCATCGCCTTATCCAACCGATATCGCACTGATGGTTGAAGCGCCGATTTTCCACGTGAACGGCGACGACCCCGAAGCCGTTGTCCACGCTGCGCGTGTTGCAACCGAGTTCCGCCAAAAGTTCCACAAAGACGTTGTGCTGGACATCATTTGTTATCGCCGTTTTGGCCATAACGAAGGCGATGAGCCGATGTTCACCAACCCGATCATGTATAAGAAAATCAAGGGCCATAAAACGACCCTTCAATTATATACAGATCGTCTGGTGAAGGATGGCCTCATCCCTGAAGGCGAGATCGAGGATATGAAAGCCTCGTTCCAAGCCCATCTGAATGAAGAGTTTGAGATCGGCAAAGAATATAAGCCGAACAAAGCGGACTGGCTGGATGGGCGTTGGAGCCATCTGGATCGGGAAGGCGATGATTACGAGCGGGGCCAAACCGCGATCAAACCAGAGACCTTTAAACAAATCGGCAATTCGCTGTCTTCTGCGCCCGATAGCGTCAACTTGCACAAAACCGTGGGTCGGCTTCTTCAAACCAAGAAGAAGATGTTCGATACGGGCGAAGGGTTTGACTGGGCCACAGCCGAGGCATTGGCCTTTGGATCGCTGTTGACCGAGGGCTATCCGGTCCGTCTTGCAGGGCAGGACTCGACCCGCGGCACGTTCAGTCAGCGCCATTCTGGCCTAATCGACCAGGTTACGGAGGAACGCTATTACCCTCTGAACAACATCCGCGAGGGTCAGGCCCAATATGAGGTCATCGACTCGATGCTCTCGGAATACGCGGTTCTTGGCTTTGAGTATGGCTATTCGCTGGCTGAGCCAAATGCGCTTGTCATGTGGGAAGCGCAGTTTGGCGACTTCGCCAATGGCGCGCAGATCATGTTCGACCAGTTCATCTCATCGGGTGAACGCAAATGGCTGCGGATGTCTGGTTTGGTCATGCTGCTTCCGCATGGGTTCGAGGGTCAAGGCCCTGAGCACAGCTCGGCCCGTCTGGAACGGTTTCTGCAAATGTGCGCGGAAGATAACTGGATCGTTGCCAATTGTACGACGCCGGCGAACTACTTCCACATTCTGCGCCGTCAGATCCACCGCGACTTCCGTAAGCCGCTGGTTCTGATGACCCCGAAATCGCTGCTGCGCCACAAAATGGCAGTCTCGAAAGCGGAAGAATTCCAAACCGGATCCAGCTTCCACCGGGTTCTGTGGGATGATGCCCAGCACGGCAATTCCGACACGGAACTGGTGGCGGATGACAAGATCAAACGCGTCGTCATGTGCTCGGGCAAAGTCTACTACGATCTGCTGGAAGAGCGCGACGCCCGCGGCATCGACGATGTCTATCTCTTGCGTCTTGAACAGTTCTACCCCTTCCCCGCACTTGCCGCGATGAAGGAACTTGAGCGCTTCAAATCTGCCGAAGTGGTCTGGTGTCAGGAAGAACCAAAGAACCAGGGCGCCTGGAGCTTTGTTGAACCAAATATTGAATGGGTGCTGGGCCGCATTGGCGCAAAACACCCACGTCCGATCTATGTCGGTCGAAATGCTTCGGCCTCGCCTGCCACTGGTCTGGCGAGCACCCATAAAGCACAGCAAGCCGCGCTCGTGGACAGCGCGCTCACCATCGAGGGGAAATAAGAATGTCCGTAGAAGTCCGTGTACCCACCTTGGGCGAAAGCGTCACCGAGGCGACGATTGCCACTTGGTTCAAAAAGCCCGGTGACTCCGTTGCGGTGGATGAAATGCTCTGCGAGCTGGAAACCGACAAAGTCACCGTCGAGGTTCCCTCTCCTGCTGCTGGCACTTTGGCAGAAATCGTCGCCGCTGAAGGTGAAACCGTTGGCGTTGACGCGCTTTTGGCAACGCTCGCGGCTGGCGACGCCGCCGCCCCTGCCCCAGCAGCAGAAGCAGTCGCTGCAGCACCCGCCGAAGCCGGTGGTGGCGATGCTGTGGATGTCATGGTGCCAACGCTTGGCGAATCCGTGACCGAGGCGACCGTTTCGACATGGTTCAAAGCCGTTGGCGACACCGTGGCACAAGACGAAATGCTCTGCGAGCTGGAAACCGACAAGGTTTCGGTTGAAGTTCCGGCTCCGTCTGCTGGCACCTTGACCGAGATCCTGGCGCCCGAGGGCAGCACGGTTGACGCAACAGCCAAGCTTGCCGTCATCGGCGGCGCTGGTGGCACGGCGGCCCCTGCCCCTGCTGCTGCTCCTGCGGCGGCACCAGCCTCAACCGGAGGTGACATCAAAAACGCGCCTTCTGCTGAAAAACTGATGGCCGAGAAAGGCCTTAATGCAGATCAGGTTGCCGGCACGGGCCGCGATGGCCGGATCATGAAAGAAGACGTGCTCAAGGCCGTTGTCGCCCCGGCCGCTGCACCTGCACCTGCCGCGACCGCCACGCCGCGTGCGCCGGTATCTGCGGATGATGCGTCTCGTGAAGAACGGGTGAAGATGACCCGCCTACGCCAGACCATCGCCAAGCGTCTGAAAGACAGCCAGAACACTGCCGCGATGCTGACCACCTATAACGAGGTGGACATGACCGAGGTGATGGCGCTGCGCAAACAGTACAAAGACCAGTTTGAGAAGAAACATGGCGCCCGTCTTGGCTTTATGTCCTTCTTCACAAAGGCTTGCTGTCATGCGTTGAAAGAAGTGCCCGAAGTGAATGCAGAAATCGACGGCACAGACATCGTCTATAAGAACTTCGTCCATATGGGCGTGGCCGCTGGCACCCCTACCGGTCTTGTGGTTCCTGTGATCCGTGATGCCGATTCAATGTCCTTCGCCGAGATCGAAAAAGCGATTGCCGAGAAAGGCAAACGCGCCCGTGACGGCAAGCTGTCCATGGCGGAAATGCAAGGCGGCACCTTCACCATCTCGAACGGCGGCGTCTATGGCTCGCTGATGTCCTCGCCCATCCTGAACCCACCACAATCGGGTATTCTGGGGATGCATAAGATTCAGGACCGTCCAATGGCGATCAATGGCGAAGTTGTCATCCGTCCGATGATGTATCTGGCACTTAGCTACGATCACCGCATCGTCGATGGCAAAGGCGCCGTGACCTTCCTTGTGCGCGTGAAAGAAGCGCTGGAAGATCCTCGCCGCCTTCTGATGGACCTCTAAGGCCGACAATCGTCAAACGAACAAATGAGCGCCCGGTTTTTTTCAAGCCGGGCGCTTTCATTTGCCCTTTGTTGACCTCTCCGGCATACTGTCCGCAATAAGCGCCGTCAGAGCGTATTGAGCAGTCACGAACGAAGGGCCCCGCCAATGAGCAGCCGCTTTGGTACCCGTACCGTCATCTCTTGCATGCGCAATGAGGCGCTGTTCCTGTTGGAATGGGTCGCCTTTTACCGCGTTTTGGGCTTCGACAATCTGGTGGTCCTCACCAATGATTGCACCGACGGCACCGATCTTATTCTCGACCGGATGCAGGAACTGGGATTTGTGACCCATTTTCGCAATACTGGATTTGGCGAAGAAGGCCCGCAGCTTTACGGGTTAAACCGCGCCAAGGAAGAACTGGACATCGTCGGTCAGGCCGATTGGCTGCTTCATGTGGATAGTGACGAGTTTCTGAACATTTTCTACGGCGATCACTCAATCGACGCGCTGATCGAAGAGGTGCAGGATTTCGACACTTGCGCCATTGCATGGAAACCGTTCGGCGATGCAGGCCTAAAGGTCTGGCCGGGCGGCAATGTTATCGAAGCCTTTACCCAATGCGATAAGAAAGCCTTCTGGAACTCCGCCTTTCACAAGGCTCTGATGCAACCTCGCAAGTTTCAATCGCTGCATGTCCATATGCCCAAGCACCCCTATGATGAGACCGCCCGGCAGTGCAACACGATGGGTGATGAGGTTTCGCCTGCCGCGCTTTATAACGCGTTGCACGATCGTCACCGGGCGATGGACCGGACCAAATTGACGTGGGAGGGCGCGTGCCTGAACCACTACACGGTTAAATCCGAAGATCTCTTTTTGCTGAAAAACGACCGGGGTGACGGCGAAAACCATGTCAGCGAAAAGCGTTTCCTAAATTCGACATTCCACAAACGGTACAACACCAACCGACGCACGGATCGCTCAATCTTGCGTCATCTGCCAGATGTGAAGGCGTTGATAGACGAGATGCGGGCCGATCCGCTGATCGACACGCTGGAAAAGGCCGCAAATATTTGGTGGGACAACCGCCGCGACCGAATTTTGACGCCCGAACAGATCGAGGCATGGACATTCATCCGCGAAGAAGCAGATCACAAAGCTGAAGAGGCTGCCTAAGTCATGAGCCTACATGGAACCAAAACCGTTCTCAGCTGCATGCGAAATGAGGGCATGTTTTTGCTTGAATGGATCGCCTATTACCGCGTCATCGGTTTTGAAAAGGCGGTCATTGTTACGAATAATTGCACCGACGGAACCGACCTGATGCTCGACCGGTTAGAGCAGATGGGCTATGTCAGACACCTGCGCAACAATTGGACTGGCGCAGGGCGGCCGCAGATGGAAAGCCTGCGCATCGCGCGTGAAGATGCCGAGGAACTGATTTCCGCGAATTGGTGCCTGCATGTAGATAGTGACGAGTTTCTGAACGTCAAACTTGGCAATGGCCATGTCGACAACCTTCTGGATATCATGCCGCCGACCGAAACGATTTCAATCGCGTGGCGCCCTTTCGGCAATAGTGGGCACACTCGGTGGCCGGGCGGTTTGGTGATCGAGAATTTCACCCAAGCGCGCGAAACCCCAGCTTGGAACACTTGTCTGCACAAGGCCATGTTCAAGGCACGGAAGTTTAACGCGATCTCGATCCACATGCCCAAACACCCCACACATGCCAAGATCCGCCACCACAATACACGCGGGAATGAATGCAGCGTGGATTCTCTCTTTAAGCCCGCGCATGAACGACACCGTAAAATGGATCGGGCCGAACTGACGTGGGATAACGCCCAGATCAATCACTACGCCATTCGCTCGGATGATACATTTTTGATGAAAAACGACCGGGGCGCGGCCAATACGCAAGGTCTGGGCAAGTATTTCATGGGGTCGCTCTTTCACCACCGGCTAAATCGCAATGATGTTATGGATGACAGCATCACCAAGGTGTTGCCGCGTGTTCAGGAGGAACTAGAAGAGCTGCGCGAGGATTTGATCCTTTACCATCTCGAGCAGGCAGCCTTGCAATGGTTCTACGAACGACGCGACCGGATCTTAACGCCCGAGAAAATTGCGGAATGGACAGCCGATCCAGAAGAGATTGCGGCGCTGATCGCTGGTAAGCCTCTGCCCGAGACGGCTATGTGATCACAAAATTTATACAAAGCAAAAATTGACCTCAAAAATTGGGTGGTTTTTTGCCGCGCTTTTCGAATTGCTGTTGACGACTCTCTTTCAAGGCCGCAAACCTTAGGAAAATAAGGTCGATATGCTGTCCGAAAAGGAGCACCCAGATGGCTAATTATGACGTGATTGTAATCGGCGGCGGCCCAGGCGGCTATGTCTGCGCCATTCGCTGCGCCCAGCTGGGTTTGAAAACCGCATGCGTTGAAGGTCGTGAAACGCTTGGCGGGACGTGCCTGAACATCGGCTGTATCCCCTCGAAGGCATTGCTGCATGCCAGCCACATGCTGCATGAGGCCGAGCATAATTTTGTAAAAATGGGCCTGAAGGGCAAGTCGCCTTCCGTCGATTGGCCGCAAATGCAAAGCTATAAGGACGATGTGATTGGCCAGAACACGGGCGGCATCGAATTCCTGTTCAAGAAAAACAAAATTGACTGGCTGAAAGGCTGGGGCACGATCCCTGCCGCTGGTCAGGTCAAAGTTGGCGATGAAATCCACGAAGCCAAACATATCGTAGTTGCCACAGGTTCTGAGCCATCTGCCCTGCCCGGTGTGGAAGTTGACGAGAAAATTGTTGTGACCTCGGAGGGCGCGCTCTCATTGGCCAAAACACCGAAAAAAATGGTCGTGATTGGCGCAGGCGTTATCGGGCTTGAGCTTGGGTCGGTCTATGCGCGCCTTGGCGCTGAGGTGACGGTTGTAGAATACCTCGATACGATCACCCCCGGCATGGACAAAGACGTTGCGAAAACGTTCCAGCGCATCCTGAAAAAGCAAGGCATCAACTTTGTTATGGGCGCGGCAGTTCAAAATGTTGAGACGCTGAAAACCAAAGCCAAGGTCAACTACAAGCTGCGCAAAGATGACAGCGAGCACCAGATCGACGCGGACACCGTCCTCGTTGCGACGGGCCGTAAACCCTATATGGACGGGTTGGGTCTGGACGCCCTTGGCGTTGCGCTGACTGATCGTGGACAGATTCAGATTGACGGTCACTGGGCCACCAATGTCAAAGGCATCTACGCCATTGGCGACGCGGTACCGGGCCCAATGTTGGCCCATAAGGCCGAAGATGAGGGCATGGCTGTGGCCGAAGTCCTTGCTGGCAAGCATGGTCACGTGAATTACGACGTCATCCCCGGCGTGATCTACACCTCACCCGAGGTTGCCGCCGTTGGCAAAACCGAAGATGAGCTGAAGGCCGAGGGCCGCAATTACAAGGTCGGCAAATTCTCATTCATGGGCAATGGACGGGCCAAGGCCGTGTTCCAAGGCGAAGGCTTTGTCAAAATGATTGTGGACGCGGAAACTGACCGTATCCTTGGCTGCCACATCATTGGCCCGGCGGCGGGTGACATGATCCACGAAATCTGTGTCGGAATGGAATTTGGGGCCTCCGCGCAGGATATCGCGCTGACGTGCCACGCTCACCCCACCTATTCCGAGGCCGTTCGCGAAGCCGCCCTTGCCTGCGGTGACGGCGCGATCCACGCCTGATCGCAGAAATTAGAGACTTTCAAACCGGGCGCGCCGCTTCACTGCAGCGCGCCCGGTATTTTTTTGGGGGGCTTGCATCGCAAATTGCGCAAGAGTGTCGCTAAAATTACGAAGGCACAAAAAATGTGCCCAATCGCTTCCGTGATCTCTCCTTTATGGGCGCAAATTTTTGCCCCACTTGGCTGGCACACTGTCTTTGAAACCCGCTTTTGAGGACTCTCTATGCAGCGCCTGATCACCTTCCTTTTCCTTCGTCCCATCCTCCGCCTGGCAAAAATTGCCTTCATCCTTGCCGCGCTGTTTTTGGCCAGTCAGGCCCAGGCACGCGGGGCAGTGCAGTTCGGCCAGCATGAGACCTTAATTTTCGCCGCCGAAACCCAACGCAGCGGCCCAACAGGCCCCCTTGCCCTCTGTCATCGCACCAACATGCGGACGATGTTCTTTATGGGCTACTGGCTTGAAAACCGCGGCATGGTTCTTGCCCCCAATGGCTGTGCCTCGGAAAGCTATTTTGGTCTTGCCCCCGGCTTTGATGCCGCCGAGCTCGCCGAGACACCGATCGCCCCTCTTAACCGAGACATCGCTCTACACTACGCGCGTGGTTTTTTCTGGCTTTATGCGGTGCCTATTTTCCTACTGATCAGCACGCTTATGACCCGCCGGAACAAGGCCAAGGCTGAAACGCGCCGCGAGGCTTTGGCGCTGGAGCCCGGACCTGTTTTTCAATTTATTGACGCGATGTGTCATGCTGCTGCAATCGATGGGTGCGCGGACCAATCCGAAATATCCTATATCACTGATGTCGCCCGGGATTTAACCGGCCGTGACTACCGAGATGAACATTTTGAATTTGCAGTCTTTCATTGCGACAAGCTGCGCTCGGCCGGCCAATTTCGGCAATTCGCCATTGGGCTTGGCGTCGAACAAAAACAGATGATTATGCGCGGTGTATTGTCGGTTGTGATGGCGGATGGAACGCTTGAAAAATCCGAAAAAACGTTCTTGAAAAACATGTCCAAAGCCCTTGGCCTTCGACGCAAAGACGTTCGCGCCCTGATGTCCCGCGCCTCTATCGCGCCAGAAGGCGCAGCCCTTGCGTGACATCGGCCCTCACGGCGATGCGCAACCCAGGCTCATCCCCTGCCTTGAGGGCCGCTAAGATCAGCTTGTGGTGCCGAGGGGGCTCGGTCCTGTTGAGCCGCCCATAGAGCGCTTTCATTGTTGGCCCCATTTGCAACCAGACGGTTTCAGCCAGTGCCAGCATCGCAGGTGCCTGTGCGCGCAAGTAAAGCGTGCGATGGAAATCTAGATTTAGCTTGATATAGCCTACCGGATCGCGCTTCACGACAGTTTCGGCGATATTAGCATTAATGGTTTCCATCCGCTCGATCAGCGCTTGGTGCGCCCTTGGAAGAGCACGGGCTGATAGTTCGGGCTCCAGCAAAGCGCGGATGGCCGCAAGCTCTTCGATCCGGTCCTGAGACAGCTCAGGCGTCGAGACACGCCCGGATGTTGACAACGACAGGGCGCCTTCGCTCACCAGCCGACGAACGGCCTCACGTGCGGGGGTCATCGATACGCCATACTCTGCGCCAATCCCACGCAATGTCAGAGCAGCGCCCGGCAGAAGCTGACCATGCAAGATACGGCCCCGCAAACTCCGGTAGACCCGGTCATGTGCGGCGCTGGTGGCGCCACCTTCTTGTGGTTTTTGGTTCAAGAGCATGGGTCTACGTGATCACAGCGTCCCGATCAGGGCAAGCCATCAATTTGTCCCGTCAAACTGCCATGCCTGCAACGCAGCCCCTTCACGGCGCAACCATGCCCTATGAGTTTCGTATGACGGGCAAAGCGACGCGCAAACCCGCCAATACGCAGCAGAGTGGTTCATTTCTTCCAAATGCGCGACTTCATGCGCGGCCACGTAATCCTGCACCGCTGGCGGAGCCATGACCAACCGCCATGAAAACATCAAATCACCGCGCGACGAACAGCTGCCCCACCTTGACCGCGTGTCACGAAGAGTGATGCGGCCAATCGGGCGGTGCAGCATGTCGGCATATTTTTGCACCAATGGAACCAATGCATCGCGTGCCATCTGCTTGAAGAGTGCCGACACAGCCGGCCCCGGGTCGCGTGAAAATGGGATTTCCACCCGCCCTGCATCAAAGCGCGGCTGACGTCCGTTGGTCGAAACAATTGGACGCTCAATCCCATGAACTGGGATCGCCCCTCCCAACTCGGGCCGTAGAACAGGCGGACATGAGGCCAACTGCGCACGCACCCAACCCGACCGGTCTTGCAAAAAGGCGATTGCCTCATCGTCACGCGCATAGTTCGGCAAAGACAAACTGACCTTTCCGGTTGAGCGCGACACACGCAATGTAAAACGGCGCGCCCGGGCCGACCTTTTCAATGTCACAGACACTGGCGGCTCTCCGGCCAATATATGGGTTTTTTGTCCCAGCTTCGGCCTCCTTCTACCTAACCTGACCGCTTAGAACGGCGAAAGCCTTTGACAGTCCCCCGACATTGTGGCAGGTGGCTGCAGTTCCTCGATAGCGATGATTGAAGGGGGTGTCATGCCCAAAGAAGAATGGGGTGTAAAACGCGTTTGCACAAAAACCGGCAAACGCTTTTATGACTTAAACAAAAATCCGATCGTCAGCCCCTACACGGGTGAGATCGTTGAAGTTGAAACCGGCAAGGCGTCGCGGTCCCTGACAGCGGACAAACCCGACAAAGCCAAACCCGAAGCGGCCAAAGATGAAGAAGAAGTTCTAGTCGATGACGCCGACGATCTTCTGGGCGACGACGCTGATGATATCAGCGTTGACGACGACCTACTGGAAGACGACGATGACGATGATACCGTTGCGCTGGACGATTTGGCCGATGTTGCCGCAGAAGGCGACGACGATACCTAATCGGACCTGAATGCAGGTTAAATGATTCGAGCGGGCACCCTTAATTACGGTGCCCGCTTTTGATTTGAGGGCGTGAAAACCACCCACCAATTTCCGGTTTTAAAGTTGGACAAAAGGAATGCGCATTGTGTCAAAGCGATGATGTGTTTTTTCACTTGATCATCCCGCCCCGACGCCATAAACCGCCCCTACCGTCCGAAAGGGCGACCCATTGACGGGGCCTTAGCTCAGCTGGGAGAGCGCTTGCATGGCATGCAAGAGGTCAGGGGTTCGATCCCCCTAGGCTCCACCATTACCACCCAAAGTACGTACCAGCCTGACTAAAGCCCTGAAAAGCCAAGAGAATTTAGGCGATTGAGGTCCTGCGAGCCTCACCCAAACTGACCTGGCTCACAGCTATGATTGGGAAACGGATCGCCTAGTGCGCCAAACAAGTACCCATAGCCGGAAGTTATTGTTTCTCAGTTACGACTAGTTGAAGTTGTGATGAGAATACTCAGGGGCACAGCTCAACATTACCACCGAGCAAGAAACAGGAATTTATCCGGAAAAAGCTTGGTTGTAGCGCCTTGCCGTCCTCGTTAAAGTTACGGCGAACGAACCAGACAACAGGGCTATGCCATGAGTCATTGGGGGGCAATCCTTCTAATAATTGCAGTGCTGCCTTTTGTCGGAGCGCTGTTGCCGGGGCTCATGATTCGAGCCGGTCGCAATGCTTGCGCAATTTCGACGGCCGTGCCGACATTTGTCGCCTTAACGATGCTTGTCGTTCTTGCACCGGCTGTGCTTCGTGGCGAGACCGTCGCGGTCGAAATCGAGTGGTTGCCGCAGCTTGGACTGTCAGCCTCATTTTTTCTCGATGGACTCGGGCTTTTGTTTGCGGGGATGATCCTTGGCGTCGGCCTGCTGATCATCCTCTATGCGAGGTTCTATCTATCGGGCAAAGATCCGATGGGACAGTTCTACACATATCTCTTACTATTCCAGGGTGCGATGCTGGGCATCGTATTGTCAGACAACATCTTACTTTTGTTGATCTTCTGGGAACTTACGTCACTGTCTTCCTTCCTGTTGATCGGATATTGGAAGCACCTGCCAGAAGGCCGCCAAGGCGCGCGAATGGCACTGGCAGTAACAGGTGCTGGCGGGCTTGCGATGATTGCGGGGATGCTGATCCTCGGCAACATTGTGGGAAGCTACAATCTGACCGATATTTTGCAGGCTGGCGATCTCATCCGTGCATCAGAATGGTATTTGCCCGCACTGATATTGATCCTTCTGGGCGCGTTCACAAAATCGGCGCAGTTTCCATTCCATTTCTGGTTGCCTCACGCCATGGCAGCACCAACTCCTGTCTCTGCTTACCTGCATTCGGCCACAATGGTGAAGGCGGGCGTATTCCTGATGGCACGTATGTGGCCAGTGCTCGCAGGGACAGACGCGTGGTTCTACATTGTTACAACGACCGGCCTCGTGACGATGGTATCGGGGGCGCTGATCGCGCTTTTCAAAGACGATCTAAAAGCCCTGTTGGCGTTTTCGACCGTCAGCCACTTGGGCCTTCTGACGATGCTTCTTGGGTTCGGCACTCAGGCCGCCGCAGTCGCAGCCGTATTTCACATTATTAACCATCTGACGTTCAAAGCCGCCTTGTTCATGACCGCGGGCATTGTGGATCACGAGACCCATACCCGCGATATCAAGCGGTTGGGCGGGCTGAGACACTTGATGCCGATTACCTTCCTGATCGGCACGGTCGCGGCCCTCTCGATGGCGGGCATCCCTTTGTTTAACGGATTCTTGTCGAAGGAAATGATGCTGGAGGAGGCATCGCACACCGATTGGTGGGGCAGCCCCTACGCGGTTCCTGTCATGGCTACGATTGGCGCGCTTCTGTCGGTCGCTTACTCTCTGCGCTTCATCGCCCATGTCTTCTTTGGCCCGGTGCGCGACGACTATCCAAGCAAGCCCCACGATCCCCCCTTTGGTATGTGGGCCGCGCCCGCTCTGCTGACAGTGCTGGTCGTGATTATCGGCGTCGCGCCGTTCTTGGCCGAAGGAGTGGTGACGGCCGCAGCCAGTGCCGTGACTGGCGAGGATCTGCACCCGCATCTTAAGATCTGGCACGGGATTACACCCGCGCTCTACATGTCTGGTATCGCGGTCCTTGGCGGCGCGATCCTCTTGCTGATGCACGCACCGCTGGACAGGCTCTGGAACGTGCTGCCACGGCCCGAGGCCAAGGCAATCTTCGACCGGCTAATGGCGGCCCTTGTTGCCGTGACCCGTGCCATCACGGAAAGCACCCACAACGGCGCGATCAGCCGTTACCTTGCCATCTTCACGGTAACCTCGGTGGGTCTTGGCTGGATTGCTTATTCCGCTAGCGGCCTATCGGCCCCGACCCGCGGCCTGCTGCCGGTGCCACCAGTCGTCGCCGTTGGATGGGTCATGTTGATCGTCGCCACGGTCTCGGTCGTAACCATGCATCACCACCGCTTCCGCGCTCTCGTTTTGATCGGCATAATCGGGCTGTCGATTTCTGCCGGTTTCGCATATCTCTCTGCCCCTGATCTTGCGCTCACGCAAATTTCGGTTGAGACGGTTACTATAATGCTGCTGCTTCTGGCGCTGCATTTCATGCCAAAATCGACCCCCAAAGAGAGCCCGATAAGTTTAAAACTGCGCGACGGTGTGATCGCGCTCGGTGCTGGCGGCGGCGTTGCGGCTTTGGCTTATGCGTTCTTGTTGCGCGATATCGAGACGATCTCAGATTACCACCTTGCCAACAGTTACGAAGGCGGCGGCGGGACCAATGTCGTCAACGTCATCTTGGTCGATTTTCGCGGCTACGACACGTTCGGAGAAATCATCGTATTGGGCATCGCCGGTCTTGTGATCTATGCGATGATGCATGCGCTGCTAGATGGCCCAGCGGGGCGTCGGTTGAAGAACACCGACTATTCGCACGACCGATCACGTGACCGCCACCCTTTGATGATGGTTGTCGTCACCCGTGTGTTGATGCCGATCGCAATTGTTGTGGGCCTCTACATCTTCCTGCGTGGCCACAACGAGCCAGGCGGCGGGTTCGTCGCGGGCCTCGTAATCGCGATTGCGCTTTTGATGCAATACATGGCGTCAGGCTTTGCCTGGACCCAAGAGCGCAAGCGGATCGAATACCACACCATGATCGGGCTTGGTGCCGTGATCGCCGGGCTGACCGGCGCCGGTGCATGGCTGTTTGGGCGCCCATTCCTGACCAGCGCTTATACCTACGTCCATTTGCCACCTATCGAGGAATTTGAGCTTGCCACGGCTATGCTGTTCGATCTTGGCGTGTTCTTGACCGTTCTGGGCGCGGTCATGCTGATGCTATACAGCCTCAGCCGCATCGC
Organism: uncultured Nioella sp.; assembly: GCA_947498125.1. Classification (GTDB taxonomy): domain Bacteria; phylum Pseudomonadota; class Alphaproteobacteria; order Rhodobacterales; family Rhodobacteraceae; genus CANLZL01. Next base: position 125,973 of record CANMJH010000003.1, on the reverse strand, counting down.
CCGTTACGCAGGCGAGACTGTGAACGTCGATCCGATGGACTACGATCCGGGCGGAAACGTACAAGACGAGGCGGAGCGCTGAGATGGAGATCATCGTTGCAAGCAGTATCGGCGTTCTGACGGCTGGTGGGGTTTACTTGCTCCTGCGGCTCAGGACATTCCCCGTCATCCTTGGTCTTGCGCTGTTATCCTATGCGGTGAACATCTTCTTGTTCGCTAGCGGGCGGCTTGCCATCGATCAGTCCCCTATCTTGTCCAGATATGGGGAGGCGACATACACCGACCCGCTGCCGCAGGCGCTGGTTCTGACCGCGATCGTCATCTCCTTCGGGATGACCGCGGTGTTGGTGATGATCGGTCTCGGTGCGTATCTGGAGGCTGATAGCGACCGGATAGATATCGAACCCGAAGATGACAAATCCGAAAACGAGGGGTCCGTGTAATGCATTGGATCATCCTACCGGTCGTTCTGCCAGCGCTTCTGGCCCCGCTGATCGCCTTTGTCATGCGCCACGACATTACGTTGGCGCGCGTGGCGTCGGTCATGGGCACCTCGCTTCTGCTGGCCATCGCGCTGGGCCTTACCATTCTTGCGACCGACGGCACCACTCATGTCTACCGGCTGGGCGACTGGCCTGCGCCGTTCGGGATCGTGCTGGTCCTTGATCGGCTATCCGCCTTGATGGTGCTGTTGACCGCGACACTTGCTTTGATCGTGTTGATCCATGCGGTAGCGACAGGCTGGGACGCAAGGGGGCGGCACTTCCACGCGTTGTTCCACTTCCAGCTTATGGGGATATGCGGTGCGTTCCTGACCGGGGACATTTTCAACCTGTTCGTTTTCTTCGAAGTCCTTTTGATCGCGTCCTACGGGCTGATGATTCATGCTGGTGGGAAAGAGCGGATGCGTGCAGGGCTGCAATATGTGGTCATGAACTTGGCGGGATCGACGCTTTTCCTGTTCGCGTTGGGGACACTCTATGCTTCGACAGGAACACTAAATATTGCCGATCTCGCCTTACGCCTCCCCGAAATCCCGATCGAGGAAGCCGCCCTTGTCCGCGTCGCGGTGATCCTTCTGCTGATTGTCTTCGCTGTTAAGGCGGCGTTATTTCCGGTCCAATTCTGGCTTCCCGCAACCTATGCGAACGCCCCCGCGCCGGTTGCAGCGCTTTTTGCGATCATGACCAAGGTCGGCGCCTATGCAATCCTACGGATCCATACCACGGTGTTCGGGCCGGGCAGCCCCGGAACGGAAGATCTTGCAGGGACGTGGCTGTTCCCTGCTGCGATTGTTACCATCGCCTTGGGGGCGTTTGGCGTCCTTGGCGCGCGCCGCCTGATGCCGCTGATCGCATTTTCAGTAGTTGGATCCATGGGCACGTTGCTAGTCGCGGTGTCGATGTTCTCGTCTACTGCAACTACGGCTGCGCTCTATTACATGATTCATTCGACCTTTGCGGCGGCGTGTCTTTTCCTTGTCGCCGATCTTGTCGTAGAGCGCCGGTCGTCGGACACGCTTCAAGCGGAACCACCGACGCTACAAAACGGCCTTTTCGCAGCTCTATTTTTTGCCGCAGCAATCGCCATGGCCGGTATGCCGCCACTTAGTGGGTTCTTGGGCAAATTGCTCGTGCTGGACGCGTTGCGAGAGCCCGGTCTGATCGGTTGGGCCTGGTCTGCGATCTTGATCGGCTCGTTCCTGACGATCGTTGGATTTGCGCGCGCGGGCAGTACCCTGTTCTGGAAATCTACCGCCATCGTTGGACCGGCCCCTGATGCCGACGAAGACGCAACTGCAGTCGCGGCCCTTCCGCGGCCTGCGACAGCAACGCAAGTGGCGCCTGTCATGCTCACATTGGCTGCATTGGTGGGCCTTGCAGCCTTCGCAGGTCCGGTGTCCTCTTATCTGGGCGATACGTCTGCCCAACTCCTTGACCGCCAGGGGTATGTCGACGCAGTCCTCAATCCCGTAGAGGAGCGCTGAGCCATGCTGACCCGTCTTATCCCACATCCACTATTAAGCCTGACCCTTGTCGTTGTGTGGCTTGGTCTGGTGAACACATTTACACTGGGCAATCTGATCCTTGGCTCCATTATTGGTTTGGTAGTCCCGATGCTCACGGCTGCCTATTGGCCGAACCGCCCGTCCATCGCTCGGCCTTTGAAGGTTGTGGAATATGTTCTGGTGGTGCTGTGGGATATTCTCGTGGCGAACATAGAGGTGGCCATGGTCATTTTGTTCAAGCGGGAACCGGCGATCCATTCACAATGGATACCCATTCCTCTTGAACTCAAGTCTGCCGAAGCGATCACCGTTCTTGCGGGCACCATAACGTTGACGCCCGGAACGGTGTCCACGATGCTTGCGGCCGATGGCAGCGCAATCCTTGTACATTGCCTTCACACGGACGAACCTGACACTGTTCGCGACCAGATCAAAACCCGCTACGAACGGCGCCTTCTGGAGATCTTCCCATGATTGAATACGCAATTATCTTCGCGGCGGGCTGCTTCGGCATTGCCCTTCTGTTGGACCTTTGGTGCATGGCCGTCGGGCCAAATGAGGCGGACCGAATTTTGGCACTCGATACCATGGTGATCAACGTGATTGCCCTTTTGGTGCTGTACGGTGTCTGGGTCGGCACAGCGATCTTTTTCGAGGCCGCGATGTTGATTGCAATGGTCGGTTTTGTCTCAACAGTTGCTTATTGCCGCTTCCTGCTGCGCGGCGACATCATCGAATAGGGCTAGGATATGAGCATTTTTGCGGAAATTATCGTTTCAATCGCCCTTGTCGTCAGTGGCATCTTTGGTTTGGTCGGCTCCTACGGTTTGGTTAAACTCAAAAATACATTGCAACGTCTGCATGCCCCAACCAAGGCCACGACCCTAGGCGTTGGCGGGGCGCTGATTGGTTCAATGATTTTCTTCTATGCCAAGACCGGGCACATCTCTGTACACGAGCTTCTGATCTCACTGTTTCTCTTTTTGACTGCGCCGATCACGGCCAATTTCATAGCTAAAGCCTATTTGGCACGAAACATGCACCAAAAAGATTTGCCCCCAACCGATGGAGAATTCGGATGGTCGGTCTACGACGATCCACCAGAGGCGGACACAGATCGTTAGCAATCATCAGGGACCGGTCCGTCTGAAATTGCGGTCGCTCGAACACCAAGAATGCACTGTTCTTGATCAATGGGCCGAAAGGGATCATTGTTTCAGGTAGGGACGACCCACTAACCTCCCGTAGGATAGCAGCTGCCGGACCAGTTCGACCAAATCCCACCCCACCACGTATGGGATCGCCGACGTCCTATTGCGCCTATGACATGTCCAAATGCCACCCGTTGTGCCTCGGCAGGTCGCCGAAATCCACATTTGCGTAGCTTCGATTGCGAAGGATGCGCGCCGAGTAAGGCCTGATGAAGTGTTTTTGAAACAGAGATCCTAGACCTGTAACTGATCGAGCTAACGACATGGGTATAACAATCGTTTCAGAATATTTAGGAAGTGGCACAGGCCGCGGGCCTCGTCAGTAGCTTTGGGGCTGCAACTGAGATCTGACGGCGTGGCGCACTAGGTTACTCCATTGGGGCAACATAATTGACACGCATGAAATCGATCAGGCGTTCGTGAAACATCCTTGTGTGCTCATGGGCCAACTGGTCTGCTCTGCTTTCGTCAACGGCCTTAATGGCATCAACCATGTCGTAATGCTCTGGGCTTAGCGGAAACGGGTCATTTGATTCCGAGCGCCGTGCATAATGCATGTGCAAGACCCGGCGCCCTTCATCAAGGAGCCGGCCATACGCTTCCGTTAAATAATTGTTCCCACCAGCATCAGCGATCGCCATGTGGAACGCCTTATTTCCTGCCGACATTTCTAAGCGATTTCCGGAACGACAGGCCTCATCATATGTTTCTGCGGCCTGAGCCATCAGCTCGATATCTCGGTCTGAACGGTTGCGCGCTGCAAGGCGCGTTACGACGCGTTGTATATAGTCCAGCGCTTCGACGTAGCGAGGGAAGTCGCCAATATCCAGTGGTGTGACAATGGTCGACCGATTGGCAAGCGTTTCAACCAGCCCGTCAGCAGACAAGCGAACCAAAGCTTCGCGAATGGGCGAGCGCGACATAGAGAACCGCTCAGACAAACTTGTCTCGTCCAATGGAGAGCCGGGCTTTTGCTTTAGTTCGATGATCTCATCGCGCAGTGTCTCGTAGACCAATTTCCCGCCGCCGCCGCGTTTAGGAGTATCCGAAGGCGCTCGAACTGCACGAGTTGACGGTATTTTGGGCATTTCTGGTCGATCCCTTTGATTTTTACGCCAATGCGCGGTGTGGAAAACAAGAGTATTGACCCGTCGACATATTGTCGACTACTACTGGGTAAAAAGTTGTCGACATAGTGTCGGCAGATTACAATTGCAACTCGGAGATCGACATGAAATCAATATTGTTAGCTGCCGCCACGCTTGGCTTGATGGCCACAGCCAGTTCGGCTCAAAGCCGTCTTGAAACCGTTCAGGATCGCGGCACCCTTCTTTGCAGCGGCCACAATGGTAGCTACCTCGGCTTTGCGGAAGTAGATGACCAAGGCAACTGGCGCGGGCTGGATATCGACCTTTGCCGAGGGTTGGCCGCATCTCTTTTTGGCTCATCAGAAGGCAACCTTGATATCGTGCCGATCTCTTGGGCGCAGCGTTGGCCGGCGCTTCAGTCGGGCGATGTTGATGTGATCATCAAGCTTTCTGGCTGGTCGCAAAGCCGCGATACAGAGCTGAATCTTTCCTATTCCAACCCCTATTTCGTTGCATCATTCCATGTGATGGCCCACGCCGATATTGGCGCAGAAACTTTGGCAGACCTTGATGGCGGCTCGATCTGTGTTTCGGCAGGCACCACCACCGAACGCTTTTTAGCGGCCTATCTTGAACGGATCGGCATCGAAGCCGAAGTCATCGTTTTTGAAAGCGGCGACGAAGTGCGCAGCGCCTATTTTAACCGTCGCTGCGATGGTTTGACTTTGCTGGCGCCACCACTGGCCGCGGCCCGTGCGACCTCTGAAAACCCAGAAGCGCATGTCATTTTGCCCGATGTTATCGCGCTTGAGCCTGAAGGCATTATTGTCCCTGAAGGCGACCCCGACTGGCTGGATGTGATGAACTGGATGATTTCGTCGCTTTTCTTTGCTGAGCTGAACGGGATTACCATGGATAATGTCGACGAAGTGCGCGCCGATCCACCCTCGTCGCAGATCGCAACTTTCCTGGGCGTGAACCCCGGCTATGGCGAGCGTCTGGGCCTTTCGGATGACTGGGCCTATAATCTGATCTCTGAAGTCGGCAACTACGCCGAAATCTATGAACGCAATATCGGCGAGCCTTATGCCTTGCCGCGCGCGATGAACAATCTCTACATCAATGGCGGCGTCTTCTACCCGCTTATGGTCGATTGATCTGACATTCCAAGGGCAGGGCCACCGGCCCTGCCCTTGGGCACCCCCTTCGGAGAGCATCGCATGCCCAGTCTTCTGAAAACCAAATCCTTTCGAGACAATGCAGCGCAAGTTGGATTTGTTGGTGGGCTTATCCTTTTAGTCCTCCTGTTTACTCTAACCGCGCGCACCAATCTTGAGGCGCAAGGCCTGACCTCGGGATTTGGCTTTTTAGAACGCTCAACCGGATGGCGCGTCAGCTTTTCGCTGATCGAATTCGATACCTCTGACACCTATATGAAGGTGATCTGGGTCGGCATCCTGAACTCGCTCTTTCTTGGCGCGATATCCCTGTCACTTGCGACGATTTTAGGGACGGCGATTGGGGTCATGCGTGTCTCTGGTAACAAAATGGCAGAGCTGATCGGCACCACCTATGTCGAAATATTCCGGAACCTGCCGCTGCTTTTGCAAGTCTTCTTCTGGTACGCGATTCTGACCAGCCTGCCGCAACCACGCGAGGCCGTGAACATTGCCGAGGTGGCGTTTCTGTCTAGCCGAGGCATCTATATGCCCGGCCTGAACGTCACAGGCCTGTCTGTTTTCTTTTGTGCGATTACTTTGATTTGCTGCTTCTCCTTGTGGCTGTGGATCAAAACAGCTCGACAATTCCGGGCCATGGCGCCTGAGCGTAAAATACTGATTTCACGCCTTATCTGGCTGGGATGGCTGGCCGCGGCCGTCATCCTATTGGCCTATGGCCGCGTGCCTGAAACACCGCTGGCCAGCATCCCCTATCTTCGCGGTTTGAATTTTCGTGACGGCATTCGAATCTCGCCCGAGCTTCTGGCCTGCATCATCGCCATATCCGTTTATGGTGGCGCCTATATCGGCGAGATTGTCCGCGCCGGGTTTAACGCGGTGCCCAAGGGCCAAGGCGAGGCGGGCCACGCTCTTGGCCTGTCCAATTGGCAGACCTTCACCCGCATACGCCTTCCGCTTGCGATCCGCGCGGTGTTGCCCACTTTGATCAATCAATATGTGTGGCTTTTCAAATCGACCACAATCGGTATCGCCGTAGGCTTTGTCGACTTCTTCTTCGTCATCTCCACTTCGATCAGTCAGGCCGGCCAAACACTGGAACTGATTGCGATCTTGATGGGTGGATTTCTGGTGATCAACTACACTTTGGCCTGGGTGCTTAATCGCGTGAATGACGCGATCAAGCTCAAAGGCACGCAGCTGAGGACCTGAGCAATGGCAAAGACATATGCAAAACCCGGCATTCTGGAACAACTGCGCGCCGACTACTTCTCCAACAAGCTTGACGCAGCGATGACGCTTGTATTTGGCACGCTTGTCATCTGGGTTGTTTGGAACCTTCTGGGCTGGGGCATCATCCACGCCGTCTGGACCCAAGAGAACCGCGAGATGTGCGGGCATGGGGGTGACGGCGCCTGTTGGGCAGTTATTGACGCACGGTGGCGGTTGATCCTTTTTGGACTTTATCCATTCGAGGAACAGTGGCGGTCGGCAATCGCCTGTATCGCCATCATAACGGTCGGCATCCTGTCCTGCGTGCCTGCCTTTTGGCACGGCAAGAAACTCGCGGCACTCTGGATTACCGGGTTTGCGATCTATTACGTATTAATGCGCGGCGGCGTTTTCGGCCTGAGCGAAGTTTCGGTTCAAGATTGGGGCGGGTTGTCCCTTACGATCTTTGTATTTGCTGCCGTGACCCTTTTGGGGATGCCAACCGCAATCATCTTTGCCTTGCTGCGCCGCTCTGATCTGCCGTGGATCTCGCGTACGATGGGGTTGATCATTGATAGCATCCGCTCCCTGCCGCTTTTGTCGATCATGTTCACCTTTGCAGTAGTTCTTCCATTCGTGTTGCCGTCCTGGTTACCGACAGAAAAACTTTATCTGGTTGTTATCGGCTACGCGCTCTTCTTCGCGTGTTATCAGGCCGAAATTATCCGAGGCGGAATGCAAGCCCTGTCAGCCGGTCAGGAAGAGGCGGCTAAGGCGCTTGGAATGAGCTATTGGCAGCGCATCAGCTATATCGTCTTACCTCAGGCATTTCGAAATGCATTGCCGCCGACGATCAACCAACTTGTCATCACCTTCAAAGAGACCTCGCTTGTTGTCATCATAGGGTTCTTCGAGGTTCTCGCATCAGGCAATGCCGCTTATGGCAACTCGGATTGGAATTTCGCCCATATTGAAGTCTACAGCTTCGTCGGCCTGATTTACTTCATCTTCGTCTTTTCGCTGAGCCGCTATGGCGCGTATCTTGAGCGCCGCCTTGCGGTCGCCACACGGTAAGGATTTCACATGACAGACTCACAGACCGCCGTTCGCATCGCGAATATGGACAAGTTTTACGCGACCTTCCACGCTCTCAAAAGCATTGATCTTGAGGTCGCAAAAGGGGAACGCATCGTTATTTGCGGCCCGTCCGGGTCGGGAAAATCTACTTTGATCCGATGCATCAACAAGCTCGAGGATTACCAAGCCGGTTCCATCAATGTGCTTGGAACCGAGCTGGATGATAACCTTGATAATATCGACGAGATCCGCCGCGAAACTGGGATGGTGTTTCAACATTTCAACCTGTTTCCGCATATGACGATCCTCGAAAACTGCACGCTGGCGCCAATGTTGGTTCGCAAGCAGCCTCGCGTCGAAGCAGAAGCCGTCGCGATGGAATACCTGACCAAAGTTCGCATCCCTGAACAGGCGGATAAATACCCCGGTCAGCTATCGGGCGGACAACAGCAACGCGTGGCCATAGCCCGCGCGCTATGTATGAAACCTGAAATTATGCTCTTTGATGAACCGACCTCGGCTTTGGATCCCGAGATGATCTCGGAGGTTCTGGACGTGATGGTCAGCCTTGCAGACGAAGGTATGACAATGATCTGCGTCACACATGAAATGGGCTTCGCCCGACAAGTCGCAGACCGGGTCGTCTTTATGGCAGATGGCGAGATTGTCGAACAAGGGGCACCAGAACCCTTCTTCAACAACCCGCAGCAAGAACGCACAAAGGCCTTTTTGGGTCAAATACTTGGACATTGATGGAATGAAAATGGAAGAAGTCGCACATCACTCAACGCATGATGCGGAAATCGACGCCCGAAACGATAACATAGTTATTTACGTTAACGGTGAGTTGGTAGCCAAGTCCGAGGCTGTGGTTTCGGTCTATGATAGCGGCTTTATGCTGGGTGATGGCATGTGGGAAGGCTTGCGTCTTTATGACGGAAAATGGGCCTTCTTTGACGAGCATATGGACCGGTTGTTCAACAGTTTGAAATCCGTTTCGATCGATATCGATTTGGGGCCAGACGGCATTCTGGACATCCTGAACAAAACAGCCGAAGCCAACGGTATGACAGGTGACGCCCATTGCCGCTTGATGATCACGCGCGGAAGAAAAGCCAAACCGTTTCAACATCCCGGCCTGTCGCGGTTCGGCCCGACTATTGTGGCGATCATCGAGCACTCGAAACCTGCCCAAAGCCTCAGCGCGCAGGGGATTAGTCTTGCGACTGTCCCGCAAGTGCGTGGATTGCCGATGAGCCAGGACGCAAAATACAACAGCCATTCGAAGCTGAACTGCATTATCGGGTATCTTCAGGCCGAGCAGGCAGGCGCCGATGAGGCGCTGATGTTGGACCCGCACGGGTTCGTAAATACGACAAATGCGTGCAACTTCTTTATCGTGCGCCGTGGCGAAGTTTGGACGTCAACGGGCGACTATTGCATGAACGGCGTCACACGCCAAAAGGTCATCGATCTGTGCCGCGCCAACGACATTCCGGTTTTTGAAAAGAACTTCTCGCTCTACGAGGCCTACGGCGCCGATGAGGCGTTTTTGACAGGGACATTTGGCGCACAAACGCCGGTTGCGAAAATTGATGGAAAAACCATCGGAACCGGAGACCGCAAAGTCACGATGCGCATACGTGAGCTGTATAAAGAGGCTGTCTTAGAGAACGTCGAAAACCAAAAGGCTCGCACGGCATGATCGCGGCAGGCAGCACCATCCTTTTGGTTGGATGCGGAAAAATGGGTGGTGCCCTGCTGAAAGGGTGGCTTCAATACGGGATTGAGGCCGGTCAGGTCACCGTCATGGATCCCCATCCCGGCCAATGGGTGTCTGACCTCGTTGAGGATGGCCTGACGTTGAATCAACTGCCTACGGCAGCGCCGACAATCATCGTCGTTGCAACCAAGCCGCAGATTATGGACAGCGCCGTCCCGCAATTGCGCAGTTATGGACCTGGGACTTTAATCTTGTCCATCGCTGCCGGCACGCCGATTGCCACATTCCAAACGATGTTGGCAACCGGCGCTCCGATCATTCGCGCAATGCCAAACACGCCCGCTTCAATCGGCGCCGGCATAACGGCGCTTATCGGCAGTGCATCGGTCACCGCAAACCAGCGCGCAATGGCCGAGCAATTGATGGCAGCCGTTGGCGCAACCGTTTGGCTACAAGAAGAAGATCAGATGCATGCGGTCACTGGGCTGTCCGGCTCGGGGCCAGCCTATGTTTTTGCCCTAGCAGAAGCGATGATAAGCGCCGGTGAAAACCTTGGTCTTGGGCCAGAATTGTCTCGCCAGCTTGTGATCTCAACAATCGCAGGTGCCGGGCGTCTCATGCAGGAAACAGGTCGCTCACCGTCGGTTCTAAGAGAAGAGGTCACATCCCCAAATGGGACGACGGCAGCCGGGCTAGACCGTATGATGGCGTCAGACAACACTATCACGGACCTGATGCTGGACGTTGTTTCTTCGGCGAGCGACCGCAGCAGGGCCATGTCCTGAATGCACCATTAGCCAGCTGGCATTTCGATGTCGGGCAGAATGTCCGTTGCCAGCTGGAATTTGCCAATTGCAGGTGCACCGCCGCGATCCTGATCCCACCCAAAGCCCTGCTTTGCCCAGCTAATTGCGCTGCATAGGCTTTGGTTTTCGGGGCGAAAACACGTCGACAGCGATTATTCCGTCAACTTGCCTCGGCCAATAGCGATGCGTTGCCTCCTGCTGCGGTTGTGTCGATGCAGATATGCCGTTCTAGCAGGCACCGCTCGGCAAGGTCTTGTTCGGCCAGAAGCGGAATAATTTGTCCCTCCCGTCTCGCCAGAGCAAGCCGCGCCTGACGCAAGCTTTCTTCCGCGCCCCAGAATGCGACCCCTTGGACGCCTTTGAGCAAAGCCAGATCATCAAGATCCAACCGGCCATCAAGGGCGTTTTTCCCTGTGCTTTGCGGCGTGATGACCACGGCGCGGCAGCCATGTGCTTCGACAATCGCGGCCTGCTGCTTGGCCATTTCATTCGACGGCCCAAGGCAAAGGATCACCCCACGCCCAAAGGTCGACAAAATGTTGGATTCGCCCGTTGGCCCAGGCAAAATCGTCCTCTCCAGCTTAACAGGCTTTCTTGAGTGACCTTGGTCGATCAATCGTTGAGCTACCGCAGCCGTGACCGGGGGACCCTCAACGCTCTCTCCGGTGACCGTTTCGGGATGTGTAAAGCGTCTGACATAGGCGGGACCGCCCGCTTTAGGTCCCGTTCCCGAAAGGCCCTCACCGCCAAATGGCTGCGAGCCAACAACGGCGCCGATCTGGTTTCGGTTGATATACATATTGCCCACATGCAGGCGTTCGGTCACTTGTTGGATTCTGTCATCAATCCGCGAATGCATGCCGAATGTCAGGCCAAAACCTGAAGCATTAATAGCATCAACAACTTCATCAAGCTGGCCGGCCTTAAACGTCGCAAAATGTAGAACAGGTCCGAAAATTTCGCGGTCCATATCCTGAATGCCATTCACGCGAATTACGGTGGGTGCAACGAAGGTTCCGCCACTTGGCAAACTAAGCTCGTTCATAACCCGGCCTTCGCTGCGGGCGGCATCGATATAATCCTGAATGCCGCGACGTGCCGTTTCGTCGATGACGGGACCGATATCGGTGGAAAGCTCCCAAGGGTTGCCAAGCACCTGTTCCTCCATCGCTCCATAGAGCATCTCAAGGAAAGTATCGGCGACATCTTCTTGTACATAAAGGCAGCGCAATGCCGAGCAGCGCTGGCCAGCAGATTGGAAGGAGGAGGCTACGATGTCTCGAACGGCTTGCTCGGGAAGCGCTGTGGAATCGACAATCATGGCATTCAGTCCGCCCGTTTCCGCAATCAAAGGGGCGGTTGGCGCAATGTTTTCGGCCATCGAACGGTTGATCCGCAAAGCGGTGGCGGTTGAGCCTGTAAAACAAACACCCGCAACGCGCGGATCAGCGGTAAGAGCAGCCCCAACCACTGCGCCATGACCCGGCAAAAGCTGCAAAGCACCTGTTGGAATGCCAGCCTGATGCAACAGGCGCACGCCAATAGCTGCGCAGATCGCAGTTGTTTCCGCTGGTTTCGCCAAAACGCCGTTCCCAGCCGCCAGTGCCGCTGAAATCTGTCCGGTGAAAATTGCCAGAGGGAAATTCCACGGACTGATACACGTAAAGATCCCGCGCGCAGGCTGGTCTAGCTCTGTCGCGCGGGCGCCGTAGTAACGCAGGAAATCCACCGCTTCACGCAACTCGGAAACGGCGTCCTGCTGGGTTTTTCCAGCCTCGCGGGTTAGCGCGGCAAAGATCTCGCCAAAATTCGCTTCATAGAGGTCTGCCGCGCGGAACAGGGCCGCCTGGCGTTCTTGCGGGGACGCCGACCAGGGCACGGCATTTGCCAAAGCCGCCTCGACATCGACAGGTGATGCAAGCCTGACCTCACCCACATGATCGACAGGATCCGCCGGATTGTAAACACTTTCGGATTCTTTGCCTGTTGCAAGGTTCACAGTTGCGGGGCCGACGCTCCACTGATGCGACTGAAAGGGGCCACGTGCCTTTTCGATCTCTTCAAGATCATCATCGTCATGCAAATCCCAGCCTTTAGAATTGTTCCGTTCTTGGCCAAAAAGATTGGCTGGGCGCAAGAGAGCCGAATTTGACGCCTCAGGATCATAAACGGCGAAAGGATCGGCTGCGACCACTGCCGCCGGGACAGACTTATCAACGATTTGATTCACGAAGGATGAGTTTGCACCGTTTTCCAAAAGACGCCGAACCAAATAAGCCAACAGGTCGCTGTGCGCGCCCACAGGCGCATAGATCCGGCAACGCGCGCCATGCTTTTGACGCGCGATTTCGTGCAAAGCCTCGCCCATTCCGTGCAAACGCTGAAATTCAAATTCCGAGGTATCATCCGCCATGTCGATGATTGCGGCCACGGTCTGCGCATTATGTGTGGCGAATTGCGGATAGATGCGATCTGTGTAGCCCAAGAGCTTTTGCGAGTTCACGATATAAGAGATATCGGTCGCCGCTTTTTGGGTGAACACTGGAAACCCGTCCAGACCTTCGACTTGCGACCGCTTGATTTCAGTGTCCCAATAAGCGCCCTTCACAAGGCGCACCATGATCTTTCGATCTAGCTTGGATGCCAAGGCGTAGAGCCAATCCAACACATGGCTTGCGCGCCTGCCATAGGCCTGAACCACAACTCCAAACCCATCCCAGCCGTGCAACGAGGGGTCGCTTAACACCGCCTCGATCACGTCAAGCGAAAGGTCCAACCGGTCAGCCTCTTCCGCGTCGATATTGAAACCCATGCCAGCTGCCTTGGCAGCCTGCGCCAATTCCAATGTGCGGGGCACAAGTTCGTCCATTACGCGGGCCTTTTGGCCAACCTCATAACGCGGGTGCAACGCAGATAACTTGACCGAAATACCGGGGTTCTCTCGAATATCCGCCGAGATGCACTGCCCCGCAAGTTTTTCGATTGAATTGGCATATGACTGGAAAAAGCTGTTTGCATCGGCTTGCGTCAGCGCCGCTTCGCCCAGCATGTCAAAGGAATAGGTGTATCCCTTGGCGACGGTTTTGTTGCCACGTTTCAGCGCCTCTTCGATTGTCTGCCCCAAAACGAATTGGGCGCCCATTTCCCGCATGGCCCGCCCGACAGCCGCACGAATGACGGGCTCGCCCAGTCGTTTGACGGCACCTTTCAAGACGCCCGCAATTCCGGCCCCATCATCTTGAAGCACCTTGCCGGTCAGCATCAGCGCCCAAGTCGACGCGTTCACAAGGGATGAGCTGGAATGGCCAAGATGTTTCCCCCATTCTGACGGCGCAATCTTATCTTCGATCAACGCGTCAATCGTCTCAGCATCTGGCACACGCAGCAACGCTTCGGCCAGACACATCAGCGCAACGCCTTCATCCGTCGACAAGCCATATTCGGCAAGAAACACATCCATAAGGCTGGGCTTTGCGTCGTCACGTATTCTGTCGATCAGCTCAACGGCGGCATGAGTTATGCGCACGCGCTGACCTTCTGGGATCGCAGCGCTTTTTATCAGTTCCTCAACCACCAGCTTTTCGTCCCGCAGATGATAGGCCCGAATTTTGGCGCGTAAGTTTTGCAAAGCAGTCATGGTGAGCCTCTCTAACTGAAGTTGCCATCAATTTAGCAAAACCGCGCTAGGCATTTTCACCGTTATTGCCTTTGCTGCAGACCTTTGGCACAAAGATTTTACAAAAATCAGCCACAAGGTCTCCAATGCCAGACAAACCCAGTGATTTGGACCAGATCGACCGAAAAATCCTCAAGATCCTAAGCACGAATGGAAGGATTACAGTAACCGAGCTTGCAAACTTGGTTGGCTTGTCCAAAACCCCATGCCAACTGCGGTTGAAGCGCCTGACGCAAGACGGGTTCATCTTGGGTTTTAAGGCCAGATTAAACCCGGCGAAGATGAAGCTGGAACACGTCGCTTTCGTCGAAATCAAACTGACCAACACAAAAGAAAGCGCCCTTCGGGCTTTTAATGATGCTGTTCGGAAAATCGACGAGGTCGAACAGTGTCATTTGATCGCTGGCAGTTTCGACTATCTACTCAAAATCAGAACTTCCGATATTCAAGATTATCGCAGGGTGCTGGCGGAAGGGATATCCGGGCTGCCGTTTCTGGCCAGCTCGTCAACACATGTTTCGATGGAATCTGTTATCGACGAAATAGCTTAATGATTTGCCCCGACCTGTCGTCGACGTTTGCAACGATAGACTCCGCAAAAGCTGGAACTTCATTTTCAACGCACGCTTCGCCGTCGCTTCAGAGATCCCGTTGCACCGATGGGTCAACTTCAGCATCTATCACCCCAATAGCACCCGGGCGAGTTTGGCATTCGGTGAAGGCACGGATCTTGCAGCCTTCACAGATATTATCGGCCGTGGCCGCGATGGCCGCCGATATGGCTGCGCCTTTGCTGTCAAAAAAATGATCCTCGCCAAGTTCATCGACAAGCCCCAGACGACGAAACCGTTTAATCAACGGCGGATAGGCCGCCACGACGAAAACATCGCCGCCTTTGGCGCGGCGCCTCTTTGCTTCCTCAGCAACAAGGTCGGCCCCAGCGAGGTCAACATTGCCAACCCCGTGCAAGACCAAAATGAGATTGGTTTGGGTCGGCCCCTGACGTTCAAGCCTGCGAAACGCTGCAGTCAACGCGTCGACCGCTCCGAAAAAGAGAGGCCCATCAAGGCGGGCCAATACGCTGGACGGGCATTGTGGCAATTCATACAGTTCAGCGTTGCGGATCTTGCGACGCGTCGATGTCGGGTCGGGCGCGCCGACGACCAGATCAGGCAAAGCGCTTTTCCGCAGGAAGACCATCAGTGACACAAATGTTCCGACGTAGATCGCAAATTCGAGGTTCACAAATAAGCCGACCAAGAAGGTAATGCCCGCTATCCCAGTCTCGGTTGGGCTGGTTTTCAAAAGATGCCCAAACTCGTGAAAATCCAGCAGCTTATAGGCAACATAGAGGATCAACCCCGCTACGGCCGCGATTGGTACGCGCTCTACCAACGGCCCCAGGATCGCCACCATCGCAACAAGAAAGCCGGCAGCGAAAATGGCCGCGAAAGGTGTGCTCGCCCCTGCTTCTAAATTCACGCCACTGCGGGTGAATGAGCCTGACCCCGGATAGCATTGAAAGAAACTGCCAACCGCATTCGACAATCCCTGCCCCATCACCTCGCGGTTCGGAGAAAAATCCGTATGCGTCCGATGGCCAAGGCTGCGTCCAATAGCAATGGCTTCAAGCAGGCCAATCAGGGCAATCGCAAAAGCGCTTTCGATCATCTGCGGCAAGCTGCTCATTTCAAAGACCGGCAAGTCAAAACCGGGAAAGGCTGACGGCAATGAACCAACATAGGCCAAATGGGCGGCTTGCTCTCCCAAACCCCAAGCAACAAGACTGCCCATGCCAATGGCAATCAGAAAGCCAGGCCAACGCGGAAGGAACACACGGAACAGAACCGCCGGCACCAGCGTGGTTATGGCGACCAATGCCGCTATTGGATCAAGTTCCCCTATATGTTGAAAGAGATGCGACAGGCGACCTATGACGCCATGCGCCTCTGCCCGCGCCAAACCCAACGCAGGAAGGATCTGACTGACCGCAATTAGGACAGCTGCAGAGGCGGTAAAACCGATCATCACTGAATGCGAGACAAATCCGGCCAACCGCCCGACCCGTGCAAGCGCGAAGGCTATTTGCATGAGACCCACCAGCAATGCCAACAAAATTGCGCTTTGGATGAATTCTGGTGATCCGGGCGTCAAATGTCCTGCTAACGAGGCAAACACAACAGCGGAGATTGCAGTCGTTGGCCCTGAAACCATGACAAGGGACGACCCAAACAGCGCTGCAGCCACGGGTGTCACCATGGCCGTATAAAGTCCGTATTCCGGTGGAAGGCCGGCAATGGCCGCAAAGGCGACCGCTTGCGGCAGGACAATCGCTGCGCCGGTTAGCCCAGCCAGCGCATCCGCGCGCATTGTGCCCGGCGACACAAGCGTGATCCACGGGAAACTACGTTTTAAAGTTTCGAGCAACATACGTTCGGCGCCGATCTATTGTATTTTGATGTGCCACCACATGCCGATTGAAAATGCCGAAGGCAACCTCTGAAGACCTATTTACCTCAAGGTCGTAAATCTCTCCCTACTGGGCGTCAAAGCCTCCAACTTTGGTCTGAGTGGGATATCATCAATACGCTATAACAATCTAATATTATGTTATCACGTTAACATGCGTTTTGGGTATTTTATCTTACCCTGACCACCTGCAAAAACTGGACCAGGCTCGCACTCACGTGCAAAATAAGACCCCGGGCTCATCGCAAAATATTTGACGTGGTATGCCATCCACGGGAAAGAGTTTTGGGTCACGTAATTTGAAGTGCACGGTGGCAGGACAGGGCCGGACCGGCTTTCGTTAGACCGTCTTTTTAGCGCAATAAATTGCGGAACAGCGGGAAGACATGTTCGCCTCCCAAAATCGACCTGACCCGCATACGCGTCTCAAGCGACGATTCATTGTTGTTCATTACACCATAGAGCGCCGCGATTTGGCCGTCAGACAGCGACCGAACGTTAACATCCTGAACAAAATGTGGAAGTTCCTGTTCGACCCAAAGAACCATATTTTCGGGCGCCGCGGCTGCGGCTTGGCCCATCAAACATGCGCCGATGATTGCAAAGTATAGAAGCGTGGGTTTCAACATTTCAGGAGCCTCGGATGATCAGTGCCCGAACCCTAATCATCTTGCGAGCCGTTTGACACCCATAGGTCCGTCTTTTGCCTAAATAGGCGGGTTTTCGTCGGTAAGATCCAGGCAAAAACGGGCCTGCCGCCCATTGGGGATCGACCGAGAAGGTCCACCAATGACAAAGGGCCCTCTCGGGGCCCTTTGCATTTTGGTTTATGTGTTTTGGCCTGAGGCCAAGATCATTTAGTCGATGATCTTGGAGACAACGCCCGCGCCGACGGTGCGGCCGCCTTCGCGGATCGCGAAGCGGAGGCCGTTTTCCATCGCGATTGGTGCAATCAGTTCAACGTTGAACTTCAGGTTGTCGCCTGGCATCACCATTTCGGTGCCCGATGGCAGCTCAACCGTGCCGGTCACATCAGTCGTACGGAAGTAAAACTGTGGACGGTAGTTCGCGAAGAACGGCGTGTGACGGCCACCCTCTTCTTTGGTGAGGATATAGGCCTCAGCTTCGAACTTGGTGTGCGGGGTAACCGAACCTGGCTTACACAGAACCTGACCACGCTCAACGCCTTCACGGTCAACACCGCGAAGCAGCGCGCCGATGTTGTCGCCAGCTTCGCCTGAGTCGAGCAGCTTGCGGAACATTTCAACACCGGTACAGGTGGTTTTCGACGTGTCTTTGATGCCAACGATTTCGATCTCGTCGCCAACATTGATCACGCCACGCTCAACACGGCCGGTCACAACAGTACCACGACCCGAGATCGAGAACACGTCTTCGATCGGCATCAGGAACGGCTGGTCAACAGCACGTGCAGGGGTTGGGATATACTCGTCAACAGCCGCCATCAGCTCAGCGATTTTCTCGGAACCGATTGCGTCGTCACGGCCTTCCAGAGCGGCCAGAGCCGAACCCGCGATGATTGGGATATCGTCGCCAGGATACTCATAGGATTCCAGCAGCTCGCGGATTTCCATTTCAACCAGTTCCAGCAGCTCTTCATCGTCGACCTGGTCAACTTTGTTCATGAAGACAACCATGTATGGGATGCCAACCTGGCGGCCCAGAAGGATGTGCTCACGGGTCTGTGGCATGGGGCCATCAGCTGCGTTCACAACCAGGATCGCGCCGTCCATTTGCGCCGCACCCGTGATCATGTTTTTGACGTAGTCGGCGTGGCCGGGGCAGTCAACATGGGCGTAGTGACGAGACTCGGTCTCATACTCAACGTGAGCGGTCGAGATCGTGATACCACGCGCTTTTTCTTCCGGCGCACCATCGATTTCGTCATACGCTTTGAAGTCACCAAACTGCTTGGTGATCGCTGCGGTCAACGTGGTCTTACCGTGGTCAACATGGCCGATTGTGCCAATGTTTACGTGCGGCTTGCTACGATCAAACTTTTCCTTTGCCATGTGTGTGGCCTCCTTGATGTCTTTGGTCAGACGGGGGCACATCCCCCGCCCGAAATTCTGTGACGCTTATGCGTATTTCGCCTGAATCTCTTCCGAGATGTTGCCCGGTACCGGATCGTAATGGTCGAACTGCATCGTAAACTGCGCGCGGCCCGAAGACATGGAACGCAGGGTGTTGATGTAACCGAACATATTGGCCAGCGGAACAAAGGCGTCGATAGCGATTGCGTTGCCGCGTGGTTCTTGACCGGAGACTTGACCACGACGTGAGGTCAGATCGCCAATAATACCACCGGTATATTCCTCGGGCGTGATGACCTCGACTTTCATGATAGGCTCGAGCAGCTTTGCGCCAGCCTGACGCATGCCTTCGCGCATACACATCCGTGCGGCAATTTCAAATGCCAGAACGGACGAGTCAACATCGTGGAACTTACCGTCGATCAGGGCAACTTTGAAGTCGATCACAGGGAAGCCAGCCAAGGGGCCGCTATCCATGACCGAGTTGATGCCTTTTTCAACGCCGGGGATGAATTCTTTTGGAATCGATCCACCGATGATGCGGCTTTCGAAGGAATAGCCTTCGCCAGGTTCGGTCGGAGAGATGATCATCTTCACTTCGCCGAACTGACCAGAACCACCCGACTGTTTCTTGTGGGTGTAGGTATGCTCAACTTCGTGACCAATGGTTTCACGATAGGCCACCTGAGGCGCACCAATATTCGCTTCAACCTTGAATTCACGCTTCAGACGATCAACCAGAATGTCGAGGTGCAGTTCGCCCATACCCTTCATGATGGTCTGACCGCTTTCGATGTCAGTTTCCACACGGAAGGAAGGATCTTCTGCTGCCAAACGCGCAAGGCCTTGTGACATCTTCTCTTGGTCGCCCTTGGTTTTAGGCTCAACCGCGATCTCGATAACGGGATCAGGGAAGGTCATCGTTTCCAGGACAACTGGATCAGATTTCGAGCAAAGCGTGTCACCGGTTGTGGTGTTCTTCAGGCCGCCAAGCGCGATGATATCGCCCGCGAATGCTTCGGTAATTTCGTCCCGGTCATTCGAGTGCATCATCATCATACGACCAACGCGCTCGTTGTTTTCCTTGGTCGAGTTCAGCATCGAGTCGCCCTTAGTAAGCGTGCCCGAGTAAATCCGAACGAAGGTCAACGAACCAACGAAGGGGTCGTTCATGATTTTGAACGCGAGGCCAGAGAACGCCATGTCATCATCCGCACGGCGGGCAATGTCACGGGTTTCTGTTTCGTCGCCTGGCTTAAAGCCCATGTAATCAACAACGTCCAGCGGGCTGGGCAGATAGTCGATCACGGCGTTAAGCAGCGGCTGAACACCTTTGTTTTTGAAGGCCGAGCCACCCAGAACCGGAACAAAGTCCAGCGCCAAAGTACCTTTGCGCAACAATGCACGCAGCGTCGCTACATCAGGCTCTTCGCCTTCAAGGTAGGCTTCCATCGCGTCATCGTCCTGCTCAACGGCAGTTTCGATCATCTTGCTGCGCCATTCGTCAGCCATGTCTTTCAGGCTGTCGCGAATTGGTGCTTTGATCCAGGACGCGCCCAGATCTTCACCTTGCCACAACCACTCTTCCATGGTGACCAGATCGATCAGACCTTCCAATTCGGTTTCTGCACCGATTGGAATACCGACAGGCACAGCAACGGCGCCAGTGCGATCTTCGATCATCTTAACGCAGTTAAAGAAGTCAGCGCCGATTTTGTCCATCTTGTTGACGAAAACCATACGTGGAACTTTGTAGCGGTCGGCCTGACGCCAAACGGTTTCAGTCTGAGGCTCAACACCAGCGTTGGCGTCAAGAACACAGACGGCACCATCGAGAACCGCCAGCGAGCGTTCAACTTCAATGGTGAAGTCAACGTGGCCTGGGGTGTCGATGATGTTCAGACGGTGCTTTTCGGATTCAGCAGAGACACCATCTTCGGTGCGTTCCCAGAATGTGGTGGTCGCAGCCGATGTAATGGTGATCCCGCGCTCTTGTTCCTGCTCCATCCAGTCCATGGTAGCTGCACCATCGTGCACCTCACCAATGTTGTGGGATTTGCCGGTATAATAGAGAATACGCTCGGAACAGGTGGTCTTGCCCGCATCGATGTGGGCCATGATTCCGAAGTTCCGGTAACGGTCTAGCGGATATTCGCGTGCCATGGGTATAGGTCCTTAGGCGAAAAAATGGAAAAACGTCGGAGGTGAAATCCCCCGACGAAAATTGCTTACCAGCGGTAGTGCGAGAACGCTTTGTTGGCGTCTGCCATTTTATGCGTGTCTTCACGCTTTTTGACGGCGGAACCACGGCTGTTCACAGCATCAACCAGCTCACCGGCCAGACGCTCTTCCATGGTGTTCTCATTGCGGCTACGCGAGGCATTGATCAACCAGCGAATTGCCAGAGCTTCACGGCGCTCGGGGCGGACTTCAACAGGCACCTGGTAGGTGGCACCACCAACGCGGCGCGAACGCACTTCGAGGGTTGGTTTGATGTTGTCCAGCGCTTCGTGGAACACTTCCACGGGCGCGCGCTTGAGCTTGGCTTCAACGCGATCAAACGCATTGTAGACGATTTTTTCTGCGACCGATTTTTTACCATCGATCATCAGGTTGTTCATAAATTTGGTCAGGACGATATCACCGAATTTTGCATCGGGAAGGACCTGGCGCTTTTCAGCGGCGTGACGACGGGACATAGCAGTATCCTCTTATTTGGGGCGCTTGGCGCCGTATTTCGAACGACGCTGACGGCGGTCTTTAACGCCTTGCGTATCGAGAACACCGCGAAGAATGTGGTAACGAACACCTGGAAGGTCTTTTACACGGCCGCCGCGGATCAGAACAACAGAGTGCTCTTGCAGGTTGTGGCTTTCACCAGGGATGTAAGAGATGACCTCGAAGCCATTGGTCAGACGGACCTTGGCAACTTTACGCATAGCCGAGTTCGGCTTTTTAGGCGTGGTGGTATAGACGCGAGTACACACGCCGCGTTTTTGCGGGCAAGCTTCCAAGTGCTGCGACTTGGAGCGTTTTACTTTAGGCTGCCGCGGTTTGCGGATCAGCTGTTGGATCGTCGGCATGGGGTCTCCCCGGTTAGCTCGTTCATGTCAGTGGCGCCCTTTGCTATGCAAAAAACACCAATACCGCATGTGCCCCTTCCCTACCTGGAGGACACAGCGGTGGATTTTCAGCGGAACAGACCCTCAAAACGGATCTGATCTTGACCACTCAATTCTGTAAACCATGCCCACGCGCGTGGTCCGCACACCGGGCTAAGTCGCGGCGGGGTATAGGTGGAATCGGGATAGGTGTCAACAGTGGCAGGCGGAAGGGTTTTCCCCTTATTTCAAAGCCGCTTGTTCAAGTCGGCCCAGCCGGCCTCGAACGTCGCGCAATCCACGCCGAACCGCCGCGCAATCAGGTCCGGAATCTCGCCTGCATCCATCTTAGCGGGATGCGTTCCGGCCACTGTAACCGGGCTGTCATTCGTCGCATGTGCGCCGCGCAAAAACATCACTTGGTCGGTTTGACTGACCAGTGGCATGCGCTGCCAGACCTTTTGATGCGGAAAATCGGTGACACACCCGGAATCCTGAGGCCTGAGGTATAGGGTCAGCGCCGGTGCCCAGCAATGGCTAAGCAGGGGGCGATAAGAAATCTCATTGCCGTTGGCTTCAATCAACACACCTTTGCCCTGATCCAACGCCAGGCGACCCTTAGCCTGAAAAAGCGGACGCAACTGGGTGAACATCCGCCGGATCATTTGCACATAATTTACAGCAACTGCGTCATCGTCATCCAAGCGGAACTCGGCGACCACCTTTGCGTCGGCATCGCGGGCCGAAAGCATCACCTCGCGATAGATCAGCCTATGTGGGCCAGTTGGCCGAAAGACCGGACGGATCTGCGGGACGTCTGCAACAAGTTCCAACAAACGGCTGCGCCAAGGCTCTGGAAAATCCTCCCCCAACAACAAAAGGAGCGTAAATTCGGAAGTTGTCTGACTTCGGATCGACGGCAGCAGGATGTGTTCGAACCAAAACATCCGGGTGGCGAGCCGCTCAGGCGAATACAGATAGTCCAGCCGGTCTGCCATCGTCTCGTGGCGCGTTTGAAACCCATCCAATTCGGCAGGGTAGGAAAACCGGCAGAGGCCCAAGACTTGTATGTGCGAACGTTCAGCCATTTTTCGTCCCCATCAGCGACGCGCGTTCGCGGTAGAGCGTAAAGACGCCAGTTGCGACAATGATCCCGGTTCCCAGCAGGGCCAGATTGTCTGGCCATTCGCCAAAATGCCACCACCCCAGCCCAAGCGCCCAAAGGATTGCGGTATAGCGAAATGGCGCGACGAAGCCGATTTCGCCGACCCGCATAACCATGACGGAAAACAGATAAGCTACAAAGACAAAACCGGCTGCCTTAACGATGACCCAAACCATCTGTGGCGGTACAGGCTGCCAATCCTGCCCGATCATAAAAAGTGCCGAGAATAGTGTCACGGCTACTGCCGTCATCGCCGCAACCGTCAGTGACGGAACTGCGTCGGAAAACTGCCGAGTAAAAAGGTCTCTTGCTGTCAGGATGACCACAGCCAGAAGCGCCAAGAGCGCATAGATATTAAAGCCCGCCCCGCCCGGTTGGACGATCAACATCACCCCTACAAATCCTACAAGGATCGCGGCAAGACGGCGCCAGCCAACAGGCTCGTTCAGGAAGACGGCCCCAGCCAGACTGACGGTCAAGGGCAAAGCTGCAAGGATTGCGGTGACATTGGCAATCGGAAGCTGGGTCAGCGCAGTGAGGAAAGTTGCCATCGCCGCCACTTCGGCCAAAGTCCGGCCAAACACCGGGATGCGATCCCCCTTTGGAATGCGCAGCTTAAATTGGCCCATCGCAATGGCCAGGCCGATCAACAGAATGGATGTTAGAATACTGCGCAGTGCCACGACTTGAAAAAGCGGCAACTCCTGCGCCGCTT
Source organism: uncultured Nioella sp. (assembly GCA_947498125.1). Lineage (GTDB taxonomy): Bacteria > Pseudomonadota > Alphaproteobacteria > Rhodobacterales > Rhodobacteraceae > CANLZL01. The sequence goes on along the minus strand of CANMJH010000003.1, from coordinate 102,490 downwards.
CTTTGACCAATGCGTCATTGAAGGTAAAGGCGAACATGGCAATGACCATGTAAAGCGCGCCTTGGAAATTTGGGGCAAGTTTCACCCCTCGCCCTCGGCTTTGTCGGCTTTGAATTTGCGCCACATCAGCGGCAGGACAGTTTCAGGATCAAGGCCAAACCGGTCGCGGAAAATCTCTTTTCCATCCCATTTTTTCACCGGTTCTGCCCCCGGCGGAATAGACCGGTCCGAGTCATTGTGACCATGCAACGTGCGCACAAACATAAGATCCGTCGGGTCAGACCAGCACCGCGCATAGGCCGCCACGCGGCGATGGTTCCAGCGGAACATGTTGGAATGATCATCAACTTTCGTGACCATTGCACTGGCCAAACCAAGCGGACCTATCTCTCGGACTTTATAGAACGGATCATCTGGGTCGTTCATGTCCCAATAAATGCCGCGGTGATACGCAATGACTGCAGGATGATCGTCATCAGCCCAGCCAAGATGCAAAAGCTGATCCGCAATTTCGCGTGTTTTTGCGATGTAATCGACGGCGACTGCATCGTCATCGTCAATCCGAAACCCCGTCAAATGCGTTGCACCATCAGGAAGACCGCGCCGATACGCGCGCTTGGTCACATTTAGCGGGCCCATCGGCTCGAGAGCGGTGACCTGCATGAATTTATAAGTGTCAGCGAGATCCTTTAACCGGCGCCGGAAGCGGATGGGCATTGAGGTTCCGATCAGCACAACAAGGCGAAAATCCTGGTCGGTTTGCGCAGCGAGCGAGGGCAAGCAAATCTGCTCAAAAAACGCAAAACGGCGGTTCATACGTTGCTGGTCATAAAGCACCGCCGCGAGTTTTTCCTCGGTCTTCTTTTTCGACACCTCAAAGCCGCCATCCCCGAGATAAGAAAACCGGCACACGCCTACGATTTGGTTATTGAACTCTTTCGCCATGCCAAAACTACCGCCCGTTTATTATTGAGCCACATGGTAGGGCAAAGGCGGGCATTAGGGAATCCCCCTAGCGACTTGCCCAAACCACGTCATCAACACCAACAAATCGCGCCATGCGGACAAGCTCGGCTTCCAACTTTTGTCGCCGCGCGCCCGTCCATTTTACGCCGGGTTCTTCCCAAAGCTGTAGGGCATTCAGGGTCGAGGCTTTGCGGTCAGCTTTAACCTCGATCCGCCCGACAAATCGATCCCCCTCCAAAATAGGATAGACGTAGTAACCCCATTTGCGCTTTGCAGCGGGCACGAACATTTCAACACGATATTCGAACCCAAAAAGCCGTTCAGCGCGCGCGCGATCACGAATGGCGGGGTCAAACGGGTTCAGTATACGAAGCCTCGAGGTCGCAGGCGCGAGTTCCGCCAAACGCGCTTCGATATCTGGCGCGGCAAGGGTTTGAACCCAACTGCCATCATATGTTTGAACTTCGACCTCTTGCAGGTGTGCCTTTGCCGCCCAATGCGACACCTCGGCGCGATCAACGGCGTCCCAAAATTTCTGCACCTCACCCAAACTGCCAAAACCAAGGCGCGCAATAGCCGCGTTACAAAGCTGTGTGATTTGGACATCCTCTGACAATTCAGCCTGCCAGAGATCCTGATCAAAGATTCGTTCTCCAAGGTCATAATACTTGGTAAAACCGTCCCTGTGGCAAGTGGCTAACTCGCCCCCATACCACATATAGTCCAGCCCAAGCTTGTGCGGCGGGCGCGACCACATCTCTTTCTTTCCGCTAATCTTGGTGTCGAAATCATGTGAAGAAAGCGGACCCTCAGCCGTGATACGGTCGCGAATTTCTGCACGCCCCGCGGCGTCTGGCATCGATTTATACCAGCCCTTTTTATCGATCTTAGCGGTGAGACGCCGAAATTGCCGCCGCCACATGGGCAGAAACTGCATTGGAATGACCGAGGCGTCATGGGTAAAATGCTCAAACACTCCCCGCTCAATGCGCATGAATTTATCAAGCATTGGCTCGCGGTAATTCTGGTTACGACTCCAAAAAATGTGGTGATGGGCGCGGGCGACAACCTGAATCGAGTCGAGCTGAACAAAGCCGAGATCCTTGATTATCTGCGCCAAATCCAGTGCTCCTGTCGGCGCCTGTCCAAGACCGTGACTCTGCAACCAAAGTGCACGCGCTGTCCGGTTATCAATCTTAAGTTTCGCCACCTGTTTCCCTCATCTGTTGCGATTAGGATGTGGGAATTTGGCGACCCACACCAGCCCAGTTCTTGCACAAAAGAAAAGCCCTGCCAGATTGCTCTGGCAGGGCTTCAATTTTTTATCTGCAGACCGATTATTCGCCGGCAGGCGTTTCATCTGCCGAGGATGGCTCGGGTGCTGCCAGTGCTGCGGCGGCTTCTGCCTCAGCGCGGGCCTCTTCGATGACAGTCGTATCGCGATCCAGCGCGATTTTGCGAACCTGCTGCGTTGCGCCGCCGGTTCCCGCCGGAATAAGGCGACCCACGATGACGTTTTCTTTCAGGCCAACCAGCTTGTCGCGCTTACCTTGAACCGAAGCTTCGGTCAGAACGCGTGTAGTTTCCTGGAAGGACGCCGCCGAGATGAACGACCGGGTTTGCAGCGATGCTTTGGTGATCCCCAGAAGGATCGGCTCGCCACGGGCCGGACGGCCACCTTTAGAGATCGCCTTTTCATTGGCTTCATCAAACTCGGCCTTATCGACGTTTTCGCCTTTCAGCAGCGTCGTTTCACCCGAATCCAGAATTTCCCATTTCTGCAGCATTTGGCGCACGATCACTTCGATATGCTTATCGTTGATCTTCACGCCCTGCAGACGGTAAACGTCCTGAACTTCGTCGATGAGATAGTCAGCCAAAGCCTCAATCCCCATGATCCGCAGAATATCATGCGGAGCCGGGTTACCATCCATGATGTAGTCACCTTTTTGGACGAAATCGCCCTCAGCAACTGGGATGTGTTTACCCTTTGGCACCATGTATTCAACGGTTTCACCGTTCTCGTCCGCTGGAACAACCGCGATACGGCGCTTGTTTTTGAAGTCGCGACCGAATTTAACGTAACCATCTTTTTCTGCGATGATTGCGTGATCTTTTGGACGACGTGCTTCGAAGAGTTCAGCAACACGCGGCAGACCACCGGTAATGTCCTTCGTTTTTGCACCTTCACGCGGGATACGTGCAACCACTTCACCAGCGGCAACACGCTGACCATCTTCTACCGACAAAATAGCGTCGACGGACATTGCGTAAGTAACGGGGTTGCCCGCGTCATTGCGCATCGGTTCGCCATCTTCACCAACAATGAAGATTTCCGGCTTCAGCTCGTTACCTTTGGGCGCAGAACGCCAATCGGTCACAATCTTTTGCGTCATGCCAGTTGCATCATCGGTTTCGTCGCGCACCGAAATGCCGCTAACGAGGTCAACGAATTTAACCGTACCGGGTTTTTCGGCAATGATCGGCAGAGTGTAGGGATCCCATTCGAACAGACGGTCGCCGCGCTTAATGTCAGCGCCTTCGGCCACGTGGACCTTAGAGCCATAGCTGAGCTTGAAGCTTGCACGCTCCTCGCCTTGCTCATCGACAATCGCCAGCTGCATGTTGCGGCCCATAACGACGTGCTCACCAGATTCATTGGTCAGAAGGGTCGCATTGCGGAACTCGATCTTACCTTCTTGACCAGCTTCCTGGAACGACTGCTGACCACCTTGCGCAACGCCGCCGATGTGGAAGGTCCGCATCGTCAGCTGCGTGCCAGGCTCACCGATGGACTGTGCGGCGATAATGCCGACAGCTTCACCAGTGTTCACACGCGTACCGCGTGCAAGGTCACGACCGTAACAGGTGGCACAAACGCCCTCTTCAGCTTCACAGGTCAGAGGCGAGCGGATCCGCATCGAGGCAACACCAGCCGCGTCAATTGCATCGGCCTTGCGTTCGTCGATCAGTTCACCTTCGGCCACGATCATTTCATCCGTACCCGGAACGAAAACATCTTCGCCCGACGTCCGGCCCAGAATACGCTCGGCAAGGGACGAAACGATTTCGCCGTCGCGTGTCGCCGCTTCTGCGGTGATCGTGTTGTCAGTTCCACAATCGATCAAACGAACGATGCAGTCCTGCGCCACGTCAACCAGACGACGGGTCAGGTAACCCGAGTTCGCCGTCTTAAGCGCCGTATCGGACAGACCTTTCCGCGCACCGTGGGTCGAGTTGAAGTACTCAAGAACGGTCAGACCTTCTTTAAAGTTCGAGATAATCGGCGTTTCGATAATCTCACCAGAAGGTTTCGCCATCAGGCCGCGCATACCGCCCAGCTGTTTCATCTGAGTGACCGAGCCACGCGCTTTGGAGTCGGCCATCATGTAAACCGAGTTCGGTTCCATTTCTGCGCCGTTTTCATCACGCTTAGTAGCCGAGATCGTATCCATCATAGCCGTGGTGACCTGATCGTTACATTTTGACCAAGCATCGATGACTTTGTTGTACTTCTCGCCCTGTGTGATCAGGCCATCCATATACTGCTGTTCAAAGCCTTTGACCTGCTCACGCACGTCATCAACAATCGTCCATTTGTTATCGGGGATAACCATGTCGTCTTTGCCGAAGGAAATCCCGGCCTTGAACGCTTCACGGAAACCGATGGTCATGATCTGATCGCAAAAGATGACAGATTCCTTCTGGCCGCAATAACGGTAGACGGTATCGATGACTTCCTGAACCTGACCTTTTTTCAAAAGACGGTTCACGAGTTCAAACGGCGCCTTGGCGTTCAGCGGCAGAAGCCCACCAACTTTAAGACGGCCCGGTGTGGTCTCGTAGCGTTTGAGGACCTCGTTGCCTTCTTCGTCGATCTGCGCGATCCGCGCGGTGATCTTGGCGTGCAGATGCACCTCGCCGGCGTCCAGCGCGTGCTGAACTTCGTCGATATTGGCGAACATCATGCCCTCGCCCTTCATACCTTCACGCGCAAGCGTCAGGTAATAAAGGCCCAGAACCATATCCTGCGACGGAACAATGATCGGCGCGCCGTTAGCTGGCGACAGAACGTTGTTTGTCGACATCATCAGAACGCGGGCTTCCAGCTGCGCTTCCAAGGAAAGCGGAACGTGAACAGCCATTTGGTCGCCGTCAAAGTCAGCGTTAAACGCAGAACAAACCAGCGGGTGCAGCTGAATGGCTTTGCCTTCGATAAGAACCGGTTCGAACGCCTGAATGCCAAGACGGTGCAGCGTCGGCGCACGGTTCAGCATCACGGGATGTTCGCGGATCACCTCATCGAGGATATCCCAAACTTCGGGACGTTCTTTTTCAACCAGTTTTTTGGCCTGCTTGACGGTCGAAGACAGCCCCTTGGCTTCAAGGCGCGAATAGATGAACGGCTTGAACAGCTCGAGCGCCATCTTCTTGGGCAGACCACATTGATGCAGCTTAAGCTCTGGACCCGTCACAATGACCGAACGACCAGAGAAGTCGACGCGTTTACCCAAAAGGTTCTGACGGAAACGACCCTGTTTACCCTTCAGCATGTCCGAAAGTGATTTCAGAGGACGCTTATTGGCACCAGTGATGACACGGCCGCGACGGCCGTTGTCAAACAGCGCATCCACAGACTCCTGCAACATCCGCTTTTCGTTCCGGATGATGATGTCAGGCGCGCGCAGCTCAATCAGACGCTTCAGACGGTTGTTCCGGTTGATCACACGACGATAAAGGTCGTTCAGATCGGACGTCGCAAAACGGCCCCCATCCAGCGGCACCAGCGGGCGCAGCTCTGGCGGGATCACAGGCACAACGGTCAGGATCATCCATTCTGGACGGTTGCCAGACTCAAGGAAGCTTTCGACGATCTTCAGACGTTTGATGATCTTCTTGGGCTTCAGTTCACCAGTTGCCTCTTTCAGGTCTTCGCGCAGAGTGGCGGCTTCCTGCTCGAGGTCGATGGCCTGCAGCATCTCACGGATCGCTTCGGCGCCGATATTGGCTTGGAACGCGTCCATGCCGTAGGCGTCTTGCGCGTCCATGAACTCTTCCTCGGTCATCAACTGACCATAGGTGAGGTCCGTCAGGCCCGGCTCGATCACAACGTAGTTTTCGAAGTAAAGGATGCGTTCCAGATCACGCAGAGTCATGTCCAGCATCAGGCCGATGCGCGATGGCAGCGACTTGAGGAACCAGATATGCGCAACGGGCGCGGCCAGTTCGATATGGCCCATACGCTCACGACGAACCTTTTGCAGCGTGACTTCCACACCGCATTTCTCGCAGACAACGCCGCGATACTTCATGCGCTTATATTTGCCGCAGAGGCATTCGTAATCTTTGACGGGGCCAAAGATACGCGCACAGAAAAGACCGTCGCGTTCAGGCTTGAACGTCCGGTAGTTGATGGTCTCGGGCTTTTTGATCTCACCGAAGGACCACGAAAGGATCCGCTCGGGCGAGGCCAACGAGACTTTGATTTCGTCGAAAACCTTCTGGGGGGCCAGTGGGTTAAACGGGTTGTTGGTCAGTTCCTGGTTCATTTTCAATTCCTTGAATAGGGGGCAGAGGGGATGAGGGGACGGCTCGCGCCGTTATTCCTCACCCTCCGCATCCAGGAGTTCCATGTTGAGGCCGAGGCCCCGTACTTCTTTGACAAGAACGTTGAAGGATTCCGGCACGCCGGCTTCAAAGTTGTCCTCACCTTTGACGATCGATTCATAGACCTTGGTCCGGCCTGCCACGTCATCCGATTTCACCGTCAGCATTTCCTGCAAGGTGTAAGCGGCGCCGTAAGCTTCCAGTGCCCAAACTTCCATCTCACCGAAGCGCTGGCCGCCGAACTGGGCTTTACCACCCAGAGGCTGCTGCGTGACAAGCGAGTATGGGCCGGTTGAGCGCGCGTGAATCTTGTCATCCACCAAGTGGTGCAGTTTCAGCAGATACTTGACACCCACGGTGACCTGACGTGCGAATTTTTCGCCCGTGCGGCCATCGAACAGGTCAGATTGACCCGAGGTGTCGAACCCTGCGCGGGTCAGCGCATCGTTCACATCAGCTTCTTTTGCGCCATCAAAGACGGGCGTTGCAATCGGAACACCGCGCGTCACGTTGGACGCCCGTTCGATCAGCTCTTCTTCTTCAAGCGTGACAAGGTAATCGTCATAAACATCGCCGTAAGCGATTTTCATGGCGTCACGTACAGGGGTCATGTCGCCAGAACGGCGATATTCGCCCAGAGCCTCATCCACCTGAATGCCCAAGCCGCGTGCGGCCCAGCCCATGTGGGTTTCGAGGATCTGACCAACGTTCATCCGGCTGGGAACACCAAGTGGGTTCAGCACGAAATCAACTGGCGTACCATCGGCAAGGAACGGCATGTCTTCCATCGGTACAACTTTGGAAATAACACCTTTGTTCCCGTGACGACCGGCCATTTTATCGCCCGGCTGAAGCTTACGCTTCACAGCGATGAAGACTTTAACCATCTTCATCACACCCGGTGGCAGGTCATCGCCACGGCGCACTTTCTCGACCTTGTCTTCAAAGCGGTGATCAAGGGCACGTTTCTGCGCCTCGAACTGCTCATGCAGAGCTTCGATCTGGGCTGCATCCTGCTCATCTTCCAGAGCAAGCTGCCACCACTGACCGCGGCTGAGCATGCTCAGCAGATCTTCGGTGATCTCACTATTGGACTTCACGCCTTTGGGGCCCTTCACGGCGGTTTTGCCGATGATCATGCCTTTCAGACGTGCGTAGATGTTGCGCTCAAGAATATGCAGCTCATCGTCCCGGTCACGGGCCAGACGTTCTACTTCTTCACGTTCGATCTGCAACGCACGTTCGTCTTTTTCGACGCCGTGACGGTTGAAGACGCGAACCTCAACAACGGTTCCGAAATCACCCGGCTTAACGCGCAGCGAGGTGTCACGAACATCCGATGCTTTTTCACCAAAGATGGCGCGCAGAAGCTTTTCTTCTGGTGTCATCGGGCTTTCGCCTTTTGGCGTGATCTTACCGACCAGAATATCGCCCGGCTCAACTTCGGCACCGATGTAAACAATGCCAGCCTCGTCGAGGTTACGCAGCGCTTCTTCACCAACGTTCGGAATATCGCGAGTGATTTCTTCTGGGCCCAGCTTCGTATCACGAGCGGCGACTTCAAACTCCTCGATATGGACCGAGGTAAAGACGTCGTCACGTGCAATGCGCTCAGAGATCAGGATCGAATCTTCGTAGTTGTAACCATTCCAAGGCATGAAGGCGACGACGACGTTTTTACCAAGCGCCAGTTCACCCATATCGGTGGACGGACCATCGGCAATAACCTCTTGCTTCGTGACTTTGTCACCCACTTTCACCAGCGGACGCTGGTTGATGCAGGTGTTTTGGTTCGAACGCTGGAATTTGCGAAGGCGATAGATATCCACGCCCGCATCGCCCAGTTCCAGATCCTCGGTGGCGCGTACAACGATACGTGTCGCGTCAACTTGGTCGATGATCCCGCCGCGTTTGGCCATAATGGCCGCACCGGAATCGCGCGCAACAACACGTTCAATGCCGGTTCCAACAAACGGAGCATCCGCTTGCAGAAGTGGAACCGCCTGACGTTGCATGTTCGAGCCCATCAAGGCGCGGTTCGCATCGTCATTTTCGAGGAACGGAATAAGAGAGGCCGCAACCGAAACCAACTGTTTGGGCGAAACGTCGATCAGGTCGATCGATTCGCGTGGTGACATAGTGTATTCGCCCGATTTCCGGGTGTTCACCAGATCATTGATAAAGGCACCGCCTTCGTCCAGTTGCGCGTTTGCCTGCGCCACGGTGTGACGCATCTCTTCGGTGGCCGACATGTAGTTGACCTCATCAGTCACCTGAGCGTCGACAACTTTCCGGTATGGCGTTTCGATAAAGCCATATTTGTTTACCCGGGCATAAGTCGCCAGCGAGTTGATCAGACCAATGTTTGGCCCTTCCGGCGTTTCAATCGGGCACATCCGGCCATAGTGGGTCGGGTGAACGTCGCGAACCTCAAAGCCGGCACGTTCACGTGTCAGACCACCTGGGCCAAGCGCCGAAAGACGACGTTTGTGGGTGACTTCCGACAGCGGGTTGGTTTGGTCCATGAACTGCGACAGCTGCGAAGAGCCAAAGAATTCACGAACAGCAGCCGCTGCTGGTTTCGCGTTGATCAGATCCTGCGGCATGACCGTGTCGATCTCGACGCTGGACATACGCTCCTTGATCGCGCGTTCCATCCGCAGAAGGCCAACGCGATACTGGTTTTCCATCAATTCGCCAACCGAGCGAACCCGGCGGTTACCAAGGTGGTCAATATCGTCGATATCGCCATGGCCGTCACGCAGTTCAACCAGCGCTTTGATGCACGAGATGATGTCTTCCTTGCGGAGGGTCCGCATGGTGTCTTCTGCATCCAAAGCCAGACGCATGTTCATCTTCACGCGACCAACAGCCGAAAGATCGTAGCGTTCGCTATCGAAGAACAACTGATCGAACAGGCCTGATGCCGCATCAACGGTGGGCGGCTCGCCCGGACGCATGACGCGGTAGATATCCATCAACGCGGTTTCGCGGTTCAGGTTTTTATCAGACGCCAGCGTGTTGCGGATATAGGGGCCAACATTGATGTTATCGATGTCGAGAACTGGGATCTCGGTAAAGCCAGCATCCAGCAGCTCTTTAAGCGTACCGCCGGTCACTTCGCCTTCCTTATCTAGCTCCCAAGTCAACTCGTCGCCAGCTTCGACATAAATCGCGCCGGTTTCTTCGTTGATGATGTCCTTAGAAACGTAGCGGCCAATGATCTGGTCAAATGGAACCAGAATTTCGGTCACAGCGCCTTCTTCGATCAGCTTCTTAACAGCGCGCGGCGTCACCTTCTTGCCGGCCTCGGCAATCACTTCGCCAGTGGCTGCATCAATCAGATCATGGGTTGGGCGCGTGCCACGTGTGCGTTCGGGGAAGAAAGTCGTCGCCCACCCCTGGGCGCCTTTTTCCAACCGGAACGGAACAGTGTTGTAATAGGCATCCATGATGCCCTCTTGGTCGAGACCAAGCGCATAAAGCAGCGTCGTAACCGGCAGTTTCCGGCGACGGTCGATACGCGCAAAAACAAGGTCTTTGGCGTCAAATTCAAAGTCCAGCCAGCTGCCGCGATAGGGAATGATGCGGCAAGCAAACAGCAATTTGCCCGAGCTGTGGGTTTTGCCTTTGTCATGGTCAAAGAACACACCGGGGGAACGGTGCATTTGCGAAACGATAACGCGCTCAGTGCCGTTCACGACGAAGGTGCCGTTCGGCGTCATAAGGGGCATGTCCCCCATGAACACGTCTTGTTCCTTGATGTCTTTTACCGATTTCGCGCCGGTATCTTCGTCGATATCAAACACGATCAGACGCAGAGTGACCTTCAGCGGCGCCGAATAGGTCATGTCGCGCTGCTGGCATTCTTCAACGTCGTATTTTGGATGCTCAAGCTCGTATTTTACGAACTCAAGAATAGCGGTTTCGTTGAAATCCTTGATCGGGAATACCGACTGGAACACGCCCATGATGCCTTCGCCGTCCATTGGCTGCAGCTCATCGCCGGATTTCAGGAAAAGATCATAGGATGATTTCTGAACCTCGATAAGGTTCGGCATCTCCAAAACTTCGACGATCTTGCCGTAAAACTTACGGATACGTTTTTGGCCTTCGTAGGTCTGAGCCATGCTCTCAAACACCTTTTTCTGTTTCTTCGTGCTGAGTGGCCGCCGGGGTATCGGCACTCGAGCACACTGAAACTAAACGAGTTCGGACCAATTCGTGCCTACCTTCCCACGGGCGGGCTCCCGATCCATTGAACCACATCTAAGAGAAGGTCCGCTTTGCTTTTCAAACGGGCCCTCGCCAAGACGAGGTCGGCTGGACCCAAGATTTCTCTCGGATCCAGCCAATTTTTCCGGTTCCCAGCCGAGGCCGGGGGCCGATTACTTCAGTTCGACCTCGGCGCCAGCTGCTTCCAGCTTGCCTTTGATCTCTTCTGCTTCTGCTTTGTCGATGCCTTCTTTGACGGCTTTGCCGCCGGCTTCGACCAGCTCTTTTGCTTCTTTCAGACCCAGGCCAGTGATGGCGCGGACTTCTTTGATGACGTTGATTTTCTTGTCGCCAGCGGCTTTCAAGATAACGTCGAATTCGGTCTGCTCTTCTGCAGCTTCACCGCCGGCGTCGCCACCAGCTGCAACCATCACAGCGCCGCCAGCAGCGGGCTCGATGCCGTATTCGTCTTTAAGGATCGTTTTCAGTTCTTGTGCTTCCAGCAGGGTCAGACCCACGATGCTTTCTGCGAGTGCTTTAAGATCAGCCATTTTCAGGTTCCGTATCTAATTATGTGTTCCAACGACGCAAGGGGGTGCCTTACGAAGGGTCTCAGGTTGCTTACGCGGCTTCCGCATTCTCTTCGATAGTCGAGAGGATGCCCGCGATGTTCGAAGCAGGTGCGCCAATGGCCCCGGCGATGTTGGACGCAGGTGCGCCGATACAACCGACGATGGAGGCAATAAGCTCCTCGCGCGATGGCATCTTCGACACAGTCGTCACACCGGCCCGGTCAAGGATCGTATCGCCCATTGCACCGCCAAGGATTTGGAACTTGTCGTTCCCCTTGGCGTAGTCCTCGGCAACCTTGGCCGCAGCCACAGGATCCTCGGAATAGGACATTACGGTCATGCCGGTCATCAGGTCAGCTATGCCTTCGCATGGCTTCCCATCAAGGGCGATCTTGGCGAGCCTGTTCTTGGCGACACGTACAGACGCTCCGGCATCGCGCATTTGCGAGCGAAGGTCCTGCATCTCAGCAACCGTGAGGCCTTCGTAGTGCGAAACCACGACGACGCCAGAGCTTTCGAAGATTTGGCCGAGTTCCTCGACCACTTTCTCTTTCTGGGCTCTATCCACAGTATTTCTCCAATTTGGGGGTCTCCCCCCGGCTCAAGTTTGGCTGGATCGCTCCAACCTCTTCGGGTCCAAGTTTGGGTCCCGAGCCTTTCGATCGCCCAAAGGGAAACCCCTTCGGTAAATTCCTAGTCTCGCTTCCCATCTCAGGAAGGAATTATGTCAGGCAGATGCCTCACACCCTCCGTCTCGGACAGGACGAGGCCAAATTAGCGGCCTCGCCATTGGAGCCCTTCGGACCAGCCGAAGAGCACCCAAATTTCTTAGTTCCCGGTCGCACTATCGACCGAGACAGTTACGCCTGGGCCCATTGTCGAGCTCAGCGAAACTTTTTGCATATATGCGCCTTTGGCACCGGTTGGCTTGGCCTTGGACACTGCGTCAACGAAGGCGCGAATGTTTTCGGACAGCTGGGCCGCGTCAAAGCTGGCTTTGCCAACACCGGCGTGAACAACGCCAGCTTTCTCAGCACGGAACTGAACCTGACCGCCTTTGGCTGCTTTCACAGCTTCGGTCACATCCATAGTCACAGTGCCAACTTTCGGGTTTGGCATCAGGTTCCGGGGGCCAAGCACTTTACCCAGACGGCCAACGATTGGCATCATGTCAGGGGTTGCAATGCAACGTTCAAAATCGATCTTGCCGCCTTGAACAGCTTCCATCAGGTCTTCTGCGCCAACAACATCGGCGCCTGCTGCGGTTGCTTCTTCGGCTTTTGGGCCGCGAGCAAAAACAGCAACGCGAACCGATTTACCAGTGCCATTTGGCAAGGTCACGGTGCCGCGAACCATTTGATCCGCGTGACGAGGGTCAACGCCCAGGTTCATTGCGATCTCGATGGTTTCGTCGAATTTGACGTTCGAGTTGCCCTTGATCAGCTCTACAGCTTCTTCAACGGTCAGATTCTCTTTACCGGCGAAGGCTTCGCGCGCGGCGCGGGTACGTTTTCCGAGCTTTGCCATGATTTAACCTTTCACCTCGATGCCCATCGACTTGGCAGAACCAAGGATGATCTTCATTGCCGCTTCAACGTCATTCGCTGTCAGGTCGACCATTTTGGCTTCTGCGATTTCACGCAGCTGCTTGGAGGTCACCGACGCAACGATTTCGCGACCGGGATTTTCGGCACCACGAGGGCGGTTCCGCTTACCGACATTTTTCATGCCAGCTGCTTTTTTCAGGTAGTAAGACGCTGGTGGCGTCTTGATGTCCATGGTGAAGGACTTGTCCTGATAGTAGCTGATGATGGTCGGGCACGGTGCACCCTGCTCCATCTCCTGCGTTTTGGCGTTAAACGCCTTGCAGAATTCCATGATGTTAATCCCGCGCTGACCGAGGGCTGGACCCACGGGAGGCGACGGGTTGGCTTGACCTGCAGGAATCTGCAGCTTCATAGTCCCAACGAGTTTCTTGGCCATTAGGCCTCTCCTTCATTTCAACACCATCAGGGCGCGCCCCTCTGGCTTAGTTGCCGTGGTTCGGATTGGATGCCGCGGCACCCGCCCCTCCCACGTCTAGGCACATCAGGTCTGTTTAGTGACCTGTGTGAATTCCAATTCGACCGGGGTTTCCCGACCAAAGATCGAGACCGTCACCTTGAGGCGCTGGTTCTCGTCATCAACTTCTTCGACCATACCGTCGAATTCTTCGAACGGTCCGTCATTGACCTTGACCCGTTCACCCACTTCGTAGGTGATCGTCGAGCGCGGCGCGGCTTCGCCTTCCTCAACACGGTTGAGAATCGAATTTACCTCGGCGTCACGCATTGGCATCGGGCGACCTTGCGGGCCCAGAAAACCGGTGACGCGCTGGATCGAGCTGACGGCGTGATAAGCGCGGTCGGTCATTTCCATACGTACCAAAACATAGCCCGGCATAAACCGGCGCGGCACAGTCACTTTTTTACCGCGGCGTACTTCGATAACTTCCTCTTCAGGGACCAAAACCTCTTCGATTTCGTCCTCAAGGCCGTTTTCTTCGACGGCAGTTCTGATCTGCTCGGCGATGCGTTTCTCAAAATTCGAAAGCACCGAAACCGAATACCAGCGTTTTGCCATTTTCTGCTCGTTCCTCAACCCGGGTCAAAAGACCCAAAAATTCCTGTAATCCCAATTGCTTAGCTATTTCAGCCGAACAAAAAACAGCGCGCATCACGAATCGACGCACGCCATCATAGGGAAAGTGAAGCGTGGACTACCCCTCAAATGGCTGGAAATCAAGGGGTTCTGTCCGTCTTTCTCTGCCTAGGCGCTGAGAAGCAGAACCTGTTCCAAGCCCAACCGGATCAAGATATCGACAAAAGAAAAGAAGATCGCGAAGACAACAGCGAGGGCAAAGACCATCGCAGTGGTCAACAAAACCTCACGCCGGGTCGGCCAAACAACTTTAGAGACCTCAGAGCGGGTCTGCTGCAAGAACTGAAGCGGGTTCACGGTGGCCATGTAGGGTACTTCCGGCAAAGGTTGATCTGATCGATGGGTATATACGCATGGCAGCGCGGGCTTGCAAGGCAGGCTTTTCTAAACTCAGCGTGAGCGCCTAAAAAGCGCCGCGACGCTTGCCCCACCTAACACGGCACATAAGAGGGTTTTCGTGAACATCTCCATCGTTCCCTCGATAAGTGACACATGAATAATCGTCCCCGAGACTGCCAGTGCTGCAAGCGGCAAATGGATGCGACGCCACATGCGCCAGCGCAGACGCCCTCTAAATCGGTAGATTGCCAAAACGCCTGACGCAAAGATCGCCCACATTGCCAAGACACCCCAAATAGAAAAGGGCGTAGGCGATCTGAAAAGCAGGGCGTCCACAACATCGGGCGGGCTCGTAAACCAAAGCCCTAAAACATGTAGAAACACTGCAAATACGATCACGGCCCCAATGGCGCGATGCAGGTATTTTCGCTGAAGCAAAGACAGCCCCGGAAGGTATCCCGCCGCAGCCAGAGGTTGCATCACCATCAATGCCATCCCAACAATGCCAGCAAACCCCGCAACGATGTAAACGGGCTGGCGCCATTGCAGCAAAGGGCTGAATGCCGCTGCCAATATTGGCGCAAAGAGCAACGCCAAAAGAATCGACCAGATCAGGATCGTACGGCGCATTTGAGCAAACTCTGCTTTAAACGGGCTGCAAAACGAAGTGCGCCTCAAGGCTTGTGTCACTGGAGCTTGGCATCAAAGGCCGCAAAAACACAGATCGGAATTCGGCACTGTCATAGGCAAGGTGCGCGTGCGCCTGCCCAAAGGCGGGCACGATTTGCGGCATCTCCAATCGAAACACGCCTTGTGCATCTGTCAACGTCGCCCCGTGGCTATGCGCATCGCGCTCGTGGCCTTCGGTTGTATGGGCCCAAACCTGAATGCGTTGCCCGTCCAAAGGCGCGCCATCGCCCGCCTTGCGCACTGTGCCTGTCATCCAAAACCCACCAGCGCCAATCCTGTCGACGATGGGCGCGCCGGGAAGGTAGTTATTGGCCCCACCCCGCATCGTGGCTGTCGGTGCCAAGCCTTGCGCACGGGCCGGAACGATAAGGCCAGTGGCCGCAAGAGTCAGCGAAGCCGTACCAGCGGCAATGAAATGACGGCGCGTGTTTGCGGATTTTGACATTCTTCAAGTCTCCTTCTGCACATTTAAGGCGAGGGATCGGGCTGCGTCCTTAATCTAGTATAGCTTGGGAAGAATTCCAAAGGCGGCAGGGCCCAAGGCGCTTAGATCATTGTCACAACCATGTGAAGATGCACAACGAAAGCCATCACCTTCAGGATTCGTCTGGTGTCTTTGCCAAATGCGGAAAATCCCCGCCGGCGATATAAGCCTCTTCGTCAGGCGTAGAGATCCTGCCAAGAATCGGATTGCGATGAGGGTGGCGCCCAAACCGCTCAATAATGCCGCGCACACGGACATTCTGGGCCTCGGGCATCCCTTTCAACTCGGCCAGTTGTGGCGGGATGTCATCAGACAACACGCGGCACATCTCAATCAGCATATCCATACGCTCAAGATGATCCGGCCCTTCACAATGCCCAATTGAGATGATGTAGAACATCTTTTCCCAAACATGCTTCAGAGCATCGAAATGACCGTTCTTTATGCCTTCAAGGCAAAGCCGCGCGGCCTTGATGTCTTGGGAATATGCTTTTGGGGTATCGCGCCATAGCGACCGTGGGAATTGATCCAAGGCAACGATAAGCGCCAAGCGGCCATATGGGGTTTCGGCCCAATGATCCAACTCACCGCGCGCTGCTGCCAATGTCAGATCCGGGAACCGCGCGATAATCTCATCATCCGCGCCGCCCTGCATATGCCAGTTCCAAAACTCGCCATGCGCTTCCATCGTTTCCCAATGCCCATTATCGGGAAACCAAAACTCCAAAACCTCTTGGGGATCAAATGACATCAGGCGCAACCTTTCCTTGGACTCATCCAAAGGCTAGGCAGGCGCGCACCTGAAAGCAATCAATGTCGTGGAAAATGGCAGGGGCGACAGGATTCGAACCCGTGGCCTGCGGATTTGGAATCCGCTGCTCTACCAACTGAGCTACACCCCTAGACCGGGGGTCTGGATAGGCCCCAATGAAAGGGAAATCAAGCAGGTTTTTTGCAATCAGAAAACCAAGTTCTCAATTGGTCTAAGCCAGTTGAGCTGATGCAATATCACCCAAGGCATTTGTGCTTCATGGCCCGCGTCTTGCCCTAGCCCCATAGTAAAGAGATTGGCGTTCAGGACCAACACCAGCAAAGCAACCGGCCATGTTAGCCGCGCCGAAAGACGCTCGGCGGTCCCGTCGCCATGCCTGCACACCATCGCCACAGCCATAAAGCCGCATAGAATCGCCATCGAGCTAAAGCGCACCACATCGACGGCAACCAAATTCATACTGAACGCGGCAAAGATCGCGCCCCAGATCGCTAGTTTCGTCCAAATGTCACTTGGCCCCCATGTGGCAAGGCAAAGCCAGAATAGCCACGCGGCCATGGCAAGGCCCAAGCTCCCATCAAAATAGACCATAAAGTAATAGACCGGGCTGGTTTCACGAAAATGGTCGTAAGCGGCGGAATTGGAATCAATTGATTGGCCCAGAACGGCCAATGCATCAGGGTAAGGCTCAAACGGGGCGCGATCTGCGATCTGAGCATAGAGCGATTCCAAGGCCTCGGCCGACGGCTCTCCTATCGCAAAGAGCATCGCCGCAAAGGCGATACCAAAGCCAAGGGGCACAACGGCGCGCCATCTTTCTGCGCCGCGGCCGGAAAGCCAAAGATCAAGTGCAATCAAGACGGCGAAATAGGGTACCATGATCTCGTGAACCAAAGCACCAATTGCGATCAGCACCGACTTCACGGCAACACCAACCCAGCCACGCGGCGCGAGGATCGCCAGCGCGGTTAGCGTCAGCAAAATGCCATCAAGATATCCTGACGCGCCCAGATAGCTGGAAAGCCCATAGGAGTTCAGCGCGATCAGCAGAACCCAGTTTCCTGCCGGGCTACGCGGCAAAAACCGCAGCATAAGGACAAGAAAGGAAACCATCCCAGAGAATGTGATCAAAAACGCCGTTGTGAACACGACACGCTGCGATGGGTGTTCTGGCCAGACCCAAGTTAGCACTTCGCCAACAAGACCTCGGCGGACAAACCCTTCGTCATAAGAAAAGAAGAGATGCGTCAGGGAATAATACGAGGGCGCAAGTTGATGGTTCAGTATTGCCAACAGCACAGAGGCAACGATGGCATACCCCATCCATTTCATTGTGGCGTCGTGTTGTGGATCTGTCTCGGTGCTCATGAATCCGTCATGGCAAAAAAACACGCATCATGGAAGAGGCACGGGCCGGAAAGATGTCATTGGCTGCCAAGAAACCCGACCGATCTATTCGACCATTTCCATCAATGCATAGGTAATTTGAGCCGCCGTAAAGTCAGAGACAGTACTGTTTTGATTTGGCGCAAGCTCTACCACGTCAAATCCTACCAACCGGCGCCCCGACACAGCGTGTCTTACCAAACCAAGCGCTTGGTAATAGCTGAGGCCGCCGGGAACAGGCGTTCCGGTTGCTGGCAAAATCGATGGATCAAGCCCATCCACATCAAAGCTGATATAGATATCCTGCGGGAAATCTTCTGGAAGATCGACGGCGCTTATTCCTTCGGTCACCAGTTCTTCTGCATCTCGATAAAACACAGAGCAGTCGGCGCGGCGTGAAACTTCTTCGGCGGACAATGCTCTTACGCCGAACTGGGCAATCCGCACGCCCTCTTCTTCTGCCAAGAGTTGCATGACCGAGGCATGGGAATGGCGTTCGCCCTGATAAGCACGTCGTAAATCTGCATGGGCGTCAATTTGAACAATGCCGACCTCCCGGCCTAAGCCGCGCTTCACGCCGCGCACTGCACCATAGGTCAGCGCGTGTTCGCCGCCCAAAGTGACGGGCACTGCACCAGCCTTGACCGCCGCCTCACAGCTTGCGGCGATCCGGTCCATGACATCGGGCAGTGGGCCGTCGCAATCGACAACGCCTTCAGTCACAATCCCGCGCGCGCAAGGCTCAACCGAACGAAACAATCGCTCCAACTCAACGCTGGCTTCAAGGATTGCGGCAGGTCCGCCTGCTGTTCCAGCGCCATACGAAACCGTGCGCTCCAAGGGAACGGGAATGACGCGAAACTTTGCGTTTTGGGGATCGCGCTCTGGCTCGGACAACTCGCCCTCCAGAAAATATGTCATGACAAGCGCCCCAAAAAATCTTCATAGGTAAATTCGCGGATCATGCGAAGGTCGTCCGTATCAGAATTCCACAGCGCAATTGCAGGCAATGGAACCCCGTTAAACGTGTTGGTCTTGACCATCGAGTAATGAGCCTGATCAAGAAAGGCGAACCGGTCGCCCGGCTCTAAGTTGCCCGCGAGAATATAGTCGCCGATCACATCGCCCGCTAAACACGATGGGCCACCAAACCGATACTTTGTGCCTTCGGCCTGTTCGCCCAAAAGGTCGGGCCTGTATGGTGCTTCAATCACATCAGGCATGTGGCACGTGGCCGAGATGTCGGTGATAGCTAGCGCCATGTCATTATAGGCAATGTCCAAGACCTCTCCGACCAGAATTCCTGCGAACAAAGCCGTAGCCTCGCCGGGTTCAAGATAAACCGCGACCCCGTAGCGATCTTTGATATACTGTATCAAAGCGATCAGGCCGTCTCGGTCATAGTCAGCTTTCGTTATGTGATGACCGCCGCCGAGGTTAAGCCATTGCATATCGGCCAACCAAGGACCGATACGGTCTTCGATCGCATCCCATGTTCTTTTCAGCGGCGCAAAGCCCTGCTCACACAGCGTATGCATGTGCAGGCCATCAATCCCGTCTAAATCAGCCGGGGTGATCTGCGAAATGGGCGTACCCAGCCGCGAACATTGCGCCGCTGGATCATATTTGGGGTTCCACCCTTCGGAATGTTCCGGGTTCACCCGCAGCCCCAAACTCACCTGCTCGCCAGCGTTGCGCGCTGTCTCGATTTGGTCAGCAAAGCGGCGATGCTGAGCTGGCGTGTTGAAGATGAGGTGATCCGAGAGCCGAACAATTTCATCCAGATCCTCGGCCTTGAACCCGGCGCAATATGTAGTGACCTCACCCATGAATTTCTCTCGGCCGAGACGCGCCTCGAAAAGGCCGGACGCGCAAACGCCCGACAAATGCGTGTTCACCAATGGTGCAACCGCAAACATCGAAAACGCCTTAAGCGCCAATAAGACATGTCCACCCGATTGTTCCGCTACATCGGCCAGAATGCGCAAATTGCGTTCAATCGCGACTTCATCGACGACAAAACAAGGCGACGGAACACGGCTGAGGTCAAATTGTGCAAATCCGTCGCGGGAAAGGGTTTCGATGTCCATTTGGCGATTTAAAACTCAGGGTGTCCGTCAAGTTCGACCACCTGCCACGGCAGACCATCGGTGTTGAGCATGTCCACGAAGGCGTCTGGATCAAGCTGCTCGGTGTTCCAAACACCCGGCTCCAGCCAAATCCCTTTCATCATCATCGCCGCACCAATCATCGCGGGTACACCCGTCGTATAAGCAACGGCCTGACTTCCCACTTCCTCGTAGCAGGCTTCGTGGTCACAGATATTATAGATGTAATAGGTCTTTTCGACATCCCCGACAGGGCCGGTGACAATATCCCCGATACATGTCTGGCCTTTGGTCAGCGCGCCCAATTCGCTTGGGTCTGGCAAAACGGCCTTAAGAAATTGCAGAGGAATGATGTCGTGGCCCTCATAGGTGACCGGAGCAATGCTGGTCATGCCGATATTCTGTAACACTGTGACGTGGTTGATATACGCATCGCCGAAGGTCATCCAAAACCGCGCGCGCTCGATCTCGGGGAAGTGCGTTTTCAGGCTTTCCAGTTCCTCGTGATACATCAGATACATATTCTTTTCGCCCACAGCGGGGAAATCGAAAGCAACCTTGTGCGACATCGCAGGCGTTTCAACCCAATCGCCGTTTTCCCAATGCCGGGCGACAGCAGTGACTTCGCGAATGTTAATCTCGGGGTTGAAATTGGTCGCAAAGGGTTTGCCATTGTCGCCGCCATTGCAATCCAACACGTCGATCAACCGAATGCCGTCCAGCTTGTGCTTGCGGATCCACGTGGCAAAGATCGACGTCACGCCCGGATCAAAGCCAGACCCAAGCACGGCCGTCAGCCCGGCTTTTTCAAACCGTTCCTGATATGCCCACTGCCAGTGATACTCGAATTTGGCTTCGTCTTCGGGCTCGTAATTGGCTGTATCAAGATAATGCACGCCAGCTTCGAGGCAGGCATCCATCAGCACCAGATCCTGATAGGGCAAAGCAAGATTGACCACCAGTTCAGCGCCAGTTTCCTTAATCAAGGCAACAGTTGCGGCCACATCCATCGCATCTAAGGCAGCGGTATTGATGGTCACACCAGTGCGCGATTTGACGTTCTCGGCGATCTCATCACATTTGGACAGCGTACGGCTGGCCAATGTAATGGTTTTGAAAATTTCAGGGTGCATGGCCATTTTTACCACTGCCACGGACCCAACGCCGCCCGCACCTACAACCAGAACGTTTTCCATGTTTTGATCCTTTGTATCTACTCAGCAGTCAGTGTCGAAATAGGTCGATCCTGCAAGACTATTTTTGTAAGCCGCAATCATCGTGCGCCGTTCAACCGCGTTCACTTTGCCAGCCTTCAGGGCTTTTTCGACCGTCGCCCGGAATGTGGCAAGGCAATCTTGCGGGTCATATTCTACGTAAGACAGAACTTGGGCGATGGTATCACCTTCTGTTTCATGTTCGATGTCAAATCCGCCATCGCCATCAAGCGTGATCGTCACAACGTTCGGGTCTCCAAAGAGGTTGTGCAGATCGCCCAAGGTTTCCTGATAGGCCCCCACGAAAAAGACCCCGATATAGTAATCTTCGCCGTCACGAAGCCCGTGAACCGGCAATGCACCTGCAACGCCGTCGGCCAAAACAAACTGGTCAATCTTCCCGTCGCTGTCACAGGTGATATCCGTCAAAACGGCACTACGGGTTGGCTCCTCGTTCAGACGTTGCAAGGGCATAATCGGGTGCAATTGATCGATTGCCCAGACATCCGGCAGAGACTGGAACAATGAAAAATTACCGTGATAGTAATCGACAAACCCGGTCAGTTGTTCGTCGATCTGGCCCACGCAGTCTTCTTGTTTGGCGGCTGTTTTGAAACGAGACAGGAGATAAAGGAAGGCCTGCTCGGAGCGTGCCAAAAGCTGAAGATCAATCTGACCGCGTCGAAACAAGGCGCGGATTTCGTCGCGATAGTAGATCGCGTCGTTTAGGGCTTCTTGCAGCCGTGCGGCGACGATATAGTTCTCGACCTCCAAGAGATCACTCAGAAGGTGATGGTCGCCTTCGGTTACTTCTGGGCGCTCTGAATTGTCATAAAGCGTCGCATTCAAAATCTTAAAGACAAAAATCGCAGATTGCGCGACGACGAAACGTCCGCTTTCCGTCACGATTGTCGGATGGTCAATGCCAGCTTCGTCCATCGCGTAGCCAACTGTTTCCGCCAAGTTCCGGCAATATTCGTGGACGGTGTAATTCACCGAATTTTCGTCAGGACGACGTTCGCCCGTATAATCAACGCCCAGACCGCCCCCCAAATCCAGATATTCAAGCGGCGCGCCTAAACGGCAGAGTTCCACATAAAACCGGCAGGCTTCGGTCGTCGCGCGCCGCACATCCATGATGTTTGGCACTTGCGACCCCAAATGCGTGTGCTGCAAAACCAGACGGTCCATCAAACCAGTTTCTTCCAATCGCGCGGTCAGCTTCATCAGCTCAAACGCGCTGAGGCCAAATACGGACCGGTCCCCTGACGAGGCCTGCCATTTTCCCGTCACGGTTTCGGTCAGTTTGATCCGCACACCAAGCAATGGGCGGACGTTCAACTCGGATGCGATCCGGGTAACGATCTCGAATTCATGCAAGCTTTCAAGCACGATTATCGTGTTGAAGCCCAGCTTTTGCGACAGAATTGCCAGATGGATAAACGCCGCATCTTTGGCCCCGTTACAGATCAACAACGCGTCCGGTGACATCTTTTGGGACAGAGCAATCAGCAGCTCAGGCTTAGAGCCGACCTCAAGACCAAAATGATAAGCACGCCCTGCTTCTGTCAGCCGTTCGACGACATCGGATTGTTGATTAACTTTAATCGGGAAAACACCGCGATACGCCCCTCGGTAGTTAACATCACGAAATGCTGTGTCAAAGGCGTCATGCAACCGGGCCAGCGAGCGATCCAGAAAGGGTTGAACGCGCAACAATATCGGCGCCGAAATCCCGCGTTCGGCCAACGAATCCATAATCGCCGGCAATGAAACGGGCGGCGTATCATCCTGAGGATTACGCAACGCCAGATCACCGCCTTCCGCGACATCGATCAATCCTTCGGACCAGGATGAAAACCCATAAAGCTCAGGAATTTCGCCAATCGCATCAGTCATGAGAGCACCGTCGTAGTTTGGAGGGGTCTGCCATCGATATAGGGCATTTCTTACAGAGGATCATATTGCAGCACGCCGAAGTTGAAGGAAGCCTTTTGGCTCAGAACAATGGTATCAAGCTGCCAACCGGGCGGCATTAACGCCGATTAGAGCCGCGCCAGAAAGGATGCAAGACAATCTTGGGGTGCGTTTCGCGCAATGGCAATTCGTTTTCGGTGGGACGGCTAATCTGGATTTATTGAGCACGCTAGTCTGATCGCGACGATGGCCCCGCTCACATCTTCAATTTGCGCTTTGGCGTGTTTCACATTTGTCGGAGATGTGGTGCTGAAAATACGTTACCCCGCGCAAGAAAACGCCCTCTAAGGGGATCATCTTGACCGGGCTAATGGCATCACCTTTGATGCATCAGACAAATTTGAAGCCGGGCGATCATCGAATTGGTTGAAACCAACGATGCGCCTTTGCTAAATTTATGGGTGCGAAATCCTGATGGTTATTCGTGGCGCGCTTCATGGGAATGGGCAATGATCCGGCCGGTGTCCCGCGTAATCAATGTCGAGCCAACGTCGCGTCTTACTTGGACCGTTTCGCCCGGGTCCAAATTTCCAAGATAGATCAGTTCGCGCATCCGTATCGGAGCAAGCGTTTCGGCAGCATTTTCGATGATCCGGCTAAAGCTTGGGAAATACAATAAGCCCACGGCGTTGAAATCCAGCGCGACATTCGGCGTGACTTGCTGAACAGGCGTCGAGGGAACTGACCTACTCCGTAAGCTTCGCGACACCTGACGCGCGCGCATGTCGAGCGCCGACAAGTCTGGTCCTGCGGCGGGCAAAACGCAGTGCTGCGCCGGCAGAGCGCGCGTGATGCGCCGGTTTGAACCAGTCTCGTCATGCGCCACAAAAGTCGACAGCATTAGCAATCGGCCGATCTCTTGGCCACGGTTCAAGAACACATGGCGCGATCCAATCTTTGGCCCGCTTGTCCGTTCAAGCTCGGATCGAATTGTAAGATCTTCGCCTAGAAGCGCGTCGGCGCGGTCCAGTTCAAGCCGCGTCGCGCAAAAGGCCGCATAGACTGGCCGCCCATCAACACTGCGAAAAAGAAGACCGTCTTGCCCGAGGGATCGGGCAATCAGCGCCCAATGTGCATCGCCGCAAAACCCAAGCAACCATTGCTCGGACAACCCGTGCGGCCCCAGTTGCTGCATTCCCAGCATCTGCCGCGCAATGCGGGTCTGCGTCAGGCCTTCAAGTGTCTCTTGGCTCTGCGAGTCAAGCATTACACACCTCTCGGACAGAGGCGCTGAGCCGCTCTTCGATCCGATCTGCGAGGTAGCGACTGTCTTCCTCGATCCCAAGGAAGCGGCCAGATCCCCACGTGTTCAACCAGCCCAGACCTATGAAATGCAGCCCGTCATGCGCTGTTACGCCCCGATCGAATACCGGTTTGCCGCGTGCGTCAAATACATCCGCGTCGATCCAAGAATAGTCGGGCCGAAACCCAATTGCCCAAAGAACCGAAGTAATGCCCGCCTGTTTCAGATCGATTTTAGTACGTTCTGTTTCCGGCTCCCAGACTTTCGCAAACGGGGGCTCTTCGGGTGCATCAATGCCTTCACGAGCAATATAAGCGTCGATCTGATTGCGAATGCCGACATAGGACCGGTCTGCATCATCAAGGTTCTTGGCAAGGTCAGGTAGGAATGTAACTTCTGTTCCTTCCATATTTGCAAGCGAGCCGAAAAGCTCGACCCCAAAGTCGATATGGAAACGCCGAAGATCGATCTCTTTTCCGCCGTCTCGACCTGACATGTAATGATTGGTCTGTGTCATGGCCTTTAGCGGGTCTGAGTGCTCGGCAATGGTGATCCCGTAATGGCCGGCGTCATAAAGCCAATCGGTGGCATCACGCCCGCGATATTTGCGTGGGCTGCGCGGGGCGGGACCAACGGCAAGATGCACATCGCGGCCTGCGCGAGTAAAATCCTCCATCAATTGAACACCCGATTGTCCAGTCCCCACAATCAGAACACCGCCATCGGGAAATTGATCCACGTTGCGATAATCGACCGAATGCATCTGCATGATTTCGGGCGAGAGGGTCTTGGCGTAGGGCGGCTCGATTGGTGTGTCATAGCCGCCAGTGGCGATAACCACCTGATCACAGGTCCATGTCCCAATGGAAGTCTCGACGATGAACCCGCCCAAATTGGGCGACACGCGTGTCACCTCAACGCCTTCGTGCAAATTGGGCCGGGTCTTTTCGGCAAAGGCATCAACGTAGGCGGTGATTTCATCTTTGAGCATAAAGCCGTCAGGATCAGTGCCACCATAGTCGCGGTCATAATGAAAATCCGGAAGGCGGCATTGCCAGTTCGGCGTAACAAGACAGAAGCTGTCCCAACGGCTATTGCGCCAAGAATGGAATTTTTCATGCCGTTCGAAGATGACGCTTTCGACGTTCTTTTGCTGCAAGCAATAGGCGGTGGAAAGACCGGCCTGCCCACCGCCGACAATGACTACGGGAATATGCGGGGTCTGAGTGTCTTTCATCGTCTCGGTCCTCATTGGGTGATGTGCAGACAGGCGATTTCGGCGCCGTCATGATCCGGAAGTGTGGCAACTTTGGTCTCAATCCGGTCGAGCTGAGCCATCGCAGAAGAACAAGCAAAGCCGTATTTACGCTCGACCCTATTAGACGCGCGCTCCATTGCGATACGTGCGCGGTTCAAGAAGTCAGAGATGGGATAGCTTTGGCCCGGAATGAATAGCTCGGCTACGACACTGGATGGGGAATAAAGCTTTTCCTCAGCGCCATCGGGCCAGCGAACGGTCCAGAATGTTTCAGGCATGACAGGTTCCTAGATCGAGATAGGGGGTTTGGCCGTGGTCCCAGAACAGGGCGGTCTCGCCATGGTCGGACAGGGTAACCGCCGATCCCTTCGACACTCGCCCGATGGCCGCAGCGTCGATATCGCGCGCGCAAAAGCGGGCGCAGAGCGTGTTTGCATTTTCCGGGGCAACTGACAGCAAGTAACCAAAGCTGGGAAAGCTGCGCAGCCAGCGTTCGTGCGCAATGCCGAGTGGCGGCGTAATGGCGCTTTGGTCGATGTCGATACTGACCTGCGAGCATTCGGCCAGCATAAGCGCTGTTCCTATAATGCCGCCCTGGCTGATATCCTTGCCAGCACAAGTCAGCCCGTCTTCGGCCACCGCAGGCAAGAGATCTAGGTCGCCCTGCAACCGATCAGACGGAGCATCAAGCGCGGCGCAGAAATTGTCAAAGTTGCGATAGCTGCCGCGATGGTCAATGACGGCAATCATTAGATCACCGGGGCGAGCGTCAAAGCTAGTGATCAGGCTGTTGGCTTTGCCAAAAACTGAAGCTGCAAGGCCAAGTGCCGGCGCGGCGAGGTTCGTATGCCCGCCCACCAGCGGCACGCCATAAGCGGCCGAAGCATCGCGCATCCCTTGAAGCAGCGGCGCGGCGGACTCGGCATCTGGCGCCCAGACCTGATCTATGATGGCACTGGCCCGTCCGCCCATCGCAGCGATATCCGAGAGGTTTACCATCACCGCACACCAGCCTGCGAACCAAGGGTCATCTTCGATAAAAGCAGGGATGAACCCTTCGCCCGCCAAAAGGTCAAACCCACCTGCGCGCGGCAGAACGGCGGCATCATCGCCCACTTTCCCAGTGCTTTGAGAGCTTAATCCAAGAGCCCGCGTCGCCCGCGAAATTCCTAATTTGGAACGGATTGATGGGTGGGAACGCAACTGCGCTGCCATGTCTGCAAGGTCAGTCATCTGCGTGCCTTTGGCAGACGGGGACGGTGATACCAGCCTGCCACCGGATCCGCGCAGGGCGGGTAGCGATCTAGCTTGGCTTCCATCCGCATATGCGGCGCGCCATGGATCATCACCTCTTCCAATGGACGCCAATGCAAACGTTTAAAAAGCGTTACGTTTTGCATTTGCACATTGGCCAAGAACTGGTCGCAGCCGCGTGCATTGGCGGAACCGACTGCAAGCCGGATCAATTCTGCCCCCAGCCGCCCAACGGCCCGAAAGTCGCTGTCCACCGCCAAGCGCGACCCCATCCACTGCCGCGGCGCCTCTTCATGGATGCGCACTGTGCCGACCACTTGATCCGCCTCGTGGGCATAAGTGGAAAGTGCAACAAGATGCGTCGCGATCATGTCGATTTCATCGCGATCATGGTCCGGAAAAATACCCTGCTCGTGTACGAAGACACGGGTTCTTAGCCCGGCTGCCCCGATGGCCTCGAAGCGTTTAGATGCGGCACGGATGTAGTAGCCCGGACAATGAAAATGGCGTGGTTCAAGCTCGATCATGCCGGAACCTTTCGCGCAGGGACCTTCAGCTTTTCGTAGCTGGAAAGCGCTGAACAGGCACCGCATTTTCCGCATCCTGCCTTCATGTCGACCGAGCGGATATCAGCGCGGGCAATCATCTGGCCCAAGGGTTCAAGGACGGAGACCATAAAATCGGACATGGGGGCGGGGTGGCTTTCCAGCGGCGTGCCTGAGATCGGCACAAATGGCACGACAAAGGGATAGACCCCCATTGAACAAAGCTTCTCGCCCATCTCAAGGATCGCCTCACGACTGTCGCCCAGACCCGCAAGAATATAGGTCGAGACTTGTCCTCGCCCAAAGATCTTTACCGCCGCCTCAAAACTTGAGAAATATTTCTCCAAAGGCACGCTCGCCTTTCCGGGCATGATCCGCTGGCGGACCTCAGGCGTTACCGCCTCAAGATGCATTCCCAAAGTATCGATGCCTGCATCAAACATGCGTTGGTGCCATGCATCATCCTCTGGTGGCTCGCATTGACCTTGCAAGGGCAGATCAACCGCCGCCTTGATCGCTTTTGCGCTTTCACACAGCACTTTTGCGCCACGATCCTTGCCCGCCGGGGTGCCGGTCGTTAGCACCATATGCGTGACCCCATCCAAATCGACGGCGGCCTTGGCCACTTCGGCCAGTTGTTGGGGCGATTTGTGAGCAATGGTCCGCCCTGCGGCAAGGCTTTGACCGATCGAGCAAAACTGGCAGGTCTTTTTGCGGCTTTCATAGCGGATGCAGGTTTGCAACACGGTCGTGGCCAACACATCCTTGGAATGCAACGTCGCGATATGACTGTATGGAACGCCTTCGGCAGTCGTGAGTTGATAGAATTTGGCCCGCGTCGGAAAGCGCACCTGCGCCACCTCTGCCCCGTTGCAGGTGACGCGGGCAGCGCCGGTCGCATCAGGGGTGTCCACCATATACGGGCTGTCAAAACTCGGGGCCGTGTGAACGGGAATCATTACTGTGCGGTCGCCGATCGTGATCGCTTTGTGATCCGAAGGCCCCGCGCCGCCGCGGCGGCTTTCGTGACCTGCGTTTGGATCGACAAGTCGCATTCCGTGGGTCTGCAATTCACTAATGAGGTGCGCGTTATCAAGCATCTTGGCATTCCTCTTGCGGTTCGAGGGCGGGTTCGGTCACATGACGGAGCTTTGCGGGGCGGGTTTCGTGGTTCAGCGAAAGCAGATCGGGGCGCGCGTAATGCCCGACGCTGTCCATCATGCGCTTGCGTTTTGCCACCAAAGCCATGTCGAGATCGGCAATCACGATACCTTCGCCCTCGGTTAGCGGGTCGGCCAGATGACGGCCCTCGGGTGAGATGATGCAGGTCATGCAGCCACTGCGCATAGCCTTTTGCAGCGCCGGATCAGGGTGAATTTGAGCAATCTGCTCTTCTGTCAGCCAGCCGGTAGAATTGACGACGAAACAGCCAGCTTCCAGCGCGTGGTGGCGCATAGTAACTTCGATCTGGTCGCGAAAGATGTCGCCCACAAGCGAGCCGGGGAAGTGACCTGCATGAATTTCTTCGTGCTGGGCCATCAACGCGTAACGGGCGAGAGGATTGTAATGCTCCCAGCAGGCCAACGCGCCAACACGACCCACGGCGGTATCGACCACTTTTAGCCCCGCGCCATCGCCCTGCCCCCAGACCATACGTTCATGATAAGTCGGCGTGATTTTACGCCGCTTCAGCACTAGCGCGCCGTCAGCGTCAAAGATCAGCTGAGTGTTATAGAGCGAGCCGTGATCCCTTTCGTTTACTCCAAGGACCACCACCACCCCGCGCTTACGTGCAGCATCAGCCACCGCTTCGGTTTCCGGCGACGGAACAACAACCGCTTCACGCATTAGCTCCAGATGCGGCGCACCCTGCTGGACCGGAGGCAACACAAAGCTGAAATACGGATAATACGGCACGAATGTTTCGGGGAAGACGATGAAGTGTGCGCCTTTGTCGGCGGCCTCAGAAATCGCGTTGAGCACGCGCTCGATTGTGCCCGCACGCCCGGTAAGGTCGGGGGCGATCTGCACGGCAGCAGCGCGGATGGTGTCGGTTCGCATGGTGGTCTCTCTGATAAGGCGGAGGAGCCGGGCCGCGAAAAGAAACGGCCCAGCAAACGGGTAAGGGCTGCGCCCGCCCCGCGAGGTGGAGGAGTGAGCTAGACCGTCCAGGTGTCCAGGATCACAGCATCGGCCTTTTTGTGCAGCAAGATGCAGTCGAGCACATCTTGGGGGGCGATCGGCGTGATGCCGGGCAAAAGCGACGGCTCTCCGTGTCCATACAGGGCTTGAAGCGCGAACCGGCAGGCATAGACCTTGCCGCCCTCGCCCATGAATTTGTTCAAGTTGACGGCAAAGTTCTGATGGCCCGGAAACGCCTCATCGCCCAGCGTTGGAAACCCGCGCTGAATTCCGAGCGTCACGCCGGGGCCATAAAGCAAAATCGAGGTCTCATAGCCTTTCCGGTTCAGGCGAATGGCATTGAGGATATTTACAAGGCCGATCGACCCCTCGAAGGCGACTGTATGGAAGGTGACAAGCGCCTTCTCGCCTTCCTCGGCTTTTACGTCCTCAAAGACTTTTTCTTCGTAGTTGACGAAGAAATCCCCGTCCTTGTGTGCTTCTTTAGTGACTTCAGGCATCGCGGCCTCCTTATTGATCATCACAACCGAGATGGCCCCGCCAAATTGATTGGATCAATAAACAGTTCAATATACATACAATAAATGATGTATTGCATGGATCTACTACCGATAATTGCTAAAAAATTGAGCGCTAGTGCTGGAAAATGAGGATAGATACGCACCCGAGAGAAGGCATGTTCGACCAAATGCAATCAATGCATTCGAATCTACCATACAATTTTACCTTCAATTCTGGGAACGTTTGGCATAGTTAGGTAAAAAACCTAAGGCAGACACATGATCGACTGGACCCCAACGAATCTCGACACTGAAAAGCCGCGCTATCTGGCCATCGCCGATGCCATTGCCGAGGACATCCGGAACGGGCAGCTAAACGATGGTAAGCGTCTGCCGCCGCAACGACGGCTGGCCACAGCGCTAGGGATCGATTTCACAACAGTTTCGCGCGCCTATGCCGAAGCGAAGGCCCGCGGCCATATTGAAAGCCATGTGGGGCGCGGCACATTCGTTAAAAATCACGTGGTCACCAACCGCCCCGATCCGTCGCGTGCAGGCGAAGCCGATCTTGCGATGAACATGCCGCCTGAACCTCAGGATCCCGAGTTGCGACGCCGGATGCAGGAGGGGTTGGGGTATGTTTCGGCAAATCTGATCGACCTCTTGCGCTATCAGACGGCAATCGGGTCCGAACGTGATCGCCTCGCGGCGTCAAGCTGGCTAAGTATGCGCGGCATGGTCCCGGCGCTGGAACGAGTGGCAGTTACTCCGGGCGCTCATGCCACGATGGCTGCGATTCTGTCGCTCATCACGCGGCCCGGCGACACGGTGCTGTGCGAAGCTGTCACTTACCCCGGTTTCCGTAACGTGGCGGGTCGGTTCCTGTTGAACCTAGTTGGCATCGAGATGGACGGGGATGGCATCCTGCCCGAAGCACTAGACGCTGCGATCCGCGAACACGGGCCCAAAGCGCTCTATCTAAACCCGACTTTGCAAAACCCCACCACGCTGACCATGCCCGAGGCGCGGCGCGTTGAGGTGGCTGAAATCCTGCGGCGCCACGAGCTGATGCTAATCGAAGACGATGCCTATGGATTTATTCCGGCAAAAGGGCCCGCACCTATCGCGTTGTCGGCCCCTGATCTGACTTGGCATATCGGCGGGCTGGCCAAATGCATCGGTGCAGGACTACGTCTGGCCTTTACTATCGCCCCGACCCCACGTTGCGCCTACCATTTGGCCCAATCGATACGGGCGTTGTCGGTCATGCCATCGCCCCTGTCTATGGCGCTGGTCACGCAATGGATCGAGGATGGCACCGCCGATGGCATCCGCCGTTTCATCAGATCAGAAAGTGCAGCACGGCAGGCGATTGCCGCCGAAGCCCTGACGCATCTGCGTTTTCGCAGTGCAGAGAACGCTTTCAACGTTTGGCTGGACTTGCCCAATGGGCTTGGTCGCGCCGACGTGGTGGCCCGTATGGCGCGGCGACAAATCGGGTTAATGCCGTCGGATGCCTTTACTGTTCAAGGGGTGCCTGGTGAGCAGCTGCGCGTCAATCTGGGCGGGCCAAACTCGCGCGATGCTTTGCGCGACAACCTACAATTTCTTGCAAATACATTGTCCCCAAACAGCTTTATGGGCTGAGAAAGCCATCTGGCGTATCTGCTGCAGTGCTATTGCTTAAATCTGTTTGTCAGAGCCCTAGGGCGGACCGCACGAATTCAGGCATCCTCCAGATTACGTTAGGACACAGGATATCGAAATCTGGAGGACAATGTTCGAATGGTGTGCTCAGGCAACCGACGATCAGGCGCGATTCGGAATTTTCGATACAAGCTGATCCGCCGAACTGACAGAAACCCTTTCACGCGAACAGCCGCGAGGAACTGATTTCAGGGTAAGATCTGCTGAAGCGCTTTGATCGGTACCGGCCCTGAAAGCAGGGACATTGCAAAAATCATCGCGACAGATAAAGGGAAAGGCCATCGTCTGAAAAGGAAAGGTTTTGCCGCCAAAGGCAAAACAATGCGCGCTTCACATTGTTTTGTATGGCGGACCGAGGAGGATTCGAACCCCCGACCCCTTGATTCGTAGTCAAGTACTCTATCCAGCTGAGCTATCGGTCCGTGAGGGCGGTATTTAGCGATGCCGAAACCTGAGTGCAAGAGCGAAATCAGACTTCTTGTCCGCTTGGCAAAAGGATCTCAAAGGCAGTCCCCTCTGGTCCTGTTGTTTTGAGTTCTAACCGCCCGCCATGGCCGCGGACAAGCTCGGCCGCGATCGCAAGTCCAAGACCTGTACCGCCTTTGCGTGCACCACCCTGAAAGGGTTGAAACAGATGGTCCAGAGCGCGTTTCGGCAGACCTGGGCCGGTATCGCGGATACAAACAAGCCAACCTTCTGGGGATTCAGCAGCACTTACAGTGATGCTTCCCGGCTTTCCCGTGGCAACAATGGCCTGACGCGCATTGCGCATTAGATTTCCAAGGATACGGTAAAGCTGCTCGGAATCGGCTCGCACCAATATACCCGAAGTCACGTTAGAAATGACGTCAACCTCGGCATCACCAACGGCAAGACGTTCTTGATCAACGACATCTTCGACAAGGGGAGCCAGATCGAATCGGGTAAGTGCGGGGGGCGGCTCCTCGACCCTGCCAAAGGCGAGCGTCCCCTCACAAAGGTTTACGGCGCGGCTGAGCGACGAGATAAGCTTGGGCGCGGTCCGCTGAACGGCCGGGTCGTCGGAGTTTTCAAGCCGGTCAGCCATCAATGTCGCGACGGTCAGGATATTTCGCAAATCATGGCTGATCTTAGCAACGGCTTCGCCCAATTGCGCCAGTCGCTCACGGTGCTTTAGCGATGCGGTGAGCTGCGTTTGCAACGACATCAGCGCCTCTTCCGCCTCATGCAATTCGTCAATCCCGGCTTCAGGGCGAATGACGTGGCGCGAATCCTCAGGGGCGGCGGCATATTTGGTCATGCTGTCGACCACACGCCGGATCGGCATCACGATAAAACGCCGGGCCGCGACAAAGACCATCGCGGCGGTAATGACAGAAATGACCGCCGACAGGATAAGGATACGAATCCCATAGTCGATCATCGAATCCCGCAGCCATTCCGTGCGTAAGGTCACATCAATTAGCGTACCGGCATCGTTAACGGGCGTGCCAATCACACGGATCACTTGATCTTCCGGCTCCATAAGGCGGGCCATAGCATCGCGAATAAGTTCCCAGGCTGAAGCATCGCGGATATCAAACTCACCCGAGATTGGTGGGATTTGATCTGCGGACAACACAAGCTGGCTGACCGCGTTTCTGCGCAATGCAACGTTCAGCACGCCTGCATTGGCCAAAAGCTCGTCTTCCAGCTCATCATCGATCATCATCGTCTCGTCAGCCAAAAGAGCCAGCGAGGCGATTTGCGCGCGTTCAATCCGCGCCAAAAGATAATCTTCGCGGAACCGCGCAATTGACGGCACAAAGATCATTACTTCGGCCAGCATCACAAAGATGACGGTCAAAAGCAGCAACCGACCTGACAGCGAGTTCAGCACTTTTGTTTCTCCATCCCGTCGGCCCGCGAATATGTGGTCATAGCTTTTGAACCAACCCCACGATGCGCTTGACCCAGACACTATCAAAAAGTTTCGGGGTAAAATAGGCACCAGCAGCGCGCTTATTGATCTCCCCCAATGTGGGATATGGCGCAACCATTGCGGAAATTCCACTCATTTTCAAACGGTTGGCAATGGCGAGCGCCCAAACCTGGATCAATTCCCCTGCTTGTGGGCCAACAATACCGGCGCCAACAGGGCGTCCTTTGACCACCATGACCTTGATCATGCCAGTTGTCTGGCCCGTGGCAATCGCGCGGTCATTTCCCGAAAACTCAGCGCGAACAACGGTCAGCTTATCACCGTATTTTTCGCGCGCCTGCACTTCTGTTAACCCGATCTGCGACATTTCGGGGTCAATATACGTGGCCCAAGGGATGTGGTCATTGCTGGCCTTCGCGGGCAGCCCCATAAGGATCTGGCGCACAATGACGCCTGCATGGTACCCCGCGACATGGGTGAATTGCAGGCCGCCTGCAACATCGCCGATCGCATAAACCTTGCGGTTCGTGACCGAGCGCAGCGACGCATCTACCGTCACGCCAGCGCGGGTGCTTTCGACGCCGGCGCAGTGCAGGTCAAGCTTTTCAATATTCACCTGGCGGCCGACAGCCATCAAAAGATGCGTACCGGCATAGGTCGTCCCATCGGCAGTCGACACTTGAATATCACCTTCGGTGCCGCTGACCTCAGCAACTTGTGCGCCTTCAACGATGTTTATGCCTTCGGCGCGCAGGTTCTCTAGCGCAATGGCCGCCAGTTCCGGATCATCCTTACCAAGCGCCTTTGCGCCTTCAAGAACAGTTACCTCGCACCCCAAACGGCGATGTGCTTGCGCCATTTCAAGGCCAATGGGGCCGGCGCCGATAACGATCAGGTGCTCGGGCCTTTCGCGAAGGTCAAAAATCGTTTCATTGGTGTGGTATGGCGTGTCAGCCGCGCCGGGAATTGGCGGAACGAAAGGGCGTGACCCAGTGGAGATCACAAAACGTCGGGCTTTGATCGTCGCCTCATCCCCGGCCTGTACTGTATCATGCGCAATAAAGCGGCCAAATTCGCGGATCACTTCCACGCCCAACCCTTCGAACCGCTCTTGGCTGTCATGAGGTTCAATCGTCGCAATTGTTGCAGCAACATGGTCTTTGGCGGCGGCATAATCGGTAGTCACCGCACCGCCAGTCACGCCAAACCCGTTTTGCGCCATGGCGTGCGCCCTGTGGCCTGCAGCGAGCAGCGCTTTTGATGGAACACAGCCATAGTTCAGGCAATCGCCGCCCATCTTATGGCCTTCCAGCAATACAACTTTTGCGCCCATCTGCGCGGCGCCTGCCGCAAACGATAGACCGCCACTGCCGCCGCCAATGACACATACATCTACTTTAATCTCGCGCATCACTGGTTTCCCTTCCCGCGGATGGATTTTAACACAATAGGCAACAGCGCAAGAAGGCAGAGGCCAAGGATCGGGCCAAGAATGTGCCACTCAAAAATAATGCCAAGGTTTGGCGATTCCCCTGCCGCGATCACTTCACCCAGACCTGCGCCCACCCAAGTGTAGACGGCCGTTCCCGGCATAATTCCAAAGAAGGTCGTCATCGCGTAGCGGCTAAGTGAGACCCCCAAAAAGGCTGGCAGCAGGTTGGCGACAAAGAAGGGCACGGCTGGAACAAGGCGGATCAGAAACAGCATAGACAGCTCGTTTTCTGCAATTCCCTGTTTAATGGCCCTGATGGGACCTGACGAATCGTCCAATCGTGCCGACAGGCTGGCGCCAAATCCGGTTCTCGCAGCCAAAAAAATCGCGATGGCACCAATCGTAGCCGCAGCGACAATAATCAGCACGCCCGGGAAAAGACCAAAAAGGAACCCCCCGGTTAACGTGGCGGCTGACGCGCCGGGCAACGAGAAGGCAACGATCAATATGTAGACGGCCATGAAGGCCAATATCGTCGCCAGGTAATTCGCATCGCGGAACTCGATTAATGCCTGCCGATTCTCTGCCAAGGCATCGAATGTCAGGTAGTCTCCTAAGAAATAGAGGCCAAACGCGAATCCGATGGCAAGGATAGCAAGCGGGGCATAGCGGGACATTTGGGTTTTCGGATCTGTTGCGATATTGGACATGTTTGGCACCTTTAGGGCGGGGTTGACCAGAACATGCTTGTTTATCGTCCCGCAAAATAGGCCTATCACGCGTGGTTGATGGGCCGTGACGAAAACCGGGCCTTTGTGTCAATAATCCGGGGCATTCGGGAAAAATAATCTCCGATTTGTTTCAATACCATGAATCTTCCACTCGCCCGTTGACATGCCAGACGCATGGGCCTATTGCCCGGGCTTCATAACGCATTTGATGCGGCCGTTGACGCGCAAAACCTGACGCGTTCGGCCCTGACGAGACGGAGTAAACGACATGAAACGCACCTATCAGCCGTCGAACCTAGTTCGCAAACGCCGCCACGGCTTCCGTGCGCGCATGGCAACCAAAGCAGGCCGTAAAATCCTGAACGCCCGTCGCGCACGCGGCCGGAAGTCGCTCAGCGCGTAAATCCGCGCCTGACTTGGTCGCGCCTATGGGCAGCAACCATAAAAAGAGCCCCCTTCGGCCAACGTGCCATCGGGGGCTTTTCGTGTTTCTAATGCAGAATGTTCGCGCCGATGCCGCATCCAATTGAAACTCTGGCCAAACGCCCTGATTTTCTGCGTGCCGCTCGTGCGGCCCGCTCTCCGCAACCTGCGTTTTTGTTGCAGGCCCGCCAACGCACTGCAGACGAGGCACCCGATGCCGGCTTGATCCGCATCGGCTATACGTGCTCAAAGAAAGTTGGCAATGCCGTTGCGCGCAATCGCGCCAAAAGGCGCCTGCGAGAGATTGCGCGGGCCATTATCCCCCACGAAGGCCTTGCGGGCTGGGATTATGTTCTAATCGGGCGTGCGAATGAAACGGCATCGCGCCCATTTGAAGATCTCAAATCCGACCTTAGCCGCGCTTTGAAGAAGATTCATAAGGGCAGATGAACCTCTTTGCCCATATCGTTGCCCTTCCCATTCGGGCTTATCGGCTGATCTTTAGCCCCTGGGTCGGATTTAACTGCCGCTATCAACCCACATGCAGCGCCTATGCGCTTGAGGCGCTCAAGGAACATGGGGCGATTCGTGGCAGCATCCTGACGGCCAAACGCATCAGCCGGTGTCACCCGCTTGGATCATCTGGCTATGACCCCGTGCCCGGCACTGACCCGGAACATGATGCGAAGACCGACGTGTCTGCAGGGCCACAGTAAAGAAGCGCCACAAGAACGGTACTTGGTGAATGCGCAAAACGCGTGTTAGCCATCGCACACCGACGACATCAATCAGCAAGGAGGGCGTCAATCATGTTTATGTTTCAAGCAAATTATCGCCCGGCGATCCATGCATTTGATGTGCTCGGCGTCCAGTCATACGCGTCCTGACTGATTGACCTTTAGGGGCCCCTGCCCCGCCCTCAATCAAATCCAGACCTGACATGACTGCCTTCGGGCAAAGCCCTCAACGTCTTTGCCTTTTTTTCCTAACCTCACCCAATAAAGGACCCGATTGCGCATCACTGCGTGCGGGAAAAACCAATGACACGAACTGAAAACCGTCTGCCACATGCAGAACTACATGCCGTTTTGGCCGAACTGATCGCTGAGCTTGGCGCTTGGCAGGTTCTGAAAACCGCCGCCAAACATGTCGGCAAAGCCCCTGCGCGTTCGCGCCGTGGACCCGTTACTTTAAGCGATCATGTTCTGGAAGACTTGGGGCGATCCGCCCTGCGCCCTCCTCCCGCCCCTGAGACCTTGATCTTATGGGAAGGGTTAAGGCGAACCATCCGGTAGATCTGGGGGATCAGGCCCGCAAGGCCTGATCCCCGTTCGAAGCCGCAAGTCGCGTGGGCATGGATTGTGCCGATTGGCCTGCCAATGTCATGGCGACGTCTCGGTGCAGACCCGGCTCATCAAAATACCACGCATGCGACATACGCGCGGATTTCTGCGCGTCCGGGATCTTCAGCTGATATTGCTCGCCGCAATAGAGGTCGACGTGAGTTGCAGGCGTGTTCGGCGGCATCCCGCGGCGACCGGCACGCGGCGCGGTTCCGCCTTTGGTAATTTCCGACAAGGCCAAGATTTCATCAAAGGTGCTGTAGTAATTGGTCAGCCTCTTTGCCCGTCGCTCCATCACCAAAGCACCCCAAGCGCCGCTTTGTAGCCAAGCTTCGTCTATATCGCCCGCCAGGAAGATGGCTTGCTCAACACCCCATGGAACCGATCCCGGCGCACCGGAATCGCCCACTTGAGAGAAGCCGCGCAGCGTCAAATACGTTCCCATGGAATGGGCGATAACATGAATTCGAATGCCGGGCTTTGCGTTGGTCAGCGGCCCAATGCCGTCAATGACCAAATATGGCCCGGTGCGTTTTGCATCGGCTTTGTCGCCCAAGTATCGAAAGACAGATCCATCGCTTGGCCAATCCAACCCTACAACCGCGCCATTAAACCCGTTCGCGGCCAAACCAGCTGAAAGCTTGCGCTGCCGTATCAGCATCTCGGACTGGCTGACGTTAAAGCCATGCACAAAGATCACGATGTCATCACTGCCGGCACTGTTAAGAACCTCTGAAATCCACTGGTCCCGGTCCATAATGTCACCCGACCCCGCCTGCTCGGCGCTGGACGAAACGCCGACATAACGCGTCAGGCTGGCAAAATTTGAAGTGAACCGGCCCTGCGAGGCGTTGAAACTGCGGCGGCTGAAAAAGTAATTTTTTGGCAAAAAGACGCCCTCCCTTTTAATGGGACAACAGTAACATGTTTTGTC
This sequence comes from uncultured Nioella sp., assembly GCA_947498125.1. Lineage (GTDB taxonomy): Bacteria > Pseudomonadota > Alphaproteobacteria > Rhodobacterales > Rhodobacteraceae > CANLZL01. The sequence goes on along the minus strand of CANMJH010000003.1, from coordinate 64,048 downwards.
CAAACCAGCGCCGCCAATTGCATGGGACCGGAGTTTGCCCTATGGCCAAGGCCAGACTTTTTCAGGGTTTTGACGCATGCTCGACGACCATAACGATATTCATAAGCTGTTTCACAACGCGCCCCAGACGACCGAGTTCAAAAAACTCCGTAAGCGCATTATTCGCGAAACTCGTGAAGCCATTGAACGCTATGGAATGATCGAACGCGGTACGCGCTGGTTGGTGTGCTTGTCAGGCGGCAAGGACAGCTACACACTTTTAGCAGCGTTGACCGAGTTGCAATGGCGCGGAGTGCTGCCGGTTGAGATTGTTGCCTGCAACCTCGACCAGGGTCAGCCCGGTTTTCCCGCTACGGTTCTGCCCGAGTTTCTGGAGGAAATGGGCGTTCCACATCGCGTCGAATATCAAGACACCTACTCGATAGTTATGGATAAAGTTCCGCAAGGGCGCACCTATTGTGCCCTGTGTTCGCGTCTTCGCCGTGGAAATCTTTACCGAATTGCGCGCGAAGAAGGGTGTAGCGCCGTTGTTTTGGGCCACCATCGCGACGATATTTTGGAAACATTTTTTCTAAATTTGTTTCACGGAGGCAAGCTGGCTACGATGCCGCCGAAATTGGTCAATGATGAAGGGGATCTGTTTGTTTACCGACCCCTTGCCCATGTCGCCGAAACCGATTGCGAGAAATTTGCAAACGCCCTGAAATACCCCATAATTCCCTGTGACTTATGCGGTAGCCAGGACGGGTTACAGCGCCAGCAAATCAAAAAAATGTTGGACGAATGGGAAACACGTAGTCCGGGGCGCCGTCAAAAAATGTTTTCTGCCCTGATGAATACGCGCCCGTCGCATTTGCTTGATCCCGCGCTTTTTGACTTTCCGGGCTTGATGCGTTCGGAATAATTTTCGCTAAAAAAAGGACATTTACCTCTACCCATTAACAGCCTGTCAGGGTGTTTGACTTAGCTGTGATTGGGGGCGCTCAGACTTTCTGGTCGTAAATCAGTGTCGTTGAGACTTGAGGTAAATATGCGGAAACAGGGATCCAGTTACATTTCAAATCTGGCTGATGGCGTCAGATATGCTCTGTCTCGCGTCGAGATACTCGCGTTTTTCCCATTATTTGGATTAGGTGCAATCTGGCTTGGGCAAACTGGCGCAATTATTGCGACTTGCTTTTTATTGCCAACACTTCTGGCCTTACAAGCATTGCGGCCAACGGCGGGAAACTCGCGAAACAATCTGCCGAAAGATAATGTCACGGACCTGCCGCTGCGGGAAGAGTTTCAGATGGAAGCCGTTGCAGTGATTGAAGATGCCGTGCGGCGGTCACGTCATACGGCCTGTCTCGTTGCCGAGCTTGACGATTTTTCAGACCTCTCGGCAAGGTGGGGGGCAATCGCTCATGACGAAATTCTTCGCCGAAGCGCTGAACGGCTTCGCGCCGCAGTGCGCCGCAATGACTTTGTCGCGACAATCGGCGAGGCACGGTTTGCTATTCTGCTGGAACCAATCCAATCGGCCAAACTTGATGTGGTTTTGGCTTTGATTGAACGCTTGCAAACGGCCATGTCCGAGCCAATTGCAATCGACGGCACGGCCATTCATCCGTCCGTCTCCGTCGGGTTCGCAACGCCAGAACAATGCGATCAGCCGCGCGCGGAAGTTGTTTTGGATGCCGCCCTTACCGCATTGGTTGAAGCTCGCAGAAATGGCCCCTCAGCGATTCGCGGATATTCAGATAAAATCAAGACCGGCGCGATCCGCAGAAATGAATTGGCGGAAGAGGTTGATGCCGCGCTCAGCTCTGGTGCCATACAACCTTGGTTTCAACCACAGGTCAGCACAGATACAGGCGAGATATCGGGGTTCGAGGCGCTGGCGCGCTGGCATCACCCACAACATGGTGTCATCCTGCCTTTCGAATTCTTACCAGCAATCGCGGATGCCGGTGGCATGACACGGCTTGGGGAATGCATCCTGACTCAATCGCTCCATGCAATCAAAAGCTGGGACGCGACAGGAATAAAAGTGCCATCGGTGTCAGTCAATTTTTCCGCCGACGAATTGCGCGACCCAACTCTGGCCGAACGCGTCAAATGGGAAGTGGATCGTTTCGAATTAAACCCGGCGCGCCTAACGGTCGAAATTCTCGAAACCGTTGCGGCAAGTTCCGAAGATGATGTGATCGTCCAAAACATCCAAAAACTTGGAAATCACGGATTTAATATGGATCTTGATGATTTTGGGACAGGTCAAAGCTCGATCGCCAACATCGCACGATTTCAGGTCAACCGCATAAAAATTGACCGTAGCTTTGTAACCCGAATGGATCATGAGCCGTCTCAACGTGCGGTCGTGGCAGGCATACTGGCACTGGCAGAGCGCCTTGGGGTTTCTACGATTGCCGAGGGTGTCGAAACGCAAGCAGAGCAGAGCATTTTGGCGCAACTTGGGTGCGATTACCTGCAAGGTTTCGGATTGGCGCGTCCGATGCCGTTTGAAGATACGATCTCTTGGATTCGCGAACATAACCAGAAGATTGCCAAGGCTCCGCGTATTGGACGCCGCGCTGGCTAGACAACACACGGTATTTTCGGGGCCAATTCGCGCGCTCACCGCCTCAACCGGGGAAAAGCGCTTGACCTTTCCAGCCTTACTCTGTTGAACCTGCGTGACTTCAAAAAGAGGCTGGATCGCGCGATGGAAGATCAGAACAAGAACCTCATTCTTGCAATGGCCCTATCAATGGCCGTGATTCTGGGTTGGACACTTTTATTCCCACCAGAGTTGCCGCCAGAAGAAGCGGCTCCTGAAACAGCTGCTGTTGTGGTTGTTGACGAGAATGGCGAAACCATCGCTATCGCCCCACCTGCGGTCGACGGCGCGGCGCCTAGCACTGCCCCTACCGCGGCATTGGAAACTGAACGCGTTGCGATTGAAACGGACGCTCTGCTCGGAACGATTGCGCTGACCGGTGGCCGTTTCGATGATTTGCTTTTGCGCGACTATTACGAAACCTTGGACGAAGGGTCGGACAACGTCCATCTGCTGAACCCTGTTGGCCAAGATGCCGCCTATTACGCGCTATACGGTTGGACGCCCGGTGGTGATCTTGCCTATGAGGACGTCCCCGGCGACAGCACACCTTGGCAAGTTGAAAGCGGCGAGACCCTGTCCGAGAACAGCCCGGTTACGCTGGTTTGGGATAACGGCAATGGCCTGATCTTCCGGCGCATGATCTCGATTGATGAGCATTTCATGTTCACAATCACCCAAAGCGTCGAGAACACGACCGACGCCGCGATCCGTATGGCGCCCTATGGCATCGTCGCACGTCACGGCCTGCCAGAGCTTGAGAATTTCTTCATCAGCCATGAGGGTCTGGTGCAAAGCTCCGATGGCACCCGCCATTATCTTGACTATGACGAGATTGCTGAACTCGATTACGTTCAACGCGAAGGATCGCGCGCGGAGGTGACGGAAGTCACTGAAAACGGCTGGATCGGTTTTGCAGACAAATATTGGATGGCGACGCTGGTTCCCGGTGAAGGCCAGCCCTTTACCGCTGTGGCGCGCTATGTCGATGGCGCTGAGATCTACCAAACCGAAGCACGCCTTCCCACGATGACCATCGCAGCCGGTGAGACCGGCGAAGCCACAACACAGCTGTTTGCGGGCGCGAAGGAATGGGAAGCGATCCGCGGCTATGAGCAAGAAGGCATCGAAGGTTTCTTGGATGTCATCGACTGGGGTTGGTTCTTCTTCCTGACCAAGCCGATCTTCTGGCTGCTGCACAACCTGAACCTTATTATTGGCAATATGGGCGTCGCAATTGTTGCGCTGACGCTTTTGATCAAAGCAATCCTATTCCCTCTGGCGTATAAATCCTACGTCTCGATGGCGCGGATGAAAGAACTGCAACCGAAGGTCGAAGAGCTAAAAGAACGTATTGGCGATGACCGGCAGAAGCTGCAGCAAAGCATGATGGAGCTGTATAAGAAGGAAAAGGTGAACCCCGCCGCGGGCTGTTTACCGATCCTGATGCAGATCCCGATCTTCTTCTCGCTCTATAAGGTGATTTTCGTCACGCTGGAACTGCGTCACGCGCCGTTCTTTGGGTGGCTAAATGACTTGTCGGCGCCCGATACCAGCTCGATCATCAACCTCTTTGGCCTGCTGCCAAACCCCGCGCCAGAACCCGGCACAATCATGGCGCTTGCCTTTATCGGTATCATGCCGCTCATCCTCGGTATCTCGATGTGGCTACAGCAAAAGCTGAACCCGGCCCCCACTGATGCCACTCAAGCAATGATCTTTGCGTGGATGCCTTGGGTCTTCATGTTCATGCTGGGTAGTTTTGCCAGCGGCCTGTTGGTCTACTGGATCACCAACAACACGGTGACCTTCATCCAACAATATACAATCATGCGCTTGCACGGGCATAAACCAGACGTCTTTGGCAACATCCTGAGAAGCCTGAAACGAAAGTCCAAGGACGAAGCATGAGCGCCACGGTCAGCCAACTTTGGCGTCATCCGGTCAAGGGCCACGGATATGAGGCACTTGACCGGGCCACGCTGACGGCCGGACAAACCTTCCCTTGGGATCGGGTCTGGGCCGTCACGCATGAGGGTGCCAAAGTCTCGGGCGATTTGAGCGAATGGGCGTCCTGCCGAAATTTTTCGCGCGGGGCGGGCACGCCAAGCCTGATGGCCATCACATGCGAATTTGATGAGGTCCGCAATTTGCTGACCGTGCATCATCCCGACCTACCAGACCTGACGTTCAACCCTGATGAAGATCGCGACGCGCTGGTTGCTTGGACCAAACCCTTGATGGTTGAAGGGCGCGCGCATTCTACGCGGCTGATCCGTTCAACGGGTCAGGGTTTGACGGATAGCAGGTTCCCCTCGATCGCGATTGGCAACCTTGCGTCGCACCATGTGATCGAAGACCGTGTCGGTAAAGAGCTGTCCACAAAGCGCTGGCGGGCGAATATCTGGTTCGATGGATGGGAACCGTTTCAGGAAGCTGATCTTGTCGGGAAGACCCTGCGCCTTGGAGAAGCCGAGCTCATTATCCGCGAACCGGTTGTGCGTTGTCTTGCCACGACGGTGAACCCCGCGACGGGCAAACGAGATGCTGATACACTCAAAGCGCTTGGCGACGCGCAGGAATTTTGCGTCTATGCCGAGGTCACGAAAAGCGGCGCCCTGGCGCTTGGCGATCAGGTTGAGGTCATCTGAGATGGAAATCAAATTCCCTTTGGCAGAAGAGCCAGACGACTTTACCCGTGAAAAGGGCCGCTTGCTGTTTGCGGCAGGCACCGAATTCGTAAAAGGCGTTGTCGCGATGGATGGCATGCCGCCGGATGACCGCGTCGAGATTTGCTTCGCGGGTCGCTCGAATGTGGGTAAGTCAACATTGATCAACGCGGTAACAGGTCGTAAGGCCCTTGCCCGCGCGTCAAACACACCCGGCCGCACGCAAGAGATCAACTTTTTCACCGCAGCCGACAGCCACTATGTGGTCGACCTGCCGGGCTATGGTTTTGCCAATGCCCCGGTTCCGGTTGTTGAAAAATGGCAGCGCCTGTTGAAGGCATATCTATCTGGCCGGGCCAACCTGCGCCGCGCCTTTGTCTTGATCGACAGCCGCCACGGCGTGAAAGCCGTTGATGAAGAGATTATGGACCTTCTCGACAAGTCTGCTGTGCCATTTCAAGTTGTTTTGACCAAAGCGGACAAGATCAAAGACAGGGATCGCGAAAAGATCCTGACGCAGGTTCGCGGCGCTTTGGCCCGCCACCCCGCCGCATTCCCAGAACTTGTCGTGACCTCTTCGGATAAAGGCGAAGGTATCCCGACATTGCGCGCGATCATTGCCGGCATCTCCTGAGGCTCTTGTTGACGGGCGCGCCCATCGCTAACAAGGGTCAACACTTAAGAGCCCCGGAACGATGAAGAACCAAATCCCAATGACCAGCAGCAGCCACGCCGCCACCGCCCGGACCCTGTCCGAGGCTTTGCCCTTCATGCAGCGCTATACGGATGCGATTGTTGTAATCAAATTTGGGGGCCACGCGATGGGCGATGACGCCGCCATGGCCAGCTTTGCCCGCGATATCGTTTTGATGCAGCAGGTTGGTGCGAACCCCGTAATCGTTCACGGCGGCGGGCCGATGATCAATGAGATGCTGGCCAAACTGGGCGTAAAGTCAGAGTTCGTGAACGGCAAACGGGTGACAGACGAAGCGACCGTTGAAGTCGTCGAAATGGTTCTGTCCGGGCGCGTCAATAAACGCATCGTGCAGGCGATCAACGATCAGGGCGGGCGGGCCGTCGGCCTGTCGGGTAAAGATGCCGGGCTGATTACTTGTGATCCAGCAGATCCGGCGCTTGGCTTTGTGGGTGAACCAACGGATGTCGACCCAACCGTTCTGCACAACCTTTTCAAAAGTAACATCATTCCCGTGATCGCGCCTCTCGGCGCTGGCCGGAATGGCGAAACCTTCAATATCAATGGCGACACCGCAGCGGGCGCTATTGCAGCAGCGCTTGAAGCTGACCGACTTTTGTTGCTGACGGATGTGGCTGGCGTAAAGAACGCCGATGGCGAGGTATTGACCGAGCTGAGCGCCACAGAAGTCGAAGAAATGGTAAACGCTGGCACGATCGCAGGCGGGATGATCCCAAAAACCGATACCGCCGTAGCCGCAGCGCGTGGCGGCGTGCGGGCTGTCGTCATTTTGGACGGCCGGGCAGATAATGCCGTGTTGCTGGAGCTTTTCACCGAGCAAGGCGCAGGAAGCATGATACGCGCCTAGCGCGCTAAGGGGCAGCGCAATGGATTACGACACCATAAAGGCCGCTGCCGCTGAGCACCATCTGGATATCTTTGGCGCCTTTCATCCCGTCGAAGCGGATGGCGCACCTAAAGGGGTTAAGACACTTGTGCTTCTTGCGCCAATCGAGCCGGGGTTTTGGCCCTATCTACAATTGCAGCCGGAATGGCAGGATGATCTGCCCGATGCAATCGATCGTTGGTCATTGCGCATCATAGGTGCCTTGGCGGACCAATTGGGCGCAAGGCCCCTCTTTCCCTTCGGCGGCCCACCTTATCAACCTTTCATTGGCTGGGCGAAACGCACCGGACGGGCATGGGATAGTCCCGTTGGGATGCTGATCCATGACGTTTCAGGGCTAATGATTTCTCTGCGCGGGGCCATTGCCCTGCCCGACGCCATTGATCTGCCCACGCCGCATGCAGAAGCCCCTTGCACCACATGCGACGCCCCATGCCTGACTTCTTGCCCTGTCGGCGCATTGGGCGCAGCGCCCTACGATATTCCGCGGTGTCACAGCTATCTTGACAGCAAAGACGGACAAGAATGCATGACGGGCGGCTGTTTGGTTCGCCAGATTTGCCCGGTTTCTAAACGCTCTGGCCGCGATCCGGAGCAATCGGCCTATCACATGAGGCATTTTCACAGATGACTAAGAAGCTGATCCTGATCCGCCATGCAAAATCCAGTTGGGATGATCCTGAGATGTCAGACCACGACCGCCCGCTAAACACGCGGGGGCGCCGCGCGGCGCCCCTGATTGGTCGCTGGCTTGCCGATCAGGGAATTTGCCCAGAGCAAGCCCTTTGTTCAACCGCGGCCCGTACGCAGGAAACATGGAAGCTTATTGCCGAGGCTCTGCCTGGCGCAGCTGAGGCTGACTTGTTGGCAGGGCTTTATCTGGCAGACCCGGCGCAGATGCTGCACCACTTGCGGGGCGCATCGGCAGATTGCGTCGCGATGATCGCGCATAACCCCGGCACGGCCAGACTGGCTTGGTCTTTGGCAAAAGCGCCGCCCAATCATGCCGGATTTGGTCACTATCCGACCGGCGCGACAACCGTCATGGATTTTGAGATCGCGGATTGGTCCGAATTGACACAAGCGCAGGGGATCGTTCGGCAATTCGCCGTGCCCCGTGACCTAGAATAGCCTGAAAAAGAAAAAACCCGCGCGGATCGTTCCACGCGGGTTTTCCAATATTTGTAGGTGCCTTTAGTGGCCCAGGATCTGGCTGAGGAACAGCTTGGTCCGTTCGCTTTTCGGATTGTTGAAGAACTCTTCAGGCTCGTTCTGTTCAACAATCTGACCTGCATCCATAAAGATCACGCGGTTGGCAACCTGACGGGCAAAGCCCATCTCATGCGTCACGCAGAGCATGGTCATGCCCTCTTCGGCCAGTTCGATCATGGTATCCAGAACTTCTTTGATCATCTCAGGGTCAAGCGCCGAGGTGGGTTCATCAAAGAGCATGATCCGAGGCATCATGCAAAGCGAGCGGGCAATCGCCACACGCTGCTGCTGACCACCGGAAAGCATGCCAGGATATTTGTTGGCCTGGTCGGGGATCTTAACCTTTTCAAGGAAATGCATCGCCCGTTCTTCGGCTTCTTTCTTGGGTGTTTTACGCACCCAAATCGGAGCCAACGTGCAGTTTTCCAGAATGGTCAGATGTGGGAACAGGTTGAAGTGCTGAAAGCACATGCCAACCTCGGACCGGATCTTGTCGATGTTTTTAAGGTCATTCGACAATTCCGTGCCATCCACGATGATCTTGCCCTGCTGGTGTTCTTCCAGAGCATTGATACAGCGAATGAGCGTCGATTTCCCCGAGCCCGAAGGCCCGGCGATAACGATACGTTCCCCACGATAAACGGTCAGATCGATGTCTTTTAGGACATGGAACGTTCCGTACCACTTGTTCATACCCGTGATGTCAATGGCCACCTCATCAGAGACCTGCATGTTCGAGCGATCGATTTCACGTTCAGTAATTTGAGCGTCAGACATTTGAACGCCTCCTTAGCGATGTCCGGTATGAAGCTTGCGCTCCAACCATTGCGAGTAGCGGGACATTGAAAAACAACAGATGAAGAAACAGACACCGATAAAGATGAACAGCTCCCAATAGATACCGTTCCATTCGGTCGAGGCCCGGATCCCGTTGGACAAGCCAATGGGGTCAAGAAGACCGATGAAAACGACAAGAGTTGTATCTTTGAAAAGCCCGATAAAGGTGGACACGATGCCCGGGATCGAGATTTTCATGGCCTGCGGAAGGATGATCAAACGCATGGCTTGCCAGTAGTTCAAGCCAAGACTATCCGCCCCTTCATATTGCCCTTTTGGTAGTGCGGCCAGACCGCCACGGATCACCTCGGCGATATAGGCCGAGCTGAACAAAGTAACCATAATGATCACTCGCAGCATGAGGTCAAACTCTACACCTGTTGGCAGGAAGTAGTTCAGCAGGGTCGAGGCAAAGAACAGCCAAACGATCAGCGGAATACCCCGGATCACTTCAATAAAGATCACCGAACATTTGTTGATGATGAAGAGATCCGACTGCCGGCCAAGGGCCAACATAACACCGATAGGAAGCGAGATAACAATCCCCGCCAAACCGATAATGATCGCCAACATAAAGCCACCCATTTCGCGGCTTTCGACGGGCTGAAGCCCGGTCAAGCCAAGACGATCATAGGTTGTGGCGATGCCGTTTTCGGTATTACGAACCGCGTCTGCGGCCGAAATATAGGCCCGAAGCAAGGCAATATCATCGGCAGAGGTGCCATCAGGTGCGCTTTCAAGCTGGCTTATTCCGCGCAACTCGGAGGGCAACGCATCTTCAGCTGCAGCCATCGCATCCCGCAGATCTGGCAAATCCTCTTCCCAGGTCGGCAGGTTGGTCAGCGACGTTTGCAAAACCCGCGCATTCGATTGGTCTTCGGCAGCCGAGGTCGCCGCGCGTGTTAACACACCAAACTCGTTCCGCATGACCGTTAACTGGTCCTGCATCCCCAGCAATTGCTCCTGAAGTGGTTCAACATCGCCAGATGCCTCGCCTTCCAGAATGGCAATAATCTGTTCGGCCAACACATCGCGATCCGCAACGACCACTGCAATATCTGCAGCAACCGCGTCACGCGCTGTTTCAGCTTCTTCGATGATCCCCGCAGAGACTTCCAGATGGGCTTCGGCGCTGGCCAAAACTTCATCGTACCGGCTGGACCCGATTGCGCGATCAAGCGCGCCATCGATCACGCCGATGATCGACATCCACCAAATTGCCGCCGCGACTATACCAGCCGCAACGCCCAATCCACCGAAACTGATCTTGGACACAATCTGAAACACGACGGCGCCGACGACAAAGCCAAGCGCAATCAAGATGGGGTTCCAGAACGACCCGCCCCAGATCAGCCAAACGGCTAAGAAGGGGAAGATTATCGTAAACAAACCGACCTGCGATGGAACCCAATCCGAAAACAAGATCGGGCCAAGCGCCACGAACATCAGGACGACCAAAAGAACGATTCGCCAGATCTGATCTTGTGGGTAGAAGCCAAAGAGCAGCTGGATCCAACGATCTTCAATAACCGCCCAACAGGCGCCGCCATGGCTGTCATGCCCAAAGGAGGCAAGAACCATCCGGCATTCGGAAAGTGACCCTGCATCCCACACGCCGCCAAGAATCCAAGGCACGAGGTCCTTGAGTACAACATAGGTCAGAAGGATAGCTAGGATTGTCAGGATAGAGTTGGGAATGTTCGAGAAAAGGTTCTCACGTGTCCAACGCACCAATCCAATTTGGGATGCAGGAGGGTCTTTAGCCTCCAACATCTCGGTGCGGACATATGCTACAGTATGATCGTTCATATTACCGCTCCTTCAGCTTGATGGAATTGTTGTAGACGTTCATCACGCCCGAAATCGCCAGCGATGTGACAAGGTAGAAAACCCCGACAAGTAAGATGCCTTCAAGCTCTCGGCCTGTCTGGTTCACCGTAATCCCGCCGAGCGTAGTGCGCACATCCATGTAACCAACAGCCAAGGCCAGCGAGCTGTTCTTGGTCAGGTTAAGATACTGCGAAATTAGCGGTGGAATGATGACTCGCATCGCCTGTGGAAGGATCACAAGGTTCATCGTCCGGCTTGGCTTGATGCCAAGGGCAAATGCTGCCTCGGTCTGGCCTCTGCTCACTGACATGATACCTGCACGCACAATCTCAGCAATGAAGGCACCGGTATAAAGCGACAGAGCAAACCAAAGAGCGATCAGCGAGTTCCTAAGATGGACGCCGCCACTAAAGTTGAAGCCTTGCAATGACGGATATTCCAGCGAGATGGGGCTGCCCAAGACGAGTTGCGCCAAGATAGCCGGAATAAAAAACAACCCGAGTGAGACCCAAAGAACCGGAAGGATTTGCCCGGTCTGCTCCTGCAATTTTGCCGCGTAACGGCGGAATGCGAAGATCCCCAAGAGAGACGCTAAGAAGACGATGATGACAATGGTCGAGCCTTCGCCCCAGATCGGCCCCGGCGTAAATATACCCCGGTTGGTGACTGCGACGCTGTCGAACAAGATCATCGATGCTTCTGGGTTTTCACCACGGAAATCCCGCGGCTGCGGTGTGCTTTCAGTCATGAGAGCGAAGATCAGGATGATCCACAGCAAAAGCGGTACATTGCGGAAACCTTCAACATAGACCGTCATTAGACGTGCAACGATCCAGTTGTTGGAAAGGCGAAGAACACCGGCAAAAACGCCCAATACGGTCGCTGTGATACAGCCAAGGAAGGACACAAGCAGAGTGTTAAGAATACCAACCAACGCCGCCCGTCCGTGGGTCGAGTTGTTGGAATATTCGATCAGTCGCTGGTTAATATCGTAACCCGCGCGTGACCAAAGAAACCCAAAGTCGAAATCTTTTCCGAGATCCGACAGGTTAGAAACGATGTTTCGTCCCAACCAGAAGAAGGCCAATAAGATGAGAAGAAAGGCGATCACTTGGATCGTCGTTGACCGATACCGCGTGTCATAGATCAGCTGGCTTAGCCGAAATGACTCGGTAGGTGGTTCGGTTATTGCTGTCATTTCGTGCAACCCCGATTTTATGAGAGGAGCAGCTCTGCATGACATCCCCTGTCGCCCAAAAACGCTATGGGTGTCCCGGTCATGCGAACTGTTTTATTCAAGCGCTTAAAGCGCGAAGGGCGCGGAATAACCGCGCCCTTCAAACTTTTCGACTTAGCGGAATGGAGGCGCGTACAGCAGGCCGCCATCGGTCCACTGAGCGTTCAGGCCGCGAGCAAGACCAATTGGGGTGGCCGCGCCAATGTTGCTATCGAACACTTCACCGTAGTTACCAACTTGGCTGATGATGTTTGCAGCCCAGTCAGCTTCAAGACCCAACATGCCGCCAAGGTCGCCCTCGGTGCCCAGCATGCGGTTGATCTCAGGGTTTTCAGTGCCGGCCGACATTTCGCCAACATTTGCCGAGGTCAGACCCAGCTCTTCAGCTGCAACCATTGCGTTCAGCGTCCAGCGGGCAATATCGCCCCACTCGCTGTCACCATGACGGACGACTGGGCCCAAAGGCTCTTTCGAGACGATCTCAGCCAGAAGGACGTGACCATCGGGATCTTCGAAGGTCGCGCGTGTTGCGGCCAGACCCGATGCGTCTGTGGTGTAAACGTCGCAAGCGCCAGCCAGATACTGCTGCTGTGCTTCTGCGTTGGTTTCAACCGGAACAGGTTCGTAGCTCATGTTGTTCGCCGAGAAGAAGTCGGCAAGGTTAAGCTCGGTTGTTGTACCGGTCTGAATGCAGACGGTCGCGCCGTCCAGCTCAAGCGCCGAAGACACGCCCAGATCGCGGGGAACCATGAAGCCCTGACCGTCATAGTAGTTTACGCCAATGAATTCGAGGCGCAGGTCTACGTCACGGCTGAAGGTCCAAGTGGTGTTCCGTGCCAGAACGTCAACTTCGCCAGAAGACAGCGCTGTGAAGCGTGTCTGTGTAGTGAGTGGGACAAAATCAACAGCGGTCGAGTCGCCAAGAACAGCGGCAGCTACGGCGCGGCAATACGCAACGTCAAAGCCTTGCCATTCGCCGTTAGCGTCGGGCATCGAGAAACCGGCCAAACCGGTCGACACGCCACAGCTCAAGCTGCCGCGTGCACGTACTTCGTCCAGCGTCTGAGCCGAGACAAAGCCGGCTGCGAGACCAGCAAGCGCAAGTGTGCCGAGAAATATTGATTTTTTCATTTTTACCTCTTCCTGAAGGACCATCCCACCGAGTGATGGGGATAGTTATTTATGGCCATTTGGCCTTTTGATTTACATACGCATAGCGTCGTTGCGCTATTTGTAGACCCAAGACTGTGCAAATCTGTACTACGAGGTCAAGGCCGGTTAAGCGCAAAAATCACTCGCAAACAGTGTCTGGAGTCAGGTTTGCCCGCGACTTGCGCGGGCGTAGAGGATTTTTTTGCGTTTGGTGAAAGAAGCTTCAAAAACCGTCGGAAAGGGTCAAGAACCGTGCAGCATTCAGAAATTCTGCCTGTTTTTTGGCCGCAGTTTCGCTCGCTTCTTCATCCTCACCCCATTGAGAAATCTGCCATTCTTCGTCGATTCGGCTGATATCCCACGCGGTTTTTGCCCGGCTTTGATCCTCGGCCACCCAAAGGCCCAACAGCAATGATCCAGAGATGCCGACAAGGTCATGGAGAGCTGTCATCGAGAAGGGGCCGAAGCTCATAACTACCGTAAGGTAAGTTTGTAGACTATTTTCCGGTTGAACTGCCGGAAGGATGCCAGAGACCGAAATCAGAGGTGCAGAGTAACGTGTTGCTGCCCAATCAAGAATCGGGTCCCACGCTTCCTTTTGCTTTTGGATCAGCCCATCCGGGTGCTCGGCGCGATGGCAAAGAAGATCAGTTTCTGCATAGGCGGCCAGCATTGCCGCTACTTCGCTATGTTGGATCGTAACCTTGTCGATCGCAGCATTCGCCGCGCGCGTCACAGGCATCAAAGACGGGTCGATTTTTTCTTCGACTTTGTCCCATTCGGCGGCGATTGCTTCGGCCATCCCGCGACTGGGCAATTCCAACAGGGTTTTGGACGGCGTTCGCACTGGACGCCCGTCTAATTGCACCTGAAATCCGTTCTCAGTTTCGCTGATTTCAGTGGATTTCCAAAACCGTTTTGGGGCCCATTCGCTCATCTCGCGCTCCATACTGATTTCAAGGCCGGGCCAAGCTCTGCAAAGCTGTTTAGAACGTCAACCGCGCCGGCGTCTCGTAATTCCTGTTCGGGGTGATAGCCCCAGTTGACGCCAATCGCTGCGATCCCGGCATTCGCGCCCATATGCATGTCAAAACTCGTATCCCCAAGAATAACTGCATTCTGCGCCGTGACGCCGGTTTCTTCCAAACACGCCAGCAACATCGAGGGGCTGGGTTTGGATGGGTGATTGTCTGCAACCTGTATGGTGTCGAAGAGGCCCGCCAGATCATGCATGTCGATTAGGTGATCCAACCCGCGGCGCGACTTTCCGGTCGCGATCCCAAGGAGCACATCCTTTTGCGCGTGAAGCATATCCAAAGTGGCGCGCGCGCCATCAAAGAACGGGGACAGCGCTTTGCCATCCTCGACACGCAAGGTCATGAAATTATGCTTGTACCGATCAACCAGCGCCGATTGCTGTGCGGCGTCCGCTTGGGGCGCCAATTTTGCCATCATCACTGGCAAAGACAGCCCCACACAGCGCAGCACAGCCTCTCGTGCGGGCACAGTCATTTGGAAGGCCGCGAAGGCCCCATTCACTGCCGCCATGATATGCGCCTGACTGTCGATCAGCGTCCCGTCGACGTCAAAGATCACCAGCTTTAGGTCACTCAAAATTCATCATCCTCGAACGGGTCCACGGGCACGTCTTTCTCGGACCAATCAAGCGTGTTCCACGTATGTTTCATATGCTCCGGCAAAGGGGCCGTCAGCACGAGATGCGCGCCGGTAAAGGGATGCGTAAAGCTTAGCGATCGGGCGTGCAGATGCAGCTTTTTGGACAAATCCCCGCCCAATTGCGCGCCCCATCCATCGCCGAGGTTTTCCTGCCCAGACCCGCCATATTTACCGTCACCAATGATCGGGTGCCCAAGCTCGGCCATATGGGCCCGCAATTGATGCGTGCGCCCGGTGATTGGCACAAGGGCCATCCAAGACACACGGCCACCAAGGGCGGACAAAACCGAATAATCGGTGGTCGCGCGCTTTGCGCCGGGGGTTTCGTCAACATTGCGTGGGTGGATGCAATGCATCTTCTCGCCGCCGCCGCCCGACCCATGGCCCGGTGCTTTCACCAGACCAAACCGGACAGTGCCCATACGTGGCTGCGGAACGCCAGCTACGGCGGCCCAATAGATCTTGCGCGTGTCGCGCGCGCGGAACGCCTCGGTCAGTTTGCGCGCAGCAGTGGCCGAGCGCGCCATGAGCAATACGCCAGACGTATCTTTGTCCAACCGATGCACCAAACGCGGCTTGTCTTCTTTATCGAAACGCAACGCCTCGGACATGCCATCGATATGGCGCGTCTGATTTGTACCGCCTTGCGTCGGAAGCCCGGGAGGTTTGTTCAGCGCGATGATCTGGTCATCCTTGTAGATCACACAAGACCGGATGAGTTTGGCATCGGCATCCGAGACAAAGCCCGGCTCTTTTCGCACAGGGCCATTATCTGTCAGGTCAGAGAGATCAGGAAGCGGTGGAATGCGCACGTCCTGGCCGACTTGAAGTCGCGTGGCCGCCTTAACACGGCCGCCATCAACACGGATCTCTCCCTTACGGCAAAGCTTTTCGATCCGCCCTTGCCCGATATGCGGAAAATGGCGGCGGAACCAACGATCAAGGCGCTGATCGCCCTCATCATGCCCTACGGTCAGTGTCTGTACACGGCTCATGCAAATACTCCTCGGGCGATCCAAAGGCCAAGCGCCAGTCCCATGACCGACAACAGCACCGACAAACCGACATATAAAAGGGCCTGCCCAAAATCTCCGCGCTCATAAAGCGTCATGGTTTCAAGTGAAAAGGCCGAAAACGTTGTGAACCCGCCAAGCAGGCCCGTCATTACGAAAGGCGACAAATGCGTCAGCCCGCGATGCGCTGCGGCAACCACGAAAACACCCATCAGAAACGAGCCAAGGATATTGACCACGATAATCGCGATGGGAAAGCTGGTCTGTCCAAAAAGGCGCAATATCCCCACCCCCGCAGAAAAGCGAAGTGCCGCGCCGATGGCGCCGCCTATTGCCACTTGGAGTAAGGTCATAAACATGGGCGGGGTTTGTGCCCAACAGCCCGGATTGTCAACTAAACATGCCGGTTAGGTCAGATGACTCAGCAGTCCAACGCCCGTTCTCCTTCGCAGTCCATGTACTTGAGCAGAGAAAGCCTTCAGGTATTTCCGCGATCACATCCGCGGGCCCATGAACGTCCCAAAGATGCTCCCAACCGCCCGTTTCGTAACCTGCGACCTCTACTCGGTCTTTATGCTGCTTTAGCCAATTTACAATCCACGAATAATCGTCTGATGGGTGTTCGTCGTCGCCAACATAAATCGTAGCGCGCGCCGTTTCAGAAGCAGTCAATTTCAACTGTCCTGCCGCTTGGCTCGTAGCTTTGCAAAATAGGCGACCCGCTTGGCCAAATCTCGTTCAAAGCCACGTTCCACTGGCGTGTAGAGCGCTTCGCGGCCAACTTCATCGGGGAAATAGTTCTGCCCAGAAAACCCATCTTCGGCTTCGTGATCATAGGCGTATCCATCGCCGTACCCTTGCTCTTTCATCATCTTCGTGGGGGCGTTTAGGATATGCTTTGGCGGCGGCTTTGACCCGGTTTTAGCAGCCAGACGCCGCGCGCCTTTATAGCCGGTGTAGATCGCATTGGATTTCGGGGCGAGCGCCAGATAGGCGACGGCTTGGGCGAGGGCAAGTTCGCCCTCGGGGCTGCCCAAACGCTCATAAGTCTCCCATGCATCAAGGCAAAACCGTTGCGCTTGCGGATCCGCAAGCCCAATGTCTTCCACGGCCATGCGCGTGATACGCCGGGCCAGAAAACGAGGGTCTTCGCCGCCTTCCAGCATTCTGGCAAACCAATAGAGCGAGGCATCGGGGTCCGAACCGCGCACCGATTTATGCAAAGCAGAGATCAGGTTGTAATGCGCTTCACCCGATTTGTCATATTGCGCGGCGCGGCGGGCCAAACGTTTGCCAAGCGCCTCGGGCGCCAGCGGGGCATCGACCTTCCAAGCCGCTGTTTGTTCGACCAGATTGAGCATAGCGCGCCCATCGCCATCGGCCATTTCGCGCAGCGCGGCGCGGGCTTCATCCGTAAGGGGCAGTTTAACTTGCAGTTCAGCTTCCGCGCGCTGGATCAGGAGTTCCAGATCGTCTTCTGACAATCGCTCAAGAACCAAAACCTGCGCGCGCGACATGACAGCGGCATTTAACTCGAACGAGGGGTTTTCGGTTGTTGCCCCCACCAAAAGGATGGTTCCATCCTCCATATGGGGTAAAAATCCGTCCTGCTGCGCCTTGTTGAACCGGTGGATCTCATCAACGAAAAGCAACGTGCCGCCGCCGTTCTGTCGGCGAATCTTGGCGGCATCAAAGGTTTTGCGCAGGTCCGGCATGCCCGTGAAAATCGCGCTGATCTGCACAAAACTGAGGTCAGTTTCCTGTGCCAAAAGGCGTGCGATTGTGGTTTTTCCAACGCCGGGCGGGCCCCAGAATATCAATGAGCCCAATGCCCCAGCATCCAGCATTACCCTGAGACTGCCCTCTGGGCCCAGAATATGGCTTTGGCCAATGACCTCTGCCAGATTGCCCGGCCGCAACCGATCGGCCAAAGGGCGCGGGCCATTTGGCGTTTCAGGTGATGAATTTGCAAAGAGGTCGGCCATGGCGGCAATCTATGCGCGCGCGCGGCAAGGGGGAAGCCATCCGGAAAAAGAAAAACCCCGCCACTGAATTAGGGCGGGGTTCCGAATTCAAATGTCTCGCGAACGAGACTTGAAATTATTCTGCGTCAAGCTCGGCTTCGACGCGGGCGCGGTCGCCGGCGCCTTTGGCGTCAACGTCGCGGTCAACAAATTCGATGATCGCCATGGGCGCCATGTCACCATAGCGGAAGCCCGCTTTCATGATGCGGACATAGCCACCCTGACGGTCGGCGTAACGTGGGCCGAGAACGTCAAAAAGTTTGGCAACATAGGCGTCCTGCTTCAGCTTGGAAGCAGCCTGACGACGGGCGTGCAGATCGCCGCGTTTCGCCAGCGTGATCATTTTTTCAATGATCGGACGCAGTTCTTTTGCTTTAGGAAGGGTGGTTTTGATTTGCTCATGTTCGATGAGCGAGCCAGCCATATTTGCAAACAGAGCTTTACGGTGCTCATGGGTGCGGTTCAGGCGGCGGTAACCTCGTGCGTGACGCATGTGTCTATCTCCAATTTGGTGCCCTCTACGGGCGTTTTTGCTTTGTCTGGCCTGTGATGCGTGTCACCGGCTCTCCTTGGGGCAGTTGCCCTGATATTCCCCGGCAAGTCCGGGCATTGTCGGGGCGGCGAACCGCCCCGAGTGAAGACCTTAGAACTGGTCTTCGAATTTCTTGGCCAGATCCTCGATGTTATCGGGTGGCCAATCAACGATATCCATTCCCAGATGCAGACCCATGCCCGAAAGCACTTCTTTGATCTCATTGAGCGATTTCCGACCGAAGTTCGGAGTACGCAGCATCTCGGCTTCGGTTTTCTGGATCAGATCACCGATATAGACGATGTTGTCGTTCTTCAGGCAGTTTGCAGACCGGACAGAAAGCTCAAGCTCATCAACCTTCTTCAAGAGAAGCGGGTTGAATTCCAGATCATCTTCGTCGTCCTGGCGGCCAGCGGCCTCTGGTTCATCGAAGTTCACGAAGATCGACAGCTGGTCCTGCAGAATACGCGCAGCAAACGCTACGGCATCGTCAGGGGTGATCGATCCATCGGTTTCCAGTTTAAGCGTCAGCTTATCGTAATCCAGAACCTGACCTTCGCGGGTTGGCTGCACGTCGTAGCTGACCTTTTTGACCGGCGAATAGATCGCATCGATCGAGATCAAGCCAATCGGCGCATCCTCGGGACGGTTTTTGTCGGCTGCGACATAGCCCTTACCGGTATTAACGGTCAGCTCCATGAACAGATCGGCACCGTCATCAAGGTGGCAGATCACGTGATCGCGATTCAGAACCTCGATGCCAGCGCTTTCCGAGATGTCACCAGCGGTAACAATCTTGGGGCCTTTGGCCGAGATTGAAATACGCTTGGGGCCTTCGGCGTCCATGCGGATCGACACGCCTTTAAGGTTCAGAACGACATCGGTGACGTCTTCACGCACACCAGCAATCGAGGAGAACTCGTGCAGGACATTGTCAATCTGGACGGATGTGATTGCCGCGCCCTGAAGCGAAGACATCAGCACCCGACGCAGTGCGTTGCCGAGGGTCAGACCAAAACCGCGTTCTAGCGGTTCAGCAACAACCGTCGCCTGACGCGATGGGTCATTGCCGGGGTTCACCTCCAGCTGGGTCGGTTTGATCAGCTCTTGCCAATTTTTATGGATCATGTGGCGCCTCCATTCTTGCTCATTGGGCCGATCCAGGCCCTGAGCGCTCGAGGATCAAAAAAGGACAAACCGAGGCCGCAATGGTTTCCCATGCGGCCATCGGGCAAAAAACATAAATTATACGCGGCGACGCTTTGGCGGACGGCAGCCGTTATGCGCCATCGGTGTCACATCGCGGATAGACGTGATGTTAAAGCCAACAGCAGCCAAAGCACGCAGTGCGCTTTCACGGCCAGAACCGGGGCCTTGCACTTCGACTTCCAGCGTTTTCACGCCATGCTCTTGTGCTTTTTTGCCGGCATCTTCAGCAGCCATCTGAGCCGCATAGGGTGTGGATTTCCGCGAGCCTTTAAAGCCCATGGTACCAGCAGACGACCAAGAAATTGCGTTGCCTTGAACGTCCGAAATCAGGATCTTAGTGTTGTTGAACGAGCTGTTCACATGCGCAACACCAGATGCGATATTCTTGCGCTCTTTGCGCTTCGTACGGGTCTTTTCACGTGCCATTATATGAACCCTCCCTTATTTCTTCTTACCAGCAATGGCCTTTGCGGGGCCTTTGCGAGTACGAGCGTTGGTGTGGGTCCGCTGACCGCGAACAGGCAAGTTACGGCGATGACGCAGACCGCGGTAGCAACCCAGATCCATCAGACGTTTGACGTTCATGGTTACTTCGCGGCGAAGGTCGCCTTCTACCGTGTAGTTGGCGTCGATATGTTCGCGAATGGCGAGCACTTCGGCGTCGGAAAGTTCATTCACACGGCGAGTGGCGTCAATCTTAACGGCTTCGCAGATTGCGTCAGCAGAGGTTTGGCCAATTCCGGTGATATAAGTTAGCGCGATCGGAACGCGCTTAGCGGTGGGGATGTTGACCCCAGCAATACGTGCCACGTAGGTCTTCCTTCATACGTTGCGGTTCCGTAGCTCCAGAACCTTTTTTCACAACCGAAAGCCCGAGGCGGTAAAGCCTGCGGGCCATCGAAATTAAATTTTCGGGAGGGCCAGATAGAATCAGCGCATCTCTCGATCCCCAGAGGGAAGCCGTCAGTTAGGCGGTTTTGACCGTGCGGTCAATACCAGTTCAAGCTTTGTCAAGAACTTCTTTGATTTCACCGGCGACGGCGTCCATTGCGGCCATGCCATCGATGGCAGAATGCTGCCCTTTTGCGTAGTAATATCCGATCAATGGCGAGGTGTCGCGATAATAAGCCAAAAGGCGGGTGCGAAACGCATCTTCATTGTCATCCGCGCGCCGTTTGAATTCGGATGCCCCGCAGTTGCTGCACTTACCATCAGCAGGCTGGGGCTTCGTTTCGTCGTGGTAGACCTCACCGCAGGCGCCACAAGTCGAGCGGCCTGTCACACGCGAAACAAGCGCGTCATCGTTGACCTTCATCTCGATCACAGCGTCCAAGCTCTGACCCTTACGGCCCAGAAGCGCATTCAAAGCATCTGCTTGAGCCAAAGTCCTTGGGAATCCATCAAAGATAAAGCCAGTGGCCTCGACAGTTTCGAGCTGCTCTTCGATCAGACCAATGACGATCTCATCGGTAACAAGCAGACCCTTTGCCATAACTTCCGCAACAAGCTTGCCCATTTCGGTACCGCTGTCTTTTGCGGCCCGCAGCATATCACCTGTTGAGAGCTGCACCATGTTGCGCTCATCCACCAGACGGCGGGCTTGCGTTCCTTTTCCGGCGCCAGGTGGCCCCAACAGAATAATATTCATCGACGAGCGGGCCCCTTACGCTTGTTGCGTCCTCCGCCCTTCCGACCGCGAAGCTGCGATTTCTCGATCAGCCCTTCGTATTGATGCGCCAGAAGATGCGATTGCACTTGTTGCACGGTGTCCATGCCGACAGACACAATAATCAAGATCGATGTCCCACCGAAGTAGGCCGTGATCGACAATTGAGTGCGGATCATTTCCGGCAGCAGCACCACAAGTGCAAGGTAGCCAGCACCAAGAACCAAAATACGGTTCACAACATATTCAAGATATTCAGCGGTCTTTTTGCCGGGGCGAATGCCGGGGACAAACCCGTTCTGGCTCTTCAAGTTATCTGCAACATCCTCGGTCTTGAACGACACGTTATGGGTGTAGAAATATGTGAAGAACACAATCATGCCAGCAAAGAACAGCAGGTAAAGGGGACGGCCCGGGCCAAAGAGCGTCAGGATCGTCGACATGACGGGACCTGCATCCGCGCCCGAGAATGTGCTGATCGTGGTCGGCAGCAACAGCAAAGACGACGCAAAGATGGCCGGGATAACGCCTGCCGGGTTCACTTTGATCGGCAAATGGCTAGACCCGCCATCATAGACCTTCATGCCCACCTGACGGCGCGGGTATTGGATGTGAATCTTCCTTTGCGATCGCTCCATAAAGACCACGAAAGTCAGCGTCGCGAAGAGCATAATGATAATGCCCAACACCACTGGCGTCGAAATCGCGCCCGTGCGGCCCTGCTCAAAGAACTGCGCCAAGGCACCGGGGATTTCGGCGATGATGCCAACGAAAATGATCAGCGAGATACCGTTACCGATGCCGCGCGCTGTGATTTGTTCACCCAGCCACATCAGGAACATCGTGCCGCCAACAAGCGTGACAACACAGGCAATACGGAAGAACCAACCCGGATCGGTGACAAGACCGCCGCCCTCAAGGCTGACAGCCAGACCGTAGGCTTGGAAAGTCGCCAGAACCACCGTACCGTAGCGCGTGTATTGGTTAAGCTTCTTACGGCCCTGTTCGCCTTCTTTCTTCAGCTGTTCAAATGCAGGCACCATGGCCGACATCAGCTGAATAATGATCGAGGCAGAAATATACGGCATAATGCCAAGGGCAAACACGCCCATCCGGCCAATCGCCCCACCTGTAAAGAGGTTGATCACCCCTCCAAGGCTCGCCGCCGCATCTTCCATGAACTGGCGCAATGCGCCGCCATCGATGCCTGGGACCGGAATATAGGTGCCGATACGGTAGATGATCAAAAGACCGATGGTGAACAGAATGCGCTGACGCAGTTCTGTGGCCTTACCGAAGGTCCGCCAGCTAATATTGGCGGCCATTTGCTCTGCAGCAGATGCCATATGTTTCTCTCATGCACGGCGCCGCGGATCGAGTTGACCACGCGGCGCGGGAAGAACTGGGGCTAGATGTAAGCGGTCCGAGGGCCGCTCACAACCTTATTGACCCAAAAGGGTCGTGATCCGAGTTATTCCGCGGCAGCTGGCGCTGCAACGGTCAGGCTGCCGCCAGCCTTTTCAACGGCTTCAACTGCGGATTTCGATGCGCCTGTGACCTCGATGGTCAGTTTGGCAGTTACGTCACCTTTGGCCAAAACGCGCACGCCATCCAGCTTGCGACGTACGATACCGGTTTCAACCAGCAGGTCCTCGGTGATGGTCGCTTTTGCGTCCAGCTTACCGTCATCGATGAATTTCTGAAGCAGGCCAAGGTTCACAACAGCGAATTGCTTGCGGTTCGGCTTGTTAAAGCCACGCTTTGGCAGACGCTGGTAGATTGGCATTTGGCCGCCTTCGTAACCATTAATGGCTACACCCGAACGGGATTTTTGACCTTTGATACCACGGCCGGCGGTTTTACCCTTGCCAGAGCCTGGACCACGGCCAATGCGTTTTTTGGTACGGGTTGCACCCGGATTGTCACGAAGTTCGTGCAGTTTCATGTCGCTTCTCCTTTGCCGGAACTAACCCCCGAAGCGATCTGGGGCCAAACACGGCGTTTCTTGATTGTTAAATGGGCCCATTTGGGACCACCGGGCGCGTATAGACTCATGCTTAAACAGTTTCAAGCATTGAGTCCTCGCGGCGCGCGCGGGAAAACTCAGACATGAGTTTTAGAAAATCCATCTAGGGATTTTCCTGCGTCATCTGCGATGATGGAAAAGCTGTAAATATCTGGTGTGGCCGGGAAAAAGGCTCATCTTCCCCGAAGGATCCGGCGCGCGAATGACCTTAAGCGCCAGCCACAGCGAAATCAGACCAAAAACCACGCCGCCGACTGCCTGACCAATCAAGACACCCGCTGCCCCATAGAGATAGGCAAAGGCAAAAACGAAAGGAATCGTCCCAAGCGTGTGCCGTCCCCAGTTGATCCATGTCGAATAATAGGGGTGGCCCAAATTGTTAAAACAGGCGTTGGACACGAATAACATCCCGTTAAAGAACCACACCAACGCAAGCGGCCCGCAGAAAAGATAGAGCAATTCCTGCGAGATCCCTTCAACTTCGAACACAGCCCCAATCGGGCCGCGCAGGGCAAACAGGATCACGGCAACAACCCCCACGATCATGCCGGTAAACAGCAACCCATCGCGATACGCCCCGCGCACGCGGTCCAGTTGCCCCGCCCCGAAATTTTGCCCAACGATAGGTCCGATCGCACCAGACAGTGCAAAAATTGTCCCGAAAGCAACTGGCGTTAGACGGCCGACAATAGCCATGCCCGCAACGGCCTCTTCCCCAAATTCGGCCATAGCTCTGGTGACATAGGCCTGACCAATCGGCGTCGCCAGCTGGGTCAGGATTGCCGGAAAGGCCAAGGTCATAATGACCGCAAAATCAGCCTTAAAATCTTCCGGGGACGGTTTGGCCAATCCACCATGGTTTTTCAAAATCAGATAAAACGCCGTTGCACCAATGGTGCACCGTGCCGCCACACTGGCAAGCGCTGCCCCTGTGAGTTCAAGATCAAGGCCGAATATCAGGATCGGGTCCAAAATCGCGTTTACGACCCCGCCCACAATTGTGACCATCATCGAATTGCGCGCCGCGCCATGCGCCCTCAATATCGCGCTGCCCGTCATACCAACAACCAAGATCGGCAGGCTCGGGATGATGATTCTAAGGTATCCAACAGCCAGATCGAGCGTTTCTTCGCTGGCTCCAAGAAGGGCCACCAAAGCCGGCAGGTTCACCCACACGGCCGCCGCGAAAAGCGCGCCAAACACGACGCCATAAAGCATCACCGTCGATGCGCGGCGCCCGGCCATCTCTTCGTCGCCAGCCCCAAGGGCCCGGGCCACCAAAGCCCCTGCGGCAATCGACATGCCCACCCCGAAGGACGTGGTGAAAAACAGGATCGCGCCGGCATAGCCAACTGCGGCGGCAAGTTCCGCCTTACCCAGCATCGAGATGAAGATCATATCGACAAGATCGACCATAAACACGGCCATCAGCCCGATCGACGCGGTTAATGACATCACGGTGATGTGCCGGAAAAGGTTTCCCTCCAAGAACTTAGCCTGCTCTTGAGCCATTTTTGGCGCCTCCAATAATTTCAGCATACAATGGATGAAGACTCGGCGGCTGACCATTCTATTTTCCCGCACAGACTGCTTGCACGTTCTGAGGGATAGGATCTGCCAAAGTCTTGATCGTTTTATTGGGAGGAAACGACATGACGACACCCCAAGAACACCATGGCGGCTGCCTGTGCGGCGCGATCCGTTTTGCGACGGCAGGCCCGCCAGATTGGGTCACAATCTGCTTTTGCAATTTTTGCCAAAAGGCCACGGGTGGCCACCAGATGACCGAGCCGATTTTCGAAATTGGCAATTTTCGAATTTCACAGGGCGAACCCACAATCTACACCCATATCTCGGGTGGAAGTGGGCAAAAGGTTTTTGTCCATTTCTGTAACAAATGTGGCTCAAAAACCCATCTGACATTCGCACGCTGGCCAGATCGGCTGGGCATCTATCGTGGCGCCTATGACGACCCGAACTGGTTCGAAATAAGCCCCGACAACACCAAGTTCATCTTTCTCAACGCTGCCCAGAAAGGGACGTTAGTGCCGCCAGGATATAAAACCTTCGCCGAACATGCCGCAACGCCAGACGGCGAGCCGCTGGAGCCAGTGGTTCTGTCAGACGTGCTGCATCTGTGACGCAAGCGCCGTCAGAGCGATGGCTTTTTCTGCAATAGGGTCATGACGTCAGCCATTTCAGGCCCTCGCTCCAAGCCAGTGACGGCCTTGCGCAGCGGCATAAACAGTCCTTTGCCCTTACGGCCCGTCGCCTCTTTGACTGCGCTTGTCCATGTGCTCCATGTATCTGCCGAGTAAGGCGGCTCGGGTAACATCGCAAAAGCTTCTGCAACAAACTCGCGGTCCTCATCAGCGACAAGCGGCGTTGCGCCATCGCGGAACAACGCCCACCAACCCGGCAAATCGTGCAGGGTCGTGATGTTGGCGCGAGCGATGGTCCAGAATGTTTCCGCCAAATCAGCTGGCACACCAAGCGCCGAGACTTGATCGGCAACAGCCGAGAGAGGCAAGCCATGCAGATACCGCGCGGTTAGCGGATAAAGGTCGTCGACATCAAATTTGGTCGGTGCAGATCCGAACTGCGTCAAGTCAAACCCTTCGGCCAATTCGTCAATCGTTTCGACCAGTTCAATAGGTTGAGACGACCCCAAACGCGCCATATGGCTCAGTAGCGCTATCGGTTGAACGCCAGCTTCTCGCAAATCGCGCAGAGCTAGCGTGCCCAAGCGTTTGGATAAAGCTTCGCCTTGCGGACCGGTTAAGAGCGAATGATGCGCAAAGTTCGGGGCTGTGTGACCGAGCGCAGACATGATCTGAATTTGCGTGGCAGTGTTGGTGACATGATCCGAGCCACGCACAACATGGGTCACACCCATATCCGTATCGTCCACAACCGAAGCGATTGTATAGAGCACTTGCCCGTCTTGGCGGATCAGCACGGGATCTGAAACGCTTGCCGCATCAATCGACAATTCGCCCAAGATGCCATCGGTCCATTCAATGCGCTGGTGATCGAGCTTGAAGCGCCAAACACCCTGCCCGCGTTCGGCCCGTAAAGCCGCAACTTCATCATCAGACAGTTTCAGCGCAGCACGGTCATAAACCGGTGGCAGCCCCATATTCAGTTGTTTTTTCCGCTTCAGGTCCAGCTCGGTTGGCGTTTCAAACGCTTCGTAAAACCGGCCTTTCTCGCGCAGCTCATCGGCAGCGGCGGCATAGCGGTCCAGACGTGAAGACTGATGTTCAATCCGGTCCCATGTCAGGCCCAGCCATTCCAGATCTTCCTGAATCGCATCGACATATTCCTGCTTTGATCGCTCGGGATCGGTGTCATCAATCCGCAAAATGAACTCACCGCCCGCCTTTTTGGCGATCAGAAAGTTCATCAGAGCGGTGCGCAAGTTACCGACATGGATATAGCCGGTGGGCGACGGGGCGAAACGGGTGACGGTCATAGCGAGGCGGACTCCTTGGGATCGAGCCGATGCTTGACCACATAGAGGCCCGTTTGTCCATAAGCAGAGTCCTGCCCACCTCACCGGAAGTTTATGCGATCTCGGAAAAAATCACGTTACATTGCCCTCCATCTAATGACGTCCAACAGGAAATTTGTCTCATGATCTCTCCCAATCGCCGTATGATCCTAGGTGCCGGCCTTGCCGCGCCCTTTATCTCATTGACCCGCGCTGCCCATGCCGAGGCCCCTATGATGGGCGCATCTTTCGCGCACCATCGCCGCTTCACCCTCGGCAATTTCGAAGTCACAACGATTTTGGCCGGATTTGCTAGCCGCGATAATCCGCAAGGCACATACGGCATGAATGTTTCTGCCGAGGAATTTGCAGCGGTGAGCGAAGCAAACTTCCTTTCTACCGAGACTTTCACCACTGGTTTCGCGCCTGTTGTCGTGAATACCGGGTCTGAGCTGGTGCTTTTTGACACCGGGTTGAACCCTGAGGGCATCACCGGCGCGCTAGAGGGCGCAGGGTATAGCCCCGACCAGATCGACACAGTTGTGATCACTCATATGCATGGTGACCACATCGGCGGGATCTATGGCGATGCGCCAACATTTGCCAATGCCCGCTTTGTGACGGGCCGGGCCGAATTCGATCACTGGGCTGCATCTGGCAACGACCGGTTTGAAGGCAAAGTGCGCCCGCTAGCGGATCAATTCGCCTTTTTGGAAGCGGATCAGGATGTATCAAGCGGCATTACCGCCATCAGCAGCCCCGGCCACACGCCCGGTCACATGGGCTATATGCTGGACAGCAACGGGCAGCAGTTGATGATCATGGCTGATATGGCCAACCACCCGGTGTGGTCGCTGGCTTACCCCGATTGGGAAGTGCGCTTTGATATGGACAAAGAAACCGCCGCGGCCAGCCGTCGCCGGGTTTTGGATATGCTGGCCACTGACCGCATTCCTGCAACGGGGTATCACCTGCCCTTCCCGTCGATCGGCTATATTGACCGGCACGAAGACGGGTTCCGCTGGATCCCCGAAAGCGGGCAATTGTCCAGCTAAGCAGCTGGCAGAAAATAGCAAAGACAGGGGAGTTGCGGCTGCCCTGTCTTGACCTCGACAGATGGGGCGGTCACGGTTCAGCCCCATGCGGTTTCTATTCATTCTCTTATTAACAAGCCTCCCCGCACTTGCCGATGAGTGCCAATCCTCGGCGCGCGCTTTTTGGTCGACGGTTTGCGATGACGCGCGTCTCAGGCAATTGGCCGATGAAATGACCCGCCTCGAAGAGGCCGCGCTTGACAACCCTCTTCTGCATCCCGGCGCCCGCGCCGCTTTGAGTATCCGTTCTCATGCGACCCTAACCGAGCTCGACACATGTCTGGCATCCGATAATCGTAACCGCTGCTTGCGAGATCAGCTTATGTCCCGGATCGGAGAGCTTTGGCATAGCGGCGCCGTACCGCCGGACCACGCGGGCCTAAGCCGCCCGCCCGTTTTGCTACGCTGCGTTTCTTTTGCCGCCCCGATTCACATCACACGTGTGGATGTCGACCCGGCGCTGCTTTGGCTGTCCATGCCCTATGGCACAATCGTGGAACGCGATCTGGAGGCGCAGAACGTTGTTTATGGGGGCGCAAGCGCAATTGGAACAATCGATCTTGGGATCACGCCCAGTGGGCAAGTCGTTCTGACCGGACTATCGGATCGCCCGACGCCATGTTTTCTGGATGACTTGGAATCCCTGCGCTAGCTGGGCTGCACGCCGTAGATCTTATCAAGATCGGCAAGGCCCGCTTTGATGAGCTCTTCCAGGACGCTCAAATCGATGTCGGCCAGTTTATTTACATAAAGGCACGACGCGCCGGTTTTATGCTTCCCAAGGCGCGACAGGATTTCGGAATAGTCCTGATATCCGGGCATGATATAGATCGACAGATTGGCCTTGCGCGGGCTAAAGCCGGTGGCCAAGAAATCGCCTTCCCGGCCGGTCTTATATTTGTAGTGGTACTGACCATACCCAACAATGCTGGGCCCCCACATCTGAGGTTGAAACCCCGTCACGCGCCGAAACAGCTGCTCCAGAACTTTTGCATCGGCGGCTCGCGTCGGGTGCTCAACACAATCCAAGAACGCTTGAACCGAAACCTCAGTCGGTTTTGTTTTGTTTTCGGAATTCGACATGAGTTGCTCCTTTCCAAGCTTGCACAAAGATACATCCGACAAGGTCAAAGCCAAAGATCCGAGTGCAATGGTGTCGAGGACACATCATGGCCCCATTGGAACGCCTTTAGGCTATTCTCTTTCATGGCGCGGTTAACCGCCATGTTAAGAGCGCATTCTAAGGTCAGTCGGCGGTAACAAGCGCAGCCTGTCCAATTCACTCAAATGTAATAACCGCGAACTTTCGGCTAAAATGCTTTTGAGCACTGTGATCTGCGCCTGACTTGGCTCGGTCTCAAGATTTTCGACGGCGTACCAACTGCGCATGACTGGCAATGTCGGGGCAGGCAGGGTCGCCAGTTTTCCGGATTCCAATTCGTCCAGGACGGTATGGGCCGAGATAATAGCGATGCCGAGCCCTGCCAGAACTGCCTGTTTGATCGTTTCGTTGGATTGCATAACCCTAAAGTCATATGGCTCACCTTCTGCGATACGATCCAGAAAGCGAATGGCAAGTATGCGTGTCCCCGACCCTTCTTCGCGCATAATAATCGGCGTTCTGATGATCTTCTCGGCGCTAAGGTCTGGGTCTTTTACCAAGCTGGAGTCAGGGTTGGCGATAAGGACATGAGGGTGCGGCCCAAGAACCGTAGACTGGACCTTTGGCAAACGCGGAGGTCGACCCATGATCGCCAAATCAAGTCCGCCGTTGGATAGTGCGTTTATTATTTCGCCGCGATTCCCGACCATCAGGTCAACTTCGATGTCTGGGCAGGTCTTTTGCAGATGGGACACGATAAACGGAGCGAAATACTTGCCCGTACTAACCACACCAAGCCGGACAAAACCGCGCAGCCCAGCGTTGATCGCCCGCATCTCGTTTGCGGCTTTTTCTAAGGCGGCTACAATTTTTGCATTGGCCGCCAGAAGCGTAGCACCAGCTTCGGTTGGCGTCATTCCCGCGTCAGACGTTCGGTCAAGGAGTTTGCAATTAACTTGATTTTCCAAAAGCTTAAGTTGTGAATGCACAGCCGGGGCCGTCAACGAAAGCATCTCAGCCGCCTGCGTGATCGATCGGGTTTTGCAGACCTCGGCAAACGAACGGAGCTGCTTCAGCGTGACGGCATCAAGATTTTTCATATTAAATTTTTCTGAATCAGGAGTACATTTTATTAAGTAGCGCAAAATTTTTTCGATGTGAATAACGAGCCTGTCTTTAAGTTTGGGAGGACTTAATGAAACAGGCCGACATTCACAAAACTTGCCCACCGCATTTGCGCTCTACGATGATGGCGCTTTGCGACGTGTCGGCAAAATTGTCGATCCGCATCGCCCGAGGCGCCTTGGAGGAAAACCTCGGCAAGGCAGTGGGAGACAATATCGGTGGCGACGAGCAAAAGGCGCTCGATATCATTGCTGACGACGCCTACAGCGCAGCATTGGCCGCGGCCGGTTTGAGATATTACGCATCCGAAGAACAAGACGACGTCGTCACTTTAGATCCGACAGGAACACTTGCCTTGGCAATCGACCCGTTGGATGGCTCGTCCAATATCGACGTGAACGTATCCATCGGCACGATTTTTTCAATCTTTCCGGCCGGAGAAGACGGGAACTCTTCGTTCCTGCGTCCAGCCTCTGAACAAATCGCTGCCGGGTATTTCATCTATGGCCCTCAGACGGTTCTTCTCGTGACCTACGGAAAGGGCGTTCTTGCCTATACTCTTGATCCAAAAACATCCGAATTCACATGCACGCAAGACAGTTTGGCGCTGCCAGAAGACTCCAGTGAATTTGCCATCAACGCCTCGAATTATCGTCATTGGCCGAAGCCAATTCGCGCCTATATCGACGATTGTCTGGCCGGCATCGACGGGCCACGCAGCAAGAACTTTAACATGCGTTGGGTTGCCTCTCTGGTAGCCGAAACCCACCGGATTATTAGCCGGGGTGGCGTGTTTCTTTATCCCGGCGATCAGCGCAATGGGTATGCCCAAGGCCGTCTGCGCCACGTCTATGAATGCGCCCCAATTGCAATGTTGGTTGAACAAGCAGGGGGCAAGGCAACGGATGGCATCGAGCGCATTCTCGACCTGACGCCGAGCACATTGCACGCCCGCACGCCCTTCATCTTTGGCACCCCCACAAAAGTTGATCGGGTTCGGACCTATTTCGATCTCCCTCACGAAGAAATCTCGGCCCTGTTCGGGTCTCGCGGCTTATTTCGCGCCTAAGGAATTCACTCAATGTCCAAGAAGCATCCAATCATTTCTGTCACAGGCTCGTCAGGTGCAGGCACCAGCACCGTGAAGGGCACATTTGATCAGATTTTCCGCCGAGAAGGTATCAAACGCGTTTCAATCGAAGGGGACGCTTTTCACCGCTACGACCGTTTGAACATGAAAGCGGAATTGCAGAAACGTAAAGACAGTGGCGATGATACGTTTAGCCATTTCAGCTATGACGCGAACGAGCTGGAAAAGCTGGAAAATGTTTTTCGCATCTATGGCGAAACAGGTGGCGGCGAAACACGCCACTACATCCACGATAAAGATGAGGCCAAGCGTCACGGCGGCGACCCCGGAACCTTTACGGATTGGAAGGCTTTTGGGCCTGGGTCAGATTTGTTGTTCTACGAGGGCCTGCACGGTGCCGTGGTGAATGACGAGGTCGACATCGCCTCGCATGCGGATCTAAAGATTGGCGTTGTTCCCGTCACCAACCTTGAATGGATCCAGAAGATACACCGCGACAAAGCCAGCCGTGGGTACACGACCGAGGCCGTCACGGATGTCATCCTGCGCCGCATGCACGCCTATGTGCATTGTATCTGTCCGCAATTTTCCGAAACCGACATCAATTTTCAGCGCGTTCCGGTTGTCGACACATCCAACCCATTTGTGGCGCGCTGGATACCGACAGCGGATGAAAGCCTTGTGGTTATCCGGTTCAAAAACCCGAGAGGCATCGATTTCCCTTACCTGATGTCGATGATCCACGGAAGCTGGATGACCCGCGCCAATTCTCTGGTGATCCCCGGCGGCAAAATGGATTTGGCGATGCAATTGATCCTTACCCCGCTTGTTCATCGCCTCGTCAATGAATCCAAGCGCAGCTGAGGGACCCGGAATGAATATTCAATCACGTGTAACAGACAAAGAAACCATGATGGCCAATGCCATCCGTATTCTAACAATGGATGCGGTTCAGGCGGCCAATTCAGGGCATCCCGGAGCGCCGATGGGCTTGGCCGATGTCGCCACAGTCCTTTTCAACCGGTTTATGAAGATCGATCCGTCCGACGACAAATGGCCTGACCGCGACAGATTCGTGATGAGCGCGGGCCACGGCTCGATGCTGGTTTACGCAATCCACCATCTGTTGGGTTACGATGATATGGATGCAGATCAGCTGCGCAATTTCCGTCAGCTTGGATCTCGGACGGCAGGCCATCCCGAATACGGTCACGCCAAAGGCATTGAGACGACGACCGGCCCGTTGGGACAAGGAATTTCAACCGCAGTTG
Source organism: uncultured Nioella sp. (assembly GCA_947498125.1). Lineage (GTDB taxonomy): Bacteria > Pseudomonadota > Alphaproteobacteria > Rhodobacterales > Rhodobacteraceae > CANLZL01. The sequence goes on along the minus strand of CANMJH010000003.1, from coordinate 31,589 downwards.
GAATGGCATTGGCCGAGCGGATGCACAACGCCCGCTTTGGCGATGCTTTGGTGGATCACTACACCTATGTTTTGGCCGGCGACGGCTGCTTGATGGAAGGCATTAGCCACGAGGCAATCGATCTGGCGGGGCATTTGGGCCTAGGGCGACTTGTGGTCTTTTGGGACGATAACCGGATTACAATCGATGGCAGCACTGACCTGTCGACATCAACCGATCAATGCGCTCGGTTCGAAGCTGCCGGATGGCATGTGATCGCCGTTGATGGTCATGAAAAAGACGCCATAGCGCGCGCAATTGAAGCCGCGCGCAACGCAACCGGAAAGCCGTCGATGATCGCCTGCCGTACGGTTATTGGAAAAGGCGCACCAAACAAGGCAGGCAGCCACAAGGTCCATGGCGAACCCTTAGGCGCCGATGAAATCAAAGCGGCCCGCGCCGAAATCGGCTGGTCGTCACCGGCGTTCGAGTTCCCGGATAGTGTTCGTGACGCATGGCGCGCGGTTTCAACGCGCGGACGGGACGCGCGCGCGGCATGGCTAAAGCGCAAGATTGCGGACAAAAACGCGGATGCGTTTGACGCAAGCTTGGGTGCCGTTGACCAGATTGGGCTGAAAGCGTCGATCGAGGCCTATAAACATCGGTTGTCCAAAGATTTGCCAACCGTCGCGACCCGCAAGGCGTCCGAAATGGCTTTGGAAATCGTCAATGAAATCTTGCCCAATTCAATTGGTGGATCGGCTGATCTGACCGGGTCCAACAATACCAAATCTAGCAAAATGCAATCTGTCACGCCAAAGAACTTTAGCGGCGACTATATCCATTACGGCATTCGCGAACACGGCATGGCGGCTGCCATGAACGGGATAGCCCTGCATGGTGGATTTCGCGCCTATGGCGGTACGTTTCTTGCCTTTGCCGATTACAATCGGCCAGCCATTCGCCTGTCTGCATTGATGGGTGTTCCGGTCACTTATGTAATGACCCATGACTCCATCGGCTTGGGCGAGGACGGGCCGACACATCAGCCCGTTGAAACAATCGCAAGTCTACGGGCAATGCCCAATCTTGATGTTTTCAGACCAGCTGATGCAGTTGAAACTGCCGAAGCATGGGAGCTGGCGGCGACGTCAAACAGCACACCGTGCCTGCTATGTTTGTCGCGTCAGGCCCTGCCAACCCTGCGCACGCGACATGTCGATGCAAACCTGACGGGGTACGGCGCATACGTCATGCGCGCGGTTCGCGGAGAGCGCGACGTGACCCTGATCGCCTCGGGGTCTGAAGTTCAAATCGCGATAGAAGCAGCAGACATTCTGGCCAAAGACGGCATTCGCGCTGTGGTCGTGTCTGCACCTTGTTTCGAGCGTTTCGCATCGCAAAGCGCCGACTACCGCGCCGAGCTGCGCGGGACCGCGCCTAGGATCGGAATTGAAGCAGCTGTCCGGCAAGGCTGGGAGCTGTTTCTGGAACGCAACGACGCATTTATCGGAATGAGCGGATTTGGCGCATCTGCACCTGCCCCTGACCTCTACCGCCATTTCGGAATAACGGCCGAAGCCGTCGTGGCCGCAGTCCGCACAAAGATCTGAGGGAGTACAATCACATGACAACGACAATTGCGATCAACGGGTTCGGACGCATCGGACGCAATGTTCTGCGGGCCATCGTCGAATCTGGACGGACGGATATCGAGGTCGTCGCGATCAACGATCTTGGGCCTGTCGAAACCAACGCGCACCTTATCCGATTTGACAGCGTTCACGGGCGCTTCCCCGGCGAAGTTAAAACCACATCCGGCAGCATTGATGTCGGGCGCGGGCCAATCAATGTTACGGCCATCCGCGACCCAAAGGAATTGCCCTGGGACGGTGTGGATATCGCATTGGAATGCACAGGCTTTTTCACCGCTCGCGAAAAGGCGGCCTATCATCTTGAAAATGGATCGAAGCGGGTCTTGGTATCTGCCCCTGCTGCGGGCGCTGACAAGACCATCGTTTATGGCGTGAACCATGGCAGCCTGACATCAGCCGACACCGTTGTTTCGAACGCGTCATGTACGACCAATTGTTTGTCGCCCGTTGCCAAGGTTCTGAATGACGCCATCGGAATCAAGCGCGGCTTTATGACAACGATCCACAGCTATACCGGCGATCAGCCTGCCTTGGATACAATGCATGGGGATCTATACCGCGCCCGCGCTGCGGCAATGTCGATGATCCCAACCTCAACCGGCGCCGCAAAGGCCGTTGGACTGGTTCTGCCCGAGCTGAATGGAAAACTGGATGGCGTTTCGATCCGCGTTCCGACACCAAATGTCTCGGTTGTGGATCTGGTGTTTGAAGCTTCGCGCGACACAAGCGTTGAAGAGGTCAACAACGCGATCCGAGCCGCCGCAACGGGCTCATTGGAAGGCGTTTTGGGGTTCACGGATCTGCCGAATGTCTCGTCTGACTTTAATCACGACCCCCATTCATCTGTCTTCCATATGGACCAAACCAAGGTGATGGACGCCACAATGGTCCGCATCTTGTCATGGTACGACAATGAATGGGGTTTCTCGAACCGGATGGCCGACACGGCAGTTGCGATGGGGAAACTGATTTGATGGATTTTCTACGTATCACCGACATGGATGTAACGGGCAAACGGCTGCTTGTTCGGGCTGATCTAAACGTGCCCGTAGAAGATGGCCGCGTCACCGACACTACCCGCATTGACCGCTTTGCAAAGGGCATGCGCCCGTTGCTGGCCCAAGGGGCCCGGTTGGTCATCCTAACCCATTTCGGCCGACCTGATCCTTGCGAACTGAACCCCGCTTTTTCAGTTGATAAGCTGCGCCCTGCACTCGCAAAAGCCCTTGGGGTTCCCGTCAAGCTTTCGGATGTATGCACCGGAACATCGGCAGAGATCCATGCCGACCGGCTTCAAAACGGCGAAGCGATGCTATGTGAAAACCTGCGATACCGGCAGGGTGAAGCCAACAATGACCCGGGCTTTGCGCGCGAACTTTCCAAACTGGGCGATATATATGTGAACGACGCATTTTCCTGTTCGCATCGGGCGCATGCGTCAACGGACGCGCTCGCGCGAATGATGACAGCCGCTGCCGGTCCGTTGCTGGTTGAGGAATTGGATGCACTTGGCGCTGCACTTGAGGCTCCAAAATCGCCAGCAGTGGCCGTAGTTGGTGGCGCAAAGGTATCCAGCAAGATCGCGGTCTTGAAAAACCTGGTTCAAAAACTGGACGCGGTGATCATTGGCGGCGGGATGGCCAATACATTTCTTTATGCAAGCGGCGCGCCGATGGGCAAATCCCTGCATGAACAGGACCAGTCAGAGACTGTTGCTGAGATCCGCGCACTGGCAGCTGAATCTGGGTGCGAATTGATCCTGCCGGTGGATTGCATGGGCGCTACTGAGTTCAAGGCAGGGGCGGCATCTCAGGTCCATCATGCGCTCGCCTGCCCAGATGATGTCATGTTTCTCGATGCCGGCCCAAAATCGCTTGCCAAGTTCGAGACCGTCCTGTCGCAGGCAAAGACAATCCTTTGGAATGGCCCGCTTGGGGCATTTGAAATCCCTCCGTTTGATCACTCCACCACTGCTCTTGCGCGTTGCGCAGCCGCAGCCACGCACAGCGGACGTGTTGTCAGTGTTGCTGGCGGCGGAGACACCGTTGCTGCCCTGAATGTCGCCGGTGTCGGGGATGAATTCACCTACGTGTCCTCTGCGGGAGGTGCCTTTCTTGAATGGCTGGAGGGCAAAACGCTCCCCGGCATCGCGGCCTTGATACGGGCCAAAAAAGCTGCCTGAGGGAGATCACGAATGGCACTTATTACACTAAGACAGCTCTTGGATCACGCCGCCGAAAACAACTACGGCGTTCCGGCGTTCAACATCAATAATATGGAACAAGGCCTCAGCATCATGCGCGCCGCGCAAGCCTGCGAAGCGCCCGTGATCTTGCAAGCCAGCCGCGGCGCGCGCTCCTATGCCGGTGACGTCATGTTACGCCATATGGTCGTGGCTTTGGCCGAAATGTTTCCGCGCAACCATTTGGTCATGCATCAAGATCACGGCAATAACGACGCCACTTGCCTGTCTGCAATCCGTCACGGCTTTACCAGCGTGATGATGGATGGGTCCTTGCTTGAGGATATGAAAACCCCGGCATCCTATGACTACAATGTCGAAATCACGCGCCGCGTTACAATGGCAGCGCATGCGGTGGGCGCTTCTGTAGAAGGTGAGCTGGGCATTCTTGGCTCGCTCGAAACAGGTGAGGCCGCCGAAGAAGATGGCTCTGGCGCAGTTGGGAAGCTCAGTCAGGACCAATTGCTGACAGATCCAGATCAAGCGTTGGATTTTGTGGCGCGCACCAAATGCGATGCGCTGGCCATTGCCTGCGGCACAAGCCATGGCGCCTATAAATTCTCGCGCAAACCCGACGGCGATATCCTTTCGATGGAAACCATTCGGCAAATCCATAACAAGCTGCCGAATACGCATCTTGTCATGCATGGATCATCCAGTGTTCCGCAGGAATTACAGGACCTTATCAATGCGCATGGTGGCGCGATGCCACAAACCTACGGTGTTCCCGTCAATGAGATCGAACGCGGAATTCTGATGGGGGTGCGCAAGGTCAATATCGACACCGACTGCCGCATGGCGATGACCGGGCAATTCCGCAAAATCGCAAATGACATGCCAAACGAGTTCGACCCTCGCAAATTCATGATCCCGGCGATGCAAGAGCTGGAAGACCTATGCCGGGATCGTTTCGAGCGGTTTGGCACGGCCGGTCAAACGCACAAGATCAAACCCGTGTCCATGGACGAGATGGCCAAGCGCTACGCGTCGGGAGCGCTCGATCCAAACATCGCAACCACCAAGGTCGCCTGATCCCCACACCAAAAATGGAGAACGACATGAAAGATGAAGTAAGAACCGAAACGGACCTCAAGAAGAGGTATTCCGCAGGCGTCATGAAATACGCGAACATGGGCTATTGGGAACCTGATTATCAGCCCAAAGATACCGATGTTCTGACGATGTTTCGGATCACGCCTCAAGATGGTGTTGATGCGATCGAGGCAGCGGCTGCGGTTGCCGGCGAAAGCTCGACCGCGACGTGGACGGTGGTGTGGACTGACCGCCTGACCGCGTGCGAAAAATACCGCGCCAAAGCATATCGCGTGGACCCAGTACCCAACAGCCCCGGCGAGTATTTTGCTTACATTGCCTATGACCTCGATCTTTTTGAACCTGGCTCGATCTCGAACCTGACGGCATCGATCATCGGTAACGTATTTGGCTTTAAACCGCTCAAAGCGCTGCGTCTTGAAGACATGCGGTTCCCGGTTGCCTATGTAAAAACTTTCCAAGGCCCGGCAACTGGCATCGTGGTTGAGCGTGAACGCCTGAACGCCTATGGGCGCCCTTTACTTGGCGCGACTGTTAAGCCGAAATTGGGATTGTCCGGGCGGAACTATGGCCGTGTTGTTTACGAGGCATTGGCCGGCGGTCTGGATTTCACCAAGGATGACGAGAACATCAACTCGCAACCCTTCATGCATTGGCGTGACCGCTTCCTCTACTGCATGGAAGCTGTGAACCGCGCTTCGGCTGCGACGGGAGAGGTCAAAGGCACCTATCTGAACGTCACTGCTGGCACGATGGAAGAGATGTACGAGCGGGCGGAATTCGCAAAATCCCTTGGCTCTGTCATCATCATGATCGACCTTGTGATTGGCTACACGGCCATCCAATCCATGGCGAAATGGGCGCGGGCGAATGACATGATCCTCCACCTGCACCGCGCAGGCCATTCGACTTATACCCGGCAACGCAGCCACGGCGTGTCGTTCCGTGTCATCGCCAAATGGATGCGCCTTGCTGGTGTGGATCATCTGCATGCGGGCACTGTTGTCGGCAAGCTCGAGGGCGATCCGGCAACGACCAAAGGGTATTACGATATCTTCCGAGAGGAATATAATCCCACGGCTCTGGAAAACGGGATCTTCTTCGATCAGGATTGGGCGTCGCTGAACAAGATGATGCCGGTCGCGTCTGGCGGCATTCATGCGGGTCAAATGCATCAATTGCTGACCTATCTAGGCGAAGATGTCGTGTTGCAATTCGGCGGCGGCACGATTGGTCATCCCCACGGCATCCAAGCAGGCGCAACGGCCAACCGTGTGGCCCTTGAGGCGATGGTATTTGCCCGCAATTCCGGCCGCGATATCTGGAACGAAGGCGAAGACATCCTGCGCGATGCGGCTCGCACTTGCACGCCGCTCAAACAGGCGTTGGACACGTGGAAAGGCGTCACCTTTGACTATGCATCCACAGATGCACCGGACTTTGCGCCGACTCCAGAAGTTTCAATGTAACGCAAAAGATCAGGAGAAAAATTATGAAACTGAGACAAGGTCAATTCAGCTTCCTGCCGGATCTTACCGACGATGATATCCGCACACAGGCGCAATATGCTATCGATAATGGCTGGGCGGTATCGGTGGAATACACCGACGATCCACATCCCCGAAATGTCTATTGGGAAATGTGGGGTCATCCGATGTTTGATAACAAGGACGCCGCCGCCGTGGTTTTCGAGGTCAACGAATGCCGCAAGGAACATGGGTCGAAATACATCCGCGTTCTTGCCTTCGATGCAACACATGGGTGGGAGTCCATCCGCATGATGTTCATCGTAAACCGCCCAACAGAAGAGCCGGGCTTCCGTGTTGTGCGCCAAGAGGTTGAGGGCCGCAACATGCGCTACACCATCGAAAGCTACGCCGCCCGCGAGCCGGAAGGCGCACGCTACTAAACCAAGACAACAAAGATCCGGGCCAAAGCGGCATGCCATTGGCCCGGACAAATACCAATCAGGAGCAAATCCGATGACCGACGATCGCACCCTACCCACATCCAAACGACCCGAAACAGTCGACCTGGCGGCCAGTTTTGAGCAAAGCGGCGTGCGAGAAATCCTGGCCGAACTTGATGACTCGATGATTGGCCTTGCGCCGGTAAAACAGCGGATAAAGGAAACGGCGGCACTGCTGCTGGTCGACAAGGCCCGCAGGCAGATGGGCTTAGCGACCGAAACGCCGACATTGCACATGAGCTTCACTGGAAACCCCGGCACGGGGAAAACAACCGTCGCGCTTAAAATGGCCGATCTTTTGCGCCGTTTGGGTTATGTCAGAAAAGGCCATTTGGTCACCGTTACCCGCGACGATCTTGTGGGACAGTATATTGGGCATACGGCCCCCAAGACCAAAGAGGTGCTGAAAAAGGCGATGGGCGGCGTTCTGTTTATCGACGAAGCCTACTACTTGTACCGGCCCGAAAACGAGCGCGATTACGGCCAAGAAGCCATCGAGATTTTGCTTCAGGTCATGGAAAACAATCGCGATGACCTTGTGGTAATCCTTGCCGGTTATGGCGACAGGATGGACCGCTTTTTTGAAGCCAATCCTGGCTTTCGGTCGCGCATTGCCCATCACATCGAATTTCCTGATTACTCAGATGATGAGCTGTTCGACATCTCAGAAATCATGCTGAACGAACAAAACTATGCATTTGATCCTGCCGCCCGAGAAGCTATGGCCGAATACGTATCCCTGCGCCGTGACCAATCTCATTTTGCGAATGCGCGTTCCATTCGCAATGCTCTGGATCGCGCACGGCTGCGTCAGGCCAACCGGCTTTTCAACGAAGCAGGCGGCCCGGTGGACGCAAAGATGCTGTCGACAATCACCGAAGCCGATTTGCGAGTCAGCCGCGTCTTTCAGGGTGGGCTGGACTCAGATTCTAAGGATCAGGCGCGCCAAAGTGCCCAACGAGGTGCCCAATGAACTTTGACCGTACCGTCAAAATTGCCCCCTCCATCCTAAGCGCTGATTTTGCGAACTTCGGAGCCGAGATAGAAGCCATCGAAGCGCAGGGGGCCGATTGGGTCCATGTCGATGTTATGGACAACCATTTTGTCCCGAACCTGACCTTTGGACCGCCTGCCGTAAAAGCATTTCGCAAACATGTAAAAACGGTCATGGATGTTCACTTGATGATCTCGCCTGTAGATCCGTCAATCGAAGCTTATGCAGACGCGGGCGCAGATATCCTTACGGCCCATGTTGAGGCCGGGCCGCATATCCACCGAACTTTGCAGGCAATTCGATCTGCTGGGATGAAAGCAGGGGTCGCGTTGAACCCCGGAACACCGGCAGAGTCCATCGCACATGTCCTTGATCTGTGTGACCTCGTTTGCGTGATGACCGTCAATCCCGGCTTTGGCGGACAAGAGTTTATCGACATGACGGATAAGGTGCACAGCCTGCGGCGCATGATCGGGGATCGTCCTATAAACATCGAAATCGATGGGGGCGTGGACCCAAACACCGCGCCCTCTTTGGTCGCGGCTGGGGCAAATGTTTTGGTCGCCGGTTCTGCAGTGTTTAAAGGCGGGTCTGTTGCAACATCTCAGATCTACGGACACAACATAACGGCGATCCGCGACGCAATTGATGACAAAGAGTCCAGTTTCCGTTCATCCAACCCATGAGGAGTGTTTGCAGCATGGCCCGTATCGTCTTTGATCTTGATGGCACTTTGATAGACAGCGCACCTGACATACACGGAATTGCCAATGCTCTGTTGTTAGTTGAAGGGCACGAGCCCTTGTCCCTTGCCCAAGCACGGGATTTCATCGGCAACGGCGCCAATGTTTTTGTCCAAAAAATGCGGATCGCGCGAGGGATAGACGAGACAGAACAAGACAGGCTGCTCGCGTCTTTCATCGACCGCTATGATGATGCCGTTGACCTGACAGTGACTTATCCCGGCGTTGAGACAGCGCTCAAAGCGCTTCACGGTAAGGGGTATTCACTTGGGATTTGTACAAACAAACCTGTTCGCCCGACCAAAGCCGTTTTGAACCATCTGGGTTTGGCCCATTACTTTTCGACGGTGTGGGGCGGCGACAGCCTACCGGTTCACAAACCTGATCCCACGCCGCTAAACGCAGCCTTCGACGCGCTTCCTGCTGGGGCGGAACTGTTTGTTGGCGATAGCGATGTTGACGCAGAAACGGCACAGCGGGCTATGGTTCCCTTTCTTCTGTTCACAGAAGGCTACCGGAAAAGCCCGGTGGATGACCTCCCTCACACTGCATCCTTTTCGCAATTTGGCCAACTGCCGGATCTCGTTGAAAACCTCGTTGGCCAGATGGCATGACCCTGCGGGCGCTCATATTTGATGTAGACGGCACGCTGGCGGAAACAGAAGAAGCGCATCGCCGGGCCTTCAACGAAACCTTTGCCGAAAACGGGTTAAATTGGGAATGGAGCATTTCCGACTACACTCGCCTTCTCAGAACCACGGGCGGAAAGGAGCGCATGCAGCGACACCGCGCAGATGAAGGGCTTTCTGCCCCGTCGGACGCAGACGTTGCTGCATTACACAAAATCAAAACCCAGCTTTACGCCGACATATTGGCCGAGGGCAGTCTAACATTGCGTGAGGGCGTCGCTGACCTGATCGACACTGCCCGCGCGGCTGGCCTAAAGATCGCTGTCGCCACAACCACCAACCGCCCAAACGTGGATGCTTTGGCGCGTTGTTGCTGGGGCGAAGACGCCAGTGCTATTTTTGATGTCATTGCTGCAGGCGATGAAGTTGAAGCGAAAAAGCCGGCCCCTGATGTGTTTGAATTGGCGCTGGATCGCCTAGACTTGGACCCTGTGCATTGCATCGCATTTGAAGACAGTCAGAACGGCCTTTACTCGGCAAAAGCTGCGGGTTTGCCAGTGATCGTTACACCTTCGATCTATACCGAGGCGGATGATTTTACGAAGGCCGACTGGATCGTCCCTACTTTAAGGCGTGATGATTTGCCGCCCGAGCTATCGAAGCGCCTGTATCGTTTCTAACAATAGGCACATCGGCGCTCAATCCGCGTTTCTGGCCCTGTTGTCGAGCTTGTCAGTTTATTCACCGGGTTATCTTTGCACCGCGTAATCGCACCGCCCAAAAAGAAAACGCCGCGACGGATGTCGCGGCGTTTTTAATAAGTAAGGTGAACCAGATTATCCGATGATCGCGTTCAGTGTTGCGCTTGGGCGCATCACAGCAGCGGTTTTGGCGGGGTCGGTTTTGTAGTAGCCGCCGATATCCGCAGCAGCGCCTTGAACGGCTGCAATTTCTGCCAGGATCGCCGCTTCGCCTTCTGCCAGTGCTTTTGCGATTGGTGCGAAATGCGCTGCAAGATCCGCGTCGTCGCTCTGTGCGGCCAAAGCTTCGGCCCAGTAGCGCGCGAACCAATAGTGGCTATCACGGTTATCGGGGTTGCCGACTTTGCGGTCTGGGGAACGGTTGTTGTCGAGAATGCCCTGCGTGGCAACCTCGGCCGCACGACCCAGAACGCCCGCTTTGGCATTGCTTTTGCTGTCTTCAAGGAAGTTCAGCGATTCACCCAAGGCGCAGAATTCTCCCATCGAGTCCCACCGCAGGTGGTTTTCTTCGACCAACTGCTGAACGTGCTTAGGGGCCGAGCCACCTGCGCCGGTTTCAAAAAGGCCGCCACCTTTCATCAGTTTCACGATCGAGAGCATCTTAGCCGAAGTGCCAAGTTCAAGGATCGGGAAAAGGTCCGTCAGGTAGTCGCGCAGAACGTTGCCGGTGATCGCGATGGAATTCTCACCCTTGGTGATGGTTTCCAACGACTGGCGGGTTGCCTCACGCGGGGCCATGATCTGGAATTTGCCTGCGACGCCGGCTGCTTCCAGCGCGGGCACGACATATTTGATCAGCTCAGCATCATGGGCACGGTTTTCGTCCAGCCAGAAGATCGCCTCAGTGCCAGTCAGGCGCTGACGGTCCATTGCCAGTTGAATCCAGTTCTCAATCGGGGCTTTTTTCACGGTACAGGCACGCCAGATGTCGTTTGCTTCAACATCGTGGGAATGCAGCGTCTCACCATTGGCCAACACGACGCGGATTGTGCCTTTGGATGGCGCTTGGAACGTGGTTGGGTGCGAGCCGTATTCCTCGGCTTTCTGTGCCATCAGGCCAACGTTTGCGACTGCGCCCGCCGTGGCCGGGTTCAGCGCGCCATTGGCTTTGAAGAACTTGACGCTCTCGTCATAAACCGGAGCGTAGCAGTTGTCAGGGATCACGCAGTTGGTGTCGCCTTCATTGCCATCTGGGCCCCAGCCTTTGCCGCCAGCGCGGATAAGCGCAGGCATCGAGGCATCGATGATCACGTCAGACGGCACATGCAGGTTGGTGATGCCCTTATCAGAATTCACCATATACATACCGGGGCGCGTTGCATTCAGAGCGTCAATCTCTGCAAGAATCTCGGCGCCATTCGCCATGCCTTCGATGCGCTCAAGAACGTCGCCCATGCCCGAATTCGGGTTCACGCCAGCAGCGGCCAGATCTGCGCCGTATTTGGCAAAAATCGGGGCCAACCATGCACTAACGGCTGCGCCGAACAGGATCGGGTCCGAAACCTTCATCATCGTCGCTTTTAGGTGCAGCGAGAAAAGCGTGCCTTCGGCCTTCGTCTCTTCGATTTGAGTCGAGAGGAAATCGGACAGCGCGGCAAAAGACATGAAGGTCGCGTCGGCAACGGTGCCTGCTTCCAGCGGCCAGCCGTCTTTCAGAACGCTAACCGAACCGTCTGCTGCAACGAATTCGATTTTAGCATCGCCCGCTTGGGCTTCGGTGATCGTGGCGGACTTTTCATTCGCAAAGAAGTCATTGCCAGACATCGACGAGACTTTGGTTTTGCTATCCGCAGACCAAGCGCCCATGCGGTGCGGGTTGGCTTGCGCATATTTCTTGACCGCAGCAGCCGAACGACGATCAGAGTTACCTTCGCGCAAGACCGGGTTAACAGCCGAGCCTTTGAGTGCATCGAAACGCGCCTGAATGGCCTTTTCTTCGTCATTGGCAGGTGCGTTAGGATAGTTGGGCAACGCATAGCCTTTGGCCTGAAGCTCTTCGATTGCCGCTTCCAGCTGCGGAACCGAGGCCGAAATGTTTGGCAGTTTAATGACATTGGCGCCGGGCGTTTTCACAAGCTCACCCAGAATGGCCAAATCATCGGACTGGCGCTGTTCTTCGGTCAGAAACTCAGGAAAGGCCGAAATGATTCGACCTGCCAAGGAAATGTCCTTGGTTCCAACAGCGATATCAGCGGCAGCGGCGTATGATTTGATGATCGGAAGCAACGATGCGCTGGCAAGCTCAGGCGCTTCGTCTACAATGGTATACAATAGATCTGGTTGGTTTTCGACGCTCATGATATTCGGCCTTTTTTTCGGTTCGGAAGCTAGGGGTGCAAGGATGAGGCTATCTGGCAGTAAGACCGGATTGGCACCATCAATTCGCAACCCTTGAAGTCAAGATTGAGTTCTTGGCTGTTCGCGTAGACCAGCTGAGCGCGAAAATCAACTGGTCAAAACCGCCCCAGGGGCCAGACTCGTGCCTCTTTTGCCAAATTCGGCATAGATTCCGCAATTGACCAAACTGGTATACTACCATAGTAGTTTGTTAGAGGGATCGGAGGGCGCTGCAAATGTGGCGCAATTTTTCATTTTGATCCCCTGTCGTTAGGGGGCGGCTTGTTTGCGCGCCCCAGCTTGGATAGAGGGTTTTTCCAAATGAGCAAGTTTCCAGTCGTTTCAACTGGTGACAACGTCACCCGTCAGGTTCTGGCCGATAGCCCCGAACTTATGATGGTTAGATTTGATTTTCAGGCCGTTGGTGCCGAAGGCGCGCTGCACAATCACCCGCATGTGCAATCCACCCATGTAGAAACTGGTCGCTTCCGGTTTTCTATCGATGGAAAAGAATTCGAAGTCGGCCCTGGCGACAGTTTCGTTATTCCGTCGAATGCCGTTCATGGTGCCGTTTGCCTAGAACCCGGCACTCTTCTTGATTGCTTCGCGCCCCGACGCGACGACTTCCTTTAATAAATAAGGTAAAGACATGCTGACCGTTTCCATCCGCTACGCCGTCGATCCCATTGCTACCAAAGCAATGGACACCTCGACCCTTCGCGACAATTTTCTGGCCGAAGGTCAGTTCGCGGAAGGAGAGATCCGGCTCGTCTACACCCACTATGATCGCATGATCGTTGGCGGCGCCGTTCCCGGCGCCACCCCTTTGGTTTTGGACGAGGTAAAGCCCTGCGGCACCGCCTCGATCCTTGATCGGCGCGAAATGGGCATCCTGAACATTGGGGAGCCTGCAACGGTTTCCGCTGGCGGCGCCGACTACCACGTTGGCCGCGGCGATGTGCTGTACCTGTCGAAGGGCACAGGCCCGATCACATTCTCGGCCCCAGGTCGGTTCTATATTGTGTCGACCCCAGCACATGCAGAACATCCGTCGCGCCTTATTACCATTGAAGACGCAAACGCGATCAAACTTGGCGCGGCTGAAACCTCGAATGACCGGACGATCTATCAGTTCATCAGCCCCGATGGAAAGGGCAGCTGCCAGTTGGTGATGGGTTACACCATGCTGCATGGTGGATCGGTTTGGAACTCAATGCCGTGCCACGTGCATGATCGCCGGATGGAAGCCTATTTCTATTTTGATGTCGCTGAGGGCAACAAAGTCTTCCACTTCATGGGAGAGCCTACGGAAACCCGCCATCTTGTCGTCGGCAATGAAGAGATCGCGATCTCTCCGCCTTGGTCGATCCACTGTGGGTCAGGCACCGGCAGCTATACGTTCTGTTGGGCGATGGCAGGCGACAATGTCGAATTCACCGATTTCGAACCCGTTGCAATGGACGACCTGAGATGAACCCTTTTGCGCTGACAGGCAAAACCGCTCTAGTCACAGGCGCGAATACTGGCATTGGTCAGGCGATTGCAGTCGCTATGGGCCGGGCCGGTGCGCATGTTATCGCGGCGGGACGGTCTAACTGTGATGAAACGGTTGGGATGATCGAAAGCGCAGAAAGCCTGCGCCTCGATTTTGCTGACCCAATGGCCGCGCAGGATGTTTTCGCGGATCGCCAGATCGATATCCTTGTGAACAACGCAGGTATCATTCGCCGCGATGACAGCACCGATTTCTCCGAGGCTGATTGGGACGACGTCATCGACGTGAATCTCAAGGCCGTGTTTTTCACCTGTCAGGCCTTCGCCAAGGCCGCTTTGGCACGTGACACCGGCGGACGGATCATCAATATCGCGTCGCTGCTTTCCTTTCAGGGCGGCATTCGCGTGCCATCTTATACGGCATCCAAACATGGCGTTGCGGGCCTGACCAAGATCATGGCCAACGAATGGGCCGCCAAAAACGTCAATGTAAACGCTATTGCGCCCGGCTATATCGCAACAAACAACACCGACGCACTGCGCGCTGATCCGGTTCGCAACCAAGCGATCCTAGAGCGCATTCCTGCGGCCCGGTGGGGTGAAGCGGACGACATCGCTGAAACCGCCGTCTTCCTTGCGGCCCCAGCCTCGCGCTATATCCACGGTGCTGTGTTGAATGTTGATGGCGGGTGGTTGGCCCGGTGAGTTTCGTTGCCAATACCGCCAAATCCCCCCAAATCTTTATGATTAACGGGGTGATCGGCAGTGGCAAAACAACCCTTGGCCGGGCCGTCGCGGAAAGAATCGGCGCTCATTTTATGGATGGGGACAGTTTTCGCGACTATTCCCAACCTTGGGCCAAAGACGCGCTTCCCCTTTTTAAACGCCTGATGGCCGCTCTGGATTCTGCGCTGGACGAGTCAAATCGTGTGATCATCTCGTATCCCCTTCGCAATTGGGATTGGTTGATGCTGCAACAAGGCTTTGGTGAGCTTGGCGCTCGCGGTTATTGCATCACTCTATCTGTAAGCGCTGAAAAAATCCTGACGCGGGAACGCCGGTTCTCAGAGGATGAAATCGCGCGCATGAAAGAGATGATCGAGTTGGGATATGGCCAACGAGAATTCTCGGATGTTGTTCTGGATTGCAACGACTTGACCTTTGATGAGGCCGAAGAAGCACTGGAAACAACCTGCCGGAACCTTGGCACTGCGCCTAGACCAAAAGGGGCTGCTGGTCGCAATTCTGTGTCCGCTGCCCGCTAGGCTCTTGCCGTTTTCACAATAAGAAAATTGTGTCGGTGCAATTTATGTAATGGCCCTGGTTCAATGCATCGTGCTAGGCGCGATTTAGTCGGACCCCTCAAAGTTCGGCATGTCCTCGCTTTGCCGTCAGGTTGGCCATGCATTTAGCAACGCTTTTGCGCCTCGCGCTTCTGGTTTTCACCGCCATGACCATCATCGTCATTGGCGACACGGCTGGGAAGCTGCTGACCCGCGCCGGCATAGACCCGATCTTGATTGCGTGGTCCCGATTTTTCATTGCGGCGTTGGTAATTTTACCGTTCAGCGGGCTGTCGCGCAAAGAACTACCAAGCCTTTGGTCGTGGCGCGTGTTGCTTCGTGCGGCTTTGATCACTTGCGGAATTTCATGCATTCTGACCGCCCTAAAGACCGAGCCCATCGCAAACGTGTTTGGCGCGTTTTTCATCGGGCCAGTGGTGTCTTACATACTGGCCATCGTGTTTCTGGGCGAACGACCGTCACTGCGCCGCGGGCTGCTTTTAGGCCTTGGGTTTCTGGGGGTCATGTTGGTCGTCAAACCCGGCTTCGATACGTCCATTGGCATTTTCTTCGCGCTTGCGGCTGGGTGCTTTTATGGCGCTTTTCTGGCGGCAACACGCGCTATCGCGCCGGACTACCGTCCACGGTTTTTGTTGATCTCTCAACTGCTTATTGGAGCGATGCTGCTCACCCCTTTTGGGCTGACCTCAACCATGCCAATGCTCGATGCAAGGATTGTCGTCCTTTTCCTGATTAGCGCGCTCGGATCGGCAGCCGGGAATTACCTGCTGGTTGTCGCGAATAAACGCGCTGAAGCCAGCCTGATCGCCCCGCTGATCTACAGCCAGTTGATCTCGGCCACTGTTATCGGAGTCGCTGTTTTTGACGAATGGCCAGACATCTATTCGCTGTTTGGGCTGACCCTTATCGCGATTTCAGGATTTGCGTCTCTCTTACAGGCTCGCCAATCCTAGCGCGCAAGATCAGTCAGCGGACGGCCTTGTGCGCCAACTGCTAACACCCATGATGCCAGCAATGATCAAGAAGACTGGCCACATGCCCACCAGCGCCACCCCTGCCCCGCACGCCGCCGTGCCGACCATTCCCGCAAAATTCCCTGTCATCAGGCGCAGCCCCGAGGCTTGACCAGATTTGGCCGGGTCTACTTTTTCGAGCAAAAGTTTCAGAATGTTGGGATGCCCGACACCTGCCGCCAGCCCAAAGACCAAGCTGATCACACAAAGCAACATCAGATTATGCGTCATCGCCAAGGCCGTAAATACCAATGCAGAGGCGGCAAAGGACACATTAAGGGTCCGCAACTCTGTACTTTTTCGGGACACCCACGGCTGGATCGCTCGCACCAAGAACGTTCCCGCAGCAAAAAACGAAAGGATAAGTCCAATTGTGGCTGCTGGAAATCCGTGTGCCGTGCCCAAAACTGGGATCATGAACGAGAACGCATCCCACGCCAGATAGACGGACATCGACAAAAGGTAGATGCGCAATAGTGCGCGGTCGGCCAAGACGTCGCTCAAAATACTGGTGCGTTTTTCTTTGCGCATGGCCCCGCCCCCTTTCGGCAGATCGGCACCGAGCGCCCAGAGAAAGCCCGCAAGGACAAGCCCCGTTAAACAAAAATATGCAACTGAATACCCTTGAGTGTCAATCAGCGTGCCAACAAAGGTAGGCCCAGTAACGGCCGAAACGGACATACCCATTTGCTGCCACGCATACATGCTGGTCCGGTCCGAGGCACGCTCGACCTCGACCAGTGAGACCGCGACATGAGCCGCAAGAATGTACCCCCCAAAGCCAAGACCACCCAAGGCGGCACATAGAAGGATGGTAAAAAGGGAAAGGTGCAGTGCTGGAAGGATAAGGCCGGTGACCATAGCCAAAAGGCAGACCCGCATGATCAGGCGTGGCCCTGCTATATCAACAAGACGGCCGATGAAGACAGCAAGCAAGGCGGGCATTAACCCGTAAAGACCATAGGTCAGACCGGCAATAACTTCTGAATTGCCATTTTGCAGAACATAAAGAGATGACGCGACGCGCCCACCAGACAAGGTGACATGCGCGAGAAGAGAAATACCAACTAGGGGAATAATCTGCCGGTTCAGTCCAAATACCATCGCACACACTTTCGATCGATTGGACCCGACCAAGTAGCGCCCCCCGCCAATCAGGCAGAGGGCGATTTTAGACCTTACTTCTCAAGCTTCATGAAGTAGTCGAAGATTTCTGGAACATTGCCGTTGCCCATGCCCGCATCAAACGCTGCTTGCAGGTTGGCTGATGTGCTTTCGGCAATGGCGGCTTTGGTGCCCATGTCTTCGACCATCTTTACGAAATAGCCGAGATCTTTGTTCGCATTGGCAATCGAAAAGCCCAGATCGCTCACACCATCAACAGCGTAGTTCTTGCAGAACTGCATGAAGGGCGAGTTGGACGGGCCAGCAGACATGATGTCGAACAGCTGCTGACGATCAACACCGGCGCGATCCGCTACTGCGAAGGCTTGGCTCATGGTGCACACAGTGGTCATGCCCATGAAGTTGTTGATCAGCTTGGTGACGTGACCCGCACCAAGCGCGCCAAGATAGAAGACGTTTTCGCCCTGATCATCCAGAACCGGCTTAACCTTGTCGAAGGTCGCTTTATCGCCAGCTGCCATGATGTTCAGCAGACCATCTTTGGCATGGGCAGGTGTCCGGCCAAGAGGTGCGTCGACCATGCCAGCGCCTTTTTCGGCCAAGGCTGCGCCAATTTTGCGGGTCGAGGCAGGGATGGACGTTCCGAAATCAATCAGGGTCGCGCCCTCTTTGATGCCTTCCAGAATGCCGTTTTCGCCATAGACCAGTTTCTCTACGACATCCGAAGTGGTCAGGCAGAGCATCACGATATCAGCGCCTGCAGCCAGTTCTTTGGCCGAGCTGGCTTCGGTCGCGTTACCGCGCGCCAAAACTGCGCCAACAGCGTCTTTATTCAGGTCCATAACGATCAACTCGTAACCGCGGGTTTGCAGGTTCTCGACCATATTGCCGCCCATAAGGCCCAAGCCGATAAAACCGATAACTGGTTTGTTCATTTTTCACTCCGATGCTGAATTCAGCGCTGTGTTGGTCGGAATCGAAATTCCAATTTCTGTTATTGTGAGACGGGACATCCGGTTTGCCCCGCTCAAATCTTATGACGCCTTGGGCGGGCCTTATGAGAAGACCATACCGCCGTTGATGTCGATATTTGTGCCGGTCATGAAACCGGAATCGTCGCCCGCCGCGAGGAAGGTGATCAGTGCGGCAATCTCGTCTGGACGGCCCTGACGTTTCACAGGTGCAGCCGCTTCAAAGCCGCGGCGCGCCTCATCCTTGGTAAAGATGTTGTGGAAATCCGTGTCGGTCATGCCGGGGCAAACGCAATTCACGCGAATATTCGGGCCCAGCTCTTTGGCCAAACCGCGCGTCAGTGTCATGACCGCGCCCTTCGACGTTGCATAAGGAACCGACCCCGCACCACCGCCATCGCGGGCAGCTTGGCTTGAGATATTGACGATAGCGCCTTCTTTCATATGAGGCAGGCAGGACTTGATCATCAGGAACGTGCTGGTCAGGTTCAGCGTCATGATCGTGTTCCAATGCTCAAGCGAGCAATCCGCAATCGTCGTCCGCCCCACAAGACCACCGGAATTGTTAACCAGAATGCTGATCTCGCCAAACTCTTCCGCTGTCTTATTTGCCAGCGCTTCACAATCTTCCTGCTTGGTCAAATCGCCCTGCATCGCAAAGGCTTTCCCGCCAGCGGCTTTGATTGCAGCAACGGTTTCGTCCGCGCCTGTGCTTGAGGAAAAATAGTTGATCGCGACTGCCGCGCCTTCTTTCGCAAGACGTAAGGCAGTTGCGCTTCCGATGTCGCGTCCACCACCGGTAACGATGGCGACTTTCCCCGTAAGATCCATAATTTGTCCTTTGTCTTCGTGTATTTCGTCAAAAACTCAGATGTTGGTCGAGGCCAATTTTTTGACCACCAGCTTAAACGTGTTCTCATCTGCATCGGTAAAGTAGAGGTCGCAATCATACCCTTGATCATCCAGGAAGTGGAAAATCCGCCGCGGTTCGGCTTTGGGGTAAGGGACCAATAGGGTCACGATGCGGTGGCGTGTGGCCTTTGGGAAATTGGCGCTCAAGAACGTGCCTTCCGGGCGGCCCGCAAGTTCTTCAGGGTCGACGCCGGGATATCCGGTTGTTTGGCTCATGCTGGGCGAGCCAGATTCAGACCATATCACCTGCCCGTAGAACCCAGCTTTTTCGCCGGTATTACGGAACGATGTCTCACCCAGATCAAAGGGGTTGTTGGCATGCAAGCGCCATTCGATATCAACCGGCTCTGACGCATCAATGCTATCTGCGATCACGAAGTATTTGTTGTTCACGAAATAGTATTCGCGCGTCACATTTGTGACCTCAGGCGTGACGACCTTATACGCCTCGGTCGCGTCGCCTTTGATATAGATATGATCCTCGCGCTCTTCTGCGACAAGGACGTTACCAACCGCTTTCTTTTGCAGCGATTTATCGCGGCCGGCATATTGTCCCTTACCGTTGATCAGGATCGCATTCTTAGAAACCGTCTGTTTGCGCCAGTTCTGGTGCATGGTGCTGTTAAACGCCACGTAATAGCCAGATTGCACCGCCAGATCTTCGCCAAACGCAGCCAGACAGAAGGCGTTTTGGTCGCCATGGCTGTGGCTGATCGAGCCGAATTGCGATGACTTCATTACGAACTGAATATGCTCATCCGGGTTCGCCATTTCATGCTGAATACCGACCCAGCCGATGCCTTTAAAGTGGCGCATGCCGCCTTTGGGCGGGGTCGCTTCAACCGTTGGGAAATCCGTCAGGAAGGTCAGCTCGTCAAAATTCGTGTCCCACCAGCCCCAGTTGTAGAATTCCATCTCGGTGCCGGGGTTTAGGCGCAAATTCTCTTCGCAATACCACTGGTATTCGCCATTGCCAGTAGCGCCACCAAACTGGCGCATATTTAGCCCGGTCTTGATGCAAACCAGATCACCTTGCGTGCTGTCATCGCCAAAGGTGGCGCGACGCGTATTTGGTGCTTTGCAAAACAGCGGGAAATCCCCGGTATTCTGGAAAAATGGCCGCTGGTAGATGTCGATATCCAAGTAGGATTTAAGCCGGTTTGCCGCATCAATCAGATAGGCGATGCCCATCATCCAGTAATGTGTGCCTTCAGCCCAACCACCATCAGAATCGCCCCACGGCGTGTAGACGGTAAAGAGGAACTCGATGCAGTAATCCAGCCACTCCCGGGCTTCGTCATCCTCTTCTCCGGTCATCAGCGCGATACATGCCGGAACCAATGTCAGCGAGACCGAACGAACGGCGTGGCTGTCATAGGGGAAGAGGTGGATATTGGCGTGTTTGATCGCGTGATCGGCGATGTCGCGGGTCCGCTCCATCAACGCGGCACGAACGGTGGCGCGCTCATCTTCAGTCAGCTCATTATAAAGCCAGTCATAGCCCCAAGACAGACCATTGGTGACGCGGTAGGCCCATTCATCGGTGTATGCCCGCGATGTGACGCCCATCGGATCCCAAGACGCGGCCTCAAGCAGCCATTCTTTGGCCCGGTCCAGCATCTCTTGGTTTTCAGTGACATACCCGCCAATTGCCAAGTGGCGGATGGCATACCAGTGTTCTTGCAGATCGATATAGGTCTGGCGCCAAATCGGCGCTGTGCGTTGGTGATTTGGGTAGCCGGCAGGCTCTTTCATCACGTCGCGATCCATCCAAGGCAGGACAGATTTCTCGTAGAAATTTGACCATTTGCAATGATCCGGATCAGCCTTAACGGCGGCCTTGAAATCAACAAGGCGGTCCGGCGTCATCCACAGACGGGGATGTTCCAGCGTTGCGTTTTTGTAGCGATCCTTGCGGGACACGAGCGCCGACATTGGCAAATCATCCGCAACGGTAAAGCTGCGAGTCTTGCTCCAATTGGTCTTGGGCGCTTTGTCTTCTGCCGACCAAACGGCATAGGACCAATAGTATTCACCAGGCGCAAGTGGCGCATCGGGGGTGAAGAAATTCAGCGGAATCTCAGTATAGAGGACTGTGGTCGCGTCAGAGAACTCGGGATCAGTTGAGAAACGTACGGCATAGACCGCTTCGGTCTCAATGACGGGCAACCAAGTGAAACGCGGTGGGTTTTCGGCAACATCGTCGCCATCAGGCGAATACTTGATGTTGATATGCCCGGCGCGCGGCTCGTCGAGGGTTTGCAATTTGTTTTTCGTCGCAGCAGCCGATGGCATGGGTCAATTCGTCCTTGGCGGTCGTAAGAGGGGGAAAATGGGCGCGGCAAGAACTGCCGCGCCCAAAATTGTCGTCTCAGTTTGGCTTAACCGCCATACTGACGTGCATAGGCTTGGTTCATAACGCCCAGAACATCTTGCAGACCCATGTCATCCAGGGTTTCCGCATAATCGTCCCAGTCTTCTACGACATCACCGGTGCCCAGAACCCAAGCTTGCTGACGCTCCAGCATGTAGGTCCGGATCGACGGCCAGTAGCGGTCATAAACGGCTTGCTCGTCTTCGGTGAATGCAACGCCAAGGAAAATTGGCAGCAGCAGGTCGTTCGCCATGTAAAGTTCGATGCCTTCACGGGCTGCTTCTGCGGTCCACTGCCACTCATAGCGGTAGTCCTGCCAGTAGCCACGCTGGATCTGCGCACCAACTTCATACATCTGGCTGTTCACAGCACGGTCGCTGTCCAGAACTTCGTCGGTGAACACAGGTTCGCCGTCGATCATGTTCCAAGTGTCGCCTTCAACGCCGAAGTTCGACATCAGACGACCTTCTTCGGTGAACCAGAAGTCGAAATACCGGATCGTTTCGATCGGATGCTCGTTCGAGAAGCTGATCGCCCAGCCATCTGGTTTCACCGGAATGCGGCGGTGCTCTTCAAAACGAACGCCATTGATGTCTTCAGGTGGCAAGAACGGAATGAAGTTGAATCCGGGGATTTCATCAGCCAAGGCAGCGTTATAACCAGAGGTCGACGCGAACCAATCGTGGGTTACACCACCAAGGTTTTCCGACAACAGGAATTCACGCGAGGACGAACCACGAGTAAAGATCTCTGCGTCAATCAGGCCTTCTGCGTACCAGTTGGCAACATTGGAAAGACCGTCACGATATGCGACTTCGCTGTAGCCATGGGTAACCATGCCGTCTGCGTTGACATAGAAGTCGTGATAGGTGTCAGAACCCGAAGTACGTGCGCCCCAAAGGGTCACAAGACGAATGGCTTCTTCCCAAGCACGGCTAAAGAATGGGACTTCGTCCGCTACGCCGTTGCCGTTTGGATCCTGATCGCGGAACGCGACAAGGGTTTCATAGAGTTCATCTACGTTTTGTGGCTGCTCAAGACCAAGTGCATCCAGCCAGTCCTGACGGATGAACCAAGCACGACCGAAAAGACCGTCGGGCAGATACGGGATATAATAGATGTTGCCATCATAGGCCTGCATCGAGTTGAACACTTCTGGGTGATCATCGAAATAGGCCTGAATGTTTGGCGCATGCTCTGCAATCAGATCGTTCAGCGGCAGGAACGCGCCTTGGGGGCCATACTCGTTGACGGGCTGACGGATCAGGTGACCACCAACGATGTCAGGCAAGTTGCCTTGAGCGAGAAGCAGGTTCATCGCTTCGCCAGAGTCGGTCGAGTTTGCACCCGCCGTCTGATCGATCAGATGAATACCGGTCATCTCACGTGCAGCAAGCTCGACTGGATAGTCTTCTT
Organism: uncultured Nioella sp.; assembly: GCA_947498125.1. Lineage (GTDB taxonomy): Bacteria > Pseudomonadota > Alphaproteobacteria > Rhodobacterales > Rhodobacteraceae > CANLZL01. The sequence continues at coordinate 8,618 of CANMJH010000003.1, read as the reverse complement.
GGTAACCCTGGCTACGTGGCCAGTGCATGTGGATCGTCAGCTCCAGTGGCTCGTCCACGATCGTCAGATGACCGTCGGCAAATGCCGGGCTCATCATCGCCGTCGAGCCAAGTACGGCCGCCGTAAGTGAGAGTTTAAGGTTTCGCATAATGTCCTCCCTAGGTTGCGAATTCGTTTTATTCTTTGACACCGCCCAACAGGATCCCTTGAGTGAAATACCGTTGGAGGAATGGGTAGATAATCAGGATCGGAATGATCGAGCAGACGATAATCGCCGCGCTGACCGTCTCGAAGGAGTAAGCCGAGTCCAGTAGCGAGCTGGCAAATTCCTCGTCATCCGAAAGTTCTAGGATTACGTGACGCAGATAGACCTGTAGTGGGATCTTATCTTCGTCCTGCAACAAGACCATCGCCCAGAAGAAGCCGTTCCAGCGTGACACCACGCAGAAAAGGGAAACTGTGGCAATGGCCGGTTTTGACAATGGAACAAACACTTTCCAAAGGATCTGGAACTCATTTGCGCCATCCATCTTCGCTGCTTCTTCAAAGCTTTCTGGAATGGCTTCAAAGAAGTTACGCAACAAGATCAGGTTGAAGCCGTTGACGGCAAAACCGATGATGATCCCGAAATAGCTGTCCAATAGTCCCAAATCCCGCATGTTCAGGAAGAAGGGGATAAGGCCCGCGTTAAACCACATGGTAAACGCAACCATCAGGTTCCAAAAGCGGCGACCGAACAGCCGCTTGCGCGACAAGGCGTAGGCGCCGGGAATGATGAACAGCAGGCTCGCGATGGTCCCGAAGATCGTATAGAAAAACGTGTTGCCGTAGCTGATCCAGAACATGGGCTCGGCCAAAACGCGCGAATAGGCTTCGAGAGTGAAACTAACTGGCGTCAGAATGACGTTACCTGCCCGCGCCTCGAAGCCAGAGCTTAGCGACAACGACGTGATATAGATGAAAGGGTACAGCGCCGAGATCGCAAACATCCCGATCAGGATCATATTGATGATGACGAATATTTTGTCGCCACGCGAGTATAGATTCATATTGGTAGCCATGATCTATCTCCCCCTTACCACAGTGATGTGCGCGAGAAGCGCTTCGAGATTGAGTTGGCACTCATCACGAGGATGAAGGCGACGACCGCGTTGAACAGACCCGCGGCAGCGGCGAGGTCATACTGACCGCCCTGCAGACCCTGCCGGTAGATGAACGTGTTCACGACATCGGCAGTTTCATAGGTCGCTGGCTGATAGAGCAGGATGATCATCTCGAAGCTAACCTCAAGGATGTTCCCGATCCGGATGATCAGCATGATGATGATGGTTGGCAAAATCGACGGAAGCGTAATTTTCCACATCATCTGCCAGCGGGATGCCCCATCAACTACGGCACTCTCATAAAGCGTGGGTGACACACCCGAGATCGCAGCAAGGTAAACAATTGATGAGAAGCCCGCCTCTTGCCAGATACCCGTCCCGATAAAGATTGGCCTGAACCACTCCGGCCTTGTCAGGAAGTAGATTGAGTCTAGCCCCAACCAATTGAGCAGAGAGTTCACGATACCCGCCGAGGGCGAGAAGGCCGTGATGACAATACCTGCAATAATTACCGAAGAGATAAAGTGAGGCAGATAGACGATGGTCTGCGTGACTTTCTTGTAGGTCTGGCTCAGCACTTCATTGAACATAAGCGCCAGAAGGATCGGTACGGGAAACCCAAAAAATAGACCCAGGGCACTGATTGTGACAGTATTTCGGATGGCTCGAATGAACTGGTCATTCGTAAAGAGCGTTTCGAAATGTTCGAAACCGACCCAAGGGCTGGCCGCAATGCCGCGAAAAACCGAATAGTCTTTAAACGCGATTTGCAGCCCGTACATAGGTTTGTAGAGAAACAGGAGCATCCAAATCACGGTCGGCGCAAGCAACAGATAAATCTGCCAATCGGCCTTAAGGTGATCGATAATCCGCTCCATGCGGGTGGGCTGGTTAATTGTGTAGGTGGCCGGCTCGGCCTCTGCTGTGCGGTCGAGCTCTGCCATTATTTCAGCTCCTGCCCGGGCAGAACAACGCCAGTCTCGCCATCAAAGACTTTGATCTTCGCGGGATCGATGTTGAACCCGTTGATCTTGTCCAGAAGGGTAACGTCAGTGCCGGTTTCAGTTTTGATGACAAAAGGGTCGCCGTTCAGCGACGCGTGGACCAATGCTTCGGAGCCAAGCGTCTCAACAAGGTCGATGTCGACTGAAACTTGCGCGTCTTCGCCCTTGTGCGTCACATCGACGAACTCAGGACGTAGGCCAAGAATTACATGTCTGCCATCGGCGCCAACCAGGTCTTTTAACGGCGCCAATGGCAGACTTTGTCCCCCGAACTCTGCCACCGGACCGGAATCGCCACTGCGGATGATTGCGGAGATCTGATTCATCGGGGGAGAGCCGATGAAACTGGCCACGAAGGTGTTTGCCGGGTTCAGGAACAAATCCATAGGCGTACCGATCTGTTCGATCCGCCCGTCGCTCATCACCACGATCCGGTCGGCAAGCGTCATCGCTTCAACCTGGTCGTGGGTCACATAAACTGAGGTCACGCCAAGACGACGGTGCAGGCGCTTAATCTCAGCGCGCATCTGGGTCCGAAGTTTGGCATCTAGGTTCGACAGTGGTTCGTCGAACAGGAATACTTTTGGGTCCCGCACGATGGCACGGCCCATAGCAACACGCTGGCGCTGGCCACCGGAAAGGTCAGCAGGCTTGCGTTCGAGGTATTCGGTAAGACCCAAAATACCTGCGACTTCCTCAACGGCTGCCGCGATTTTTTCTTTGGGTTCTTTGCGGATGCGCAGACCAAAGGCGATGTTCTCGGCAACGTTCAAATGAGGATAAAGCGCGTAGTTTTGGAAAACCATCGCCACATCGCGGTCTTTTGGAGCGACACGATTTACCTGACGATCGTCAATTTCCAGAAGCCCGTCAGAAATTTCTTCCAGACCGGCGATCATACGCAGCGTAGTGGATTTACCGCAGCCCGAAGGACCAACCAAGACGACGAATTCTTTCTCCGCCACGTCCAGATCAATTCCATGAACGACTTGCGCCGCTCCATATCGTTTGACGATATTTCTTAGTCGGACACCTGGCATGGTTCCCCCCTTCGCTATTTCGCTGCTATGCTTTGATAACCGCTTGGCACTTTCCTCCAGCGCGTTTGCGGACGGCCATTTGGCCCAAAGCTAAACTTCTTGCCAAAACTGGTATACTAGTATCTAAGAATACGCAACGGGAAATGTTTCCAAAGAGAAACTGCTTCCGTTAAAGGGAGGAAAAATCGATGAAAATTAAGGACGTAAGGGTCACACCCATTGCGATTCCAGATGTACCGCTCGTGAACCTTAAAGGGGTCCACCAAACAGTATTTCTACGCGCGATCATCGAAGTCGAGACTGATTCCGGCCTAATCGGCCTTGGCGAAACCTATGGTGCAAAGCGGACTCTTACAGGTCTTGAACGGGTCGCCCCGACGTTGATTGGGCTTGATCCCTACAACCTGCATGACCTGCGGGCCCGCATCGAATCGGCCCTGCCCGAGGGCGGCGGTATTAACGCCCCAACCGCACTTGCCGATCACAAAGTGGTCGATGTCGTGTATTCGGCCTTCGAAATTGCGATGCTGGACCTGCGCGGCAAAGAAGTCAGCCGCCCCCTTTACGACATCCTCGGCGGTGCTGTTCGCAAATCGATCCCTTTTGGGGGCTACCTCTTCTTTAAATTTGCCAAACAAGATTTCACGTTCGGCCCTGACATTCTGGGTGAGGTCATGACGCCTGACGCCCTGGTCGAAGAGGCGCGAGGGTTTATAGAAGAATACGGGTTCAAATCTCTGAAGGTAAAAGGCGGCGTTCTGGAGCCTGACCTTGAGATTGAAACCATGCGCAAACTGCGCGAGGCCTTTCCAGATCACGCCTTGCGAATTGATCCAATGGGCGCGTGGACGGTTCCAACGGCTAAACAGGTTGTGGATGCATTAGACGGCGTCTTGGAATATCTGGAAGACCCGGTCAAAGGCATGGACGCAATGGCCGAACTGTCCGCGCTTATCGATGTGCCGCTGGCGACCAACTTGGTTGTCGTGGAGTTTGAGCATGCGATCGAAGCGATCCGCAAGGATGCCGTACAGATCATCCTTTCTGACCATCATTATTGGCGCGGTGCCACGGGCGCGATTCATTTGGGCCAATTGTGCAGGGCCGCCGATCTGGGCGTGGGGATGCACTCGAATTCTCATTTGGGGATCAGTCTGGCCGCCATGTGCCACGTGGCTGCGGCCACACCAAACCTGACGTTTGATTGTGACACCCACTACCCTTGGTATGACAAAGAGATCATCAAGGGCGGACGCTTGACGTTCAAAGACGGCGCCTTGCGCGTTCCCGAAGGGCCGGGCCTTGGTGTTGAGCTGGATTATGATGCCCTTGCCGAGCAACACGACCTTTATAAGCGCGCCATGGTTCGCGACCGGGACGACACAGATGAAATGTTGAAATATCGGCCAGATTTTGTACGAAAGGTCCCGCGATGGTGAAACAGCCCACCACCCTTTGCCGGTCCTTTTTGCCTAAAAACCGCGCGTATAGACCCTTCAAACCTTTTTGACAGACCATAAGGTCACGCCGGACGGACAGAAAACAATCACAGGACTGGAATGTAACGAAAGGTTCGAGTAACCAACATATCTAAGAGGAGACGAGAGCGATGGATCAACATACCCAATTGACGGATCGGCGCACCAGCGCTGATGTGGTATTTGACTATCTTTACGAAGAGATCGTCTCTCTCCGATTATTGCCTGGTGCCAAGATCTCGGAAGCTGAAATTGCCAGCCGTTTCAATGTTTCTCGCCAGCCCGTCCGCGATGCGTTTTCTCGCCTTGGGAATATGGAACTTTTGCAAATCCGTCCCCAACGCGCGACGGAAGTGAAACGCTTCTCTGATCAGGTGATCCATACTGCCCGTTTTGTTCGCGCCGCCGTTGAACTTGAGGTCGTCCATATGGCCGTTGAGGCTTGGGACAGCTCAAAACAAGGAATGCTCGAAGATCATCTTGCTGCACAAGAAGACGCGGTAACAAAACAGGATGGCGATGCCTTCCACCAGCTTGATTATGAATTCCACAAGCTGCTGTGTCATGTCGCCGAAGCCGATTATGCGTTCGACGTGATTGCCGAGAAAAAGGCCATTGTCGACCGGCTCTGCGTTCTTAGCCTGTCACGTACGGACCGGATGTACGTTCTTTTAGAAGATCACCGCAAGATTGTTGAGAACATTTCCGCGGGCAAAGCGACCGAGGCGATGGATATTGCACGTCTGCATCTCAGCCGCTTGGATGGGACAATCAAATCTATTCGCGAAACACATTCGGATTATTTCGAACACTAAGCCTCGTACTTCTGGCAGCCTTTGCCCCTTCAATAATCTTCTTGCTGATAACAAAAGATTAGGACAGGAAAATTCATGGCCCGGCTAATTCTTTTCAACAAACCATTCGATGTGCTGTCGCAATTTACCGATAAAGGGAATGCCGATGGTCCACGGGCGACATTGTCAGATTACATCGACGTACCCGGCGTTTACCCTGCCGGACGACTTGACCGCGACAGTGAAGGGTTGATGCTGTTGACCGATGATGGTCGCCTGCAGGCGCGCATTTCTCATCCCCGCGCGAAAACACCCAAGACGTATTGGGCGCAAGTTGAAGGCACGCCAACCCCCGAGCAACTAAAAGCACTGGAAACCGGTGTGACATTGAAAGACGGGCGGACCCGCCCTGCCCGCGCGCGCGCCATAGAAGAGCCGCCGGGTCTATGGCCAAGAACGCCGCCAGTTCGGTACCGAAAATCCGTGCCGGATGCTTGGATCGAACTGACAATCACTGAAGGCAAAAACCGTCAGGTCCGCCGAATGACCGCCGCCGTCGGCCTACCGACCTTGCGTCTCATTCGCGCCTCCATCGGGCGTTACAGTCTGGACGGGCTTCCTTTGGGCACTTGGCGAGACGCGCCCACACAAAATTAGCGCAAAGGCTAGCATTTACTCACACTTCCCGCGGCTCTATTGGACGGGCATGAACGCGCGCCCGTCTTCCCATAAACTAAGCCGAATGGCTTGGACCGCTGCTGGCGGCATTGCGCTTGGGCTTGGTGTGATTGGCATTGTTTTGCCAGTCCTGCCCACAACACCTCTTCTTATTTTGGCGGCATTTTGCTTTGGGAAAGGATCCCCTCGCCTCAGAACATGGTTGATGGAACATCAGACGTTTGGTGGCCCCTTGCGCGATTGGTCCGAACAGGGCGCAATCCGCCCCCGCCATAAATTCATGGCGTGCTTTACGATGGGCCTTGTTCTTACTGTCAGCATCGTCGCCAGTCTGTCACCTATGATCATCATGATCCAAGCGATTGCCATGGGCGGCGCTGCGCTTTTTATTCTTACGCGCCCCAACGGCGATTGACCCCAACGTAAGCGCGCCTATCATCCTGTGATTGTTTTGGTCAGGGGGGCAGAGGAATGAAAGACAAGATAATCAGCGCGGCAGATGCCGCACGTTTGGTCAATTCCGGCGACACCATCACCACATCTGGATTTGTTGGTATTGGCGTTCCTGACGAATTGCTTCTGGCCTTGGGAAACCGATTTGAAGACAGCGGCACCCCGCGCGATCTTACGTTGTTCTTCGCGGCAGGTCAGGGGGATGGCAAATCCCGAGGGCTTAACCGGCTGGGCCATGATGGGCTATTGAAACGGGTCATTGGCGGGCATTGGGGCCTGATCCCCGAGATTGCCAAGCTGGCCGTTGCGGGCAAGATTGAGGCTTATAATCTTCCCCAAGGCGTCATCAGCCACCTTTACCGAGACATTGCTGCAGGCAAGCCCGGTACGTTGACCCATGTTGGGCTGGGAACTTTTGTGGACCCACGTCTTGAGGGCGGTAAAATCAACGACATAACCGCCGAAGATCTGGTTCACGTGATCGAAATTCTCGGACAAGAGAAACTTTTCTACAAGGCCATGCCTCTCAACGTCGCCTTCCTTCGTGGCACGACCGCTGACCCCGGCGGGAATGTCACGATGGAGCGCGAGGCTTTGGTGATCGACAATCTTGCCCAAGCTATGGCGGTGCGAAACTCCGGCGGCGTTGTGATTGTCCAAGTCGAACGGATCGCCGCGCGCGGCACGCTGAACCCGCGCGAGGTCGCCCTGCCCGCAGCTTTGGTTGATGCCGTTGTGGTTGCCGAGCCCGAGAACCACGCCCAAACTTACGCCACCCCCTATTCCCATCTGTTTGCCGGGCAATACAAAGCGCCCGAAGGGGCCGCCAAGGAAATGCCGCTAGACGCTCGCAAAATCATCGCCCGCCGCGCCTCGTTTGAGCTGCCCGTCAATGGCGTGGTAAATTTAGGTATTGGCATGCCCGAAGGCGTTGCCGCCGTTGCGGCGGAAGAGGGTCTTTTGTCTCATGTCACCTTGACCGCAGAACCGGGAGTGATTGGTGGCCAGCCTGCCTCGGGCCTTGATTTCGGCGCTGCGACCAACACAGATGCGATCATCCCTCAAAACAATCAGTTCGACTTCTACGATGGCGGGGGGCTGGATCTTGCCGTTCTAGGCATGGCCGAGGCCGATGCGACCGGCAACGTCAATGTTTCGCGGTTTGGTCCCCGGCTCGCGGGTGCCGGTGGCTTCATCAATATCAGCCAAAATGCCCGCCGCGTCGTCTTTACCGGCACATTCACCGCAGGCGGGCTGACCATAGATTTGCCCGAAGGACAGCTGGTTATCACCAAAGAAGGGCGCGCCAAAAAATTTCTGGAAGCTGTCCAGCAAGTCACGTTTTCTGGCAAAGGCGCGGCCGAGGCGCATAAACCCGTGCTCTACATCACGGAGCGCGCGGTCTTTGACCTCGGCCCAAATGGCTTGCGGCTGATCGAGGTTGCCCCCGGCGTGGATGTCGAGCGCGACATTCTGAATCAAATGGGCTTCCGGCCCGATATGGGTGAGCTAACCGACATGGATCCGCGCATTTTTGCGCCTGAGCCGATGGACTTGAAAACCGACCTCCTCCATCTCGATCTGGAAGACCGGATCGCGCTGGACGACGCCGAAGAGGTTCTGTTCATCAATTTCGAAAAACTGCGCATTCGTAGCAAAGACGAGGTGGCCCGGATTAAAGCGCGGGTCACTGCCCTTTGTGCTCCCTTGGATCATCAGGTGCACGCAATCGCCAATTACGACGGCGCCCGGATCGATGAAGACATTGAAGACAGCTATACTGCGATGGTGAATGCGCTGGATGACCAGTTTTATGAAACTGTCACCCGGTATTCGTCATCCGCGTTCATGCGCATGAAGCTCGGCAAGGCCTTCGCCCGCGAACACGCACCTCATATCTTTGAAACGGCGAATGAGGCGCGGAAGTTTTTGGAAGGCTGAGCGGCATCCCCCACGAAAAAAGCCGGCCCCCTTTTGCAGATATCTCTGCGTGGGGGCCGGCTTTCACACCGCAACTTGGGTTAAGCCTCGCTTGGGACGGGAGGGAGGGGGGCGAGGCTTAAAGATT
>CANMJH010000002.1:625000-1113998 GCA_947498125.1 uncultured Nioella sp. | reverse complement strand
GTTGAACTTGAGGACGCCTTGGCTATTGCTGAAGCCATTGAAATATAACATCTCTGGGCCGCTTACATGAGCGGCCCTTACCGGACCTTCACTACTCCACCAACATGCTGCGTTGCGGCCCGTCAAAACGGACTTTCGCTGCGATCGAGCGAGTTGTTGCCAAAAGAGAGTTGTTGTCACGACTAAAGTAGCGCCTTTTGGCAATAACAGTTGCTATGGATCAGCCCGCATCTGACCCGCGCGACTGATCATTCTCATGCGCAGATTTCGCCCGGATTTGCGCAAGCGCGCTTCGCAAAAGTGCGACTCGCTGCGGGCGAAAACTTGCGGACGTAACCTCCAAATCTGCCATCCGGTCTAGTCGGAAAATGCGTGTATCTTTTCGGAGCAGGCACCACGAAACGAGACAGGTGTTGTGTTCGAGATACGCAATGGACAATGGACGAACCGACCGCGTCGAAGACGTGCCCTTCGCGTCTGTATAACGGAAGGAGATTTCCATCTCATCCCAGGTTGCTTTACGCAACGCGGCAACATCGACGGCTATATCTGGACGCGGCCTAAGACGCTTGGCCGTCAGCACGGCGTGCTGCAGCCTTTTGGTCTGTTCTTCGGGCAAGCGGGCCTTGAGCTTGGCAAGGGCCTGCTTGGCCGCAGCAGATAGAACCACATCGCCGATCTCCTCAACCTCGCGCAACCCCAAGACCAGTGCCTCTAATTCGTCGTGCCCGAATGACAACGGTGGCACAGACACATCATCGGCAAGCGTAAACCCAAAACCAGCGGCCCCGTCGATGCCCGCCCCCAGTTCACGCAAGGTTGCAACGTCGCGATGAATGGTGCGCGCTGACACTCCCATCACGGTGGCGAGGTGTTCCGCCGTCACGGGCTGCGCCTCGTTTCGGATCGCCTGCAACACTTGATGCAATCTAAAAATTCGGCTCATATTTGCGCCCTCATGACAGTTTTTGTCATTATCCGAGGCTATCACGATGGGCGACGGAAGAAAGGACCATTGATGCTCACTCTGATTACATTTCCTCCAGGCCTCGGAGAACCAAGCCACAGCCCGTTTTGCGCAAAAGCCATGATCCTCTTGCAGATGTCCGGTCTAAAATGGCGGCGCGAGGACATCGCTAACCCCTCCTCAATGCCACACGGCCGGTTGCCGGTTCTGCAGACAGCGGGGGATATTATCCCCGATAGCGAGTTCATTCAGGACTGGCTGACCAAACAGGGGGCAGATCTCTTTCCTAGCTGCACGGAGGAGCAAAAGGCGATTGGACATTCCGTCATCAAGATGGTCGAAGAAACCATACGTATCGCGCTCATTCATGACCGTTGGCTGGATGACCAGAATTGGGCGCATATCGGTCCCCTGTTTTTTGCCGAAGTCCCACGCCCAATTCGCAAGTTGATTGCCAGTGTCGCCCGAAGGTCTGTAAGGGCTGGACTGAAAAGCAACGGCTTTGTGCGCTTGTCTGCAGAACAACGATTGCAAAAGGTAGAAAATGATCTGCACGCCCTCGGAAAAATCATCGGCACAAACCCCTTCGTTTTGGGTGGTGCTCCGACGGCAGTGGATGCGACAGTTCTTCCGGTCTTAAGCATGATTGATCGATTGCCGGTCGAGACCGGGTTAACACGGACCATTCGTAGCAAGGATTGGGTTGTGCCGTATCTAGAGCGCGGGCGGTCTACACTCTACGCCGGTCTTGTCTAGATTCGGAATGACCTGTTGACGGTGATACTCTACTCAACCTCGAAACGTGAACGGCAGCCCAATTATCTAGGTGCTTTCAATGTCTTTGATCCGACCAATAACGCGGCGCATGTAGCCCAAGAACGCCTTAGTCTCTTCCTCGGAAAGATCAGCCAACACTTCTTCGTTGATTTGCATCGCTGTCCGGTAGGCATCATCGCGAATGGACGAACCTTGCTCCGTCACGTGGATCGTGCGCGCACGGGCATCTGCCGGGTGTTCCTTGCGGATGATGAGCCCGTCCCTCTCCATCCTGGTCAGTGTATTCGCAAGTGTAGCCTGCTCAATATCGAGCATCGACAACAGCTCTTTCTGGGTCAGGCCATCCTTTTCCCAAAGGGCGAGAAGAGCCGGAAACTGCCCCGGGACAATTCCAAGCGGAGCTACGCGCTTCCGCAATACTTCGACAAGCAGGCGGGCCATGTTGTTCACGAGGTATCCCGCGGAGTTCATGCGATCAAATTCCATATCTCACAATTATCATTGCATAGCTGACTATGTAATTATATATAGCTTGCTATGCAAATAGAATCAGATGGGATAAATCCAATGAAGTCACTGACTGCAACGATCGCGCTGCTACTGGTCTTTCCTATCGGCGCAATCGCTCAATCAGAGGAAAAGACCCCGGGTCGCGACCTGGCCGAGCTAGTCTTCGGGTCAATTGAAGCCAATCCGGAAGGTGCAGCAGACATGGGCGAATTCGTTAGTTTTGGCCAAGACATATTTGTTTCCATGGACTACGACGAGAGCGGTTCTGTCGACTTCAAAGAGCTCACTGATTGGGACTTTGGTTTCAACTTCATCGCAGAAGATGAAGGATAGCAGCGTGCCTATGAGACAGCGCAGAGAGTCGTCTTCTCATTCTGGGATCGCGATGCGGATGGCGAGATCGACCAGAACGAATATCATCACTCGATGGTATCTGATTTTCAGCGCGCGGACATCGACAACGACGCTTTCCTGACAAGAGACGAGTTTCTGTACGGCTACATCATTAATGTCGCCTACCGCGCAGCGCTGGTCGGCGAGTAGGCCAAGTTAGAGGAGGCAGGGTCATGTCCACGAAAAGCTCCCCCACTCAATACGGATCGGTTGCCGTTACAATCCACTGGCTCAGTGCGATTTTTATTCTCGCAATGCTTGGGTCCGGTTTCCGCGCGGCATCCATGACCGATAGCGCGGCAAAGGAAACAATTCTGATGTTCCATGTGCCGCTTGGCATCGTGATCCTTCTTCTCACCCTCCTGCGCTTGTTCTGGTGGTGGCGAGTGGATCGGAAGCCGAGCCCGGTTGCAGGCGACCCAGCGTGGCAGACCCTGTCTGCAAAGGCCATTCACGTCTTATTCTACATCGTCATTCTGGGCATGATAGCCAGCGGGATCGGGACGGTCGCATTCTCAGGTGCAGGGGGCATCCTGTTCGGGGCCGAAGCCGGACCCTTGCCGGATTTTTCAGAGTTCTTGCCCCGCGTCCCTCATGGTCTTGGCGCACGGCTAATGGTGGCGCTCTTCTTTCTCCATGCAGGTGCTGCACTCTACCACCACTTAATCAAAGGTGACGGGCTAATCTGGCGCATGTGGTTTAGGCCCCACGACAAAGGAAATCACTCATGATTAAAGCGATCTTCAATATTCTGACTATCTGTGGTGCGGCCGGTTTCGCCGGCGTCATGCTCAGCATCGGTGTTACCCTCGGGGGTTACTGGCGCAGCCTGCCCACACAAGAATTCCTCGATTGGTTTGCGGCAAACAACCAGTTTGTTTCACGGGCCATCCCGATGATCTTTCTGCCGACCTTCGTCGGGCTTGTCGGGTCTATCTGGCTGTCGTGGGGGGCGCCGGAACTAAGGTATTGGCTCTTTAGCGGGGCGTGCATCTTGGTCGTCGCAGTCCTGACCTTCGCGTTCTTTGTCCCTACAAACACCGCATTCTCAAGCGGAACAATGGATGAAGCGACGGGTGCCGTGAAGTTGAACCAATGGCTGATGATCCACAACTTCCGGATTGGATTTGGCATGGCCGCAGCGGTCTTTGGGTGCATCGCCATTAAAGGCTGATCTGCACCCACACTACATCATCGTCAATTAAGGTGCTCCATGTTTGCAAGATTTTCAAAATTACTCGCCCTGCTGTGTTCAAGCGGGTTCAGCGTTGGCCTTATCCTGACGTCTGTCGTGATTGTCGAAAGCTGGGCCAGTATGGAACCTGCGGCCGCGATCGATTGGTTTGCGGAATTCGGGTTGCCCCTTGGGTTTGTCATGGTGCCATTTGGTGGCTTGGCCGTTGTGTTTTCAGCTGTGGCCCTTTTGTCGACGATACCTAGCCTTCGAAAGACCGGGATGGATTGGTACTGGACGGCTGCCTTGGTTCTGACGGCAGCCACAATGGTGTTGCTGCCCGTCTATTTCTGGGGCGCAAACACGTTGTTCTTTGACGGTGTCATCACGTCGGCGGACGTCCCCGCCGAAATCCAACGATGGAAGTTCTGGAACTGGGTAAGGACCATCCTTTCCATCCTCGCATCCGTCGCCATCCTGCTCGCCCTGCTCAGAGAGAGGCGGCAGACCGCTTAGCAAGGCCAGCGTCGTCAAAATGCACGGGCCCGATGGCGTTGCCCTCCAACAAGTCGCATCTGCCACCTGCCATCAATCAAACCCTTAGGAGGATACCTGATGAAAACCCGTATTCACGCCATTGCCGGGGCGATCGGCCTCTTTATGATCCTGCTTTTCTGGACGTCCACTGTCCTCTCTGAACTCTTTGGCACATATGAGACGATCGCATACGTGAAGGGTTGGATTCTCATGGGTATGTTTATCCTGATACCAGCCATGGCTGTGGCAGGCGGCTCTGGCATGTTTCTCGGGCGTGGACGGACAGAGAAACTCGTATCCGCCAAGCAAAAACGCATGCCGATTATCGCGGCCACCGGGCTGTTGATCCTGCTGCCGTTGGCTTTCGTCCTCGAAGGCAAAGCATCTGAGGGCACGTTCGACACGACGTTCTACGTCTTGCAGGCCGTCGAACTGATTGCGGGCGCCCTCAACCTCACACTGATGGGGCTGAACATGCGAGATGGGCTGAAACTGACGGGTCGGACAAGCCCCGCTGCGACCGTTTCAATTCTGGACCGTGAGACGGTTGCGAATGATACGCTGTCGCTTCGCCTGAGTAAGCCTTCCGGGTTCACGTTTGAGCCCGGGCAGGCTGTTCGCTTGACGATCCCACAGGGCTCGCCCACAGGGGCTGGCGAAGCGCGGGTGTTTTCAATCGCCAACGCTCCACATGAAGCCGATCTTCAGATTGTAACGCGCATTCGCGACAGCAGTCCCTTCAAGCAAGCATTGAGTTCGATGGCTGAAAGCGCTGAGCTACAAATCGCTGGTCCGCTGGGCAACTTCACGCGGGATACCAATCAATCTCAACCAACTGTGTTCCTCGCAGGTGGCATCGGAATTACGCCATTCCTGTCCATGCTGCGCGATGCGGACCATCGGGGCGATCTCAACCAAACAACGCTATTTTATTCTAACCGCAGCCCTGCAGATGCTGTCATGCTTTCAGAACTCCAAGCGCTCGAAGTGGCCAATCCAGGGTTCTCGATGGTTTCGACGATAACTGATCTCGAGAAGGGCCAGACTTGGGAGGGAGAGACCGGGTACATAGACGCAGCAATGCTGTCCCGCCATCTGCCCGAACCGAAGTCTCCGATCTTCTACTGCGTCGGTCCCGGCAATTTTGTTTCTGCAATGCAGGGCATGCTCACAACATCGGGTGTGAAAGCCGCCAATATCCGGGTTGAGCAGTTCGGTGGCTATTGAGGTTGGATAGGCCGCCACGTGAAAGCAGACCTTGGTGCGATGTGCAGCATCCGACGCAATGGGCTCTCAACTGACCTCGGATGCGGCGCAGCATAAGCCTGATCCAAGATGTTTAGCGCGGCATGGACGGCCCAATCCGGACTTTCGACCAACCTTCAAATTGCTGCGTTAGCCGCCCGCATTGCCGACATTCGCTGCGCGCGCGAAGCTGAGGGCTGACCAAACTAGCGGAGTGCGGGACAAAACAGTCGTTCCTGATCACTGTCCGAGTGTCCGCTTTCGGTGCGGTGCGTGAGGATTGCAGCCATGCCGATAACTAACCTTGGTGCGTTCCAGAGAACCTGAACGCGTTGTTACTCGAAAACAGAGTCTAAGGTGAAATACCTTCAACTACCGCTTTCGCAGCAAGCTGTGTTCGCGACTTCACGTCCAGTTTTTCATAGATATGTGACAGATGCACTTTCACGGTGCCACGCGCGATGAACATTCGTTCCGCGATTTGTGGGTTGGACAGACCTTCTGTTGCAAGTGCTACGACGCGCCGCTCGGTCGGTGTCAGGCTTTCCCAGCCCATCAAAGGTCGCGCCCGTTTGCCCCGCATTCGTGATATGAGTCCAATGATCTCTTCCAGGTCTGAATTGGCACCCTGCTCTTTGAGAACTGCCAGAGCGGTCCCCAATTCCTGGTCCAACTTGTCAGTTCGTGAGGCTTGCCGTTCACTTTCCGCGAGACCGCGGACAAGCCGAATATCATCGCGGGATTGATCCACAAAGGCCAGAACCCGCGCTGCATCCTCGAACTTCTCTTTAGCGATCAGAACCTCACAAATACACTCCATCGTGCGCAACAAACCGGGCAACAAGCCTGCGTCCTGCTGGATTTCTGACGCTTCGTGCAGGCGCGCCTCTGCATCGCCCCAATCACCTTGCGCCAGTGCTAGACGCCCGCGAAAATAGGCGATCAAACCGTTCAGAAACGCATTCTTCAATGACGCCGACATCTCTGCTGCATCGTCCAGAAGTGTCATTGCCTCGTCCAAATTACCCAGGTCGATTTGCGCGGCCGCCGAAGCGATTCCCAGTTGTGCCGCCCACACGGGAATTCCGGCACCCTTTAACGCGTCAACGTGCCCACCGATCATATCAACAGTCGATTGCGGATTTCCGCCGGCCACCTCAACCAAACCAAGCTGAAACATCGTCTCGGGCACCGCCAAAAAGGTTCCGGTGACGGTCGCGGCCTGCATCAGGTCTGTCATTTCGCTTCGGGCTTCTTCCACGTGGCCGCGATCCGCTTTCAAGGCCGAAGACCAGACCTTGGCGAACCCGCCTGTCGCAGGATCGCGCACAAAGGCAGCGTTTTCGAGCGAGATCGCCAGCGCGGTGTCCGCTGCATCGAAATCACCTCCGTCTCGGGCGAAATATCCTTTCAAAGCATTAGCCCAGGCGGTCAGATAGCGGCTCTCGTGACGCTTTGCAGCTGCCAACAAATTCTCAATCGCGGGGCTGCCCCCAGCAATTTCATGCGAGAACATAAAGACTGCGGTAAGCATCTTGATTGCATGACTCTCGGCCCAATCGTCGTTGATTTCGCTACCAAGTTCGATGCTACGGCTTAAAGACTGAAACGCGCTCGGTGGGTCTGAAACCGATTGTGCAAATCCGATTATGTCCAATGCACGCGACTCGGTCCATTTGTCACCAATGTCCTTCGACATCTCTAAAGCGCGCATTGCCCGCGGAAAGGCCAGATCCATGCGCCCACCATAGGCACAGACATGCGAAGCCCCCCAAAGTGCGCGCGCTGTCAAAACCTTTGGCGCAGCCTCTTTCGCAAGCGCCGTATCAAACCAACGCATCCCGTGTTGGTGCTGCCCCCAGATCTCGTAGTATCCGGCCAATGCTGTAAGAAGGCGAAGCAGGCTGCCTGGATCATCCAGGCTTTCAGCAAAAACTAACGCATCCTCCAGATTGTCGAACTCCGTCTGAATCTGCGCCATCAATTCAGGCCCGTCTCTAAGGATCAGCCTTTGCGCACGGAATTCGCCAAAATCGATGAAATGCGTCAGATGTGCTGTTCGCGCGACAGAGGTCTCGCCAGCTTCGTCTAACCTTTCAAGGAAGAACTCGCGCACTGTTTCAAGAAAGCGATATCTTGGTTCCGGCCCAGATCGATCCAACTGAACAATCGACATATCAACAAGTCGCTGAACCAGATCAAGAATCGGATCACCGCCGATGTCGGCATCCGCACCGATCACCTGCGCGGCATCAAGCGTAAACCCGCGAAGCACACACAGCCGTCGGGCAAGCGACTGTTCGGCGCCGGTCATCAGATCATAACTCCAAGCCACCGACGCCCGAAGCGACCTGTGGTGCTGCATCGCGTCTCTAGGTGCGTTGGTCAGCAACTCAAATCGCCGGTCCAGACCGTCAAGAATTTGCGCCGGTGCCATCATCGACGTCCGCGCTGCCGCCAGTTCTATAGCAAGCGGTATCCCGTCCAATCGCGACACAATTTCTCGAATGATCGCGGCCGTGGGCTCATCTGTCGGCAAAACCGATCCGGCCTGACGCGCCCTTTCGTCGAAAAGTGCGATCCCGGCGTCCACCTTCAAAGGCGGAACGTGATGAACGAACTCGCCTGAAATGTGCAGCGGCTCCCGGCTCGTTGCCAGCACATGCACGTCGGGCGCCGTGGCAAGAATGCTCTGCGCCAACTCGGCGCATCCAGCCAGAACTTGCTCACAATTATCAAGAATAAGCAGAACGCGCTTTCCGCTTAGCTGCGATGCTATCGTTTCAAACAGCGGAATCTGATCCTCTTCCAGCAACCCCAGGACCCGCGATACGGCACCGGCAACGCCGCTGTCGCGAAAGACGCCAGAAAGGTCGACGAACCAGACGCCATCTTGGAAGCTCTCAACAAGCATTAGGGCCAGCTTCTTGGCGATCCGCGTTTTTCCCGTACCCCCTGGGCCGTTGAGAGTGACCAACCGCTCGGCGTCAACAAGTTGGCGAATTTCAGAAAGGTCCACATCGCGCCCGACAAGCGACGACAACTCCAGCGGTAAATTCGTGCGTTTGTTCAATAGTCATCCCCCATCCCGGCCCCAAAATCGCACATTCAGCAGGGGTACAGGTAATTTTTTTTGCTTTGTATATGCCACCTGGCAGATGTTCCGTGATTCCATCGGTCCTAAACCTGACTCACATCACAAGTTCGGGACGCTCCCGAATACAATTCAAGGAGTTAGAAACATGACCATTGCAACAACAGCGCGTGCTTTTTTTGAAGACTGCGAAACTGGAAAAGGTTGGGATGTCTGCAAACAGTATTGCCACGACGATGCGTCCTTCGATTGCCAGTCCGATGCACTTGCCGACACATCGACCCTGGAGGGGTACACGAACTGGACCAAAGCCATTCTGACCCCGATGCCCGACGGACATTACGAACTAAAGGGCTTTGCCGCAGACGAAGAACGCGGCACAGTTATCGCAGTTTCGGTTTTTCATGCCACGCAGACCGGCGAAGGTGGCCCGGTGCCCCCAACCGGCAAAACGGTTGCAACGGACTATGTCTACTCTATGGAGTTCGACAATGGCAAAATTCGCCATATGACAAAAATTTGGAATGACGGGATCGCGATGCGTCAGCTTGGCTGGGCATAGGCACAATAAAGCGTTGGTTCGAAAGCAGCTAATTCTAATTCAGAGTTCGAGGGCTGTTCATCTATGCAGCCCTCGATAGCGTCAGTTGTAGGTCTAAAAGGCCGGGAGGTTGGCGAAGCGCCGCTCGCATTAGTCCCAACGAAAAAAAAGCTGACATTGATGCGTCATGCAGCATCGGTAGATTTGGGCTCCTTGCGGACGTCGGAGGCAGCGCAGAAATCCCGTGATATAGTGCCTCGTCAACGTCGGGTTGGCGATTTGGGAGGGCATGGCGGATCGGAGGATCAGTCATGGAAACGCCAAACCTACCAGCCATTCGCGCGCTAAGACCCGCATGGAACAAGGGACGTATCGTTGGCCAGAAACGACCACTGAAACCAAAACACGTCTGGGCGATCCGCGTCAGACTTGAACTGGCGGAGAACCATCGAGACCTCGCGTTGTTCAACATGGCGATCGACAGCAAACTGCGTGGATGTGACCTAGTGAGGATGAAAGTTGTCGATGTCATGGCGTCTGGTCAGATCAAAGAACGGGCATCGGTGCTTCAAAGCAAAACACAGAAGCCCATTCGATTTGAGATATCAGAAGGTACGCGCGCTTCGGTCGAAAAGTGGATGGAAGACGATCTCATGGTCGGGTCCGAGTATCTTTGGCCAGGCCGGTTTCACGAACGCCTTCACATTTCCACCCGCCAATATGCCCGCATTGTCCGGGACTGGGTCACATCAATTGGCCTAGAAGCCAGCGCATATGGCACGCATTCGATGAGGCGGACGAAGGTGACGCAGATTTACAAGAAGACGGGCAATCTTCGTGCCGTTCAGCTTCTCCTTGGACACACCAAGATGGACAGCACAGTCCGGTACTTGGGCGTCGAACTTGAGGATGCCTTGGCGATTGCGGAAGCTATTGAAATCTAGACTGAAGGGCCGTTCGAGAGGACGGCCCAATCCGGACTTTCGACCAACCTTCAAATTGCTGCGTTAGCCGCCCGCATTGCCGACATTCGCTGCGCGCGCGAAGCTGAGGGCTGACCAAACTAGCGGAGTGCGGGACGAAGCGGTCGTTCTTAGGTTAGACACGAATGACCGCTTTTCGCTTAGGCCGTTCATCATTTGCCTTTTCGCGCCTCCTCGTGATGCCAACGGTCTAGAAGACTTTGGGCAAAACCAAGAACGACAGGAGCCGCTGAGTTCAAAAAACGCTCAAGTGATTGCTTGTCATTGATTGTTCAGACATCAGCTAGTGCCCGCGTACACTTTCGTGCAATAATCTGCCCACCTAAACTGCCCACGTTTTGATGCCGTGTTTGCCCATCTTAAATCCGCTACAATGGAAATGTCGGGCGTGGAACATTTTTGTAGGGCAAGGCCGCATAGTTCAATGTACAGAGCGCGCCGCTGTCGGAAACGATGATTTTGCCTGCTATCGGGGCGAAAGCCGAGCGAAAATGCTGCATGGATTTCAGCGCAACGACTGAAGCCATTGAAGGATCAATGCCAAAGGTTTCGAACTGACTGAGATCAAGCATCTGATGCGCGGTGCTGACGATCAAAATGTCGATTCCATCAACGCGGAGCACCGCCGTCGGTCCGAAGCTGCGCTCCAGCCCGCCAATAATTGGGCCACTTCCGACGACCCGGCCATCACCCTTCCAAATCATCTCGCCGGAAATGTGCAATGGCCCGCCACCAAATGCCGGCGCTGTTTTTCCGCCAAGGGATAACGTGGCAACCGACCCAACCGGGTAATCCTGCAGGGCCGCAGCCGCTGAGGCGTCGATCATGGGGCCATAGCAGGCGTCTCTCACGCCAGCCTCCAGCAGCGCTGCCAAAAGGGCCGTGCTGTCGCCATAGGCACCGGAACCTGGATTGTCCGCATAATCGGCAATGACCAAAGGACCAGCGGCCCCGTTCCAAGCGGCGGCCAAGTCGGCGGCATCGGTCACTGTCAAATAAACGTTCAGCTTTTCAAACCGGCGGGTCCACATATCTTCGGCTAGTTCTTCGGCAATTGCCTGATGTCGGGCAGAGTCTCCTTCGCAGGTGATCAGGACGGTTGGCCCGACCTCAGCGATATCTGCGCAGGGAAAGCCTGCGTTTATACTGATTGCATGAACGTCGCCGCGGGTTTCATAGGCGCGGGCCATGGCATGGCGATCGATCATCGGCCCGGCATCTGTGCGTCCGCCATTCGCTTCCTCCAGCATCGGGCGATGGGCTCTGATGGTCCGGGGGTGGATGTCGCCCGCCATGGCGCGTTGCAGCATTTCCGCCGCGCGGCGTCCGGTGGCCCGAATATCGACATGCGGATATGTCGTGAACGAGACAAGAATCTGCGCGAGGGCGCACATTGTAGAAGTAACGTTGGCATGAGGATCCAGTGTGACGGCAATCGGAATGTCGGGGCCAACGATGGCCCGCAGTTCATGCAGGATATCGCCTTCGCCATCCTCGGAAAATTCTGTCACCATTGCCCCATGCAGGATCAAGAAGATTCCGTCCCAGTCGCCTGTTGCCGCCGCCAATAGCGGCGCCATAAGCGTATCAAAAGCTGACTGTGTTACGCGCCCTCCGGGGCCTGCGGCGGCGCTGATCGTGTGCCTGATCTGCCAACCATAATCGCGACCTGTATCCAGCAGGCCCGCAAGCTCGGTATTTTTGTCTCCGCGGGCCGAAATCGCCTGACTACCTGCCAATAGATAGCGATCTTGAAAACATTGAACAGTCGTTGGTCGAATATTGAAAGTGTTGGTTTCATGAGATATTTCAGCACTCAAAACTTTAAATCCCATGGGTATGTCCTGCTACAAAGGGTTGTGACAAGCGACCGGATGGCCGCCAGTCTCGTTCAGTGCCGGGGTTTCGACCCGGCAGATGTCAGTTGCATATTCACACCGCTCGGCGAAGGCGCAGCCGGGCGGCAGATCAAAGGGGCTGGGCACTTCACCTTCCAGCGGCGCGATCAATCGGCGCAGCTTTGGATCGGGCTCAAACGTGCTGTCCATCAGGGTCTTGGTATAGGGGTGCCGCGCCGGAGCGTTGGTTTCAGGAAGTGCTTCAACAACCCGGCCGAGATACATCACAAGAATCTCGTCGCAGAAATACTTTACCAAACTCAAATCATGGCTGATGAAAAGATAGGTCAGCCCAAGATCATCACGAAGCTGCTCCAGTAACCCGATGATCTGGGCCTGAACCGAGACGTCCAGCGATGCCGTTGGTTCATCCAGCACCAGCAAAGACGGGCGCAACGCAAGCGCCCTTGCGATGCCCACACGTTGTTTCTGGCCGCCTGAAATCTGATGGGGGAAACTGCTGGCAAGGCCAGCATCCAGGCCCACCATCTCAAGCAATTTTTCAACCTCAGCCTTGGCCGAGCCGTCGGGTTTTCGTCCCTGCACCTCAAAGGGTTCAATCACGGCCCGTGCGACAGTGTAGCGAGGATCAATGGAGGAATACGGATCCTGAAACACCATCTGCATTTCCGCGCGCAAGGCCCGCATTTGGGATGCGGATTTTGCCAGCAAATCTTCGCCCGCGAACGTGACCGCGCCGCCGCTTGGCTCGACCAGGCGCAGGATCAACCGAGCGAGGGTGGATTTTCCGCATCCGCTTTCGCCCACCACGCCGATCACCCGACCCTTGGGCAAGTCAAACGAGACGCCGTTCACCGCATGCATAGAGCGGGCTTTGCGAAAGGGGCCGCCCGGCGCTGAGAACTGTTTCGAGAGGTTGCGCACTTCCAAAAGGTTGCTCATGGCGCGACCCCGGCAAAGTGACACGCTGCAGCACTGTCGCCATATGACGTGAATTCTGGTTGCGTTGTGGTGCAGATCTCTTGCGCCCGGGTACAGCGCGGGTGGAACGGGCAACCCTTGGGATAGTTCATCACCGTGGGCACTGTACCTGGGATACCGTCCAGTTTTGCGGTGCCGTCGCCGCCGCGCGGAATGCACCCGATCAGGGCCTGCGTATAGGGGTGTTGCGGCGCATCAAAGATTGTTTCAACTGTCCCGAATTCGAGGGCGCGACCCGCATACATCACCACAACCTTATCGCAGGTCTGGGCGACCACGCTCATATCATGAGTAATCAGCACAAGGGCCAAGTCGCGTTCTTTGACCAGATCATCAAGCAGACGGATGATCTGGGCCTGCACCGTGACATCGAGCGCAGTTGTCGGCTCATCGGCAATCAGCACGTCGGGGTCAGCGGCAAGCGCCATCGCGATAACGATCCGTTGCTTCATGCCGCCCGACATCTGGTGCGGGTAGCGGTCACAGATCAGGGCTGGCTCTGGAATGCGCAGCGTTTCGAGAATGTCTTCGGTCCGTGCACGCGCCTCTTTCGGCGTCATTTCCAAATGCAGGATCGCCACAGCATCGACCTGCGGTCCGATCTTTTTCAGCGGATCAAGCGACGTCATCGGATTCTGTGTGATGAGGCCGATCCGGCCGCCGCGCAGCTTGCGATAGGCGGTCTCTGGTAAATTGGTCAAGTCCTGACCGTCGAATTCAATATTCCCATCTGTGATCCGGCCGCCAATCAGCGGCAACAAACCCATGACCGACATTGCCGTCAGGCTTTTGCCTGAGCCGCTTTCGCCAACAATGCCAATGGTCTGGCCTCGATCCACTGAAAAACTGACGCCAGAAAGCGGATGAATGGACCCAAACGCCACGCCCAGATCACGAACGGACAACATGCTCATGATCCCCTCAGCCTTTCGCGGATATCCAGTGCGCTGATCAGCTCATCCCCGAAGAGGTTGACCGCGATGACCGTGACGGCCACGACCACGCCCGGAAAAATAATGACCCACGGGCTGAGGAACAGCTGCGCTGTACCGCTCGACATCATCGCGCCCCAGCTTGGCGTGGGGGGCTGCGCGCCAAGGCCGAAAAAGCCGAGCGTTGCCTCCAGCACGATGCCGTCACCAATGGCCAGCATACCGACCACGATAACCGGGGCGATGGCATTGGGCAGCAGGTGGCGGAACAGGATATGGTGTGGTTTTGCGCCGAGGTTTATCGTGGCCTCAATGAAGGTCTCGCGCTTTAGCCGCACGATCTGCGCGCGTGTCAGACGGGTGAATTGCGCCAGATAGGCGATGGCAATGGCAAAGGTGGTTGAGGTCAGACCGGGGCCGATGATGGCCACAAAGATCAGCGCAATCAGGATGTCGGGGAAGGACCAAGTGAGGTCAACAATTGTCATCACAACCCGCTCAAACAGTCCGCCGAAATAGCCTGCAGCGGCGCCAAGGGTCATTCCCGCAGTGATCGATATGGCGATTGCCGTGGCGCTGACCGAAAGCGAGGTGCGCGCGCCATAGATCACGCGACTTAAGACATCGCGGCCAAACTCATCCGTGCCTAAGAGATGCGGCCAACCGGGTGGCTGGTTTCCATTCATCAAGTCTTGTGCGGCATAGTCGAACGGCGCGATCCATGGCGCGAAAATTGCGGTTAGCACCAATAGAATGATGAACCCGCCGGCGATCTTGCCGATCCAAGAGGAAAAGGCGCGACCGACGCTGGTCCGTGAAAGGGCACCAAGGGACCGATTTTTTATGCGCGCAAACCGCCCAAGAGGAGATATCGTTGCGGTCATGTCTTGGCCTCTCTTACGCGGGGGTCCATTGCAGCTTGCGCAATGTCTCCAATCAGGGTTCCCAACATAACCGCCAGCGCCAACATCAGCAGGCATCCCTGAACCACGGGGTAATCGCGCTGCCCCAACGCCCGGATCAGCAATGACCCGAGACCGGGGCGACCAAAGACAAATTCAACTGTTACAGCGCCGCCCAATATCCAGCCGATGCGCAGGGCCAAAATGGTGACGACCGGCAAAAGCGCGTGCGGCATCAGATGGCGAAACAGGATAGTGTTGTGTGACAGGCCCTTCGCGTGCAGCAGCATCACAAAATCCTCACGCCGCGCATCCATTAAGGCGACGCGGGTCACGCGGGCCACAAGGGCGACGCCGCCAAAGCCGATCGTCAGAACCGGCAACACAAGGCTGTCCCATCCGCCGGCGCCCGAAACAGGGAACCAGCGCAGATTGACAGCAAAGAACAGGATCAACAGCAGCGCCAGCCAAAAGCCCGGAACAGTTGAGCCAAGCAGGATGAACCCCCGCACAAGGCGGTCTATAATGGGATTGCGGACGACCGATGAGATGATGCCAAGCGACATGCCCACAATTGACGAAAACGCAAAGGCCAAGCCGCCAAGGACAAGGCTATAGGGCAGGTTCTGGCCAATCAGGTCGATCACTGGGCGGCGCAGTACAATGGCCTGACCAAAATCTCCCTGAAACAGGTTCCCGATCCAAGTGAAATACTGAACGAAAAGGCTGCGGTCCAAGCCGTACCGGGCGACCAGTGCTTCCCTGTCTTCCGGTGAGGATCCAATTCGCAGCAGATTGTCGATCGGATCGCCCGGCAGCAAGTGAACGATCATGAAAATCACGATGGAAATCGAAATCGAGACCGGGATAAGCATCAGCAGGCGTTGAAAGGTATATCGCAGCAGCATTGCGGCTCTTTCCTAAAAGAGTAGCGCCCCCCGGGGATGATCCCGGAGGGCGCAAGAGCTTATTCGACGACGCGGATATCCAGCACCGTCTGCGACCGGAACCGCGTGCCACGAACCGGATCAGGAATGATCACAGTGTCCGTGTTGAACGCGATATTTTTGGTCGGTTGGTAGATCGGCACGAACAAATGCTGGCTGAGCACATATTCATGATAGGCGAGGAAGTTAGCCACACGTTCATCAAATGTAGCGCTTTCCGTCATCGCCCTATCGTTCAGGCGCTGACCTTCTGCATCTTCCCACATTGATACATTGGGATAGCCAAGACGCGTGCCGCTAAAGAACCAATCGAGGATGTCCGAGTTGTTCCAGTCATAGGCCCGAACCGCCAGTTGGTGGGCGTTGCGACGATATTCATCGCGGATTGTGGAACTGTCGAAGACAGTGATTGTTGCCTCCATCCCGATCCCGGCCAATTGCGCCTGCACCACTTGGGTCAAACGGGTGAATTCGGTACTGTTGGCCGTAAACAGGTCGACTGACAGACTCTCACCTTCGGCATTCATGCGCACGCCGTCCGCACCCATCATCCAGCCAGCCTCATCCAGCAAGGCGCCAGCCCGCTCGAGATCGGGATAAACATTTAGGTCATCATTCACTTCGGCCTCGGGCAGAGACGAAATCAGGAAGTTATGCGCAGGTGCGCCAACCCCATTATAGACGGCCGCCACAATCGCCGGTTGGTCGATGGCAAGCCCGGTTGCTTCACGCACTAGGATGTCATCAAAGGGCGGTGCGGTAACGTTGATTGGCATGTAACTGATGCCAGTGCCGGGCATGTGGATGACCTGAATATTTGGTTCAGCCGCCAGAATTTGTAGGAAGTCGGTCGGGACGCCCAATAGCAGGTCAACGCCGCCGGTCTGCAGCTCTAGGAATGCAGTCGATTGATCGGGGATTTCACGGAAAGTGATTTGCTGCACATGGGCCGCGCCTTGGTTCTCGGACAAGTCGGACGCCCAGGCGTAGTCATCGTTTCTGACGAGGACGGTTTGCAACCCGATCTCGAAGGACTCAAGCATGAACGGGCCGGTACCAACGGCGCCGGTCACGCCGAAATCTTCGCCCATTTCCTCATACGCAGCCGGGCCCGGAATGCCCATGAATGTGCTCGCGAAGTTATAAAGCAGGTTTGGCTCAGGTCGTTCCATGTTAAATCGAACGGTCAGATCATCGATGACGTCGACGGATGCGATGGCGGCAACCAGATACTCATTATCGGAACCTGCAAAATCGGGAATCCAATCGGCAACAGATTGCGCATTGAACGGGCTACCATCATGGAAGGTGACCCCTTCATGCAGAGCAAACGTCCATGTCATACCGTCGGCAGATTCCTCCCACGAGGTGGCCAGATGCGGGTGATAGGATTGGTCGGCATCCTGTTCGATCAGGCGGTCATAGATCAGCGACGCGGCAGAGTTTAAATTGCTAGCCGTGACGGGATTGTAGGACGTAGACCCAAGTTCACCTGCGTCAAACGCGATGGTAATCTCCTGGGCCATGCTGGCCGTGGCAAACAGGAACCCGGCTGATATGATTGCCGATCCTGTAATAAGCCGTTTCTTAGTCGTGTATCGCATAGGAAGTTCCCCTTTTATATGTGCAGGCAGATCAGGCCATTGGATTAGCCTTCCGCTCTTGCAGCTACCGGGTCACCTGCCTGAGCGGTGAACTGGCCTAGTGTCCTGTAATGTCCTTCGCTCATTGCTCGACCATCGCGCCCAAGCCGTGGACGCTATTGGCCAAAAAGCTTGGACAGTGCCGCCATTCAGACTGTAAGTAATTGTAAAACTACAAAAAAATTTGTATTCTTTAACCACGCGCAGAATTTGCAGCCTGTACAAACCGCCGTTACTTTTTCTTGCTATCGCCAATATTTACAGGCGTTCTACCCTTGGAAAAATCGGCAGTCGCGGCAGTTTTTTTCTGTTCTTTTTTTGGTTTTTTGGCTTCTCGGTTGCCGCGTTTGCGGTCGCCTTTGGACATGGTCGGGTTCTCCTAAATTTTGACGAATTCCAAAGGACACGGGGCTATGGCCGCCGAACCGAGTTGCCGCCAGCGATGATCGTGTTGATCAGGCCGCCAACGGCCTGATGGATTTCCATTTCTTTTTCTGTGCCACTGGCATTCTCATGTGTGGCCGCAGCGTCGCGAAGAACCCCGACGATCTCGTGCTCGGGAAGAAGCTTGTTGTCATTCATGGCCAGAAGAAGCGCCTCGCATATCGAGAGTGCCGCCATTCCTGAATAGTCTATCTGGTCGGACATTGCGGGTTTTCCTTCCTGCGGATATGATTGCAGGACCAAGCGGGACTCGGATGGTTTTCACGATCCTTGCAGGAACAGAGGCGTTGCGGACTGATCGAAAGCAGTCCCTGTGCAATTATTCCCAGTTTTCTCGCATCCCCGGGGGGGGGGGCCACTTGACAGAAATCGACACCAGCCCGCTTACGCGAAAGCTATCCGCATTCGTCGCGTTGTCCGAAGTTGAGCTTGCCGTACTGGAACGATTGCATCAGCGCCGTAGGGTATTCAGAGCCGGACGAGACCTTATTCAGCAGGGTCAGGGGGAACAGGCCGCGTACATTCTGGCCTCTGGTTGGGTTTGTTCCTACAAGATCCAGCCTGACGGGTCGCGCCAGATTGTCGATTTCCAGATACCTGGGGATTTTCTTGGGTTGCGCAGTGTCCTGTTAAAAACCTCTGATCATAGCGTCGAACCCATTGTTGAAATTCAGGCCGCTGAGGTTCTTGTGAGCGACCTGTTGACGGCTTTCGAACAAACCCCCCGCCTTGCCACGGCTATTTTTTGGGCGGTGTCGCGGGACGAGGCGATGGTGGTTGAGCATCTGGTGGGGCTGGGTCGCCGTGACGCCGACGCCCGTATGGCTCATTTCCTTTTGGAACTTGGGGCAAGGCTGGCGTTGGTCGGAATGGGAAGCAAGGCGGGTTATGCCTGCCCATTGACCCAATATCACCTTGCCGACGCACTCGGGTTGAGTGCTGTCCACGTCAACCGGGTGTTGCGCAAATTGCGCGAGGACGCACTGGTCACGTTCCGCGATGGTCAGGTGACATTCGACAACTATGACGGTCTTGTGGCTCTGGCTGAATTTGATCCGGCCTATCTCGATCAGACCGGGCCGCTTCTTAAATAAAGTTCGGTCGCTCCCATGCCATCGCGGGCTGGGTCCGCTGGACGTTTGGAATATGTGGTATTTGCCTACGCATATGCAGTTGCCGTACCCTTCGGTCTTCTCATGTATCGGCGATTTCCCAGGCAGAAATTAGCTGCAGCTAGCGCAACTACATAGTCCGCCAAGAAAGCGCTCTTCCGAGAAGATCGCCCGTTTGTTTTCAAGTTTCTCGCGCGGTTTGGTTTGAGGGACAGGCTGAATGTCCTTTATTGTGTCCCACACCGCGCAGTCTACGCGATTTTGACCTCTATTAATCCCACGGTCGCGATGTCGGTGTTTGTGGTCAAGCAATCCCTCCTCCGTCAAAGGTCCGGTCATATAGAATAGAAGTGGAAAGGCTCTGCGGCATTCGCCGCCCTGCGAAAGCCCCGCAAGAAGGGCTCACTGCCGACCTCGGAGGCGGCGAAGCATCCGGCAATTCTACTCCGCTCTATGGGTTGAGGACGGCCCATTGCTGACATTGGCGATGTCATCTCGAAGCTGTGATTGCAGCTCACATAGCGGACGTTCACTGAAGCCGATTGAAGTGGACCCTTTCGCAAGGCGCATTGCCACCATAGCATACAGCGCGACATTGCTTTGCACCCACATCAATCGGATCGCGCGGGCGGCCAAATCCGAGCGCCGTCTGGGCAATGCAGCCTACGCCATTCGGGTTTTTTCTCGAAGGACCATGCCAAACAGATCGCGCGGGTCGTCGGGGTCAGCAATCATGTCAAGCTGCTCGAATTGGTTGGAGTGTTCTAACGCGTCACGCAGCCACCGAAGCGCAGAGAAATCCTCTATTGCAAATCCGACGCCATCAAACAGTGTGATGGCTCGATCGTTTTCGCGCCCCTCGATCTCTCCGGTCAGAACTTGCCACAGTTCTTTGACCGCGTGGGTGTCGTCGAGTTGCTGGATGTCGCCCTCGATCCGGGTTTGGGGCGGGTATTCCACAAAGATGTCCGAGCGCAAAAGAATGTCGCGGTGGATTTCCGTTTTGCCAGGGCAATCGCCCCCGATCCCGTTGATATGAAGGCCCGGACCGACCATGTTGTCGGTCAGGATTGTGGCATATTGCTTATCGGCGGTGCAGGTCGTCACAACATCGGCACCCTCAATCGCCATCTGTGGCGTGGTGCAAGGAACAACCGTCAATCCAGTGTCCTCTAGGTTCCGCGCGCATTTCCGGGTGGCATCCATGTCGATGTCATAAAGCCGAACCGTGTCGATGCCGCAGATCCGTTTCATGGCCAAGGCCTGAAATTCGGACTGGGCCCCGTTTCCAATCAACGCCAAAGTGCGCGCCCCCTTGCGGGCCAGATACTTCGTAGCCAAAGCAGATGTAGCGGCGGTGCGCAGGGCAGTCAAAATTGTCATCTCTGATAGCAGCACTGGATAGCCTGTATCAACTGAAGCGAGCAACCCAAACGCGGTGACAGTCTGCAACCCGTCTTTCATGTTTTTTGGGTGGCCATTCACATATTTGAAGCCGTAATCAATCCCGTCGGAGGTCGGCATCAACTCGATAACCCCGTCGTATGAATGCGAGGCCACGCGCGGGGTCTTGTCGAACAGAGGCCAGCGACAGAAATCAGCCTCGATATAGCTAGATATCTCTTCGAGAGCTGTCTCGACACCAATTTCCAGGACAAGACGCATCATGTTTTCGACGCTGACAAATGGCACGAGGTTGAGATTGTTTTTCATGTGAGGCGGCCAATTCTAACGAAGGGTCAAAAGGAGAGTAGGCGAAGGGTGGCAGCGATGTGGAAGGCGGACCAAAACGCGGCTAGAAGTCGATCATGGATAGTTACCTGTCATCCGGTCCAGCACACGGCGTCCAAACAAGCTTGCCGTCAGATCCACCAACAGCCTCGCAGTGCGGCCACGCTCATCGAGAAACGGGTTAAGCTCGACAATATCCAACGAGCGCAACAGCCCTGCTTCCTCGACCATTTCCATGATCAGATGAGCTTCGCGAAAGGTTGCGCCGCCGGGCACTGTCGTTCCCACGGCTGGCGCGATGGAGGGATCCAGAAAGTCGACATCCAGACTGATATGCAACCAGCCATTCGCCTCCTGTACCCTTGCCAAAAAGCTACGCAGCGGGGCCGCGATGCCAAACTCGTCGAGCGCACGCATGTCGTTCAACTGGATACCAGCGGCTTGGATCGCCTTGACTTCATCTCGATCAACCGAGCGAAGCCCCATCATGCAGATGTTTTTGGGATCAACCGGCCTCATGACTTTTGGAAAATGCGGCTCAAAGCCCGATTGCCCGGTGAAATAGGCGACGGGCGTTCCGTGCAGATTGCCGCTCTTGGTCGTATCCAATGTATGATAATCGGGATGCGCATCAAGCCACAGAACAAAAAGGGGTTTGCCCGCGTCGGCTGCGGCACGCGCAATGCCCGGTATGGTGCCCGCCGCTAAACTATGATCACCGCCCATGAAGATAGGGGTTCCATCCTTTGCCCCTTGATAGGCTGTCTCGGACAATTCAGCGGTCCAGGCGGCGACCTCATTTAGGTGATGGATTGCCGAATTGTGGTGTTTGGGAAGGGTGCGAATCTTGGGCATTACATCGCCGCGATCCTCAACAGAATGTCCAAGGTTGGCAAGTTCTTCGACAAGACCTGCGGTCCGCAAAGCATCCGGCCCCATGCGGCTCCCGCGTTGGCTTGCGCCTTCCTGAACCGGAGCGCCAATAAGTATGCATTGTGTCACACGAGCCATCCTTCTTTTCGTTGCTATGCCCTTTTTGATGCTATTAACGGCAGTAAATAGTGATATTAGTGATCGAATTGCTAAGTATACTGATCATTATGAAGGCGAGTGGCTCCGGAATGGATAATCTAGATAAGGATCTGATAGCTCAGTTGCGCCGTAACAGTCGGGAACCGCTCTCTAATCTGGCAGTTGCACTTGGCGTGTCGCGTGCGACTGTTCGCGCGCGACTTGAAAAGTTAAAAACCAGCGGCGTGATCACCGGGTTCAGCCTGCGCCTGCGAGAGGATGACCTCAAACATCCGGTGCGAGGGATAACGCTCATCAAAATTTCTGGGCACAGAACCAACAAGATCGTGGCACAGTTGCAAAAGATCACTGCGATTCAAAGCGTTCATTCGACGAATGGAAAGTGGGATCTGATTGTCGAGCTAGCCGCTGAAAACCTTGAGAGTTTCGACACGGCACTCGGTGAGATACGCAAAATAGACGGAATTTCGGAGTCCGAGACCAACTTACTTTTGGCGACACAGAAAAGGTAAGTCAGACGCTGACTTGAATGGCCCTAGGTAACGACTTTCCTGATTTTCACTACTCTGTCCTTTCTTCAGCGCCGAACCGATCTAAGATTTTGTACTTTCGAAAGTCGGCTTTTCACACTGCGGCCGGAAGATTTCGTACTGCAGCGAAAGTCTGCTTCCCGCCCAACACTTCGCAGTATGCAGTTTCTGCAGCTGCACCGGTCATGTCCGTTTCGGGCTGACAGCAGGCATTGGTTCTTGCGACGGCAGCGGCGGTTCGGTCCGCAGGTTGGACTTTGATCTTCAACCCTACCAAAGCCTGCTATTGGCCTCCGTCAACTGAGGTGCTGGGACGCTAGATTGAGGTTCGAGTCAACCGCCTTACCATGACCAAACTCAACGGGAATATAAGCGCGCGTCTCCTAGTCTTTTATCCTTCGCTGTTTTGACAGAAGCTTCTCAACTGCGACTGCCAATCGGGTTTCTCTTAATTTCTGAATTTTCTGTATGCATGCCCATGTCTCCAAAATGTCGTTGGCGATCTGGTAATATTTTCGTTCGTGCATCCCAATTGGTTTTGGCGGCAGTATCTCGCGCGCACCGGGTGCGCCGCCTAGGGAATGTTGCAGCCTGTTCAATTTGACGAATAGGTTGCCGAATGGATCGTATTGTTGAGAACTGTACGGAACTCCCATGCATCGTCGGCACAATGGGCCGTGACGGCCAATATAAAGCGTTCTGGCTGGCCTATTGCACACAGGTTGGCCTGGCCTGCATCCAAGGCACGTCACGGCGCCTCGGTGGCCACCAAAGTGGCAAGGCGTTCTGATCAATGGCAAGGTTAAACTCACTTCATAGGGTCGGACGAATGTCGTTCGAATTTCAGCTTCGAATTCCAGGCTTGTATCGTGGATACGTATCAAGACAGAGCCTTTGGGAAAGAGGCCCACTTCTCCGCGCCAACCGGGGGTGAGCTTTGAAAGCCTAGTCACTTGATCGATTGAGAGCTTAGGGAAATCACTGAGTGACCGGGATACGATCCCCGAATAACGTCCAGATCCTGGTCCACCCATTTTTCACCTGCGTTTTTCCAATAAATCTTCTGACAAACCAGTGCCCCAGTGCTTCTAAGTCAGACCCATTTCAAATCATTAATTCCGTATTGTGCGAAGTCTCTGCCTGGCAATGTGCCGCTTTAGAGCTCGCATTTTGGTTTCGTGGAACTCCATGTTCTCAGGCCACATAGGAAAAGCGGCGACCAGTTCGCGGTGCTTTTTGCAAACGTCCTTGTATATCCCGCATTTCTGAATGTTCGGCATATTTGAGGACAGCAACCGATGTCCCTCACGTCGAATTCTCTTGGCTTTGGTTTCGGATTTTTTTGCCCAGGTGCACTGAAGGCTTTCGCCGTTCGGCAAGAACTTGTAGCCCAGAAATTCGAAGGATTCCTGGGGACGCGTTCTCTTGGGGGTTTCCTTTACCTGTAACGGCCCAGCGGGGTGGGTGTGGAGACCCTCTCGAAGTAAGTTGTAAAGTTTCGTAAGCTCACTCTTCGACTTCGCCATCAAGAGAAAGTTGTCAGCATAGTTGATGACCCGGCCTGCTCCACGCTTAGCCAAATCATCGCAAATCGGTGCCAACAACAACTCTGCAGCAAAGGGTGAAGCTTTCGAGCCTTCAATCAAACCCAGCTGGGTAAGGTCCCAATCCTCACCGAACAGTTCCATGAACAATTCCATGGGACTCATCGACAAGTTAGGGGAGTGGTAAAGCACATCCTTCATGCATGTAAGTGAAGGGCGTAAATTAAGTGATGAAGCACCTAGAACGTGTTCGGTCACTTTTTCGGGCAAACGAAGGAACGCACTGATCCCCTGTTTGTCGAAACTTTGGAAGCACCGATAGATATCGACTTCCATGCTATGTTGGTAGCCATCTACGTAACAATCTTCAACCAAACGCACCGCGCGCGTAGTGCCGCCGTTGAACATCATCTGGCTTGCGTGTTTTCCTGGCATCGCCTTGAACAGATTGCGAAGGAGGATTTGTCGCGCTTGATTTTCGGGCCCAAAGGAGAGAACGACCCGTGCACGGTATTCGGTCATGCCACCTTGGCCAGGAGGTGGCAATTCCTCCGCAATTTTGACACCTACGTGAGCCACCTCATCGCAAGAGCGCCAAACGTTTAAGTCCTTGGCTATTGCTTCTGCTGATTTGTGAGACCGCCTTTTGCAGGTTCTTACGGCTTCTTCGGCCGCAACAAAACGCGCAGCGTGGGAATTAATATAGTTTCGTGCTGCGGTATTCCAGCCCCTTGAACCGCCCTTTACGCAGGCGGCCCGAAATTTCCGTGCCAGCTCTTTTTCATGGCGTTTGAGTTTGGCTGAGTTCATAACACTTCCCTCTGAAACGCACCGGGTGCGTTTGCATCTACCTGCGATCAATGGATTGGGTTTTCGCGGTTACGAAGTATTGGTTGATTTCCGACGCCAGCCAGCGCGTCGAATGCCCAAATTTTCGCGGCCTAGGCAACGTGCCATCTGCACAGCGACGCCAGACGGTCGAAACCGAACAGCTCATCAGTTCGGCAACCATAGCAACGGTCAAGTATCTTTCGGTCGTTTCAATATTCACTGCATTGCCTCCGCGATCAGTTGCGTTGACAAGATTGAAGCTGAATTTCATTGCGGTGACGAGGGTGGAGAATTTCCAGTTTCTGCAACAGCCAGATCGTCTAGGAGGTGATACGTAATCCCAACAATTCGAGCGATTCCGGTCGCACGAATGCTACGTCCCAGCAGACGAATCCTTCCTCGCGGAGCGACAATTCCTCTCGACCGAGCTCAACCCTCAATTGAACACGAGCATTGATGTAGTCATGTCGAATTGTTTCCTTGCTCGCTTGCGCCCAAGTGCCCCTCAACGCAAGTTCGGTGATCTTTGACGCCTGCGTGATGCTTGTAATCTCGAATTTGGGAGAAATAATCCCAGATCTAATTGCGGCCTCAACTTCCGGCGGGTTGGGTAGCTTGTCAAACTCTTCTCCAGATTCTTCGAAGCGTTTTCGCTTGGCTGTGCTATTGCGCATATCCAGCTCACATTCAGGCTGCATAATTCGTTGCATTGTCAACTGGTGAACAATTTCTGCTCGTTTTTGGAGCTTTAGTTTCCGGCGCTCTTTTTTGAATCCTTTGCGCATGTATTTATATGCTTCTGTATCTTCCGGAAGGCCCAAATGCGCTAGGTAGCGCGGAGCAATTTCTTGGAGCCAATCTGGCAAAAGAAGGCTGTTTTCGCGGCAAATCGCGAGACCATCCAATACGCCGGTCAGGCTGCCAAGCTCAGTCCGAACTTTAGCACGCCAGAGTTCGTAGTCGTAAGCCTGCAATCGATTATAGTCCGGGCCAGGCCAATCGACGCCTTCCTGAAGCGCCAGCAACCTTTCCAATCGCGGTCGATCCTCCCACATCGTGCGGCACTCGTGCTCGGTCGGTTCGTCTCCCATGAGTCGTTCCAACAGGCGCACCCGGTGCGCATTATCTTCATCATTCATTGTTCCGACCTCTTTTGGGGAAGATCGATATTTGATTGCCCATATCCCCAATTACGTGCTGCGACCAACGCTCCATCAACACGCGCCTCTTTTCAAGAAAGTCAGTTCGCCGATACGCTCGTTCAACAGCTCCGCCTGAAACATGGGCAAGCGCGGTTTCCGCAACTTCTTGCGGGACATCTGCTACTTCGGCGCACCATGTACGAAAACTAGACCGAAACCCATGAGGGCGTGCCTCCATTCCCTGGCGTTTCATATAGTTCGACATCGTCGCGTCAGAGATGACACCCTTACGCACACTCGGAAACAAGAACCCATCCCGGGCGTGGGGTGCTGCTTGCGCGATGACCGCCAAAGCCTCCTTAGATAACGGAACACGGAACTCAGATTCTTTTCCCTTTTGAGATTTCATATTTTCAGCGGGTACGGTCCAAAGTTTGCCGTCAATCTGATCAAGCCGACAAAACCTTATCGAACCAGATCGAAGAGCCGTGAGGATAAGAAGGCGCAATGCAAGCTGTGTAAGTGTTCCATCATCTAGAGACGCGTAAAAGGCCGGAACTTCGACCCAAGGCAATGCCGGGATATGGTTTGCCGTGTGACGGGACTTCCCAAGGAGGGCTTTCGCTTTTTCTATCGCTTGTAAGTCAACGTCCAAGCCCATCGCGGCCCCGTGATTGATCACAATGTTTAGACGGTTCATAGCCTTTCGCGCCGTATCGGCTTTGGTATGCCAGATAGGTTGCAGGACATTTTTGATGTCTTGTTGGTCGATTTCTTCAATGGGTACTTTGCCAAGTTTCGGTAACACATGCAGATCTAGCGGCGAATACCAACGCCCAGACTTGCCGTCGTCTTTGAGTTCCGCCTTCCTGGCTTCAAACGCCTCTTCTGCGACGGTTCGCAGGCTGTTTTGACCTCGCGCAGCTTCCCTTTTCAGACGTTCGCGTTCCTTTATCGGATCTTTTCCCGCCAACAATACAGACCGCCATCGCTTCGCCAGTTCACGTGCTTCCTTCAACGAAACCAAGCGTGCGGAGCCAAGACCCATTTCGCGTCGGCGACCATGAATGGTGAATCTCAAGAACCATTGGCTACCACCATCATCGCGCTTGTTTAGCCACAAATTGCCGCCATCACAGTATTTTCCTGGTGAAAGGGATTTGATTTTTATGGCCGTAAGCTTGTGAAGCGCTTGCATTTCTGTCCACCTTTGAAACCACCTCTACATATAGTATGTCCTGCCCACAAATGCGACGGCTTGAGACACGTAATCTTAAGTTTTTAAGGGGAACTGTTGTACGGTGCTATGGTGTGAAGTTACATGAGGCTGGCGTTAGTTGCCCTCTTGAGGCACCATTTTCTCAGGACACCGCCTAATTCTAAACGTTGATCTACACTTTGGGTCAACTCGCAAGGTGATGTTTCCCTTGCAAGGGGCAGTTTTCATCGAGCGAAAAAACCCTGCGTGACGAGAAAAAAGGGGAACAAATCGGCGTAACAGAACGCAAATTTGTTCCCGATAGGCAGTGGCTTATGCTGGGCCGTATCCGCCACCGCCCGGCGTTTTCATAATGAAGATATCGCCCGGTGTTAGTTCAACCACATCATTTCCAGCCAGATCGAGTTTTGCACCATTTGCACGTAACACGCTGTTTTCGCCTGTTTTCCCTGGCTGCCCGCCCGCAACACCATGCGGCGGCACTTTGCGATGCGACGACAGCGTCGTGACCGTCATGGACTCGTTGAACCGCAGGCGACGAGTGATACCGTTGCCGCCAGAAAATTTACCCGCCCCGCCAGAACCTTCCCGAATTGAAAATTCTTCAACTCGGACCGGAAACCTGCTTTCCAATACTTCAGGGTCGGTCATACGGGTGTTGGTCATATGGCTGTGCACCGCGCTGGTGCCATGAAAGCCTTCACCGGCCCCCGTTCCACCACAAATCGTCTCGTAGTTCTGGAAACTTTCATTGCCGTACACGAAGTTATTCATCGTCCCCTGACTACCCGCAATGACACCAAGCGCCCCATAAAGCGTATCGGCGATTGCTTGGCTTACTTCGGTATTGCCCGAAATGACGGCCGCCGGAGCAGTCGGGTTGATCATGGTGCCTTCCGGAACGACCAGATTCAGCGGTTTTAAACATCCTTCGTTCATGGGGATATCGCTGCCCACCATTGTACGGAAAACATAAAGCACCACAGCGCGGCAGATCGCCAAAGGCGCATTGTAGTTATAGGGACTTTGATCAGAGGTGCCGGTAAAATCAATCTCGGCCTCTCTTTTGCTATGATCAACAGTGATCTTCACCTTGATCTCAGCCCCGTCATCCAGCGGGTAGGTAAAGGCGCAGTCTTTCAACACGTCGAGTACGCGGCGAACGCTTTCTTCGGCATTGTCCTGCACATGGCCCATATAGGCTTGCACTGTGTCCTGTCCGAATTGCCGGGTGATCCGCAAAATCTCGGCCGCGCCGGTGGCATTGGCTGCAATCTGCGCAGAAAGATCAGCCATATTCTGATCGATATTCCTGCATGGGAACTTGCCGGATGCCAAAAGGCGGCGTGTTTCCGCGTCGCGCAGTTTGCCTTGTTCGACCAACAGGAAATTGTCGATCAACACACCTTCTTCTTCGATATGACGACTGTCAGGAGGGGCCGAACCAGGAGTTTTGCCACCGATATCGGCATGGTGACCGCGACTAGCAACAGTGTAGAGGATACGCGCGCCAGCTTGGTCAAAGACGGGCGTGATCACGGTAACGTCCGGCAAATGGGTTCCACCGTTAAAAGGGTTGTTCATCATGAAAACATCGCCGGGGCAGATTTTGCCCGCATTCTGACGCAGGATCGTTCGCACGCTTTCTGACATCGAGCCAAGATGCACCGGCACG
Organism: uncultured Nioella sp.; assembly: GCA_947498125.1. Classification (GTDB taxonomy): domain Bacteria; phylum Pseudomonadota; class Alphaproteobacteria; order Rhodobacterales; family Rhodobacteraceae; genus CANLZL01. The sequence continues at coordinate 1,085,253 of CANMJH010000002.1, read as the reverse complement.
TGCGGCGCGTTGGCTACAAGATCCCCGTTTTGATCAAAGATCGCGCAAGAAAAATCATACCGCTCTTTAATGTTCACGGAATAGGCGGTGTTGGCCAAAGTGGCCCCCATCTGGTCTGCAATTGACATGAAGAGATTGTTGAAAACCTCAAGCATGACGGGGTCAACTTGGGTTCCTATCGCCTCTTGCCGTTTCAAAGGCACTATGCGGGACAGAACCAGATTTCCCCCAGCGACGCATTCCGCCTGCCATCCGTCTTCCACGATATTCGTGCCTGTTGGCTCTGTAATAATCGCGGGACCAGTCACCGTATCGCCCTTTGCCATCCGGGTTCGGTCCACCAGAGGAACCTTGCGCAAGGCAGCATCCGACCACATTTGCGCAGTCAAGGACTGAACGTCCTGCTTTGCCTGCTCAGGAAGGCTTACAGCCTCGCCCGTTGCACCGATGGCTTCCACGGTCATCATATCGATGATCAACTCAGCGGCCTCGGGAACGAATCCAAAGCGTTGTTGGTGAGCCTCGGCAAAAGCTTTGGACATCTCTGAAGGGGCACCAAATGGAACTGGCAGAGTTTGCTGCGCGCCGTCAGGGCGAATATGTGCCGTTTTAACAAGCGCGATATTGGTTGGATCAATTCCTTGCCCGGCAACCTCATCAATTGCCGCAGTCGCAAGCATTTTGATCTGCGCCTCGGCCCGCGCCAATTCGCTAAATCCAGCTCCGAATTGGTGCTCGCGCATCGCTCGAATGTCAGCCAATCCCATGCCGAAAGCGGACAGAACGCCAGCAAAGGGGTGGATAAAGATCTTTTCCATGCCCAATGCATCGGCCACAAGGCACGCATGTTGCCCGCCTGCCCCGCCAAAACAGTTCATTGTGTATTTGGTCACATCATAGCCACGCTGAACACTGATTTTCTTGATCGCGTTTGCCATATTCTCAACGGCAATCCGCAAAAATCCCTCGGCGATTTCTTCGACCGGGCGATTCGTCCCAATCTCGGCAGCCATTTCCTTGAACTTCAAGCGGACAGCGTCGACATCAAGCGGCTCGTCTGCGTTGGGACCAAAGACCGAAGGGAACTGATCAGCCTGCAATTTCCCCAAAAGGACATTACAATCCGTGACAGTCAGCGGCCCGCCCCGACGATATGCAGCGGGTCCGGGATTTGCGCCTGCGCTTTCCGGGCCAACCTGCATGCGCCCATCGCGATACGATAAGATCGAGCCGCCCCCTGCTGCAACCGTATGGATCGACATCATGGGAGCGCGCATACGTACACCGGCGACTTCTGTTTCAAAGCTGCGTTCAAAGGCGCCGGCATAGTGGCAGACATCCGTGGACGTTCCGCCCATGTCAAATCCGATCAGCTTGTCCATGCCCAGCTCGGCTGCGGTGCGAACCATGCCAACAACGCCGCCTGCAGGGCCTGAAAGGATTGCATCGCGCCCTTCAAATAGCGCGGCGTCCGTCAGACCACCGCTTGAGCGCATGAACATAAGCCGGTCACATCCCCCTTTATCGGCCCCAAGTGCGTCCGAGACTTGCTGAACATACCGCCGCAAAATCGGTGAAAGATACGCATCGACAACTGCGGTATCCCCGCGCGAGACCAGTTTTATGAGAGGGCTGACCTCATGGCTAAGCGAGACTTGTTCAAATCCTGATTGGCGCGCCATGTCACCCAAGCGCTTTTCGTGATCGGGAAAACGGTAGGAATGCATAAGCGCAATCGCGACCGAGCGGTATCCATTCCCATATGCCTGTGACAACGCTGCGCGGGCTTTCCGAGTGTCCAGGGCTGTAACAACCTCGCCCTCTGCAGTGACACGTTCATCGACCTCAATCACGTCATCATAAAGCAGCTCTGGCAAGACGATGTTGAGGTCAAAAAGGCGGGGGCGATTCTGGTAGCCAATGCGCAAAAGGTCGCGAAGACCTTTGGTGATCAACAGCAAACTCCGCTCGCCCTTACGTTCCAGCAGTGCATTTGTCGCCACCGTCGTGCCCATTTTTACAGCGCTGATTTGGCCCGCCGGGATCGCGGTATTTCCGTCCAATCCCAAAAGCTCACGAATACCGTAAACCGCAGCATCTTTGTAAACCTCTGGATTTTCAGATAAAACCTTGTGCGTCTTCAACGCGCCATCCGGGGATTTTGCAACGATATCTGTGAAGGTGCCGCCGCGATCCACCCAGAACTGCCAAGCTTTTTTATCCATCGTCGCACTCCGATCATTGCAAGAATCAATTTTTTGTTGCTTTATTTGTATAACGCTGACAATTTGTCAACGTTATGTTGATGAACATCATCTGACGTTCAACGAGGAGAGAGAACCGTGAAGACCACCATTGCATTCGCCGCAGCGCTATCCGTTGCCACTATGGCCCAGGCCGATACATGGGATATGCCCACGCCCTATGGCGACAGCACATTCCACACGCAAAACATCATTCAATTCGCCGAAGATCTTGCCGAAGCGACGGGCGGAGAGCTTGAGCTAACCATCCATTCTGCCGGCTCGCTGATCCCTCACGCCGAAATTCGCAATGCCATCCGATCGCGCCAAGTTCCTATTGGCGAGTTCTTTTTGTCGCGTCTGTCGAATGACGATCTGGCTTTTGGCATCGACAGCCAGCCCTTTGTTGCAACCAGCTACGATGAAGCCCGTGCCCTTTGGGCAGCGCAAGAACCCGTCATCACTGAACTCTTGGCCGAGCAAGGCCTTATGCCGCTCTTTTCCGTGCCGTGGCCTGCACAAGGCCTCTATACAAACGGCGAGATCGCCACAGTTGCCGATCTGAACGGTTTGCGGTTCCGCGCCTATAACGCGGCCCTCGAAGAAATGGCAACTTTGGCAGGGGCGGCCCCGGTTCAAGTGGAAGCATCAAACATTCCACAAGCCTTCTCAACCGGTCAGGTCGAGGCGATGATCACTTCGCCATCAACCGGCGTGAACTCGACTGCATGGGATTTTGTGACCCATTACAGCCCGATCAACGCTTGGGTTCCGAAGAACATTGTTGTGGTAAACCAGCGCGTCTTTGATCGTCTGGACGCGGATGTCCAATCTGCAGTCTTGGCCGCAGCCGAAGCTGCAGAAATCCGCGGATGGGAAATGTCCGCAGCCGAGGCCGAGGCAATGACAGCCGAGTTGGCCGCGAACGGTATTACCGTTTACGAGCCAAGCCCGGAATTGGTCTCGGGCCTGCAAGAGATTGGCGCCGAGATGCTTACTAATTGGGAAGCAAACGCCTCTGAGGCCGCATTGTCGATCCTAACGGCATATCAGAACTAATCGATACCCAAACGGGTCGGCGGTTTTCACCCCGCCGGCCTTTTTGAATATAAGGTGAAAAAAGGGGACGTTTGGAATGGATCGATTTTTAAACAAAATCTACCAAATCGCGGGCGCAGTAAGCGCCGGGTTGATCATCGCGATTTGTATATTGGTAAGTGCACAAGTTTTGCTGAATATCGTCGGGCGCATGTTCCCTGGCCTGCTTCCGTCAACCATTCCGTCCTATGCGGATTTCGCCGGGTTCATGTTAGCCGCATCCACTTTTTTGGCCATGTCTTACACGTTGCGGTCAGGCGGACATATTCGCGTGAATCTGATCGTTCAAAGACTGCCCGAACGAGCGACCTTCTTTGCCGAATTTGTTGTTCTGCTGGTCGGAATAGGATTTGCAGGATTCGCCACCTTTTACGCAGGCGCGCTTGTGGGTGAAAGTATTCACTACGGAGATGTTTCAAACGGAATAATCCCCGTGCCGCTTTGGATTCCGCAATCCTTCATGGCCTTGGGCCTTGGGCTGCTGGTGCTTTCACTCTGCCACACCCTTTTTGATCTGATCCGCGAGGGCCAACCGGTCCTTGGCAATCCGGACGAGGTATAAGCCATGTCTGATCCGATTATCGCACTTTCCCTTTTGGGCATCATGCTATTTTGCCTTGCTGCAGGTCTTTGGGTGGCCATTTCACTTGGAGTCGTCGCACTTGTTGCACTGCTGGCCTTCTCCAACGCACCGGCCGGACTAATCCTTGGCACGACGCTTTGGGGCCATTCGCATAGTTGGCCCTTAACGGCGTTGCCGCTCTTTATCCTGATGGGTGAGATTTTGCTAAGATCCCGCCTTAGCCAAGATATGTTTTCCGGGCTTGCGCCGTGGTTGATGCGGGCACCCGGGCGGCTTTTGCATGTCAACGTTTTTGGCTGCGCAATTTTTGCAGCGGTCTCTGGTTCTTCTGCTGCGACAGCGGCCACAATTGGGCGTATGTCCGTGCCAGAGCTTACCAAACGCGGCTATCCAGATAGCCTGATCATCGGCACGCTTGCTGGATCAGCCACGCTTGGGCTCTTGATCCCGCCTTCGATCATTCTGATCGTGTATGGAGTCGCGACCGAGCAATCCATTGCTCGACTTTTCATCGCCGGTGTTTTTCCCGGATTGATGTTGATCGGCCTTTTTGCAGGTTATGTTGCGGTACGCGCGTGGATGAACCCAGACCTTATTCCGCGCGAGGAAGGCCAGTTCACGTTTCGGGAAAAGCTTGCGGCCTCGCGGAACCTCTTGCCAGTTGCCTTGCTGATTATGGGCGTGATTGGCTCGATTTATACTGGCCTCGCATCGCCAACGGATGCGGCTGCTTTAGGCGTGCTGCTGTCGATCATGTTGGCGTGGCTTTCCGGTTCGTTCAATTGGAAACTCATGGGCGAGGCATTGATGTCGGCCACGCGCACATCATGTATGATCGCATTAATTTTGCTTGGGGCCGCCTATCTTTCGGTCGCTATGGGGTTCACTGGCCTGCCGCGTAACCTTGCCGCTTGGATTGGAGCGATGGAGCTGTCGCAAGCGCAACTTCTCTTTGCGCTCACTGCCTTTTTCATTTTGTTGGGCTGCTTTTTGGATGGTATTTCGGTCGTGGTCCTAACGACGTCCATCGTGATGCCAATGATCGACGCGGTCGGCATCGATCCGCTTTGGTTTGGGATCTATCTGGTGATCGTTGTCGAGATGAGCCAGATAACGCCGCCTGTTGGGTTCAACCTCTTCGTCATCCAAGGCATGACAAAATTCGACATCCTGAGGATAGCCAAGGCGGCGTTCCCCTTTTTCTTATTGCTCTTGCTCGGCGTTCTTTTGATTTGCATCTTCCCGCAAATCGTCACGGGTCTGCCGCACCTAATGTCGAGTTAAAGCGAAGATGCGGCGCGGCTGGCCTGATCATATTGGCCCGAAAGGGTCCGCAGGCTGGCCGCAATTTCTCGCATTTCATCGCCCGTCAGATCCAGATGTGACAGCCCATCCAGAAAGCAACGTTCGCGCACTTCTCTGTATTGCTCACAAAGCGCTTCGCCCTCGGTCGACGTGCTATAGAACACTTCTTTCCCCCGCTTTTCGGACGTCAAAAGCTCCATCTTCATTAGCTTTCTAAGCGCGTAGTTGACGGTATGCGTGTCTTCGATGTTCAAAAGAAAACAGATGTCATTCAGGCGCTTATCGCGGGACCGGTGGTTCACATTATGTAACACTAGGATCTCAAGCGGCGTTAGTTTTGAGTTTCCCGCCGCCGCCATGCACCGCGTCATCCAACGCGAAAAAGCATTGTAGGCAATGATCAGGCCATATTCGACTTCTGACGCTTCCCACCCTTCCCCATCGGCCAAATGGCGCGAGGAAACGATTGGGCGCTTGGTTGTTTTTTGATCTGACATTCTGAACACCCAGTCTATTTGCGAATATAAAGCATACGAAACGCTGTTAAAATATCGACTAATTTCGCTGAATGGTAGACCAAATTTCCAGTTTGCTCGGTTCGACACAGCCTTTTCAAACCCATTCACTGCAGTCAAAGACCCACAATTGGCAATTTGTAGAACAGCGCAGACGCGGAGGGCGTTTTTACGCGTCGCCAACCTGTAATCCGTAAAGTCGTTGAGCAGCGATCCCATCGCCGCCACCACGCCAACTTTCGCGCAGCTCTGAAACCAACTTAAAATCCGCAACTCCTTCAAATTGAGTATGCGGCCAGTCACTGCCCCAAACGATTTTGTCAGGCCCCAAAGCCGAAACCAACGCCGCTGCATGAGGCGTCACGTCGAACTTGCTGCGATAGTGCCCGGACGCTTTGACGAACAGGCGCTCTAGGTTCGCGTGATGACGTACAAATTCGACAAACGGATCCACGTCAGGATTCGCCTCGGCGGGCAGGCCAAAATGGTCAATCACCACATTTGGGCCAGCGGCCAACACCTTTGGCAACAGCGGCGCAAGGCGCGGGCTCTCCAAATGGATTTGCAGATGCATATCCCGATCCGCCAATCGTCGAAGGAACGCCTTCACGTCCTTGTCATCGGGATCAGGGATTGTTGCGCCCCGTACAAGATTCCAGCGAATGCCTTTGACGCCGTCGGCGCACAGGGCATCCAACTCATCGCCAGATGCAGATGTAGGCGTAACAGCGACGCCAGCAAACCGATTGCGGTCCAGCTTTTGCATCGCGTTGAGCATTTGGGAATTGTCATTTCCCAGAAAGCTGACCTGAACAATGACCCCACCCTTCAGCCCATTTTGGTCAAGATGGGTCAGCCACTCTTCCAGCGGCGCAGGTTTGGCAGGCCTATAGCGCGCGCCATCGATTGCTTGGGTCGTGTCATAGACATGCGCGTGGCAATCGAACGTAAACATGTGATCCTCCCTCTCTTAATTCATATATATGACTAGTTGACTAAATAGGTCAATGTCGGTTATTCCCAGATTCGGGAGGAATACAATGATTGCTGAAATTCCAGGCACAGACGTCAGGTTGCCGGCCTACGCACGGCTCCGCGACGCCCTAACGTCGCGCATTGCGATCGGCGAATGGGTTGCCGAAACCGCTTTGCCTTCTGAAGCCAAGCTGGCGCAAGAATATGGAACGTCCGTTGGAACGGTCCGAAAAGCCGTTGATGGGCTGGTCGCTGAAGGTCTTTTGGAACGCAGACAAGGCTCTGGCACATATCTGCGGCAACCCTCCTTTGATGCGACGCTCTTTCGGTTCTTCCAATTACGAAGTGCTGAGGGTGGGCTTAGCCTGATCCCAAACAGCGAGCTCATCTTACGTGCAACAACCCAAGCCCCCGGCGAGGCTTCGGCGGCGCTTGGAACGTCCGATACGATCAAAATCGTACGCTTGCGGAGCTTGTCAGACAGTCCGATCCTCTTTGAAGAGATTTATATCCCGCGCATGCGATTCAAAGGCTTTGACACGCTTTCCGAAGCCGAGTTTGGCCCGCTGCTTTACCCGCTCTACTTCGAAAAATTCGGAGTGCTGGTTAAACGCGCCACAGATGATTTGTCTTTTGGCACCGCCGAAAACCGTGTGGCGTCGCGTCTTGATATCGCAGATGGGGCACCTGTCGCGATCATCAAAAGAACTGCCTTCAGCGCCGACGATACCCCCATTGAATGGCGGATCGCCTATGGCAGCGCCGAGCGCTTCCATTACCGCACGGAAATAAAATGACACGAACCAAAAATACTTGAGGGAGAAGAAAATGAACCTGAAACTTACTGCCGTCTCAGCGGCAATTCTAACTGCGGTAACTGCCGCACCCGCTTTTGCCGATTACCCTGAGCGCGCAATTGAATTGACAATTCCAGCGGGCGCCGGCGGCGGAACCGATACAAGCGCACGCCGTCTTGCGTTGATCCTCGAAGAACTGCTTGGCACATCGATCGCCGTTTTGAACATTGGCGGCGGCGGCGGTTCGGTTGGGGCGTCCCAATTCATGCAAGCCGACCCAGATGGATATTCTCTTTTTGCGACTTGGAATAGCCCGCTGACAACTGTTCCACTGGTGCAGAATGTGGCCTACAGCCTTGATAGCTTTACACCCATCGCATCGACGTCTGAAACGGCTTATGTGCTTTGCGTTGACGCTGAATTCCCCGCCACAACCGGTGCTGAGTTCCTAGACGAATTGGCCGCAAATCCCGGCATGTATACATATGGGAATGACGGCATTGGCGGCACGATGCAGCTGGCAGCCGAGCGCATTTTCCAAGCGCGTGAAATCACCGCAATCCCAATTCCCTTTGGTGGCGCGGGCGAGACTTTGCAGAACTTCCTTGGCGGGCATATCGACATTTATGGCGGCTCGATCTCAACCGTTTTGCCCTATGTCGAAACTGGTGAGGCCAACTGCCTTGTCGTGACCTCGGCGGCGGACGTGCCTGCACTGCCTTCGGCCTCAGGACTTGAAGCACTTGGGCTGGGTGAGCATGAAACCCTTCTCTGGCGCGCGATCCTTGGCCCAGCCGGCATGGATCAGGCCATAGTCGATCAATTGTCCGACGCCATTCAGACAGCCGTAAATGATCCGGCTTATGTTGAGTTCCTCGCCACCAAGGGCGAAGTCCCCAACGTTTTGGTTGGCGACGATCTGGCCGCCCGGCTTCAGTCTGAATCTGACGGTCTTGCAGAAGTGTCCCGCGCTTTGGGCCTAAGCCAGTAAAATGGTTAACGGCCAGGACATAACGCTCGGGTTGATCTTCGCCATCATCGGCGGATGCGCAGCTTGGATGGCCAGCAGCTATAATGGCGCTGGCGGAACGTATCCCATGATTTTGGGAATTGTGCTGGCCCTATTAGGAGCGACTATCGCGGCGCGCGCCGCGATAGCTACGCAAAACGAAGAAAGGCCGCTGGTAACAGCGAAGGCCAATCTAATTATTGCCCTGATCGCAGGGGCGGCATACGTCGCGCTGGTCGTACCCCTTGGGTTCTACACGGCATCGGCACTGTTGATGCTCTGTATTCCAATTGCACTTGGGTTTCGTCGTCCCATCTTCACGGTCGTCTCGGCTGCAGTCTTCGTCATGATGGTTTGGTTGATTTTTTCGGTCATTCTGGAAAAGCCCCTGCCGCGCGAAATCTGGTTGACGCTCGGCTCAGGTGGAGGAGCCTAAAATGGATTTCTTCGTAACATCCCTCAGTGGAATCATGGCGATCGGACCAATCCTTGCCATGGTGGGTTCGACGCTTTTGGGTGTCCTTATTGGCGCTTTGCCCGGACTAAACCCCGTTATGGCCATCGCACTATTGCTTCCGCTGACCTATTCAATGGATCCGCTTGTGGCGCTTGGCATGGTGGCGGGCATTTACAATGGCTCGATGTATGGCGGGGCCATACCTGCCATTTTGTTGCGCATTCCGGGAACGCCAGCCTCGATTGCCACAACCTTTGACGGATTTCCGATGGCCGAAAGGGGCGAGGCTGCTAAAGCCCTCAAAATCGCCTGCTGGTCTTCTGCCATTGGCGGCATTGTCAGTGCCATCGCCCTTATGACGGTTGGTCCCCTGCTGGCCCGCGTCACATTGCTTTTTGGGCCTGCTGAGTATTTCTGGATCGCGATTTTCGGCATGGCATCGGTTGGCGTGATGGTCGGAACCGATGCCGTGAAGGGCATTCTCGCAGCCGTGATTGGTCTTTTGATTGGGACGATGGGCATCGACAGCCTGTCAGGTCAGGCCCGGTATACATTTGATCAGACATGGCTGCTTGGCGGGCTTGATCTGATCGTTGTTTTGGTAGGCCTTTATGCCTTGCCGCCGGTTTTGCAACTGGCCGAGAAATGCGACCTTAAAGGTCTTTCGGCGGCGCAACTACGTCTGCTGGCAGTTCCATTCAAACCCGGAGAGATCCGCTCGATGTTCGGAACTTGGTTTCGGTCTTCGATGATTGGCGTCTCGGTCGGGATCCTGCCCGGCGCCGGAGGAAACATCGCGGCCTTCCTAAGTTATAACGCTGCAAAAAATGCCTCGGATGATCCAGACAGCTTTGGAAAGGGAAACCCGCAAGGCATCGCCGCAGCGGAATGCGGAAATAACGCAGACAACGCGGCATCGATGATTCCTGCCCTATCACTTGGCATCCCCGGCAATGTCGTCGCAGCGCTGGTGCTTAGTGCGCTGACGATCCACGGGCTGCAGCCCGGCCCGCGCCTATTTCATTCCAACCCCGAACTTGTCGGCGGTTTCATGTTCGAGATGCTGTTGACCTCGATCCTGATTTTCCTTGTCGGCGGCGCTGCTGCGACGCGGGTCTTTGCCCAAATCCAACGCCTACCTGGCGTTCTGCTTGTCCCGTCGATCCTTATTCTGATGTGCGTTGGCGTCTATGTTATCAATGGGCGCCCCGTAGATCTGTGGGTCATGTTTGCCGCTGGTGTTGCTGGCTACTTCTTGGAAAAGGTCAATGTCCCGCTTGCGCCAATTATTCTTGGCATGATCCTTGGTCCAATGGCTGAGCAAAGCGTCCGGCGCGCATTGCTGATCAGTCGGGGCGATGCATCCGAATTGATTACACGCCCGATTTCAGCCGTGCTGGCACTTGCAACACTTGGCATGATCCTTTGGCCGATCATAAAAGCACTGCGCGCAAAAAGAGCGAAAGCCTAACGCCGCGCCCTAACCGTAAATCTCGGACCGATCAGCTTACACAACATCTGGGATGGTTCGTGGTTTACACTGGACAATTCAGCAGATTTTTTCACGCCAATTCGGGACGGCCGAGACGATCAATCAGGTACAGACAATTGCCGAACCAGAGAGCGCTCAAGCTGAACGGCAAATTTTGCAGCAGCAACAGGTAGGGTTCGGTTCTTGAGTTGGCACAAATACAGCAGACCATGAGGGATATCGCGTGCATCAAGCGGACGGCGCACCACCCCCTTCATTTCCATTGCCGTCGGCAAGCCGATGGGAATTTGAAAGGTGATAAGGTCGTCATGCGACGGGTAGTGCAACAAAAATTGGAAATTGTCGGACTCTACCGCGACATTCAGCCCAACTGATGATCGCATGACCGCATGATCAATCAACTGACGCACTCCAAACGGGCTGGTGGGCAGACCTACGGGGTATTGAGACAAGTCTCCCAAGCGCACCTTTTCTTGTCCGGCTAAGGGGTGATTTTCGTTCATGACCGCGCAAACGGTTTGCGGAAATGACGCCAAGACCTGAACATCGCGAAGCCGAACAGGCTCGAACACCAGCGCGACATCTGCCGAGAAATCAACGAGCGCCTGTTCAGCAGCAGCTCTGTCGCGCACATAAACGCCAAATGTTACCGCCTTATGCTGTTTACGGTATTTGGCAATTTCTGCGGGCATGAAATACGGCAAAAGGGCTTGACTGCAAGCGATCGAGACATGGCCGCGCCTTTCACCCTTAAGGTCTGAAATCCTGCTTTGCAGCTTGGCAACATCCGAGCGTTGCGATCGAATATGCTGCACCAGCAATTCGCCAGCGATCGAAAGGCGGACACCGCGGGGCAATCGCTCGAAGATGGGAACGCCGAACTCCTCCTCCAACGCCAAAACCCGCCGATTGAGTGCGGTCGACGTTATGGCCAAAGTGTCAGCTGCCTTTCGGATCGATCCTGCCTTGGCGATCACCTCAATGTATCTCAGCGGGACAAGCTCAGGCATGACACCCTTTCGACTGCTGCAAAAAATGCATCGGTTTGATGCAAACTTAGCAGTCGTAAACACAGGGTTAAAGGTCAATCATCTCATTAAGATTCATCTGTGACCGCATTTCCCTTTTGGTCAAAGCGGCCCCCGACTACTTAGGAGAACTCCCGAATGCCTATGAAACCTCTTTCTCGCCGTGGTTTTCTGAATGGTACTGCCGCCGCTGTTGGCGCCGCTTCGCTTGGTACTTTACCTTTTCAGGCGCAAGCGGACGGACACGGGCTCACGGTCGGCTTCATTTATGTCGGCCCCCGCGACGATTTTGGCTACAACCAAGCACATGCAGAAGGCGCAGCTGCCGTTGCGATGATGGATGGGGTCACTGTTGTAGAAGAAGAGAACGTTGCCGAAACCGTTGACGTCCAAAACGCAATGGAATCCATGATCAATTTTGATGGCGCTTCTTTGATCTTCCCAACGTCCTTTGGCTATTTCGACCCGCATATCTTGGAAGTCGCCCCCAATTATCCTGATGTTCGGTTCCAACATGCTGCCGGGCTTTGGTCAGCGGATTTGCATCCGATGAATGTCGGGTCCTATTTCGGATATATCGGCATGGGGCAGTATCTAAACGGGATCACCGCGGGCCATGCCACCACGTCTAAAAAGCTTGGGTTTGTTGCGGCAATCCCGATCCCTCAGGTCTTGCTGAACATCAACTCTTTCCTTTTGGGTGCGCGTCAAGTTGACCCCGAGATTACTTGCCAAGTCATTTTCACCGGGTCGTGGTCAAATGCAGTGCGAGAAGCTGAGGCCACCAATGCGCTGGCCGATGCAGGCTGTGATGTCATCACGTGCCATGTTGACGGTCCGAAGGTCGTCATCGAAACCGCCGCTGGACGCGGATCATATGTTTGCGGCTACCACGCGGATCAGACATCCTTGGCACCAGAATTGTATTTGACAGGGGCCGAATGGAATTGGGCGAATGTCTATACCAGCATGGTGCAAACGGCGATGGATGGCGGTTCAATCCCCAACTTCGTTCGCGGCGGATTGTCCGAAGACTTCATCAAAATGAGCCCGCTTGGCCCAGCAGTATCAGACGCATCGCGCGCCCAGTTTGAGGCGACGAAGGCCGAGATTTTGGCCGGTGGCTTTGCTGCAATTCGCGGCCCGTTAATGAGCAACACCGGCACCGAAATCTTGAGCGCCGGCGAAGCGCTTGTCGAAACTGACATCGCGCTGGAGAGCATGGATTACCTTGTCGAAGGTGTCATTGGGTCGACGTCGTAAACCCGGAGGCGCTGGCGTGAGCGGTCAAACAGAACTTACTGGCAAAATGGCGGCCTCTCCGAAGGAGTGGCTCGCCCCAGTTGCGAGGCGGGCAGAGGTACTGGTCATACCCCTGGCCGCCCTTTTGGCCGGGTTCGCCATCTTTAGCATCTTTTTGTTATTACAGGGGAAATCTCCGACTGAGTTCTTCTCGCTTGTTTACCGGGCCGGGTTTGGCACAAGTTTTTCGTGGCAAAACACCCTCTCCCGCACTGCACCGCTGCTGTTTGCTGGCCTCTGTGTTGCGCTGCCTGCGCGTCTTGGGCTTGTCGTCATCGGCGGTGAGGGCGCGATTGTACTGGGCGGAGTTGCCACGGGCGCATTGGGTGCAGTTATGCTTGGCTCCTCCGGCTATGTCGCCTTGCCTTTGATGGCCCTTGCCGGGGTGGTCGTTGGCGGCCTTTGGATCGGATTGGTTGGCGCGATGCGCTATTATCGCGGCGTCAACGAAACGATCGCCAGCCTGCTTATGGCCTATATTGCAATTGCAGTGATGAACCATTTGGTAGAAGGGCCGCTTCGCGATCCATCTAATCCCAACAAACCCTCCACACTTGGTTTGACCGACGGGCTTAGGATTGGCGATATTCCGGGATGGAACGTCCATTGGGGACTCGCGGCAGGCCTTGTTTGCTGTGTCCTGACCTGGGTTCTGATTGAGCGGACAACATGGGGCTTTGCAGCCCGGATTACTGGTGGAAACATCCGCGCCGCGCAAGTGCAGGGTCTGCCGGTTGGTCGCTTGATCCTTGGGTTTACCGCCCTTGGGGGTGCGTTTGCCGGTTTGGCAGGCTTTTTTGAGGTTACAGCCGTGCATGGCTCGGCCAATTCCTCGCTTGCTGCAGGGTTTGGCTACACCGGCATTCTGATCGCCTTTCTGGCGCGCCACAACGCGCTGGCGATCATCCCGGTTGCAATCTTACTTGCCGGGTTTGAAGCCTCATCAGGTCTAATTCAACGTCGGATGGATCTGCCCGATGCCACGATGTTGGTCCTGCAAGGCATGGTCTTTATCGCAATTCTCTTGAGTGACACGGCCTATGGCCGCTTCAAGATCTTTGCCCCAGAACGTTGGAAAAGCGCATGAACGAGCTTGGAATCTGGACTATCCCGATTGCCGTCCTTGGCGGAGCGATCCGCGTTTCAACCCCGTTTTTGTTTGTCTCACTGGGTGAAGTTCTGACGGAACGCTCGGGCCGGATAAACCTCGGCTTAGAAGGCACTTTGGTTATCGGCGCAATGGTGGGCTATGCGGCGGCATACCTGACCGGGTCCGCATGGTTGGGCGTTTTGGCGGCTGCACTTGCAGGATCCATCTTCGGGTTAATCCACGGTTTGATCTGCTCAATGCCGCGCGTGAACGACATTGCGATTGGCATTGCCATGATGATCCTTGGTACTGGTTTGGCGTTTTATTTCGGTAAGAATTACGTGCAACCTGTGGCTCCAGACCTGCCTGCAATTCCTTTTGGATGGTGGTCTAATATCCCCCAACTACAGGCGGCTTTGAATGTGAACGTGCTGTTCTTAATTGGCGCAGTGGCGGCCTTTGCCATGTGGTGGATGTTCAAATCAACCCGCGTTGGATTGGTGATCAGGGTTGTGGGCGACAGTACAGACGCGGCGCGCGCTATGGGATTGCGCCCAAATGTCATTCGCACATTTGCGACAATGGCTGGAGGAGCCTTTGCCGGGATCGGCGGCGCCTATCTTTCGCTGTTTTACCCCGGCAGCTGGAACGAGGGCATCTCTTCAGGCCAAGGCCTGATGGCGGTCGCCCTCGTTATTTTTGCGCGTTGGAATCCGGTCGCCTGCTTTGGCGCGGCTTTGCTCTTTGGTGGCGCAGGGGCCCTTGGGCCGTCCCTCCAATCCGCAGGGTTCTCGCAAGGGTATCACCTGTTTTTTGCAGCCCCTTACATCCTGACGCTTGGAGTCTTGATTGCAACCTCATCGACCACGCGCGCCCTAACCGGGGCACCGGGTGAATTGAGCATCACGAAATAGGAGCCTGATTATGAAAGATCTACCAATGACCACGGTTTCCTCTGATCCCTATCCTTGGCCTTATAACGGGGACCTTCGCCCTGAAAACACGGCGCTGATCATCATCGACATGCAGACGGATTTCTGCGGGGTCGGTGGGTATGTCGACAAGATGGGGTATGATTTGTCGATGACACGCGCGCCAATCAAGCCCATCAAATCGGTTCTGACGGCAATGCGCGAGAAGGGCTATCACATCATCCACACCCGCGAAGGCCATCGCCCCGACCTTGCCGACCTTCCCGCCAATAAACGCTGGCGGTCGCGCCAAATGGGAGCGGGAATTGGGGATGACGGCCCATGTGGGAAGATTCTTGTGCGCGGAGAGCCCGGTTGGGACATTATTCAAGAACTGTACCCGCTACCCGGCGAACCAATCATCGACAAGCCCGGCAAAGGCAGCTTTTGCGCAACCGATCTTGAGTTGATCCTGCGCACCCGAGGTATCGAGAATCTCATTCTGACCGGCATCACCACAGATGTCTGTGTTTCAACGACAATGCGCGAAGCCAATGATCGTGGGTTCGAATGCCTTATCCTTGGCGACTGCTGTGGAGCGACAGATCAGGGAAATCATGATGCGGCGCTAAAAATGGTTACGATGCAAGGCGGCGTGTTTGGCGCCGTCAGTGACAGTGCCACCTTGTTGAAAGTGCTGCCATGAGCAGTCCGGGGCATACCGATGCTGGCGCAATTGGTGTGGAAACTCTGCACATGACGATGCGTTTTGGGGCCTTCACAGCGCTGGATGACGTTTCAATTCGTATCGATCCAGGCACGTTTCATGCGCTGTTAGGCGAGAACGGCGCGGGTAAATCCACTCTCGTGAAATGCATGATGGGGTTCTATGCCGCCACCAGTGGCGAAATGCTGGTTGATGGGCATGAGGCCAGAGTCCCCGATCCCAAAGCGGCGCACGCCTTGGGGCTGGGCATGGTTTATCAGCATTTTACATTGGTTCCGTCTCTGACCGCCGCTGAAAACCTTGTTATCAGCCGCGAAAACGTTCCTGGTATTATTGATTGGTCAAAAGAACGCGCAGCATTGGATGCCTTCATGGCTCGTATGCCCTTTCAAGTTCCAATGGATCAGCCCGTGCGCGCCTTGGCCGCTGGAGAAAAGCAAAAGCTTGAGATCTTGAAACAGCTCTACCTTGGTCGCCGCTTTTTGATCCTTGATGAGCCGACATCAGTTCTGACCCCGGATGAAGCGGATGAGGTGTTGGGCCATGTTCGGCAACTCTGCGAAGCTGGCGAAATCTCGGTACTTATGATTACGCACAAGTTTCGCGAAGTGACGGCCTATGCAGATGATGTATCGGTCTTGCGGCGGGGAAAACTGGTAGGCGGCGGAAAAGTCAGCGATTTATCGCATTCGGATATGGCGGCATTGATGATGGGGGATGCAAAGCTTGCAGAACCCGCGCCCCGATCCGGAACACGCGGCGGCCCAGTCTTGTCGATGTCTGGCATAAAGGCGCATGATCGCTCGGGCCTAAAGGACATCGCGATTGATACTTTGCAGGTCCATGCGGGCGAAATCGTTGGCATCGCCGGAATCTCCGGAAATGGCCAGATGGAATTCATGGAGATTCTGACCGGTCAGCGCCCCTGCCGTAGTGGTGAGATTTCAGTCAAAGACGCGCCTTACGCCGCGACCCGCGCAGATGCGCGTAAGTCATCTGTGCGCTATCTTCCTGAAGAACCTCTGCAAAATGCCTGCGCGCCTAAGATGTCGGTGGCCGAAAACATCTCTTTTCGGACCTTCGACATGAATGGAACCGGCACACGGTTCTGGCTTTCCGGCCGTGAGATGCGGCAGCGCGCAAGTGATCTGATAGCTGCCTTCAAAGTCAAAACGACGTCATTGGACAGCCCAATCCAAGCGCTTTCAGGCGGCAATGTTCAACGCGCCGTGCTGGCCCGCGAACTGACAGGTGATGTGGATCTTCTGATCATTTCGAACCCCTGTTTTGGGTTAGATTTTTCAGCCGTGTCCGAAATTCGCGCACGGATTATTGCGGCGCGAAATAAGGGCGCAGCAGTGTTGCTGATGTCCGAAGATCTTGATGAAATCATGGAGCTGGCCGACCGCATCCTTGTTATGTCGGAAGGCGCGATTGCCTTTGAAACGTCAGTTGAAGCCGCTGATATTGCGCAAATTGGCCAATATATGGGTGGGCATAACTGATGGCGACGGTATCAGCAGCCCTACCCTTTGCGCTTGAGTTCGATCCGACAACGACCGCATTGATCGTGATTGATATGCAGCGTGACTTTGTTGAACCCGGCGGCTTTGGCGAAACGCTTGGGAATGACGTGTCGCTATTGCAAGCGATTGTCCCGACCACTGCGGCATTGATCGAGCTTTTCCGCGACCATAACCTTCCGATCATTCACACGCGCGAATGCCACCAACCGGACCTGTCTGACTTACCCAGCTCGAAACGAAATCGCGGCGCACCCAGTTTGCGTATTGGCGACCCCGGCCCGATGGGCCGCATATTGATTGCAGGCGAACCCGGCGCGGACATCATTCCAGAATTGTCGCCGTTAAACGGCGAAATCGTCATCGATAAACCTGGAAAAGGCGCGTTCTACGCCACCGATTTAGGCACGCATCTTTCGCGTCTGAATGTCCGGACATTGATTTTTGCAGGCGTCACAACGGAAGTTTGCGTGCAAACGACGATGCGAGAGGCAAACGACCGCGGCTTTGACAGTCTGTTGGTTGAAGATGCCACTGAAAGCTACTTTCCAGAATTCAAAGCAGCGACCCTTGCGATGATCCGCGCCCAAGGTGGGATTGTGGGCTGGACGTCAACCTATTCGCAACTTTTCGAGGCACTCAATGGAAAGCCCTAAATCCTGCCTCAACCTGATGGAAACCTGGCGCGACCTGCCTTTTGAGCCTTTCCGGGAGGGCGTCGAAATCCATCACATTTGGAAAGGTCAGCCGGCACTGGCGATCTTGCGCTATGCCGCTGGCGCCTCAGTTCCCAAGCATCTTCACACCGGCCTTGAGACGATCCTTGTCCTTGACGGAATCCAATGTGACGAAAACGGCAACTACCCGAAAGGAAGCTTAGTGCTCAACCCCGAAGGCAGTGAGCACTCGGTTTGGTCTCACACAGGATGCGCCGTTTTGATTCAGTGGGAACGCCCAGTAAAGATCTACGAAGAAAGTTAGAAATGGCAACAGAATCGTTTGAAATCAGCGTTTTGACCGCTGAATACGTGTCCGGAAAATCTCCAGAAGAAATTATAGAAGAAGTTTATTCTCGGATCGAAACCGTGAATGATCCGGGCATCTTCTTGCATCTGCGCGACAAAGTTGAGGTCGTTGCCGAGGCCGCTAACTTAGGCGAATACGACCCGGAACGGCCTCTATGGGGCATCCCGTTCGTGATCAAGGACAATATTGATTTGGGCGGCGCACCAACAACGGCAGCATGTCCTGACTTTACCTATATTGCGGAGAAAGACGCCTTCGTGGTGGCGCAGCTTCGGGCCGCAGGCGCGCTTTTGATCGGCAAAACAAATTTGGACCAGTTCGCCACAGGGTTGGTTGGCGTACGATCGCCCTATCCAATTCCAAAAAACGCAGTAGATCCGGACATTGTGCCCGGCGGATCCAGCTCAGGATCCGGCGTAGCGGTTGGCCATGGAATCGTTTCCTTTTCTTTGGGAACAGACACGGCTGGATCAGGTCGGGTTCCTGCGGCGCTCAACAATATCGTCGGATTGAAGCCGTCATTGGGGGCCTTGTCTGCGTCGGGGGTTGTGCCAGCGTGCCGAACGCTTGATACAATTTCGATCTTTGCATTGACGGTTCCCGATGCCTTCAAGGTGTTTCGGGCCGCCGCCAAATTCGACAAGGCCGACGCTTATTCTCGGCGGTTTGACTTTCTCCCTCTGACCGCCAGTCAGCCGGGCTTGATCGTAGCTGTTCCCGATGCAAATTCGCTCGAGTTTTTTGGAGATGACATTCAAGCAGCATCATTTGCGGCGTCTTTAGACGAGATGCGCAACTTGGGGTGCACGGTTACCGAGATTGACTTCACACCGTTCTTTGAAGTGGCCAAGATGCTGTACGAAGGCGCATGGGTTGCGGAACGGATGAGCGTGATTGACGGGCTAATGAAGGAAACGCCTGAAGCTGTTCACCCGGTCACTCGCAAAGTCGTCGGCATGGCGGATGGCCTAACCGCCGTGGATGCATTCCGGGGCATCTACCGTTTGGCCGAGCTAACGCGGGCCGCCGAACCTGCCTTGGCGGCGGTGGATCTTCTATGCGTTCCAACCATTCCAACATTCTATACAGTTCGCGATCTGGATGCTGATCCAATAGGACCAAATTCACGTTTCGGGACCTATACAAATTTTGTGAATCTTATGGATATGTGCGGGATCGCAGTGCCGACGCGGCCACGCTCGGATGGTCGCCCGGGCAGTGTTACGTTGTTGGCCAAGTCAGGCGAGGACGCTCTTATTGCCGGTCTGGCCGCGCAATTGCATATGGTTTGCAATCCGGAAATGGGGGCAACGCGCATGCATGCTGCAAATCACGATCTGCCCAATCAATACGAGCCAACTGACGGCGAAATGGAAATAGCGGTCGTAGGCGCGCATATGTCTGGGTTGCCGTTAAATCATGAACTAACAAACCGTGGCGCTCGGCTTTTAAATGCGACAACCACCTCGCCCGACTATCGGCTTTATGCTTTGCCGGGCGGACCACCAGCGCGTCCGGGCCTTATCTGCGACAATGAAAACGGTGCAAAGATAGATATCGAAATCTGGGCGATGCCGAAATCCGAAATCGGGCAGTTCATGTCTGGAATACCGGCACCATTATCCATTGGAACGCTCAAAGCCGCCGACGGTCATTTGGTTAAGGGATTCTTAGTTGAGCACATGGCCATCGCCGCGTCAGAAGATGTAACGGATTATGGGGGATGGCGCGCATATCTGGAAAGCGTTGCGTGATCAGTTTTGGGCGTGGTTTTAAGCGAGATACAGCCGCTAAACGCCCTTAAGACATGTTCACGTCTTCAAAAAAGTGACGGAAAACGGTGCGCGACCCAAAAGAGTCGCGCACTCCCAATTGTTTGGCTAGACGGCTTTTTCCTTGGCAGTCAGGCCTTCAAAAAGACAGGCCACTGCCTCAGCGCCGGGGTCGACATATCCCGTCAATTGTTCGGCGTTTAGGTAAGAGGATCGCCCGGCGCGGGCTTGCGCCATCTCTGCGGTTTTTGCGGCCCCAGTTCGAGCGGCCATTGCCGCGGCTTCAATACCATCTTCCAGGACCGCAAGCGCCGGATGAAGTGCGTCGACCATGGTACGATCTCCCAGCTCAGCGCCGCCAATCTGCTGCATTCTTTCAAGCCCAATCCGCAATGCCGAAACCAAATTTACACCGCTGGACGCCGCATCACCGGCTGCTGCAAACATGATCGCCAAAAGAACCCCTGACGACCCGCCCATCGACTGGCTTAATTCCTGACCAATAGCGCGGTAAAGCTGCGTATGATCGGACAATGGCAGGTTATCCAAGGCACCGATCAATGCTCGCGCCGCGCCGGCCAAGGTTGACCCGGTATCGCCATCACCCGCACGCGCATCCAGAGCATTCAGTTTGGCTTCCGCGTCGATTAAGATTTCACAGCATAGTGTGATGAATTCTCGTGTCGCAGCGTGATCTGACGGCATCGGACGAATGGGGCGCAGCCCATCGGGCAGTTCTCGCGTCGAAACGCGAGATACGGGCGAAAGGCCCGGCCAATTTGCCAAGTCATTTGGCGCGTCCAAAAGCGATAGCTCCTCCGCTGTCGCTTCAAAAAGAGTTACAGAAAAACCTCTCATCTCAAGCGATGTCATCAAGGTCGCCGGACCGACAACATGTGTGATTTGCGACGAGATCGAGGAGCGCGACAGCTCATAGGCGAGGACCTGCATTTCCAGCACTGAGGTGCCGCCCAAATTGTTCAGGAGGGCCACGTAGGTCTTATCTTTAGACAGGACCTTAGATAAACGTGCCGCCACCATCTCCGTAGCGCTGCGTGCATCTGAAAACTCGACTTGTTGCGCGCCGGCTTCGCCATGAATTCCCAATCCCAACTCGGCCTTGCCGGTTGGAATCCGGGCATCTTTTGGCGTGCCCGGAATAGTACAGGTATCCAGCGACATTCCGATCGTGCTCACACGGGATATGGCCCCGCGTGCGGCCTCGGCGATTGTCGCCAGATCCGCGCCAGCTTGCGCCATTGCCCCTGCGATTTTATGGACAAACAAGGTTCCAGCTACGCCGCGCGCCTGGGGCAAGTCCGGAAGCGCGATGTCGTCATCAACAATAACCATCTCGACCTTCAGGCCAAAGGCCCGCGCCCGTTCGGCGGCAAGTCCAAAATTCAACCGATCGCCTGTGTAATTCTTGACGACAAGGAGGCAACCGGATGGTCCGGTAACCGCAAGAATACCAGCCAAAACCGCATCAACAGAAGGCGAAGCAAAGACATCACCGCACACCGCAGCCGTCAGCATACCTTCGCCGACAAACCCGGCATGGGCGGGCTCATGCCCAGCCCCTCCACCCGAGACAATCGCGACTTTTGACTTGTCCCAATCGGCGCGAAGCACCACTCGGATATGAGGATACCCATCAAGTCGTGTCAGGCGCCCCCCGGACGTTGCAATCAGCCCATCGACGGCTTCGGCGACGATATCTTCTTTTTTGTTTACAAATTGGGTCATCTGATCCTCCCTCATTGGGTTCTTGCGCCGGTGGCGTCAAAGAAAAACGGCTTTTCTGGGCGAATTTTTACGATGTCGCCGGCCTTTAGTGTCGTGTGGGCATCCGTCACTGTCACAAGGTCATGGTTATGAAGAGACAAGTGCAGTCGAGTTTGATCCCCCAGATGTTCGACCCGTGTCACCATGCTGTCCTCTCCCTCGCCTTGCTGGATTTGTTCAGGCCTCAACCCGATGTTGGTCGCACCGTCCGGCGCGTGGCCAAAGATGTCGGCAGGAAGAATGTTTATCTTCGGCTGGCCCAACCGGCTGGCGGAATAGATGCTAACCGGGTTCTCGTAAATCTCGCGCGGCGCGCCGAACTGAATCAATTTTCCATCATCGAGGACACCAATATGCGTCGCCATTGTCATGGCTTCGATTTGATCATGAGTCACGTAAAGCAGTGTCGCGCCACTATCAGCCTGAATACTTTTCAGCTCGATCCTAAGATCCGCGCGAAGTTTGGCATCAAGCGAGCTAAGCGGTTCATCCATCAAGAAAACTTCTGGATCACGGACTAGCGCACGACCGATGGAAACCCGTTGCATTTCGCCGCCAGAAAGCTCGGTCGCCTTGTTATCAAGCTTATGCGAAATCTGTAGAATTTCGGCAACGTTCATAACAGTTGACGCAATCACATCTTTTGGCGTTTGCAGCAGTGGCGACTTAAGCGGAAAGGTCAGGTTTTCGCGCACAGTCATATGCGGATACAGCGAATATTGTTGAAAAACCATCGCGACATTACGCTGTGCTGGCGTCAATTGGGTCATCGACTGGCCGCCAATAAAGACCTCACCTGTATCGGGTTTGTCCAATCCCGATACCATCCGTAGAGTCGTAGTTTTACCAGCACCTGTCGGGCCCAGCAGGACCACAAAAGCGCCGTCCGGAACTGTCATAGACACATCGTCCAACGCGACGTCCTCACCAAAGGCGCGGGTCACATTTCTAAGTTCAACCTCAGCCATAAGCCAGAACCTCCTCATTCCCAGCCGAGCGAAGCGCCATGCCCCGTTCAGCGTCAAAAATTGTGATGGTGCGCGCATCGAAATGCAGACCGGTCCGTTCGCCGACGCGCACTGTTTGGGATGATGGAACGCGCGCCTTGATCGAGCCATTCGCGCTATCGAGAGTGACGATTTGCGTGGTGCCCAAATACTCGGTCGCCGTAACTTCACCGCGGTAACTGGCACTGTCATCCAGCCGTACATGTTCGGGCCGAACGCCAAGGGCAAGCTTGCCGCGCGCACCTTCACGTAGTTCGGGGATCGCAATTTCAGACTCGCCAATCGAAACTTGGGTCGTTGCTGTCCCAGCCATTCCATCGAACTCTACAAAATTCATAGATGGAGATCCGATGAAGCTGGCCACAAACATCGTGGCAGGCCAGTCATAGATGTCTTGCGGCACGCCAAACTGTTCCACGACACCGTGATTCATCACCACGATCTTGTCGCCCATCTGCATTGCCTCAAGCTGATCATGCGTCACGTAGACTGTTGTGGCATTCATACGATCATGCAGCGCGCGCAACTCTTCAGACATGTGCTCGCGAAATTCCGCATCGAGCGCACCAAGGGGTTCATCCATAAAAAACGCTTTGGGGTCGCGCACGATGGCCCTGCCAAGGGCCACGCGTTGACGGTCACCCCCGGACAAACCGCCAACCGGTTTTTTCAGGATGTCCTGAATTCCAAGGATCTGCGCAACCTCGTCGACTTTCTTTTTTGTTGCTTCACGGGACATACCCTGACTTCGCAATGGATAGGCGATGTTTTGGCCCACTTTCATATGTGGATAGAGAGCAAACATTTGAAAGACAAAGGCAATATCGCGCTGACTGGCAGGCTTTTGGCCGACTTCCTCATTGTCGATATAGATGCTTCCCGCAGTC
Organism: uncultured Nioella sp.; assembly: GCA_947498125.1. Taxonomy (GTDB): domain Bacteria; phylum Pseudomonadota; class Alphaproteobacteria; order Rhodobacterales; family Rhodobacteraceae; genus CANLZL01. The sequence goes on along the minus strand of CANMJH010000002.1, from coordinate 1,061,721 downwards.
GGCAGCTCAAGCCCTGCCATCATCCTCAGCGTGGTAGTCTTGCCGCAGCCCGACGGGCCAAGCAGCATGAAGAACTCACCATCTTCTACCGTAAAGCTAGAGGATTGCACCGCAGTGAAGGCCCCAAACTCTTTGCGCACGTTTTCAATTCTTATCTGTGCCATTTGGTTACTCCGCGAAATGGCTGACGATGATGAACATCACCGTGCCAACAAGGGTGACAATGAAAGAGTAGGTGTAGAGCCACATGGAAAAGGGCTGCATCAGCATCACCACTCCGACAGCGATCAGGATAGAGGCGACCATTTCCCAAGGTCCGCGTTTGAGACGCAGAAGGCCGTTGATAAACTGGGTCATTTGCGTACCGCTCCGAATGTGATCCCGCGGAGCAGATGCTTGCGAAGCAGGATGGTGAAGACCATGACAGGCACGAGGAAAATTGTGGCGCCGGCCGCAACTGCAGGCCAATCCTGCCCCCCGACCCCGATGATGGTGGGAATAAAGGGCGGCGCTGTTTGGGCTGTTCCCGACGTCAAAAGGACAGCAAAGGCATATTCATTCCACGCAAAGATCAGGCAGAAGATCGCGGTCGAGGCGATGCCGGTGGCCGCTTGTGGCAGAACGATTTTGTAGAATGCTTGGAACCGTGTGTAGCCGTCGATTAGGGCCGCTTCCTCATACTCAATTGGGATTTCGTCAATGAACCCGTGGATCAGCCAGACAGACAGAGACAGGTTCACCGCCGTGTAGAGCAAGATCATGCCCGCATGTGTGTCATTCAGCCCAAGCTGCCGGAACATCAAAAAGATCGGGATTGCGACGGCGATGGGCGGCATCATGCGGGTCGACAGGATGAAGAACATCAAATCGTCTTTTAATGGCACCCGAAAGCGCGAGAACGCATAGGCCGCCGCCGTGCCCAGAACGATGCACAAGAACGTCGATCCAAAGCCAATGATGACTGAGTTAAAGAACCGCTCGGAGTAGCGCGAAGGACCAACAATCATCATGTTATTGTCGCGGACAATCTGCTCGTACCATGTTTGCGGCTCGCCCATCTCGATTGCCGCTTCCTCGGACAATCGGGTCTGCGTGGTAAAGAGGTTCACGTAGCCCTCTAGCGTTGGCTCAAAGAACACTTCCGGCGGGTAGGCAATCGCATCAGTGGGCGATTTAAACCCAGTGGCAATGATCCAAAGCAGCGGGAATAGCGTGATTAATCCATAGAGTGTGACCAAGGTTCCGGCGAAATATTTCTGCCGCTTCGATGGTTCGGTGACGGAAAAACTGCTCATCTGTCTTTCACCTTGTTCAGGGCTTTGACGTAGATCGAGGCAAGGCCAAAGACGGTGACAAATAGGATGACTGCGTAGGCTGAGGCGTATCCGGTACGCCAGCGTTCAAAAGCCTCGCGTTTAAGGTTGATCGAGGTGACTTCGGTCGTTGAACCGGGCCCGCCGCCGGTGAGCTGCACAACAAGGTCAAACATCTTGAAATTCTCAATGCCGCGGAAAAGAACGGCCAGCATCAGGAACGGAAGCACCATAGGAATGGTGATCGTCCAGAATTGCCGCCACTTGCTCGCCCGATCGACCTCAGCGGCCTCGTAAATGAAGTCCGGGATGGAACGAAGCCCTGCCAGGCAGATCAGCATTACGAAGGGCGTCCACATCCACGTATCTACAATGATGATGGCCCAAGGGGCTAAAGCCACATCCCCGATCATCGAAAAGCTGGTGGGATCTGCGCCCGTTAGAAACCCGACGACGTAATTGAAGACGCCAATCTGTGGTTGATACAGGAACGTCCAGAAGTTGCCGACAACGGCAGGACTTAACATCATGGGAAAAACGATAATCGTTGTCCAAAGGTCATTGCCTTTGAATTTCTTGTTGATCAGGTAAGCCAGTGTAAAGCCGATCAAAACCTGCAATGCGATGGTCCAGAACAGGAAATGCGCCGTGGCTTGCATCGAGACCCAAGTATCGCCGTCCGTTAGGATATCGCGATAATTTTCCAGCCCGATCCATTCTACATCCCGATTAGGCCGATTTACGCGGAAATTGGTAAAGCTAAGTCGGATCGTCCAGATCAGCGGAAAGATATTAACCGCGAGTAGCAAGGCAATAGACGGCGCCACAAAGATCCATGCGATGGCGCGATCCGAAAGGCCACCCATTCGGTTGCCAAGTCGTCGAGGCGTCGCTTTCGCAAGGCGCGTCATGATAGTGTCGGACATGTATTTGTCCCCAAAAATAAGTGAGTGATTTGCGTGGGACACCACAAAGGATGTGCGGGTATGGCGCCCCACGCGGTTAGCATCCGAAGAGAGAGAGGAAGCGGTTCGGCTGCTTAGTCGATCAGGCCTTCATCTTCGAAGACTTCGATCCAATCTTCGACAAGACCATCAAGCGCCTCTTGAGCGGTGCCTTCGCCTGCAACCACATAGCTGTGCACGCGGTCCTGCATCGCCAGAAGCAAATCTGCGTAGGCAGGTTCGGCCCAGAAATCCTGTACGATTGCCATCGAGTCGAGGAAGGTCTGTGCATAGGGTTGGCTGCTTGCAAAACCGGGGTCTTCTACAACCGCGCGCAAGGCCGAATATCCGCCACGTTCCCACCATTCCGCCTGAACCTCAGGCTGTGCAAACCAAGCGATATATTCCAAGGCCGCATCTTGGTTTTCTGAATAGCTAACGACCGAAATCCCTTGCCCGCCAAGCTGTGCATATTGACCGGCTGGACCAGCTGGGTTGGGGAAGTAGCCAGAACGATCGCCGCCAACATTCGGGTCCGCATCCACGCCGGGCCAGATAAAGGCAAAGTTCATTTGCATCGCAACTTGACCCGAGCGGTACGCGTCGATGTTTTCGGACATATACCAATCGGAAGAACCCGGGGCCGTACAGCAATCATAAAGATCGCGGTAGAATTCCAAGCCAGCTACGGCGCCTTCTGAATTGACGGAACCCTCGATGTCATACGGGTTCTCGGCGCTACCATATGTGAAACCGTAGTTATAAAGCGCGTTCGTTACACCCATCGTGATCCCTTCGGACCCCCGTTCGGTATAAATCGCGGCGCCATAGACTGTGGTGCCGTCAATATCACGGCCTTGAAAGAAGGCAGCAATGTCGCGCAGTTGCGCAAGGGTTTCAGGCGCGCCCAGAGCGTAACCATAGGTTGCCATGAACTCTTCCTGAAGTTCTGGCCGTTCAAACCAATCTCGGCGATATGTCCAGCCAACCACGTCACCAAACGCGGGAAGCGCCCAATAATTTGGAGTGCCTTTTGGCCATTCAGAATAACCACGCACGGTTGCAGGGATGAAATCATCCATGCTGATACCCTGCGCGTCAAAGAAGTCGTTGAGCTGAACGTAATGCCCGGATTCAGCAGAACCACCGATCCATTGGCTGTCTCCGATCATAAGGTCGCAAAGCTGTCCTCCTGAGTTTAGCTCGTTCAGCATCCGATCTGCGAAATTCGGCCACGGAACAAATTCGAAGGACATGTTGTGTCCGGACTCTTCTTCAAAATCGCGGCTCAGCTCAACAAGAGCATTTGCCGGATCCCAAGCGGCCCAACACAATGTCAGGTCCTCTGCCTGTGCCGCATTCATGCTGGCAATAATCGCGACGCTGGCCGCAGTAAGGGTCAGTTTCACTTTCATTCTGATAGTCCTCCCAAAGGTTCTTCGCGACCTCCCGCCGCGACTCAGTGATGACATTATGGGTAGATGAGGTACGTACCTCAGATCAAGTCTTTTCTGAGGCACGTACCTCAAACACTTGCGATCTTCCGAAAAACAAACGAAAATATTTTCAGAGGATGAAGGGAAATTCGCAGATCATGCGACCGACAACCAAAGACCTTGCGAAAGCTGCCGGCGTTAGCTTGGCGACAGTCGACCGTGTCTTGAACGGCCGGCCAGGTGTGCGCAAAGCAACCGTTGATGCCGTCAATGAAGCCATTAAAAATATTGGCTTTGTTCGCAATATTTCCGCCGCAAATCTTGCGCGAAACAGGGTCTATAGGCTTGCCTTCCTACTGCCAAAATCAGGCGATGAGTTCCTGATGACGCTTATTCGCAACATCGATGAGGCGCGGCCCGTCTTCGAGAACGACTCGGTTCAAGTGGATGTGCGGCAGGCTCTAGAAAACGACCCCCACCAAATCTCGTCTCTTCTCTCGGCGCTTGACCCAGAAACAATTGACGGGGTGGCCATCATTGCGCCCGAAAGTCCGCAGGTGCGCGATGCGATGATGCGTCTGGAAGAGCGCGGTATACACGTTGTTGAGCTTATTTCAGGCCAGCCCGGCGCCCACCCCACTGCATTTGTTGGCATCGACAGCAACAAAGCGGGCGCAACTGCCGGACGCTTACTTGGACGTTTCTTGGGCGGTCGGACGGGCCAAGTTTTGGTCATCTCTGAAACGATGAATGCGCGTGACAGCATCGAACGTCGCCTTGGCTTTGATGGCGTCCTAACGGGTGATTTTCCAAATCTGACCGCCCTGCCTTCGTTGGAAACTTATGGCGACACAGATCGGGCAAAGCAAATCGTGGCGAATGCCTACGAAAACTTCGCTAACATCGTAGGATGTTATGTCTTGTGCTCGGAAGCGCGTGATCCACTCGAAGCGATTGCCGCCCATAGCGACGCAAGCAGCCAAGTCATCATCGCCCACGAACGCACCAGATCCACCGAAGCTTTTTTGCGCGGCGGCACATTGGATGCTCTGATCGCGCAAGACCCCGGACATTTGGTGCGCAGCGCGTCCCGGCTGCTGAGAGCAAGCTGCGACGGCCGCAAAACCATCGCCTCTCAAGAACATATCCGGATTGAAATTTTGATCCGTGAAAACCTGACGTGATCGCCAGCCTATGCCAAGTAAGTGCTAACAAAGAACCAAGCACCACAGCGGAAGATATCATGACATCATCTGCGGACTAAGTGGTTAGAAACCCACACTCGGCAGCAAAGTAGGAATAAGGGCCCGGTCGAGCAATCGCGCGTCAACCACTATACCGAAAGGCTCTACGGCGCGCACGCCCATCGCCCCGACGCCCTCAAGCATCCCACTAATGCCCACATACTAACACTGCAACATAACCCCAACCGGACGGCCCAGTGAGGGCAGGCAAAAGTCTATTGCATATACTTTTGGCTAAGCCTACTTATGAAGTGACTATAACTTGCGGAAATATCCCTGTGGCAAAAAAAAGATATAATATACAACCGTTTATTCAGGGTGTTGAACGGCATTTTAGTGGTGGAAAAGGCAAGAATTTAGTTTTTTCAGACGCAGCTTTTGCCGCCAGTTTACTTTCCGATTGCGAGGCGCCTAAAGATTGGGCGCAAAGCCCTGAATTAGTGCTTGCGGCTTATTTCAGACAAGCAATGGGTGATGCACCGCATTTTTGGTTGGCGCACCGTCAACTTGAAGTGCAAAAGCTACAACATACACACGCAACAGATTTTACAGTAGTTGGCTTTGAATCGATAAATTTACCGCAACTCAGGCATCGACGAGACGATTTCGTCATGGTTGCGAGTACAAGCGACCTGGCAACCTCAGTGGCCCCTAGCGAAAACACCGTTTTATGCTTGCTACAGACCACGCCGGATCCGCTCGAATCGTCTTCAAACGCCCTTTATGAAGTAGCTGCTGACCTCTATGTTCAAGTGGCTTTGCTCGATCCATGAATGAATTTCGTTTGAAATATATGTCGGAAGTTAAGACCGTAAAAAATCCCGACATGCTGAGCCTGCTCGATGATTATAAAGATTTCTGGTGTTTGCGTTATGTTTTTCGAAACGTTAGCGCCATGGAAACAATCAAGATTGATCGAAAACACTTAGACGGTGAGCGTGAAAACCTCCCGAGGCGCGCAATGGGTATACTGGATTTGCTAGCTGCCCGTGATGTTGTATTGACGCCAGCTGGTTTCATTTTGTCACCTCAGAAAAAAGAGGCCTTGATCGGGCATGTCTTTAATGAGGACGACGTCTTTTATGGAAATATGGAGCGTCTAAAGCATCTGTCTGGGGTCTTTGGTGGAGTGGATTTCGATCCCCCCGCCCACATTAAAGTTTCAGATTCCAACCAAACCGAAGTCGTTCATGATGGGCCTGTTTTTTTAGGGTATTCGCCACGTGATCGCGCCTATAGCCATTTCATTTATGATGTGGTTTCCATGCTTTTCGCCTATCACAGGCTAAAGAGCAAAGTGCCAGAATTAAAACTGGCGGTTCGTAGTGACCTAGCAGGTTGGGCCCACGATATTTTGCACAGCTATGGCGTTCGGCCAGAGGATGTGTTGCTCACTGACATGACGCGCCCAAATCGCTTCGAGCGGCTCTATACATTGCGTGGAGCAGGAGTGAACAACGCATGGGTTGCCCCCGAGGCAATGAAATTTCTGATGTCCATCAGATCTGATGACACGCCATGGGAAGCGACTGAACGTGCCGCAGGGCGCCGTATTATTATTAGCCGCAACGGAAGTCGGGGAAGTATCCGACGATTGATCAACCAAGACACTCTTTGGAGCATCGCTGAAACTGAGTTCGGTTTTGAACAGGTTTTAGTCGAGAAGATGAGCTTTTCCGAAAAAGCCACGTTATTTCGGGACTGCGAGCATATCTTAGGAGAGTATGGCGGCGGATTGCAGACGCATTTCCTCGCTCGACCCGGCACGCGCATCTTATGTTTAATGTCAGAAATGTTTGAGCGTGATCTGCTCGATCGGACTCGCAATATATTAGGCTTGGAAGTTGCCAGTTTGGTCGGGCCCGCTGTTCCGGCCCTTCAGGGCGAGACCAACAACAGTAACTTTTTTATCGACCCAAATCTTTTCCGCGCCACGCTCGCCGCACAGATAGGAATTGCTCCTCCAAGCAATATCTAACGCGACTGGGCCTCAGGAGTAATACGCCATGAAACGCCTCGTAATGGACATCGATGACACGATCAGCAGCACCGAGAATGGGCGCTACGCGGATGCAAAAGTTATTGCTGCCACACGTGAAAAAATGTTGGAATACAAAGCCATGGGCTTTGAAATTGTCCTATTCACAGCGCGTAATATGCGCAGCTTTGAGAGTAACGTTGGACGTATTGCAGCAGTCACATTGCCAATATTGGTCGATTGGTTGAACCGCCACGATATACCTTATGATGAAATTCACATTGGTAAGCCATGGTGTGGTCATGATGGATTCTATGTCGATGACAAAGCAATCCGCCCCGATGAATTTCATGCAATGGGGTATGATGAAATTCGCGCCTTACTGGCCGCCTCTAAGAACCGCACGCAAGAAAGTCATTCATGTTCTTAATTACATCAGCGGGCTATATATCGCCTGAGTTTACTGCACAGTTTGGATCCATTCCACCTGCCTTACTGCCATTGGCCAATAAGCGGATTTACGAGTTCCAGATTGCCATGGCCAAACAGGTATCTGACGATATCGTTCTATCTCTACCAGCCAGCTATCAGTTGCCCGACATTGATCGGGCAAGGCTTAATGAATTGGGGGCCCGGATTGTCGAGGTGCCCGATGGTTTGTCGCTTGGGGCGTCGATTGTTTATTGTCTAAACGTCTCCATGGTTCCTGACACACCTTTGCAAATTCTGCATGGTGATACGTTGTTTGATGGCCCGCTACCAACATCTCTTGACTGCGTATCCGTCGGAGAGGCCGTGGATTTCTATAAATGGGGGCGCGTAAAGCTCAATGCTGACGGCTATGTTTTGGCAGCAGATGACGGGCTGACCAGAACAGATGCGCAGGCCGTAATGGCCGGGTATTTCAACTTTTCCAGGCCTCGGTCGCTTGTTGCAGCGATTTCCAGATCAGAATTCAACTTTGTACGCGGCATTGAAGACTATGCTCGCCACCACCCCGTGACATCTCATCCTAGCAAAGGCTGGCTCGATTTCGGCCATTTGACCGCCTACTATAAGTCAAAAGCGCTTCACACAACGGAGCGGGCGTTCAACACCCTAAGGACCAGTCGCACGACGCTGTCCAAAACATCTGTAGATCATTCCAAGATCAGTGCCGAAGCTGGTTGGTTTGAAGCTATGCCCAACGCGCTACATTCCTATACGCCCAAGTATTTGGGCCAAAGCACCGCAGAAGATGGGGCAGTCACGTACGATCTTGAATATCTCTATCTGTCCACCTTGTCTGATATCTATACGTTTGGCGAACTACCGACAGACATCTGGAAAGGCATCATTTCCTGTTGTGACGCCTTTTTGCAAACGGCCCAGTCCATCAAGCCGGCTGACCCAGCACCCTTGCAAGAGGTTTTCTCGCAGGCGAAATATTCTGAAAAGCTACATAAACGACTGAACCAGTTCTGTGATGAAATTGGTATGGATCGTACGGTACCGCTAGAGCTTTGCGGTCGCGCGTTGCCATCTCTCGATGTCATTGCCGAAGAAGTCGCGCAGGCGGTCCCTGATGCCACCGAGGAAGATATCGGAATTTGGCATGGTGACTTCTGCTTTTCTAATGTCTTTTACGATTTCCGATCCCAGCAAATTAAAGTGGTTGATCCACGGGGGCGGGATTTCGACGGTAATCACACGGCTTTCGGCGACTGCCGTTATGATATCGCCAAGATGTATCACTCAATCATCGGGCGCTATGACAGCATCATAGCAGGTCGCTACACGCTAAAATGGGACGGCAGACATCAGTTTGACCTCAGCGTTCCAGCGTCAGAGCAGCAAAGGCTTATCGAGGCTGCTGTGCTAGAACGGAGCTTTGGAAGCTACGAACGACGCGACTGGGTTCTACCAATGACGATTTCGCTTTTTCTATCCATGTTGCCATTGCATTACGAAAATCGAGACCGACAAATGGCGCTTCTAGCCAATGCGTTGAGACTATATGTTTTGTGGAAAGGGCTGAAACATTGCTAATTGTTATTCCTATGGCTGGCTTGAGCCGCCGTTTTCGTGAAGCAGGTTACGACCGCCCAAAATACATGCTTCAGGCTGGTGGGATGAGTTTGTTCGACCACTCCGTTGGTAGCTTTGAAAGCGTTTTCGACAGTGCGCAGTTTCTGTTTATTTACCGCGATGTTGAAGGCACTGATGCATTTGTGCGCGAAAGTGTCGAAGCGCTCGGTATCAAAAATGCTAAATTTGCGGTGTTGGATATCGAAACCCGCGGACAGGCTGAAACTGTTGCCCTCGGATTGAAACAAGCTGGTATTCAACCAGATCAGCCGCTGACGGTTTTCAACATTGATACAATCCGTCCAGACTTTCAATTTGGCCCGGCCTATTTGCAAAGTGAAGGTTGTTTGGAAGTTTTCCAAGGCGCTGGAGATGGCTGGTCATTTGTCGAGAGTGACCCCCAAAATCCAGGAAAAGTTGTGCGCACGACTGAAAAACTACGCATCTCTGATCTGTGCTCAACAGGGCTTTATTCGTTCGGGTCCGTTGCTACATTTTTCGCTGCTTATGAAAAAGAGTTGCTGGAGGATGAACACCAGGCAGGCGAACTATATATCGCGCCTTTGTACAATCACTTGATTGCGGATGGCGCGGATATCCGATTTGATCTCATTTCCGCAGATCAGGTCATTTTCTCCGGCGTACCTGCAGAATATGAAGCGTTTCGCAAAAAACTAGGTTGAGGGGGAAACCCTCCTCAATCTGGGGATGCCGAATGTCGGATTTTTTGGGCAAGATGTTCGAAAAGATTGCATGGGCCTAAGAGCCGAATTTCTTTCGTCATAGCGCCGCGCCAAACGCGGTAACCGCAAATAAAACGAAGCTGCGCAACCTGGGTGTCATGTGCCGGTCGCGGTAGTAGAGCAGCGACATTGGGCGTTCAGGAAGCCTCCATTCGGGAAGAACCTGTTCGAGTGATTGATTGCGCACATCGGCTGCGACCAATATCGATGGCTGCAGAATTACACCCAATCCTGCACATGCCGCCATGCGAACAGCTTGCCCGCTATTCACTGTAATATTGCTGGACGGGCGAACCTCAACGGTCTCGTCACCTTTCGTCAAGCGCCACGCAGATTGAACCGCTGGTGTGAATCCAATTGCCTCATGCCCTTCCAAATCTGTCGGGTGAGAAGGCCGCCCTGCCCGGTCCAGATAGGATGGCGCGGCGCAAATCATCATCTTATAGGGGGCCAGTTGGCGCGCGATTACACTGCTATCCGTCAATGTGCCAATCCGAAATGCGATATCCACCCCTTCTTCGACGAGATCGACATTGCGATCTGACAGCGTGACCTCAAGCACAACGTCTGGCGCGATTGCGCGATAAGTTGACAGCGCAGGCATCAACACTTCTGCTCCAAAACTTGAAGGCGCCGTTATTCTTAATCGTCCACGCGGCGTTGCCTGCTGCGCATCCGCATCATCGTCTGATAAAGCTACGCGATGAAGGATATCCTGGCACTGCTCAAAATAACTTTCTCCAAACCCAGTGAGACTTTGGCGACGTGTGGTTCTGTTCAGCAGCCGAGTGCCAAGGCGATTTTCCAACGCCGCCACATGTTGGCCAACTAAAGCCGGTGAAATTCCCAGTTGCTGGGCCGCCGCATTCATCGACCCGGCTTGAACCGTGGTAACGAATGTCCGCATCGCACGAAATAGATCCATTCAACAGCCTGACTTGAGTATCAACAAAGAATTATCGCGATTATCACTGAAATCGTTTCCAATTACCACTTGAGCGAACGTAATGCACAGCTGGAGAACGAGATGCAAACGACAAGGTTTGAGAACAAAGTCGTGTTAATCACCGGCGCGGGAACGGGTATGGGCCGTGCCGCAGCGCTGCGCCTGGCCCAAGAAGGTGCGAAAGTTGCTTTACTAGGTCGGCGTCTTGGCCCGCTCCAAAATGTAAGCACCGAGATTACAACTTTGGGCGGCACAGCGCAGGCTATTGGATGTGACATCAGCGACGAAGCAGCCGTTATTGAGGCCATAGAAAACGTCGTGAAAGAGTTCGGCCCAATAGATGCGGTATTTGCAAATGCCGGCGCTTTGGGTGACTTCAAACCGCTTTCTGACACCAGCAAAGAAGATTTTGAGCCATTGGTCTCGACCAATCTGCTCGGGACGTTCCTGATGGTGAAACACAGCCTTACTTACTTGAGCAAAGGGGCCGTTTTGATCAATGCATCATGGACGGCAAACGCCGTAATGCCGGGTGCAGGGGCCTATGCCGCGACCAAAGGCGCGCTTCTAGCAATGATGCGCAATTGGGCTGTGGAACAAGGGCCACGCGGCGTACGGGTCAATGCAATCAATCCAGGCATCATCCTGACACCAATGGCAGACGATGTGCTCGACCCAGAGATTTCGGCGAGACTTCAGGCACACACGCCGCTTCGGCGCAACGGCGCGCCCGATGATGTATCTGGCACAGTCGCGTGGCTGCTGTCCGACGATTCAGCCTTCGTTACAGGGCAGGAAATTACCGTTGATGGCGGATTTACTATTGGGGGGCCAAGACTGTGACAAAGACCGAAACAAACGCCAATCAAACCGCCACCGACATCGGCCGTGAATTGGCCGAATCCCTCAATCCCGGAATAGAGGCCACGCTGGAAGAGCGTTACGGCCATCTGGTTCCGGGTATCGCAGAAAGCATCGTGAATTTTGCCTACGGACAGCAATATGCCCGCCCCGGCCTACCCATTCGCGACAGATACCTGGCGACGATTGCAGCCCTCACGGCGCAAGGCGGTCAAACCCGTCCGCAGTTGAAAATCAATATTGCGGGTGGGAGAAAGGTCGGGCTGACACAACACGAAATTGCTGAAGTCATATGGCAGATGGCCCTTTACGGCGGCCTGCCGGCAGCGATCAACGCCCTGAATGCAGCAATTGAAGTGTTTTCCGAAGAAGAAATTGGTTAACCGGGCAGCGGCTTTCGAACATCAATCTGCCGAATGGCACCTTCCTTGCGCTCAATAGACCCGGTTCTTGCGTAGCTCCAATCACCCCGGACAATGCGCTTCCCGCAAGGCGGAAAGCGCTGCAAGCGGGGTAAGACCAGCAGCGCCTTGCCCAAGGCTTTCAACCAACGCCGCAATGGTAAGAGGACCGATCAGCCCGTCGATTGGGCCGGGATCTACGCCAATCTGAAACAAAATTGTTTGCGCTTCGCGAACCTGCTCGTTCTCATCAGATGGAAGTGGTGTGTCACAACTTGGGATTTCCGAGGTAATGGTCGGTGGCTCGGTTTCATCAGTCTCTTGTTCAACTGGAGCCAAGGGCTGAGGTGGTTCCGAGGGCTCGGCTGGAGCAGGAGGCTCAACCGGAACGGGCGGCTCGACCAGAACAGCAGGCTCAGGCGGACCTGCTGGATCAGTCAGAACAGAGGGCTCAACCGGAGCTGCGGGTTCAGATGAAATTGAGGGCTCGCCCCCGGTATCAGCAGATATTGGACCTAATGGCTCCGGCGCAACTTCTGGCATGAAATCAGACGCCTCAAGAGGAGCGCCTGTCATGCAAAGAGCCAATCCATCGGCTACAAGGCTGGCCGCCTCAGAAGGATCGCCAGTGACAACTTGACGACATTCGCCGTTGATTGTGTCGCAAAAAACCTCGATGCGCCACGTGGGGCTTATCAGATCATCGGCGACCACACCTATCCTGTTGGCATAAACCCTATAGACAACCCCGTTAATACGCCCTTCCTGCCATAGGCCCGCAAATCTGGCTGAGGCCACGTCTGCACTGCCTCGCTCGACATCAGTTGCTCCGGGAACCGGTATATATACCCCGGCTCCAACGCACATGGGTTCTGCCAAGGCAGGTGCAGCCAAAGCAAACGCAATTGGGAAAATCGCGTACTTCATGACCGCCCGTGCATTCATTGGGCTCTCACAAGAGGGCCGGTGGCGCGGAATGACAAGGCGGCAAGAATGACAGCGTTGGTATTGGCGGTAATGGAACTGTTGAAGCTGCCGTCCTGCTCATAGATCCCTTCTGCCCAACCACGCTCGGGATCGGCCAGAACGGACACCGCCTCGACCAATTCCGCAGTATACTCTGTGTCAAACAAAGCATGCCATCCGAAGGCCGCTTTTGTGTTAATCGTGCGGCGACTATCAAGGCGCTCACCTTGAAAACTTAGAACGGCCCAATCAGCCCCACCGCCCCACACCGAAGAATAGGCAAAATAGGGTGGTTGGTTCAGATGGCTTTCGCTGACGGCCGTCAACTGACCTGTGCGATCAAATCTCGCTTCCTGAGCGCTGTAAATCGCGCTGGCAAAGCGCCATGACCGGGCGTCAAAGCCAAATTCCAACCCGTCGAAAAGATAGGGTTCGCTGACCACAAACGCAGGGATCGGATCGCGAAACATGCGGCTGTCCACGGGAATCGGTAAACCCTCAACCATTTGAATCATCAGGTTGTCTTCGATGTTGTAGGCACGACTGGCGTCATATCCAAACTGCATCATCGCGCGGGCTGCGTATTGCTCATACCCGACGCGGCCCTCTTGATTAAACAGCGTCACGCCATCGACGACATTGGTGCCAATCAACTCTCCGTCACTGACCATCTGATCAAGCTGCCAGCTTTGCATCAAGGCTTCGACGTCAGGGGCCAGTTCCGGGTGGTTGCGCTCGATCAGGGCAAAGGTGGCCACGATCCGCGCAACGTCTAAAGCAGACCATCCCAAGCCACGCTCGGACGGTTGGTTGGCGTAATCGACGAGCTCTAAAGTTGCAGTATGATAGGCTTTGTTGGGTAGCACATCTTCAAATAGCCGCAGTTGTGACAGCGATTGCAGAACGGCGCTGATACGATCACTTGCCTGCGTTGCATCGATCAACTCCAACCGCTCGGCAGACAAGATCGCCACGATGTATGACCCGGTCTCCCACATTGTGGTTGAAGGGTAGTTATTCACAGAGTTCACAAGGCCCGTATCCGCGTTGGTATTGTTCACAAAATACGTCCATGCCGTGGCTGCGGCTTCAAGTTCCTGTGCGGAGGAAGGGCGCGGCTCGGACAGGGGCAAGGGTATGAGGTCAGCGAAGGCATCCATAGTTGTTTGCGGTCCTGGTCCCGTTTGTTGCGCGCCCGTGGCAATTGGCTGGACGCTTTGGCCAGAATCCAACCGATCAAGCCATTGCACCAGAAAAAAACCTGCAATGAGAGCGACCAAAAAAACAATATGTCCGCGCGCGCGAACCAAATTTTGCATGAAGGTCATGAAACCTCTCCTTGATCATCTTCGGGCGGTTGCCAGAGGGCGGCGGCAACGATGCCAGACATTGCGAGGCAATTGTTCAAGCCCCAGAGGATGTTGGTGACGACGGCAGTCATGGTGTGCTCAGTTCCACCTATGGCAAGCGCAGCAAGACCCCAGACTGCCCCGGCCAGTGTTAGCCCGATCACTGCAAGCTGAGGGCGCACAAGGCGCAGAAACTGGCCTGATTGACGTACCTTCGGTGTGACGGGGAATGAAATCTTCTTGCCGCGCATCACAGTGAAGAACGCACGTATGCCGAGGGGAAAGAAGGAAAGGTAACTCGACTTGGCTGCGTATCCAGAGATACCCCAAGTCCCAACCATCATCGCCAGCTCTAAGCTGATCAAAAACGGCAGGACATGAAGGAAGAAAGACGAGGAGTAGGCCGCAACGGGTGAAATGCCCGAGAACAAGTAGAGGATCGGAGCCGCTAGAAAGATCACGTTCCAGAGCGAGCCAAGATACGAATAGAACGTCGCCGCATACATCATGCGTTGCGACAACGTCAGGCCGCGCCGGAACAACGGGTTGTCATGCATCAAAATATCAAGGCTACCACCCGCGTATTTGAAGCGTTGAATCTGCCATGTCAGGAGATCCTGCGGTGACAACATTTTGGATTCTACAAAAGGGTGCTGAACGGATTTCCACCCACGCTCGCGATCTGAATGCAGTACGATCGACGTGTAGATATCCTCTGACACGTGGAAACGGTACGGGGTCAGGATTTCTGTCGTGACAGCCTCTGTCTTGATCGCTTCAAGCAGCGCAGGCGAAACCGACCGCTCCTTACTTTCCAAGGTGATGTCCTCTTCTGCCGCGATCACCCGCTTTTCCACGGACGAGCCAAAAGCACGCAACGACGCCTCTAGCACGGCTTCACGCCGATGGATCGATCCTGCGCCACAACAAAAGGCTGCGTTCGCGCGGTTTCGACGACGTTGGATCACGTCATAGAACATTTGAGGATCATTGACGAAAGGATCTTCGCCCAACCGCACCGGACCAATGACGCGTTCAATGGCGGCAGCCATTTTTCCGGCCTTGGGCCCATATTTCTGCAAGGCGCGGTCCGTCAGCCGTTCCCCCGCGGGCAGGTCATAAAACCATTGAGGTGTTTGCACCCAAGCGACTTTCGGGTCTTTAAAATGCCCTAAACTACGCGCCAGCAATGTTGGAAAGGGCCGTGTGTCGGCATCGCATATGACAATAAAACTGCCCGATGTCTGCTCCATCGCGTTGCGCAGGTTCCCAGCCTTGAACCCTTCATTCGTAGCGCGCGCGATATAACCAACGCCTTCTGCTTCTGCGACGGCACGCATTGCATCCCGCCGGCCGTCATCAAGGATGTGAATACGCACATCAATTGGATAAGGGTACTCAAGCGCCTTGGCGTCCTTGATCCCAAGGCGCACAAGCTCTGGGTCTTCGTCATAAGTTGTGAACATGACGTCAACGCTCAGCGGCAAATCTCCATCCGGAGAGATCGGATCAACGTCACCTAGTTTGGCGGGGGGATCCGGCACGGTGACCGGTTGGTCTTGCCATAGATTCGCGACAAACAGGATCAGGCCCAGATAGGCGAGCGTTTCCGCGATCACCAGTGGCAACGCAAACCACAACGCATCGGGGTTCAGCGAATACTGCCAACGCCACAACAGATACCATGCACCGATAACAAGCGTCAGCGTGGCCAGAAACTGCCACAGCATCTCTCGCCCAACTGAATAGGCCAGAGGTTCAGGCGGTTTGCGGTCTTCAAACTTTTCAAAATACTCAGCCATTGTCGATCAACCCGCCATATTGGAGGGCCGTTTCCCCCACTTCCAAGGGGCCGGGCCAAGGCCAATAGTCCATGCCAATGGTTTGAATTTACCGACGGCCACGGTCAGACCAAAAGTTGCTGGCAAAACAAAAGCATAGCGAAAAAGAACAATTGCGGCAGGCGACATGCCCGAGGACACGCCCGATTGCGTGATCGCTATGTCGAAAAGATCGATCATAATTGGATGCATCAAGTAAACGCCAAAGGTGTATTTCGCCAATTCCGACCAACGCGGCGACCACACAAAATGCTGCCCACCAAGAAACAGGCAGAACATGAAAACAGGCATCAGGAAGTGGCCAAAATAGCTCCAATCCGCGCGCAGGCCCCATTCACCAGAAAACAACGCCGCACCGAAATAAGGCAAGGTCGCGACATATGCCATGGCAGCGAAATAGATCGCCCCGCGCCGGATCAATCGCGATTCGCCGCGCGGGATGCCATCTTTCCAAAGGCCATAAAACGCAAAAGCTGCAAACCCGTAGCCGACGTAGCCCATCACCTTAGTGGCCCGAATAAGATAGGGCAGGACCTCGGAATTGATAGGAAGTGAATAAAGATACCCCTGCGCATGTTCCATTGCGCCAAGAGTTCCGAACAAGGTCAGCCCCAAGACCGGGTAACGCAACGCGAGCCGCATGACCGGAAAAAGCAAGAAGAGCAGGAACAAGGTTGGCAGGAAATGCATGTGGTACTGGGAGCCGCCCAGCAGAAAGAATTTGAGCCAAGTCGAAACGCTGCCCAATTGATCCCAGATATACGGGGCATAATTAAAGGCATCGGCTTTGAGCAATTTGAAGAAGGCGTAGAAGACAGTCCAGAACACGAACGGGACCAAAAGCCGTTCGGCCTGCAAAGCAATTGCCGCGCCATAGGTGGGCCGACCCCGGTCGATGCGCATGCACATCAAAAAGAGCGAGAATAAGAAGAACATCTCAGAGCCTGAAAATTCCGCGATTGACCGCAGAAATACAGGAACGCTGCGTTCCGCCACTGAAGCGTCAGGAAAGGCACCACCGGCGAAATCCGTGGTCGAGTGGATGAGAACGACACCAAGGGCCGCACACACGCGGTTGGCGTCGAACCAAATCAACCTAGGTTTTGAGCTTGCCATGATCCGACCGCCCTATCGCTGGCAAGATTGCGGCAGAACTTGCCGTGGGGTTGGCAATGGAAAGCTCTGCACCTCTGGCCCGCATTGGGTTGCCGCAATGCCGTGATCCGTCTCGATCGGGCGGCAATACTGGAAATCGGTGAAACTAACTGCTGGCTGAGGCTGCGCCATCCCCGCACAGGCACAACAGGCGATTTCTTCGACCATCGGTTCCGGCAGGCATCGGTTGGCGCGAATATCGCTACCGGAATAGGCCATGTCCCAATGCTGCGTATTCTCATTTAGATGTTGCAGGATCGGTCCCTGCACTCGGTACAACAATGCCGCAAGAATAATCCCGTTATTGTTTGCGGTGCGCAGCGGGATGTACCCATTGCCGTTCTCATAGACACCCTCATAAAACCCACCGGTCTCATCAGAAAGATCTGCAACCGTTTCGAACAAGAGGTCGGTGTAAGGCGTATCCCACAAAGCCCACATCCCAATCGCGGCTTTGGCCGAAACCGCAGCACGATCTGGCTGGTAGGTCCCGCTTGGGTCAAGCGTGTTCCACGCATAACCATTGGCAAAGATCGCGTCGTAAACGAAATATGGAACGCCTTCGACCTGATGTTCCGACCGGGCGGTCAAGATACCGGTTTGTTCAAACCTGCGCTGCTGGACAAGGAAAATACGGTATGCAAATTCGGCCCGCCAACCACGACTGGCCACACCGGGGGCGCCGTCGTCAAACTCTGGCATGTCCCAGCCAAGCTCAAGCCCTTCAAGCAGATAGCTTTCGGTTAGCACGTAGTTCTGGGCGTGATAGACGCGCGGATCGCGACCATCATAGGGAACATCGACGCCGTAAATCGTCGTATAGGCCAACGGTTCAGGCAGCGACGCACGCTCAACATCAAACCCCCAAAGTGCGAACCCGCTAGCGGCGTATTCTTCATAGCCCAGGCGCCCTTCCTGCAATTCGCGCACGTCTCCGTTGCCATTTAGGTTGGCACCAAAAAGTCGGCCATCTTCGGAAATCATGCTACAGAAATTCCAACGCATCGGAACGTTATCAACCGAGTTCGCAAGGTATGGATAACGCTGTTTCAGGATTTGCAACCACACCAGCAAGCGTCCAATATCCAGCGCTGAAAACCCGACTTCGCCGGGCTGGTTTGCATAGTTGACCATCTCTCCGGTTGCCGTGTTGTAGACTTTGTTCGGCGCTATACCGCGGAACAATTCAAGATTACGAAGCGTGCCCAATAGCTGATAGGCCCGCCGGTCAAATTCTCGTTTATCTATAATGTCCAACTCATACGCAGCCACCAATGCGCTGATATATGAACCGGTATCCCACAACGTGGTTGAGGGGTAATTGCCCACAGCGTTCACCAAACCCGTTTCGGGCTGATAAAATTCCACGAAATACGACCACGCCGTTTCCGCCATAGCGCGTTCACGATCAGTCAAAGGACCGTTGCGGCCAAAGAAATCCGAAACGTCTTCGCCTGAGTAAAGGGACGTTTCTTGGCCAGTTTCATCCATCTGGCTTTCTAACACGTCCAAAGCCTCTGCGGCGCTAATAAGCGTCTCTGGCAGGTCTGCTTGGTCTACGCTTTGTGCAAAGGCCGCACTAAACACGACAACGGCACTTGCGGTGACAATGGGGCTAAATACTCGTGCAATCGCAAACATCTGCGGAACTCTCTCGAATTGGTGGTTAAGCGACATCGGGCGGTGCCTAGGCACAAGATTATCGGTGTCACAGATCTCTTTTTAGATGACCTAAAACATGGGCCAAATTGCGGCCTAGGGGTTAACGGAAGGTGATAATTCAGAAATGTTTTCGGTCGGATATGGGGCGGGTCGCGAGGCCGGTCATGGATCTTCCCCAGCCTCTTTGCGGTTTTCATTAGGCTTCAAAGTTTGGGGCGCTGGAAAGGTTAGGACGAGTTTGTTTCCGGCGGATGAAGGGCTGTAACTCACCTTGTCCGTGTGGTGCCGGATCAAAGCCAATCCTCGACCGCTCTCTTGCATGAAATCAATCTCATCCAACAGCGGCGCCCGTTCATATAGATGCGCCGGCGCTGGTTTCGCTTGGTCAATAATAGTCAGTTCTAAAGCCGATGCAGTGACGGACAGAGTAATGGAAATACTGCTACCGTTCGCCCTGCCCTCGTATCCATGCACCACGATATTTGTCAGCGCCTCTGACACAGCAACTTCAAACGCCACCGCAGATTGGTTCCCCTGAACAGGCTCAACCAAGGCGCGCAGAGCTTGCACCGCCTCGTCAACATCGCCCAATTGGGGTGGCAGTTTGAAAGCATGTTTCATTAGAGCGAGTCTTTAAGGGCCGCTACGGCTGCTGCACGATTTGGGTATTCGGTAAAGATGCGGTTCATACGCGTCAGCTCGAACATTTGGCGCACACTATCGGCAAGCCCGCAGACAACAATGTCGCCTCGGTTCCCAATCCGTTTTAACACCCCAACCAACGCGCCCAGTCCTGCACTATCCACAAAGGAAACACCGGACAGGTCGACAACCAATCTGGAATTTCCTTCATCAACATGCGCAATGATCTGTTCTTTGAACGAGGTCGAATTGGTTGCTGTCATGCGCTCCCCATCGGGCACGATGACGGAAATGTCGTCATTTGAAGTATCAAACTTGATCATTGTGGAAATCTCCTTTGGCACACTAGGACGGTAAGGTCGTCGTCAAGAGTACGTTGTCCTCGCCACGCTCTTAGGGCGGCGATAATTGCATCTGGCATTAGGTTTAGGTCTCGGGCTTGGGCATCCAGCACAATCTGGCTGAGCTGCTGTCTGCCGAACGCGTTGTTCTGTGTGTCTTCGGCTTCTGTGGCGCCGTCGGAAAACAATACCAACGTGTCCTCAACCAAAAGTGGGGCGCGCTCGGAAGTAAATTCAACATCAGGAAGCAGGGCGACGGGATACCCTCCGTCGCCAATATCGCGCAACGTACCATCTTTGGTGACGACCATTGGCGATGGATAGCCCGCTTGGCAAAAGTGAAGTTCCTGACTGTCGTGGTCAATAACTCCGCAGAATAGCGTAAAATAATCCTCGCTATCATCGTGGAAGAAGCGACTGTTCAGAGTCTTTGCCAGCTGGGCAGGGTCAGGGGTGCCATCATCCGCAAATGTGTTCCGCTGAAAATATTCTGCCGTCACGAGATGACCAATTGCGACTGACAACAAAGCGGCAGAAACCCCATGCCCTGACACGTCCATTGCGTAAAATCCGGTTCGGTTTCCATCCAGCTCAAACGTCGCGAACATGTCGCCTGAAACGTAGGACGACGGCACAAACGCCGAGTAGAAACAACAAAGCGGCGTTTCGATCCGGGGGGCCGGCAAGAGGCGCTTTTGGGCGATTGCCGCTGCATGCAAATCCTGCTCGATGATGGCTTTCGCCTCTTCAAGGACACGGTTCTTTTCCTTGATGAGGTTCTCATGCTGAACCAAACGTTCGGTGATCGAAATGCGCGCGGTTAACGTTGCGGTGTCGATGGGTTTCCCCATGAAATCATCCACACCGAGATGCAGCGCATTCTGACGAACTGCTTCCTGATCGTGACCCGTAACCATGATGATGTGGACATAGCGGTCAAGGATTGTTTCCCGTACCTTTTTGGTAAGATCGTTGCCATCCAACCCCGGCATATTGAGGTCACATACAAGGATTGAAGCATTGTGTTCGCACAGCAAATCATAGGCTTGTAGGCCATCAACTGCCTCAATCGGCGTGTGTTCCATCCGCTTCAAGGCGGCTGACAGAATTGCGCGCTGCAAGTCGTCATCATCGGCAATTACGACCTTCATACCGTGCCCCGCATGGCAGGGTTCGGCATGATGACCGCATTGAACTCCGTGGATTGGGCGAGAAGATGAAGAGCAAAAACCATGATTTAATCCAGCTCTCTGAATTCTTGCCGCGTTTCCGACCAGATGCCTGCAAGGCGGCTTGTCACAACGGCAAGTTCGGCGGGGTTGTCGGATTTCGCTGTTTCTTCCGCTGTTAACAACGCCACACGCAAATCACGGGCACCGTACAATCCAGCGCTAGACGCCAGCATATGACACCGAGGTCCGACTTCATCTGATTGAGGCGCTGGTTCTTCATTCAACCACGCAATGAACGCCTGCATTTCATCCTCAAGACGACGCAGAAACTTGGCGAAGGCGTCATCCCCAAGTAGCGACCGTGTTTCATCAACTCTGGCGGTATCCAATTTCATTTCAAAAGCGCCCCGCTGGCTGCTTTGAAAGGCCGATGCACCTGCACGCCTAAAGCCAACGCAATCTGCGTTGTTGGGTCTGTTAGGTCTGCTGCAAAAAACGGCATGGAAATACTCTCTATTTAGTGTCAGTATCGATGACACAATTAATAAAGAATTAATGGGGGCATAGGACTAGCGCACCTATCCTTAAGAATAGGCCCTCGGCATCTCATCTGCATCTAAATGCGGCACCTCTAACAGACCAAGCGGTCCGCCACGGCAAAGCGGCATTGCCTCGATCAGCGTCGCCGCTAGACGACTCCGGCGTCTTTTCCCAGCATGGCAGCGTGCGTTCTATTCTTCGCTTCCAGCTTTCGACATAGGGTCTTCACATGCAGTTTGATCGTGACTTCCTGCAAATCCAATTCCCTTGCCAGCTCTTTGTTTGACAGGCCTCGCGTCAGGCCTTTTAGAACCTGCATCTCGCGTGTGGTCAGAAGCTTGGCTAAGGGCGTCTCGGCTTCCTCTGCTTCGGCATTGATAAAGCCGACCGGCACGTAGGTCTCTCCCATGACCATAAACCGGATCGCGTTTATGAGAGATTTTGCTGCCATTGTTTTTGGAAGAAATCCGATGGCGCCAGCATCAATTGCATCTTGCGCCACGGTTTTATCGGCCGTGCCGGACATCACGGCCACAGGACGGCCAAATGACAGCTTGATCGCCTTGGCCAAACCGTCCAGCCCATTCATGCCCGGCATGGAATAGTCCAACAAAACCAAGTCATAAGCGATATCGTTTGAGATCTTTTCACAAGCCGCATCCAGTGACCCGCAGGTCTCCACATCAAATTCGCCCGCGCTGGCTAAAAAGGCACTCAGGGTTTCCAGCACCAGATCATGATCATCAGCAAGCAAAATACGCATAGAAACCCCTTAGTTTTCGGTAACGCTGGCCGCCAATGCCCGCGACAATGCACTTAGATCAACAGGCTTGGCAAAGATTGCGGCGGCTTGTCCTCGGGCTAGTCTAGGATCTGAAAGGCGCTTAGCCAATGCGGTAACGACAAATACAGGTAGATTTGGCGCCGCGCCCTTTATCGCTTCGGTCAAGGCCCCGCCATTCATGATCGGCATGTCATAATCGGTGATAAGGGCAGACCAGCCACCCGGATCCTCGGACACGGCGTCAATGGCATCGCGTGGGTCCTCGCAAACCGCCACTTCGACACCCTGCGACTCAAGGTAAGTAGAGATTACTGCCGCAACATCGGGATCGTCGTCCACTACAATCATTGTCGTGCCGCGTAACGCCTCAAGGCCTGCCGTCTCTAATGCCACCTCATCAGACGCAATTGTAGCCAAAGGCCAATAGATCGTGAATGTCGTGCTTTCACCTTGCTGCGTTTGCAACGAAATCGTGCCGCCCAGCGTTCGCATCTGCACGGCTGACGTGGCCAAACCAAGGCCCGTACCTTGTCGGCCCTTTGTGGTAAAAAACGGCTCGAAAATCCTCTCTGCAATCTCGGGAGGCATTCCGCCACCGTTATCCCACACACTGATCCAAGCATAGCGCACCAACGGGTTTAGATGCTCGGTTGCCAATGGGCCTGCATTGGCCCCTGTGCATTCGCCCGCCTTCAATGCGATGCGGCCCTTGTTTTCGCCAATCGCGTCGCGCGCGTTCAGCACCAAATTTACAAGGATTTGGTTGAGCGCCCCTGATCCACCAATCAACACCAGATCTTTCGAGGCGTCATCGTCAATCAGCAGTTCAATATTGCCGGGCAGGTTTGTTCCCAACAAGCTGGGAAGCGAGGCCAAAACCGGGGACAGCCCGAACGCGCCGTCACTCTCGTACCCGGCGCCGACATCCAACAGGCGAGACACCAACTTGGCCGATTGGACACCTGCTGCAAGGATACGGTCCAGATGCGGGCGCACGTTGGCCGGCAACCCGTCATCCATTCCAATTAACGTAGCCGAGCCATTGATCGCCGACAGCAGATTATTAAAGTCATGCGCAATTCCTGCAGTAAGCTGCGCTATAGCCTCTTGCCGTTCAAGCCGTGACAACTCCATCATCATTTCCGCTTCACGAGCTTCATTTGCGAGGCTCTCCGATACATCGCGGATGACCAAAATGGATCCTCCTGTATCCAAAGGAGACCCCGTAATTTCATGGGTGGATTTTTCGTCCTTGCCCAAACGGTCGAGCGTGACTTCAAACGGCCTGTCTGTATCGCCAAATTCGGCGTTTTGGTAACGTTCGTGCCACCGTGTCCCAAGGCCAAGGGTCGCGCGCTTGAATCCGAATAATTTTGTTGCGGCGGAGTTCAAATAGATAATCCGACCTTCTTCTCCGGTGACAGCGATGCCGTCTGGGGCCGCTTCAATCGCAGCAAGCCGCTGCGACAACAAACGGCCCGCACTTTTCATAGCCGTAACGTCAGTGGCGGTCAAAGCAAGGCCGCCATCGTCGAGAGATGCTGCGCGCAAAAGAACCGATCGCCCGTCAGGGAGATCCAGCTCCTGCCCGGCCGAACGATCGGCCAATTCATGAAGTCGCGGCTCACGCATAAGCTGCGTCACCCGTCCCGGCAAATCCGCGCAATCGGCGATATAGGCCGCCCAATTCTCGTCAAAGGACGATCCGACCGCCCAATCTAACCCCGGAGCGGGAAACAGGCCCGAAACCGCGTCATTGACGAATGCGACAATGCCGTTCGCCTCTAATACCAAATAGGCATCTTCTGTCGCGGCAAGCGCTCTTTCCATTCTGGCGCGAACCAAATCACGTTCCTGAGCGGCAACTACGCGCTCTGTTACATCTGTTTGTGTTGCAACTAGGTTTCGCGCAACACCGCCTTCGCGGCGCACCGGGTACAGGGTTAACTCATTCCAAAACATCTCGCCCGAACGTCGGCGATTGCGCAGCAAAAATGTCCCCCCCGTCTTGTCGGCAACCGCCTTGCTCAAACGTATGCGTTCAGGAGCATCGGGAGGCTCTGCGGTCAGAAACCGGCAATTTTGGCCAATCGCCTCTGCGGCCGAATACCCCGACAGTGTCTCGAACGCCTTGTTCACATAGATCAGCGGCTGATCTTCTTGCGAGGCATCTGATATCGCAAAGCCAGAAGAAGATCCGGAAATCGTTGCGGCCAATAACTCATTCTCATCCGCCAAATCCTTGTTCTTTAAAGCTTGAGCGGCAAGGCCGGACAAGCGCCGCACCAAATCCAGGTCGCTTTTCTTGAATGTGCCGGGCTTGTTGCGCAACGTTGCTAAAGCCACATCATCGGACGCGACAGCAATCAGCAAGCCGCCATGGCGCTGCGGATCGAAGGGGTCTTCCCAGCCGTCAAAAGCCGCCATATCCGAAATGTTGCGCGGGCGCGCGAACACATCCAATGGCGCACGAAATGTCTTTCCCAAATATGAGGGCTCATCACAGGCCACAATCTTAATGTCGGCATCTGCACAGCGCATCAAAAGAAACGAACTGGAAGACCCCAACTTTTGTCGAAGGGATTGGAATATTGACGCCAATGCATCGCCCGGACCTTTGGCGGAGGTATAAGCCTCAAGGCAATCTACGAGTGACTTGGTCTCTTGCAGGACATGAGCTTCCCGGTCCCGCAACATTTGCAGTTCCAATAGAGCTTCGCGCAACCTTTCGTCATCGGCCATTCAATCAACTTTACTTGGGTCATCCAAAAACTACACACGAAATCATAAGATTTCCATGACGGTTCCCGGCCCTTAGTAAAGCACCTTGTTCTCCAAATGTGAATGCGCCAACAAAGGGGCTTTCTCCAAGAGCGCTGTTCACTCCGTTTACCACTTCGTCCAGCTGATCTTGCACCGACAACATGCAACCACCGCAGTAAATCATTAATGCCCCCAGCACTTGCCTTTCGTCCAGCCCCCCTGCCCGCCGCGCCGTATTTGCAACGCGGCCCGCGCGGGTGATCAAACCCGTTTTGGTGCCATTCATAAGAACCACCTCTTCGCCGGTCTCGACATTTGCAAAAAGCTCGATGGACCCATCGACATGTGCAACGGCGGGATGGGCAAGCAGATAGAATGGCACATTACCCAACTGCGACACTTCTCGCCCTAACGGCCAGAATGTGCTTTCCGACAAAATCGCCTTGTCGCCCGACCCTTGGATTGTCGGTGCGATTTCTCCGCCCGTCCATCGGCTATACACGCCCAGCGCGGGAAGTCCGTCTATCTCAAAGACCTTTCGTCCGTCGGATTTGGTGATGACACCGCGGTGTTCTGTGGGGGAATAACCGTTTTGGTAGGCCAAAGAGACCGGAACCGATGGAAACAGCACAGAGACAATAACGCCTTCAGCCTCGCGCTGTGCAGAGCCGAAAACAAACCAGTTTCCTTCAACTGAATTGTCCGCCGCGCTCCCTCCGACAATGGGAACATCAGGGCCAACGATGGATTCGATGCCCTCCAGAACATCTTCTTCGCAGCCAGGGGTGACCGAGACCCAAATTAGGTCTGGTTGCTCGCCCATCCGATCTGCTGCGATCAACGCGTTTTTTGTGGCAATACTTGCAGCAACCTTTGGATTACCTTCGAATGCCTGCACCGCGGTTCCGTAGGCGCCGTCAGGGTCGTCAATGGCAAATGCGGCGACACCTTTGGTGTAACCGCCATTCGTCATCGCCCCCAAACAGGATGTAGCGCCGTGAAGGGCCGCGCATGTATCCAGCGACAGCGAATCGTCCCGAAAGGCGTCAATATTCCCGTGAATTGCTGCGAAATCGAAGGACCGTTTCCCTAGCTTGCCCTGAAGGTCAGAAAAGGTGTCGGCGTGTTCTACCAAGATGTCCAAGATGCGCTCCCCATAGCTGCAGCCTGCGTGCTACATCATGTAGAATGGCAACGCTTCTATTCAGGCGCATAGAAGAGCTATACGAAAGGATAGTTAACCGGGATAAGCAGCTTGGATCATCGCATCCGACAACCCCTGATATGTCGTCTGCCACGCCTGTTCATCTTCAGCCGAAAATGCCGAACCCAGCAATTGCTTAAATGTGTCAATCAGCGCTACGCCTACTGATGCATATTGATCCTCTTGGACACCATACGCAACGTGCCGCTGCGCCAGATCAATTGCCGCCGGAAACAGCAGATCCGTATCTTCGAGGTTGTCGACAATAAACGTAAGCGTCTGGGTCAGCTTACGTCCCTGAAGTGTCAAGTCGCCGACAAACAGAGGCTTGGTGCTGGGATCAAGCCGAAAGAGTTTGGCATAAAAAACTCTGGCCGTCGTTTCCGCGTCTGCCGCGGCTAGGGCCCAGCTGGCCCGAATTCTTTCAACTGCGTCATCCATGACGAAAATCCTTACCATCTTCTAACCGCTGTCGGTCTTGTTCTTTGCATTTAGGCCTTAGTACGCAAGCACAAACTTCATTTGTTAGTGGACTTAGTTTACCCGCCCTTCGGATCCAATTGCCATCAGGCTATCCTCTTGAAAGACCCAAACCTATCCTTTTGCACATGGTGCTACGCCTTTGCACTTTCGCTAAGACGGCCCATCCCTGCGACACAACGATCAGACCTTAACCCATAGCGATTCTTACGGCGCGAACTTCAATTCGAACGGTCGCGCGTTCAGCCTATCGCTCGTAGCTGATCGGAAATACTATGACGAACACCGCACAAGACACCGTCTACAACCTTCTAGGCACATCCCAAAACGACGGCCTAGCGACCAATGATGCGCTCGGAACTGATGCCACGTTGGTCAACGGCTTGGAAGGGAACGACACAATCTCAACCGAGCAGGCCAATGACCTTGCAGCGGGCGACATGGTTGGGAACGAGTGGCGCTTTATTGATGGAGAGTGGGTCTACAATGCAGAAGCCGTTATTGTGTCCAACTACGGCGCCGACAAGTCCTACAACGACATCATCTCGACTGGCGCGGGCAACGATGTCCTGCTTGGCAACGGCGGCGACGATACCCTTTATGCCGGGTCGGGCGATGACATTGTAAACGGCGGTCGCGGCGACGATGAGGCGCGGGGCGGACATGGCAATGATAGGATCAACCTTGAAGACGGAAACGACGTTGCCGAGGGCGGGTACGGCCACGACACTGTTAACGCAGGCGACGGCAACGATGTTGTTTATGGGGATGTTAAGGGCGACAACCTGCTTGAGACGGCAGGCTCTTCGGCCTCGACCTTCGCACAGATCGCTGAAGGCAGCGCTTGGACAATGGTTGATACTTTTGGCGAAACCTCGATCGCGCAATCCGTAGAAACCGTGATTGGCGAAACCTACACAATCTCTTTCGATCTGGCCGCAAACCTGGCCGGTGGCCATGCAACCGGCGCGGTTGAGGTCTTGTGGAACGGTGAAGTAATCGACACCGTAGAGGCGACTTCCGGAGCCTTTCAAACGTTCGAAGTCGATGTCGTCAGCACAGGTGAAGAAGGCGCTCTGACCTTTAACGCGCTGACACCTGAAAGCACGTCAAACTACAATTTCGAGGGTCCGATCACCTCATATGAAAAAACGATGTCCGTTGGCGGATCTGACGTCGATGTCCAAGCCTTCGCTGCGGGCCAAGCCAAGCTTTACCAAGTGATCGATGGCCAACTGAACGTCTTTGATGTCGCCGAGAAAGAATACATTGCCGTAGGCGAAAAACCCAATTTCAAAATCAATGCGGCGGGCTTCAACGTTGAGGCCGACATGATCTATGGCATTGCCAAAAGCACGGGCAGGGATACTGCGGGCAATGCAGTCTCGATCTCGGATATCGTCATGATCGATGCCGCGGGAGACACGTACCGCGTCGGCGAAGGCTTTTATGGGGACTACGTTGGCGACTTCGATGACAGCGGCAACCTGTGGACGTTCCACTCTGCCATGAACCGCGTCAGCGTTGTGGATGTGAATAACTTTGACGCCAACGGCAACCCGATCATCAGCCATTACAACTTGCCAAACGACTTGTTCAACGACCGCACCTATGACGTGGCCTTTAACAGCGAAGATGGCAATTTCTACGCCGTCGTCGCGCCCAAAACCAATGGTGGGAACGGGAAAGTTGTCAAAATCGACATGAGCACGCTGCAGGCAGGCGGCACACCAACCTTTACTGAACTCAGTATAACTGGGACGCTTTATGGCGATGACATGAGCACAGGCATGGCCAAAGGGGCTTATGGGGCGGTCTTCCTGGATGGCGAAGGCAACCTCTATTACGGTCTCAACAAAGGCGACCATGACCTTAATGCCTCAACTGATGTCGAAGGCGCGATCTTTAAGATCAACATGGATTGGAATACTGGTCAGGCCTATTCCGAGTTCATGTCAGAGGCGCCCTCTACCGGGTCCAATGACGGTGCAGTCGACCCACGTTCGATCGATGCCTTCTCTGAAATTGACGCCGAAGCAGCCGTATTGCTGCGCGAGCCTGCGTTGACACTGGTTGAGGGCGGAAATGACGTCTTGAATGGTGGCGACGGCGACGATGAAATGCACGGAAATGCTGGCGACGATACTTTGAACGGTGGCGATGGCGACGACGCGTTGTTTGGTGATCAGGGTAACGACATCTTTAATTGCGGCACGGGAAATGACTGGGCATCCGGCGGCGCTGGTAATGACAAGATCCGCGGCGAAAATGGCAATGACGTCTTGTTGGGAAATGATGGGCAAGACTACATCCACGCTGGCGATGGCGACGACAAAGTAGAAGGCGGCATTGGCAACGACAAGCTTGTTGGTGGTGCAGGGTCTGACACAATCGAAGGCGGTCGCGGCGACGATCAGCTTTGGGGCGGCAACTGGGGCATGGATGGCGAGGCGGACACGTTTGTCTTCACCTCAGGCTCTGGCAAAGACTACGTGCATGATTTTGAAACAGAACATGACGTCATTGATTTGTCGGCGTTCAACACCACAATGGAAGAGGTGTCGTCAGTTACCACCGACTTAGGATGGGCGACGGTCATTGACTTGCAGCAACTTGATGGCGGCGCGAGCAATGACCGTATTGTTCTGTCCTCAGTTGATGCCAGCGCCTTGGGCGTCGACAGCTTCATCTTCTAAAAACCACGAGAATAGATCTGCCGCCGGACCAATCTGAAACCCGGCGGCAGGCTGCTTAGATTTCGGTCCGTTGTACGGCTCCAAAAATTCAGGGCAACCCATCGACATTCAATGTGCAGGCTCAAAGTTAGGCATTGCGCAGCATCAGTTCTGCCGACCGGCTGGCTGGTCGGTGCATCCTATTGGGCCATAGATCGGGTTAACCAGAACAGCGGAAAATGGTGACGTCACGCTCAAGAAAAAGCTGTTTTGACGCGACAAAGTTCATCTCAACTTCGCAGCGCTCGACCATGTCATGGAAGAATGCGCGCATTAATTGGGAGTCAATTTCATCCAAATTGAACTGCAAGTTTGACACCAAGAAGATCTCAAACCCTTGCTCGGTCCAATAGTCCAGCTGCCATTCCTCTCGCTGAGGCGGCCAAGCGTGGGGTTGCACGACAAAATCCACATCGTCCTCGTCGACACCTTCTAGCCCATACATCACAGTAGGCATTGCCAGATAGAACACCGAGCCGGGCACATTTTCCTGAATCAGACGTTCCTCGGCCAATTCGGGCATGGTTACGCTATACCGTTCGGCCAACCGATCCCAGCGGGCCAATTGAAGTGCCTGCGCCTCGCGCCGTTGTGGCAGGCCGATATCGACCATCGTCATGATCATTTCATCGGCAAGCTCTTCGGCGATAAAAGCATCCGTTAAAGTTCGAAGCGGCGTGGCAACCGCCTGCCGGATGGGAATTGCGGCACCGATCAGCATTCCGACCAAACCAAGGGCAAGGACAACTGAACCTCCGATTTGAAACCTTCGGTCTGTTGCTTGGATTAAACTTGCCAGCGCGATGACCGACAAAAACGTAAACCCTGCAAAATTCGCAATCCACAGGTGTTCCGGCTGGCGCGCGCCAGAAATCACAGCAAGGGCCAATGTTGCAGCCAAAAGTGATACCCAAATGACAATCAAAACCGGTTTGTGGCGCAATTCGCAGCGGCGCGTTGCCACTATTATCGGAAAGGCTACTGCCACGATCGCAAAAACGGGGTTTAGCCCCAAGACCGGCATCCATATACGCTCGAAAAGCGTCCATACCCCAACAGACATGCCATCATCTGTCCTCAACGACATGACCGTTTGAATGCGCTGAAATTCCAGAAAATTCTGGAAATCCAACAGAATGCCAATGTTCAAAATCGGCCATAAAATCACACCCGTCAGGACAATCCGCAGCAACGACCACAGCAAGGCCAAGGCTCCTTCGGCCCGCCAAACCAGAAAGCTGACCCCAATGGCAGAGGGTAGCAAGATAAACAGACTGCTTTGCTTAAAGCTCATGGCAAGAACCACGAACACTGCGATCAAGACGTCCCATTTGACGGGTCGTTCAGTGTCAAATCTTGCGATGATCGCCCAGAACATCGCGACAATTGCGGTCGCCAAAGCCACATCGCCCTTGGCGATATGGGACATAAAAACACCGAGTGGAAACAAGGCGCCGGCCACCCCTACAAGAAGAGCAAATCGTGGTGCCAATCCAACGCGCCGAGCAATCATGTAAAATAGCGGCGCGACCAACGCACCGATGGCAGCGGTTACGAGGCGGGCCGTCACATAGAAGACCGTGGGATCTTCGAAAAACTGGCTGCGAAACCCTTCGGTTCCGTCCCACCAGTTGGAGATCAGTCCAACCACAAACAAACCGGCAAATCCCAATGCATGAAGATAGTTGACCAGTGGAGGGTAGAAATGTTGGCCCGGAACCAACTCACCCGTCAGAACCCGGGCCGCTGCCGCAATGGGCTCATCCCCATGAAAATATCCGTAATCAGCACCTACTGCACGAAGCGTAAATCCAAAAAGGAACAATAAAACCAGCGTCAGATATCGACGTTTCTCATGCGAGTCAGCGGGATGCTCGCCTTGGGTTCTTTGGGTTGTCATAATGGCAGAGTCCTAACCAAAACGCGTTCAAAACACAGTGCTTTCGCGTTTGGACTGCACGTTTCTTACCATCTTGAGTCACTTTTGCCACAAAACCATCCAACGCCCGCCCTGCCCGGGCCTTGATTGTCGCATAGCGTCATTCGAAGCGAAACCATCACTCGGGCGTGGCACCAACGAACGACAGAGGCGACCATCGGCTGGCACCCGACCCAGACTCCGGCAAAACGGTATTATGGGCATGGGGTCGAACATGTTTGGCCCCTTTGACCAACGAAAAAAGAAATCGGATACGACTTATGACCCCAACAAGTTTCCTACTAATTTTTTGTAGCGTGATGTTATCAGCCTCGGGGCAAACCTGTTTCAAAACAGGAGTGGGAACTGTGGTCTTTCCGGCGGGGGCCGGGATCGCCAACAAGGTTGTTGCGATGCTGACCTCGCCATGGGTCATTACCGGGCTGTTCTGTTACAGCATTGGGATGGTTTTGTGGCTGTTCGCACTTAGGCGGATGGACCTCTCCTTGGCCTATCCCTTTGTCGCAATGAGCTTTGTAGCCGTATCTGTAATGTCAGTCGTATTTCTTGGCGAAACTCTACCCATCGTACGAATTGCAGGATTGGGCATGATCATCGGCGGGCTATGCCTCATGGCAGTCAGCGCCTGAGATACACGCAGCGCTTTGACAAAACTTTGTCAGCCAAAAAAATGTGCCCTCCTGAAATCTCGCCTTAAGGGTGAGGCTGAAAACAAAGCTATTTTTGAAAAACAGATTTCGTAAGGGCTTTAAAGCCAAGTTCAACCCGCTGAAAATGTTTCGAAGGTCTCATTAAAGCAGACCATTGTGCCAAACCCTATTGGGTGGCGGAGGAGGTGGGATTCGAACCCACGGTAGACTTTCACCTACGTCGGTTTTCAAGACCGGTGCATTCAACCACTCTGCCACTCCTCCGACGAGACATTCCATATCGGGGCTAATCGCAATTGAAAAGTCCGTTTTTGCGTCTGGCATGGCGCAACTTGTCGCCGATCAGGTCAAGTTGGGTTTGCAGTTGCCCCGCTTGTCTGTATCCTGCGCTCGAAACAGGCCGGGCGACCGGAAGAATACGCTTGGGGAAAGCTCAAGCAGGGGCGTTGGCAAACAACGCGAGGCGGCAGAGCAGAGGGACAAAGCGATGAGCTTTCAAACCATGAATCGCAAAGCGGTGCGGATCATCGGGATTGCTGGACTGGCATTTGTGCTGGCAGGGTGTGAAGATGGACTTCAACTGCCATTTGGCCAAGGGTCTGGCACCTCAGGCGCGTCCGACGGCGTCAGCCCGTCGACAACCACCCGGTTGGTTGAACGCGATGTTGAAGCGCCCGAAGTATTTCAGGTTACCGATGAGGGCCTTTGGGACGGGCGACCGTCTCTTGGCGGGGTCTGGATCGCGCATCCGGACGCAACCGATCCTGAGCGGGTGATTATTCGCAACGAAGCCAATGGAGAATTTGTCATTGGCGCGCTTTTCCGCCGCGAGCGGGAAAATCCCGGACCTCGATTGCAAGTATCATCCGATGCAGCCGCGGCACTCAATATGGTGGCAGGCTCGCCCACTACACTGAATGTGACGGCGTTGCGCCGCGAAGAAGTCGAAGAGGTCGACCCAAATGCCGCCCCAGCAGCAAGTGCTGCCGTGTCGCCAGTGGACTCGGGCGAAATCCAATCATCGACCATCGATCCTATCGCCGCCGCAAGCGCGGCGCTGGACGAAGTTGATGCGACAGAGGCGACGGCAGCCGCGCCTACCCCCGCTGCGCCTGCGGCGGTTGCCAGTTCATTGGACCGGCCCTTTATTCAGATCGGCATTTTTAGCGTCGAGGCAAATGCCAACCGTTCAGCCGATATGATGCGCAATGCCGGGCTTATTCCGACCGTCCATGAGCAAACCAGCAGCGGCCGCACCTTCTGGCGGGTTGTTGTGGGGCCTGCGCGCAATCGAAACGAACGGACAACTCTTTTGGAGACAATCCGCGATCTTGGCTTTAGCGACGCCTATTTTGTGACCAACTAACCTGATGTTCGGGGGATCCATGTTTCTTCGCCTGCGCCTAATTCTTGGCTTCGTTTTGTGTCTTCTGGCGCTGCCAGTTGCCGCATTCGAAACGGACGCGACAGCTGCCTATGTCATCGACCACAATACCGGTCAGGTGTTGCTTAACATTAACGGTGATGTGCCCCTTCCCCCGGCCTCGATGTCAAAGTTGATGACACTCAACATGGCCTTCGAGGCGCTCGAAGACGGGCGATTGGCGTTGGACACAATTCTACCGGTTAGTGCTCATGCGGCCAGCTATGGCGGCTCGACCATGTTTCTAGATCCGCGCGACCGGGTTTCGGTCGAGGATCTAATTATGGGGATTATCGTTCTTTCAGGGAACGACGCGACGGCCGCCTTGGCCGAGGCATTGTCGCCGGACGGAACCGAGGCCGGGTTCGCACAGCTTATGACCGACCGTGCGCGCCAGCTGGGTATGATGCAGTCTACTTTTCGAAACTCAAATGGCTGGCCTGCACCGGGCCATGTGATGTCGGCCCATGATCTGGCCATTCTCGCCGAGCGGCTAATCACTGAGTTTCCGCAATATTACGCGTATTTCGCTGAAACAGAGTTTGCCTTTGATGGTCGCGCACCTGACAACCGGTTTAACCGCAACCCCCTGTTGGGTCTGGGGATTGGGGCGGATGGCTTGAAAACCGGTCACACACAAGAGGCCGGATATGGGCTTGTCGGCTCGGCAGTGCAGGGCAACCGGCGCGTGACATTTGTGATCTCGGGCTTGAACAGCGCGGCTGAGCGCGCCAGCGAGGCCGAACGGATCGTGAATTGGGCTTTCCGCCAATTTGCAGAACGTGAAGTGATCGCAGAAGGGTTTGAAGTGACCGAAGCCGAAGTATTCTTGGGTGAAGTTGGCACCGTCGGAATGGCTGCGGCGGAAAGTGTTACGATGCTGCTGCCCGCAATTCTGGACACCGAAATGGAGTCCGAAGTGACCTATATTGGACCGCTCGAGGCTCCGATTGTGGCTGGGCAAGAAATTGGCGAACTGGTGATCCGGGTCGAAGGTTTCGAAGAACGCCGCGTTACGCTGATTGCCACCAATGATGTCGGCATGGCTGGCCTTATGCCTCGCTTGCGCACCGCTGCCGGACAGGTCTGGCAAATGGTGTTCGGCGGCGGCGATCCATTGGCCGGCTGATGTTCATTTCACTTGAAGGGATCGACGGATCTGGCAAGAGCACCCAAGCTCGATTGTTGGCTGAGGGTCTGCACGCCGCGGGGCATGAGGTCGTTCTGACCCGAGAACCTGGCGGTGCGCCGGGCGCCGAAGAAATCCGCCGATTACTGGTTGAAGGGGCGACAGATCGCTGGTCAGCTGAAACCGAGATCCTGCTATTCACCGCCGCCCGCCGCGACCATCTGGAACGGACAATCCGCCCTGCCCTTGCAGACGGAAAGATCGTGATTACCGATCGTTTTGCGGATTCAACCCGCGTCTACCAAGGAGCAACACGGGGCGACTTGCGGGGCCTAGTGGATGGCATACATGAACTTGCTATTGCAGTTGAACCAGATCTGACCTTGATTTTGGATATGGACCCGGCCGTTGCACTGGATCGTGGGCTGGCACGCGGATCGGGCGAGGATCGGTTCGAAGAATTTGGCCTCGAGTTTCAGGTGGCGCTGCGCGATGGCTTCAAGGGCCTGGCGCGCCGCAACCCGCGCCGCTGTCGCCTTATCGATGCAAGCCGTGAACCGGCTGAGATTGCGCGGCATCTTTTGAACACCGTCACTCAGGCCATGCGATGAGCCGCGCCGCTGCCGAAGAATTGCCCGAACCGGACCGCGCAGAGGGGGCTCCGCATCCTCGGATGACGCGGCAGGTTTTTGGGCATGACGTGGCAGAGGCCAGCTTTCTAAAGGCGTTTAATGCCGAGCGATTGCACCATGCGTGGCTGATCACAGGGCCAAAAGGCGTTGGCAAAGCTACGCTAGCCTGGCGGATTGCGAAATTTCTGTTGGCGACGCCGCCACAAGATGGCGATGCCCTCTTTGCGACCCCTCCTCCAGACAGCCTTGATATTCCGGACGCACACCCCGTTACTGCACGTATCCAAGCCCTATCGGAACCCGGGCTATTTCTGCTGCGCCGTCCGGTGGACGAGAAGACCGGCAAAGTCAAAACCGTCATCACGGTCGATGAGGTTCGCAAAATGAAATCGTTCTTCGGGCTTTCCGCGGCCGAGGGCGGACGACGCGTCGTGATTGTTGATAGCGCCGATGAGATGAACGTGGCCGCCGCAAACGCTTTGCTGAAGATGTTGGAAGAGCCGCCGGAAGGCGCAACGCTCTTGCTAATTTCGCATCAACCCAGCCGCCTTTTACCCACCATCCGCTCGCGCTGCCGAACCCTGTCACTTGCGCCCCTTGGTCCTGAGGATATGGGCAACGCATTGGAAGGCGCCGGATTTTGGGCAGAGGAAGCGGACGCGCTTGGTGAATTGGCTGCCGGATCAGTCGGCGAGGCAATCGGGTTGATGGGTCAAAACGGGCTGGCCCTCTATCAAGAGATCCTCGGCCTGTTTGCCACCCTCCCTCGCATGGATCGTGCGAAAGCCATTGCTTTGGCCAATTCCAGCGGCGGACGCGGGGCCGAGGCGCGATTTGATCTGACTTTGACGCTGATTGACCGGCTTTTAGCGCGGCTTGCACGGGCGGGCGCAACTGGCGCAGCCCCAAAAGAAATCGTCAAAGGCGAAGGCGACGTTTTGCTACGTCTTGCGCCCGATATGGTATCGGGCCGCGCTTGGGCCGATCTGGCAGCTGATCTGACGTCCCGCGCACGTCGCGGCAAGTCCGTCAATCTTGACCCTGCCGCGCTTCTGCTTGATATGTGTCACAGGATTGGCCGCGCTGCAGAAAATTTGGCCATCCAAGCCCCATAATATCAGCGCAAAGGACCGCCCCTCTCGATGACCGACCTTCCCGAGATCGTTGACAGCCATTGCCATCTCGACTTTCCCGATTTCGACGGAGAGTTGCCCGATGTGATTGCGCGTGCTCAGGCGGCGGGCGTGACACGTATGGTCACGATTTGCACCCGCTTGCGGAATGTGGCGCAGGTGCAGGCGATTGCCGAAGCTCATGAGCCGGTTTTCTGGGCCGCCGGAACACATCCGATGAGTGTCGCCGAAGAACCGATGGCCACGTTTGACGAACTTGTGGCCCTCGCCCAACACCCAAAATTTGTGGGGATTGGCGAGACTGGCCTGGATTACCATTACACCGCTGAAAGCGCCGAAAAGCAGCAAGACAGCTTACGCATTCACATAGCCGCCGCGCGCGAAACTGGTCTGCCGCTTATCATCCATAGCCGGGATGCTGACGAAGACATGGCGCGGATCTTAAGCGAGGAGCATGCCAAAGGTGCGTATTCTTGCGTGATGCATTGCTTTAGCTCGTCGCGCAAATTGGCCGAAACTGCGCTTGGCCTTGGGTTTTATTTGTCGATGTCTGGGATCACAGCATTCCCGAAATCTGGTGATCTGCGCGATATTTTTTCTGCCGCACCAATCGACCGTATCCTTGTTGAAACGGACAGCCCCTATTTGGCGCCGCCGCCCTTTCGCGGAAAACGGAATGAGCCCGCTTACACCGCCCATACCGCCACACGCGCAGCCGAGACTTTTGGCGTAACCGTGCCCGAATTCTTCGCCCAAACCACCGCGAATTTCGACCGCCTCTTTTCCAAGGCCGTTGCAAATCAAAAGGCCGCCTGATGGCAGAGATGCGCTTTACCATATTGGGCTGCGGCAGTTCGGGCGGCGTTCCCCGCCTTGGCGGGATCTGGGGCGATTGCGACCCCGAAAACCCGAAAAACCGGCGCCGGCGTTGCTCTCTCTTGGTTGAGCGTGAAACAGATGACGGCGTTACACGCCTGCTGGTCGACACATCGCCTGATCTGCGTGAACAGCTACTCGATGCGGGAATTGGCGAGCTCAACGCCGTTCTTTTCACCCATCCCCACGCGGATCACACCCACGGCGTAGATGATCTGAGGATGATCGTTTTCAATATGCGGGAAAGGTTGTCGGTTTGGGCAGATGCCCCCACGCAAAAGGACCTGCTCTCTCGCTTTGGCTATGCTTTTGAGCAGCCCGAAGGGTCGGCCTATCCGGCGATCTTGAACCTGCACGGGATTGATGGCGCGATTGACGTTGATGGGCCGGGCGGCAAAATCAACGCGGTGCCGTTCAAAGTGAAACACGGTAATATCGACTCGCTTGGCTTTCGCTTTGGCGGTTTGGCGTATCTTCCAGATGCGTCCGAGCTTTACGACGAAAGCCGCGCCGCGCTGGAAGATCTGGATTATTGGATTGTCGACGCGCTGCGCCGTGATCCACATCCAAGCCACTCGCATTATGAAAAAACGCTTGGTTGGATTGATGAGCTTGCGCCGAAAAACGCGATCCTGACCAATATGCATATCGATCTCGATTACGAGACCGTCCTGAGGGAAACTGCCCCTCACATCTCTCCTGCCCATGATGGGTTGGTGATCCGCTTCGAGGTCTAAATGTTAGACAATTTCGCCGTCGTCCTTCCGGTCTTCATCGTTGTCGGTGCCGGATACCTTGCCGTTTGGGCCAAGCTGTTTTCCGATGATCACATCGACGGGATGATGGACTTCGCGCAGAAATTCGCCATTCCATGCCTCTTGTTCAGCGCTGTTTCGACTTTGGACCTGTCGCAAGATTTTGGCTGGCCGCTTTTGCTTAGCTACTACACAGGATCGACGATCTGCTTTTTCGCCGGGCTGATGGGCGCCCGGTTGGTTTTTGGCCGCGCATGGCCCGATGCCGTTGCCATCGGCTTTGCCTGTCTCATGGCCAATACCGCATTGTTGGGCTTGCCCATTATGGAACGCGCCTACGGACGCGAGGCGCTTGATCCCAATTTCGCAATCCTCTCGGTCCATGCCGCTTTTTGCTATTTCATTGGCATCACTGCGATGGAAATCGCGTCGGCGCATAACAAGCCGCCGTTAAAGATTGCCGCTACGGTCACCCGCGCGATGTTCCGTAACTCGCTGATGATCGGGATTATGCTGGGTTTTTTCGTGAACCTTACCGGGCTTTTCATCCCCGGTGTTCTATCCGATGCGATCACGATGATTTCCAGCTCGGCTTTGCCCATCGCGCTCTTCGGGCTTGGCGGGGTTCTTTACCGCTACAAACCCGAAGGAAACATGAAAGAGATTGCATGGATTTGCGTCCTTTCCCTGATCGTCCACCCCGCGATTGCCTTTGGTTTGGGCTATTACCTGGCTGACATCACAACCGGACAACTGCGCGCTGCAGTGGTCACAGCAGCCATGGCGCCCGGCGTGAATGCATTCATCTTTGCCAATATGTATGGCGTGGCGAAACGCGTGGCAGCCTCGGCCGTGTTGATCGGAACGGCGCTGAGCATCTTTAGCGCGTCTATCTGGCTGCTCATTCTGCCTTAGGCTTGTGGCTTTGGACTGTTTCGGCGTATGCAGCGGAGTTGAAATTTCTTTTGCCCCGGCGCGTCCTAAATGAGCTTTTCCCTTAAAACCCTACTGAAAGCACACCGCGCGAAACGCCGCGCGAAGCTGGCCGAATGGCGGGCGGGGTGGAGCCATGATCTGAATGCCCCCGGCGCAAGAAATGCCGCGCGGTATGACATGAACTGGCTCGATCACGGGATAATTCGCAAGGTTTGGAAAAACCGGCGCGAAGTGGCCCCCGGCATCTGGCGTGCAAACCAACCTGCGCCAGATGATATCGCGCGATATGCCAAAGAGGGCATTCGCACGATCCTAAATTTTCGCGGTGCCAATCAATGGGGCAGTTACCTGCTGGAAGCCGAAGCGGCGGCGACCCATGGGATCAGGTTGGTAAATTCGCGGCTCTATTCCAATCGCGCGCCCGAACGCGATGAAATTCATCAGGCCTTGGCCCAGATTGAAACTGCCGAAAAACCGCTCCTGATCCACTGTAAATCTGGCGCAGACCGTGCCGGATTAGCCTCAGCGCTTTGGGTTTTGGCATCTGGGGCTACCGCGGAGGAAGCGGCAAGCCATCTGTCGCTGCGCCACGCCCACGTGAAGACCTCTCGAACCGGCATATTGGATGCGTTTATTGCGCAATACGCGAAAGCACACCAAGACACTGGCATAGGGTTTATGGATTGGGTCGATCAGGTCTATGATCCCGAAACCTTGAGCCATGAATTTGCAAATTCACGCGCGGGTAACCGTTTTTTGGATTGGGTTTTGGCCCGTGAATAAACGTTCCAACAATCTTTTGTTCCGCCTTTGGCAGGATCACGTAGTACGGTTCTGGCCGGTTCTTTGCGTTGCATTGGTGTTGATGATCATCGAGGGCGCAACCCTTGGGGCTTTGGCGCGTATGATCGAACCGCTGTTTGATCGCGCTTTTAACTCTGACAATACCGGGACGATCACTCTTATTGCTGTGGCTATTTCCGGGATCTATCTGGTGCGTGCTGCGGCCGGATTTGGTCAACGTATTCTGATTGTCTCGATTGGATTGAAGGTTACTACGGCGCTTCAATCTCGGCTCTTGTCCCATCTTCTGACGCTGGATAGCCGATATTTTCTGGACAATTCGCCCGGCGCCTTGATCGAGCGGGTGCGCGGCGACACGTTGGCACTGCAAGGTTTGGCAAGCTCAACACTCATGAGCCTTGGGCGCGACTCCATTTCCGTTATCGCCCTTGTTGCGGTTATGATCTGGTCCGATTGGGTTTGGGCGCTGTTGGCACTTGCGGGCATTCCGCTTTTGATTTTTCCGCTGGCCCGTTTGCAAAAGCTGATCAGGGGCACAACCCGCACCGCGCGCGAGGCTGCCTCGCGGCTATCCACTCAACTTGATGAGATCTTCCACGGCGTCGTGTCGATCAAGGTGAACCGTTTGGAAGAGCATGAATCGCAGCGCTTTGATGGTGAAGTGGACAAATTTCTTGCCGCGCAACTTCGCGCCGAACGAGGCAAAGCCGCAAACCCCGCCGTGATCGACGTTATTGCCGCCATAGGGTTTCTTGCTGTCCTAATCTATGGCGGACGCCAAATTATGGCCGATGAAAAAACCGTGGGCGAATTCATGTCCTTCTTTACGGCGTTGGCATTGGTCTTTGATCCGCTGCGACGCCTTTCGGCCGTATCGGGCTATATTCAGGCAGGGCTTGCCTCACTGGAGCGCCTTTACGCGGTGCTAGAGGCCCGCCCAACGATCCTGTCTCCTGCGTTGCCAAAACCCGTGCAATCGGGTGATCTTTCGTTTGACGGCGTCGCGTTTTCATACGGTGAAAATGAGGTTTTGAGCGATCTTAGTTTCTCGGCGCTAGAAGGGCAGACAACTGCGCTTGTTGGGCCCTCCGGCGCCGGGAAAAGCACTGTCTTTTCGCTAGTAACACGGCTCATTGATCCCAGTTCGGGCGCAAT
Source organism: uncultured Nioella sp. (assembly GCA_947498125.1). GTDB lineage: Bacteria > Pseudomonadota > Alphaproteobacteria > Rhodobacterales > Rhodobacteraceae > CANLZL01. The sequence goes on along the minus strand of CANMJH010000002.1, from coordinate 1,020,722 downwards.
CACTTTGGGCGGCACTGACATTTCGGCGTCTGATATCGATCCGCTGCGCGATCAAATTGCTTTGGTGGGTCAGGAAACTGCGCTGTTTGACGAGAGCATTGCCGAAAACATTCGGCGCGGGAGTCTCGATGCGTCAGATGCGGAAGTACGGGCGGCGGCCGAGGCGGCCACTGTCCTGGAATTTTCTGAAAACTTGCCGGAAGGGTTGGACACGCGCGTTGGACCGCGTGGATCGGCGCTTTCTGGTGGCCAGCGCCAACGCGTTGCCATTGCCCGCGCTATGTTGCGCGACGCGCCAATCCTTCTTTTGGATGAACCTACATCGGCGCTTGATGCAAAATCGGAACAATTGGTCAGTCAGGCTTTGGACCGCCTGTCAGAAGGGCGCACCACGCTGGTCATCGCCCATCGCCTTTCAACAATTCGAGATGCCGACCAGATTGTCGTTATGGATCGCGGTCGGGTGATCGAGGCAGGCAGCCATGACGCGCTGATGGATGCTAAAGGTGCCTATGCGCGCCTGCATCAGCTTCAGTCGGCCGGGCTTTCACCAAACCTATAGCCCGTCGATATTGTACGAATCTTAGACGAAGATTCTTCAAATGCCGCGCTTTTCTGCTGCGGCGCGCGAATCCAAACCCAGATTGAAAATTGTGATCGACCAATCTCTGAGTCACATTCAACGCTCATTATTGCCTGTTATCAGCGCCTTATGGGTTAATTTTGAGCAATCACTCCAAAAATTCCCAATTGCCTCGAGATCACAATTCGTTTGCCTGTGTTGACAGGGCAAAGGATCGATCACGATGATGCGACTAAGACCGGGGCGTCAACCAAATGCCGTCTCGATTTTGCTGGAGGACTTCGATTGACTAAAGCCCAATGCAGACCAAATAATAAAGGCGTGTTTGCCCGTATTTCACTTAGCCTTTTTGCTCTTGCAGCGCTTCTTTTGTCCCTCCAACCTGCTTTCGCACAAGGCGTCACGCGTGCAGTCGGCGACCCCTCTCAAATCGGCATTTCGCAATTGGCAAGTTATTATCGGCAGATGGAAACCCAGCTGGTGTCGCAAGGGTATCTTCGTCAAGATCGCCGCGCGGGAGGGCTAGACTCCGAAACACTGGCCGAAAACTTCATGGCCATCGCTATGCGCTCTGAATATTCGCTGCGCGGCGGGTCAGCATCACATTCAGGGCACGCCGCGCCGCTGCGTCGATGGGAACAGCCTATTCGCGTAGGATTGGTTTTCGGCCCCTCCGTTGGCGCAGCGCAGCGCCGCCAAGATACCGCGCTGGTTGGTCAGGTCGCCTCGCGCCTGCAACGCGCCAGCCGCCACCCAATTAGTCTGGCCAATAGCAATACAAACTTCCACATTCTCGTCCTGAATGACGAAGAGCGCGCAAATGCCCGCAGCATTCTGCGCCAACTGGCCCCTCAACTCAGCCGTGCAGCACAAAACGCTGTTCTGCGGATGCGTCCAAACACATTCTGTATGGTCATCGCAATCCCAGGCAGTGACGCCGCGCAAGGCTATCAACAAGCCATTGCTATTGTCCGCGCTGAGCATCCGCCGCGTATGCGCCAATCCTGCATCGAAGAGGAAATGGCACAAGGTATGGGCCTTCCAAATGACAGTCCCAACGCCCATCATTCGATATTCAATGACAATGAAGAATTCGGCGTTCTGACCCGCCATGATGAGCTGCTTTTGCGGATGCTGTACCATGATAGCCTCACATGCGGCATGAGCCCGCGCGCGGTAGGTCAGCAAGTTGAACATCTTGCTCAGTTGGTGCTCGCCTCGGGTTAAGGGTTTCGCGCCTTAATAGGTGCAAAACCAGCCTCTGGGGGCGCGAATGCCATGCTTGCCCCTCGCTATTTTCAAAGAATTCCGCTTTAATCTCTAAAACGAGACAAGTCAGGCATCAGACCTGGCCTTTGAAATTTTGAGCAGTGGGCCGCCGACCGGCCAAAAGGGCAGCCAATGGCACAGCACCAATATACGATCCTATCGATGATGAAGGATGAGGGGCATTGCCTCTTGGAATGGGTGGCCTACCACCATCTCATCGGTTTCGACAATATTTGCGTCTACACCAATAACTGTCAGGACGGCTCGGATGAGATGCTGATGCGTCTGCAGGAATTAGGCTATTGCCAACACTTCCGCAACGACGTGCCAAAGGGAAAAAAACCCCAACCAAACGCATTGCACCTGGCCCATAAGAACCCCGAAGTCACGGATAGTGAATGGATCATGACGATGGACGCGGATGAGTTCGTGAACATCAAAGTGGGCGATGGGACAGTTCCCGAATTGATTGCAGCCATGCCTGATGACAGCGAAGGCATCATGGTAACCTGGCGGTTCTATGGGTCGAATGACGTTCTGGACTGGCGCCCTGGCCTTGTCATTGAAAGCTATACACGCGGCGCACCTGACAAATTCCGTAAAGGCTGGGGCGTGAAATCCATGATCCGCCCCTACCCCAATATGAAGTTTGGCATTCACCGCCCATCAATCAAACAGAAAAGTTCGAACCCGGCGCGTGTGGAACAGCTTAAGGCGCTTCGGTGGGTTAATGGCGGTGGACAGCCAATGACCACCAGCTTTAAGGAAAGCGGTTGGCGCTCGACCGGGCCAACCTTGTCTTATGATTTTGTTGAGCTGAACCATTACGCAGTCAAAAGTTATGAGGCGTATTTGCTGCGCCGCGTTCGGGGCAATGTGAATAACAAAGAGGACAAATATAACGCCTCCTATTTCTCGATCTTCGATCGCAACGAGACCGAGCAAACCGGCGCCGCCCGCCACGCGCCAAAGGTTAAAGCGCTGATGGAAGAGCTGCTGAAAGACGAAAAATTGCGCGCGTTGCAAGATAAGGCTTTGGACTATCATCAGGCCAATGTTGATAAGCTACGCAGCACCGGCGAATATGACGAGTGGGTCGCGTCTTTGCGAGAAGCTGGCAAGAAGCGCATTGATCAGCTCGATGAGGTGCTCTTTACCCAACATCTTCCCAAAGAGACCCAAGAGCTGGTCAAAAAGATGCAAGAGGACGGTGTCCCTAACGAAGTGATCGCCAAGATGATTGCCCGCTCGACCGGCATCCGGAACGCGGAAAAACGAAAAGACGCAACGGATGCCGAGGAGCTCGCGCAAGCCACGGGCGTCGCGCTTGATGGGACAGAAGCACAGAACGTGAAATCCAACTCTCCCGAATTGCACCCAAATGACATTCCTGAAAGCCAACGCCTCAAACTGCTTGAACTGGTTAAGCAGGCGAAAGTGACAGGCCAAAGATTGGATCAGGACGGGACTCCGGTTGAAAGCCCAAAGACGAAGGAAGAAGAAAAGACATCGGGCGGTTTACCCATGCTGCCAAAACGCAAACCGCCTTTTTCGGGCGACGGACGTCGCGTTGTTCTTTCGACGATGAAGAACGAAGGACCCTACCTTCTGGAATGGATCGCGCATCATCAAAACCTTGGATTTGATGACTTTGTGCTGTTCTCAAATGACTGCACCGACGGCACGAACCTTATGCTGAATCGGCTTGATGCAATGGGCGTTGTGCACCATTTTGACAACCCGATTAGCGGACGCATGGACCCACAGCGGCGTGCCTATAGCCGCGCAAACAAAATGGACATCGTGCGCGATGCCGATTGGGTCATGATTATCGACGCGGATGAATTTGTGAATATCCATGTCGGAGACGGGAAACTGGATGACCTGCTTGCGGCCTGCCCAGAAGAAACCGAGGCGATCTCACTATCCTGGTGTCTGTTTGGGTCTGGCGGCGAACGTCACATGAGCCCAGAACCTGTCACACGTCGTTTCACACGCGCCTGTAACCTTGTCGAACCCGAAAGCGGCCTTGTCTGGGGCTTCAAAACGCTCTTTCGTCCGGCCAGCTTTGATTATTTCGGCGTTCACCGGCCGAAATTCGAAAAAGACCGCGAGATTTTGCCCGACCAAGTGCATTGGGTGAATGCCAGCGGCAATCTAATGGAAGAAAAGTATTTGCGGTCGGGCTGGCGTTGCAATGATCGGATTGTCTCGTATGAATTTGGTCAAATCAATCACTACGCGATTAAGTCACGCGAAGAGTTCTTGATGAAGCGCCTGCGAGGCACGGCCAACTCGAAAGACAAGGATCGGATTGATCTTGGTTATTGGGATAAATTCGACCTCAATGGGCGCGAAGATACGTCAATCAGATCGGGAGATCTTGATGCAGCTTTGAACACTTTACTGCAGGATCGCGACCTAAAGGCTTTGCACGACGCATCAATGGATTATGCGATTAGAACCATTGAAATGCAGATGGAAGATCCAGAGCTTAAAGCCTTTGTTGAAGGCGAAGACGCACAGGATGTCGCTGCTCAATAAAGCAGGTCTGAGCCGTCATAGTTCCGGAACTGACCAGACGTTTCAACGGTAAGCTCGTCAAATCGAGCAATCAGCCCTTTGGCGGATTGTTCCGTTGTCAAATCGGCGGCCTTGCCGCCCATCTCGGTTTGCACCCAACCCGGATGATAGATGCCAACGGCCATACGCTCGGGCTGCAATTCCGCCGCCAAGTTGCGCCCCAGATTGATCGCTGCGGCCTTGCTTGCTCGGTAGATAAATGAGCCACCCGGCGCCAAGTTTGATGCCCCCATCCGAGAGCTGATAATTGCGATCTTGGCGGACTTGGCCGCCCGCAACTGCGGCAGCAGCGCCTGAACGGTCAAAAACACACCCGTTACATTCACTGCAAAACTTTGGGCCCAAAGATCCTCGGCATAGCCATTGTCGAGACCATGAAGCTTATCAAGATAGACCCCTGCATTGCAGACCAACAGATCCAACGGCGCATCGACTTTTGCGGCCATTTCCCGGATCGAAGCACCATTGGCAAAATCAACAGACAACCAAGTTGGACCCGTGATTGCCGCGTCATCACGCGTTGTGGCAACCACTTGATCACCGCGCGCGCATAGTTGTTCTGCCAGCGCCAACCCAATCCCGCGCGACGCGCCAGTGATAACCGTCCGCATGGCTTAATTGCTCCGGTCTTTGGGAATGAAAGGCAGGGGCGCGACTTGGATGCCATCCTCGATCAGCGACTTTGCCTCTTCCAGCTTTGCTTCGCCGTGAATCATTCGATCCGGCGCATCGCCTAAATGAATTGCGCGTGCTTCTTCCGCAAATTTTCCGCCGACATAGGTCGAGTTCTCTTCCACGTGGGCACGGATCGCCTTGATTGCGCTTTCAACGGGATTGGCCTCGCCGCCGCCTGTTAGTGGCGCAGGGGCATCTGCCGATACCGGCTCGGGCGGTGGCCCAGATGGGTTAGAAACACTCGGGGCCATAATCGATTTCGTGACTTTGTTTCCACCGCAGACCGCACAGGACACCAGTCCGCGCGTTTCAAGCGCCTCATAGGCATCAGCGGACTTGAACCAGCTATCAAAGCTGTGGCCCTCGGCACATTTGAGAGAATATCGGATCATCGTCGCAAAACTGTAGTGTTTGCAGCTGCAGAATCAAGCCTTCTGCGTCGCAAAACTGCTTCAGAAATGGTCATCCGGAGAAAAATGCCGCACGATGGACTTCAAACCCCTGTCATCCAACTTGGCAACGGCCTTGCGCACGGAAACCCATTTTCGTTTCCGCATTCCGGCCTCGGGGAATTTCTTGGACAATTTGCGCACTTCCAGCGGAAAAACCGCGACAAGGCAGGACAAGTCGGCGGATTTATCCATCCCTTTATTGTAGGAAAAAAAGCCAAGGCAACTTTCGCTAACAACGCCCCGCACCCCAGCCTCTTCCCATGCTTCCTGCGCAGCCGAGCCCGCAGGGGTCAATCCGTCCATCGGCCATCCTTTGGGGATGATCCAACGCCCGGTGTCGCGGCTGGTTAAAAGCAATATCTCAATCTCACCTTTTTTCACACGAAAAGGCAACGCAGCGAACTGGGTGCGAATATCCCGTTTACCGGCCCCGGCCATGCGGACGGGCGTTTGAAATGTATGATTCGTGCCCATGTTGGGTCGGACCTGTGTTTTTGCTTTGCGCACTGCTTTGCCAAAATAATAGCTGCAAATAAGACTGTAGGCAAATTTTGTAGTGTAATCCTTATGTAAACAACAGTTTTTGATAAGTCATTTGACATACCTGATAATTTAAGTCAGTTATTATTACATCACATCCGAGAGGTTCCCAAATGACCATTCACAACCCTATTTCCACCCACAACGCCCTTCTGGCGCAGGACGTTCCAGTTCATGACGCCAGCTTACTGACAGGCCAGAATGGCACAGCCCATATCGTCCTAGACGACAAATTGTATACGTTGCGTATCACACGGGCCGGGAAGCTGATTTTAACGAAATAGGACAGCCCTAAAAAAGCGCGGAGAAGAGGGCTGGCGCGGCCCGCAGCTCTGCCAGCATCAAAAGCGCCACAAAGCCGCCAAAGACCCAGCTGCGATAGCGATAGATCAAAATCGCAGCCGCCACCGTGGCCAGCGCAGCTTCAATCGGAGAAATCCAGCCCGCACCGTGCTGCCGATCCCAATATGAAAATGGGCTTGAATACCGCCAATCGCTAAGTGGCCAAAAATGCGGGCGTGCATCATCATGATGCAATGGAAAATCGCAGAGCAAATGCAAGAAACCCGCGCCGCAAAACGCGATGAGCCAAGGGGTCTTGCGCCATATCGCAAAGGCGAGGCCAATTCCCCAAAAGATAAAAGAATTGTCGATGGCAAAGACTTGCATCCATGCGTCGGAAAAGTAGAGCTCGCCAAATACAACGCGTGGCTCAACCTGCATCACCACGATCGACCAACCAGTCATAAGATAAAGCGAAAGGTCTGGCGCCAATGCTCCCAGAAAAGCGGCTAGGCCGGTGTAGCGCAGGCTCGGGCGGGAAAATGCCGCCGCGCCCAGCAATAGATGCGCTGGCGTATTCATCCTCTACCCGTGCCCTCATGCATTCGATGGAATCTAACGGATCACTTAAGAGGCACCCTGACGCGCTGCATGGCGAATGCCAAGGCAAATACTCTACGGCCCCTTCAAACCCTCGCTAGGGGCGAAATAATACCGGGCGGGCAAAATGACCCACTGGGACCTAGACCTTCTAAATATTCCAGCAGCTTAAGCTAATCTGTATACCGTTGCACTCTTCCAACCCCTTAAAATAATTGAATTTTATGGTTTACAGATTTCGATTTGACTGTATCCCAGAAGGGCGCAACGGACCGAGAATATGCCCCCAATATCAAACCACCCCCAAAGATTTGAACTGGCGAACGAATTACACGCCCGCCCTTTTCCCGTCGTCGCAGCAGGCGGCCAGGCCGCTGTACTGGCGCTTAAGCAAGTTGAAAACGCTGTCGCGCGCGATCGGGACCAGGATCTGGTCCATTTGCTTGCTTTGTTGGATCGGCATGGCGCGTCTCACCCTCGCCCCGGCGCAACGCATTACTCGGGCACCATCGGTCGCTTTCGCCTGAAATGGGAGCAACATACCGAGTTCGTGACTTATATGGTCATCGCCGATGATATGAGCGGTCGTCCTTTTGACGGCAGTATCTGGGACGTATTCCCGGCCGAGTGGCTGGCAGAGGTTCCCGGTCATTGTGTTACATCGGCGCATTTTCGAATTGCGCCCCAAGGGGCCAGCGACGCAGAAATCAAAACCTGTCTTGATGAATGGTTCGTTGGCGAAAGCCTTGCAGCGGCGCGGGTGCTGGATGATCACGCCGTCATCGCCAGCGATTTTCGGGTCGATGAAATGGGCCATATGCGGTTTGCCGTGTTCCCTAGCCACGATTGCCAGCCGACCCGCATCGGCCGCGTCGTACAGCGGCTGGCCGAGATCGAAACATATAAAGCGATGGCCATGCTGGGCCTACAGCGCGCCCGCGGACTCAATAAAAAAATGGGCGAGATTGATCAGCACCTTTCGGGACTTCTGGCAGATATCACCAGCAAGACGATCGAGCCTGAAGTCACGCTTGAACAGCTTCTTTCCGATGCTGCCGAACTAGAAAATCTTATGACCAACAGCTCGTTCCGGTTCGGTGCAACCGGGGCCTATGCTGCAATAGTTGAACAGCGCGTCATCGTCTTGCGTGAGGCGCGGTTTAATGGCGGACAAACTTTCGGCGAATTCATGATGCGGCGCTTTGATCCCGCAATGCGCACGGTGACAAGTACTGAAGCTCGGTTGAAATCCATGACAGACCGCGCCTTCCGAGCCGGTGAGCTTTTGCGGACGCAAGTGGAAGTAAAACGCGCAACACAAAACCAAGCCCTTTTGGCCAGCATGGACCGACGGGCCGAGCTGCAATTGCGTCTTCAGGAAACTGTAGAAGGGCTATCCGTTGTTGCGATCAGCTATTACGCGGTAAATTTGCTGGCCTATCTTCTGGCCCCCGTGGCTTCGGGCATTGGCATTGAAAAAGCTGGTTTGACGGCAGGGTTGGTTCTGCCGGTCATTTTGCTGGTGTGGTATCTGACCCACCGAATAAAAAATGGATTGCACTAAGTCGGGATAGGCAGTGCTTTGCACCAAGCCTAAGCCGAGCGCAGTGACCGCCGCATAATTTTGCCCGTCGCGGTCATGGGCAAGCTTTCGCGACGGTAAAATTTGCGCGGCACCAAATGCCCTGCCACCTTTTGTCGAACCCATTCAGGCAGATCCGCGATAAGCGCGTTCCAATCCACGTCATCTGCGGGGACAATATATGCGACGACAATCTCTGTGCGTATCGGGTCGGGCTCGCCCACGACTGCGGCCATTAGCACCTCTGGATGGCGTGCAAGTGCGGCTTCAATTTCGGCCGGGCCAATCCGGTACCCCGCTGACGTAATCACATCATCGTCCCGTGATGCGAAAACCAATTGGCCATCTTTTCCAAGCTGAGCCAAATCGCCCGTTCTGAGCCACCCATCTTTCGTCTTTCTTTCGGTGGCATCTGGCTTATTCCAATAGCGCAGCATTGCGACGGGATCAGGCAGTTTCACCCAAATCTCGCCCGTGTCTCCTTCGCCGACATCCCGGCCATCTGGTAAGGCAATCCTAAGGCGATGGCCGGGCACCGGCAGGCCCATAGCACCTTCGCGCCGCTCCATCATCCCACTGCGCGCGACGACCAATAAATTTGCTTCGGTTTGGCCATAAATCTCACTGATTGAACAACCGAGTTGAGACTGCCCCCAGTCGAGCAGATCCGCGCCCAAAGGCTCGCCGCCGGAAATTACTCCGCGCAGATTCAAGCCGCCCGATTTTGGCGCGGCCTTCATAAGGCGAAGCGCCGTAGGCGGAATAAACGCGTCGGTGACGCCTTCTTCCCGCATCAAATACAATGCTGCTTCGGGATCAAATTTTGCGGCACGGTGGCTTAGTACTGGCTGACCGAAATAGAGGCTCGGCATCGCCAGATCCATCAGCCCACCAATCCACGCCCAGTCGGCGGGGGTCCAACCAAGGCCACCCCCTTGCGCCAAAGCGCCATACGCCAATTCGATCCCCGGCAAATGACCCAAGAGAAACCGATGGCCGTGCAGCACACCCTTGGGATGCCCAGTTGTGCCCGACGTATAAATCATGGTCGCCGCGTCATCGGCACCCGTTACAACAGGGGCTGCAATTGGTTTTGAAGCCCCAATCAATTGCGACAAACTGGCCACGGGCAGTTTGGCAGCGCCGGTTGAAATCACATGCGACAACTGTGGCAAATCACAACGCAGTGCAATGATCTGCGGCACTTGCTCCGCATCCGTCACAATCGCCTTTGCCCCACTATCCGCAAGGCGATAGCGAAGCGCGTCTTCGCCAAAGAGCGTAAAGAGAGGTAACGTAATTGCACCAATCTTCCAGGCCGCAAAATGCGTTAAAAGAACGTCGGGATGTTGAGGCAATAATATCGCGACCCGATCGCCACGCCTTATACCAAGTGATAAAAACGCCGTGGCAAGACGGTCTGAACGCTCCTTTAACTGCGCAAAGTTCATTTCTGCGCGGCGGCCATCAGCATCAATATGGATCACCGCAGGATGATCTGGTAGTTGCAACGCCCAACGGTCACAACAAAGGGCCGCGATATTCAACAGTTCAGGAACCTGCCAGACAAAGTTTTGCTGGAGGTTAGACCAGCTGACACCCGGTGATATCAGCGGGCCGGGGCCCTCAGGCATCAACCGCGACGGTGATGGTTGCCAGATCTGTTAAGTTCAATCCTAACCCCTGCATCGCCCCTACTGAGATACGGCTGCCCGCGCCCGGATCACCGCCACTTGGCAGCAGCGTGACATTTACCCAACGTCCGTTTGATGCCGTCAGTCGCCCCGTGGTTTCGGTCGTAACCAACCCTGTTTCCAACCAAAGTCCGCTGACCGTTGGATCTCCAAGCGATGCAACGGTCTCTCCACTTTGACCGGGGCTAAGAACTGTTGCGGCCGGTGCAGGAGTTGCCTCTGGCTCTTCCTCTGCCAGCAACACAGACTCTCCGCCTTCTTCTGGCTCAACCTCGGCAACGGGTGCCGCGACAGGATCAGGTGATCGATCAAGAAAACCGGGTCGCGGAATTTGGATTTGGCCACAGGCTGACAGGGCCAAAAGCGCGACAAGAGAGGCGGGGGGGATTAGTTTGATGCTCATGGCGGTAAGGTTAGGCGCAAATGCCTCATCCATCAACGCTTGCCGCGCAAGGCCAGTCACCCTACGTTGCCATCTATGGAAACCACTGCCCCCCTTATCGACCCGTTCGCCCGCGCCATCACATATCTGCGGGTTTCTGTCACGGATCGTTGCGATTTTCGATGCGTTTACTGCATGTCTGAGAACATGACTTTCTTGCCTAAGAAAGAGCTTTTGACATTGGAAGAGCTTGACCGCATGTGCTCGACCTTTGTGAATTTAGGCGTCCGAAAGCTTAGGATTACAGGCGGTGAACCCCTCGTTCGCAAAGGGATCATGACATTCTTCAACAGCATGACACGGCATCTGGATGCAGGGCGCTTGGACGAACTGACCCTAACCACCAATGGCAGTCAGCTGGGCCGTTTTGCCAAAGATCTTTATGCCGCCGGAATGCGCCGTGTGAATGTGTCTTTAGACACATTGGATGAGCAAAAATTCGCGCGCGTTACGCGTTGGGGGCGTCTTGGACAGGTTCTTGACGGGATCGAAGCCGCGCAAGCCGCTGGTCTGCGCGTAAAGATCAATGCCGTGGCGCTGAAAGGTTTCAACGAAGATGAGCTGTTCACCATCCAAAGCTGGTGCGCTGAACGCGATATGAACCTGACCTTTATCGAGGTTATGCCAATGGGCGACCTCGGCAATGAAGATCGGATCGGCCAGTATTGGGATCTCAAAGATCTGCGCGCCCGACTGACCGAAAACTTTACGCTTACGGATTTGTCCGAACGCTCGGGCGGGCCGGCGCGCTATGTTCGCCTAGAAGAAACCGGCCAAAAGATCGGATTTATCACGCCGCTGACGCATAACTTCTGTGAAAGCTGCAATCGTGTGCGCCTGACCTGCACCGGCGAGCTTTACATGTGCCTTGGCCAAGAAGACATGGCTGACCTGCGCGCGCCTTTGCGTGCGTCCCCAGATGACGCACTGCTGGAAGACGCTATTCGCAAAGCGATCACGCTAAAGCCCAAAGGTCATGACTTTGACTATTCCCGGCAGGAAGTTGGCGGGCAAATGCCCCGCCATATGAGCCATACTGGTGGATAGAGCTTAGCCAGAAAATTGGCTTACATTCGAAAGCGGCGTCCGCCCCCAAAATCCAGATAAAACTCCAAATCACCGCTTGGAATTTCTACGTTCGAAATACGGCAAGTTGCCTCGCCCGTTTCCAAACGCCGTGCGGATGAAAGGGAATTAAAAAATGTCAGGTCTTGCATGATCGGTGTGTCGTTCGCGTAAAGCACCGCGTCGCGCAGAATATTTCGAACGAATGATCGAACGCGTATTTCCCGAAGGTAGCCTGCACCACACAGTACGACGTAGCCGTCGACGCCAAATACATCCCAACGGTAATCATAAAGAACCGGTGATTCACTATCGGATGTTAGCGCGCCCTCAACAAATTCGTCATCAAGTGGGATTTGGACGTCTTGCGCAACGCCTTCGTTGCTTGTGAAAAGAAAAACAGACATTGCCACTACAAAACACAAATTCGATAGACGCATAAACTTTCCTTACAAAATAGACACCTAAGGGCAACGGGCACCGTTTCAATACATGCGCGAGTTATCCAGTTTCAGCATAGAACGCTGAAATCTATTGTGAAAGATCTTGCGGCTCAGGATCAACAAAAAAAAACAAATATGCCGGAATTGGATATCAGATTCTAATATTAAATCGGCATTCTGTTTTCGACAATCTCGGCCCACCAACTGCACCCGGTTGGGATTGCGTCATCGTCAAAGTTATATTCGGGGTGATGAACGGCAGCAGTGTCGCCATTTCCTACCAAAATATAGGCACCAGGGCGTTCATTAAGCATAAACGAGAAATCTTCGCCGCCCATGACCAAAGGGGCCATTTCACATTGGCCGGTCACGCGTTTTGCAACTTCAGCGGCGAAGTCTGTTTGTTCTTCTGAATTTATCATGACCGGGTAATTGCGTTTGTATTTGACCGTTGCCTCACCGCCAAAAGCCGCTGCTGTTCCAACAGCGAGCTCTTTCAAACGATCTTCGGCCATATCCTGAACTTCCAGATCCAACGTCCGAACTGTCCCTTTCATCCGCACCACCGACGGGATTACATTATAGGCCGTGCTGTCGGTTTCAAAACTGGTGATGGAAACAACAAGCTGTTTTGTGGGGTCCGCATTTCGGCTGACAATGGTTTGAAGCGCCAAGACGATGTGGCTGGCGATCACTGTCGGATCGACGCATTCGTGTGGTTTGGCCGCGTGGCCACCTTTGCCCCGCACCTCGATATCGATCAAATCGGCAGCCGCAAAAAACGGACCTGGCCGAATGGCAAAGCTTCCCAATGGTTGCCCCGGCCAATTATGCATGCCGTAGACCTCTTCAATGCCAAAACGTTCCATCAGGCCATCGTTGCACATTTCGCGTCCGCCGCCGCCGCCCTCTTCTGCTGGCTGAAAGATAACAACAGCGGTGCCATCAAAATTGCGGGTCTCGGCCAGATATTGCGCAGCACCCAACAACATCGCCGTGTGCCCATCATGCCCGCACGCGTGCATTGCACCCGGCGTTTTCGATGCATAGTCCAACCCGGTTGCTTCGTGAATTGGTAGCGCGTCCATATCGGCACGCAATCCGATGACTTTACCCGAATTGGTCGCCTTGCCCTTGATCACGCCCACAACACCGGTCCGGCCAAGCCCGGTCACAACTTCATCGCAGCCGAATGCTTCTAACTTTTCGGCAACAATCCCGGCCGTTCGATGCGTCTCGAACAATATTTCCGGGTTTTCATGAAGATCCCTGCGCCAAGCCGTAATTTCGGGCAACATTTCGGAGAAACGGTTTTTGATTGGCATTGGGTTTCCTTTGACTGGCGTCTCATCATAGTCGTGAACGATGCCCGAGGAAGGAACAAGCCCTTCACCAAAAGTTTAGGTTTGTAGCGTGGCCAAAAGCCGGTTCATGAATTGCTCACCGGCTTCGAACTGAGCAATCGACAGGTATTCGTCTGGCTGATGAGCCTGCGCAATGTCGCCAGGGCCGCAAACAATCGACGAATATCCGCCTTGCTGAAAATGCCCTGCTTCGGTGCCGTAGCTAACAACGCCACTTCTATTTTGGCCGGTAAGGACACGAACCAGTTCTTCGGCCTTCCCATTCGCTTCGGACTTTAACCCCGGAACGTCATAGCGTTGCTTTAGGGTGATGGCGCAATCTGGATGGACCTTTTGCATTTCGGCTTCGATCGCACGGACTTCGGCGATATAGCGCTCGATCCAGCCTTTGGTGGACTCGCCCGGCACGTTGCGAATGGACATCAAAAACCGGCAATCCTTGGCGGTGATATTGTGGGCTGTTCCTCCCTCGATCGTTCCAACATGTAAGGTTGTGTAAGGGGGGTCATATCGCGAGTCGCCTTGTTTGCCCGCCTCTGCCGCAGCGCGGTTTTCTGCGTTGATCTGGTTGGCCCAGTTGATCAGCTTCGCCCCTTCCATAATCGCCGAGACACCGCGATCAATCAGCGAGCTATGAACCTCGTACCCGCGTAGATGTGTATCAAAGCCGATACCGCCCTTATGACCGTTCACGGGTTTCATCATCGTCGGCTCGCCAATCACGGCGAGTGCCGCGCGGGGGAAATGATCTTGCATTGCGCGGATCATCGGCGGAGCGCCAAAACATCCGATTTCTTCATCGCGGCTGATGCAAATCTGCAAAGGGCGCTTCAACGGTAAAAGATCTGCCCGCGCTGCGGCTGCCATAGCCAACGCGACAAAACCTTTCATATCGCAGGTTCCCCGCCCGTATAGCCGACCGCCCGACTGCGTTACGGAAAACGGCGGATGTGTCCAGTTTTGGCCTTCAACGGGTACGACGTCAGAATGCCCAGACAGGATCACACCGCCCTCAGCCTCGGGGCCTATCTGCGCAACAAGGCTGGCCTTTTTTCGATCGGGAGAATAGTCGCGCATCACCCGCGCGCCATGTGATTTGAAGAACACCTCTGCCCAGTCAATCAAATCAAGATTACTGTCCGAGCTGATTGTGGGAAATGACACCAACTGATCGAGAATGGCACGAGAATTGGGCGCATCACTCATAGTTTTACCTTTATATTTTCCTTCAAACCCTCATTTGCCATCGCCCCCACGTCAAGCAAATTTCTTGTTGCAGGAAGGGGCCGCGTGGCGCGGATGTTTTCTACTTGCGCAAATTTACATCAAATTACTCTAAAATTATCGGCAGTTGGCCCACTAAAATGTACTGTTTCGGTAAGGTTTCCGAACCGCCCCGCAATTATGTTATGATTTGGCAAGTTTCTATGGTCGATCCTGTTGTCATTCAGACCCGTGCACGTGATGCTACTGCTGTATTCCCAAGCGCGAAAAATCATGGACAGTATACTTTTTCAGGCCACTCTTTACCTGACTGCAATGGTCATTGCAGTCCCACTTTCGGTTAGATTGGGGCTTGGCTCTGTCCTTGGATATCTGGTTGCGGGCATTGCCTTAGGGCCGATCCTTGCATCCACCGGTGCTGACCCACATGACTTGCAACATTTCGCTGAGTTTGGCGTGGTGATGATGCTGTTCCTGATCGGGTTAGAGCTGAACCCGCAGGGACTATGGGAAATGCGGGGCAAGCTTATCGGGCTTGGCGGCTCGCAATTGCTGGTGACATTTGCCGCCCTTGGCGGGGGCGCCTATATGCTTGGCCTGAATTGGCAGATGAGCACGGCTGTCGGTTTGATCTTTGCCCTGTCATCGACGGCGATTGTTCTGCAAACCTTAAACGAACGCAATCTGATGCAAACGCCCGGCGGCAGGTCCGCGTTTTCGGTGCTTTTGACCCAAGACATTGCCGTCATCCCCATGCTCGCTCTTTTGCCATTGCTCGGGGCATTGCCGGGATCGGCCCTTTCGCCAGACGGCTCCATTGAACTTCCTTCTGTCGAAGCCGAGGAAGCCGCAGCACATGCCATGTCGTTGGTTGCTGGGCTACCTGCCTGGGGGCAAACCATTGTCACACTTGGCGCAGTTCTGGCCGTTATCCTGACGGGGCGTTTTTTAACCCGGCCAGTCTTTCAGTTCATCCACATGGCCAAATTGCGCGAAATCTACACTGCTGTGGCGCTGGTTATTATCGTGGGAATTGCCTTTCTTATGGTGCTGGTCGGCCTCTCGCCTGCGCTTGGTGCCTTTGTGGCGGGGGTTGTTCTTGCCAACTCCGAATTCAAGCACGAGCTTGAAGCCAATATCGAACCCTTCAAGGGCCTTCTGCTTGGCCTATTCTTCATCACTGTTGGGGCCAGCATTCATTTTGACGTGCTGTTCTCACAACCATTTTCAATCTTCGGCCTCACTATCGCAGTGATGGTGATCAAAGGTTTGATCCTGTTCGTGATTGGCTGGGTATATGGGCTTCGGCGGCGCGATCATTGGCTCTTTACGCTTTCGCTGGCGCAGGCGGGCGAATTTGGCTTCGTTCTTATCTCCTTTGCCCTGACGCAAAACGTGCTGCCGGAACATATCTCGGAAATCTTGCTGTTGGTTGTGGCGCTGTCGATGCTCTTCACGCCGCTATCGTTCATTCTGTACGGCCAGCTCACCCGCATTATCCGCGAGTCCCATGACGACGGCCCAGAAGATGACGAGATCGATGCGCCGGAAGAGATCATCATCGCCGGTGCTGGTCGTTTCGGACAAGTCATCAACCGCATGGTGCGCGGTGCTGGGCTGCGAACAGTATTGCTCGACAACAACATGGCGACCATCCAAGCGATGCGCCGTTTTGGCTTTCACAGCTTCTTTGGCGATCCAACACGTCCCGAACTGCTGCACGCCGCCGGGCTCGATAAAGCCCGGATTATGGTTGTCGCCGTTGATGACCGCGCGGCGATTACAAAGCTGGTTCAATATGCCCGCAAGCGGCGCCCGGAAATCCATATCGTCGCCCGCGCCATTGACCGGATGCATGTTTACGAACTTCGCAAAGCCGGTGCCAATGACATCGTCCGCGAGATGTTCGACAGCTCGTTGCGCGCAGGGCGTTATGTTCTCGAAAACATGGGGCTGACCGAATATGAGGCGCATGAGCTTGAAGCGGCGTTCTATCGCCATGACCGGCACGTATTGCGGGAATTGGCGGATCTTTGGAAGCCGGGCGTGCCTTTGGCCAAAAACCACGCCTATATCGAAAAAGTAAAAGAGCTGAACGCCACCCTCGAGGCCGCGCTGACGGCCCCACCGCAAGATATCAAACCCGCGGCCGAAGAAGAGGCGGCACCGGTTAGTACCGATGATGCAGATGGCACCGCCCCTACGCAGTCCTGATTAGCCTGCTGCGACACCCGCCTCTGCAAAGGTAGCCATACCGGAATGGCAGGCAATTGCGGATTTCAAAATGGTGATCGCCAATGCGCCGCCTGACCCTTCGCCAAGGCGCAATCCAAGCGCCAAAAGTGGGTCTTTACCGATTTTGGCAAGCAATGCCTTATGCGCCCCTTCGGCCGATGCATGCCCCGCCACAGTGTGATCCAGAGCGCCGGGTTGGGCGACCTCTAAAGCCGCAGCGGCGGCCGTGCAGATAAAGCCGTCCAAAATGACAGGAATACGCTCAGCGCGCGCGCGCGCAATTGCGCCAGCCATTGCCGCTAGCTCGCGCCCACCAAGACAGCGCAGCGCCTCCATCCCGTTTCCATCGGCGCCCGGATTGGCCGCAACCCCCGCCGCAACGGCCTTGGTCTTAACGGCCAGCCCTGCATCGTCAACGCCGGTGCCGCGCCCCGTCCAATCTCCGGCGTCTCCCCCAAATAGCGCTAGACATATCGCAGCGGCTGAGGTTGTATTTCCAATGCCCATTTCGCCGGTCACCAGCAGATCCGCGTTTGGATCCACCGCGTTCCAGCCGGTCGCCAATGCATCGACCAATTCAGCTTCGCTCATCGCAGGGCCTTGGGTGAAGTCGGCCGTTGGCCTGTCCAATTCCAGCGCATGCACATCCATTTTGGCACCAGCGGAATTCGAAAGTTGGTTAATCGCTGCGCCGCCCGCCTCAAAATTCGCAACCATCTGCACTGTGACTTCAGGTGGGAAGGCCGACACACCCTGCGCTGTAACACCATGATTGCCCGCAAAGATCACGACTTGGGGCGCGTCGATGCTAGGGCGCGCATCACCGCGCCAGCTGGCATACCAAAGCGCCAGATCCTCAAGCCGCCCAAGCGCACCGGGGGGCTTGGTCAGCTGGCCATTCCGCGCGGCCGCGCCGTCCAATGCGGTTTGATCAGGGCCGGGCGCCGCCTGTAAGAGTTTGCGAAACTCATCCATAGTTTGAAATGGGAGCGTCATTTTTGATCTTTCTCTGT
Source organism: uncultured Nioella sp. (assembly GCA_947498125.1). GTDB lineage: Bacteria > Pseudomonadota > Alphaproteobacteria > Rhodobacterales > Rhodobacteraceae > CANLZL01. The sequence continues at coordinate 1,002,676 of CANMJH010000002.1, read as the reverse complement.
CGTTGCCAGATGAGGGCCGGACCGGTATGGCCGAATGAGAAGAGAATTGCGATGAAAAGGAGCGGGCAAAATGGCCCGACGCGACATCTTGCGCCAAATAATCGCCGACCTGAAGGTCAGCATCGGGCTTTTGACCCGTTTACCCTTGGTGCGCGACATCGACATGGACCGCGCGGCCCATGCTGCATGGGCATGGCCCATCGCAGGGTTTTTGCCCGCAAGTTTGGCGGCCATCGCCCTTTCACTGGCTTTGTGGGTCGGGCTGAGTGCCGGCGTGGCCAGTGCAATCTGCCTGACCACCCTGATTATGGCCACCGGCGCGCTGCATGAGGATGGCCTAGCCGACAGCGCTGACGGGTTTTGGGGCGGATGGGATCCCGAAAGGCGGCTTGAGATCATGAAGGACAGCCGCATAGGCACCTACGGCGTTATTGCCCTTATCATGTCGCTACTGGCCCGCTGGTCGCTTATCGCAATTCTGGCAGCAACAGGCAGCTTTTGGGCACCGCTTTTGGCCAGCGCCGCCTTGTCGCGCGCGCCGATGGTTGGCTTGATGGCGGCCATGCGGCCCGCACGCGAAGGCGGGCTCTCCAAAGCCGTTGGGCAGCCTGAAATGGGTCGGTTTTGGCAAAGCTTGGCGCTTGCCATCTTTGTCGCGCTTTTGCTCTGCGGCGGATCGGCTATTATCGCGGCGCTAGCGGCCTTAGCGGCGGCTGGCCTGATGGGCTGGACAGCTAACCGGAAAATCGGCGGTCAAACCGGAGACGTCCTTGGCGGCGCACAGCAACTTGCAGAAATCGCCTGCCTTGCCGTTTTTGTTGCCTATCTCACATAAAAAAGCCCCGCCGGGCCGATCTGGCCAAGCGGGGCAATTTTGGGATCGATAAGATCAGGCCGCGCGCGCGGTCAGAACCTCATCAACACGCGCCTGCGCGCCTGCTTCGTCCATGTCATCCACGGCCGCAAGTTCACGGGTCAGACGCTCAAGCGCGGCTTCGTAAAGCTGACGCTCTGAATAGCTTTGCTCGCGTTGGTCATCAGCGCGGTGCAGGTCGCGGACAACTTCAGCGATCGAAATAAGGTCGCCTGAGTTGATCTTTTGCTCGTATTCCTGCGCCCGGCGTGACCACATCGCGCGTTTAACGCGGGCCTTGCCTTTCAACGTATTCATAGCCTGCTTCACAACATCCGGGCTGGACAGCGAACGCATGCCAACTTCGGTTGCCTTGGCCGTTGGGACCCGCAGAGTCATTTTGTCTTTCTCGAACGAGATCACAAACAGCTCGAGCGTGAGCCCGGCGATCTCTTGTTCTTCGATATTGACGATTTGGCCCACGCCATGGGCCGGATAGACCACATATTCATTGGGGCTGAATTCCTGCGATTTCCGCGTCTTACTCATTTAGTATTCCTTCTAACCCAGAATTCAGGCGACAAAAGCACCACGGGGGAAAGCATTGCTTTCCGCTTCGCAGTGACTAAGCGCTGAATTCGGCGCAGACCCGTAGGGCTGCTATTTTTTGTTCACAGACATCATCTCTGACATGAATATATCACAAAAATCGGTCTGATTAAAGAATTGCAGCGCATTTAGGCAGAAAACCCCTGTTTTTACAGGGATTTGCCGCATCTGCATTCGTTTCTTTGCGCCTGCAGAGGCTCAAAAAGGTCCGAATCGCTTACCCGTTGGCTGACAGAATGTCAGCCACCTTCGCCAGCCGCCTCGGACAGAAGCTCAAGCTTGCCGTCTTTCCCGTCAAACTCTTCTGCGGTCGGCATAGGCTCTTTCTTTGAGACGATGACCGGCCATTCTTCGGCGTATTTCCGGTTGAGATCGACCCATTTTTCCATATCTGGCTCGGTATCTGGGCGGATCGCGTCAGCGGGGCATTCCGGCTCGCATACACCGCAATCGATGCATTCGTCCGGGTGGATTACCAGAAAGTTCTCGCCTTCATAGAAACAATCAACTGGGCATACTTCGACACAGTCGGTGTATTTGCAATTGATGCAATTTTCGATCACGGCGTAGGTCATTGGGCATCTCGTCTGTTAGCTATAGCCGCATTTAGACGGCTCGGCCCAATCATTCAAGCGGGGTCTTGCGGAAAGAACCAAGCGCGCGGCGGTCTTTACCAGTTGGACGACCCTTTCCCTCGAATCCGGGATTTCTTGGAACAGGCTTCCGCTCGGGTGTCAGGTCTTGGTATAGCGCTTGCGCCTCGGGGGCCGGACCGCGCCGGGTTCCAATGGCCAAAACCTTCACAACGCGGACTTCTTTTGACTGCTGGAAGGTCAGCACATCACCGGGGGCAACATTGCCCGCCGGTTTTGATACTTTTTGGGAATTGACCCGAACATGACCGCCCGAAACAACGCGGGCGGCAAGGCTGCGGGTTTTGAAAAACCGCGCATGCCAAAGCCATTTATCCAGCCGGCCTTTGTTTAAAGCCGCCTCGGTCAGTTGCCACCTTTCAGCCCGGCAAGAGCCTGAGCAAAAGGATTGTCGGGGTCGATTTTCTTTTCCTTGCGGGGTGGCTTGGCCGAGAAACTTTTGGCCTTGTCACCGCGCTGAGGCTTACCGCCTCCTTTTGGCTTGCCTTTGCCGCGAGGCTTATTGTTTCCGCCACCGTCACGGCGCTGACCTTGCGGATTGGCACGGCGACGCGGGGCCCAGGCAAAGGTGTAGAACACCTCGACCTCTGGAGCCGTTGGCTCTTTTGGTTCTTCAGCGGACGCCTCGGCTTCGGCAGGGGCGTCAGCTGGCGCTTCAACAGCTTCGGCACTGGTTTCAGCCGCGGCTTCAGGCGCCGCGTCCTCCGCTGCAGGCGTTTCCGCAGGCGCTTCAGGGGCCACACGAACTTTTTCGCGCTCGCCTTTTTCGGCCTTATAGCCAAGGCCCTGCATCAGATCTGCAAATTGCTCAAGCGTGGTGCCGCTGATCGACAACATATCCGCCGTTGCTTCAAACCCGCCGCGCGTATCTTGCTGGCGCAACATATCGGCAAGACGTTCCAGCATATCGATGCGGATCGCCCGTGCGCCTGCAAGGCGATAGCCGGAATTTGTGTAATACGAAGGATCGGCCCCTTCGACGGCTGGAATAGTCACAAGACCCGGAGGTGGGCTTTCTGCGAATTCCTGTTCATCATTTGCAAGACCCGACAGAACCAAACGCAGACGTGTCGGTGCGGGTTTCAGCAAAAGCTGCTGAAAGATCGTGAACTGACCAAAACGGATACCATGTTTGCGCAGCTGCCCGCGCGCATCCTGGTCCAGCGCCTTAACGTCATCAGCAACGTCGCCGCGCGGCAAGATGCCAAGCGCTTCGACCATGCGGAACGCGAAGCCCCGGGCAAGGCCTGTGATCTCTTCATCACGGGACATCGCCAAAAGTGGTTCAAACAGAGTTGCGATTTTGCGGTCGATGAAATGCTGCAACCGGCGCTGCACTTTTTGCATCACCTCAGGGCCAGCTTCTTCGTCGACAAACGCCTCGGCCACGGGTTTGAGCGGCTCAGACCCCTTGACCAATTTCCCAATCGCCTGATCGCCCCACATAAGGCCACCCTGCTCGGTGAAATCAAATTCGGTATCCGGCGCATTGTAAAAACGGTCTGCGCGAAGATGAAACTCCGGACGCAGCGCTTGTAGCGCGGCTTGGCGTAGGGTCTTGGCTTCGTCGGGGCTGGACGTATCATCCTGCCGGAACCGGAACCCATCCAGACGGCCGACGAATTCGCCTTCCACCGTCACTTCACCTTGGTCATTTACGTCGGCCACAAGGCCCTCCTTCTGCTTCAACCGGCGCAGCAAAACAGATGTGCGCCGATCAACAAATTTTTCGGTCAGACGTTGATGCAATACATCCGACAGTCGGTCTTCTACGGCACGCGTCGCCTCTCGCCAATGCCTTTCGTCATCAACCCATCCACTACGTTGCGCAACATAGGTCCAAGTCCTGATATAGGCCAATCGTTTCGATATTGTATCAATATCGCCATTTTCTTGATCCAGGCGCTTAACTTGCCGCGCCAACCAATCGTCTGGGACACGGCCCGGGTCTTGCAAAAACGCAAATATACGCGCCAGAAGTGAGGCATGTTCGGACGCACTAATGCCCCTGAAATCAGGAATACGGCAGACATCCCAAAGAAGCGAGACATCCTTACCAGAAACAACCCTATCGGCAATTTCCGGCAAAGCGGCCAGCGTTTTAAGGGCTTTGAGGTCGTCGGATTCACGCGCGCGGACGAACCATTCATCATTCGGGCTGGCCTCAAGGCTGGTAATAAGTGCAGCAGCGCTGCCAAATCGCAGGTCGGTTGAGCGCCATTGCAATTTGCCAATCGGCGTAAATCTATGGGCGGTAATTGCATCAACAACACCGTCATCCAAAGGCGGCGCTTCGCCGGTCACACCAAAGGTTCCGGCCTGCATATAGCGCCCTGCCCGGCCAGCGATCTGAGCAAGCTCGTTCGGCATCAAATCGCGCATTCGCCGCCCGTCAAACTTACGCAAACCCGAAAAGGCCACATGTTTGACGTCCAGATTCAGGCCCATCCCAATGGCATCGGTGGCCACAAGGAAATCAACATCGCCATTTTGATAAAGCTCAACCTGCGCATTTCGCGTGCGGGGGCTAAGCGCGCCCATGACAACCGCAGCGCCGCCGCGCTGCCTGCGCAAAAGCTCGGCAATGGCATACACATTCTCAATCGAAAATCCGACAATGGCAGAACGGCCGGGCATGCGGCTGATCTTTTTTGATCCGGTATAGGTCAGTTCGGAAAACCGTTCGCGCCGTGTGAACTGCGCGCGCGGCACCAACGCCGATATTGCGCGCGTCATCGTGTCCGACCCTAAAAACAGCGTTTCGTGCAACCCCCGTGCGTTCAAAAGCCGGTCGGTAAAAATATGGCCGCGTTCTGGGTCTGCGCAGAGTTGAATTTCATCAATCGCCAGAAAATCACACCCAATGCCGGTTGGCATCGCTTCAACCGTACAAACCCAGTATTTTGCGCCATCGGGCACGATCCGCTCTTCGCCTGTAACCAGCGCAACGACGCGAGGGCCTCGCAACGCGACAATCCGGTCGTAAACCTCACGCGCCAATAGGCGCAGCGGCAGGCCGATAACGCCGGTACGATAGGCCAGCATCCGCTCGATCGCGTAATGTGTCTTACCGGTATTGGTCGGGCCGAGCACGGCCTCGATTCGCCCCTGGCGGTTCATAGGATTGCCTATCAGATTCTTTGAGTGGGATTACAGCGCCTCGCCCCCGGCTGAAGGGCCAAGCCGAAGGATGGCGTCGTACAAATCTTCCATGTGGGGATTAAGGGCAAGGGCCGCTTCATAGGCAGCATGTGCAACATCGACCCGGCCCAATTCTTCGTAAATCACGCCGATCCCGGTCAGCGCTCCGAAATGGCGCGGCTCAAGAACCAGAGCCTGACGTAAGTCATAGAGGGCCGGACCATAAAGACCCGCAGCATGATACGCCGCGGCCCTTGCAACCCAGCCTTCTGCAAATTCTGGGGCGTGATCAACAAGCGCTGTCAGATGGTCAATGGCCCGATCAGTTTCGCCCGCCTCAAGCGCGGCTTTACCACGGCGCAGCAACAGGTCAGCCGAGGGCGATCCGGATAGATCCCAGTGGCGCATAATTTCCTGTTCGACGTGCTGCCAATCCGGCTCATTGGGGTCTGCCAGCCGGGCAAAAAGCTCGTCAATTTCTGACGCCATAGCTGCGCTTGCGGCAAGGCTTATCCAAAGGGCCATGGCTGCCGCGACGAGAATGTTGTATGTTCTACTGATAATCCGCATGGTCACTTTGAATGTAGCATTTCAGGCCGGTCATACCAGAGCTTTCCGGCCAATTGACGCAAAGGACTGAATTTATGAGCGATCTCATAACCGCCGCCGTGGCTGCACTGACCGAAAAAATGTCAGGCAGCTTTGATGGATCCGCCAAATTCGCCATCGAAGGCGAAGGCGCGATTATGATCGATGAAGGCGGCGTGCGCGCGGCAGATTCCGATGAAGATGCCGACGTAACATTGACCGCTGATGCGGAAACATTTCAAGAAATCCTCGAAGGTGAGTTAAACCCGACTACCGCGTTTATGGGCGGGCGGTTAAAACTCGACGGCGACATGGGCACTGCCATGCGTTTGGGATCTGTTTTGGGATAAAGGCACTATGGAACCAGCCCCTTTTCTAGCTGACATTGCAGGTGGCCCAGAGGGGGCAAAGGCCTATTGGCTGACCACCAAAGACGGCACGCGCATTCGCATCGGCGTTTGGCCGCGCGGCGAAAAGGGGACAGTTTTGATGTTCCCGGGACGCACCGAATTTTTAGAGAAATATGGGCGTCTCGCCAGCGATCTTGCTGCGCGCGGTTTTGGGATGGTTGCCGTGGATTGGCGCGGTCAGGGCCTTGCAGACCGCCCGGATCATCGCCGCGACATGGGCCATGTCACCAGTTTCGATGAATATCGCGACGATGTTGATGCCGTCCGCGCCGCGTTTCGCCAGCTTGACCTTAAGAAACCCTGCTTTGTCTTGGGCCATTCTATGGGCGGCGCAATTGGCCTGCGCGCGCTTTATGATGGACTTCCTGCCTCTGCTGTGGCGTTCACGGCGCCGATGTGGGGCATCCGCATGTCACGCTTTATGCGCGCTATTTCAGGCATCGTTGTCGGACTGTCCAAGCCGCTTGGCTATGACAAAAGCTTTGCCCCGACCACTGGCCCGGCCGGTCCTATGATATTTGAGGGCAACCCCCTGACATCGGATCCGGATATGTTTGCCTATATGAAAGGACAAATCGATCAACATCCCGAGCTTGCGCTTGGCGGACCATCAGTGACTTGGGTCAACGCGGCCCTCAAGGAAACGGAAGCTTTGCTGGAGTTAAAACCGCTCGATATTCCAGTGATGACTATCCTTGGGTCACAAGAAAGTATCGTTGAGGCAAGCGCCATCAAAGAGCGCATGCAGAATTGGCCAAATGGCCGTTTGACCCTTGTTGAAGGCGCGCGCCATGAGGTGTTGATGGAGCGCGACGAGTTTCGCCTTCCCTGCCTGGAAGCGATCACGACCTGGTTTGAAACGGGCGGCGCTATGCAGGATCGTCAGGCCAGCTAGCCTATCGCGGCAAACCCGCCTGCAACACACCGTCTTCCAAACGGATGACCCGGTCCATGCGGGCCGCAAGATCAAAGTTATGGGTCGCGATCAGCGCGCCCATCCCAGTTTCCCGCACCAAAGCCATGAGGGCATCAAACACCTGATCTGATGTGCCGGGGTCAAGGTTGCCTGTCGGCTCATCCGCCAGCAGTAGTTTTGGCGCATTGGCCAGCGACCGGCAAAAGGCCACTCGCTGTTGCTCGCCGCCCGAAAGTTCGGATGGGCGGTGATCTGCACGGGCCGCAAGCCCGACTTTTTCCAAAAGCTCCTGTGCGCGCTCTGCTGCCGCAGGTTGAGCGATACCGTCAGCCAGTTGCGGCAGGATGATGTTTTCTGCAGCGGTGAACTCAGGCAACAGATGGTGGAACTGATAGACAAACCCAATGTCGCGCCGCCGCGCAGCGGTGCGCGCGCGATCCCGTGCTTTCGAAAGATCCTGCCCGGCAATTTCCACCGTCCCGGTATCCGGCGTATCCAACAGACCTGCCATATGTAGCAGCGTTGATTTTCCTGCGCCCGATGGAGCGACCAACGCAACAATCTCACCTGTTGCAATCTGGGCCGAGGCCCCGCGCAGCACCGCGATTTCGTTGGGCTTTCCGGCGTTGTAGCTTTTTTCAATACTCTTAAGGCGCAGCACAAGATCACTCATAACGCAGCGCCTCAACCGGGTTCATGCGCGCCGCGCGGCGGGCGGGAAAATAGGTAATGGTGAAAGACAGACCAAGAGAGAGCGAAACCGCACTCATCACATCGCCAAATTCCAGTTCGGCCGGTAGCGTGGACAACATGCGGACCGACGGATCCCAAACACCGCCGCCTGCAATCAAGTTGATGAAATTGAAGATCGGATCAATCCAGATGGCAAAGGCACATCCAAGTGCAACGCCAGCCAGAGTCCCGGCGACGCCAACCGAGGCTCCGCAGATAAAGAATATCCTCAGAACGGACCCTTCTGACAGGCCCATCGTGCGCAATATCCCAATATCCCGGCTCTTGTTTTTGACCAGCATGATCAGGCCAGACACGATATTCATCGTCGCGATCAGCACCAGCATAGAAAGGACGATGAACATGATGTTATCCTCCATCTGCAATGCTTGCAGAAAAGCGCCTGAACTGTCGCGCCACGTCCATATGAAAACATCAGCCCCAGCAGCGCGCGTCAGCTCATAGACCATTTGATCAACGTCCTCTGCGCCTTCAACATGGATTTGCACCTCATCGGCCACGCCGTCCCGGTTGAAATAGCTCTGCGCCTCGTCAAAGGGCATATAGACCCGAATGCGGTCGATATCGTAGCGACCAACCTGAAAAATATAGGTCACGTCATAGGCGTTAATGCGTGGGCTGGTGCCAAATGCGGTGCGTGCACCATCGGGCGAGATCAGACGAATGCGGTCACCCACATCAACGCCAAGCTGGCGTGCAACGCCTGACCCAATCGCAATACCTTCGCCAAAATCGGCTATATTGCCCCAAGCCACCTCAGGTTCCGCCACCAGCGGAATCTGCGTTAGGTTGTCCGCTGTGATCCCAATCACCTGCACCCCTGCATTGCGCCCCTGATGAGCGGCCATCACCTGCCCGTCGATCACAGGGAAAGCGTGGATGACGCCGTCAACTTCACGCAGATTTTCGGCGACTTCGTCGTAATCATGTACGGCACGGACTGTGCGCCCATTAGAAAGCTGAGTGGCCAGCGGTACGACGCTGGCATGCGGATTTGCGCCTAGAATGATATCGACGAAATCATTGCGAAAGCCAGAACGAACGGCGAGCGTCGCAATCAGAGCCATGACGGCCAGCATGATGCCCAGAAAGCTGATCCAGGTCATGACGGACACACCGCCCTCGGCACGTTTGGCGCGCAGATAGCGCCACGCGATCATAAACTCGAACCGGGCGAAAGGTTTGGGCGTCGTGGCCATGATGACTCCTGCTCGCGGGGCGCCTTTGATGGCGCTTTGGCCGGGAGGGTACCGTAAATTCTTCGGCCCTTAAACAGCCTTCTTTGAGCGGGCGGAATTCAGCCCGCGCCCGAACAGGCCCGCCAAAATGGCCCATAATCCATAGCCGCCCAAAAAGCCGATACCAGCAAATCCCAGCCCTGCCCCCGTCACCGGAACGGCAGGCGCGAAATCTTCGATGGCGCGCGCACCGATATCGGTATCCAGACGCGCGGGCATCAGAATGAGGCGTTCAAATGGGCCAGCAGATTGTAGCAATGTCAGATCCGCCGACAACGTTTCATACCGGTAGATCGCCCGTGTCATATCGCTGTTTCGCGCATCCAGAAAGGTGCTGCCGGTCAGCTCGGCCAAGGCCTCGTCCCTGCTGAGGCCAGCTGAAGCCGCCGACCGGTCAAAATCGGCCACGACAATCGCCAACTCATCCACAGCGCCTGAAAGGCGTTGGATGTATTGCTGCGACACCTCAGGAAATTGCGCCAAGGTTGCGGCCCCCATAAGGCCCGCCGCGAGTGAGAATATTTTCATCGGGCTGCTCTGTTTTTATCGCCTCAACGCCTACCATAGCACGGGGACCAAAACAAAAGGAGCGCGACATCGCCTGTCGCGCTCCTTCCGGCAATCTCTTGCGCAGTGGCGCTTAGTGATTTGCGTAAATCTCTTTCACGCGCGCAACCGCAGCCTCTGGGCTCATCTCTTCGCTTTCACCTGTTCGGCGAGAGGTCAGTTCGACAACCCCGTTCTTCAGGCCGCGCGGGCCAACAGTGATCCGCCAAGGCAATCCAATCAGATCCATCGAGGCAAACTTGCCCCCTGCCCGCTCATTTCGGTCATCGTAAAGCGGCTCTAGGCCCGCAGCCGTCAACTCGGCATATAGGCTTTCGCACGCTGCGTCTGTGCCATCATCACCCTGACGCAGGTTGATGATACCAACATGGAAGGGCGTCACCCCTTCGGGCCAGATAATACCGTTTTCATCATGGCTGGCCTCGATGATGGCCCCCAACAGACGTGACACGCCAATACCGTGGCTGCCCATTTCGACAGGGACTTTTTTGCCATCCGGCCCTTGAACCATGGCGCCCATAGCTTCGGAATATTTCGTGCCAAAGTAAAAGATCTGTCCCACTTCGATACCGCGCGCCACGCGGCGACGGTCTTCGGGGATCTCGTTAAAGAGAGCCTCATCATGGGTTTCATCAGTGCGCGCGTATTTCGTCGTGAACTCCTCCAAAATCGACTCGCATTGTTCTTTGTTGTCGAAATCAATGTCTCGATCGCCAAATTTCAGATCCGTGACCGCACTGTCATAGAAAACCTCGCTCTCGCCGGTTTCGGCCAGCACTAGGAACTCATGCGTGTAATCGCCGCCAATGGGTCCACCATCCGCGCGCATCGGAATGGCTTGCAGACCCATACGCTCATAGGTGCGCAGGTAGCTGACCAGATGCCGATTATAGGCATGCAGTGCATCCTCGCGCGTCAGGTCGAAATTATAGCCATCCTTCATCAGGAACTCGCGCCCCCGCATCACGCCAAAGCGCGGGCGGATCTCGTCGCGGAACTTCCACTGGATGTGATACAGCGTCAGCGGCAAATCCTTGTAAGAAGACACATTGCTGCGGAAAATATCCGTCACCATTTCCTCATTTGTGGGACCATACAGCATATCGCGCCCATGGCGGTCACTAATGCGCAGCATCTCTTCGCCATAGTCGTCATAGCGGCCACTTTCGCGCCAAAGATCCGCTGATTGCAGCGTTGGCATCAACATCGGAATATGACCCGCGCGGACCTGTTCCTCGTGCACGATGTTTTCCAGCTTGCGTAGCACTTTGAAACCAAGTGGCAGCCAGGAATAAATCCCGGCGCTGGATTGCTTGATCATGCCCGCGCGCAACATGTAGCGATGGCTGACGATCTGGGCGTCGGCGGGGGTTTCCTTGAGGACGGGCAGGAAATAGCGGCTGAGGCGCATTGGGTTCGGGCCTTTACAGAAATAAGATTGATCTGTTTGTTATGCGAAAGCCTGCGGGCAGGCAATCACACAAGGGCACGAAAGCCTAACGGCGTCCTTTGATTTTGATTTCAGGCGTGACACCCATCGCAGAAGCAAGCGCCTTGAACCGCGCCTCGGCCACTTCCCCAAACAGGTTCGTTGCGGTCTTGGTCTTCAGCTTCAGCTCCAAAATCTTCTTTTTCGGATAGAGTTTCAGCTGCCCGTGATCGAGTGGTTTTTCCAGCGTCAGCATCGCTCCAAAGCGCATCGCCCGTCCAAGGATCTCGGCCGATTTGATGTCTTTTTCGTCCAGAAGCGTCAAAAGCGGTTCAAAATTGGTGCCCTTCCGGCCAGATTTATAACGGTGCAACAAGGCCAATCCCAGATAGACACGCTCGCCATGGGTCAGCCCGCCAAGATTAGCGCGGGTTGCGTTATCGAAACAAAGTTCTGCCCGGTAATCAGGATGCGCACGCCATGTGACGTCATGCAAAAGACACGCTGCACGCGTGACGCGTTGGCGGCTATCCGACAGGCGCCCAAGAACAGGAGAGATAAATTGATAGAGCGACTTGCCGAAACCCGGCATACGCGCATTCATCATCTCCATTTGATAGGCCGCTTCGATCAATGGATCACGGCCGCGTTGCCAGTCGCTCATCTGCTCATACAGCATGCCTTCACGAATGCCATAAGATGAGATCGCCACTTCGCCGGGCTTAAACCCGCGCACCAATTCACGCAAAACCTGCGACGCTAACGGCACAAGAGCCATACGTTCGGCGCTGGTGCCGGTCCTTTGGCGCAGTTCTTCGGCATCGGATTCGCGGATGTATTCGAGGGTTTTCGATATATCTTTGCGCGTCATCCGGTATTCGTGCAGCACATGCAGCGGATACCCGCGCCGATCCATATCGATCCGTGCAATTGCACGCCATGACCCACCGACAAGGAAAAGGCGTTTTGGTTCGCTTGCAAACCCTTCGGACAGTTTCGCAATCTCAGATTTGATGTGGTCTTTTAGCTTTTTCTTGGAAAGCTTAAGCCCCATCAGCTTGAGCGGCCCAAGGTCCGAAGTTGCGCATCGCCCAACTTTTCCGCCGCCCGCAAGCTCGGCCAATTCCATCGACGATCCGCCAATATCGCAAATCATACCGCGTGCGCCGGGCCAGCCTAACAGTACACCTTGCGCAGACAGCCGCGCCTCTTCTTCGCCGCTGACCACATGGATGGTCAGCCCGGTTTCGGACTCGGCCAGCGTTTTGAATTCGGGCCCGTCCTCGGCGTCGCGCATCGCCGCTGTTGCTACGGTCAAAAGGTTCGAAACACCCATTCCCGATGCCAGTGCTGCAAACCGCCTTAGCGCCGACAGCGCGCGGTCGCGCCCCTCCGGTGACAAACGCCCGGTTTGCACAAACCCGGCGCCAAGGCCGCATAATATTTTTTCATTGTAGAAATAGGCGGGTGACCGCGCCGCGCCATCAAACACAACAAGCCGAACCGAGTTCGAGCCAATGTCGATCACACCAACCCGCGCCAATTTCCGCGCATTTGGTTCTGTGAATAGCGGGGTGTCAAAAAGACCGGCCTCGCCGCCCTCATCACCCGCAGCAGGATGCGCCGCCAAATTCTGTCCCGTCTTCATAAAACCGACATGACACGAGGTGATTGATCAGGTCAATCGTCTGAATGCGTAAGCTCGGGCACATCTTTGGCCCCTGCCGAACCACGCCCAGACAGCGATGGGTTTTCCATAAAGAAACGATGGCATGAAAATGGCTTGTCGATTTTCGACAAATCAGGGCGAATAAACGAGCCATTTGGCTGCAAAACCCAAGATTGCGCCACATCCGCCAGATTGGCCGCCATCACCTGACTGACGATCTGCGCTTTGACAGTATTGTTCGTGCATTCGACCAAAGTTTCGACGCGGCGGTTCAGGTTACGCCCCATCCAATCGGCCGAGCTGATATAGACCCGCGCTTTTTTCGACGGCAGCCCGTGACCATTGCCAAAGCATACGATCCGCGAATGTTCCAAGAAACGTCCAACCACCGATTTCACACGGATATTTTCAGACAGGCCTTTTACACCGGGGCGCAATCCACAAATGCCACGGATCACCAGATCGATTTTAACTCCGGCTTGCCCGGCCTCATAAAGCGCATCAATGACATCAGGTTCGATCAACGAGTTCAGCTTGACCCAAACCTGCGCCGGTTTTCCTGCGCGGGCATAGTCAGCCTCGGCTTTCAGCCCGTCGATAATGGTTGTCTTCAAGGACAATGGCGAGATCGCCAGATTTTCCAGCCCCTCGGGCTCGGCATATCCGCCGATATAGTTAAAGACCTTGGTCGCATCGCGCCCAAGCGCCTCGTCGCAAGTGAATAGCGAAAGGTCAGTATAAACCCGCGCCGTAATCGGGTGATAATTGCCAGTCCCAAAATGGGTGTAAGTGACAAGGCGTTTGCCTTCGCGGCGCACAACGGTCGAGATTTTGGCGTGGGTTTTATAGTTTATAAACCCGTACACAACATGCGCGCCCGAGCGCTCCAATTTGCGGCTTTGCCGGATATTCGCGGCCTCGTCGAACCGCGCCTTCAGCTCCACCAGCGCCGTAACTGATTTGCCGTTTTCAGCCGCCTCGCAGAGCGCGTCAACGATCGGGCTTTCATTGGACGTTCGATAAAGCGTTTGCTTGATCGCCACGACATCCGGATCGCGGGCGGCCTGCGCCAAAAAGCGGATGACCATGTCAAAGGTCTCATAAGGATGATGCAGCAGCATGTCCTTTTGCTTAATCGCCGAGAACATATCGCCTTCGTGATCCTGAACACGTTCGGGCACCCGAGGCGTGAAATTCGGCCATAACAGATCCGGGCGTTCATCCAGAACCATCTCTTTCAGGCGCGCAACGCCAATCAAGCCGCGTACATCAACGATTTCGTCACCCGTGACGCCCAGTTCTTGGGTGATAACTGTTTTTAGCCCCTCGGGCGCACCCGACGAAACCTGTAAACGCACCACATGACCACGGCGGCGGCGCTTAAGTGCGGTTTCGAACTCGCGGACCAGATCTTCAGCCTCTTCTTCCACTTCCAAATCGCTGTCACGCAGCACACGGAAGATGCAAGAGCCGGTCAATTTATACCCCGGGAACAATGCCCCGACATGCATTATCAAAAGGTCTTCGAGCAGCAAGAACCGCGCGACGTTTTCGTCCAAGGGCAATCGGATAAATCGCGGGATCTGATGCGGGATCGGCAATAGCGCGCGCAACTCGCGCCCGTCGCGTTCACGCTTCATTTGTAGGGCCAGTGACACCCCCTCATTCGCGATAAACGGGAAAGGATGCGCGGGATCGATGGCAAGCGGCGACAGCACCGGAAAAACCTGACTAAGGAAAATCTCCTGCAAGGCCGCCTTGTCGCTTTTGCCAAGATCCGCGACCGGAACAACCGAGATTTTCTCATCCTCAAGCTCAGAGCGCAGCGCAATCCATGCCGCCTGTTGGGACTGCATCAAGTTGCGCGCATCGGCATTGATCAGGCGCAATTGTTCGGATGGCGAGCGCCCATCATCCGAAGGCGTCGTATTGCCTTCATTGGCAAGTTCGCGAAGGCCAGCAACGCGGACGGTATAAAACTCATCCAAATTCGCCGCCGAGATCGACAAAAACCGCAACCGTTCCAACAATGGAACGCGCGGATTTTCCGCTTCTTCCAAGACACGCCAATTGAACGCAAGCCAGCTTAATTCGCGATTAAAGAACCGCTGCGGGCCATTTGTTTTGGCCTCGGGCAGTTCAATAGGCTCAGGAAGCGGGTCGTTCAGAAAATCTGCGTTCGTCATGGGGCGTGCGATACTTTCGTTACGTGACAGGGCGATGACATTCATCGCCCCATTTCTTCCAGAAGGGATCCGATCATCTTTTGGCCGGGCGGGACCTTATCGCGCAATGACCGTGCGTCGATAGCTGCAATAAGTGTTCTCGCTGCTGCGAATGAGCGCTCCATCCGCAATACCATAAAAGACACCAGCCGCGGCGACAGGCTAAGCTGGCGATCAGCCGCCAATTTGACCATGAGCGCGGATAGCAAAGCATCGTCGGGCGCTTCAAGTTTCAAAACGCCCGCTTGCATAACGCGGCTTTTTAGATCCGGCAGGGTAAGGGGCCACAAGGCCGGCACCCCCTGCCCCGTCAACAACAGCGATCCACCCTGCCCGATCACCGCGTTATGCAAATGAAAGAGCGCCTCCTGATCTGCGTCCGAACGGATTTGGTCAACACCGTCAACCGCCACGGCCCGGCCAATCGTGGCAGGGTCGCGCGTTGGCACTTCTTCTGCCGTCACAATCTCTGCGTCTGCCAAACTGGCCCAGACATGCACCAAATGAGTTTTGCCTGACGCCTCTGGCCCGATGAGCACCATTTTGCCATGTGGCCAGTTTTGCCAGTTTTCAATACCTGCTACCGCCTGCGCATTGGCAGGTGATACCAAAAACGCATCGCGCCCCAATGCAGGGCGCACCGGCAAATCAAGGATTAGCTGTTCGGACATGGCCTAATTGTCGGCCTCTTCGCCGCGGCCTGCAAGCCCTTTATAAAGCAAACCGTCACGATATCTGAGTGACGCATAGCGCACCAAAACCCCGATCATCGCAGCCACAGGTACGGCTATCAGCATACCAACGAACCCAAAAATTGATCCGAAGGCCGCCAAAGCGAAGATCAACCAAACCGGATGCAAGCCAATTGAACTGCCGACCAGTTTGGGCGTTAGAATATTGCCCTCGACCACCTGACCCGTCACAAATATCACGATGACGATGCCGATACGGATCCAATCTGTGGCCACGGACAAAGTCTCGCCGTCGACAATTTCGGTTCCACCCCAATACTGGAACACCGCCAGACCAATAGCCATCGCACCGCCGACTAGCGCGCCCACATAGGGAATAAACGTCAAAAGACCGGCAACGATCCCGACAATGAGGCCGAAATTGAGCCCGACAACCATCAACGCAATGGCATAGAACGTCCCCAATATCAGGCAAACCGTTCCTTGCCCGCGCAAAAAGCTGGCCAAAGTGCGATCAATTTCCTTAGCAAGTTGGCGAATTACCGGCGCATGATCCAGCGGCAGAAAAGAATCAACTTGCGCAACCATGCGGTCCCAATCCAACAACAGATAAAACGCCACAACCGGAGCTAGAATCAGAACGACAAGGCTGCTGACCGCCGCACTGGCCGAGCTAAGTACAGACGTTACGACCGTACCTACATGTCCACGTGCTGCCTCTAGGACATCCGCGATCGCTTGACGCGCCGTCGAGTTTTCATTGACGAGTGATGGGAAGCGCTCAATCAGCGCAGAAGACGCGCTTTGATAAAAATCGGGCGCAGCATGGACCAACGAGATGATCTGCCCAACCAAAATTGGCAAGACAAGCACCACGACAAGCAAAAACAAGAGGCTCGCAATTGCAAAAATGATCGCTGTCGCCGCGCCGCGCGAAAACTTGCGCCGTTCCAACTCATCCGCGAGAGGGTCCAGAAAATAGGCCACTGCCCCGCCAACGACAAAGGGCAGAAGAACATCGCCCAGCACCCAAAGGACTGCCAAAAACCCGGCAGCAACGACGCCCCAGGAGATAACTTGTTGTTTTACTGGCAGGGCCATGTCGCGGCATTAACCTTTCCGGGAGAACGTGTTCCGCTCAAGCTGCCCCTTGCTGAGAGGATTTTCAAGAGAGGCTCCCCAACTGACGCCGCATTAGTTTATCTCTCTGCGCTGGCACGATGGGCATCCCGTAGCGTCGCAAACTCCTTAATGTGGTCAATGTTGGCATAAGTGACCCCCAAATCCAGCGCCTGCGCAAACATGCGAGGTGCGATTTGATCCGTGTAAATTTGCGTTTTGAGCCCGGCCGTTTGGCACGCGCGAACTGTCGTCGCTTCAAAATCATCTTCAAAAAACTCGACCATAAAAGCGCCGTAGGTTTCAAGTGCATCTTCGGGGCTTTCGGCAATATTCCAATGGATCATCTGGCCTACCTCGGGGGCTTCTTCACGCATGGCCGCGCGCATATCCGGATCAAAGGAACACGTGTAGCATTGCGCGCCGATATCCAATCGCCGCACCAGATCACCGACCTTGCCACAATCGGCCTCTTTCACCTCAAGATAAAAACCGGCTTGGTCTTTGAACGCCTCAAGGAACAGGTCCAGACGCGGCACAGGTTCACCCACAAATTCCCGCCCAAAGAACCGTCCGGCGTCCAAGGCGTCAATATCGGCACTGGTCATCTCGGCTAATACACCGGTGCCATTTGTTGTCCGGTCCACTGTTTCGTCATGAAGGATGTAAAGAACGCCGTCCCGCGTTTCGCGAATATCAAGCTCGATCACGCTGCCACCCAGTTCAAGCGCCAGAGCCGCAGCTGCAAAGGTGTTTTCAGGCGCATAGAGGCTGGCGCCGCGGTGGCAGACTATTCTGGTCATTTCGGTTGGCCCGTCCTTTGATGAAAAAGCGGCTTCTGCATAGCGCAGACCTTACATGGATTTATGACAGAGATGGCGGAAATCCGGCTTCGAAAACCTGACGCCCCAGCCTTGACCGTCGTCAAATTCGCTCCAGTTCAGGTGTAAGCGCAAGAGGTCTCCCACCCCTCCACCGTCTTGCGCATGTGCCGCCGCCTCTTTTGAGGACGGCGGCTTTTTTTTCGCATGCAACGCCTTGCGGCAGCTCGATTTGGGGCGCAAGAATAGGTCCACGCCTTCAATTCCGGTGCCTTGCATGCCCACACAATCAATTCGCAAAAGCCGGAAAGCCGTGCTTCTTTTGGGTCTTATTTGGGCTGGAACGCTGTGCAATGGCATGATGATCCCATTTATGGGCTTCTACATCATCGAAGGATTGGGTCAGGCCCCGTGGATCTTCAGCCTTTATTCCGGGCTGGTCATGAGCCTTAGCCTGATCGTGAACCGAGTTTTTGCCGGTGCCTTGGATCGGGGTGCAGCTTTCGCACCGTTTATTTTGATCTCGGCGCTTGGGTTTGTCGTTGCGGCAATGGCAGTCTTGGTTGCGCCATCGATTGGTGTTGTGATGACGCTCACAGCTTTTGGGTTCGGATTGGCGACCGGGTTTATGGCTACGGCCTTCACAATGGCCCGGAAACTGGCAGAGGCCGAATCCCTGAATACTGATAGGTATAACGCCGTAGTTCGGGCGGTAAACTCGGCCGCTTGGATGCTCGGCCCTGCCCTGAGCTTTGGCCTGACGGATGCCTTTGGCCTGTCTGCAAGTTTCATCGCAGCTATAATTTGTGGCGTGGCATGGATCTGCCTTTTGCCTGTGTCGATCCCCAAAGGGTTCTCGGTTGGAGCCATTGCCCATAGCACCGCGGACGGAGCCGCCCGCAAATATGACCCTGCGCTTTGGATGGTGCTTGGTGGGTGTTTCTGTCTTGCGCTGGCGCATGCATTGACCACATCGGCCCTGCCACTTTTCTACACACAAGAGGCCGGACTGCCGACCTTCGCACCGGGGCTTAGCTTTACCGTCAAAACCTTTATCGAGGTGTTTGCCATCCTTGCCGCCCCAATGTTGGTCGCGAAGGCTGGCGCGCAGCAGGTATTGGCCGTAACATCCCTGATTGCCTGCGCTGCACTTTTTGTCCTCAGCGGCGTTACTTCTTTTCCGCAACTGATCATGGGTGCCGCGCTGGAAGGGCTTTACTACGGCCTTTTTGCAGGCACTGCGATCAGCCTGGTCCAAAGCTTTGCCAATGGACGGATGGCGGGCGTGACCGCGCTTTACGTCAATATTCTTTCGGCCAGTTTTCTTATTGCAGGTCCAGCAGCGGGCCTCATCGGGCAGTTTTGGCTGTTCCAGAACGCTATTCAAATCTCAATCGGGTTCGCCGTCGCCAGCTTCGCAATCTTCTTCGTGCTGTCCCGAAAGATTGCTGGTGCAGCGCCTTAGCAAAGCGCCACCTTTTTTATTTAATAAAACGCTGACCGAAGGCAATGCCCTCGGCCAACAGTAAAACGCAGGCTTCAAGTCCGCGCGGCGCGTACAAGCGACAGGATATCTTTTGCCGCCTCGGGGATGTTGGTGCCCGGCCCAAAGATGGCTTTCACACCGGCATTTTTGAGGAAATCATAATCCTGCTGCGGAATAACCCCGCCACAAATCACGATAATATCGCCAGCGCCTTCGGCCTCAAGCGCTTCGATCAATTTCGGCGCAAGGGTTTTATGCCCCGCCGCTTGCGACGAGATACCGACAATATGGACGTCATTGTCGATGGCATCTTGTGCGGCCTCTTCTGGCGTTTGGAAAAGCGGGCCGACATCGACGTCAAAGCCAATATCGGCAAAAGCGGTCGCGATCACTTTCGCGCCGCGATCATGCCCATCCTGACCCATCTTCACGACCAGCATCCTCGGGCGCCGACCTTCTTCTTCGGCGAATTTCTCAACATCGGCCTGAATGGCGGCAAAGCCCTCATCACCCTCATAAGCAGCGCCATAAACGCCAGCTAATGTCTTTACCTCGGCGCGGTGGCGGCCGAACTCTTCTTCCATTGCCATCGATATTTCTCCTACCGAGGCGCGGGTCCGCGCCGCTTCAACTGCCGCTTCCAAAAGGTTGCCACCCTCACGTGTCCGCCGGGTCAGCTCGGCCAATGCCGCAGTGCAGGCGGCCTCGTCACGCGTGGCTCTGATGGTTTCCAAACGCGCGATCTGCGAGTCGCGCACAGCGACGTTATCGACGTCAAGAATATCAATCTGATCGGTTTTGGCGGGCTTATATTTGTTGACGCCAACGACCACTTCCTGACCCCGGTCAATCATCGCCTGACGACGGGCGGCCGTTTCTTCGATGCGCAGTTTGGGCATGCCCGAGGCAACGGCCTTAGTCATGCCGCCCATTTCCTCAACTTCCTCGATAAGGGCCCATGCCTTATCGGCCAGCTCTGCGGTCAGGCTTTCGACGTAATACGACCCCGCAAGCGGATCCACCACGTTGGTGATCCCGGTCTCTTCTTGCAAAATCAACTGGGTATTGCGCGCGATTCTGGCGGAAAATTCGGTCGGCAGGGCAATCGCCTCATCCAGAGCGTTGGTATGCAAGGATTGCGTGCCGCCCAAAGCCGCTGACATCGCCTCATAAGCCGTACGGATGACGTTGTTATAAGGGTCTTGCTCTTGCAGGCTGACGCCCGAGGTTTGGCAATGAGTCCGCAGCATTTTGGAGCGTGGATTTTGCGCGCCAAACTCGGTCATGATCCGGTGCCAGAGCAGTCGCGCCGCGCGCAGTTTCGCGGCCTCCATGAAGAAATTCATGCCGATAGCGAAAAAGAACGAAAGCCGCCCGGCGAATTTGTCCACATCCATCCCGGCATTGATCGCGGCGCGAACATATTCGCGCCCATCGGCCAGCGTATAGGCCAGCTCTTGCACAAGGTTCGCGCCAGCCTCTTGCATGTGATAGCCAGAGATCGAGATCGAGTTGAATTTCGGCATCTCGTTAGACGTGTATTCAATAATATCCGAAATAATCCGCATCGAGGGTTCTGGCGGGTAAATATAGGTATTCCGCACCATGAACTCTTTCAGAATGTCGTTCTGAATAGTGCCCGCCAAAAGCGATTTATCGTGCCCCTGCTCTTCGCCCGCCACGATGAAATTGGCGAGGATCGGAATGACAGCCCCGTTCATCGTCATCGAAACAGACACTTTATCCAGCGGGATACCGTCAAAGAGGATTTTCATATCCTCAACACTGTCAATCGCCACGCCTGCCTTGCCGACATCGCCCACAACACGGGGGTGATCGCTGTCGTAACCCCGATGGGTGGCCAGATCGAACGCGACCGAAACTCCCTGTTGTCCAGCGGCAAGGTTCTTACGGTAAAACGCGTTGGATTCCTCGGCGGTCGAAAACCCGGCATATTGACGAACCGTCCAAGGACGCCCTGCATACATCGTGGCTTTTACGCCGCGCGTAAATGGCTCTTGCCCCGGCAAACTGCCCATATGTGGCAAGTCAGCCGTATCAGCGCGTGTATAAAGCGGTTTGACATCGATATCTTCCAACGTGTTCCACGTCAGATCATCCAAAGCCCGCCCGCGAAGCTCTTTTTCAGCGGTGGCTTTCCAGTCTTGCAGTTTATCGGTCATCTCACTTCGGTCCTTCATCTCGTTTTCAAAGCGCGCGCGGCGGGATTTTTCCCGCAATCGCAACACGCCCCTTCGCAATCGGCCCGAGGCCGCCTATATCTTTGACAAATGGAGGTTTCATGCGTCGTATTCTGATCATCGCCCTATCCCTTGCCCTGGCCAGCCCGGTCCTCGCACAAGATGCCGAGGAACCCGTTGTTGAGGTGCCAGAGCTTTTGGTGATCGACGCGGCAGACACCACATTGGACGCACATCTCTGGTCCTCGCGTCCGATCGTCGTCTTTGCAGATAATCCGGCCGATCCAAGATTTGCCGAACAAATTGACATCCTGACCTCACGGCCAGACCCGCTTCTTGAACGCGACGTCGTGGTGATCATCGATGCCGACCCAGCCGCCCGCAGCGATGTCCGCCAAGAGCTTCGCCCTCGCGGCTTTTCGATGGTGATCCTGCAAAGGGATGGCAATGTAGCGCTGCGCAAACCCTCACCATGGTCTGTGCGCGAGATTATGCGCGCCATCGACAATCTGCCCTTGCGCATCGAAGAGATGGGGCTCAGCCAGTAAAGGCAAACGCCTGCGCCCCCTCCACACGGGCAAAGGGTTGCAGCGCGGCCTGCGTCTTGGGCGCGTGCAACGCTACCTATCCGGGCCGCGCCCCCCATGGCGTTATTCAAACTCCATGATGACATCATCAACCGCAAGGCTATCGCCCGCGCTTGCATTGACCTTGGACACAACGCCTTTTTTCTCAGCGCGAAGGATGTTTTCCATCTTCATCGCCTCTACCGTGCAAAGCGCTTGGCCCTCCTGGACTTCTTCGCCAACTTCGACATCCAGTTTCACAACCAGTCCAGGCATTGGGCATAGCAGCATTTTCGACGTATCCGGCGGCATTTTTTCTGGCATCAAAGCGGCAAGCTCAGCCTGACGCGGGCTCAGCACTTTCACGCGCAAATCTGCACCGCGGGTGCGCAAGCGGAACCCGTGGGTGACTTTTCCAACTTTCAGTACCAAGGGGCTGCCATCGACATCCAGAACCGCCAACTGGTCCCCCGGCGTCCAGTCAGACGCCACGCGCATCGTCGAGCCATCGGCAAACCGAACGGTCGAGCCGGTCGGGTCCGCATCGATATGCAAATCAAACTGTGCGCCGCCGGCAAGAACAACCCAGTCCGACCCGACACGGCGCTCGTGATTGCCCATTCTGCCCGATACGCGCGTGCGCCGGATCTCGGCCACCCGGTGCATGGCAGCCGCCGATGCCGCCACCCGGCGCAGATCTTCATCTGACAAGGTCACGCCTTCAAAACCGTCTGGATATTGCTCTTCGATAAAGGCCGTCGTCATTGTGCCGTCGATAAAGATCTGATGATCCATAACGGCGCTGAGGAACGGAAGGTTATGGCCAATGCCTTCAACTTCGAAACTATCCAGCGCGATCCGCATTGCTTCAATCGCCGCATCACGGGTTGGCGCCCATGTGCACAGCTTCGCGATCATCGGATCGTAATACATCGAGATCTCGCCGCCCTCAAAAACGCCGGTGTCATTGCGCACAACCACATCACCCGCAGCGCCCGGCGCAGTGCCGGGGGAATAAGCCGCTGTCTCCGCCGGTGGGCGATACCGTGTCAGGCGACCAATAGAGGGAAGGAAGCCGCGATACGGGTCTTCGGCATATAGCCGGTTTTCAATCGCCCAACCGGTCAGTTTCACGTCGTCTTGGGTGATCGACAATGGCTCACCAGAGGCGACGCGGATCATTTGTTCGACTAGGTCAACGCCGGTAATCAGCTCGGTCACGGGGTGTTCCACCTGCAACCGGGTGTTCATCTCTAGGAAGTAGAAGTTCTTTTCGCCGTCGACGATAAACTCAACAGTCCCGGCGCTGGCATAGCCCACGGCCTTGGCCAGAGCCACGGCTTGCTCGCCCATTGCTTTTCGGGTTGCTTCATCAAGGAAAGGCGACGGGGCCTCTTCGACGACTTTCTGGTTCCGGCGCTGGATCGAGCATTCGCGCTCCCCCAGATAGACGCCGTTTCCATGCGTATCGCAGAGCACCTGAATTTCAATATGACGCGGTTGCGTGACGAATTTCTCGATGAAGATACGGTCATCGCCAAAGCTGCTTGCCGCCTCGTTCTTGGAAGATTGGAACCCTTCGCGGGCCTCGTCATCATTCCATGCGATCCGCATGCCTTTGCCGCCACCGCCTGCGCTGGCTTTGATCATCACCGGATAGCCAACCTCGTTCGAGATTTTGACCGCATCCTCGGCATCCTCAATCAGGCCCATATAGCCCGGCACGGTCGAGACATTTGCCTCCTGCGCGATTTTCTTTGAGGTGATTTTGTCGCCCATGCTTTCAATCGCGCCCACAGGAGGGCCGACAAATGCAACGCCTTCGGCGGCAAGCGCTTCTGCGAACTTCGCGTTTTCCGACAAGAACCCATAACCGGGATGAACCGCCTCGGCCCCGCTTTCTTTGATCGCGGCCATTACCTTGTCGATCACAATGTAAGACTGGTTGGCTGGGGGCGGGCCAATGTGGATCGCCTCATCTGCCATTTTTACATGAAGGGCATTGCGGTCTGCATCCGAGTAAATCGCAACAGTCGTTATCCCCATCTTCTTGGCGGTTTTCATCACGCGGCAGGCAATCTCGCCTCGGTTTGCGATCAGGATTTTCTTGAACATGGGGGTCGTCCTTCTTCTATTCAGGCCAGCGCACAGGATGGCCTGACGGCAAACAAAAAAGGACCAGCGGGGCGGTTGGCCCCGTTGGTCCTAATGTCAGATTGATGACGCGTTTCCGCGCCGTGATTTAGAGTGTCAGCAAAGGTTAACGTCGTCGCAAAGCGCACCCGCAGCCGCGCCCGCAAGCAACGCTGGTCCAACGCTGCCGTTGACCAATAACGCGGTGCCCGCACCTGCGGCTGCGCCAATACCAGCGCGTTCGACATCACTATACATACAGCCCGACAGGCCGCTAACGAGTAGCGCAGAAACTGCGATAATTTTGATTTTTTGCATTTTGCTCGTGCCTCTTCCCATTTTTTTTCTAAGTGGCGCGTTACACCTTTGAAAAAAAACGGCCCGCCGTCAAATTTGACGGGCCGCTTTGAAGGGGAAGGGTAACACGTCACATTACCATCGGCCCGATTGAAGCTGGGGACTTGGGCCGACAAATGGAAATTGGCATGGGTGCCAGCACACCGAAACCCGGCAAGACACCGGCAAGGGATTTGGGCGCGTTTTTGCGCAACCGGGAAAAGCGTAGGCAGGTTCATGCCGACCCATCCCAATGGCCAGAGCCATCAAATGCTTCGGGAAAAGAAGCCCGCGCGCGCGCAACATCAAGTTGCAACATTGCGTCGTAATCTTCGGGGTCGAACGGATCACCAAGCGCGATGACTTCGCGGCCCAATAGCCAGCTAAGCCGGCCGGCATCCAGATTGCCGCGCACAAATGGCGCGTCGCCAAAATAGAGCCAAAGCGCCTCGACAAAACCTGCATCTGCTTTGCGATCAGGCGGACGCCGATCTGCAAAGCGTTCGCGTGCAACAAGCGGCGTGGCGCCCTTCTTGTTTTCGCGGCGTAGTGTGAATTGATAGTCTGTACCCGGAAGACGGCCGGGGAACCCTCTGTGTTTGATCATACCATAGCCTCCAATTTCTGGATGCAGCTATGGCCGAAAAACCGGACGAAGGTCACCCCCCGTCCGGTAAGGGAATGATCACCCGTATTTGTTGTAGGCCGGCTCGACCGTGATCGGTGCCGGATCAATGATGATGATCTCTTCTTGCGGAGGGGCAGAGGCGCAGGCGGAAACGCCAACGATAAGACCCAGAGCGAGAAGCGCTTTGATGCGGTTTGACATCCTGCTCTCCTATTTTCATTTGCCCGGACAAAGGGGGTTTCGACCGGGAACACGGTTAGAGGCAGCCGAAACTGCCCCGCGCTGATCATAGAGGAAAAGCAGGCGGGAATGCCGCCGAATTGTGTCAGGAATGTGGTCTGTGACGTGGTTGCATCAGAAAGATATCCACAGGGACGTCGGTTCGCAACATATTGTGCCTGCATCAGAAATCCTCCCAGATGCAGGAGCCGTCTTCATAGCGATATCCGGCGAAAAACTGCCGCACACCCGGTGCGGGTTGGCCGCGCTCGACTTGTTCACTGGCCAAATGAACAACCACCTGATCGGGCTCACCAAACGGCGCATCAGTGGTGTACTGCATCCAGTCCGCGCATACGGCATCCGTATCTGTGGCGATCTCTTCTGCGTTTAAATCGGCGTCGATCAGGTCCGGAACCACAATATGCACGATCAGCCAATTTTCACCCGAAGGCTGTACCGCAAAAAAAGCAACCCCCTCAGTCACAACCAGTCCCGAAGGCAGTGGGGGCACAACCACCGGTTCTTCCCGGCATCCGGCAAGAGCGATAGCCGCGATGGCCGAGGCGACAAAGATCCTCATGTCCTGCCCCCCGCAAAAGCCAACCAACGGCGGCGATGACCAGGAGAATTCAGCAGTTCGGCAATCTTAATATTCAACTCTGCGCGAGGGGCGGGGCCCTCGACCCGCCCCCCGGCGCAGAGCCTCAGCCCATGGTCCCGCTCCTCAACATGGACCACGGGCGAAAACCCACGGGTATTTTGCAGCAGCCGCCACATATCCTGCCGGACTTGCTGGGCCAGACGCAACTTGCCTGCGAGCGGAAATTCCGCCTCGGCCTGCAAATCGAACCGGGCCGGCAAATGCCGGGTCAGCGTCAGGCTATTGCCATCACGTAGAATATGCCAGTGGCGGTTTTTCACTCCTGCCCTTTCAATATCTCAGTGGGTCACGATCATTTCCGTACCCCCGCCCGCTGTTTTGACCTGGGCAGGCGGGGGACGGACCGAAAAAGAAGCTCAAAGGGGAATGTTATCGTGCTTCTTCCACGGATTCTGAATTTGCTTGGTTCGCAAGGATGCAAAGGCCCGGCAAATGCGACGGCGGGTCGAGCGCGGCTGGATCACTTCATCGATGAAACCCTTTTCAGCCGCCACAAACGGGTTGGCGAAGCGGTTCTCATAATCCGCTGTGCGCTCTGCAATCTTCTCAGGGTTGCCCAGCTCGGACCGATACAAGATCTCGGTCGCACCCTTGGCGCCCATCACGGCAATCTCGGCCGTTGGCCACGCATAGTTAAAATCACCACGCAGATGCTTGGACGCCATAACATCATAAGCGCCGCCATAGGCTTTGCGGGTAATAACGGTCACTTTTGGCACCGTCGCCTCGCCATAGGCAAAGAGCAATTTCGCGCCATGTTTGATCACACCGCCATATTCCTGGGACGTACCGGGCAGGAAGCCGGGAACATCGACCAGCGTTAGGATCGGAATTTCGAACGCATCGCAGAAGCGAACAAACCGGGCGGCCTTGCGGCTGCTGTCGATATCAAGACAACCCGCCAGCACCATTGGCTGGTTTGCAACGATGCCAACGGTCGAGCCCTCAAGGCGGACAAAACCGGTCAGGATGTTCTTGGCGAAATCCTCTTGAATCTCATAAAAGTCGCCCTCATCCGCCAGCTTATGGATGAGTTCCTTCATGTCATAAGGCGTGTTGGGATTGTCGGGAATCAGCGTATCAAGGCTATCCTCGACCCGCGCAACATCGTCAAAGAACGGGCGTACAGGTGGTTTTTCACGATTGTTGAGCGGCAGGAAATCGACCAAACGGCGAACCTCGGCCAGAGCCTCAACATCATTTTCAAAAGCGCCATCCGCGACCGAGGATTTTTTTGTATGGGTCGAGGCACCGCCCAGTTCTTCTGCCGTCACTTGCTCGTTCGTTACGGTTTTCACCACGTCAGGTCCGGTGACGAACATATAGGAGCTGTCTTTGACCATGAAAATAAAGTCAGTCATCGCGGGCGAATAAACCGCGCCGCCAGCGCAGGGCCCCATGATCACGCTGATTTGCGGAACCACGCCCGAGGCCATAATGTTTCGCTGGAATACTTCGGCATAACCGGCAAGCGAGGCAACGCCCTCTTGAATACGTGCACCACCGGAATCGTTGATACCAATCACAGGCGCGCCGTTTTGCATCGCCATATCCATGATCTTACAGATCTTTTCAGCATGGGTTTCCGAAAGCGATCCGCCAAAGACAGTGAAATCCTGCGAAAAGACATAAACCATGCGGCCGTTGATTGTGCCCCAACCGGTCACGACGCCGTCGCCGCTTGGCTTGGAGGCTTCCATGCCGAAATCGGTACAGCGATGGGTTTTGAACATGTCGAATTCTTCGAAACTATCGGCGTCCAGCAACACATCAATGCGTTCGCGCGCTGTTAGTTTGCCTTTGGAATGCTGGCTGTCGATCCGCTTTTGACCGCCACCAAGGCGCGCATCTTGCCGCCGGGTTTCCAATTCTTGCAGAATATCTTTCACGCCGTTCTCCCATCCATGGCCTCAGCCGAATTGACGTGACCATAAGGATGCAGGTGCAGCATTCCTAGTGAAATGTGGAATATTTGCAAAGTAAAGAAGTTCGCATAATTTGCAATTGCTAATATGCAAAATGCCTGATGACCTGTGCATCGATACACATAGACAAACCGCCGCTGTCTGCGTTACCTGAACGAATGAGTTCAATTCCCACCGTCCGTTATTTTGACCGGACGACGCCCCCACATATCTCGACGCTTATCCTTATGGCCGGGCTTGGCGCGCTAAACATGTCGATCATGTTGCCATCGCTTGCTGAAATGGCGCGCTATTTCGAAACTGAATATGCCTTCATGCAGTTGAGCGTTTCGGCCTATCTGGCCGTCACCGCAATGTTGCAAGTCATCGTTGGCCCGCTGTCGGACAAGTTGGGACGCCGCCCAGTCGTCCTAACTGCGATTGGTATTTTTTCGATTGTCTCTCTGGCAGCTGCATTTGCCCCAACTGCTGAGGTGTTCCTTGCATGCCGGCTGGCCCAGGGGGTCATCGTTACGGGCCTTGTCATGTCACGGGCCATTGTCCGCGACATGGTTCCTCAAGCGCAGGCCGCGTCCATGATCGGTTATGTCACGATGGGAATGGCGCTTATCCCAATGATCGGGCCAATGGTGGGCGGCGCACTGCAACAGGCGGCGGGCTGGCAATCTATTTTTCTGTTCTGCTCGGCGGCAGGGCTCATTGTTCTAGTGATTTGCTTCCGTGATCAGGGGGAAACTGTTCGCGGCGAAGGCATGAGTTTTTCCGAACAATTGCGAACTTACCCTGAGCTTCTGACGTCGCCTCGTTTCTGGGGCTATGTCGCCTGTGCCTCATTCGCTTCTGGGGCTTTCTTTGCCTATCTCGGCGGCGGGTCATTTGTAGCAAGTGAGGTCTATGGGCTTTCGCCATTCTGGGCTGGGGCCGGACTTGGCGCGCCAGCAATTGGTTATGCGGCGGGCAATTTCTTTTCGGGACGGTTTTCAGTACGAATGGGCTCGGACCGAATGATTTTGATTGGAACACTCGTTGCCACGCTCGGCATGGGCACGTCGCTGACGCTTGGCGTAACCGGATTGGCGACCCATCCATTGGTATTTTTCGGAATGTGTAGCTTCATGGGGTTAGGCAACGGCCTAACAATGCCCAATTCTATGGCCGGAATGTTATCTGTTCGCCCACATTTGGCAGGCACAGCCAGCGGGCTGGGCGGAGCAATCATGATCGCAGGCGGCGCATGTTTATCCGCGTTTTCGGGCACGTTGCTGGATGCAGATCGTGGCGCAATCCCATTGCAATGGATTATGTTCATCAGCTCTGCCATGTCGATCCTTGCCATTCTTTTCGTGTTCTGGCGGGCGCGGCAAATCAAAGCGTCCTGAACTCTGCGCTTGCTCCGTTCGGTTTGCAGATGCAAACTGGCGAAAAGCAAAGTTGCAAAGGCGCCACCATGGTTAAACAGAAACTCTATGCCGGGGCTAAGCTGCGCGAGCTGCGCGGGCGCATGGGCCTGACGCAAAAAGAGTTCGCCGAAAAGCTGGGCGTTTCGCTGCCTTATCTCAACCAAATGGAAAACAATAACCGCCCGGTTTCATCCACGGTGATGTTGGGATTGGTGCAGGAATTTGGCTTTGATATTACCGAACTCGCCTCGGGCGACACCGAACGTCTGGTATCGGATATGCGTGAAGCCTTGGCCGATCCGGTCTTTACCGAAGGGGCGCCCCCCCTGCCCGACTTGCGCCTGACGGCATCGAATGCACCGGGCCTTGCCCGTGCCTTTTTACATTTGCACCGGGCCTATCGCCAAACAAATGAGCGGCTTGCATCCCTTGACGAAGCTTTGGGCCAACAAGGCGGGCGCGTCACGGCCAGCCCGTGGGAAGAGGTCCGCGACTTCTTTCATTACTGCGATAACTACGTCGATGCCGTTGACCGCGCCGCTGAAAACTTTGCGGCCAAAGCGGGCAACACTCTTGATCACGCCATTAACGATGCCTTTGAGCGCATTGGCGTTTCCATCCGTTTTGTCAGCGATGGACAAATGCGCTATTTCGATGCTGAGCGCCGCGAGCTGAACCTTTCTCGTCATAGCGCGCCCGAAACGCAGCGGTTTCAGCTTCTGCATCAATTGGCATTGCTCGATCAATCCCGTTTGCTCGACGCCACGCTGGATCTGGCACGGTTCCAGACCGATACCGCCCGTGATATCGCCAAGGTCGGCATGGCAAATTACTACGCGGGCGCCGTACTGATGCCGTATACGCGCTTTGCCGAAGCCGCCGCCGAAACCCGCCATGATCTTGAGCAGCTCTCGATCCGTTTTGGCGCGTCGATAGAACAAATCGCCCATCGGCTTTCCACCCTTCAACGTCCGGGGGCAAATGGGCTACCCTTCTTTTTCGTGCGTGTTGATCAAGCCGGGACGATCACCAAACGCCATTCTGCAACCAAGCTACAATTTGCGCGGTTTGGCGGGGCCTGCCCGCTTTGGAACGTGCATCAGGCATTTGAGATGCCGGGTCATTTCCTGCGGCAACTGGCCGAAACGCCCGATGGGGTGCGCTATTTTTGCTTGGCGCGGGATGTGTCGAAATCGGGTGGTTCGTTCCATGCCCCAACACGGCGGTTTGCCATCGGGCTGGGGTGCGAAATGCGCCATGCAGGCTCGGTTGTTTATGCTGATGGAATGGACCTGAACAATCCTGCAGCCTATCAGCCCATCGGCATTTCTTGCCGGATCTGCGAGCGGTCGGCCTGTCATCAACGCTCGGTCCCGCCACTTGAGCGGCACCTGACCATCGACCCAAATCGGCGCGGAACCTTGCCTTATGAGGTTGGGCGCTGACGCTGATCCCAAAGGTAAAGCGCGCCGCCCGCCAAGAGACCCCAGAACGCGCCGCCAATGCCGAAAAAGGTCATGCCTGATGCCGTGATCAGGAAGGTCACAACGGCTGCCTCGCGCTCGCTTTCAACCTCAAGCGCACCGATGATCGATCCCGTAAGAGCGCCTAGCAAAGCCAAACCGGCCACACCTGCAATCAAGAGCGGCGGCGCGACGGATAATGCCGCCGCCGCAAGCCCCGCTAAAAATGTCAGACCGATATAGGAAAGGCCCGTGGCAACACTCGCCCAGTACCGCCTTGCAGGGTCGTCATGCACTTCGGGGCTGGCGCACATGGCGGCGGTAATCGCGGCCAGATTGGTCATAACTGCACCAAAAGGGGCGGTGATTAAGCTGAGCAGCCCGGTCGCGCGGAACATGGCGTTAGGATCCGGGCGATACCCATAGCTGGCCAACACGGCAATTCCCGTCACGTTTTGCGCCGCCATTGTAATGATGAACAGCGGGATCGAGATACTGAAAATCGACTGCAAACTAAAGGCCGGCATCACAAAGATTGGTCCGGACGTGTCCATCAAATTTGCGCCGCTAAAATCTGAGGTCATGCCAATCGCAACCACTGCAGCAACAACCGCCGCAGGGACGGCCAAAACCTTCCGAATGCGCGCGACGACGGCCCAAGTCACGACAATAGGCAAAGCCAGCGCCGGATAGGCCGCGATTGCCTGAAACGGGGCCAAGCAAAGCGGAAGCAAAACGCCTGCCAGCATCGCATTGGCCAATGATTTCGGCAGCGCCGAAGCCGCCCGACCCAAGGGCCGCCATAGTCCTGCTAAGATGATCAAAGCTGACGTCACAAGGAATGCCCCAACCGCCACCGCAAAGCCGCCCTCGGGGACTGACAAGGTCGCCAGGAATGCACCGCCCGGTGTCGTCCATGCCAATGCAACAGGTTGCCGCGTCCATAGGCTGAGCCCGATGGCTCCTACTGCAATCGCCGCGCACCCCGCCATCAGACCTGAGGCCGCCTGCGCCGGGCTGGCACCAACGGTCGTTAAGCCTTGCAAGATCACAGCAAAAGAACTGGCAAAGCCCACAAAGGCCGCCAAAACCCCGGCGAAAACAGCCGAGCCGGAGATGTCTTTAAAAAGGGCCACGCACGATCCACCAAACCCGGAAATTCGCGCATGACCCTGCCCCCTGTCCCCACGGGGTGCAACCCGCCCTAGGGCGGAATATTGTATCGGTACGGTTGCTTTATGTCGCGCTTAGGCTTTGGCAAGCATGCCTGCGATCTCGTCTTTCAGATGCATCCGCTGCTTTCGCAGATCGACCTCTGCCAATTCGGACCGCGGCTCGACCCCGGCTTCGGACCGGTGCACCTTTCGGTTGAGGGTGTGATATTCGTCGACAAGCTTCGCAAAATGCGCGTCCGCCAATTTCAGATCATGGATCTTTTGGGTTTGATCTGGGAATTCCTCGGCCAGTTCATGCGGCGTGTGGGACATTTATGAGTCTCCTCTTTCTCATGATTTGTCCTGACCTTATCGCCTTGTACGCACCCCCACTTTGACCCGTGTCAATTCGCAGATTTTTTCGCGGCCTCGCGGCGCAACCACGCCTCGCGCAGGGCGATGTAGCAGACCGATGCAATGATCAGCGTCCCGCCTAACATGACGAAAAGGTCAATCGCCTCTTCAAAGAAGATCAGCCCGACAAGGCTAGCCCAGATCAGTTGCAAGAACGTCGCGGGCTGCGTGACGGACAGCGGCGCCGCCTGAAAGGCAAGGCTCATCGTGTAATGTGCCAGTGTCGCAAGGCAGGCGACGACAAAAAGCCAGATCGCATCCGTCAGGCCAACCGGTTGCCATACGGCAACGGCAAAGGGGCAGAGACAAATCGCGACAACAATCGACAGCATGGCCACCACGACCCCGGGTGACGTTTCATCTGTCAGCATTTTGGCAAGGAAATATCCGACCGCGAAAAACAGCGCCGTAAAGATCATCGCGATATGGCCCACGTTGATCTCGCGAAACCCGGGACGCAGGATCAGGAACGCCCCTAGGAGGGCCACGAAAATGGCTGTGATCCGCCGGGTCGAAATTTTGTCACCCAAGAACAGCGATGCAAGGATCGTCACGTAAATCGGGTTCAGGTAATTCATAGCCGTTACCTCGGCCATTGGAATTTGCGTCATGGCAAGGAACCACAAAGCAACACCCGCGGCATGAAACACCCCGCGCAGCGCAAAGACCCCAATCACCCTCTGCCCCAAATGGGCCCGGCGCAGGTGGCCAATCATCGGCACAAGGAAAATCAAACCGAACAGATAACGCAGGAACGCCGATTGCACCGGCGGCAGGTTGTTTCCCACCAGCTTTACAAAGGCCGTTACCCCAACAAAACAAATCCCTGTTACGACCATCCAAAACAGGCCCATCAGGGGCTGGCTTGGCTTTTCTGCAGATTTGATCGGGGAAATATCCATTACCCGCAGACAGAACCGCAAATCACGCCGTGCGGCAAGGCGCGTTGTTAGGGCATCAGAACCAATTTCGCGGCCAAAGCCCACATTACGCCACCAACAAGAACATCCAAAAAACGCCAGGCATTTGGCCGGGCGAAAAATGGGGCAAGGGAGCGGGCCCCAAAACCCAGCAGAAAGAAAAAGACAATACTGGCCGTCGCAGCACCAACACCAAACGCGAAACGGTGCGGGTCATATTGCGTTGAGATAGTGCCAATCAAAACAACCGTATCAAGATAGACATGCGGGTTAAGAAACGTCAGGGCCAGGCAAGTAAGGATCGCAGCGCGCAAGCTTTGTTCTGTGTCACCGGCAGCCTCAAGCGCTTCGCCGCCCTTCCACGCCGCCCAAAAGCTGCGCAATCCGTAAAAGAACAGAAATGCCGCGCCGCCAAAGCGCAATATTGGGCTGATCCAAGGCATTACTTCGGAAATTACGCCAAAGCTGCTTACCCCAATCACAATCAGGATCGCATCCGACAGCCCGCAGGTGATTACCAATGGCAACACATGCATGCGCCGCACACCTTGGCGCAAGATGAACGCGTTTTGCGCTCCAATAGCCAGGATCAGGCTGAAACTGAGGTAAAATCCGGCAAATACGGCGGTGGTCATGGATGGGTCCTTTTCTTGTTGCCCAAGGCCTACCGCGCCCACCAAGTAAGGTGTAGTTATCATTCGTAATATTTGATAAGTTGATCTTATGCACTTGGATTACACATCCCTGAAAGCGCTAGCCGCTGTGCTCCGCAGCGGATCCTTTGACCGCGCGGCGGCCGAATTGAACATGACGCAGCCGGCCATTTCCCAAAGGATCAAGTCACTTGAGGAAGCCGTCGGCACGGCCCTCATTCGGCGGGGGCGCCCCTCAATCGCAACCAAAGCTGGCGCACGTATGCTGCGCCATGCCGAAGAAGTCGGGTTGCTGGAAAAGTCCCTGGTCGAAGATCTTGAGGGCAGCAGCCCTGCCAGCCCTGTCCGCCTCGCAATCAATGCAGATAGCCTTGCCGTCTGGGTTTTGCCCGCTTTGGCGCATGTGTCCGGCCTCGCCTATCAGATAACGGTGGATGACGAGGATCACTCTGCCGATTGGCTGAAATCTGGCGAAGTTGCCGCCGCTGTCACATCACAAGCCAAACCCATACCGGGCTGTGATTGTATCTCGCTTGGGGCCATCGAATACCGCGCCGTGTGCACGCCAGAATTCAAATCCCTTTGGTTTCCTAAAGGCGCCACGCCCGAAGGAATCCGCGCCGCGCCTTGCCTGAACTTCAATGCAAAGGACAAAATGCAATCCAACTGGGTGCAAAAGACGTTTGGACAGGACATCCCCCTCTCAGGGCATTTTCTTCCGTCAACCCAAGGCTTTGTGACCGCAGCCGAACTGGGGCTGGGCTGGGGCCTGAACCCGAGCCATTTGATTGATACCTCACTTGCCACTGGGCGGGTTGTTGAAGTGATCCCGGATCAGACGTTATGTGTGCCGCTGTTTTGGCAAATCTCACGCCAAACGGCAGCGCCGTTAACGCCATTGACCCGCGCAATTCGTAGCGTTGCCAGAACGGCGCTTATTCAACAAAAATAACGCCTTAAGGGACCCCGCCATGGACCTTGCTGAGCAGCGCAAGGAATGTCGCGGCCTCGTCTTCTGTAAGGGCTGCAAGCTCTTGCCCGTTCACCTCTCGGACAATGCTGTAGAGGCGCGGCGCCAGAGCTTCTCCTGCCTGTGTCGCTGCGATCTGATGCGCACGGCGCGACGCTCCTTGCTTGCGCTCAACCAACCCCATTTCTTCCAAACCATCAATTGCGCGACTAATGGCATAGGCCGGCATGGCGAAATGCTGACCGATCTGGGACTGAGTTTGCCCAGTGCGATCCAGGACATGCATCATGACCGCAAACTGGCTGAGCGATAGGCCCGTTTCCTGCAATTCGCCAACCAGCGCGGCGCGAAGCCGTGTGTTGAGGCGCTGCATAAGCCAGCCATAGCTTTTTTCTCGTTTGATCCGAGGTTCATTTTCTTTTTTCATTTCATCTGCCTAATCAATTTAAATTGCAATCGCAATATTTGCATTTGCAACATTTGAGTTTCTAACCTACCTTCAAGACCGACTCATTGCGACTGCAGGAACCCATGTTATGACCCGCTATCATCCCCTTCTCGTAATCCTTCACTGGCTATTGGCGCTTCTGATCATCGGTGCGCTTTTGACTGGAAACTTCATCCTCGATCCAATCCCAAACGACTCCCCCGACAAAATCGGCGCTCTGCGCGCCCATATGATTGTGGGCTTTGTTATTCTTGCGCTTATGCTTCTGCGCCTGACGGCGCGTATCGCGACAACGTCCCCGCCCGCCGCAGACGCGGGAAATCCCATGCTCAACTCAGCCGGGAA
Source organism: uncultured Nioella sp. (assembly GCA_947498125.1). Classification (GTDB taxonomy): domain Bacteria; phylum Pseudomonadota; class Alphaproteobacteria; order Rhodobacterales; family Rhodobacteraceae; genus CANLZL01. The sequence goes on along the minus strand of CANMJH010000002.1, from coordinate 967,068 downwards.
AGCCACCCATTGGGTTCTTTACGGATTGGTGTTGGCCATGTGCCTTTCCGGCATTGCGACGAGCTTTGCAGCGGGCCTACCGGCCATTGTTTTTGGTGGGAACCCAGATGGGATGGCCATTTCTTTCGCAGAAATCGCACCGCGTATTGCCCACGGGATGATTAGCAAGCTGCTGATACTATTGCTGATCGGCCATATTTTGGCGGCGCTTTACCACCAGTATTATCGACGTGATCGCCTCTTCTCGCGCATGTGGTTTGGGAAGCGAGATTAATTGGACCAGAAAAGAAAAAGCCCCGGGGCATATCGCACCGGGGCCTTTCAAATCTTACCGATTCAAGCGCTTATTCGGAAAGCTGCGCCATAACCTCATCTGAGATCTCGAAATTGGCCGTGACACGCTGAACGTCGTCATCATCTTCCAGCACTTCAATCAGCTTCATCAGCTTTTGCGCACCTTCCAAATCCAGATCAGTTGTCGTGGTCGGTTGCCAAATCAGTTTCGCCGTTTCGGATTCGCCCAGTTCAGCCTCCAACGCGTTCGATACATCGTTCAGATCAGTATCAGCGCAGATAATGACGTGCTGCTCATCGGAACTTTCAACGTTTTCAGCGCCCGCCTCAATGGCGGCCATCATCACGGTGTCTTCGTCGCCAACAGAAGCTGGGTAGCTGATCTCGCCCTTGCGATCGAACATAAACCCGACCGATCCGGTCTCGCCCAAGTTTCCGCCGTTCTTGCTAAACGTTGAGCGCACGGTCGAGGCTGTGCGGTTGCGGTTATCTGTCATCGTTTCAACAATGACCGCAACACCTCCGGGACCGTAGCCCTCGTACCGGATCTCTTCGTAATCATCACCTTCGCCAACCTGCGATTTTTTGATCGCCCGATCGATCACGTCCTTTGGCAAGGATTGTGATTTCCCCTCTTTGATCGCCATCCGAAGACGCGGGTTCTTATCGGGGTCCGGGTCGCCCATTTTGGCGGCCACGGTGATTTCTTTGGCCAGTTTGGAAAACAACTTTGACCGCGCCGCATCCTGACGGCCCTTGCGGTGCTGGATATTTGCCCATTTTGAATGGCCTGCCATCGCGCCTCTCCTCGAAATTCTGGAAATTCCCGGGCGGTTCTACTGCATGGCGGGCCAGAGGCGCAAGGGACCGCTCTAATATAAGGGAAACTGGCGGGTGACGGCAGGCGTGGAGCGCGCTAACACTTGGAGCATGACAACTGATCAAATCCTGCTTTTCGCGCTGTTTGGCGCCGTCTTCGGCCTGCTTTTATGGGGAAAATACCGTTATGACATGGTCGCGTTTGGCGCCTTAATGGTGGCCGTTTTGCTGGATCTTGTTCCCGCAAGCGAGGCTTTTGCAGGCTTTGGGCATCCCGCAACCATTGTGGTGGCACTGGTCTTGGTGGTCTCGGCCGGTCTGGTGCGCTCGGGCGCAGTGTTTTTGATCACCAGAACGCTTGTCGACAGCACACGCGGACTTGGCGCACACATTGCCATAATGGGCGGGGTTGGCGGGGTCCTTTCAGCCTTTATGAACAACGTCGCAGCGCTAGCGCTCCTCATGCCGGTGGATATCGCAACGGCGCGCAAAGCCGGGCGTTCGCCGGGCGTGTCACTCATGCCGCTTAGCTTTTGTACGATTCTTGGCGGAATGGTGACCCTTATCGGAACGCCGCCAAACATCATCATCGCCGCAATTCGCGAAGAACAATTGGGCGAGCCCTTTCGGATGTTCGATTTTGCCCCTGTGGGCGGCATGGCCGCGCTGGTTGGGCTACTGTTTGTGGCCTTTATTGGCTGGCGTTTTATCCCAAGTCGCGACAGTGGTGTTGGCACAGACCCGATGGCCGAACTGGAACCCTATATCGCCGAGCTGACGATCCCAGAAGACAACAAGGTGGTCGGCAGCCGTCTGCGCGATTTGAGCGAGCCTGCAGAGAAGGCTGATGTTGCCATTCTGGGCCTTGTCCGTGACGGGAAACGGCGGTTCGGCACCGGGCGAAATCTGGCATTGAAGGCCGGAGATATTCTCGTCTTGGAGGCAAACCCTGACGCTCTGGACGAATTTCGTACGGCATTAAAACTGGATTTCGCCCCAGAAGGTCATGCAATTGAAAGTGCCATTGGCGAAGGTGTGTCGCTGGTGGAAATGGTGGTTCCAGACGGTAGCCGGATCAACGGAAAAACCGCGCAATCCATTGGCCTAGGGTGGCGCAAACGCACGGTGTTGATGGGCATTCAACGCAAGGGGAAACGACTGAAAAGCCGTCTCAGACAAACGCAGATTGAATCTGGGGACATCCTTCTTTTGCTCTGCCCAAGTGACTTGACCGAGGATGTGGTGGATTGGCTGGGTGGCCTTGCCTTGGCGGATCGCGGACTTGCCGTGACGCGCGATAGCAAGACGTGGGCGGCAATTGGATTTTTTGGCGCTGCCGTTTTGGCCGCATCACTTGGATTGGTTTATTTGCCCATTGCGCTTGGGCTGGTGGTTGGGGCCTATGTTCTGACCAAAATCATGCCGCTTTCCGAGATCTATAATCACATCGAATGGCCGGTTGTCGTCCTTTTGGGCTCGATGATCCCGCTTGGCGCGGCTTTGGACGCCTCGGGCGGCACCGAACTTATCGCGAACTCTCTGATTTTCCTGACAGATGGGTGGCCCGCTTGGGTGACGCTGACGGTTTTGATGGTCGTGACAATGACGCTGTCAGATGTGTTGAACAACACCGCGACGGCCATTGTCGCCGCGCCTGTTGGCATCCAGATGGCAAACACGTTGGGCGTCAATCCTGACCCGTTTTTGATGGCCGTTGCCGTCGCGGCTTCTGCGGCGTTTCTGACGCCCATCGGCCACAAGAATAACACGCTGATTTTGGGGCCCGGCGGATACGGGTTTGGCGACTACTGGCGTATGGGGTTACCGCTAGAGATCCTCGTAATCGCCGTGTCGATCCCCACTATTTTGGTCGTTTGGCCGCTCTAAAGCACGGAGGACACATGAAACCCCGCATTAGCATGATCTCACTTGCCGTCAGCGATCTGGCCCGCGCTAGCGCTTTTTACGAAACGGGTTTGGGCCTGCCGCGGCTCGATTTTGACGGAGGGGTCGCCTTCTTTACCCTCAATGGCACATGGCTGGGCCTCGCACCGCGTGATCTATTGGCCGAGGACGCAGGCGCCGCGCCTGAGGGGACAGGGTTTTCAGGTGTCACCCTCTCTCATAACGTCACTTCTGAGGATGAAGTTCACAAGGTGATGGCACAGGCCGAGGCCGCAGGCGCGACCGTCAAAAAGCCTCCGCAGAAAGCCGCGTGGGGCGGGTATCATGGTTATTTCGCCGACCCTGACGGGCATTTATGGGAAGTGTGCCACAACCCATTTGAATGGATCGGCCCCGAGGATAGCGACGAAAATTAAGGGGCTTCAGCTTAATGAATGTTGTTGCCTAAAATTGTAAATCATCATGTGAAGGCCCGTTTATGCCGCCCAAGCTCCCTGTTTTCTGGTTCTTTGATCGCATGTCTGCGGGAGAGAAGTATTTTATTCCCACCAGAATCGTCGCGGAATATTCTGCCATCGAGCTTTCGTCCGAGTTGCAAGATCTGGATGTGATTTTCACCGAGGATCACGGACCGAAATATGGCTATTTTCGGAATCACAGAGTCCCAGCCACGCGGTTTCCGCTGCCCGACATATTCAGTTCTGCTGGAGCCACATTGGTCTCAGAAGCGATGCGCGCGCAGTTACTTGAATTCGACCTTGGCGAGACGCAATTTTTCGAAATCCCGATCTATGATCACATTGTGACTTGGAAGGAAGGAAATCCAGTCCCTTATGTGACACCGGATTTTGACAAACCCCTTTCCGGTAGATGGTTCATTCTGAACAACCTGCCGCGAAAGAACGCGTTTCTGCCTGAGTTTTCGACGAAACTGTATCAGAAAGATATTGGTCTGAAGCATAAGGGTGTCTGGACCGGGAGTGAACCCGGCTACCAATTTGCTGTGGATGCTGATATTGCCAGCATGGGCCCGGATCTTTGGATGGATCCGAAAACTGACCATACAATCTATATGTCGGACCGGCTGAAAATCGCGTTGAAAGCGAAAGACTCGCCGCTCAAGACAGGGTTTATCAAGCATCGACGCTGCAAAGCGGTGCGGCGACCTTAACCATTCCAAGTGTGTGTTTCGGCCTGTCTTTTCACGCATTGCCCGCGTGCATTAGAGCGGGAAGAAAAACGGGATCAGAGCCGAAGCCAAAAGCCCAATACTCAGGTTGAGCGGCACGCCCACTTTTAGAAAATCCGTGAATTTATAGCCGCCGGGGCCATAGACCAACATATTGGTTTGATAGCCAATGGGCGTGGCGAAACTGGCTGAGGCCGCGATCATCACGGCCACCACAAGGGGGCGCGGGTCGATCCCCAATGCGGGGGCGAGGCTGATGGCGATGGGGGTGACGACAACCGCGACGGCGTTGTTTGACACCATCTCGGTCAGGATTGATGTCAGCAGGTAAATCGCCCAGATCAACAAGAAGGGCGGCAGGCCCGCTATATAGGGGGCAATGGCCTGCACGATCAGCTCAACAGCGCCAGAGGCTTGCAAGGCGGCTCCGATAGCCAGCATCGCGAAAATCAGTGATAACAGACGCCCATCCACGAATGAGAACGCCTCATCCGCATCGATGCACCGGGTGACAAAGATGAGCGCAAGCGCCAAAACGGCCAACAACAGGATTGGCGCAAGACCCAGTGCCGCAAGGATGACAATGCCGGCAAGCGCGATCAAAACGACGGGTGCGTGGCTGCGCCTGTAGGCCCGCGCGCTTGGTTTGGCGACATCGGTCAGGCCCATGTCACTGGCCAGACGCTCTATATCTTCGCCGCCGCCCTCAAGCAAAAGCGTGTCGCCGACACGGACCACAAGATTATCAAGCTGCGCGGCAATATTCTCATTCCGGCGATGCGCGGCCAGTACATAAACACCGTAGCGGCGCCGCAAACGCAGATCGCCAAGCGAGCGGCCCACCATACGGCAACCGGGGGTGATCAACACTTCTACAGTTGTTGTCTGAACCGAGGACAGCTTGTCGACCATCCGAAGTTGTTTGTTTTGCTGAAGGCCCAAAAGCTCGCTCATCTGCGTGCGTAAAACGATGCGGTCGCCCGTTTCGATTGTGACGCCCTTCAGGTTTCGGCGCAGCGAGGCATCGCCGCGCAGCACGTCGATCAACCGCACGCCATCACGGCGGAAAAGATCGACGTCGGACACCAGTTGACCAATCAGCGTGCTATCCTCTGGAATCGCGACTTCGGTGAAGAATTTCATCTGCTTGCGGTCTGTCAAAAGCGAGGCCATCGACGCGCGATCCGGCAAGAGGCGCGGGGCGATGAAGGCCAGATAGATCATCCCCCAAACCACAAGGATAATCGCCAGTGGCGTAACCTCGAAAATTGTGAACGCTTCCAGCCCGTTTGCGCGTGCAACACCATCCACCAGCAGGTTGGTCGAGGTGCCAATAAGCGTCAGAGTGCCGCCCATGATCGCGCCGTAAGAGAGCGGTATCAGGACCTTTGACGATGACACGCCAAGACGTTTAGCTAATTGGACAAAAACCGGGATCATCACCACAACAACGGGAGTGTTATTGGCGAAGGCCGAGGCAACAACCACAAAACCCATCAACGCGAAAACAGCCATCTTTGGCGCGGTGTCGGCCTGGGATTCCGCCAAGCGAGTGAACCAGTTCAGCGCGCCCGTGCGCACGAGGGCCCCCATGACGATAAACATCGCCGCGATGGTCCATGGCGCAGGGTTAGACAGCACCATCAAGGCGTCTTCATAGGGCAGGACGCCGCTGGCCAACAAAACCGCGGCCCCAGCGATGGCTGTCACCTCAGTTGTATAAGTTTCCCGCACAAACAGCACGAACATCCCTAGAACCACACAAAGCGTGAATATGGCCTGGCCGTTTGGGGAAAGAAGCTCGGCGATCATGCGTAGCCCTGTCTGTTACAATCGAGCTATCTTTGCGCGGGGTCTCATAAGCTGCAAGCGGCAACTTGCAGCATAGCGCATTAGTTGTACGCAGAATTAAAACGGTTCATAGCGGCCCGTCTGGCCCCGTTTGCAGCAAACGACCGCCTACCCGAATAGGGGCAACACGGCTTGCCTTGCCGGTCGCATCATCGGTTTCCACAAAAACCCCAGACATTGTGGCTTCGCCCCTTGCCGGAACAAAGCGCCCTTTTGGCATGCCTGTGATAAAGCGGCGCAGCGGTTCGTCTTTTTCCATTCCGATGACCGAGTTGTAGTCGCCGCACATGCCTGCATCTGTCAAATACGCCGTTCCACCGGGCAAAATCTGCGCATCCCCGGTGGGCACATGCGTATGGGTACCGACCACTAGGCTGGCCCGCCCATCGCAATAATGGCCGGTCGCCATTTTTTCCGACGTCGCTTCGCAATGCATTTCAACCACCACGGCATCGGCTTTGCCGCCCAACGGGTGACTGCGCAGCGCCAGTTCAATTGCAGAAAACGGATCAGAGAAGGCACGCTTCATGAAGACCTGGCCCAAAACCTGAATGACCAGAACCTTCTTTCCAGCCTTGGTTTCAAATAGCCGTGCGCCGTGACCCGGCGCTGTCTTGGCATAGTTGATCGGCCGAATAATCCGAGGCTCGCGCTCAATAAACTGCAACATGTCGCGTTGATCAAAAGCGTGATCGCCAAGCGTCAGGCAATCAACACCCGCCGCGAGCAAGGCTTCGGCATGGGTTTTCGACAGACCGTGGCCAGACGTGGCGTTTTCGCCGTTCACAACGACAAAATCGAGTTCCCACTCGGTTTTCAAACGGGGAAGATGGTCGATGATCGCTCCGCGCCCCGCGCGGCCCATTACATCGCCTAAAAACAGCAATCTCATATAGTTAGGAGTAGGCGGTTCCGCCTCAATCGGCAAGAGGGCGCAAAGTTCGGCTCTCGGTAATGATTATATCCAGCATTTGATCCGTCGGTTCGGTCAGGACGTTTTCGATCTCTTGTGCGTCAAAAGCAAATCCAATTGTGCGCAAGTCGCCCTTGGCCCGAAGCGTCGCAATAGTCCGGTCATAAAAGCCGCCGCCATAGCCCATGCGGTTGCATTTCGCATCAAAGGCCAAAAGCGGCACAATCATAATTTGCGGGACACGCCATTCGCCTGCACTGGGGATCGGGGCGCCATATGTGCCTGCCTCCATCGCGCAATCAGGCGTCCATTCACGAAACTGCAGCGGCGTCGCTTTTGCCATGATAACGGGCGCGCAAATTTGATTGCCCGCCGAAAGCTTGGTCATGGTTGCCAGCGGGCTTAGTTCGGTCCGCATCGGCATATAGCCTGAAATGACCATGTCGGTGACGGCTCCAATCTCGTCCATCAAACGGGCATTGGCGTCAAAGTCATAACCTTGGCGAAACGCGGACTCGCGTTGCGCCAATGCGCGCTGCCGCTGAGCGGCCTTCTGATCGGATATCGTCATGGGGTGGACTCAAACGCCTTGCGCAGGATTCGCCAAGGGGGTTTGATGCAGTTTCACGTCATTTCGCGACAAAAAGGGTCTCTGATGCTGACATTAGATCACATAGTGTTCGCCGCATCCGATTTATCCGTCGGAGCCGCCGAATTTGAGGCAGCTCTTGGCGTGCCTTTAGCGCCCGGCGGCAGCCATGAGGCGATGGGCACGCATAACCGACTGCTTTCACTTGGGCCGGACACTTATCTAGAGGTGATTGCGATCGACCCGGATGCCCCCCGCCCGGATCAGCCGAGATGGTACAGCCTTGACCGGTTTCAAGGCACGCTTGGCCTCAGCAATTGGGCGGCAAGGGTCGACGATCTGGATGCAGCCTTGGCAAAGGCGCCGCAAGGGGCCGGGCACGCCTGGGATTTAACGCGCGGCGCGCTTAGCTGGCGCATGGCCGTCCCTGAAGATGGCGAATTGCCTTTCGATAATTGCTATCCAGCTTTGCTGCAGTGGCAATGCCCTCCGCCCATGCCCGCCCTGCCTGATCAAGGCGTGCGGCTGACGCAACTGACGCTCACGCACCCAAATGCAGTGGCTTTGCGGGCCGCCTTGTCATCGCTTACGGGGGATACACGACTGTCGATCACCCAAGGCGATGCGCCAAAGATGGAGGTTACCTTTTCCACACCGAACGGCCCCGTCACATTATGATTTGCGACGCCAACAAAAGTGATGCCGCGCGGATCACACAGATTTGGAACGAAATCATTGATAGCAGTATTGCCACTTTCAACTCTGTCCTGAAATCCGAGGCTGATATCCAGGCCATGATAGATGGCCAGCCGGTCTTTGTGGCGAAAATTGACAATCAAGTGCTTGGCTTTGCAACCTATTTTCAATTTCGCAGCGGGGTCGGCTACGCGCATACGGCTGAGCATACAATTCACCTGTCCCCCGCTGCGCGCGGGCGCGGGATCGGGCGCGCTTTGATGGCGGCAATTGAGGATCATGCACGACAATCCGGCTTCCACTCTCTTATTGCCGGGATATCGGGCGGGAATGCGGATGGCATTGGGTTTCACACTGCGCTTGGATATCGCGAAGTTGCGCGCCTGCCTGAGGTGGGGCGCAAATGGGACAAGTGGCACGATCTTGCGCTAATGCAGAAATTCCTCTGACATTTTGAACGAAACGGTTTAGAAGACCCTCATGTCGATTTGGGCACGCATAAGTGAAGCGCTGGCAGCGCTAACCTCGGGCGAAGGGCTGGGCGCTGTTTTTGACAAACTGCGCAAGCCACCTGAGCAAACGGTGGGCTTTGCCATTGCCGTCATTGCGCTTGGTGCGAAGATGGCCAAGGCCGACGGTTTGGTGACTCGCAATGAGGTAACAGCCTTTCGCGAGGTCTTCCAAATCCCGCAGGCCGACGAAAAATCCGCCGCACGGGTCTTTAACCTAGCGCGGGAAGACGTTGCAGGATTCGAAGATTACGCCGCACGTATTTCAGCAATGTTTGGCGCTGGAAATGAGGTGTTGGCCGACCTTCTGGACGGCCTCTTTCATATCGCGGTGGCAGATGGAACCTATCACCCCAAGGAGGATATTTTCCTCGAACGGGTGGCCGAAATATTTGGCATCGCGCATCGCGATTTTGCCGCTCTTCGTGCGCGCCATGCCCCGAATGCAAAACCTGACCCTTACGCCGTTTTGGGTGTCGATAGCTCAATGAGTTTGGAAGACATCCGCAGCGCGTGGCGTCAACTGGTGAAAGATAACCACCCCGACAGAATGATTGCGCGCGGCGTTCCGGAAGAAGCCGTGCAAATGGCTGAAAACCGGCTGATTGCAATCAATGAAGCGTGGGACGAGATCGAAGCGCATCACGGCACATGACCGCACCGCTGACCATTGCCACATATAACGTCGAATGGTTTGCTAATCTCTTTGCCGAAGATGGTAGTTTGATTGACGATGGCAGTTGGTCAGGGCGGCGCGATGTCACAAAAGCCCAACAGATTGCGGCACTTGAAGCGGTTTTTCAGGCGCTGGACGCGGACGCCGTCATGGTCATCGAAGCGCCTGATACGTCGCGCGTGCGCGATGGGGCCGCTGCCCTCGAAAGGTTTGCGGCGCGGGCTGGCATTAGGGCTCGCAAGGCTCTGATCGGCTTTGCCAATGACACGCAGCAAGAAATAACCCTTCTCTATGACCCAGACCGGATGAGCGCGCGCCATGATCCGATTGGCGAGGAGACCGGCAAAAAGGGCAGCCGCATCGCGCCGCGTTTTGACGGAACCTACCGGATTGACCTTGATATTGACGCAACCGAGGATCTGATCACCTTTTCCAAACCCCCGCTCGAAGCGGCGATTTCTAGCGATATCGGCGATTTTCGGATGATCGGCGTGCATGCCAAATCCAAGGCGCCCCATGGAGCACGAAATGACCGCGAGGCGATGCGGCTATCTATCGCCAATCGCCGCAAACAACTGGCGCAATGCATATGGTTGCGTGACCGCGTTGGTCATCATTTAGCGGAAGGTGAGCCACTGATGGTCATGGGCGACTTTAATGACGGACCGGGGCTGGATGAATTTGAACGCCTTTTTGGTCGGTCGGGCGTTGAGATCGTTTTAGGCACCGATTTGGCGGGCGACGCGCAGCTTTTTGATCCACATGCGGCGCTGGCCCTGCAAAGCCGCGTTGGCGCGCGGCCAACAAGCGCACGGTTTTTCATCCGGCAAGAAAACCGGTTTTTGCAGGCGCTATTGGATTATATCATGGTCAGCCCGGCCTTGCGCCCGAGGGCCAAAAACTGGCGCATCTGGCACCCGTTCGATGACCCTGTATGTTGGCGGGATGAGGCGCTTTGCCAAGCGCTGCTAACAGCATCAGATCATTTTCCAGTCACAATGGACCTGACGCAGGACAACATTTGATTTCGGCAAAAGGGCAGCCCATATAAGTCTTATGAAACATCTCGCCGCTGCTGCTATCGCCCTAACACTTGTTCAACCCGCCCATGCCGAGGATCACAATATCCGCGAGGGGTGGGATCTTCTGGGCGAAGGCTCTCGCCTATTGCTGGAAGGGTTGATGGATGAAATGCGCCCGGTCTTCGAAGAGCATATGCTGCCAATGCTGGTCGAACTATCCGATCTGATAGATGACATCCAAATGTACGAGATGCCAGAAATGCTAGAAAACGGCGATATCATTATCCGCCGACGCCCGCCGGAAGAAGACGCTCAACCTGACGATCCGGTAGAACTTTAAACGTTATTCTCGCCAAGGTCGGAGTCAGCCAGCCCGCGGATCAACGCGGCCCGGCAATCCCCCCCGCAGGGAATACGGCGATGATCGATCAGGACATAGCGCGCCTCATGGGGCCAGCCGCGGCGATGGGCAAATTCGAAATCCTGCACAACGTAATAGCGGCCATGATAATAAATCGTATCAACAAAATCGCGATCCATGACAAAGCTGCGCCCGCGATAGATATCGCGATACGCGATGCTTGCCGCGTCATTCCAGTCGACTTCATATTCGCTACAACCTGACAAAAGCACGGCGCCAAGACAGAAGGCTGCGAAGGTTTTTATTCCTAACATCAGGCGGTTCCCTTATGCGTGAAGGCGGGACGGTGCTTTGATTTTCTGCCCCGCTTTCACCCTTCGCCGCAACTTATTAATGCCCGGCTCAGGTCAAAGCGCACGCTTATGCGCACAACCTGTTGCATTAATAGTCGTCATCACCTTCGGAATCATCAGCCAGACCGCGCACCAAAGCCGCTTGGCAATCGCCATTGCAGGCCACACGCCGCATGCCAATCAGCACGTAACGCCGCGTTTCCCGCCGTCCGCCATCATATTCAAACGTTATGTCCTGAACTTCGTAGCTACTTCCTTGATGCTCAATCTGCTCAATAACCTGCCGATCCACCACGAAGCTGCGGACTGCAACGGAATCTCCGCCGACCGATGGCGGCAAAGAATCTCCTGAAAACGCGCCGCAACCAACGAGGCCAATACCAAGCAATGCACATGCCAGAAAGGCTCTAATCCGTGTCATGTTGTTCCTCCCTCTTAGGATTGTAAAACTCCACTGCCCGGAACACCTCGACCTGCTTACCTTAGCAGTAATGCGAAAAAATTCACCTGTTTTGAATCCGTTGCCCCCCCCCGCCCATTGCCAAAGCCCGGGTCAGACCGCATATCTTTCTTAACAGAATTTGACCCGAGGTTTTCCAGCGATGTTCCAACCCCAAATGCTCCGCCCTGAGATTTTCCGCGATGCCAATGCCGGGGGCGGAAGTGATGAGCTGGGCGATTTGCCGGAATGGGATTTGTCTGATCTCTACCCTGCCCCGGACGCGCCCGAAGTGGCCCGCGATCAGGAATGGCTGGCAGGCGAATGCGCGTCTTTTGCCGCCGATTACGAAGGAAAGATGGCGGATCTGGATGCCGCCGGAATGCTTGAAGCCGTAAACCGCTATGAGAAGATTGACCTGATCGGTGGTCGGCTGATGTCCTATGCAGGATTGCGCTATTACCAGCATACTACAGACCCCGAGCGCGCGCAGTTCATGTCGAACATGCAAGAGGCGATCACAGTTGCCACCACTTCTTTAGTTTTTTGGGGGTTAGAGTTTAACCGGCTCGACGATGACCATCTGGCTGGGCTCATCGCGTCCAATGCAGAACTGGCTCGGTTCAAACCCATCTTTGACCGTATGCGGGCGATGAAGCCCTATCAGCTGTCGGATGAACTTGAAAAATTCCTGCATGACACATCGCCTGTCGGCTCGGCCGCATGGAACAAGTTGTTTGATGAAACGATTGCCGGCCTGACCTTCGACATTGACGGCGAAAGCCTTGGGATCGAAGCCACCCTGAACCTTCTATCTGACCAAGACCGCAACCGCCGCGAGGCCGGGGCCCGGGCTTTGGCCGCAACATTCGGAGACCGCATCGGCCTGTTCTCGCGTGTGCACAACACGCTGGCTAAAGAAAAGGAAATCGGGGACCGCTGGCGTGGGTTGCCCAGCCCTCAAATGGGCCGCCATCTGGCAAACCATGTTGAACCTGAAGTGGTCGAGGCGCTGCGTAACGCAGTGGTTGCCGCCTATCCGCGCCTGTCGCACCGGTATTACAAACTCAAGGCCAAATGGATGGGTCTGGACACAATGGAGGTCTGGGACCGCAACGCGCCATTGCCAATGGAAGATGACCGTCTGGTTCATTGGGACGAGGCCCGAAAAGTCGTGTCAGAAGCCTACGGCGATTTTGATCCCCGCATGGCAGAACTGGCCGAGCCTTTCTTTACCGATGGCTGGATTGATGCCGCGGTGAAAGAGGGCAAAGCGCCCGGCGCTTTTGCCCACCCGACCGTCGTAGATGCCCACCCTTACGTGATGTTGAACTACCTCGGCAAACCGCGTGATGTGATGACCTTGGCCCATGAGCTTGGCCACGGCGTGCATCAACGTCTGGCTGCGGGGCAAGGCGAATTGCTGTCCTCAACCCCGCTGACATTGGCCGAAACCGCAAGCGTCTTTGGCGAGATGCTGACCTTCCGCAAAATGCTGTCGAACGCGAAATCGGATACAGAGCGGAAGGTGATGCTCGCCGGAAAAGTCGAGGATATGATCAACACGGTTGTCCGTCAGATCGCGTTCTATGATTTCGAATGCAAGCTACATGCAGCCCGCGCAGGGGGCGAGCTAACTCCAGATGATATCAACGCGCTATGGATGTCGGTACAGGCCGAAAGCCTTGGGCCAGTCTTTAACTTCATGGACGGCTACGAGACCTTCTGGGCCTATATCCCGCATTTCGTGCATTCGCCCTTCTACGTCTATGCCTACGCCTTTGGCGACGGCCTCGTGAACGCGCTTTATGCGGTCTATGAGGAAGGTGGCGATGACTTCCAAGAAAAGTATTTCGACATGCTGAAGGCAGGTGGATCCAAGCACCATAAAGAGCTGCTGGCGCCTTTTGGTCTAGATGCCAGTGACCCTGCATTCTGGGATAAGGGTCTGTCGATAATCGAAGGATTCATCGATCAACTCGAAGCAATGGAAGATTAATTTTTCCGCCCGCGTGGTCCGATCAGATGACAGCGCGGCGTGGATTTATCGGGCATCTAGAGGATCTGGAAACTCAGACCTTAAGGTGCCCGATGGACCCCATTCTTTATCTTGGCGCGCAATCACTTCACTCGCGGCAATGCGACGCCGATCAGTTCTACGCCAATCACAGCTTGGAACTTTGGGCGCGGGTGCGCTTGGCTTTTGCGCGCCGTATATCACAGCCTACCCCCGCGCTTGATCGCGCCCCATGCGAGGCATAGCATACCCGCCATGACGGCCATCCCTGCCCCTTTCAGCGCTGAAATACAGTCCGAGATCACCGCAATGATCCGCGCCGAAACGCAAGCCTTCATTGATCGCGATTTTGTGGCTTGGTCGCAGTGTTGGATGCAAGACGCCCGCGCAATGGATGTCTATTTCTCAACCGCAACCGGGCTGACGGTCATAGAAGGCTGGGCAGAAATCTCGGATCATATGGCCAAGGTCATGCGGGATGATTTTGTCTGTAAAAAAGTCGCTTTTGATCAGGATAATTTGCGCCTTACGGTGACCGGGACAACGGCTTGGGCGGTGTTCGAGCAACGCGGTGAATATGCTGACGGAGCCGAAACTGCCACTTTTGAAACAAGGGTGCTTGAATGTGGGGTCGATGGGTGGCGGATCATCTATGCATCCTGCGCAACGCGCCGAGATGATGCGATGGGCCACGGGCTGATCTCGTTGAATGAAACAGGTCGGGTAATCTGGGCCAGCCCGACAACGATGGCCAGCCTCAAAGATCACCCCGTTCTCACGATTTCGGGCGGACGATTGCGCGCTCATCGCCAATCTTGGGATAATTCTTTGCAAGAGGCGATTGCTAAGGCAGGGCAACTCAGAGGCTATTTCGCGCTTCAGCGGTTTGCAGAAGAAACCGGCGCCCCCTTTGGCTTTCCCGCGATTTTGGGGGAAAGCGACGAGGGCGGTATGGTCATCTGCCACCTGTCGGTGCGTGACGGCGTGACCTATCTGCAAATGGATGGGGATGGGCTGCTTGAACGCCGTCTTGCCGTGGCGGGGGCCGTTTTCGGTTTGTCGGCTGGGCAGCTGGGGATTGCACGCCACATTGCGATGGGACGCGGCCTGAAAGAGGCGGCCACACTGACCGGCATAAGCATCAACACTGCCCGCACACATCTGGCACGGCTTTATGAAAAAACCGGTGTGAACACTCAAACCGCACTCGTGCGTCTTATACTAAGCGTCGGCTGATCCGCCGCTCAGCTTTGCGCCCTATAACAGGCTGATGCCCTCTTCATCATCATCTTGAACAGGCGCCGGCGCCGGGCTGGGATTGATCGAGGCATTGGGCATTGTCATGCCTGGCATCGATACCGTCGGCTGCGCCAGTGCACCCATTCCCATTCCAAGCGCGGGTTTGGGTTTGGGCAGTTCGCCGCGCAATTCACGCAGCAAGGTTTTATGATCGGCCATGTGGCGGACAGTGGCGTCAGAATTGGCGCGCACTTTGTTCAGATAGGTATCCCACTTCTCTGACTTCAACTTGATCCCCCGCAATAGCGAAGGCGCTGCATAGCCAGTTTCATAGACCCGTTTGCCCAGTATCACCGCCTGATAGGTGCCAAAAGAAAAGAGCGAGTCAAATCTTAGATCGTAAGGTCCGGGAACCGCATATCGCCAAAGCTCAAGGTTCTCGGCAAGGCTGTCTGGCACGTCAAGTTCTTCGCGGGCATCGATCCAATATTGACTGTCAGTGCGGTTGCCCAATGCGTAATGCAAGCAGATAAAATCGCGCACTTCGTTATAAAGGTCACCCATCATACGATTATAGCGTTTGCGCAGCGGCTCGGCGAAGTCGCTATCAGGGAAATACGAGGTAAGCCACCGGATGCCGGTATCAATCATATGGATAGCAGTGGATTCCAATGGCTCGATAAATCCACCCGACAGCCCGATCGCCACGACATTCTTGACCCAAGCATTGCGATTGCGCCCGATGCGCATGGGGATAACCCGCGGCTCGACCCCGTTCCAGGTATCTCCAAGATGCGCAACAAACTCATCTCGCGCTTGTTCATCTGTGCGATGGGCCGAGGAATAGACATACCCCGTCCCGATCCGATTATAGAGTGGCACGCGCCAAACCCAGCCCGCCCCAAGCGCGGTCGACCGGGTCAGGGATGGGATTTTGTCCGGTGATGGGTGCGGAATTTGCACGGCCATCGCGCGATCATTGGCCAGATATTTCGAATAGGAGATAAAGGGCTCGTCCATCACCTCGTTGATCACGACGCCGCGAAAACCAGTACAATCAATCACCAGCTCGGTTTCCAGCAACCCTGACTTTTCCAGATGAATCCCCGTGACATAACCGCGTTCATCCTGCTCGACCTTCGTCACGTTCTCTTCGATATGCTCGACGCCGTTTTTTGCGCAAAATTTCGCAAGCATCTTGGCAAACTTGCCCGCATCAAGGTGATAGGCGTGGCCGATCTTCATCGTATAGGGCTTTTCGCCCAAAGGGCGCGGGCCTTTGTGGTTCTTTCCCAAGGCAACAGCAGGCGAGAAGGTCTGGGTGAAATCCATATCCTCGGGCATATGTTGCAGGAAATACTGCGCCGCATTTGCACCATCCAGAAATTTCGGCGCCGCGAAGGGGTTCACATATTCGACCGGTTTGCCGTCCGGGCCGATGTTCCAATCTTTGAACAGAACGCCCAGCTTGAACGAGGCATTGCAGGTTTTAAAGAATTCTTGCTCAGATATGCCCGCATATTGCAGGCTACGCGGCATCCCCGGCACGGTGGCCTCACCGACGCCAACAGTGGGAATATCCGGCGATTCAATTAATGTGATCTTCGTTTCCGCATCGGTCGTTTGAACGCGTTGGAAATAACCCTGCAACATCAGGGCTGACATCCAGCCAGCGGTTCCTCCGCCGACAATAGTCACCTTGCGAATTGGATCACCCATCATTACCCCCGAAAACCCGTGATGCGATTCAAGGCAGCTTACGATGGGTCAATTCAATGTCCAAGCCCGTAGGAAAAATTCCTCACGGCGCGTTTTGGTCAGCGCCATAGACCGCTTCCAGCGTGTCTTGGGTGCCGCGTGAAAACTCTAGTGGCACGGGATATGCAGCGCCCGTTGTGATTGTGCGGCCGAAGGCTTCGACTTGGTTAATATATTGACGGTCGCGCGGCATGCGGACCACCTCTTCGCTCCAGCCGGGGCGGGTGATACGTATTTGAGCCTCTTTATAGACAACCGGGTTGAACGGTGCTTGCAGCTCAATCGTGCCTTTTGTACCGTGGTAACTGACATATTGGCGTTCCGGCGCTTCCATCGACATGTATATCGAGCAGGTGGTCGCGCCAAAATTTGCCCAGATCTGTGCCGTGACATCGACGCCATATTTCCAACCCAGCCGCGCGCAAAAATCTGTCGGTTCGGCCCCGGTTGCAAGACGGGCCGAGCCAAGCGTGTAAACCCCGATATCCGGCAATACACCGCCGCCCATTTCCGGGTTAAAACGGATGTCCCTAAGGTTTGTTTGGTTGAAGGTAAAATAGCTGTCGATATGCAGCAGCTCACCAATTTCGCCGCCCTGCACCATCTCGCGCATGCGCTGCCATTGTGGGTGATGAGGGATCATGTAGGCCTCTGCGATCAGACAGCCGGTTGCATCGCGTGTGGCAATGAGGCCGTCGATCTCGGAGGATTTGAGGGCAATTGGCTTTTCGCAAAGCACATGTTTGCCCGCTTCGGCGGCTTTGCGCGACCAGTCGACATGCATCGAATTGGGCAACGGGATATAGATCGCATCGATTTCGGGATCAACCAACATCGCGTCATAGCTGTGATGAACCCGCATTTCGGGCGCGAATTCAAGAAATGGCGCGGCCTTTTCACGCGAACGCGTGGCAACAGCAGCCAGAACGGCGTTGCGGCTGTTATGGATCGCAGGCCCCATTGTGCCGAGCGCGAAATGCGCTGTGCCCAGAATGCCCCAACGGATGGTTTGGCCCATGATCTGTTCTCCCCGATTATCTAGTTGGGGCGAGCCTACAAAGAGAAAGGCCCGCCGAAAAGGGCGGGCCTCGTCTTGAGGGGTTTTTGATGGAAAAGGATATTAGGCGGTCGCCAGCATCCCTTGTTCACGTGCCAGTTCACGCATTTTCTTTTGCAGCTTTTCAAAGGCGCGCACTTCAATCTGGCGAATGCGTTCGCGGCTGACATTATAGACGCCCGATAGGTCCTCTAGCGTGACCGCGCTTTCCTGCAGGCGGCGTTGGGTCAGGATATCACGTTCGCGGTCGTTAAGAACCGACATCGCTTCTTCCATCAGCGCCAGACGCTGTTGCATCTCATCGCGCTTTTCGTAGTCGCCAGCTTGGTCAGCGTCTTCGTCTTCCAGCCAATCCTGCCACTGCGTCGCGCTATCATCTTCCGATCCGACCATCGCGTTCAGCGACGCATCGCCGCCGGACATGCGGCGGTTCATCGAGATAACCTCATCCTCGGTCACGCCAAGATCATTGGCGATACGGGCAACGTTTTCCGGGCGGAGATCGCCATCTTCCAAGGCGCCGATACGGGCTTTGGCCTTGCGCAGGTTGAAGAACAGTTTCTTCTGCGCAGAAGTTGTACCCAGCTTAACCATCGACCACGACCGCAGGACATATTCCTGGATCGAGGCGCGGATCCACCACATTGCATAAGTCGCAAGACGGAAGCCCTTTTCAGGGTCGAATTTCTTGACCGCCTGCATAAGGCCAACATTGGCCTCGGAAATAACTTCGGCCTGCGGCAAACCATAGCCACGGTAGCCCATGGCGATTTTCGCGGCCAGACGTAGGTGGCTGGTCACGAGTTTATGTGCCGCGGCACTGTCCTCGTGATCGACCCAGCTTTTGGCCAGCATGTATTCTTCTTCGGGTTCCAGCATCGGGAACTTCCGAATTTCCTGAAGATAACGGTTCAGGCCCTGTTCCGGCGAGGGCGCCGGGAGATTGGCGTAACTGCTCATGTTTCCGTTCCCCTGTTCAACTTGCATAATGTAAAACCGATTAACTTATACCCTATTTGGGTACTGAACCGATCGGTTCAAGGCCTATGCCTCAAATTTCTGAATAGAAAATTAAGATGCGCGGATGCGCAGTGCAATCCGTGTTTCAGGGAATTCACGTGCAATTGTGCACATGTTAGGAGCGTTATTCGCGCAAGAGTTGCAGCAATTCTTGCATGTCAGCGGGCATATCTACTTGAAATTGCAGGCTTTCCCCGGTTACTGGGTGGATAAACCCAAGGCTGGCCGCATGTAGCGCCTGACGGGGGAAGCGGTTCAATGTTTCAGCCACGACCTCTCCGACTGCTTTGGCAGACACTTTTCTTCGGCCACCATAGGTTTGATCGCCCACCAAAACATGGCCCGCATGGGCCATATGCACACGGATCTGATGCGTGCGTCCGGTTTCCAGCCAGCAATTGATCAGGGCAACGGGGCCAAATCCCTCTTCAATGCGGGCCCGCGTCACAGCGTGCCGTCCGCCATTAAACAGAACCGCCTGACGCTGCCGATCCGTTTTGTGGCGCGCCAGCTGCGTTGTGATCTTCAGAATATTGCCGGTTTCAAAACTGGTCCCGGGCACGCCCC
This sequence comes from uncultured Nioella sp., assembly GCA_947498125.1. GTDB lineage: Bacteria > Pseudomonadota > Alphaproteobacteria > Rhodobacterales > Rhodobacteraceae > CANLZL01. The sequence goes on along the minus strand of CANMJH010000002.1, from coordinate 947,794 downwards.
GCAGCCGCGGATCGGCCGCATCGGGTACGCCGTGGCAAATGGCAAGGTAATGACGTTCGACCGTATGCTTTTCGAATTGAGCGGCCAGACCATGATGGGCTTTGTCGGATTTGGCGACCACAAGCAGGCCCGACGTGTCTTTATCGATCCGGTGAACAATCCCCGGACGCTTTTCACCGCCAATACCGGAAAGGTTGCCGCCGAAATGATGCAGCAGCGCGTTTACTAAGGTGCCCGAGGGGGTGCCGGGCGCGGGATGTACGACCATGCCGACAGGCTTGTTGATAACGATCAGGTCGTCATCCTCATAAAGGATCTCCAGCGGAATATCTTCTGGCGCCGTTTCAACCTCGCTGGCCTCTTCGACTGTGATAACGACGTTATCGCCTTCGGCCAGCTTGGCCTTGCCGTTGGTCTCAACCTTGCCATTCACGGCAACAGCGCCTACTGCAATCAAGCGGGCAAGGCGAGACCGTGAAAGGCTTGCTTCCTCTGGCACTTCGCGGGCCAGTGCCTTATCAAGACGCCCGGCCGGGTCAGGGCCAATGCTGACTTCAATAAATTTATGCGAAGGGCCGGACATGGAAAACGCTCCTAACACTGAGGATGACACAAAGGATCCGCTTAATCTGCGCGTCCTTCGAACCCTCGTGACGGTATTGACCGTGGTGATGATTGTCGGGCTGATAACGGTCGTAGTGACATTTGTCACGCGCTTCCCCGATGGCTCGGATTTGCTTTTGCCAGATGAGATCACTTTACCCGAGGGCGAGACACCTCGCGCCATCACCCTTGGCAGCGATTGGTATGCGGTTGTGACCGAAAGCGACCAGATCCTTATCTTTGGACGTCAAGGCGGCGAGCTGCGCCAAACCATCACGGTCAGCCCTGAATAGAAAGGGCGCTGATCTAACCAGTTGGACCATTGAACCTATGCCGTCGCCCCTTCTGCCCCTCGATGATAGAACACAATTATTTTGCGAATTTGGGCTGCATGGTTGGAGCCAATTGATTGTTCTGCAGGACGGCGCGCTGCAGATCTTTCCCGTTAGCGGCGTTTTTACGGATTTCGCAGCCGAGATGATGGCACTTGTTCGGGCAACCATTGACAACGTTGCGACACGAGTAGCTTTGGCGGATGAGCCGGGCGGCGTCATCATTGACCTGACACCGGATCCCAAACAGCACCACGTTATATGTATCTCAATCTATGATGTCGGCGGCAGTACTCCCACAGACCCTGGTTGCGCACCTGGCGTGCCGGTCCTGATGACCTGTATCAGACGCCGCAGATTTATGACAATGATCATAGCGGACCTTTGGAAGGCCCATGTCGGTATGTTCGAGCAATCTTATCAAAAATATCGTGATCCGTTTCCACATGATGACCTCGTCGCGCTGAACGAATATTGGAACGACAGCACACTAGGGCCGTCATTTTTGACCTGATCTCGACGCTGCGAATAGCGACTTGCCACGCAAGGGAATTGCGCGTTTTATGCAGCCCGCAGCACTATATTACTCAATGAGAAGGTTCCGAAAGAGATGCCAGACAGATATGGACCGCGCGGCGTGATGGCGCTGCACGTACCGCTGCAGAATGCCAATATGCAGCCGGAATACGAGATGATGCGCCCGGACGGCATCAACAATCAGGTTTACCGGATCGATTTGGGTCAGGCCGATAAGGTGTCCGAGGCAACTGCGGCAGTGATTCCCGGCGCTTTGGGCTGTTGGCCTGATATCGTTGTGGTCGGCAATTCATTGGAAATGCGCGATTGGTCAAAGGCGCGTCAGGACACGCACCGCGAGATTTTGCAGACTGCAATTGGCGATGTGCCGATGGTTTTGGGTGGCGACGCGACGGTTGGGGCGCTGAAAGCGCTAAACGCAAAACGCGTTTCGATCCTGTCGCCCATGCATCAGCGGTATTCGGACAGCGCCAAAAGCTTCTACGAAGAAATGGGCTTTGAGGTTGTCAGCGACCACTGTTTGGGTGTGCCGTTGCCCGAAGAGATCATCAAAGTCACGGATGAAGCCATTTTTGCCGCGTTTGAGGAAATGGACCGTCCGGATATCGATGTGCTTTTGCATGTTGGCGGGGCGCTCAGCGTTGTGCCCCTCATCGAGCAGTTGGAAGAAAAGCACGGCAAACCTGTCGTGACTGTCAATGCCGCCAGCTATTGGACAGCGCTGCGCAAACTGGGCGTTGATGATAAAATCAAGGGCTTTGGCCGTCTCTTGCAGATGCCTTGACCCCCTTTGCCCTAGGCGACCGCGTCTAGGGCAAACATTTTGGCGGCCTGGCGGAGCTCATCCGCAAGGCTCTGATCTTCGACCGTGCGAGACAGCACCATGCCCCCGATGCTAAGCGCCGCAAGAACACAGGCTTTTTCCCGTGTATCCGGTGCCTCTTCCGGAAGGTTATTCTCATACAGCCAGATCATCGCACGTAAGAGGCCTTCGTAAGACTGACGGGCCTCGGGCGTGGCACGCGCGACATCTGACGGAAGAGCGATCATCGGGCATTGCCCGTCCAAGTCGTCGGCATGTAGTTTTGATAAATAGCTGTTGATCATTGCACGCACCGTTTCGGGCCCGCCAATTTCGGGATCAACGCCCGCCTGATCCCGCCAATCTTTTCCGCGCCCATTCAGAAAACTGGCCACGGATTCGGCAAAAAGGGCGCTTTTATTCGGGAAGTGATTGTAAAACCCGCCCCGAGTCAGCCCGGCCTTTTCCATGATCTGATCGATAGTGACATCCGAAAACCCATTGCGATTAAAAAGAACACGCGCCGCTTCGACGATACGTTTGCGGGTCTCGGCTTTGTGGACGGCAGAATAGGGCATGAGAGGTTCCAAATGGCAGATTGCGCCACTTTATCATGTTCTTTTAATATGTTCTTGAACATATTTAGACCTTTGCGATTTTGGCCGAAAGCCGCAGCGCAAATTGCGCCGGATCATCTCATAGCCAAAGGCGTCTTTAATGGAATTGTTACCCATCACGTTCACCTGTCTCAGCATCCTCGTCATTGCACTGATCCCGCTTACCGGGTGGATCGGAATTCTTCGTGGCAGTGTAAATATTCTAAGGGCAGATGGCAGTAATCCTGTGCTATTCAAGCGCATTCGCATCCACGGTAACCTAATGGAAAACGCCCCAAGCTTTGTGTTGATCTTGGGCGCGGCTGAGTACGCGGGCCTAGCCCAAACATGGCTTTGGCTGGCCGTCATTGGTTTTTTAGCGGGCCGGGTGCTGCATTTCGTGCTTTACGACAGCAAATTACGGGGCGGCGCCATGTTCGTCACCCTTGCACCTGGCGCGGCGATGGGGATCTGGTTGCTTAAAGCGATTTGGATTTAAGTCAGGCATCCACAATTCGCTGACGCGCAGCGCAAGGCCATTTGATAGCAGCGAGTTCGTTCCACAAACGAAAGCACGACATTCACCCCCGCCACTTCCGGAGCGCCGCCTAAAAAAATATTGCCTCTTTGTTGCTGTGTTTCCGCGCGGTACCTCTACAGGTGTCAGTCGTCCAAAGCCGCCGCACCTGCGCGACTACCGGGACCGATAATGCCGTCAATGGCCCCACGATACAGGCCGCGCTCCTGTAGGATCAGCTGGAATGCAATGGCGGTTTGGCGGTCCCATGGCGGAACGTAGCCGCCAACCTCGCCGCGAAGATCGTCAATATCGACCTCACCGCTTTCTAGCGCTTCGACATAAAGTTCGGCGGCGCGTTCCGGGTCAGCCTCAACCCCGCGGCCGCGTTCATAAAGGAAACCAAGCGCGCCAACGGCCTCATCAAGGCCGGCTTCGACGGCGGCTTGAGTCCAGCGATATTGTGCGTCGGGGTCGCCGGTTCCGGGGCCATCAACTTCCGAATGCAGCTTGGCCAATTCCAGCACGGCTTCAATGTTGCCCTGTTCAGCGGCCAGTGCCAAAAGCCGCGCGGCCTCTTCTCGATTTGGAATCCCAAGGGACGTGTCTGCGCCGCCGGGAAAACCCTCTCCAGTCAGATAAATTTGCCCCAGCCGGAATTGCGCGAAGTGGTAGCCGCCTTCGGCCGCCTGCGCCATAAGGTCGATCATCTGCGCGTTGTCACGCGGAACGCCCATTCCAATGCGGTGCAATAAGCCAAGGGTCATAAGGGCGGGCGGATCGCCTGCCTCGGCTCCAGCTTCAAAATACCCAACGGCAGTCTCGGGGTCCCGGCGCAGTGGGCCAATGCCGAAAAGATGGTAATCACCCAGTTTCGTCTGGGCGGCGGCGACGCCGTTATCGGCGGCATATTGGAACGCCTCCATCGCCTCTTCATGATCGCCATAAAGCTGATGAAAGGCGCCCATATTGAAATAGAGAAGTGGATCGGTGGCCCCGCCATCAATAGCAGCGCGGCAAAACGGTTCAGCCTCTTCCAGCGCAACGAACCCTTCTTCCTGCAAATCCTCGGACAGCGGTACGCCTGCATCAGGTGGGCCAGCCAGCTCAAGACATTGCGCTGCCGCCTCGGCTACATCGTCCTGCGCCAGTGCGGCGCTTGGCAACATCATCAGAATGCAGGGAAAAAGGTAAGTGCTATAGCGTTTCATCTTCAGGGCCCAATTCATCAAAATATACAAAATCTTAGCCAATCACATAGGGCCCTGTCGATGGGGATGGCGGGCAACTTCTTAAGAAAACCATATTTTCTCCATTCGAAAAACATGGGCCTTTGACCTGATGCGCGGTAAGAACTGGGCAGAGATGACTTCCGGCCGGGTGGAATACCGCCTTAGGATCGGGGCAAATTGGGTAGAGCAATGGGCGAATCCGTAAAAACTGAGGGCGTGCTGGCCGTCGATCTTGATGGCACATTATTGCGCTCGGACATGCTGTATGAATGTTTTTGGGCGGCCCTGGCGCAAAGCGGCAGCGTGCCTTTTCGCGCGGCAAAAGCGCTAAAACAGGGCAAACCTGCCCTCAAACGCCTTTTGGCCGATGAAGCGCGCCATATTGACGTGACCCGCCTGCCCTATGAGGCCGAGGTCATTGACTATATCAAAGCCCATCGCACCGCCGGTGGCCGCGTCGCACTTGTCACGGCAAGCGATCAGGAATTGGCCGAACGAATTGCAGCTCATCTGGACCTCTTTGACGAGGTGCATGGCACAAACGCCGAGCGAAACCTGAAGGGCTCTGAAAAGGCCCGTTTTCTCAATGACCACTTTGGGGAAGGCAGCTACGCCTATATCGGCGACAGCAAAGCAGATTTAGAGGTATGGAAAACCGCAAGCGCCGCCGTAACAGTTGGGGCCAATGCAGGATTCCGTAAAGAGGTTGAAGCAACCAATAAGGCCGTCACCCATCTTGCACCCTCAAAAGGGTACTCCCGCCCGATCTTGCGTGCGATGCGCCCCCATCAATGGATGAAGAACGTGCTGGTCTTTGTGCCACTCGTCGCAAGCCTGACGCCAAATTGGTCGGGGCTCTTTTTAGGTCTTATCGCCTTTATCTGCTTTGGGCTGATCGCCAGCGCCGGTTACCTGCTCAATGACCTCTTGGATTTGGGCCCGGACCGGATGCATGCGCGCAAATGTCGGCGTCCCTTGGCGTCCGGCCTGTTACCCGTGCCGATTGGCAGCGTTGCAATGCCCGTCTTGCTGGCGGCTGGTTTCTTACTCTCGCTTACCCTTGGGATGACGTTCTTTGCGGCGATGGTATTCTATTTCATCATGACGATGAGCTATTCTTTGTGGCTCAAGCGCAAAGAGATGCTGGATATTTGTATTTTGGCCGGGCTCTACACCTTACGAATTATCGCAGGCGCTGCAGCGATGGGGATTGTTCCATCAATCTGGCTGCTTGCGCTTTCGATGTTCTTTTTCTTTTCTCTGGCGGCTGTCAAACGGCAGGCCGAGCTTGAGGACATGGCGGCTGCGGGGGGGGACAAAATTGCCGGGCGCGGTTACCGGGCAGATGACCTGCCAATTGTCACGCAATGCGCTGTATCGTCTGGGCTAATCTCGGTCCTTGTCATGGCGCTTTATCTCAACGATCCTTCGACAATTGACCGCTACTCCTCGCCAACGCTGCTATGGGGTGTGAACGCGGTCATGCTATATTGGATCATGCGCATGGTCTTTGTCACACATCGCGGACGGATGCATGATGACCCCCTGGTCTTTTCAATCACGGACCGCGTCAGTCAAATTTGTCTACTGATGATGATCGCCCTCTTTACTGCGGCGGCGATGATATGACCGGCTTCGAACTGGCAATACGCTACGGCGCATTTGCCGTTGTTGCGACCGTCGTCAATCTCGGTCTGCAACGCGTGATCTTTGCCTTTGGGGACACCACCAGCCACTTTGTGGTTGCGGTGATCATCGGCACAGGCGCCGGCCTAGTCGTGAAATACATTCTGGATAAACGCTGGATCTTTTTTGATGACGCATCCGGCTTGAAAGCGCATTCCTCGAAATTCGCGCTTTATACCGCGATGGGCCTAGTCACGACCGCGATATTCTGGGGCACCGAATGGGCGTTTTGGAGGATTTGGGGCACAGATGGGATGCGCGAGTTGGGTGCAATCATTGGACTCGCTATCGGCTACGTTACGAAATACGAGCTGGATCGCCGATATGTCTTTTCTACCCGCAGCGAGGGGACGGCATGAAAATCAGCGGCTGGGGTAATTTCGAGGCGCAAGAGGCGCGGGTTACAGCACCGAAAGACGAGGCCGCGCTGAGCGCCGCACTCTCCAAAGGACAAGCAATTGCGCGCGGCAATGGCCGGTCTTATGGCGACAGCGCAATTAGCAAACGCAATACCGTGTCGATGCTGGGCTTTAATAAGATGATCGGGTTTGATCCCGAAACAGGGATTTTAGAGGCAGAGGCCGGCGTTCTGCTGTCCGACGTCATCGACAGTTTCCTGCCGCGCGGATGGTTCCCGTTGGTCACGCCGGGCACGCGGTTGATAACGCTTGGCGGCGCAATCGCATCAGATGTGCACGGTAAAAATCATCACGTCGATGGCAGCTTTCGCGCCTCGGTCGAATGGATTGACCTCGTAGGGGCGGATGGAGCTTTAGTCCGCTGTTCGCGCGACGCCGATCCCGAGCTGTTCCACTACACAATTGGCGGAATGGGCCTGACCGGTATCATTTTACGCTGCGCGATCCGGCTTCGGCCTGTGCGTTCGGGTTGGATCAGGCAAATCACTCACGCCGCAAAAGATTTGAAGGCCGCGATGACTTGCTTTGAGGACAATCTCGACCGCCCGTATTCAGTAGCATGGATAGATTGCGCCGCCAAAGGTGAGCGCTTGGGCCGATCTCTGGTCATGCTCGGTGATCACGCCAACCCCGGCGAATTGCCTGCGCGCTATCATACCGATCCGCTAAACGTGCCAAAACGCACTAAGCGGACATTCCCCTTTCACCTGCCGAATTTTGTTCTCAATCCCTTCAGCGTTCGGGCCTTCAACTACCTTTACTATTGGAAAGGTGCGTTGACCCCAAAAGACCGGATCGTTGATTGGGACAGCTACTTCTTCCCACTGGATGCCATCCGGCATTGGAACAAGCTTTACGGAAAGCGCGGGTTTCTACAATTTCAATGCGCTTTGCCGTTGGACAAAGCCGAAGCTGGGTTGACCAAAATCCTTGAAGCAACGGCCGAGACAGGACAAGCCTCGTTCCTTTGCGTTTTAAAGCGATTTGGCCCCGGCGCTGGCCCAATGTCCTTTCCCATGGAGGGCTATACGCTGGCCATGGACTTTCCCAACACCGAGGCGACCGGCGATCTGCTACCGCGTCTCGATGCCATCACGCTAGAGCATAGCGGACGGTTCTATCTGACCAAAGATGCCCGCCTTCCCGCCTCGATCGCCCATCAATCTGACCCGCGCATGGAGGAATTCGCCACATGGCGACGCGCGCGCGGTCTTGACCAATTTGCCTCAAGCCAATCTGAAAGGCTCATCCTGTGACCGAACCTGTCCTGATCCTCGGCGCGCGATCCGACATTGCCCGCGCCACCGCCCATGTCTTTGCCGCCAAGGGCTATCCCATCCAATTGGCCGCGCGCAATGTCGCCAGCCTAGAGGCCGACAAGGCCGATCTGGAAACCCGCTATGGCGTGACCGTGACACTGCATGAGTTCGACGCGGTTGCCATTGAAGACCATTCCCATTTCGTTGACAATTTACCCGAGCTCCCGCAAATCGCTGTTACCGCAGTGGGGTTCATGGGCGATCACGATGAAAGTATGCGTCATCCATTGGCCGCCGCCCGCGTCCTTCGCGCCAATTTCGAAGGGCCTGCCTTGATCCTCGGCGAGCTTTCCGAGCGCTTTGCAGCCCGCAAATACGGCACATTGGTGGGAATCAGTTCTGTCGCTGGTGACCGGGGACGCGCCACAAATTACATCTACGGGTCGGCGAAGGCAGGCTTTACCGCGTTCCTGTCTGGCTTGCGCAACCGGTTGGCGAAAGAAAACGTCCATGTGGTGACGGTTTTGCCCGGTTTCGTAAACACCTCGATGACGGAAGGCATGGACCTGCCCGGCAAACTGACAGCCGAGCCAGAAGAGCTGGGTGAGGCGATCTACAAGGCCGTCGAAAAATCTCGTAATATCATATATGTACGCCCGATTTGGTGGCTGGTTATGATGATAATTCGCAACATTCCTGAAGCGATCTTTAAGAAGATGTCGATCTAACGGGTAATGCTGCATGTGCGAAAAACCGCTCGCGCACGCAGCATTGTGGCAATTTTTTGCCGTAAAATAGGTTATACCGCCTTACACGTTACCTGATTCTTGTTTCCTTAAACGCTTGGGCGTAATGCTGATGTCATGAGGGACAGTTTTCATAACCTGCTGAACAAGCGGGATCGAGCAACACAGCCTGAGTTTCTAAACTCCACCACCGCCGTTCTGGGAACGCTCGCGGTATCTGCGGCTTTATGTGCGTCGATTTTCACGCTTTCAGTCACCAAGATCGTGCCTGCCGTGCGCATGGCCGGATTGGAAATTCCACCGTCTGAGGCGGCCCTGCCGCAGCCCTCTTTGGGGGCCCTTGACGTTCCGCAAACTGCCGTTTTGGCCCCAACCGAAGAACTTTCTGGTCCAGAACGCCTGATTCCGGCGGCCTTGCCTCCTGTCAGCCTCGGCGCCGAAATTGTTGTAGAAGATGGCCCGGCACCCGGCTTACACCGCGTTATCGCAGGCCGCCCCCCGGTTGAGTCGCAACCGCGCCCTGCCCGGATTGAGGCTTTGGCCGCAGCTCAAGCGCCCGAAACAACTCCCGTGCTTATTGCAGCCGTCCGCCCTGCCCTCCGTCCGGGTGAGATTGTGATAGATGAAGAGTTGATTGCGGATGCATCCATTGCAGCCGCTCTTTCGACAAGCCTGCGCCCCACACTGCGTCCTGCCGATCTTGAAATCGTTCCGACAGTCGTTGCCGCCGCAGCGCCCGCTGAGACGGTAATGCTCGCCGCGCTTCCAAATGCCACCGCAGATACCGGCCCAGCCTTTAACCGCAATGCAAATTCTTGCAACAGCCGTCTGGCCCGCGAAATCCCGCGTCGGTCTCGCAACGCTGTTGGCGGGTCGGAATTTGTGGCGTCGATTCAAAATGCCTCGGGCACAAATCGCGACGCCCTTGTCGCGCGTGAAGTGCTGAGTGGCAATGTCCCCGACTTCTTGCGTGATCTTGCCCCTGTCAGCTTCACTGGCGTTCTTCCCAATGGCCGCGCCGCGCAGATTACCATTTGCGTAACACCTGACTATCTAGCCGTGGGCAGTGATCGTGATTTCATGCGTGTGCCGCTAGGGCTATCCGCTGCCGGTCAAATCGCTGACGCGTTTGACATGATGTTGCCCACCACGCGGATGGTCGATGCAATTTACGCGCAAGCTGACTTGCGGTTGTCGCCATCGCCCATGCAACCCGGTTCGCAAATGTCCTCGACGTCCTATTTCGCGCGCCACAACGCGACCGTGGAAACACAGCGCGCAAATGCGGGTGGCCGTATTGGCATGCTGGTCGCCGGCCACAAGAAGGATCTCGTCCTGACCAACCGCCTTGCCCGGTCCCCCGGCCGCGTGGCGATTTATGGCTGGCACCGCCCCGGCGGCAACCCGATCCAACCTCTATCTACCGTTCATGGCTCGGAATATGCCGATTATAGCCACGGCATTCGTTTGGTAAGCCGTACTGCCTTCGTCGATGGGCGCGCAGTGGATCTGGAAAGCTTGTTGATGGATGGCACCTATGCGGGATTATTGAATTCCGAGGGCGCGATTTCGCGGCCTGCAATTCAGTTGGCAAGCCGCTAAAAGAGCTACTGATTTGAAGTGACTTCATTGGAAAAGGCCGGGCTGAAAAGTCCGGCCTTTTCCTACATTCTGAAGCGCCGTCAAGCGCGGGGTGGGTGGGTGGGCGCGCTTGATGGCGCTGATCCCCCCCGTAAGTTCAATTCACATCATGAAAACAGCGAAACCCGAGGTGGTAATTCCTGTGGCTGTTCGTCGCCAAAACCCGCGAGCCATGCCAGAACGGCGCCCGCCAGCGCGCCCAATGTTCATGGGCACGGACCGTATCCCAAATAAACCAGCTGCCCTTCATCTCGGTCACGCCAAGGGTCGTAGAACCGCGGCTGGCCATCTGGCTTTCGTTCAAAGGCAAATTCATATGCTCGGCAGCATTGCCGTCAATATCATATGCCCCCAACGGGCTACGGCATTGCGGGAATGATCCCGCCGGATAGGTGTTTGACCCGCACCCGTTGAAACTGCCGCCATTGCACCCACTGCTTTTAAAACTACCCGTCGCGCAAACGCCCGAACGCCAAGAGCCGATAGAATATTGATTGCTGGTATTGGACCACCGGCTGTTATGCCAATTGCGCATCGCTTGCGGGCTGCCAAGATGAAACGCGTAATCAGGCTCTAACAGCGCCCCTGCTGCCGCGCCTTCCCATTCATGGGCATCGCCCATTCGGCCGCCTTCCGCTTGGCAAAGCGCATGAGCCTCATTGGCGCGCACCCAAACCACCGGATAGACCATTGGCACATTGGGATATTCAAACATATCCACGCACACTTCGGCATCTTCAGGACTTTGGGTTGCAGGGTCGTACAAAGGCGCGCGATAGCGCCCTCCGCAGATCCGTTCCCATTGCGCATTGCGATAGCTGGATTGAACGGCGGCAACCGAGCCACCAATGCGCCCAGCAGCCTCTTCAGGCGTCATCGCATGACGCGTGACCGATGGGTTCCCTTGCCCAATATATGAGGACCCGGCAAAGATATTGCGGATGCGCCGGATCTCGGCGCCCGAGACGCCGCGCACGTCCTGCATCTCGCGGAACATGGTTTCGTTTAGATCAGACAGACTCTGCGCCCCCGCGCTGCCTCCGGTCACTGCAAGGGCAAGAGCGGTCAGCAAACGGGTGATCTGTCTCATCGAAACCTCCTGGTTTTAATATTACTCGCGGCGCAGAATATAAAAGAAATCACGGTTATCGGCGAAGCCCACAAAGCGCGGGATCGTGCCACCGCGGCTGCGCTGGTCAACACTGGACATGCCGGACACCAGATGCTCGGCCTCAATCCATTCTTCATCCTCAGTCTCAGGATAGAGCGCCATATAGGTGTGTTCCTGACTGTTCATGTCCATCAGCATAGCATAATCGCAGTCATAGGCCTGAAAAGTTCGCGCCATCGCCGAGGGCGTGACCGAGCTGAAATAGGCGTAGATCAGGAATTGCCGGCCATTCACTTCACGCAGACAGCTGCCCGCGCGCAATGTCCGCAGCTGCGCATCGGCAGACCCAGACCAATTGCCCGGGCCCCATTGGCGCACGCGGTCGCCCGGAACGCTTTCACCTGTCTCAGGATCGGGGTTGATCAGGGGCACACCATTTTGGCGCGCAAACCGCAGGCGCGGCAACAACTCTTCGCCCAGTTCCTCGGTCCAAGTTGTCATGCCGAATGTGCCATCATCGAGCACATAGATTGTCGAAAGGCCGGGCCACAAACGGCTTAGCATAACGCCATTTACCAAGAACCCATAGTGGTGGCCTTGGTTAAACGTCGCCATATCGCCATACCGAAATGCCCCGTGATCGCGCTTATACCCGCCCGTAAACGTGGCCGCGACGCGTTCTGTGTATGAGGGGCTGAGCATACCCACCATCTCAAGCGGTGCAGGGCTGTCGATGCCGTCAGGTCCATCAATCCGCCAATCCCGGCCATTGCCATGCGGGCGCGAGGACCAGCCAAAGGATGGGTGATCCGTTCCCAGTTCGTAGCCGATCTCAAAATGGGTCATATCGAAGGCGACAAGATAGACATTGGCGTTGTTTTCGATGCCATCAAACCAATTGGTTTCGCCTTGCCGATTCAGGATATCACCGTGGATCTGACCGGGCTGCATAACTGATGAATAAATGCCGGGCGCGTCCTCGACCGCGTACCAGCTACCAGCCTCCATCCCGCCTTCAGCGCCGATGAGGTCAAAACCGGGCGACGCGCGCATCACAGGGAAACGCGACAGGTTGGCCTGCCCGAGCGATTCCACGACAGCGCCGACATCCTCGGTTTCTACTTCTTCTGCGGTTTCCAGATAGGCATCTTCATAAAGTGTGCCTTTGATCAGGTTCACGAGGCTATCACCGAAGATCACATTCTCACGCAGGAACTCGGCAATCGCCTCACGGCTGGTGCGCGATCCCGAAACGCGGTTACGCAAATAAATCCGCGCGTCGCAGATCGGCGCATAGGGGAATCCTTCGTCCAGAGCGTCAGACAATTCGGTGCGGCGGCGGCCCTCCCACGGGGCGCATTCTTCGCCATCATCATCGTTTTCGATCAAGATCGCCGGATCATCACCATCACCTGTTAACGACAATTGCCAAACATCCGGCGCAGAATTTTCAAGGTGATAAAAGGCTGGGCGGCGCTCTTCTGGGTCATTCACTTCAAGGATGAACCAGCTGTTGATGCGTGGGTTCATCGAGGTCAACGTAATTTCGACCCCATCTTCGCTCGATACGGTTTGCGAATTTCGATAAGGCTGCAACGCATAGATCGAACCGGGCGCATCCGTCAGGAACACCTCCATCTGTGCGGCAAGCTGCTCTTCGTCAGGCAGTCCAATACCATCGGCAAAACCGGGGGTCGCAAGCATCAATGGCAAGGCCGTTCCAAGGGCAAAACTACGGGTGAAAAAGGTCGTTTTGGGCAAAATAAGCTCCAGAAAGTCTTTGCATCATCCAAGGGCCGATGGAATAGGCCGCTCGTTCTATTGAGTTTTTCTCTGACGGAGATGCTGCAATAAATGATAGCCCCACGCAATGCTGGGGTTCCTTACCTTGCGGCAAGTTTGATCACTTTATCAACGGCTACCGCGATTTTGGCCACAGTCGCGCCCTTTTAGGTTGATTGATGCCCCGAATCCGAGACTGCCAAGTTTAATTCCCGACTCAGGTGGACTCACGCGCTGACCAAAGTACAGGCCGCCGCATAGATACTATCGACCGAGGGCAATGTGGCCCCATAGGCAGGGCCGGTCGCAATAAAGCTATCCTTGGCGGTTTCGCGGGCAAACGAGGGATGCCCGGCCTCATGGCAGAGCGCCATCAGCGCCTCGGCCTGCCCGCCAGTTTGACGGCATTCGTCGACAATCAAGACATGGGCACATGGTGCAATAGCTGCTTGGATCGCCCCAATGGGCAACGGCGCCAACCAACGAATATCGATGACTCGGGCCCGGATGCCATTTGCCGCAAGGCGCGGCACCGCTTGCTCAGACAGATAGCGACCATTTCCATAGGTGAGGATCGCAAGATCCTGACCCTTCCCGTGCACGCCGACCTCGCCCAACCCGATTGAGATGCTGGGATCGGGATATGAATTCATCCATTTACCATCCCCGGCTTCATGCAAATCTCGCGCGCCATAAAGCGCAATAGGTTCGATGATCACCACTATCCGTTGTTCCACGCGTGCAAGCCGCACCGCTTCGCGCAGCATCATTGCCGCATCTGCCCCCGTCGACGGGCAGGCGATAATCACGCCGGGAATATCCCGCAGGACTGCAAGCGAATTGTCGTTGTGGAAATGCCCGCCAAAGCCCTTTTGATAACCCAACCCGGCGATGCGCAGCACCATCGGATTGGAAAACTGGCCATTTGAAAAGTACGGGAGGGTCGCAGCTTCGCCCCTGATCTGGTCCTCGGCGTTATGCAAATAAGCAAGGAACTGAATCTCGGGAATGGGAACAAACCCGTTGCCCGCCAGCCCGATGGACAGCCCAAGAATGCTCTGCTCGTCCAAAAGCGTATCGATCACACGGTCGGCCCCGAACCGCGATTGCAGCTTTTGCGTGACGCCATAAACGCCGCCTTTCCGCCCAATATCCTCGCCCGCCAAAATGACCTCAGGATGAGCCTGCATAAGGTCAGTCAAAGCCCAGTTGATCAGACGGTTCATTGGCTGCGGCTTCGCCATCGCCCCAAGATCCGCACCAAAAAGCTTATTGCGATCGGGTGTGGACACCGAGGGCCGCGGCTTGCATTGGCGTGCGGGCGGAATGAGGCTGGCCATGACATCTTCTGCAGTTTGCAGATGCGGGCGGGTAACGACCTCGGCTGCGATTTTGGAGACGCTTTCGCGGATCTCGTCATAAATGGCGAGCGCCTTGTTCGTAGTCAGAGCGCCGCTTTCGGATAAAAGACGAACGGAATGCAGCAGAGGGTCATTCGCTTCATCGGCTTCAACTTCGGATTTTGGCAGGTAACTCGTGGCGATGTCGGCGCCGGCATGACCATATAGGCGCACGGTCCGAAGATGCAGAAAGGCCGGTTTGCGGCGTGTGCGGACGTATTCCGCGGCCTCCACCGCCGTTTGATAGGTGTCGTAAAGGTCCAGCCCATCTGCCTTGAAATACCGGATGCCCGGGCGATGACGCATAGACGTTTCGATCCAGCCCGGCGGGGTTTTTGTTGAAATACCAATGCCATTATCTTCGCAAACAAAAAGAAGCGGTAAAGGCGTGCCTTGTGCCACTGACCAACCGGCCGCGTTTATTGCGCCTTGCGCCGTCGAATGGTTGGCCGATGCATCGCCGAAGCTACAAATTGCCAAAGCGTCCGCTGGATAAAGCTGATGTTCAGGGGCGATACGTTTCGACAAACCGATGGAAAACGCCGCACCAAGGGCTTTGGGCAGATGACTTGCAATGGTCGAGGTTTGGGGCGGGATCATCATTGCGCGACTTCCAAGGACTTTGTGGCGTCCGCCCGAAATTGGATCGTCACTTGAGCAGGCAAAGCTGAGCAGCATATCGCGCAGAATATCGATGCCGGGCACCTGCGTCGACCGGAACGTTTGAAACGCCCCATCGCGGTAATGCAAGAAGGCCGGATCGGTCGGACGCAGCGCGGCGGCGACGGCCGCCATCCCCTCATGCCCGGATGATCCTATTGTATAGAACCCTGTGCCCGCCTGCTGCATTGCACGCGATTCGAGGTCAAGCGCCCGGCTTTGGCACTGCGCAATGAAAACCTTTTTCACTATGTCTGATGACACCGTGTCCGAGGCTGGCCGCCCATTTGGGAACTGGGCCGCTGAAACCTGCGCCCGAAAATTCTCATGCACAATCTGCGCGCGATCCATAACAGCCCCTATTTCTATGCGTATTGCGAAACCAACTGTGCGCAAAGAATACGGGCGACGTCCAGAAAAGAACGAATGGCGTGATAGCAGGGGGAGTGTGATGGTACCGCCTCCCCGGCTTGAACGGGGGACCTCTGGATCCACAATCCAGCGCTCTAACCAACTGAGCTAAGGCGGCACTGGCGGCTGGGATAGCGCCCGTCGCAAGAGAATGCAAGCCTCTCTATGCGGTCAAATCAAGCGTCCAATGCTGTTCTTCCAATTCCTGCCCAAATGAGGTGACTGGGCGGCTGCTATTCAACACAAATCCCGACTTTTTATAGAGCTGGCAAGCCGCAACATGGCTGGCATGAGTCCAAAGCGTCAGTTTGCGGTACCCGCGCGTGCGGGCAAAATCAGTGCAGGCCGATAGAAGCGTTTTTCCAAGCCCAAGCCCACGCGCCTCGGGGACCAAATAAAAAAGCCTGAGTTTGGCCGTATCCGGCGCCGGACCTTTGACGCAAAAGACAGAGCCAAGCCGCGTTTGCCCTTGCTGCGCGATCCAGGCCCGTTCGCGATTTGCGTCACGGGACTTCAAGAAATCAGACAGAATCTCGGCCACCAATGCCTCGAACGTCATGTCGAATCCATCATGGGTGGTGTAGTATTCGCCATGTTGTTGGATCAGCCAGCCTGCATCGCCGGGGGCAATGTCACGCAACGTGGTTTCAGGTTTTCGGCCCGTTAGAGCCTCGTCAATTTCGGTCATTTTCCGCGCGATCTCTTGGGCTTGATGCTCGGTAACATCTGCCAACCAAGATCCAATTTCATCGCGGGCAATTTTTATCAGCTCATTCGCCGCCCCCTGCCCGGCATCGGTCAGCGAAAGAAGCATCACCCTGCCATCATCCGGCGAGGGGCGACGCTGAACCAGCCCGGTTTTTTCAAGCCGTGCCATCATTCGACTGACATAGCCTTCGTTGAGATGGAATGTGGTGGCAATCTCACGCGCGGTCCAGTTGGGACGCTCTGCCAACTCAAAAATCACCCGCGATTCGGTGTAGTTCAGGCCCGCCTCAAGATAGGTTTGCCGCATTAACCCAAGCCGCGCCGTGTGGTTTCGGTTAAAGCTGCGGATTTGGTCGATCAGTTCGGTCATGACAGTTTCTTGCTTATAGCATCTATTTATATGCTTTTAGCAAGTATATAGACCTTGAGTCAATTCCGCCCCCGGTCTAGGTCACGTCAGGACGCGTTTTCCAGCCAAAGGAGACAAGGGATGGGATTGAACAGCGAAAGCGAAGTTGCCGCCGATCTGGTCATCGGCCCGACGGATCAGGGCATGGTGCGAATTTACATTTCGGGCAATGGTGTTGACCTGCCGATGGATTTCGACCCGGAAGAGGCGTTGGAAATTGCGGATGAAATGCGGGCTGCCGCGATGATGATTATCGGCAAAGGCGCCAATAGCTAAACCGCGCCCGGCTTTGGATCTTTGAAGGCCTGCAAGCGTTGCGCCGTAGTGCGCGCAAATTTTAGCGTCAGGGCCTTGCGGCGGGCCGCAGCCAGTTTCTCCTCCGGACCAAAGCGCAGAATCTCAGCATCATAGGCATCGGCAATGATCAATCCGGTGCCTTCGGGCAGTAGATCAGTTGGGAAATCCTGATCGACAGCCCAGAAATACCGATCACACCATTCCAGATATCCGTCCCACTTCGAATCGGACGTGAAATCAACCCGGCTGGATTTACATTCAATCACCCAAATTTCGCCTTTCGGGCCAAGCGCCATCACATCTACGCGCTTGCCCCGCTCGGGAACGAACTCCTCTAAGCTCATAAAATTATGCTGACGCAGATGGCGGCAGACGCCGCGGGCAAGCAATTGGCCGGGCATAAGAGTGGTCAAATCGGTCATTCGGAAAACATGAACAATCCGTGAACAAAAATCAAGCGCGCAGGTGTGGATTGACATGATACCAAAAAGTATCATATAGATTCGATACCAAATGGTTTCATGTTCAGGAGACACCCATGCTTCGCCCCCTTGCCGTCTTGGCGTTCCTAGCGGGACCAGCCTTTGCCCAAGACATAACCGCCCTGCCCGCCGAGCAGCTGGATTGGCAGGCAACCCCTGAAGGCGTGGCTTTTGCGGCCCTTCAGGGCGATCGCTTTGCCGAAGCTTACATGGCCATGGTCGAGTTGCCCGGTGGCTTGATCAGCCCGCCTCATATTAAAACAGCCGATATGTTTGGCGTCATGATTTCCGGCCAAATGACTCACGTTCTTGCTGGGGCCGACCCCATGTCGGGGGATGTCCTTGAAACCGGCGCCTATTACCACATTCCGGCAGGCATTCCGCATATCAGCAGCTGTATCTCAGACGAGCCTTGCGTGGCGTTCCTCTATCAGGACGGGGCGTTCGACTTTCTGCCGGTGACCCAATGAGCCCCGCCGCCCAGCCCGTTTTTCGCGCGCTTGCAGATCCGACGCGCCGTGAAATCCTTGTCATGTTGGCAGAGGCTGACCTGACCATCGGTGAAGTGTCGGAAAACTTCGACATGACCCGCGCCGCCGTAAAAAAACATCTCACTATGCTCTCGGACGGCGGGCTGATCACCGTGACCCCGCGCGGGCGCGAAAAGGTCAACTCCCTCGCGCCCGAGGCCTTTGGGCCGGTTCGCGACTGGCTAAGCTTCTTCGACCGTTTCTGGGACGAGCGCCTGGATGCCCTCAAAACCGCCATTGAAAAGGACAACTCATGAGCGACACCGTCATTCGAAAATCCATCTTCCTCAAAGCGTCAAAAGAGAAGGTTTGGGACTATCTGACCGACCCGGAGAAACTGGCCATTTGGTTCCACAAGCCGCCCGCCGCATTGGTAGAAGGTGAGGAGTTTGCCATGTATGGCGTGAAATCCGGCGACAAGCTAATCTGGGGCACGGTCCTGTCTGCAAAGCCTTTTGACGCCCTGGACTATACGTTCACGGTTGGCCCTATGGGCGATGCTGTAAGCACCGTCAGCTGGACCCTGACCGAAGTTGCTGGCGGCACGAACCTGTCGCTTGTCCATAGCGGATTGCCGCAAGGCGCCGAGGCCTTTGGCCTGACGCTGGCGCTCGACAAAGGCTGGGATGATCACATTTCTCGCATGCGGGATGATATTCATGCCGAATGATTATACTGCTGAAATCGAGGTGCCTGTTTCCGCAGGCACCGCTGCCGCCGCGATCTGGGATGATCTTGAGATTTGGTGGAGCTTAAGGGTCGATCGCGCCAAAGATGCGTTCACTGTCCGGTTTCATAACAGCCATGCCAGTTTCACACGCGAACCGGGTGGATCGGATACGGATTTCAACTGGATCTGCACCGATGCAAACATGATCATCGAAGGGGTGCATGACAGCGCCGAATGGGTTGGAACCCGGCTAATCTGGCAAATCACGGACACATCCGATGGCAGCCGTGTTCGGTTCACGCATGAAGGGCTCAATGAAACGCTAGAGTGCATTGATGCCTGTACCGGCGGGTGGCAGAAATATTTCGAACATTCGCTGAAAGAGCATCTATCTGGCGGAACACCGACACCCGAAACCAGCTAATTCCCTTGCCCCGCCTGAGCCTGCACCCTATGTGAGGCTTAGGCGGGCACTGCCCTTCCCGTGCTGGGGACAATTCCGGTGGCCTTAAGCAATTCCGAGGGAGCTGGCTCTGTGCGGACCGTGGTCCACTTACCTGGCGCCCACCTGTACATACAGGTCCTCGGGAATTCACGCCCTTACGGTCGTGGCGGTCCCGCCGCTTTACCTTTTCGTCTTTCCGGGCAACTCTGACCCGGAAGACGATAAAGGGAGAGGACCAATATGTTCTCAAAATCCAACCTCAGCTATGAGCCCTTACCCCTGCCCGACCGGCAGGACCTGAATGATAAAGACATGTTGGCGCGCGCAACGGCGCATCAGGCGTTTATGGCAACCCGGCATTCAGTGCGCGATTTTACGAACCAACGGGTGGATCGGGACGTGATTGAGGCTGCCATTCAAACCGCAGGCTCGGCCCCCTCTGGCGCAAATCATCAACCGTGGATGTTTGTGGCGATATCAAACCCCGACATGAAGGCCCGCATTCGCGCAGCCGCCGAAGAAGAAGAGGCAAAATTCTACGATGGCGGCGGCGGCGATGAATGGTTGAAAGCGCTGGAACCAATTGGCACAGGTGTAGAAAAACCGCATCTGACCACCGCGCCTTGGCTTATCGTGATCTTCGCGCAAAGATGGGGCGAATACGAAGATGGCACGCGGTTTAAAAATTACTACGTGCCGGAAAGTGTCGGCATCGCAACTGGGTTCCTGATTTCGGCCTTGCATCACGCGGGGCTTTGCAGCCTGACCCACACGCCAAATCCGATGAAATTTCTGAACGAGGCGCTAAAGCGACCCGCGTCGGAAAAGCCGGTCATGATCCTTGCCGTTGGCCACCCAAGTCAGGACGCGACAGTGCCCGCTGTGGCCAAAGTCAAAAAGCCCTTGGATGAGATCCTAACAGTTATCGACTGACCGTGCTTCAGCCTTAACGGGGATCAATCTATTCGTGACCTGAGGGGCAGGTTTGCCGCCGCTTGGTGTGTCGTCATCCGTCATTGTCATTATTTTGTAGCCGATCTGCGCTGACCCAAAGGTGACCGTGCCGAAGATCACCAGCATAACGACCGCAATCGGCCCTTCGGCTGTATGCGTGACAAGGTGCCAGAGGTTGCCAATATTGAACCACAGAATAAGCCCGGTGAAAGTCAGCGAAATGCCAAAGCCGACAAAGGCGTGGAAGATGACAAATTTGATATGGGCGGGCATAGGAGACTCCTTAACACTGTCAACTAATTTAGGCCGCGCGGGATCAAAAGCAAGCCCGGCCTGCTGCGGCATATTCGTGTGAAAGAGGCTTGCTGCAACGCCCCGTGACCGCCAAGCTTGGCTGGCAATGTGGAAGGATGCGCAATGAACGCAAAAGACACGAGCCGTGCGGTGGTTGCCGCCCGAATGGACGAGGTCTCCGGCTGGACACGGACCATCTGGGATTATGGCGAAACTGCGTGGCGCGAATATAAATCCGCAGCGTTCTACGTCGATCTTTTGCGCCGCGAGGGTTTTGAGGTCGAGGAAGGCTCCGCCGGGATGCCAACCGCGTTTTGCGCCACTTGGGACAATGGCGACGGGCCGACGATTGGCGGCTACGCTGAATATGACGGCATCCCCGGCAATTGTCAGGCCGCTGAACCACGCCAAGCCCCGCGTGACGGCCTTAGCTCCCACGCTGGCGGCCATACCGACCCGCATTCGGCGCTTGGGATGGGATCGCTCGCCGGGTTTCTGGCCACGAAGGCCGCTATGGAAAAACACAATATCGGCGGCAGGTTGAAATTCTTTGGGGAACCGGCCGAAAAGGTTCGGGGGTCCAAGCCTATTCACGCAGCTGCCGGATATTATGACGATCTTGATGCCGCGCTCAGCTTTCACACCTTCTACATGGCCCCCTATTGCAACACGGTCCGGTGGGACACGCATTGCGGTGTCGGCTACGGCGTTATCTATGAATTCACCTGCGATAACCCTGAAACTTGGATGGCGAGCGGTGAAGCATCTCCGATCCCAGCCAGCCATGCAAGCCCCCGCGCGCCCGGCGCCACCGACGCAATGATGCAAATGTACCAGTCGGCCAAGGCGCTGCGCGAACATGTCATGGCACCAGGCCAAAGCTGGTCTATGAATGAAACCATCATCAGCCATGGGCAAGCGACCGCTGATAACATCCCGGCTCAGATCGCGCAGATCCAGTATTTCATCCGCATTTCCGAGGTGAGCGAGGCCGATCATATCATCCGCGGTCTTGATCACTTTGCCGAGGCCGCAGCGCAGCTTTGTCATTGCTCTTGGCGTCGCCATTGGGTGGCCAAATCGCGCCCCGGCTTGGCGAACCACGCACTCGCCCGCGCGACCTATGCCAATCTGGAGGAGGTCGGCGCACCTGTTTGGGGGGAGGACGCCGCCGAATTTGCGCGCTCAATTCAATCCGAATTGGGTCTAGAGCCGATGGAACAGCCCTTCTTGCCGATGATATCGGAACTCATTGACCCGGAAGAGGCCGAACGTCAGGTCCGCGCCGTCCTGCCTTCGACGCAGCGCCATTTCACCTCGGATGATTACACCGAGTTCTGCTGGCACGCCCCCACGGTGCGGCTCTATATTGGGCGTCCCGCACTGGCTGCGCCCGATGGTTACGCCTATCCGGCATGGGCAATGAATGCGCTTGGTGGGCATTCGGCATGTATTGATCCGATGGTGAAAACGGCGGCTGAAGTCATCGCCATGACAGCGCTGGATTGTCTGACGGACAGCGACATGTTGGAGGCCGCACAGGCGGAGTTCCGCGAAAGGACCACCGCCGAACACATCCCCCCGCTTTGCGACTACGCGCCGCCGATCCACTTCCGATGGCCGGAATATATCACGACTGCGCGCGGCGAGGATTGGGTGATACCGTCGACGCAATCCTGAAGGTGGGATCAAACTCCGCCGGTCAGCAGGCAGCATCGCCTGTTCTCACGAAAGACAGACTAATACTGAGATATCCCAACAGCGGCGGTGGCGGTGCCGCCGGCAGTTACTTGGAACGCCCTGTCCCCGCTCGCCTGACTCACCTATTAAGTACCGTTGGTGGCGGGCCGCGACATATCTTGCGCTTGAACTGCCCCTGCCAAGAAACCAGCACAGAGAGCCAGGCCAATGGCCGGCACAGAATTGATGGATTTCATGCAGTTTACCCCGAGGTTAATGCAAAAGCCGCGACAATGAAGAAATCGCGTAACCTACGGTGGGAACGCTAGGGCATCATGCAATTTCTGGCAGTCTACCCCAATTTGCGACGGCACAACCCGGTGTTCAGAACGCCTCGGGTTTGGCCTCGCGTGCCATGTGGTCCAGTACGGCATTCACGAATTTCGGCTCGCGACCTTCGGGGAAAAATGCGCGGGCTACATCGACGAACTCGTTGATCACCACCTTTGGCGGTGTGGTTGATTGCGTCAGCTCTGCGCCGGCTGCGCGGAACAATGCGCGGATCGTGGGGTCAATTCGGGAAATTGGCCATTTCGCCACCAAAGCCCGGTCGGTCATCTGGTCAATCGGAGCTTGCCAGTTCACGGCATCTTCGATCAGCTTGACGAAAAGAGACACATCGCCATCGACCAATTCTTCGCCCGCCACCTGTTGACCAAAGCGGAAATCCAAAAACTCCCGTTTGACCTTTTCGATGGTCTGGCTGCTGGCCTCCATTTGAAAAAGCGCTTGCACAGCATAAAGCCGAGCGGCCGATTTCATCTGGCGCTTTTCTTCGCGGCTTGGGCCTTTGGGGTGCGCAGTGGTCATATCGGGATCAGGTCCTTTTGATATCCCCGGCGATTTGAATCTCGCTCGCCGCCGGCTTAAATCCGACGCCGCCTTTAGGCGCTGCGAAGCGGCGCGTCAACGCGATAAGGTGCAAAGCGGCTGCCGCAGCGCCGCCACCTTTGTTCTGATCTGCCGGATCTGCGCGTACTTCTGCCTGCGGCCGAGACTCGACCGTTAGAATACCGTTGCCAATACAAGCGCCTTGCAGGCCAAGCAATTGAATGGCGCGGCTGGAGTCATTGCAGACGGTATCGTAATGGGTGGTTTCCCCCCGGATCACGCAACCAAGGGCAACAAAGCCATCAAAGTTGGATTGACGGAATGCAATAGAAATCGCGGTTGGAACTTCCAGCGCGCCGGGCACTTCGATGATCTCATACGTGCCGCCAACCTGTTCAATGATCGCGGTGGCGCCCGCAATCATGTTGTCGGCTATATCTTTGTAATACGGCGCAACAACGATCAGCAGCTTCACTGGCTTGTCGAATGTTGGCAAATCCAAAACATGATGCGATTCAGCGATGGCCATTATCCAAGCTCCGAAATTTTGCGGGTTCCTACAATTTCCAACCCATATGCATCCAGCCCCACGACTTTGGGCGTCGGCGAATTGGTCAGAAGTTCCAGTTTTGACAGCCCGAGCGAGCTAAGGATCTGCGCGCCCAGCCCGTATTGGCGCAGAGTGCGCGGCGATCGTGCGTCTTCAGGATCAAGTTGCATCGATGTATCGCGCAACAGCACCACAACGCCCCGCCCTTCATCGGCGACAGCCTGCATTGCTGTCCCAAATTCAGAGGCGCGGCCTTTGGGGCCAGTACCGATGATATCCAGCATCGGATCCATAGAATGCATGCGAACCAGCACTGGATCATCGCCAGAAACATCCCCCTTGATCAGAACGATATGTTCGTCGCCATGGGCGGTATCGGCATAGATGCGCATATTCCACACGCCGCCAAATTCCGAGGTAACCTCCTCCTCGGACCGGACGGCAACCAGATTATCATGGCGGCGGCGATAAGAGATCAGATCGCTAATCGTGCCGATTTTCAGCCCGTGGCGCTGCGCAAAACTGATAAGGTCAGGCAGGCGCGCCATCGAGCCGTCTTCGTTCATGATCTCACAAATCACACCCGATGGGTTCAGCCCGGCAAGCCGACTGATATCGACGGCCGCCTCGGTATGGCCGGCGCGGACCAAAACGCCGCCATCGCGTGCGCGCAGCGGAAAGACATGGCCCGGCGTCGCGATGTCCGTGGCGGTAGCAGCACTGTCGATGGCGACGGCCACGGTCCGGGCACGGTCGGCGGCAGAAATGCCAGTCGTAACGCCCTCTCTGGCCTCGATTGAGACGGTAAAGGCTGTTTCGTGGCGGGACGAGTTATAGCTGCTCATCAAGGGCAACCCAAGCGCGTCGATCCGGTCAGACGTCATGGATAGACAGATAAGGCCGCGCCCATGCATGGCCATGAAATTCACGGCATCCGGTGTAGCCATCTGCGCGGGAATAACCAGATCACCTTCATTCTCGCGATCCTCATGATCGACCAGAATGAACATGCGGCCATTGCGGGCGTCTTCGATGATTTCTTCAATCGGAGAAATCACATCGGCAAATTCGGTCTCAACCGGTCCGGGGTTTTCAAAGCTCATTCAGGGTCTCTCACGCATTTTCCTGATTAGGGGCATAGCGCAGCGGCGGGCAAGTGACCAGATAGGGCTCATTGTTCCGCGACGTACATTGATTGGGTCATTTACTGGGTCACAGCCTGAAAAAACCGCTCGGCTGGAATGCTGCCAGCAAGCTTTCCGGCAAGGCACCATTCTTGTTCGACCGACGTTGCGGGCACCAAAACGACACCATCTTTTGGTAAGTTATGTTCTCGCAAAATCGCCGTTAGCTTTGCACGCGACGCCGACCAGCTTTCGTTAAATCCAGGCGCGGCGGCGAAGACATCCAAACAGTTGGGATTGGCAGCTTGTACTGCGCTTGCGTTGGTCGCGGCATAGATCGCGCCGACACGTGTCACGGCCCCATCGAGATCGATGAGCCGGGCAGCTTTGGCATCCGGGATTGCAGCGCGGGCACGGCGTAATTCCAGTGCATTGCCTGAAAAAAGAAATGCCACAACATCATGGCCGCTTGCCGCGCGGATCGAGGCATATGTTTTATACTCGATCCCCAATCGTTTGGCGCGAGCCACGCGGACACGCAGGATCTCAATTGGCAGGGTTTTCATTAGCGATTTTCTGGCCTTGCCCCACGCGTGTTTGCGAAAGCCAAATCCCGGCTCCATCGTCGGACCGCCGTTATGACCAAGCACGCTCATGACATTTCCGCCAGACGAGCGACGTAGCGGGCCAATGTATCAATCTCGAGGTTGATACGGTCGCCAACCGCCGCTTCGCCCCAGGTTGTCACCTCTTGCGTGTGCGGAATGACGTTGATGCCAAAGGTGTTTCCGTCAACCTCATTCACAGTCAGCGATGTTCCATTCAGCGTCACTGATCCTTTGGGCGCGATAAACTTGGCCAGTTCGGCGGGCGCGCGGAAGGTCATGCGGGTGCTGCCGCCTTCATCTTCCATTGCGATCAGGTCAGCCACACCGTCCACGTGCCCTGACACGATATGTCCGCCAAGCTCATCGCCAACTTTCAAGGCGCGTTCCAGATTAATGCGCGTTGACTCAGCCCATTCATCGATATTGGTTTTCGACACAGTCTCGGCAGAGATGTCGACGTCGAACCAGCCCGGCCCCAAGGCGACCGCCGTCAAACAGACGCCATTGCAGGCGATGGACGCGCCGATTTCGATGGTCGCGGTGTCATAGGCCGTCGCAATCCGCGCGCGAAGATCGCCCGTCTTCTCCAGCCGCTCGATACGGCCAATATCAGTGATGATTCCGGTAAACATCTGCGCCTCTTTTTTCTTAGCCCTTTTGACGTAGCCCCGCGCCGGGATTTCGGCAAGGTCAGAGGCCACATTCTGGGCACAAACCGGCCCACATAGTGACATTGGCGGATGCAAAATTCTGATCAACGAAGTATCACCGTTCCCATGCACATGAGGCTGAACGTGCCCATTACGGCCGCCGAAAACCGAACTTTCCTGTTTTTACAGGGGCCCCATGGGCCCTTCTTTCACCGTTTGGGCAAAATGTTGCGCGCCGCCGGGGCCTCTGTTTGGCGTGTTGGATTTAACCAGGGCGACAGCGCCTTTTGGCATCACCGTTCTAGCTATATCGGCTATCACGGGCGCCAAGAAGATTGGCCAAACCGCCTTTCCGAAATATTGACCGAGAAAAAGATCACCGATCTTGTCCTCTACGGCGACACGCGGCCTATTCATGCTAAGGCCGTCAAAATGGCCCGTGACCGTGGAATTACTGTTCACGTCTTTGAAGAAGGGTATTTGCGCCCCTATTGGGTGACCTATGAACGCGGCGGTGCCAATGGTCATTCACGGCTTATGCAAACCTCGGTTCCAAATATGCAGCGCGCGTTGAAAAACCTCGATCTGGATCTTCCGGACGCACCGGCGCGTTGGGGCGACATGCGCCAGCACATCTTTTACGGCGCGCTCTATCATTGGTTCGTGATGTTCCTAAATTTCAACTACCGGAACTTTCGGCCGCACCGGTCAATTACCGTCGCTCGTGAGCTGCGGCTTTACCTGCGCCGGATCGCGTTGATGCCCGCCTATGCCCTTAGCCGCATTATTGCGACATGGCGCATTCGGACGGGCGGCTTCCCCTATCATATTGCGCTGTTGCAACTTGAACACGATGCCAGCTTTCAAGATCACAGCCCGTTTAATTCCATGACCGAATTTCTCGACATGTTGATAAAGGGCTTTGCCGAAGGTGCACCTCGCCACCACCACCTTGTTCTGAAAGCGCACCCGCTTGAAGATGGGCGTGTGCCCTTGCGCAAAGTCATTAAAAAGCTCGCAAAAGACATGGGTGTAGAAAACCGTGTCCACTATGTGCGTGGCAGCAAGTTGGCTCAGCTTCTTAATGATGCACGTAGCGCCGTAACCGTAAATTCTACGGCCGCGCAGCAAGCTCTGTGGCGCGGGTTGCCTCTTAAGGCATTTGGGACGGCCGTATATCTCAAACCTGAATTTGTCTCGACGCAGCCATTGGATAAGTTTTTCCAGTCCCCTGACCGTCCAGACAGCCGCGCTTATCGCGATTACCGGCACTATTTGCTGGAAACCTCGCAGATCACTGGCAGCTTTTATTCTGCGCGCGGGCGGCGCCAATTGCTCCGCCAAGTGGTCGATATGATGCTTCCTCCGGAAGATCCCTACGATGCGCTGGATGCGGGTCGTCCGGCCCCCCGGCAACACTTGCAGGTTGTGAAATAAAGAAAACTGGCGCAAACGAAAAAAATTCGCTACGCTATAAAAAAAATATAAACCGAGGCAGTTCAGGCAATAAGGAGCCAAATCCATTGAAATCGATGGCTTCCCCATGGGCGCGATTCGTCGCCCTGTTTCTGGTTGTGACACTGGTCGCTACATGCGGCTTGCCACGAACCGGGCCAAACCGGCGAGAGCTTTTCCGTGGATCCGTTCAAAATCAGGGTGACGCATTTGTCGTAACCGTGAATGACAGAGTGATCCGCGCGACCTCAGTGGTCGAAGCGCTCGGCTTTTCCGATAGTTTCATCAATGCCGGCCAGATTGGCTCGGACACGATCCGCCCGGGCGACATGCTTTCGCTGTCGATCTGGGAAAACGTGACCGATCCATTGCTTGGGCCGACCGGCACGCCGCGTTCCGAACTTGCCGAAGTGCAGGTTGATGGCGCTGGCTTTATCTTTATTCCATATGCGGGCCGCATTCGCGCGGCAGGCAACACGCCTGATGGGCTGCGCCAGATCATTACCCGCAATCTGGATGAACAAACCCCGGACCCGCAGGTCATTGTACGCCGTGTTGAAGGTGACGGGGCGACCGTTTCTGTTGTCGGCGCAGTTGGCGGGCAAGGCGTGTTCCCCATCGAACGTCCAACCCGGACGCTTTCAGCGATGTTGGCCAATGCAGGCGGCGTGACGATCGAGCCGGAGATCGCGCAGATCACCGTCGTTCGCGGCAGCCACACAGGCACGATCTGGTTCGAAGATCTTTATGACAACCCCGAGCTGGACATCGCCCTTCGTGCGAATGACCGCATTCTTGTGGAAGAGGATACCCGGACCTTCACGGCACTTGGGGCAACCAACGCGCAAACCCGCGTTCCTTTCGATAGCCAGACCATCTCGGCCATCGAAGCGATTGCAACCGTGGGCGGGCTGAACCCCTCACTGGCGGATCCAACCGGTGTCTTCATTCTTCGCAATGAGCCCGAGGCAATTGCCCGGCAGGTTCTTGGCCGCAACGATATCAGCGGCACGCAGCGGATGATCTACGTCTTGGATCTGACAGCCCCAACCGGCATGTTTGAAGCGCGGGACTTTGTGATCCGTGATGAGGATACGCTGTATGTGACTGTGGCTCCGTTTGCACAATGGAACCAAGTCATTGGTGCGCTGACCGGGACCCTCTCGACTGCGGGCTCGATCAGCAGCTTGGCAGAATAAAAGTCTATGCATGGCGACATGCAAGAAAGGCCCGCGGGATCAGACTCTCGGCGGGCCTTTTATTTTACCGGCGGCTTTCTAACCAACAAACGGGTTCGCCGGATCTTGGAACTCGCAGGCCATGACCTGACGCTTGGCAAACCCGGCGCCGATGATGACGTGCTGGTTTGGGGTCACAGCCCCTATGCCAAACGCGGCGAAGGCGTGGCCGAGGCCACTGGCGCCCATGTCGTCCGTGTGGAAGATGCCTTTTTGCGGTCCTTGTTTCCCGGCCGCGATGGCGAGCCGCCCCTTGGCCTGACCATTGATCGCAGCGGCATCTATTTTGACAGCTCGAAACCGTCAGATCTTGAGACTCTGCTGGCCACGCATGGGCTGGACAATACGTCGTTGCTGGATCGTGCCCGCGACGCCATAGCCCGATTGCGAGAGGGACATCTGACAAAATATTCGGCCGTTGATCCCGAAATTGACCCGCCGCAGCCGGGCTATGTTCTTATCATCGATCAGACCCGCGGTGATGCATCTATCCGGTTGGGCGGAGCGCGGGATAGTACCTTTCGCGAAATGTTGGTCTTTGCACGGGAGGAAAACCCCGGCGCAAGGATCATTATAAAAACCCATCCCGAAACCGCAGGCGGGCATCGCGACGGGCATTATGGCCCGGACGATTGCGATGAAAAAACCCGGCTATTGACCCAACCCATCTCGCCCTGGCGGCTAATGGAAGGCGCTGTTGCCGTTTATACTGTCACGTCACAATTGGGTTTCGAGGCAATTCTTGCAGGTCACCGGCCACGTGTCTTTGGGCAACCTTTTTATGCGGGTTGGGATCTGACGGATGACCGCAATCCGATTCCACGACGCAATCGCAAACTAACCCGTGCGCAATTGGTGGCGGGCGCTTTGCTACTTTATCCCGAATGGTACGACCCTTATCGCGACCGCCTTTGCGGGCTTGAAGATGTTCTGGGCGCGCTTGAGGCACAGTCACGTGCGTGGCGCGAAGATCGCAAAGGGTATGCCGCACTTGGCATTCGAGCCTGGAAGCGCGCACCTTTGCAAAAGCTGTTTGGTGGGGCGGGCAAACCGCTGCGCTATATGAAAACGCCCGAAGCTGCCGCAAACCTGAAGCGTCCGGCGTTGGTCTGGGCCAATAAGGACTGCCGTTCCCTGCGCGACGCTTGTGCCGTGGCAGGCCTGCAATTAGAGCGGCTTGAGGACGGGTTTTTAAGATCCAGAGGGCTGGGGGCTGAGCTGACGCCACCTCTTAGCTTGGTAAAAGACGATCTCGGCATTTATTACGATCCAACACGCGAAAGTCGGTTAGAGCGGTTGATTTCAGAAGCTGCAAACCTTCCGCGGGAAAGATTGCACCGCGCAGAGGGTTTGATCCGGGCGCTGAATGCAACGGGTGTCAGTAAATACAATGTAGGTTCAGCCGCGACCTTGCCGGATGCGGGCGACCGCGCTGTCGTTGTCGTACCGGGGCAAGTTGAAGACGATGCATCCATTCGATTGGGCGCCGGAAAAATCGCCAGCAATCTAGATCTCTTGCGACAGGCGCGCACGTTGTTTCCCAAGGCGTATCTGATTTACAAACCGCACCCCGATGTCGAAGCGGGTCTACGCGAGGGCAAGATCGAGGCCGATCAGCTTTCTGGTCTGACTGATTTTGTCGCGGATCACACTGACCCAGTGACCTTGATCAATGCCGCCGATCATCTGGTGACAATGACTTCGCTCATGGGGTTCGAGGCCCTGCTGCGCGGGGTCGAAGTGACGGTCACAGGCGCGCCATTCTACGCGGGATGGGGGCTGACAAAAGACATTGGCGACATCCCGGCGCGCCGCGCAGCACGGCCCAGTTTGCAAGCCTTGGTGCATGCCACACTGATCACCTATCCACGCTACTTTGACCCGCTCACCGGTCTCGCCTGCCCTGTTGAGGTCGCAGTAGAGCGGTTGGCCTCGGGTCAAATACCAGCGCCCGCCCTAAAGCTTCGATCCTTGGCAAAATTGCAGGGATGGTTTGCCGGTCACGCTTGGCTTTGGCGGTAAATCTAGTGGCTGGCCTTAATCACAAGATCGCGCCTCTATAGGCTTTTCTTGAACATGATGTGGAAATTCATGTTGAGATGAACCGCCCCATAAGGCGCACAAGCACGATCAATGAAACCTAAGTTTCGCTGCGCCACATCTGCAGAGTATCCGCGCCAATTTGACGGGTTTGGGTCAGTGTAAACCGTGGGGCCTCGGTCAATTTTGCAAGACCCATCGCGGCAATGGCTGGGCGGCCCTCGGCGCCGATGGCCATGCCTGCCGTGAAAACCGCAAGATCATCAACAAGGCCCGCATTCAATAGCGACGCGGCAAGCGCACCGCCCCCCTCGCAAAAGACCCTCGTCAGCCCTTCCTGCCCCAAAAGACTAAGGGTGGAATCTGGATCGATTTGACCGCTTGGGCCCAGATCGGCGATCAGGCAACGCGCGCCCTGATCTTGCCAGAACTGGCGCCGGTCTGCGGGAGCCTCTTTTGATGTGATCAGCCAAACAGGAATATCCCGGGCAGTTTTCGCAAGCACACTGTCTTGCGGGATCGCAAGGTTGCGGGACACCACGACACGTACGGGTTGAGGCATTTCGCCCATACCGCGCACCGTAAGGCTTGGGTCATCATCGCGTGCCGTTCCCGCGCCAACCATTACCGCATCATGACGTGCGCGCATCATATGAGTGAGCCGCCGCGCTTCGGGTCCAGTGATCCACATGCTTTCGCCAGTGGCTGTCGCGATACGCCCATCGAACGACGTCGCCAGTTTCAGCGTCAGCATCGGGCGCGATCTGGTAATCCGAGACAGGAAGCCTTTTTGCGCCTCAGCCGCATCTGCTGCCAAAACGCCCGTCCTCACGTCCATGCCCGCAGCTTTCAAGCGCGCATGTCCGCCGCCATCAACGCGTGGGTCTGGATCTTCAATGGCTGAGACAACCCGCGCCACACCAGCCGCAATCAAAGCGTCACAGCAAGGAGGGGTTTTTCCGTGATGGGCGCAAGGTTCGAGCGTTACATAGGCAGTTGCACCGCGCGCCGCCTCGCCAGCCTCGGCCAATGCCATTGGTTCCGCATGTGGCCGCCCACCATCTTGCGTCCAGCCGCGGCCCAGCACGCGGCCCTCTTTAACAATAACGCAGCCCACAGCCGGATTTGGCCAAACGCGGCCAAGGCCCCGAGCGCCCAATGAAAGCGCAAGGCGCATCCATCGCGCGTCATCATGGGACATGGGTCTATTCTTCCGGTTGAACGGGCGGACGCAGTTCAGAAACGAAGTCTTCGAAATCATCAGCGGCCTGAAAGTTTTTGTAGACGCTGGCAAAGCGAACATAGGCAACTGTATCGATCCGAGCGAGGCTTTCCATCACGATCTCGCCGATCACTTTGGAATTGATATCGGTCTCACCCATGCTTTCCAGCCGGCGGACGATACCTGAAATCATCTGATCAATGCGCTCAGGTTCAACCGGGCGCTTTTGCATCGAAATGCGGATTGAGCGCTCCAGCTTGTCGCGATCAAAATCTTCGCGCTTGCCATTCGTTTTTATCACCACCAAATCGCGTAGCTGCACGCGCTCATAGGTTGTGAACCGTCCCCCGCAGGATGGACAAAAACGCCGACGCCGGATCGCAACATGATCCTCGGCCGGACGGCTGTCTTTTACCTGGGTATCAACATTTCCGCAAAACGGGCACCGCATGGATCCATCCCCTTTCGTAACTCTGCTCTGATCGTCTGGGGTCTAACGCCCCAGTTATCCACAGCCACTATAGGTCAGCCGCGAGGGCTTGGGTAGGGGGGATTTAAACCCACGAGGTTTAGGGGGTCACTCGCCCAACAACTGCACCGCAACGCGGCGTTGATGCGGTGCATTTCGGTGTTCAACGATATAAATGCCTTGCCACGTTCCCAGCACCAATTGGCCGCCGGAAACCGGGATAGACAAAGAAACTGGCATCATCGCCGCCTTGATATGGGCGGGCATGTCATCGGGGCCTTCATAGGTATGGGTCAGGTAAGACATCGACGGATCAGTGGTCGGCGGAACAAGCCTGTGGAAAAACGCAGTGAGGTCCGTCTGCACCTCAGGGTCAGCATTTTCCTGAATTAAAAGCGACGCCGATGTGTGGCGGATAAATAGGGTCAGCAAGCCGTCGGACACGCCAGAATGACGCATCCACGTTTTCACATGGCTGGTGATTTCATAAAGGCCGGTGCCATGTGTGGAAATGGTCAGTTCATGCGTCATGGGCCCAATCTGCCGGGCCGCCCAGACCTTGTCGAGCCTTAGTCGTTAAAGGCAAGGCTGCTGCTGACAACTTCTTCCTGTAAAAGTGAATTTACGGCGCTGGCGGGTTCTTCAACTGAATTGGCGAAAAGACCTACGACGGCAAGACCAAGGCCGGCCAGTCCTGCTGTTAGGACGACCCAATCAACGGTTACCGCTCCGGATTCGTTGACGATAAAATTTGCAAACATCTTGCGTGCCTAACTGACAACGCCCCCACGAATGTTCTGAATGACCGGGAATTGTGGCAAATACCCGCGAAATTTGTGGCAAATTCTTGATTAATCACATCACGCCAAGCTCTCTGGACTTCGCCATCGCAGGGCGGGATACTGCGGGTCATGAGTCTGCCCCCTGGTTTCCTGGATGAATTGCGCACGCGGATCTCGATCACGGATGTGGTCGGGCGCAAAGTCACGTGGGACACCCGCAAATCCAATCAGGGCAAGGGCGACATGTGGGCGCCCTGCCCGTTCCACCAAGAAAAAACGGCGTCTTTTCATGTGGATGACCGCAAGGGGTTCTACTACTGCTTCGGCTGCCACGAAAAGGGTGACGCGATCGGCTTTGTGCAAGCGACCGAAAATGTCGGCTTCATGGAGGCTGTTCGGCTTCTGGCTGGTGAGGCTGGGATGCCAATGCCGGAACGTGACCCTCGCGCGCAGGAAAAGGCCGACCGGCGTACGCTCATTGCGGATGTGACCGAAGCTGCCGTCGCGTATTTCCGGCTGCAATTGCAAAGTGGCGCGGGAACAGATGCACGGGACTATCTTGATGGGCGGGGCTTGGACACAGGTGCGCGCGACACATTTGAGATCGGCTTTGCCCCAAATGCTCGCAGCGGCACCTATCAGGCAATGATTGAAAAGGGTCATGATCCTGAGCTGGTGATCGCCGCAGGGATCGCCACAAAACCCGATGATGGCGGAACGCCTTACGATGCCTTTCGCGGCCGGATCATGTTCCCTATCCGCGATGCTCGCGGACGCTGTATTGGGTTCGGCGGCAGGGCAATGGACCCCAACGCCCGCGCCAAATACCTTAACAGTCGAGAGACCGAACTATTCGATAAAGGCCGCGCGCTTTACAATCATGGGCCCGCGCGGGAGGCCGCTGGCAAAGGGCACAGTCTGATTGTGGCTGAAGGTTATATGGATGTCATTGCGTTGCAGCAGGCCGGATTCAAAGGCGCCGTTGCACCACTTGGCACTGCCATTACCGAAGATCAGCTTAAGCTGCTTTGGCGCATTACCGATGAACCCATTGTGGCACTGGATGGGGACAAAGCCGGGCTTCGTGCCGCCATGCGGTTGATTGATATCGCCCTTCCCTTACTTGAACCGGGAAAAACTCTGCGCTTCTGCTTGATGCCCGAAGGCCAAGACCCCGATGACCTGATTAAGGCCAAGGGCCGCGATGCGATGAAGGCGCTTTTGCAAGGAGCCGAACCGCTGGTGAAGCTACTTTGGCGCCGTGAAACCGACGGCAAAGAATTCGACAGCCCGGAACGCAAGGCCGCCTTGGACAGATCCTTGCGTCAGGCGATCTCGCTGATCCCTGATCAATCTTTGCGCCACCATTACGGGCAAGCGCTGAAAGATCTCAGATTTGACCTGTTTAGAACGCGCCGAAAACCGCAAACTGATTTCCGACCCGGGTTCCGGCCGCGCAATGCCGTTGCAACGCCAAGGCCCGATACCCAATCTTCGGCTCTGGCCGCCGGTGCGCTTACCGGGACTGACCTGCGTCATGCTCTCATTCTGGCTACCCTGTGCCTTTACCCCGACCTGATAGACCAATTTGAGGGTCAACTGGAAAGGTTGGAGCCTTCGTTGCCGGACCACGCAAGATTAACCGGATTTTTACTTGCGACACCCGAACGCAACAACGCAGCGATAAAAGAGGCCTTAAGTCAGGCAAATCTAAGCCAGACCCTTGAAAACCTGACCAACCTTGGCCATGTCCGCATCGCACCCTTTGTGCGCGCGCCTGGCGAGACCGAAAAAGCGGCCCAATGTTTGGCCGAAGAATTTGCAAAACTCAGCGCAGAACGCGGCATTGAAGACGAGATGGCCGAAGCGATGGAAGATTTGGGCCATACGGATGAGGATCGCCTGAATTGGCGGATTAACCATGCCTTGCAGGCCCGACAAAGGGCGCAAGCCCCCGTTCGCGGGGACGGTTCTGGCGCCTCTGATGATGAAAGCGCGTTGTCTCAAAGGCTTCGGGACTTGATTGATGGCGAAGCATGGGTGAAGAAAACCCGCTGATCGGGTGTGCGAATCACTGATTCGCGCTAAGTAGTGATGCAGTTACCAAGGCGAATCACCGCGCCTTCGAAGGGGATAGCGAATGGCTAAAGACACAGACGATCGTAAGGCGGATGGCGACGAGGCTGAAATGAGCCTTGATATGAGCCAGGCAGCCGTCAAAAAGATGATCGCCGAAGCCCGCGTCAAGGGCTACATCACCTATGACCAACTGAACACTGTCCTGCCGCCCGAGCAGGTCAATTCCGAACAGATCGAAGACGTTATGTCGATGCTGTCGGAAATGGGCATCAACATCATTGAAGATGAAGAAGCCGAAGAAGAAGGCGAGAATGCTGACAAGGGTGGCGCGACCGATCTGGTTGAAGCCACAGGGTCACGCGATGTCGCCGTTTCCACCACTAGCGCTGAAAAGCTAGACCGCACCGACGACCCGGTTCGTATGTATCTGCGCGAGATGGGCTCGGTTGAACTGCTGAGCCGTGAAGGCGAGATCGCGATTGCCAAGCGCATCGAGGCCGGCCGCAACACGATGATTTCCGGGCTGTGCGAAAGCCCCCTGACCTTTCAAGCGATTACAATCTGGCGCGACGAACTTCTTGATGAAGAGATTTTGCTACGCGACGTGATCGATCTGGATGCCACCTTTGGCAACACAATGGAAGAAGAAGAAACCGAAGAACCTGTTGCAGGGGCTCCGGCTGCCGATGGGACCACTGCCGAGAAGAAAGAAAAAGAACAAGAATACGACGCCGATGGTAATCCGATTGCCACCGATGATGACGATGACGAAGACGAGCAGGCCAACATGTCGCTGGCCGCGATGGAAGCGGCGCTGAAGCCCCGCGTTCTGGAAACGCTCGACCGCATCGCACAAGACTACACAATGCTCAGCGAGATGCAGGATCTGAGGATCTCGGCTACGCTGAACGAAGATAGTAGTTTTTCGACGAAAGAAGAAAAAGACTATCAAAAGCTGCGTTCTGAGATCGTTGAGCTGGTGAACGAACTTCACCTGCACAATAACCGGATCGAAGCGCTGATCGACCAGCTTTACGGCATTAACCGCCGTGTTATGTCGATTGATTCTGGTATGGTTAAACTGGCTGACCAAGCGCGCATCAATCGCCGGGAATTCATCGAGGCCTATCGCGGCTACGAACTGGACCCGACCTGGATCGACCGGATGCAGGAAAAATCGGGTCGTGCCTGGGCTGCCCTCTTTGAGCGCTCAATGGATAAAGTCGAAGAGCTGCGCAACGATATGGCGCAAGTCGGGACCTATGTCGGCCTTGATATCCCTGAATTCCGCCGCATCGTGCAGCAGGTTCAAAAAGGGGAAAAAGAGGCGCGCCAGGCCAAGAAGGAAATGGTCGA
This sequence comes from uncultured Nioella sp., assembly GCA_947498125.1. GTDB lineage: Bacteria > Pseudomonadota > Alphaproteobacteria > Rhodobacterales > Rhodobacteraceae > CANLZL01. Next base: position 911,127 of record CANMJH010000002.1, on the reverse strand, counting down.
AGCCAACCTTCGCCTCGTGATCTCGATTGCGAAAAAATACACCAACCGTGGCCTGCAATTCCTTGACCTCATTCAAGAGGGGAATATCGGCCTGATGAAAGCGGTCGATAAGTTTGAATATCGCCGTGGTTACAAATTCTCGACCTACGCGACATGGTGGATTCGTCAGGCGATCACCCGTTCGATTGCTGACCAAGCCCGCACGATCCGTATCCCGGTCCATATGATCGAGACGATCAACAAGCTGGTCCGCACAGGTCGCCAGATGCTGCATGAAATTGGCCGCGAACCGACGCCGGAAGAATTGGCCGAAAAGCTTCAGATGCCGCTTGAGAAGGTCCGCAAGGTGATGAAAATCGCCAAAGAGCCGATTTCTTTGGAGACCCCAATCGGCGACGAAGAAGATTCGCAGCTGGGTGATTTCATCGAGGATAAGAACGCGGTGCTTCCGCTGGATTCGGCCATTCAAGAAAACCTGAAAGAAACCACGACACGGGTTCTGGCCTCACTGACCCCGCGTGAAGAACGCGTGCTACGGATGCGGTTTGGCATTGGTATGAACACCGACCACACGCTGGAAGAAGTCGGCCAACAGTTCAGCGTAACGCGGGAACGGATCAGGCAGATCGAGGCGAAAGCGCTCAGGAAACTGAAGCACCCAAGTCGCAGCCGGAAGCTGCGGAGTTTCTTGGATCAGTGACGTTGACTGCCGATGAAACCTTTGCTGAATTGCATCGTATTGCAGATCGATTTATTGGTTGCGGCGAGCTTACAGAACACGGTGGACGCGTAGTTTGCCATCGTCCAAAGCTGGCGAGGTTTAGTTACCTCCACTTTTTTTATCCTCCCGCTGATGATGCCAAAGCGGACGAGGTCGCTTCTTTGACAGGGCGGCAGCCCAGACCGGAGTTTCGGGCATTTTTACGAGTGCATAACGGCTTAAATCTCTTTAACGGGTCTATTAAGATATTTGGTGTTCGATCAAATAATGACAGAACATTTTCGTCAGCGATGTCACAACCTTATGATATCGGCTTAATGCATCTCAATCCGAGAGTACCGGTTTCCGCCGACGACATGCTGATTGGGATCCTTGGTGAATCGGACCGGATCGTTTTAACATCAGATGGCGAGATCTATCGATATCAAGTCGATAGCACTAATGTCGTAGAAAAGTGGACGAGCCTTTCAAACTTATTGGTGGGTGAGGCAAAGCGCTTTGACCAATACTACGACGAGAATGGGTATTTGAAACCTGAGATTTGCGTTGAAAACGGAAAGGCTTCTCCGTTTCCTGACATGAACATGTATGAATTGGTTAAGAAAGCGAACCGGCCTCACAAACGGTTGATGCGTTGGATAAGTAACCGCATTGGGTCAGTATAGCCGTTAGCGGCCCGTGGGATGTCGCTGGAACGCCCGATTTTTCCAGTTTATCGTCAGGCATCCGAACAGCCTCACTGCATTAAGCTCCCCTCACCGAAGCGACAGCCCGCCGGAACGGGCCGTCGCTGGCACGGGGCAGCGCGTTCCGCGCCGTTAGCGCGGTGCTTGGACGTGCATTCTGCGTCGCCTTGTGCCAACATACGACAACTGCAAAGAGGAGCCTTTCAGATGTCGCTACTTTCTCGTCTTTTTGGGGGATCTGGGTCCGGGTCCAAAGGTCCGGAACCTGAAATCTATGACGGTTTTTTGATTTTCCCCGAACCTTTATCCGAAGGCGGTGAATTTCGCATTGGCGCGCGGATTGAGAAAGAGATCGACGGCGAGCTGAAGACCCATATTCTGATCCGCGCTGATACCTTTATCACCAAGGGCGACGCGGCCGAGGCATCGCTTAGGAAAGCGAAAACGTTGATCGATCAAATGGGCGAGCGCCTCTTTTAAGCCGTTTTTACTCAGAAAGAAGAGCGCCGCTATCGGGCGCTCTTTTCTATTCTTTGCTCAGTCTACATCGAAATCCGGGTCATCCTCGACGCCGTCATCCGGCGGATCATAGACGATTCCGTCATAGCCATATGTGTCGGTGCCGTTCTCATAAACATATGAGTTTCCCATATCCGCATCAAAGGCCACTTGCCCTGCAAATCGTGGACGGACGACGGTGAAACTGTAATATTCCTGCGATTCCATGCCGATCGAAAAGGCCGGTTCATAGGGGAGAACCGTTTCGATCAACAACAAGCGGTCTCCAAACGCCATAATCGGGATTTGGCCCAGTAACTCCTCATCGAAATCCACGGGTCTAAGATAGGTCATCCCATCCGTGCCATGTGACCAGTCAATTCGGTAAGCGTTGTCCTGACGCGTGATCTGCGTCACCCGCATTGACGTTCCCTCCGTATCCCGCGTCATGAACCGAAAGATATCAGCCAGCCCTTCGATATCCGAACTGGCAATGGACGCGGTCCGGCGCGACAGCACGTCCGCCACCGAGTAGGTGGATTTGATCGACGTATTGTAGGTCCGGTAGGCGTCAAAAAAGACAAAGCTGCCCACAAAGAACCATGTCAGAATCGGCATGATAATGACGGCCTCTAAGGCGACCGATGCGCGCTCGTCTCGAAGGAATGTCTTTAAGGTTTGCATCATCCCCTCCTCAACTCGGTTCGTTCACGAAGATCGAGACAGCCGTCAGGTGAATTGCTCCGGTATCGTCGCGCGTCAGATCAAGCCCAAGTCCTGAAATTGGCAAGATACGGTCCACAGCCGCACAGGCCCGAATGAGCATCAGCTCATCATCACTGCCGGGGTTAAACTCGTTGGCCGGATCAACCTGACCACTGCGGTCGACACACAGGATGTGGTAATCGGGCATGTTGTAGGTTGTTTGGTCAATAACACGCAGATCAAGAAGCAATGTGTTTTCACAATCTTCCAAAATTGGCGTGTTGGCGCAGATATTGGTGCGAATTTCATCATGGGTTGCTGTCAGACCGGTAGTCAAACGCAACAACCGAACAGAGCTATCCAAGGACCGCTCCAATAGCACCTGTTTGGTCAGCAACATCGATGTTTCGAAGGCCGCGACAAAGATGATGATGATAACCGGAAAGACGATCACGAACTCTACGGTCGCGTTGGCGTCTTCGCACTTTAGGTAGCGCTTTAGTTTGCTCATGCCCCACATAGCAGCCTCATTGGACCAGTTTTAGCTGGTTGATAGACGCCGCGATGGACGCAAAGGCTTCGGAGATTTCGATCCCTTCGGCATCATAATAATGGGACGGGGTGGTCGCGCAGTATTGCATGACTTCCTCACCATCCGCAGGAGCCTCGAACGCAATTGTAAAGACGATGATCCCGGCTGCATTCGCTTGATCACAGATGTTACGTAGGTTGGTGTCTGCTTCATTCTGACCGGCATAAAGCTCGATCGAGTCATAGCGGATTTCTTCGTAGTAATCGTCGTCCAGACGGAACCAACGACCGCTACTATTGTAATCGCCATAATATTCGCCAGCGATCATCCGAGCCGAATAGCTGGCCCAATGGTCAACCCATGGGATCGCCTCCGCATTGTTGTTGCTGCCACCATCGGGCACGTTCCGATAGCTGCGGTCATCAAACCAATAGTAAAGGCCATAGGACGGCAGCCAGACCGAGATATCTCCATTATCGGGATCCTCATACATTGGCGATTCGCCGCTCTTCATTGTTTGAATCACGTCATATTGGTTGGTGTTTTCACCATCCGTCATGAGGATGATCACCTTTAGGACGTCGTCCTCTGTATACGAGAATGGACGGCCCTCGAAATCTTCATGGACGTCGCCAGAGGCGATGAGCGCGTCAACTGCAGGTTGCGCGGCAGGGTCCAAAAGGCCAACGGCCCAACGCATCCCAAGATCAATCGCAGTCCAGCCATCGGCATCCAGATCCTCGATATGAGCAATCAAAGCATCTTCATCTTGCGACCATGGTAGGATCGCGCCGTAATCACTCGTTGGACAGAAAGCCGAGCGGAATTCACGGTAGCGGCTGCGGTTATTATAGTCGAAATGTGCCAGCCGTTCGATCTCATCATTCGTCGGATCAATGGCGGTGCTGTTATAGAAATTTTGATCGAACCGCGTGCAGTTTGAATAGCTGTGCTCGTCAGAAAGGTTGAAAACGCTGGCGATTGTTGAGCCCGCGTTAACCATACCATTGTATGGGATGACTGAGATCGAGACCTGCTCTTCTTCTTCATTCGCAGCCAAGACAGTTTCCACGAACTCGGCCGCGGCGTCTTGCATATAGTCAATTTTGTCGTTCCAGCCCATTGAGCCGGAAATATCCAGAACCATCGAGATTTCGATGTCCATGATCCGCTCTTCCGCGATCCCGCTCGATGGCGATGTCATTACATGAACACCAAACATGTTCATGAAATAAGATTGCAGATCCATTTCGGCATAAGCTTCCACACGGCGGAAGTTCAGGCCTTCCTCGACATCGACACGCAGGCGGTAATTTTCGAGGCCAGAGGTTGCGAAGTAGTCAATCACGACTTCTTCGGGGTCTTCTGTCTGGTTCAGCGCCGCAGCAGCCAGAACCGCGCGATCAAGCGTATATTGAAGCTGAGTGCGCTGCGTTTCATACCGCATGACGTCAATGGCAATGCCACCCGCGCCCAACATCAGAATGAAGATCATCAGCGAAAAAATCGTCACTGTGCCGCGATCATCCCGCACGAAACTGGTGAGTTTACCGCCAGCCTTAGGAACGCGTGTTTTCGTTTCGATCATCTCGGTCATACCTGTCGCCTCATGCGCAGAATCAAATTCAAAAGAGCCGACAGAGTTCGGCCCGCCATTCACTTAGCTTTAGATTCTGGGCAGAAATGCGGCGAAAGCGGTTAGGAAACAGGGTGTTTTCAAGATCGGAACAGTGCCTGCGGCGTTTATCTAAAAAAAAACTCAAGATTTACGGTGAATGTCGCGCATCGACTTGCAGCCCGTTCGCTCCTGTGTTTCGCTTAAAAAATGGGCAGTTTGAAAACTCTGCCCTCTACCCATTTTCAGGAGAGACACGAATGTCTACACCCCGTGAGCCGAGTTTCCGCGAATCCGTTGACCTGATGTTTGGAAGAGCCGCTTCCCTTATGGGATTGCCGCCGGGTTTGGAGGAAAAGATTAGGGTGTGTAACGCAACGTACACGGTGCGTTTCGGGGTGCGGCTGCGTGGCGAAATCCGGACGTTCACTGGGTATCGCTCGGTCCATTCCGAACATTTTGAACCGGCCAAAGGCGGCATCCGCTATGCTTCAAATGTAAACCAAGATGAGGTTGAAGCGTTGGCCGCGCTTATGACCTATAAATGCGCTTTGGTAGAAGCGCCCTTTGGCGGATCGAAGGGTGGTTTGTGCATTGATCCCCGCGACTATGAAGATCATGAGCTAGAACAAATCACACGCCGCTTTGCCTATGAGCTGATCAAGCGCGACATGATCAACCCGGCCCAAAACGTCCCGGCCCCCGATATGGGTACGGGCGAGCGTGAGATGGCCATTATTGCCGACCAATATGCGCGGATGCACACCACAGACATCAATGCAAAGGCCTGCGTGACGGGCAAACCTCCCCATGCTGGCGGCATTCAAGGCCGTGTCGAAGCAACTGGTCGCGGCGTGCAATATGCGCTGAAAGAGTTTTTCCGTCATCCCGATGACGTGGCCTCTGCGCGCCTTTCTGGAACTCTGGATGGGAAGCGGGTCATCGTTCAGGGCCTTGGCAATGTGGGTTATCACGCCGCCAAATTCCTGGCCGAAGAAGATGGTTCTATCATCACTCACATCATTGAGCGTGACGGCGTTTTGTCGAACCCAAAGGGCATGAATGTCGATGAGGTTCGTGCGTGGATTGGTGAACATGGCGGCGTCAAAGGCTGCCCTGAGGGCACGCATCACGAAGATGGGTTTGCTGCGCTGGAAGAAGATTGCGACATCCTGGTCCCTGCCGCGATTGAGGCCGTAATCAATCTTGGCAATGCCGACCGGATCAAAGCGCCACTGATTATCGAAGCTGCAAACGGGCCAATCACAGCTGGAGCCAACGATATTCTTCGCGACAAGGGCACTGTTATCATCCCTGACCTCTATGCGAATGCCGGCGGTGTAACGGTGTCCTATTTTGAGTGGGTCAAGAACCTCAGCCATATCCGCTTTGGCCGGATGCAACGCCGTCAGGAAGAAGCGCGTCACCAGCTGATCGTGAACGAGCTGGAACGTCTTGACGAGCACTTGGGTGATGCGTGGACGATGACACCGAATTTCAAAGAGAAGTATCTGCGCGGCGCGGATGAGCTTGAATTGGTGCGCTCGGGCCTCGATGACACGATGCGGACGGCCTACCAATCGATGCGAGAAGTGTGGCGCAGTCGCAATGATGTTGACGACCTGCGCACGGCGGGCTTCATGGTCGCTATTGACCGCGTGGCCTCCAGCTATCGCGCAAAAGGCCTCTGAGAATTGAGAAAGCGGGCAGCGCGGAGTTAGATTTCTCCGTGCTGCTCGGCCACCAGAATTGCAATCAAATCGGCAAAAGCGCGGGCCTGACGTTGGCGGGTAACCCCGCCGATCATCACCATCGATCCCATTCGCCACCATAGCCCCGGCGCAATAACCGTCGGCATCGACCGATGCAGGCTCAGGCGAAACCCGGCCGCTGGTTTAAAGGCGAAAAAGCCCCGATCAACTGCACGTATATCTTCAAGGCGAGCCAAAACACGGCCATTTTCTTCGCGAAGCTCTTCGCGTGTCAACTCAAGCACAACGCCCGAGGACTGCCACATCGTCCATGCCAAGGCCATTGCCCCTGCCCCCATCGCAATCAGGAAAAGTAGCCAGCCTAAGGCCGGCGGTTCCGTAACCGCGATGAAGATCAACAAGATGCCCAACAGACCGATGGACATTGTCGCTGACGCTCGCCTGACAGGGCTGGGCGTGATCCGATCCAGAATTTCGTCGTTCTTGCCGTCCATGACGCCCCTCGCCTTGCCTGATCTGGTCCAAATGTGGCTTAGATCACGGGGCCACGGAAAACGCCATATAGAACACGTGTTATGACGTCCGCGGCCAGACAAGGCGACCCGCATGCGGACTGCCGGGGGCGTGGGTCACATATTCCAGCACGTGGCGACCTGGCCAGTTTTCGTTGCGGTCAGCGGCGACAAAGCGGTGTTCAAATGTAAACTCACCCTCTGGCAAATCAGTGAATTCCCAGAGCACCCCATGCTTCGGCCAACCGGCCATAGACAGCATCTTGCGGCCACGGACCATGCCTTGCGTGACCGAAACACGCGCAAAACGTTCCTGACGATACCAGCGCGCCAGCTCGGTCTCATCATCCGGATTATCTACATGGTAATTGCCCAGCTGCATAGCAGGCGGCGGGCCCATCCCATAAGGAGACGCGCGTTGTTCGGGCGAGTTGATAACTTGCTCTTCGATATAAACCGCGCTGCGGTAACCTTTTAGCTGCCCCAGCATTTCTGCATGTGTGTCGGCCAGCGCTTCGATCCCGTTATCTGTCCCAAAATACACCTCGGGCGACAATGCCGCGGTCAGGATCACGTTTTGTCCGCCATTCGGGATTGAGCTATCCGTCGTCTCGCGCCGCATCGGCGCGCCTTCGATGTAAGGTTTATCAGGGATTGGAACGATGTCGTAATGGCCAACCCAAGCCACGCCAGACACCGCCCGGACGCTTGGCAAATAGGTATCGTGCAGCCAAGACCAGACCTCCTCTTTCGAAGATGCCTCTAGATCAAACCATTCGGCTTTGATGACCTCACTCATTGTCCTATGCCCTCCCATGCATCGCCCCACACAAGGCGGGGCCATGATCTGGCTAACAGGCAGGCGCAAAATCCCAAAACCATTATTCCCAATGGTTCCAATCGGTTTTTTTGATGCGAGGCCGTTGGGTTAATCCCGGCGCACTTCGTAGCCCGGCTCTTCCGGCTCATCATCTGTCATCTCGGCAGGAAAGCCCGGCGCGCGTATATCAAGCCCTGTGGCGTCTTCCAGACGCCGGATGATATTTGGCGAAAGTTCGCGTTCTCCGTACCGCGCAATGCCATCCTTGAATATCTGGATCATCAGTGGGTTCATCTCTACCGGCACATTTGCCCGATCCGCGACCTCTTGGAAGAGGCCGATATCTTTGAGGACCAGGTCCATGGTGAAGCTAATATCGCGGCTGCCATTCAGGATCACTTGGCTTTCGGTCTCATGTACAAATGACGTACCAGACGAAATGCGGATCGCCTCGTAAGCGGTTCCCAAATCCATACCCGCGCCCTTGGCCACGGTCAGCGCTTCGGCGCAGGTGATCAGGTTCGCGGTGGCAAGGAAATTGGTGATGACCTTCAAAATCGAGGCTGACCCAAGCTCGCCCGTATGCAAAACACGGCGACCCATTTGGGTCAAAAGCGGCAAAATACGCTCAAATGCGGCCCGGTCGCAGCCTGCAAAAATCGCGATATTTCCTGTGTCTGCCCGGTGACAGCCGCCCGATACCGGACAATCTACCGCTGCGCCGCCCGCTGCGATGACCTTGGCACCAAGGCGTTTCACTTCGGCTTCATCCGTGGTCGACATCTCCATCCAGATCTTTCCAGGGCCCATTGCGGACAAAAGCCCATCCGGGCCTTCAACCGTCGCCGCCGAGATATCGGGGCGCGGAAGGCAGGTGATGACCGCGTCGCAGTCCCGCATCATCTGTGCCGGACTTTCCCCTTTAGTGGCGCCGCCCGCGACAAATTCAGCCACTTTCGCTTCATCCAAATCCAGAACCGTCAGGTCGATGCCGTTTCTCAGCAATGTCCCGGCCAATTTGCCGCCAACATTTCCCAGTCCAATAAACCCTGTTTTCATCGCTCTTATCTCCACGGGATGATCATTTCTTGGGGCTAAGACAAAACCCACGCTATGCTCTGCCCCGCCTACGACCAATATCGCCAGAAATCGACCAAAATCCTAAAATGCACAGGGTCAGTGCGCCCGGCCACAATTGCCGGATCACCTTTGGCGCCCTAGGTTTTGGTGAAGGAAAAGGAGGCATCCCGCCATGTCCATACGTCCCGTAATCGAATCCCGCCCGGCGCAACCCACAATGGAAGGCGCCGGCGTCAAATTGCACCGCGCCTTTGGCTTTCATGATCCATCCGAGCTGGACCCGTTCCTGCTTTTTGATGATTTCCGGGGCGACACCCCTGATGACTACATGCGCGGCTTTCCGTGGCACCCCCATCGCGGGATTGAGACAATCACCTATGTTCTGGCAGGCGAAGTCACTCATAGCGACTCGCTTGGAAATTCCGGCACGCTTGGCTCTGGCTCTGTGCAATGGATGACGGCCGGGTCCGGCATTTTGCATCAAGAGATGCCAACCGGTAACGCCAAAGGTCAGATGCATGGGTTCCAGCTTTGGGGCAATCTGCCGTCGGATCTTAAGATGACCGCACCGCGCTATCAGGATATCGATGCCTCGGCCTTTCCCGAAGTGATTGATGATGACGGCACCCGAGTGAAGGTCATAACAGGCGAGTTTTGGGGCAAGAAAGGCCCCGTGGATGGCATCGCCGCCGATCCGCAATATCTCGATATTTCGGTGCCGGCCGGCGTCAAACGCAGCTTCCGCATCGACACCTACAGACGTGCCTTTGCTTATGTCTTTGAAGGTGAGGCGGCCTTTGCCGATGCTTCCGCCCCGCAAGGTGTTCTGCTTGAAAAAGAGGTGATGGGCCAAGAGGTCAACATTCGTGACATGTCCGGCAATCGCACCCTGATCCGCTTTGGCACAGGCGATGAGATCACCGTTCAGGCGGGTGAAGATGGCGTCCGGTTCCTGCTGATTTCAGGCGCGCCGATTGAAGAACCCGTGGCCTGGCACGGCCCGATTGTGATGAATACGCAAGAGGAAATCCGCACTGCGCTCAGCGATCTACGCAATGGCACGTTCCTGAAACCGGCCCATTAATCTTGTCCATGGCAATGCGCGCCGAGGATGGCTCGCCCGCATAGCGGGTGAGCGTGACGAGGCGCGCCGCCCCCTCAGATGAGATCCTGCCAAACCAAAACAACCCCCAGCAGGATCAAAACGACCAAGAGACGAAAAGCGATACTGCCTAGCACGCCCGCCCACCGGTTGGCAGCGGCCTCGCGCGGGTCAATCCGGCGCAAATGCCGCTCAACCCGTTTGATATCAGTCTCAATCACCTCAATATCCAAGCGGCGGGCCAATTTCGGGTTCTCCGCCAAAGCAGCTTGTTCGGCCAATCGCCGCGCAGCCAGACGCTCTCGCCGCGGCAAATCTCCCCCCGCGAGCTGCAAAACCGAACTCGTCTCATTTCCCGAGACACCCAGCCGTGTCTTCGCAAGAGCGGCTAGACCGTCCAAACGCGCCTGTAGGTCTGATGGAGTCATGTTGCCGCCGTCCTCATCTGCATTGTCCGAACCCTATAATGCCCCGAAACTCTGCTCAACACCGCTGGCCCCTTCTTTCCCAATCAGCTATTCACATGGCATGCTAGCCACGACCCTTACAGGCGCCCCAACGGCGCAGCCTCCGCTTCTCATTGCCCACGGGCTTTACGGCTCTGCGCGCAATTGGAATGTGATCGCCAAACGTCTTTCAGACGAGCGCCAGGTCATCAGCGTCGACATGCGCAATCACGGTGAAAGCCCGCGCTTTGAAACTCACCGCTATGTCGATCTCGCCGAAGATCTGGCCGGGGTAATCAAGGCCCATGGCGACAAGCTCGATGTTCTGGGGCATTCAATGGGCGGCAAAGCGGCAATGGTTCTGGCGCTCACCTATCCTGATTTGGTGAGTAAGCTGATCGTGGCCGATATCGCGCCCGTGGCCTACACTCATAGTCAAGTGCACCTGATCGACGCGATGCGCTCTGTGGATCTTGCGCGCATAACCACTCGCCGCGACGCTGATGATCAACTCAGCGCCCATATTTCCGAGCCCGGAATACGGGCGTTTTTGTTGCAATCCCTTGATGTAAAAGAAAAACGTTGGCGCCTGAACCACGACGTGCTGGCCAGATTTATGGATCAAATCACGGGCTGGCCTGAGGGGCAGGAAGGCGTTTTTGATGGCCCCGTTTTCATGCTTTCTGGCGCGACATCTGACTATGTCCTTCCCGAGTATCGCAAACAGATCCGCTCCTACTTCCCGGCGGCACGTTTTGCCAAAATCCCCGAGGCAGGCCATTGGCTGCACGCCGACAAACCCCGCGAATTCGAGGCCGCAATCCGCGTCTTTCTGAACGCCTGACGCAGCATCCGCCTGTTGCCCAAGCGACTCAGTTTTCGAAAATATTGCGGCGCTGTGACGCGGGACGGCCATATCTAGTTGATTGCCGCGGTGCAGCGGCCTAAACGAGGCTCCATAGGTGCATAGACGCGGTGCGCATGACTGACGCGGAAACGGGACCGGCCCCCATGGGCCAGGTCCCGTTTCTCATTATAGAAACCCACCTGCGAAATAGATGAAGACGTCAGGTGCTTCAGACGCGGTCCTACGCACGAGCCTTGCGGCCCTCCTGACGCCTTCGATATGAGCTTACTTCCCCCCGAAGGGGCGTTTGGCCCATTTTGCGAACCCGGTCCGAAGACCTTGCCCACAGCCACAAGCTGATCCCGAAGGACCCTCTTCGTGACGACCTCTGCATGCCCCTCCGAAGAGTGTCATACCAAGGCCCGCTCCGTGCCTTAGGTGATCCGGACATTCGGGAGAAATCAAAGATCTCAACCAGTTGCCGTATCCCCGACCCCTTTGTAATACACCCGTGATCTTGCGATCTGGACTGCATCCCTCCGGCGCCTTCGGGCCTTCGCGACCGCGTTCGGGTTTGATCCCTTGGCGGTGAGTTCACTGTTACAAAAGCTTTGGGTTCGGTCCAGAAAATAGCACTGCAGCATGATTTTTTCTTGGGGATAAACATCTGAGTTCCTTGTGGAAACCCCTGTGGATAGGTCCGAAAAATCCAGAGTCTCGGCCCAGTTGCAGGAGGAGACAGGTTCGGGAGAAATTTTGAGGGAATTTCTGCGCCTGCAAAGGCGATTTCGACACGGAATCACCCCCTCAACCCCCGTGCACAGCGCGTACACCCCCCTGTACACCCCCTGTGCAGACAGATGCTTGACCGAAGTCAGGACGCTGGCGCGGCATTTCTGTCAGGCTTGGCGTAATGGGCGGGAGGAGGAGAAGGTAGGGCACGGGCGGTGTCCTGGCTTGTGCCTGTGCGGCGGGCTTTGATTTGGATCAGGTTGAGGTAGCCGCAATCACTATGGCCGATCTTACCGCGAAGGGCAGTGCCCGAACCGAGGGGTGGGCGTAAAGCGCCCGCCCCGTGGGGGCGGTTCGGGCGCTGCCCGGTCGGGAGACCGGGTGCCCCAAAACGGCGACCCATATTTTTTTCGGCGGATAACAGCAAACGGTGGGATTGGAAATTCTCGTCAATTCTTGGGCCAGTGGGTAGACCAAGATATGCTAGGTTTGAGCGAAAAAAATCGAACTCGTATCTCTGGAAATCGGTTCCCCGTAGAAGACGAAACATGGATAGAATCTTACCCAAAACACGCAAATTTTCTTGGAGAAATTATTGAGCGCCATCATGTACAACAAGGCAGATTTTCGGCACCTTTTCCCACCACACTTCACAGGCTTGGAGAAAACTAATCTGTGAATCGCTCAAGGAGTTAACTCTTTGATAATGAAGACAATTAATGAAGTCTCTTCATATTCTACGGCAAGTTGGAATCTGCCAATTGGTCAACCGGACCGCCCACTAGAGCCAAGACTTGAACCAGCAGATTGGAGCGACGTAATTGTCGAATCTCTGGGATTGCCAAAAGAATACGTCTCGTTTTGTAAAAAGTATCGTGTCGAAAACGCTGTTATTGGCAGTTTAGTAATGAGCCCACATTGCAAGGGCTCACTAGTGGAAACACTTGTAAACGAGCAGAAATACAATGCCGGGCAAATATATCCTCCCAACTTTGTTTGGGTTGCAAGTTATGATGCAGATTTTCTGCTTGTTAAGGCAGGAGCACATCTTCACGAGACGTCTACGATCTACATTTTGGATGCCGTATCTGGAATAGAACTGAAAGTAAAAGAATTGGCACCCAACTTTCAAGCAGTTGCAATAATGTGTGGAAATATTAGTCGTCTAATTTCCGAAGGAAATAACTTGTCGGCAGATGAAATTGTGGAGAATCTAACAACGCTTGAATTATCGCTTACTGACGAGATGTTAGGTGAGTGGAAACGGTTGGTCGAAATGACCATTTAGACCAAATGCGGCAAGCGTTTGATCGCCGAGCTTTGTCTCTTCAAAGACACGCAACTACACAACATACTAACGACTCTAGCGTCAGGACTCCTAACCAAAACTCGATTCACCTACAGAGAAACGTCCAGATTAACTGTCCATCTTCAACGCCGAAATGAATGCGCTCTGAGGAATCTCTACCTTCCCGAACTGCCGCATCTTCTTCTTCCCCGCTTTTTGCTTATCAAGCAGTTTCCGCTTCCGCGTGGCGTCGCCGCCGTAGCATTTTGCGGTCACGTCTTTCCGCATGGCAGACAAGGTCTCACGCGCGATGACGCGGCCTCCGATGGCGGCTTGGATCGGGATTTTGAACATGTGACGCGGGATCAGCTCTTTGAGCTTTTCGCACATCGCGCGGCCGCGTTGCTCGGCGCGGTCGCGATGCACCATGATCGAGAGCGCATCGACAGGTTCATCATTGACCAGCACGGACATCTTAACGAGGTGATCCTCGCGATAGCCCATCATCTGATAGTCAAAGCTAGCGTAGCCCTTGGTGACCGATTTCAGGCGGTCGTAGAAATCAAACACCACTTCGTTGAGCGGCAGGTCATAGACCACCATGGCGCGGGTGCCGGCATAGGTCAGATCCTCTTGGATACCGCGGCGGTCTTGGCAAAGCTTCAGCACATCGCCGAGATATTCGTCGGGCACAAGAATGGTCGCTTTGATCCGCGGCTCTTCCAGGTGATCCACATGCGTCAGGTCGGGCATGTCGGCAGGGTTGTGAAGCTCCTGCATGGTGCCGTCTTTCATGAAGATATGGTAGATGACCGACGGCGCGGTGGTGATCAGTTCGATATCATATTCGCGTTCAATTCGGTCGCGGATGACCTCAAGGTGCAAGAGCCCAAGGAAGCCGCAGCGGAAGCCAAAGCCGAGCGCGGCGGAGGTTTCCATCTCGAAGGAGAAGCTGGCGTCGTTGAGGGCGAGTTTGTCGATGGCGTCGCGCAGGTCTTCGAATTGCGAGCTATCGACCGGGAAAAGACCGCAGAAGACGACAGGCTGCGCAGGGGCAAAGCCCGGCAAAGCTTCCGTCGCGCCGCCCTTTTCATGGGTGATCGTGTCGCCCACGCGCGTGTCGCGCACCTGTTTGATCGAGGCGGTCAAAAAGCCGATCTCGCCCGGTCCAAGTTCTGGAATATTTTCCATTTTAGGGCGGAAGACGCCAAGCCGGTCGACAGGGTATTTGCCGCCGGTGCCCAGCATCTTGATGCGGTCGCCCTTTTTGATCTTGCCATCGATGACGCGGATGATGACGACAACACCCAAATAGGCGTCGTAATAGCTGTCGACCAGCATGGCTTTCAGCGGCGCGTCAGGATCGCCTGCGGGGGCCGGAAGACGGGTGACAATTGCCTCTAGCACATCGGGGATGCCCAGACCGGTCTTGGCCGAGATATGCACGGCATCCGTCGCGTCGATGCCAATCACATCCTCAATCTGTTCACCAACACGGTCAGGATCGGCGGCAGGCAAATCAACCTTGTTCAGGACCGGAACGATTTCGTGGTCAGCCTCAATCGCGTGATAAACATTGGCCAGCGTCTGCGCCTCAACCCCTTGGGAGGCGTCAACGACCAGCAAAGACCCTTCGACTGCACGCATCGAGCGGCTGACCTCATAGGCGAAATCCACGTGACCGGGGGTGTCGATCAGGTTGAGCACATAGGTCTCACCATCATTCGCCGGATACTCGATCCGCACCGTGTTCGCCTTGATGGTGATGCCGCGTTCCCGCTCGATATCCATGCTGTCCAAGAGCTGCTCTTGCATGTCCCGGTCCGCCACCGTTCCGGTGGACTGGATCAGCCGATCAGCAAGCGTGGATTTACCGTGGTCAATATGCGCCACGATCGAGAAATTGCGGATGTTTTTCAGGTCGGTCATGATAATGGGATATGCGGTGGATTTTGAGGGTGGTCAAGGCGGGTTGATAGCAGTGCAGATACCATGACAGCAAAGAGTTACCTAGAAACCTGCATTCCGTCAGACAAGCACGATATGGCAGCGGTCGGCAGAGCACGTGAATTAGGGTTTCCCGGCCTAAACCCTATTATCGACGACTTGCTTATTTGGCTGCAAGACGCGAACTGGCCTTTGGCTGGTCCTGTCTCGCGTGTTTTGTGCGATGCTGGCCCTGAAATTGCGCCCGCGATACGCGAAGTTTTCGCGTCTGATGATTCCATTTGGAAATACTGGATTCTTGATTTGTTGGTAGACCATCTATCCGGCCAGACTTGGGACGCCGTCCGTATGGATGTCGAAAAGTTAAGCAAATCGACGAACCAAGACGATGTCATTGACGAAGTTCCAGCCCGAGCGGGCGCCTGTTTGGTGTTTCGTCAAAGCATTTGATCCGGCCTGTGCTAGCCTTGGTCAAGAATCAACCCAAGGTGATCTGATGCCCCCCATTCTGACCTTTCCAATTGCCGAGATTTATGTGCCGACCAAACGGGCCAAGACGCTTGATGCCGATCGGGTGGAGGCTTTGGCCGAGGATATTTTAGAAAACGGTCAGACCACGCCCATCCGATTGCGGGAAGGCAAAGGGCGCTATGTGTTGCAAGAGGGGCTGCACAGGCTCGAGGCGATGCGGGCATTGGGTGAAGACGCGATTGAGGGTTATTTGACCCGGGCGCGGCTGCATTAAGGGCTAATATCCCTTTCGACCATCGCTCGTAACGAAAAGCTGGTTCGGGTCGAGCGGATGCCGGGGATATTTAGAAGGCTCTCTTCCAGAAAGCGGTCGAAGGATTTCAAGTCGCTGCCTGCGACTTTCATCAAGATATCTCGGGTGCCTGTCATCAGGTGGCATTCCAGCACCTCGGGAAACCGCGAAACCGCGCGTTCAAACGCGTCCAAAGCCGGGCGCGACTGGTCGTGAAGCTCAACAAACACGAACCCGGTCAGGCCATAGCCGAGCTTGTCGGGGTCCAGTTTCGCGGCGTAACCGGAAATTATTCCATCACCCTCAAGCCGTGCCATGCGGCGGGCGCAGGGTGTGGGTGACAGGCCCACACGCTCGGCCAAATCAGTGACAGAGAGCCGGCCATCAGATTGCAGCTCAGTTAGAATCTTACGATCAATTGCATCCATATGAGCGAATATCACTCATTACTTATCCGAATTAAAGCGGTTTCCGCCAATATTTTTGCCTAACCCTCATACAATTAGCGCCTTCCCTTATCCAAGCTCGGCTAAACTTCTCATTGAAAATGAGGAGATCCGCTAATGAAACTTACCCCCCTGCCTTGCCCCGCCCATGAAGAGGTGATCCGCGTTGAAGCGCCGGAAGTTGGGCTTTTAGGGTTTATCGCCATTCATTCAACGCAGATGGGCCCGGCCGCAGGGGGGCTTCGCATGCGGACCTATCCAAGCGCTGACGCGGCGTTGACGGATGCTTTGCGCCTGTCCCATGGGATGACGTTCAAAAATGCGGCAGCGGGGCTGGAACTGGGCGGCGGGAAGGCCGTCATCATGGCAGACCCCGGCAAGCAAAAAACGCCTGAAATGCTGCGCGCCTTTGGCGACGCGATTGCCAGCCTAGAAGGGCGGTATTGGACAGCAGAAGACATGGGGATGAGCCCGGAGGATATGGGGGTGATCGCCGAAGTGACCCCTTATGTGGCTGGGCTGGCGCGCGGAGATTTCGCCTCGGGTGATCCATCCCCGATCACGGCATTGGGGATCTTCAACGCCATTCGCGTGACCGCCCGGCACCGGTTTGGGACAGAGGATTTGGCAGGTCGCCGGGTGGCCGTTCAAGGGTTGGGGCATGTTGGCTGGGCTTTGGCAGCGCAATTGCACGCCGCCGGAGCGCAATTGACGGTGGCCGATATCAATGCAGGTCAGACAGAAAGCGCCGCACGGGAATTTGGGGCAGAGGTTGTGTCGGTCGACAACATCCTGACTGCCGAGGCTGATATCCTTGCGCCCTGCGCCATTGGCGGAATTTTGAACGCGACGACCATTCCGAACCTAAAGGTCTCTGCGATTGCGGGTGGTGCAAATAACCAGTTGGCGACCCCCGCAGATGGCGATGCTTTGCACAAACGCGGCATCCTATATGCGCCTGATTACGTGGCCAATGCTGGCGGAATTATCAATGTTGCAACGGAAATTCTGCGGATCAGCGACCGGCCTGGGTTTGTGGCCGAGAAATTGGCCGAGGTGCGGTCAACGCTGGATGCGATCCTCAGCGCCGCCGCGCAGCGCAGTTCATCGCCGCATCGGCTGGCCGATGAGATTGTCTTGGAAAAGATGCGGGCAAAAGCAGCGTAAACGCTAAGGCACGCTTTGCGAACGGGTGTTTGGCGCCGATTGCGGGTCTTGCGAAACGGCCCGGACACCCGTTGCGCAAAGCGCATTCTTCTGTAAGTCTAGACGATACCATTTTGGGAAGGTCGATGACCGCAGAGGAGGAGAACACGTGCGAGCAAAGCAGGTCGCGATTTGTCTGGTATCGGTCTTGATATCCGCAGCGCCCGGATTGGCGAACCCTGTTGAGCGCGCGTGCAATGGCTCGGATCGGGCCGCGGCCACGCGGTCCCTTTGTTCTTGTATAGGAAGCGTTGCGGATCAGACCTTGTCGCGCGGCGACCAACGACAGGCGGCGCGGCTTTTTGATGATCCGGATGCCGCAGAAGCACTGCGGATGTCGGATAACTCCAGTGATGAAGCCTTTTGGGATCGCTACACTGATTTTGGGCAGCATGCCGCGAGCAATTGCGGCTAAGCCACCGCGCGCGCCCAACCGGTCGCGGCTTTTTCGATCAATTCCAGCGCGCCAGTGAAGTCACGGGTGTAATACGGGTCGGGAACGTCTTGCGCCCCCTCGTCCAAAACATCCAGGAACAGCGCCAACCGGGCGTTTGAACCGGCAGGGCGTATTGCCTCAAGATCGGCAAGATTGTCTCGATCCATTGCAAGGATCAGATCGAAGCGATCGAAATCCTCAGGCTGCACCTGCCGCGCGCGTTGTCCGGACATGTCATAGCCTGCGTCTCGTGCGGCCTGCTGCATTGGCGCGTATGGCGCTTTACCGATGTGCCAGCTTGCCGTGCCAGCGGAATCGACACGAATGCCGGACAACCCGGCCGCATCAATCGCGGCCCTCAGCGTCGCTTCGCCGGTTGGGGAACGGCAGATATTGCCAAGGCAGACACAAAGGATGGAATTGGTGTTTGTCACGAAAGCGCTCCTGTCTTTTTGGGCGAGTTTGCCCATGCAAGGTAATCATTACCAGACGCGTTGCGGGATATTTTGACGGATTGCGTTTAAGATTTGTACCGACACAAATCGCAGATTGCACCGCTGGCGAAACTCCGACCATGATAAGCGCTTAAACAGGAGGCCCAATGCAACATATCACGATCCTGACAGGGGCCGGAATATCGGCGGAAAGCGGACTGGGCACGTTTCGCGACGAGGACGGCCTGTGGACGCAATATGACCTGTCTGAAGTTGCAACGCCTGAGGGGTTTGCACGCAATCCGGCGCTTGTGCATGAGTTCTATAACGCGCGCCGGGCCAATGCATTCGATGCCAGCCCAAATGCCGCGCATGAGGCGCTGGCCCGGCTTGAAAAAGACTGGCCCGGCACGTTGATGCTCGTGACGCAGAATGTCGACGATCTGCATGAGCGCGCGGGCAGTCAAAATGTGGTGCATATGCACGGAACCTTGGCGGGGGCGCTCTGCGCGTCTTGCACCTATCGCTGGCCCGCCCCGCGCGTGATGGACCATGAGGCCCCTTGCCCAAAATGCACCCAGCCCGCCACGCGGCCCGACATCGTTTGGTTTGATGAAGTTCCCTACCGGATGAACGAGATTGCCGAGACGGTGGCGCGGACGGATCTCTTTGTCTCTATCGGCACGTCTGGTGAAGTCTACCCAGCCGCAGGCTTTGTCGCCGAAGCGCGGAACGCCGGTGCGGACACGTTAGAGATCAACCTTGAGGCCAGCCGCACACCGGGACTGTTTGGCCGGGTGATCGAAGGGCCGGCCAGTCAGACAGTTCCGGCTTGGGTCGACGAGGTATTGCGGAAAGGATGATGGATCAGTGACTCTCACCCTTCGCGCCTATGGCCCTGATGATGCCGATGCCTTCCGCAGCCTGCACCGCGCCTGTCTGGCCCATTACAAAATCGCCCCGGCGACCGCATCCCAAGAGGCGCGGATAATTGACCTTTTGAACCGGGAACGGCACATGGCCTGCCACATCGCTTATGACGGCGACACGGCACTTGGGTTCGCGACATGGGCGCTGAGCTTTCCGGCGGGTGCCGGGATTTCCCTTGTCATGAAAGAGCTTTTTGTGTGCGCCGAAGCACGGGGGCTGGGTGTCGGTCGCGCGCTTCTATCAGCGCTTATTGGCGTGGCCCGTGACGAGGGGTGTGTCCGGGTGGATTGGGCGACGGATGGGACGAATAAGACCGCGCAGCAGTTTTATGCGGGGCTGGACGCGCCTGCATTGGAAAAGCATTCCTTCCGGGTTGAACGCGCCGCATTTGATGCGTTTCAAAAGCGGTTGAACACGAGGTTGGACGATCGGAATTGACCAAATTCATTTGGCTCTCTGATCCACATTTCACGAAAGAAGGCTCTGTGCTGGGGCACGATCCACGCCTCCGCCTGCGGGCTGCGATTGATCACATCAACGCACATCACGCGGACGCGGAATTCTGCGTAATCTCTGGGGATCTGGTCAATCGTGGCTCGCGTTCGGATTACGATGGGCTAAGGGACGCATTGGAACGGCTTGCCCTGCCCTATTTCCCGATGGCGGGCAATCACGATAACCGAGAGATGTTGCGACGTGTATTGGACGTGCCAAAAAGCGCGATGGCAGGTTTCGTGCAATATGAAATCGAAACGACAAACGGAATAATTGCCTGCCTTGATACGCAGAAATCTGGCTCGGACGCTGGTGAATTTTGCAAGGCTCGGCAGGCGTGGCTGCGCGATGTCATGGCCCGCAGGAAGGGGCAGAACCTTTACCTCTTCATGCACCACCCTCCGATGGATCTTGGCCTGCCAATGCAGGACACCGAAAAAATGGAGGAAGGATCAACATTCCTTGATCTCATCACCGCAGAGGCACCGGTGAAATTCCTGTTCATCGGGCATGTGCACCGGCCGATTTCCGGCGTCATTCGCGGCCTGCCCTTTTCGACGATGCGCTCGGTGCTGTATCAAGCCCCCAGCCCCGCACCAGCGTGGGATTGGGATAGTTTCACGCCAGCCGCTGAGGCCCCGATGATGGGGGTTGTCACACTGTCGATCGAGAGCGTTCAACTGCACTATGATCAGTTCTGCGATTACAGTGTCGGCGCGCCGCCAAAGGCAGCGGCGCACCAAGACGTTTAGTGTGCGTGGCCGTCATGCGTGGCTTCACCCGAAGACATGCCGTGCTGGCCGGGCATCCGATCTAGATCGACGGGGATGGTAACAGTAACGGGGTCGGCATGTTCGAAGGTAAACGTGACCGTAACCTCATCGCCATTGTCCCAAGCCTCGGCAAGGCCCATGAACATCACGTGGTTGCCGCCACGCATTAGCATATGAGTTTCGCCCGCCGGGATCATAAAGCCACCTTCGACCTCACGCATGCGCATGACGCCATTTTCATCCTCGATATGGGTGTGCATTTCGACGCGATCCGCCGCGTCCGAGCTGATTGAGACGACACGGTCATCTGTATCGGAATGGTTGATAATGGCCATGAAGGCCGCGCCTGCCGCTTGGGTGGAGCTACGCGCATAAGCGTCTTCGATGATCATATTGGCTGACGCTATACCGGGCAGAATCGTTGCCATTGCGGCCGCTACGAGAGTGGTTTTGAGAGACATGTGCCCTCTCCTTTTGGTGATCTGAAAAATTTGAATTCGTGTGTTCAGATCAAGAAGGGCGGGCCGCGTCCCTGCCCGCCCTGCAGCAATCGCTGCGGGTGTGGGGCGATATGGGGCCGGGATGGCGCCGCACGGGCGACGAGCGACGGCGCTGCTATTGGGTCGCTCTCATGCAGTGCCAGTTGCACCACCGTGCAATCAGGGCAGGCAGGCATCGTTTCTGTAGGCTGACCGTCAGGTCCGAGAGGGACAGAAACCTGCGATCCGTCCAGACAGAGAATCATCGCGCCCGACAAGCTCATCCCACCGCGCGCCACGGCCATCGAAACCGAGCTGAGCGCAAGGACCAGCGCCAAGACCAGCGCAGTCAGAGTGGGCAAGTGACGTTCCATAGAAGATAGATAGGCCGCACAGAGACAAAAGGAAAAGCGGCAAAATGAAACGGCCCAAAAGCAGCGCTTAAGGACCGATCAAATATTCAGCGATGTCGCAGGCGATCAAGCGGCAGCTTGCGCTTTCGCGATATCTTTCTTGATTTTCAGAGCCTTATCAGAAAGCTCGTCATCTTTGGCTTTTGCCAAAAACGCATCAAGACCACCACGGTGGTCTACAGTGCGCAGGGCCGCAGCGGAGATGCGCAGTTTGAAGCTGCGTTCCAAGGCTTCAGAGCCAAGGGTCACATCATTCAGGTTCGGCAGGAACCGGCGGCGGGTTCTATTCTTGGCGTGGCTGACATTGTTGCCAACCATGGGGCCTTTTCCGGTCAATTCGCAAACACGCGACATGGGGCTATTCCTCGGATCTCAGAAACGGATAAGGGCGCTGAAACGGGTCAGCACCCTCGTAAATCTTGGCGGTGGATACGGCTATGGCCGGGAAGTGTCAAGCAGAACATCCCCTTTCGGGTGACATCTTGGGCTTGCGTGGGTAGCGTCGCGACCATGGTCAAAGAAACAGAACTTTATGCACCTATCCGCGCCTATTTGGCAGGGCAAGGCTATGACGTCAAATCCGAGGTTGGCGCGGCGGATGTTGTCGCGGTCCGAGGCGACGAAGAACCCGTAATTGTTGAGTTAAAAACAAGATTTTCTTTGGCTCTGTTTCATCAAGCAATTGCACGCTTGGCGTTGGCTGATCTGGTCTACATCGCGGTGCCGCGCGGCACCGGCAAACCGTTCCTGAAGTCGCTCAAAGAAAACACCCGGCTTTGCCGCCGATTGGGGATTGGCCTTCTGACTGTGCGTCTTAAAGACGGATTTGTTGAGGCGCATTGCGATCCCGGTCCTTACGCACCGCGAATCTCGAAACCCAAACGCCAACGCCTGTTACGAGAGTTCTCGCGCCGTGTGGGCGATCCGAATGAGGGTGGCGCGGCGCGCGTCAAACTGGTCACAGCTTACCGCCAAGACGCGCTTAGATGCGCGGCGTATTTGTCCGAACACGGGCCAACGAAGGGCGCGAACGTTAAAAAGGCCACTGGGGTGGACCGTGCGACGACCTTAATGCGCGATGACCATTACGGATGGTTCGAAAAGGTCGAAAAGGGCATCTATGCATTAACGCCGAAGGGTGCAGAGGGGCTTGTTCAATTTGAGACCCCCAAAGACGCGGCGCCGGATTAATCCCTTACGAAAGACGGTACGTCACAAATATGAAACTCATGCCCATTCTGCCGAAGGGATGCGACAATTTCAGAATGCTCGGCCAATGCGGCCACATCATATGGAAACCGTGGTGAGGCTTGGTAATCTGCCGTTGAAATGGCCCATTCGGCTGGACTGTAGTGATAGACGTACAACGGATCTTGGGTCACAAAGCTTAGGTTTTGCGCACAATTATCCGGGTGGCCGGGGCAAATATCGACACATATTGTTGCAATAGGCGACAGGCTGTACTCGGCCAAGATAAATCGCCCCTGCGCCTGCCAGTTTGCATGTGAAAACTCATCGTTTGGCAAACCGCTGATGATAACGCTTGTCCAGTTTTCGCTGGTCTCATTATCTGTTGCACCTGCCGCCTCCAAGGCAAGCGCCGCCTCGGATAATCGACCGTGATCAAGGCCATCTGCTGCGCCGCCCCCTCCATAAAGCAGTAATTCTTGATAGAGCGAATACCCTAGCCACCGTGCCTCGGCACTGATGGCGGGGTGAGTTGAAAGCCCGATGACGTCAGGCATTATCGTAAGGTATTCAGATCCGTCGCCATTTTGCAGATGGACCAGCCCAGTATGGGCCTCACGCAGCTCTGTGAAATCTATCAATGCCTCGGTCGCTTCCATCCGCGATCCATGACGCCGCCGATCAAGCAGAGCTTGTGCAAGTTCCACATCTTCGGCTGCGGCCTCAAGCCAGTTTTGCGCCGTCTGACCGTCCCACTGCGCCAAAAGCGCTTGACGGTCCAAGGCGTTTAACCCAGCCGTTACGTCGGCATGCAAATACAATTGCGACTCGATCTGACCCAGAAACACCTGCGCGGCACGATTGCCACTATTTGCAAGAGTCGAGAATTCATTCAGCGCATCCAGATCCCGATGATCAAGCCAAAGGGCAATTGCTGCCGCAAACTGGGGATCTGATTGGCCACTCAGCATCGCGGGGTCATCTGCGAATGCTGAAAAAGAAGAAATCGAAAAAATGATCGGGGCTATTGAGCATTTAAAAAAGGACATGGCACTAAACCTAGGACGCGCGCCATTGCCGTGACAAGCGGCTGTCACTGCAATGAGCGGGAAAGCCCCGTTAGCAGCCAGCGTTGCGCGGCAAGCATCACAATCACCGGCGGCAGCGTCGCCAGAACGCCAAGTGCCATGCCCGCATTTCCTGCGCTGCCAGCCCTCTCGATACCGCGCACGATGGTGTAATATTCTTCACTCGTTGTCGCGATCATCAGGGGCCAGAGATATTGGTTCCACCCCAGCACAAAAAGCATTGCGAATAGGCCGGCTATCATCGGAAGTGACAGAGGCAGAACGATATCGAAAAAGACGCGGATTGGGCCAGCGCCATCTAGGCGCGCGGCCTCGAACAGCTCCTCCGGCATTTGACGCAGAAAGCCGCGGAACACCAAAACGCCCAGGCCTGAGGCAACGATGGGCAGGATCATCCCGGCATAGCTGTTTAGCAGTCCAAGCTGGTTCATCACCAGAAAGCTGGGCAAAATACGCGTTTCAATGGGGAAGAATAGCGGGATCAGCATCAGGCCAAAGATCAGATCGCGCCCCGGCAGACGAAACAGCACAAGCGCATAAGCCGCCAGCAACGAAAAGCCTGTTTTCAATGTCGCGATGCCGGTGGCGGTGATGGCTGAATTGCGCAGCATATCAGCAGCCGTGACGCCGTTTCCGAAAAGATCCGGGCTGGTCAGGATGCGCGCGTAAACGCTCAGCCCCTCTTCGCCCCACAAAAAGCGCATCCCGTGGCGGCCAATCTCAGAATTGCTTTGAGTTGACGTCAGAAACAGCGACACCATCGGCAGCGCCAGAAAAAGGCACCCAAGGATCAGAATTAAGTGGTCAGTAATGCGCGGACGCAGCATGGCGATCTGCCTTTCGGCGCTATCTAGACCGGCCGGCGCGCAAAAATGCAATGGCCGCCTTAGGTTGGCACAGGAAATGCGTCTAGAACGGCATCGACAAGGCCCGCTGGATTATCTGTTTCCATTCCATGCCCGGCATCCGGGATTGTCACAGTCGCAATCCCATTGGCATGCAACATGGCCGGATCCGGCGTATCAGGCCCAGAACTGCCCGTCGCATCCGGATGTGACTTTGCGCCATAGGCAAATGTAATTGGAATTTCGAGGGCAAGAAATTCGTCTCGGAACGTCTTGGGTAAATTCACAAGTGTATTGGCATTTGCATACATCGCGGCGGGGTCAGCGATTGACCATCCGCCTGCCAAAAGGGCCGCCCGCACATTTCCGGAGATGCCTTTATCACGTGTTGAAGACACCAGATCCGCATGCCCATGTTCAACAAATGCCTTAGCGCCATATTGGTTCACATGATTGGTTAGCCCGCCGCCGCCCGGCTCTATATTGCCCTCGGCGACCATCAAGCGCCCCACCAGATCGGGCCGATGGATCGCCAAGGCAATGCCAACTGATCCGCCCATACTGAGGCCCACAAAGTCGCAATCAGATAAACCCAGATGGTCCAAGATTTGCGCAATCGCACGGGCGTGGTCGGCCGGAGAATAGCTGAAATCGGTACCGGAATCAGACAGGCCCGACCCCAGAAAATCAATCGTAATGCAGCGCCGGCCCTTAAGCCGGGGATCTGCACAAACAGTGAAAAAACTTGCCGCTGCCGGCAGGCTGATGCCCGGTAAGAAAATCAGTGGATGTCCAAGCCCTGTGTCTTGCCATCGAATGATGGCATCCCATTCTGACAAGTAAAGCGAGGACATGTTAATCTCCTAAAGTTGGTGTCAGCGGGCTTTCAATGTATCCAGCATGGCGCGCGCTGCGGCGTCAGGCGATGTTTTTCCTCGCGCAACATCACTTCCAAGGCTTTGCATTTTCGCGCGAATGTCTGCGTCTTCGGAAAGGCGCGCCAATAGGCCAGAGCGCACCTCTTCCTCAAACCAGTGTTTTGCCTGATCGGCGCGCCGGTTGGCCCAATGCTCATGGGTTTTGCGCCACTCTGCCAGTGTCTGCATATCCTGCCACGCTGTTTCCATCCCTGTGCCCTCATAGGCCGAAACGGCCAGCGCTTTGGGAAAGCCATCGGGGTCATAAACGCGTTTGCGCAGCAGCCTGAGCGCCCCCGCGTAATCGGCGCAGGTGCGGGTGGCCGTGGCCTTTAGATCGCCGTCAGCCTTGTTGACTAAAATGAGGTCCGCAATCTCCATGATCCCGCGCTTCACGCCCTGCAACTCGTCCCCGCCAGCAGGGGCTAAAAGCAGCACGAAAAGGTCAGACATCTCGGCGACCATGGTTTCGGACTGGCCGACGCCAACGGTTTCGATCAACACGATGTCAAATCCGGCTGCCTCGGTCAGGGCTACGGCCTCTCTGGTGCGCCGCGACACGCCGCCCAAATGGCTCAGCGACGGGGACGGCCGGATAAAGGCGTTTTTCTCGCGGGATAAATGCTCCATCCGGGTTTTATCGCCCAAGATCGACCCGCCGGAACGGGTGGAGGATGGATCAACCGCAAGCACGGCGACCCGAAGTCCCTGAGCAATCAGGAACATCCCAAAGGCTTCAATGAAGGTGGATTTTCCGACGCCGGGCGTGCCCGAAAGACCAATGCGCAGCGCTTCGCGACCATGGCCCGACAGCTGCTCCAGCAACGCCATTGCTTCGGTGCGATGGTCGGCCCGCGTGCTTTCGACAAGCGTCACCGCACGCGCCAGCGCGCGGCGTTCGCCCGCCAAAATCCGGGCAGCGAGGTCATTTTTCATGGCGAAATCAGTCATCGGCCCGTTATCTTTGCTCTATAAGGCGGGGATGGCCGGGAATGGCCATGGTTCGGCTTGAGTTTTGCCCCGGCGCGCGCGCTTCTGTCCAGCCCTGCGCCTGAAATAGAGGATGAGACGTTACGGGATGGCGCGACTGATTGCGATATGTCTGGGGATTTGGGTGGCCTTCATGGGGCCACTTTGGGCCGATGAAACGATCACGGCCCGGTTCGACATCCGACTGGGTCCGCTCAAGGTGGCCGATCTGGTTGTCGGGGCCGAGGTAACGGATCGGGCCTATGCTTTGGCGGCGCGGGTCACAAGCGCAGGTTTGGCGGGCGCCTTTCGCGACGTTCGCTTTGATATGAATGCCGAAGGCAGGCGCGAGGCCGGTGCGCTGTTCCCCGCGCGCTATGCCGAAGATATCGATACCGGGCGGCGCTTGGCCGTGGTTGAATTGCGTTATCGAAATGGGTTGCCGGACATTGCCCACATCCTTCCAGACCACGCGCCGACACCGTGGGATATCTCGCTGCCTGATCAGCGCGGCACGGTTGATCCCCTTTCGGCGCTTCTTAGGGTCATGTATCTGGACAGCAGGGGGCCCTGCAATTGGCAGATCAATGTCTTTGATGGGCGCAGACGATCTGAATTGATGCTTGGCCCAACACGGCCCGATGGCAGCGGCGTCATCTGCACGGGGCATTACAGGCGTATCGCGGGCTTTTCGCCTGAAGACATGGCCGAACGCATCACTTTTCCAATCACCGCGCATTACGCGCCGGATGATCGCGGCGAATTGCGGTTGACGCGGGTCGATGCAGACACGCTTTATGGCCGGGTTCGGATCATAAGACGAGACTGACCCCGCCCCATGGCCGCCCTACCCATTGATGACATCTTGCCCCAGCTGGTGGCCGAGCTGACCGCCCATGGCCGTGCGGTTTTGCAAGCGCCGCCGGGCGCAGGCAAGACAACGCGCGTGCCTTTGGCCTTGCTTGAGGCGGGCGTATTTGAGGGCAAGCTGATTATGCTGGAACCGCGCCGTCTGGCGGCCCGCGCGGCGGCTGAAAGGATGGCCTCCAGCCTTGGTGAGGCTCCGGGCGAGACGGTCGGTTACCGCATTCGCGGCGAGGCAAAGACCAGCGCAAAAACGCGGATCGAGGTTGTCACCGAAGGCATTCTGACCCGGATGCTGCAATCGGACGCCGATTTGCCGGGGGTTGGCATGGTGGTGTTCGATGAGTTCCACGAACGATCCTTGAATGCCGATCTGGGGCTTGCCCTGACATGGGAAGTGCGCGGCGCATTGCGCGAAGATCTTGGCCTGTTGGTCATGTCCGCAACTTTGGATGCCGGGCCGGTTGCCGCGCTTTTGGATAACGCGCCCGTTGTGACGTCAGCCGGCAAAAGCTATCCGGTTGAAACCCGCTGGTTGGAGCGCCCAACCCCGCGCGAAATGCGGATCGAGCAGTCTGTCGCAGCCCTGATTGCCCAAGCCTTGCGCGAGGCAGAAGGCGGCATTTTGGCGTTTCTGCCGGGCGAAGGCGAAATTCGCCGTGTTGCTGCGGCCTTGGGGGATCTCGGCCCGCGCGTCGCCCTCCATCAGCTATTTGGTGCGATGCCACTGCCCGCACAGCGCGCAGCGCTGCGCCCAGAGGAAGGTGACAAACGCAAACTGGTGCTTGCAACGGCGATCGCAGAAACCTCGCTAACCATTCCCGATATCCGCATTGTGGTGGATGGTGGTCTGGCACGGCGGGCGCGGTTTGACCCGGCCTCGGGCATGTCGCGGCTTGTAACAGAATCCGTAAGCCGCGCCGAAGCAACCCAGCGTCAGGGGCGCGCGGGCCGCGTGGCCCCCGGCATCTGCTACCGCAACTGGACAAAAGGCGGCGAAGGCGCTCTGCCCGCCTTCCCCCCCGCCGAGATTGAAGCGGCAGACCTCTCTGCCCTTGCCCTTGAGCTGGCGCTTTGGGGCGCCGGGGATGGCGCAGATTTGGCGTTTCTGACCCCGCCACCCGAAGGCGCGCTGTCCGAAGCACGTGCGCTTCTGACCACGCTCGGGGCTTTGAATAAGGACGGCGCCATCACGACCCATGGCCGCGCGTTGGCCGCCATGCCGCTGCACCCCCGATTGGCCCATATGCTTGCTAAAGGCGGGCCGGATGCCCCGCGCCTTGCTGCGCTTCTGTCTGAGCGTGACCCGCTCCGCGGTCGAGGAACGGATCTGGGGCTAAGGATGCGGGCCCTTGGTGATCCAAAGGGGATGGGCGCAGATCATGGTGCCGTCTCGCGGATCAAATCCGAGGCCAAACGGCTGGCACGGTTTGCCAAAGGACCAAAGCGTAGCCTGGCCGAACTGGCCGCGCTTGCCTATCCCGACCGGGTTGGGCTGCGCCGCAAAGGTGACGCCCCGCGCTACGTTCTGTCTGGCGGCAAGGGCGCGGTATTGCCCGATGGCGATGGGCTGGCCCGCGCGCGGCTGATTGTGGCCACTGATTTGGACGGCAACCCGCGTGAGGCCCGCATCCGCCAAGCAGCCGCATTGGATGAGGATGCGCTTCGCGCGCTTTATGGCGATCAGATCTATTGGCAAAATGCCTGTCATTGGTCCCGTCGCGACCGCCGGGTTCTTGCGCGCCGCCAAGAGCGCTTTGGCGCGCTTATTTTACACGATCAGCCTTGGCAAAACGCCCCGCCGGAAGATATCGCGGCGGCCCTGCTGGACGGTCTAAGGGATCTTGGCCTTGCGACCCTCAATTGGAGCAAGTCCGCCCGTCTCATCCGCGCCCGCATTGGCGCATCTGGTTTGGCCGATATGTCCGACAGCGCGTTACTGGGCGCCGTTGAGGATTGGCTTTTGCCTTATCTGTCCGGGCTTTCCTCGGCGGAAGACCTCAAGAAACTCGACCCCGGCGAGGCGTTAAAGTCCCTCCTTAGCTGGACCGATAAACAAGAGCTGGACCGGCTTGCCCCCGCCAGTTGGGTGACGCCCTTGGGCCGAAAGACCCCGATCGACTATTCAGGTGACACGCCAGAGGTTTCCCTGCGCCTGCAAGAGGTGTTCGGCACAACGCGGCACCCCACAATTGGCACCAAGAAAACCCCGCTCAAAATGACGCTACTTTCGCCCGCCCGCCGCCCCGTTCAGGTCACAACAGATTTGCCAGGCTTCTGGGCCGGTTCCTACGCAGATGTGCGCAAAGATATGCGCGCGCAATATCCCAAACACCCTTGGCCGGAAGATCCAACCGAGGCCGACCCGACCCTGAAGGCAAATCGCCGAAAACGCTAATTTGATGTCAAACGTCGAAAAGGGGGATACGGGCCCCCGAGGGGCCAAAGGGGACCTCCCCTTTCTCGGGCAACCGAGGGCCCCATGGGGGCCCGAGCGCGCCCGACCCGCCGCGACGATGCCAATCGGCGCAACAGACTTGAAAGGCCTAAACCTCCAAAACAAGCGGGCAATGGTCGGACACTTCCGGCGCATAGACCACGTCAAACTCCACCACCTCAGCTGGCCTGTTCACCAACATGTAATCAGCAAACTTTCCGGGCTTTTCATAAAACCCGCTGCGCGTTCCGAGAAATCCGCGCGTTGTTACAAGCTCTTCCATCCCGGCGCCTTTAAGTATCTCTAACGTCTCGCTTTCTGGCTCGACATTGAAATCACCGCATAGGACGGCGAAATCTTCCGGCTCCGCGACAGCAGCCGACAATTCCAAGAGACGCCGCGCTTGCAGCGCCCGCTCAGGCGTATCCATTTTGCCGCGCAAATCGCGAAGCCCATGCATATGGGTCACCGAAATAGCCCGCTCTGTGTCATAATCATAAACCCGCACCCCATGGGCACTGCGCGAGCGGGGATGCGCGCCATAGCCGTCTGGCTCGAACCCTTTATGCACAAACCCCTGCACCTGGCCGATAATGGGCCGCGATTTGTGAACGAAAGTTGCGAGACCCCATTGCGACGGGACTTTGGCATCGCCATCCCACAAAACGCCCTGCGCCGCCGGGCAAAAAATCGCGGTGTGATCTGGTAAAACATCGCAGACATCACGAAAGAAGTTTGCGCGTTGCGGCAAAACGTGATCGCCATCGCGATAGGTCAACCAATCCTTGGCCGAGGCAGGGCTGTGCACGACCTCCTGCAAACACAAGATATCCGGGGCGGTCTGAGCCAAATAGGGCAAAAGTTGATCGGCCAGTTTGCCGCCCCAGCCGTTGAGACACATGATTTTCACAAGAGCGCCCTTTGAAATGCAGTTACCCAAACTTTTTTCTTGCGACAATGCAGCAAGAGAGCAAGCGACATTGGCCGGATTCTGACGAGAAAAAACCTGACATCAAGATATCCGGCCATCCGGCGCAACCGAATACCCAAGTTCGCGCGTCCGCGCCCGTGCTGTCTCGTGCACCCTCTCTGACGCGTCCAGCCCAAGAACACGGCGCCTGCGCGTCCAAAACAGTTTACCCCAGCCATGTAAATTCCCGACGGACCGCGCCCCCGCATTCGTCAAATAGCGCCCGCGCCAATGCGGTGGCAGGGTCAGGCCAACCTTTTCAGCCTCCTCCAGCATCCACACCAGCGGAATATTTGACAAAGGCCGAGCAAAATTGCGCCCCGATAAGTTACCACCGACATCGCCATGGGTTCCGCGAAACCACATTTGGGTGATGTCGCCCAGCCGCGCCTCGGGCACTTGCCACAGCACCGGCGCAAAGGCCTCGCGCCGTTCATCCAAGGCCAAGGCCTGCCGTCCGGTTTCTGTGGACGTTCCCAAAGCATCGTTGTGGAATTCATGCGCCATAGGCGAGAGCCGCCAAAGGCCCGGCCATCTAAGGCCCAAAGCCCGCACCGTGTCATAGACCCCCATGAACGTAATCGGCACATCTCCGTGGCAATTATTCCGGCAAAACGCGCGGGCGGCCGGGCTGAACGGGGCCAACTCGTAATGGCCATAAACTTCTTCGATGGCCGTATCACTGACCAGATCAGAGCGGACCAGACCCAAAGCGTCAATCAACCCTGCCAAAGACCGTACGGCATAAGCTCCCCGTGAATAGCCCATCAAAAATATCCGGTCCCCCGGCTGATAGTTGCGGGCCAAAAACAAATAGGCGCGTTTGATTTGGCGGTTGATGCCAACGCCGGCCAACACCTCAGGCGCTTTACGAAGGCCGCGCCACTGGATGCCCGGCTCGTAATACACCATCGTGCGCGCATCATCGCCAAGCTCGGATAACAAACGATAGGTCAGGCCGATATTGGTCTCGGCCCCGCGTGCAAGGCTGGACATTGTACCATCCAAAAGCACGACATGCGCGCACCGCGCATCCGGCGCGTCTGGCAGCATGTCAGGCTCACTGCGAAAACCTTTGATCCAGCGCGCAAGCCGCCCAAATGGCGTCATGTCATGGCCCTTTCTTCACGTGCTTCGGCCAAATCTTCGGCGCTCCTTCTTTCGCGGTGATCGCTTCCCCATAGGAGCGCCCCTGACGCGATCTGTCCAGAGTCTGCCGATCACAAGCAAATCACATTGCAGCCGGTCTTGGCCTTTGCCCTTGAACCGGCTAAGTCAGCCTTTGAGTGATAGCCCGAAAGACGAGCCCGATGGAAAAGACCTTTAACGCAGCCGAAGCCGAGCCGCGGATCTCCAAAAAATGGGAAGAGGCAAACGCCTTTGCCGCAGGGGCCAACGCCTCGCGCGACGAAACCTTCACCATCATGATCCCGCCCCCAAATGTGACGGGCGCGCTGCATGTGGGCCATGCGTTCAATAACACGCTTCAGGATATCCTTGTGCGCTGGCACCGGATGCGCGGCTTCGACACGCTGTGGCAGCCCGGTCAGGACCATGCAGGCATCGCGACCCAGTTGCAGGTCGAGAAGAAGCTGATGGCCGAAGAGGGCAAAAAGCGCACGGATCTTTCCCGTGAGGAGTTTCTTGGCAAGGTCTGGGACTGGAAAACTGAATACGCCTTTACCATCATCGATCAGCTGAAGCGCCTCGGCTGCTCGCTTGATTGGGACCGCAACGCTTTTACCATGGCCGGCGCGCCGGGCGATCAGCGTGTGGGCCACGAAAACTCGGCCAATTTCCACGACGCGGTGATCAAGGTTTTCGTCGATATGTACGAAAAAGGCATGATCTATCGCGGCAAGCGCCTCGTAAACTGGGACCCGCATTTTGAGACTGCAATCTCGGATCTTGAGGTCGAAAATATCGAGACGCCGGGCCATATGTGGCACTTCAAATACCCGCTCGCGGGCGGCGCGACCTATGAATATGTCGAGAAGGATGAGGACGGGAACGTCACCCTGCGCGAGACGCGGGATTATATCTCAATCGCGACGACCCGGCCCGAAACCATGCTGGGCGACGGCGCGGTTGCGGTTCACAAAGATGACGAACGCTATGCGCCCATCGTTGGCAAACTCTGCGAAATTCCGGTTGGCCCGAAAGAGCATCGCCGCCTGATCCCGATCATCACCGACCCCTACCCCGATATGAACTTCGGCTCGGGCGCGGTGAAAATCACCGGCGCGCATGACTTCAACGATTACGAAGTCGCCAAGCGTGGCAACATCCCGATGTATAACCTCATGGACACCCGTGGCGCGATGCGTGCCGATGGGCGCCCCTATGCCGAAGAAGCCGAGATCGCGCAGCGCATTGCGAATGGCGAGGAAAGCTTTGACGAGAACAAAATCGCTGCGATGAACCTTGTGCCCGATGAATATCGCGGGCTGGACCGGTTTGAAGCGCGGACGAAGGTTGTTGAAGCCATCACCGCCGAGGGGCTGGCCGTCATGACGACCAGCGATGACGCGCGTCTGGGGCCAAAGAAAAAGCTGAAAAAGGGTGAGGAAGAGCCGCCTGTTGTGGCCGTACCGCTGGTTGAGGCCAAGCCGATCATGCAGCCCTTTGGCGACCGCTCGAAAGTCGTGATCGAGCCAATGCTGACCGACCAATGGTTCGTCGACACCGCCAAAATCGTCGGTCCGGCGTTGGAGGCGGTTAAAACCGGCCGCACCAAGATCATGCCGGAAAGCGGCGAGAAGGTCTTTTATCACTGGCTGGAAAACATCGAGCCCTGGTGCATCTCGCGCCAGCTCTGGTGGGGCCATCAGGTGCCGGTTTGGTATGGGCCTCGCGTTAAGTCGGATAAGACCACCGAAGTGGATGGGGTACATGTTCGCGAAACGGAGTGGGATTTTGACAACCCGGTACCCTTCTGCGCAGCCTCATTCGAAGAAGCGCAAGGTTTGGCTGCCGACTACTACGGTTCGGAAAGCCAAAATGGTGTCGGCAGCTTTGCGTTGCACCAAGTATTCGAAGCGGCGGACGCAAACGACGCACAGATCAATCAAGATTCGCTGGACCCCAATGCGGATGAGGCAGATGACTTCTTCCTTTGGCGCGACCCCGACGTCCTCGACACCTGGTTCTCTTCGGGCCTCTGGCCGATGGGCACGCTGGATTGGCCGAATTGGGATGAGAGCACCAAAAAGTACTTCCCCACCGACGTTCTGATCACCGGTCAGGATATTCTCTTCTTCTGGGTTGCCCGGATGATGATGATGTCTCAGGCCGTGCTGAATGAGGACCCGTTCCACACCGTTTACCTGCACCAGCTTGTCCGCGATGAGAAGGGCAAGAAGATGTCCAAAACCACGGGCAATGTGATTGATCCGCTGGAGATTGTGGACGAGTTCGGCGCTGACGCGCTGCGCTTTACCAATGCCTCGATGGCGGCGATTGGTGGCGTCCTGAAGCTCTCCGTCGACAAGATCAAAGGCTACCGCAATTTCGGAACCAAGCTTTGGAACGCCGCACGGTTTGCTGAGATGAACGAGTGCAAACCGGTTCTCGGATTTGACCCTTCGGCGGTCACTCAAACCGTCAACAAATGGATCGTCGGCGAAATTGCACGTGTGCGGGTCGCCCATGACGAGGCGCTGGATGCTTACCGGTTTAACGATGCTGCCAACGGGCTTTACGCCACCACTTGGGGCAAGGTTTGCGATTGGTATCTGGAATTTGCCAAGCCACTTTTCGCCAGCGGCGATGAGGCGGTGATTGCCGAGACCCGTGCCACGATGGCTTGGGTGATCGATCAATGCCTGATCCTGTTGCACCCCGTCATGCCCTTCATCACCGAAGAGCTATGG
Source organism: uncultured Nioella sp. (assembly GCA_947498125.1). Taxonomy (GTDB): domain Bacteria; phylum Pseudomonadota; class Alphaproteobacteria; order Rhodobacterales; family Rhodobacteraceae; genus CANLZL01. The sequence goes on along the minus strand of CANMJH010000002.1, from coordinate 876,359 downwards.
TCCGAGATTGCCCCACGCGATGGCCTTTTGGCGCATGAGGACTGGCCCAGCTATGGCGCTGACTTGATCAACGCCGATTCCGATCGTGAGATGAACTGGGTGATTTCCCTCATTGACGAAATTCGCTCGGTTCGCGCGCAGATGCATGTACCCGCTGGCTTGAAAGTTCCGTTATTGCAGGCGGAATTGGATGCAAAAGGCCAAGGCGCATGGGATCGCAACGAGGCGATGATCCTGAAAATCGCACGCGTTGCGGGTGTGACCGCCGTGGATAGCCTGCCCAAAGGCACGGCAACGATTTCGGCAGAGGGCGGCGTGTTTGGCTTGCCACTGGCCGACCTTATCGATGTCGACGAAGAAAAAGCGCGCCTTGAGAAGGTTTTGGGCAAACTTGCCAAAGAACTTGGCGGCTTGCGCGGACGGCTCAAGAACCCCAAATTCGCGGAAAGCGCCCCGGCTGAAGTGGTTGAAGAAACCAAAGCCAACTTGGCCGCTCGTGAAGAGGAAGAGGCGAAGATCAAGGCAGCCTTGGCCCGATTGGCAGAGGTTGGCTGACACGCCTTTTATGATGCAAATGAAACGGGCCGCTCTTTCTTTAAAGGGCGGCCTATTTTCTGTCGTGCAAGACGGGTTGAGAAAAGCCGCAGGGGCCACAAACCGCGGCCCCTGCTTATCTTTCCGTGAGTGATCTTCGCTTTAGCCGCGGGGCGGCGGGGGCGCGAATTGCCCCAAAACAGCGCCGATATCTGCGGCGCTGATGGCGTGACCTGCCGTAGAAAGGCAGGTTGAAAGGGTATTTGGATCTGGGCGCCCGGGTCGTGCACCAGATTGTGGGTCGCTGCGGGGCGCGGGGCGTCGTCCCATGCAGCGTTCCAAAGTGGCTTCACTGACCGATAACTCTGCGGCCATTGCCGAAAGGTCGGGCCCTTGGGGCGGGCCTTGCTGGGCCAACGCCGCAGATGTGATCAGGGCCAAAGCCGCCATACCTGCGGCCATTGTCGCGTGAATATTGATCATCGTCTTGCCTGTTTTCTCGTGCACCGTTTGGGGTGTTCACCTATTACGGTTGGGCGGTCCTTTTCCGTCGAAGTAGGGCAATGATTTGTCGAAAATTCCAAACAAGGCGACGCCAGCGGGCGTGTCACGGGTCAAAACCACTTTGCCAAGGCACCCTCTAGCGGTATCCCTAGGATCATGAACAAACCTCGTTATACCCCGCTCGTCGCAAGCCTTCCTGCGTCGGTTCCATTCGTCGGCCCAGAAACGCAAGAACGCGCGCAGGGGGCGCCGTTCAAGGCACGGCTCGGCGCCAACGAAAACGTGTTTGGTCCGTCGCCCCATGCCATTTCCGCCATTGCGCAGGCTGCATCGGACAGTTGGATGTATGGCGACCCTGAAAACATGGACCTGCGCCAAGCCCTTGCCGCGTTTCACAACGTTGGCTTGGAAAACATCGTGGTCGGGGAGGGGATTGACGGCCTGCTTGGTTACCTCGTGCGTCTGTTGGTTGGCGAAGGGGACGCCGTGGTGACGTCAGACGGGGCGTATCCGACGTTCAATTACCATGTTGCCGGGTTCGGCGGCAAGCTCGCCACGGTTCCCTACAAAGACGACAAGGAAGACCCAGATGCCCTCATCGCGAAGGCGAAAGAGGTTCAGGCTAAGTTAATCTACATCGCCAATCCAGATAACCCGATGGGCAGCTTTCATAGCGGCGAAACCCTTCAGAACATGATTGAGGCTGTGCCGGGTGGCAGCCTTCTGATTCTGGACGAAGCCTATGGCGAGATGGCACCCGCATCGGCGTTGCCGCCCATAGATGCCAGCGACACGCGCGTGATCCGAATGCGGACCTTTTCAAAAGCGTATGGGCTTGCGGGCCTGAGGGTCGGCTATGCGATCGCTGCGCCCGATTTGATTTCAGCCTTCAACAAAGTCAGGAACCACTTTGGTGTCGGGCGTGTTGCGCAAGCCGCAGCTCTGGCCGCTTTGGCAGACCAAAACCATCTTGCAACCAACCTCTCCCATATTGCCGCAGCGCGCGAAACCATTGCCGATATCGCCCGCGACAACGGGCTGATGCCCCTGCCCTCGGGCACCAATTTTGTAACGATCGATTGCAAACGTGACGGTACCTATGCGCGCGCTGTTCTATCCGCGCTGGTGGCGCAAGGCCTCTTTGTCCGCATGCCGTTTGTGGCCCCACAAGATCGCTGCATCCGGATTTCCTGTGGGACAAAGGCCGATCTGGCCTTGCTGGCCAAAACTTTACCCCTCGCGCTGGCAGAGGCAAATCGCATCTAGCCCTCTGGCCTTGCACCGGGCGCCCCCCTATATCTGCCTTGCATCATTGAAGGCCGCATTGCCATGCCAATCCCGAACCGAACCATCCTGCTGATCTCTGGAAAAGACAGGGTAAGCTTTCTTACAGGACTGGTCACCAACGACCCCAAACCCGGCGCGTTGGTCTATTCTGCCTTGTTGACGCCGCAGGGCAAATATTTGGCAGATTTCTTTTTGCTTATGCGCGGTGAGGACATCCTTTTGGATATCCATAGCGACCTTGCCGGCGCCATCGCAGCCCGCCTGTCCATGTATAAGTTACGCGCAGATGTTGAGATCGCCGAGACCGATATGCCAGTCTCTCGTGGGCGCTCAATCCCTGCCCCCGACGGCGCATTGGCTGACCCGCGCCACGAAGAGCTCGGCTGGCGGCTTTATGGAGCAGCGCTGCCTGAAGAAGATGTTGATTGGGACGGATTGCGCGTTGCCCATATCATCCCGGAAACCGGGATCGAGTTGGTTCCCAATGAAAGCTACATCCTTGAAATGGGTCTGGAGCGGCTAAACGGTGTCGATCACCGCAAAGGATGTTATGTCGGCCAAGAAGTGACCGCGCGCATGAAGCACAAGACGGAGTTGCGCAAAGGGCTCGCCTTGGTGAAAATTGATCACGCCACCCCGGCGGGAACTGAGATTACGGCGGATGGAAAACCTGTCGGGACGGTCCTGACACAGTCGGGAAACCACGCCATCGCCTATCTCAGATTTGATCGCGCCAAACCCGAGATGCAGGCAGGCGCCGCTCATCTGACCTATCAAACAAGCTAACTCCGCCTGCGCCGGAAGGCTGCCCTGCCCAAATAGCGCAGCGGGCGGCGCCGTCAGGCGGCGGAACCGGATTGCGTAGGCAATCCGCCCCCGTCGTTTCGGGCCCTAAATCAATAACGAGGCCGCGCCTTCAAGCCGCAATAGCGCGACTTTCGTTTCCACTCCGCCCGCGCCCGAATACCCGCCCAATCCAGCAGCCCCCAGAACCCGATGACAGGGGATCAAAATTGGAAGCGGATTGGCGCCGCAAGCCTGCCCAATTGCTTGCGCCGACACGCCAAGATCATCTGCAAGCTGCCCGTATTCACGTGTTTCACCAAATGGGATTTCCAAGAGGGCTTGGAAAAACCGCTTCTGAAAAGGCGTTTTTGCCGTCATAAGGGGGGCCATCGGCACCGAAAAAACAGTCAGCTGCCCCGCGAAATAAGCTTGCAATTCGGCCTCGGCCGTCAAAAGGGCAGGATCGCGCGACCCTGCCCCTTCATCTTTCCAATCTAACGCCACAATCGCCCCGTCCTCAGCCGTTATTGTTAACGGCCCAAGAGGAGAGGTGAGGCTACGTTTCACTCGGCGGCTTCCAATTTGTCCTGGGTCTTGGTTTCGAAATCCGCAGCGGAATGGCGTTCATGCAGTTGCATGGCCGGATCACCAGACGCGCGGTTGACCATCCGCCCGCGCTGCACTGTGGGTCGCGCATCAATGCGCTTGGCCCATGCCATCACGTTTTTATAGCTTTCAACGTCCAGGAATTCAGCCGCGTCGTAAAGACGTCCCAGAACCAGCTGTCCATACCATGCCCAAATGGCGATATCTGCGATGGTATAACTGTCTGCTGCAATCCATTCCCGCCCTTCAAGACGGCGGTCCAGCACATCGAGTTGCCGTTTGGTTTCCATTGTAAATCTGTCGATCGGATATTCCATCCGATGTGGCGAGTAATGATAGAAATGGCCAAAGCCTCCGCCCAGATATGGGGCCGAGCCCATTTGCCAAAACAGCCAAGACAGCATCTCGGGGCGCTCTTCAGGCGTGCCAAGAAACGCGTCAAACTTTTCGGCAAGATGCAACAGGATGGCGCCGGATTCGAAAATGCGGACCGGCTTGTCACCAGTATGATCCATCAAAGCCGGAATTTTGGAGTTTGGGTTCACGTCCACAAAGCCCGAGCCAAATTGGTCACCTTTGCCAATGCGGATCAGCCACGCATCATATTCGGCGCCATGGCCTGCCGCCAAAAGCTCTTCGAACATGACGTTCACTTTCACGCCATTTGGTGTGGCCAGCGAATAAAGCTGGAAGGGATGGTCGCCCACGGGCAACTCTTTTACATGCGTTGGCCCTGCAATAGGCCGGTTGGTCGAGGCAAATTCGCCGCCGTTTTCTTGCTCCCACTGCCAAACTTTGGGTGGGGTATAGGCGTTTTCATCGGTCATCTTTGGTCCTCGTCGCTAAGCGTATGATCCATGTGTTAACGCATATATAGAGCGCACCGATTCAATAAAGAACCTATTCTGTCGTGCGATTTTGCACATAGCTTACGCGCAGGACCTTGCCGCTTTGCCAAAGCCACCCTCTGGCGCATTGCACACCCGGGCCTTTCCCGCGCAATGTTCTAGAAAATCCAAGAGGCGTTCATGACCCTAAATCGAGCTTTCTTTATCGCGGCCCTCGCCATTGCGGTTGCGGCCTGTTCCAACGCGCTGTCTTTTCACGCAGCGGGTGTTATGCGCTTTTCCGATGGCAGCGAATGGCGGCTTTCAGGCCGAACGTCGGTGGATTTCGAGTTTAGCAGCCTGACACAGATCGCGGGCCCGTTGGGGTCGTGCACCTTACCGATGGAGCGGCAATTAGATCGCTCCGGGCAAGGCTCGCTGACCTGCCGCGATGCAAATGGCACAGTTGTCGTTTCCGAGCCCTATACGGTTCCCGCCGGGCTTTATGGCACGTCTTTGCGCGGCTATTCAGTGACATGGGTCGACACACCGACAGGCCGCGCGCAATTTGCGCTAGGCTGGGGGGCCGCTGCCGATCCAGATCAACTCAGGCGCTATTTGGATTAAGGGGTGTGGCTGCACTGCGCGCAGCGATCCGCGCGCCTGCAGCTGGCAGGCGCGCGGAAACGGGTCTTTACTTAAGACCCAAGGGCCGCATCACAGCGCCCGCAAACACCTTCATGGGTATGGCTGCCCACATCTGGCAAGATCTTCCAGCAACGCTGGCATTTCTCGCCATCTGCTTTTTCGAAGACCACTCCAACGCCGTCAATTTCTGGCATGCGGAAGGCTTCATCCGGCAGTGGATCGCCCGTCAGGACAACATCCGACGTGATCACGATATCGGCGAACTCAACCGTTTTGAGGGCTGCTAAGGCCTCCTCATCACGAACATGCACGACGGGGGCGGCCTCAAGTGAAGCACCAATAACCTTTTCCCGCCGCTGGATTTCCAACGCAGCCGTCACAACCCGGCGGACACGGCGCAGTTTGGCCCATTTATCAGCCAGCGGCTGGTCCAGCCAATCAGCAGGCGTTTCGGGGAAGTCGGTCAGATGGACCGAGTTTTCGTCGCCGGGGAAGCGCTCAAGCCAGACTTCTTCCATGGTGAAAACCAGAATTGGCGCCAGCCATTTGGTCAGGCGATGAAACAGGATATCCAACACGGTTTGAGCAGACCGGCGCGCCACCGTATCGCCATCGCAATAAAGAACGTCCTTGCGAATATCGAAGTAGAAGGCCGACAGATCGGTCGTCGCGAAGTTAAACAGCGCTTGGAATACACCTTGGAAGTCAAAGCTGGCATAGCCTTCGCGGACGGTATGGTCGAGCTCAGCCAGGCGGTGCAGCATAAGGCGCTCAAGCTCGGGCATGTCGGCGGGATCAACGGCATTCGCGGCGTCAAACCCATCAAGCGAGCCTAGCATAAACCGCATCGTATTGCGCAATCGGCGATAGCTGTCGGCGGTGCCTTTCAGGATTTCAGGGCCAATCCGCTGGTCATTGGTGTAGTCGGTCTGGGCCACCCAAAGACGCAAGATATCGGCACCGTATTGCTTCACAATCGTCTCGGGCACGATGGTATTGCCGAGCGATTTGGACATCTTCATGCCCTTTTCATCCAGCGTGAACCCGTGCGTTACAACGTTACGATAAGGCGCGCGGCCAAGCGTGCCACAGGCTTGCAAGAGCGAGGAATGGAACCAGCCGCGATGCTGGTCGGTGCCTTCCATATAGACATCCGCGATACCGTCTTCGGTGCCATCTTCGCGGTCGCGCAACACAAACGCGTGCGTGGAGCCGGAATCGAACCAGACATCCAAGATATCAAAGACCTGATCGAACTCTTCGGGGTTTTCCAAACCATCAAGGAACCGCTCTTTCGCGCCCTCTTTGTACCAGCAATCCGCGCCTTCTGTTTCAAACGCCTCAGCGACGCGCGCATTGACGGCGTCGTTGCGCAACAAGAACGTGGGATCAGTTGGCAAAACACCTTTGCGGGTAAAGCAGGTCAGCGGCACACCCCATGCGCGTTGGCGCGACAGGACCCAATCCGGGCGGCTTTCAATCATCGAGTAAAGACGGTTACGACCCGTTTGCGGGGTCCATTTCACCAGCTCATCGATTGAGGTCAGGGCGCGTTCACGAATGGTTTTGCCATGCGTGTCTTGCCCGTCACCGACGGCCTTATCGACAGCGGCAAACCATTGTGGCGTGTTGCGGTAGATGACAGGAGCCTTAGAGCGCCAGCTATGCGGGTAGCTGTGCTTGATCTTGCCACGCGCCAGAAGCCCGCCAACCTCAACCAGCTTATCGATTACCTTTTTATTGGCATCGCCTTCGCCGCCCTTACGGCTCAGGATGTAGCTGCCACCAAAGAATGGCAGATCTTTGCGGAAAGATCCGTCATCCATGACGTTATAGGTGATGACCTGATCGAGCATGTTCAGGTCACGATAGAGCTCATATTCCTCCATCCCGTGAGACGGCGCGCAGTGGACGAAGCCGGTGCCCTCTTCGTCAGTCACAAAGTCAGCAGCGCGGAAATCGCGCAGATCGTCCCATTCGCCGTTTGAGCCTTCAGTGCCTGCAAGTGGATGCTGCAGCGACATTGAAGCCAATTCGCTCGACTCAAGATCCGCAATGCGCTCACATTCGATCCGTCCTTTGGCTTCGATGTCAGCTTTGAGCTTGTTTGCAAAAATTAGGTAATCACCAACAGAATTGTAGTCGCTTGTTGATTCAGATACTCGATACAGCCCGTAAGAGATTGTATCGGAATAGACGACAGCTTTGTTCGACGGAATCGTCCATGGCGTTGTAGTCCAGATTACGACCGATGCATTGGCGACCTGGCTCTCCCGTTCTTTAAATTTCTCGGGGGTGAGTGCAATCCTTCTCACCTCGCTTAGAGCACAATCAGACACCTTAAACTTCACCCAAATCGTGAAGCTTTCCTTGTCGTGGTATTCGACCTCGGCCTCGGCCAGAGCCGTCTGCTCGATGGGCGACCACATCACAGGTTTCGAGCCTTGATAGAGCGTGCCGTTCATCAGGAACTTCATGAATTCCTCGGCAATCACCCGCTCGGCGTGGTAATTCATTGTCAGGTACGGATCGGCCCAGTTGCCGGTGATGCCGAGGCGTTTGAATTCCTCGCGCTGGATATCGACCCAACCTTCGGCGAACTTGCGGCATTCCTGACGGAAATCGATGATATCCACCGCGTCTTTGTTTTTGCCCTTTTTGCGATACTGCTCTTCGATCTTCCATTCGATCGGCAACCCGTGACAATCCCAACCCGGAACGTAGCGGCTGTCGAAGCCCATCATCTGATGGCTGCGGACAATCATGTCTTTGATCGTCTTGTTCAGCGCGTGACCGATATGAAGGTGACCATTCGCATAGGGCGGTCCGTCATGCAGAACGAAGGGTTTGCGGCCATCCTTGTTTTCACGCAATTGGTCATAAACGCCAATCTTTTCCCAACGGGCCAGCCAATCGGGCTCGCGCTTGGGCAGGCCAGCGCGCATTGGGAAATCGGTTTTGGGCAGGTTCAGTGTCGACTTGTAGTCGGGGCTATCAGCAGGCGTATCGGCGCACATATCTTCGTGTCCTTGAAGGTCGTATTTGTTGGATAGGGCTTATCAGGGCGGCGCGATTTCTCAAGCACCTTGTCCCGGCGTCTCACGTTTTTAGAGAGCCGGGTTGATAATTCGAATAATGATGCACGCAAATGGGCGGGTCATGGCCGCGTTATAGGCTTGCGCGCCGGGGGCGTCCAGAGGCGATGCGCGGCGATCTTGCCTCTGGTATTTCCACCGCAAGGCCGTCACTTTGAATGCATGACAAAACCCCTCCCCCTTTTCGATATTTCCCGCCCCGAGATCGAGCATGTCGTCGCCCGGTTTTACGCTGGCGTGCGGGATCATTCGGTGTTGGGCCCAATCTTTGCCGCCCATGTTTCGGATTGGACATCCCATGAGGCCAAGATCGCTGATTTCTGGGCCAATGCCATCCTTCGGGAACGCAGTTATGACGGCAACCCCATGCAGGTTCATTTGAAGGCTGGGAACGTCCGGCCCGGAATGTTTGAACCTTGGCTAAAGCTGTTTGATACGACGCTTGCGGCCGAATTGCCTCCTGAAACGGCCCGAAAATGGTCGGCGCTGGCCCATAAAATCGGGCGCAGTTTGCGGGCAGGTGTTGTGGAAAAAGACAATCTGCCGGGCGGCATTCCGAATTTGCGGTAACGGCCCTCCCGCCCATATGGACATTTTGCAACTGATCAGACAAAGCAACAGCCGATGGGAATGACAATTGGCATAGCTGGCGCCGGTATCGGCGGATTAACCGCCGCCGCGCTGTTGGCGCAGGCGGGTCATGACGTTCATGTGTTTGACCAATTCGACCGCCCGCGCCCGGTTGGCTCGGGTCTGGTGATCCAGCCGGTTGGCCTAAACGTCTTGGACCGTTTCGGCGCGGGCGATCCCGCCCGGAGGCTGGGCGCCCCCATTTCCTCGATGTTGGGGCATGAGGCCCGCTCGGGCCGCGTTGTTTTGGACGTGAATTACGGCGCCAGTGCGGACCGCAAGGGCCTTGGCATTCACCGCGCAGCCCTATTCAAAGTGATCCATGATGCAGCGATGGCATCTGGCGCGCATCTGCATGCCAACCACAAAGTGGTGGGCCGTTCTGGCCAAGACATCATCTGCGAAACCGCGCAGCACGGCCCCTTTGACCTGATCATAGATGCCGCCGGGGCCGGCTCGCCCTTATCGCCGCTCAAAGGCCGTGATCTTCCCTATGGCGCGGTCTGGGCGACGGTGCCTTGGCCTGAAGACACAAATCTTCCGCAAAACCGCCTGTCCCAACGCTATCGCCGCGCTGATAAGATGTTGGGGATTTTGCCGGTGGGCGAGATGCCGAACACGCCGGGCCAAAAGCTGGCCGCGATTTTCTACTCCCTTCCCGTGGCCGCGCATCAGACATGGCTCGCCCAGGATTTTGACGCGTGGCGCGCCGAAGCGATCCAGCTTTGGCCCGCATTTGAACCCTTTTTGGGTTGGGTCACCAGCCATGACGATTTCACCTTCGCCAGCTACACCCATGGCAGCCTTTTGCGCCCCTATGGCACCGGCATCGCGCATATAGGTGACGCCGCGCATCGCGCCAGCCCGCAACTGGGCCAAGGGGCCAATATGGCGCTTCTGGATGCGGCGGCGCTTGCTTTGGCGTTGGACCAATTCTCATTGGATGAGGCTCTGCGCGTTTTCGCCGGAACCCGCGCATGGCATATCCGCGCCTATCAGACCATGTCAGCGGCCTTTACTCCGCAATATCAATCCGACAGCCGCACCCTGCCGCTCTTGCGCGATTATATCCTCGCGCCGCTGGCCCGCACGTGGCCAATAACGCGAATCCTGACGCAGCTGGTCTGCGGTGACCTTGTGCCGCCTATGCCTGCATTGACCCCGCGCGCGCCAAACGTTGCTCGCGAAAAATGATGTAGAGACCGGCGGCGATCGTCAGGCAAATGCCCGCAAGAGCCAGCCCATTCGGAAACTCGCGGAAAAAGAACCAACCGATCAGGGCGGCCATTGGGATCTCGAGGTACTGCATTGGTGCCAAAGTCGCTGATGGCGCGTATTTCAGTGACCACGTCATCAACAGATGGGCAAACGTTCCGACGGCTCCGAACACAACCAAAAGCCAAAAGAACCGCGCTTCGGGCACGATTAGGCTCAGGTTGAACTCGCCCAATGGCGCAAGCATCGCGATGCCCAGCAGCAGGATCGGCGTTCCAATCAGACTGCCAAGCGCTTGCAAAACGACCGGATCAGCCTCTTGCGCGATCTGCCGCGTGATCAGCATGAACAGCGCGAAGATCAACGCCACTGAAAGCGGCAAAAGCGCGGGCCAGCCAACCTCAGCAAAGCTGGGTTGGATCACCATCATCGTGCCGATAAAGCCCACCGCGCAGGCTGCGATCCGGCGGCTTCCCACTTCTTCACCCAATACGAAATACCCAAGGATCAGCATGATAAAGGGCATCACAAAGGCGATGGCCACCGCATCCGCCAGATCAAGATACAGCAGCGACGTGAACATAAACCCGATGCCAAAAATCTGTAAAATCGCGCGCAATCCGGTTAGCAGAAAAATCCGCTGGTTCACTTGCAGGCTCTGCCCCATAGCCCAAGCTGCGGGAACGAGCAGCACGATTTGCGCGACAAACCGCACAAGGATCAGCTGAACAATCGGGATATCCCCGCCCATGTATTTGCCAAGCGCATCGCTAAACGGAATGAACACGCAAAACCCCAGCATCATAAGGATACCGAGCGCGGGGCGGTCTTGCGTCATGTTTTGCTACCAAAAAGCCCCGTCAGGGCACGCCGCACCATAGATGAGGTCGATACGCGGGTTTCTGCCCGAAAGGGCATCGGCCGGCACACCTCCATCGCGGCCGCCCCAACTCGGGCGGTCAGCGCGCCATTCACCACGCCCTCACCAAAGCGACGTGAAATTTTCCCCAATATTCCGCCACCAATGAAACTATCTAAAAGGTCATCGCCCACGGCAACCGCGCCGGTAGCAACCAAATGGGTCAGCACCGCGCGCGTCAGACGCCACGCACCAAGCGTACCAGCGCGCCCGCCATAGATCTCGGCGATCCGGCGGATCATGCGCAAATTCGCGGTCAACGCGGTGAAAATATCGGCCAAAGCCAGCGGCACCAAGGCCGTTACTGTGGCCACTTGCCGGGCGGCGGCCTCAACTTCGGCGCGGGCCAATGCGTCAAGCGGCACAAGCAATTCATCCTCGGTCAGATGCAAAACGGCATCGGCATCAAAAAGCTCACTCTCGCGTTCGGCCAAGCGGCCGCGATGCCATTTCAGATCCGGCCTGTTTGCATAGAGCCGCGACAGATCCTTTGACACGGCGCGTGCCCGGTTCAGATCCCCAGTCGTCAAGGCCGCCTCGGCGCGGCGGCGATAGGCATCAAGCCGGCCAAGCCGAAAAAACGAGGCCGCTTCGCGCAGGGCGATGATCAGAAGTGTCAAAAGAACAAGGCCAATCAACCCGGTCGCGATATAGCCCAGCACCGGGTTTGCCGCCAAAAGGCCGGTCACAAAATTCCACGCAGCCAGTGACGCAACGAAGCCAACCAGCCCTAAGGCGGCGCTCCAGAACACCCGCCCGATCCATGATCCACGCCGCGCGGCCAATCGCGCCACGGTTTGCATCGCTTCACCGGTGGGCATTGGCAAACCGTCATCGGGCACAGGCGGCGCGGCGCCGGGTCCTTGGGTTGGCGCATCGTCTAATTCGATCAGCACAGGGCCGTTTCGGTCAGTCATGTCGCGCCCATCCCATCCGGATATCCGGCAATTTTTCGTCGTTGCTTTGCCCATCCGTGCGCCGCAACTCGGTAAATCCGTGCGTGTGATAAAACCGCTGCGCATCTATATTGGCCTGAAAGCACCACAGCTCGAGCCGGTCCGCGCCTTCTTTGGCTTTGTCCAGTAGCGCGGCGCCCAGCCCTTGCCCGCGCGCGGATGCATCAACGTAAAGCTGCGAGACCTCGTCGCCATCAATAGCGACAAATCCCCGACCGGCCATATCGGTGAACACACGTTCTTCACGAATGACCCGCGCCGCAAACCGCTGCGTTCCGGCCATTTCGTGCAAATCAGGCATCCAAGGCGCGGCCGTCGACCACTGATGCTTGATCCGCCCAAACGCATCCGCGTCCTCAGCTGTCGCTGGACGTAACTCAAAGCTTTTCGCGCTCATAACTTGTCTCCCAGCAAAAATTCAGCTGCCCTGTCCAGCCTGATATGGGGCGGTCCTTCGCCCGGTTTTAGGGTCAGCGCGGCAGGTGCGAAATGCATCACCTGATAGTCCCCATCCAGCCAGCGCGTTTCGCCCTTGCGGGCCGGGGCCAGCAAATGCGCGGGGTCTTGGGGCAACTCACCGGGATGGAAGGCCGCCTGTTTTCCAGTGTCCAGCAGCGTCCCGCGCACCAGATCAAGGCTTTGCCCTTTATGTTGCCGTGTCTCTTCCACGGTTGCACGCAAGGCGGCGATGGCCATGGCTTCGGTGCGCGCCCCCGCAAAATCAGCGCGGTCCCGGGCATCGCGCAAAAGCGCCTCCATGATCGCAGTCATCCGGCCATGTTGTGAGTGGTGAAGATGGTCCGATTTTGTGGCTGCAAAGAGGATCTTTTCGACGCGTTTGCCCATCAAGAGCGACGTGAGAAACGAGTTTCGGCCTGGCCGGAACGCCGTCAGAATACCAGACATCGCCTGACGTAAATCCTCAACGGCCGCGGGCCCTGAATGGATCGCTTCAAGGGCGTCAACCAGCACCACTTGCCGGTCGATCCGTGCAAAATGGTCTCGAAAGAAAGGTTTCACAACGCGGGCCTTATAGGCCTCAAACCGCCGCTCCATCTCGCGGCCCAAGGACCCGCGCCGAGCATCCGCCGGGGGCAAGGGAGCAAAGGTCAGGGCCGGACTGCCGGCCAAATCGCCGGGCAGCAGGAACCGCCCCGGCGTGCAATCGGAAAACCCGGCATCGCGCGCGGCGTTCAGATAGGCGGTAAAGACCCGCGCCAATTCTTGGGCTTTTGGCTCATCCAGTGGATCGGCCCCATCGGTTTGGCCAACCAATTCCCGATAGGCCGCCGCCATGTCACGTGTTTCGACGCGCGCCAATGCCTCGGCGCTCCACTCTGCATAGCTTTGTTCAAGCAGACCCAGATCAAGCAGCCATTCACCGGGATAATCCACAATATCGATATGCACGGTGCGCGGTCCGGATAATCCCGATAGCAACCCAGATGGCCGCACCCGCAGTGAAAGGCGCAGCTCGGAAATCATCCGCGTGCTTTCGGGCCAATGCGGCGCTTGCCCTGTCAGGGCTGCCAGATGCGCCTCGTAATCAAATCGAGGGACCGTATCATCGGGCTGCGGCTGCAAGAACGCCGCTTCTATTCGCCCCCCCGACGCCGCCAAAAGCCCCGGCATGCGTCCGCGGTCTAAAAGGTTGGCGACCAATGAGGTGATGAATACCGTCTTGCCCGCCCGCGCCAAACCTGTAACGCCCAGCCGGATGACTGGCTCGAAAAACGTTTCTGATACCGAGTCGCGCGCGCTTTCAACGCTGCGCCCAATCGTGTCTGCGACCCTGCCAATGACCAAAGGAAATCCACCTGCCTCAAAAATACGTGTTCAGAGAATAGGCATTCATCGCACCAGTTTACAGGGGCGATTGCCCTTTGCGTCAGTTTCCTTTAGCAGGCGCCCATGCCGCGCTATGCCATGAAAATAGAATATGACGGAGGGCCGTTTGCCGGTTGGCAAAAGCAACTCAACGTCCCTTCTGTGCAAGGGGCGATCGAGGCTGCGCTGGCAAAGTTGGAGCAAAACGTCCCCACCATTGGCGCAGCGGGCCGGACCGACGCGGGGGTTCATGCCTTAGGTCAGGTTGCGCATTGCGACATGGCACAAAACTGGACTCCGTTTCGATTATCAGAGGCCCTGAACTTCCATCTACGTCCAAATCCAGTGGCCATCTTGGAAATTCAACAAGTGCCGGACACGTGGCACGCCCGGTTTAGTGCCCTTGAGCGCCATTACATCTTTCGCCTCATCAGCCGCCGCGCGCCTTTGACCCATGAGGCACGGCAAGCATGGAACGTCAAAAACCGACTGGATATCGAGGCGATGCGTGAAGGTGCAAAGCACCTTATCGGCACTCATGATTTCACAACATTCCGCGCCACGATCTGTCAGGCTAAAAGCCCGGTGAAAACTCTGGATGAAATAACAATCACCGAAGTTCCTTGCCTTCACGGCCAAGAGTTCCGCATCTTTTTGCGGGCCAGATCTTTTTTACACAATCAAGTGCGCTCGATCGTTGGAACGTTGGAGCGCGTGGGCGCCGGGAGCTTGCAGCCAGAAGATGTAAAAACGGCGCTAGAAGCAACAGATCGTGCCGCATGTGGACCCGTATCACCGCCACATGGACTGTATTTGTCGCATGTTACCTACCCGGAAGTGCTGTTCGAAACTTTATAGGGTCGCCCTGGCGACCCCGAAATACACTTCAATGTTATGATGCTCCTCTCGCGCCGTGGCCAAAGGCAAGCTATGAGTTAAAAAGCAAAGCCTTAGGAGCGCGTAGATGACCCCCAATTTCCCGATTACAGCCGATATTGTGCTGATCGGCGGCGGTCATACCCATGCACTTGTCTTGAAATCTTGGGCGAAGGCACCTTTGCCCGGCATACGCTTGACGCTCATCACGCCCACGCCAACCGCGGCCTATTCCGGCATGTTGCCCGGCCACATCGCAGGTCATTACGAAAGCGACGATCTTCTTATCGATCTGGTACAGCTTTCACGCTTTGCGGGCGCGCGCATTATCCTTAGCCCTGCTACCGCGATAGACACCCTTGCAAAAACCGTGTCCGTGCCGGACCGCGCACCTATCGGGTATGATTTTCTGTCCATAGATATCGGCGTGCATTCCGACATGCCAAGCTTACCGGGATTTAGCGACTATGGCAGTGCCGCAAAACCCTTGGATCGCTTTGCCGCCAAATGGCAGAGTTTTGCAGGCGCAGGCGGCGGCCCCGTCGCCATTGTCGGAGGCGGCATTGCAGGCGTTGAACTTGCTATGGCGGCCCGCCACCGTCTTGGACCGTCCCACCCCGTGAGCTTGATTGATCGGCGCGAGATCCTGTCAGATACCAAAGCCAAGGCCCGCACTCGGCTGATTGACGCGCTATCACGTCAAGGCATCGCCTTGTTCAGCGGCGCAGATATCACCGCAATTACTGCCTCCTCCGTAACGCTTTCTGATGGTCAATCCATTCCCGCGGCCTTTACCATTGGCGCAGCAGGCGCGCGTCCTCATGCTTGGCTAGCCCGGCAAGGCCTGCCGCATGAGAACGGCTATCTTACTGTTGGCCCAACCCTACAAAGCCCTGCCGATCCTACCATTTTCGCAGTTGGAGATTGCGCGCACCTTTCGCATGATCCGCGCCCAAAGGCCGGAGTGTTTGCGGTCCGCGCTGCACCTGTTCTTACCGCAAACTTGCGTGCGGTGGCGCAAGGACGCTTAGATCTTATAAAAGAGTTTCATCCTCAGAAAGATTACCTCAAGCTTGTATCTCTCGGCGACAGGCGCGCCTTGGCGGAAAAAGCCGGCATTGTGCTGACCGGCCTCGCCCTTTGGAAGTTAAAAGACAGCATCGATCAGAAATTTATGAAGCAATTCAAAGACCTCTCTCCTATGGCGGTTCCGATTTTGCCACAAGACCATGCCGCGGACTTAGCCACCGCGCTTGGCTCACAACCTCTTTGCGGAGGGTGCGGCGCAAAAATTGGCTCTGATGCTTTGAGCGTCGCATTGCGGTCACTGCCCGCCCCAAAATCCGATTCAATCCTTAGCCAACCCGGCGATGACGCTGCCATCCTGAAAACTGGCGGCGCGATGCAGGTCCTGACAACTGATCATCTACGGGGCTTTACAGAAGATCCCGGCTTGCTGGCTCGTATTGCTGCAATTCACGCACTTGGCGACATCTGGGCAATGGGCGCCGACCCGCAAGCCGCCACTGCAACCATCATCCTGCCCCGCCTTTCTGATAGACTTCAATCACGCTGGCTCGCCGAAATCATGGCCGAAGCCTCAAGCGTGTTCGAAAAGACAGGCGCCAGTATCGTCGGGGGTCACACATCGATGGGGGCCGAGCTGACCATCGGCTTCACCGTCACTGGCCTTGCCGAAGACACCCTTATTACCCTTGAAGGCGCACAGCCCGGCGAGACGCTAGTCCTGACCAAGCCGCTTGGCACAGGCGTGATCCTATCTGCCGAAATGCAGCTTGCCGCCGATGGCGAAACGTCCGCTGCTGCATGGGCAGCAATGCAAACTGATCAAACAGCGGCCGCCCGCATCCTCGCGCCGATCGCAACTGCCATGACCGACGTCACGGGCTTTGGCCTAGCGGGGCATTTGATGAATATCTGCAGGGCGTCAAATGTTGCCGCCCAACTCGACCTCAATGCCTTACCCGCACTTCCGGGCGCGCTTCGTCTTTTAGAGAAAGGCCATGCCTCAACCCTGGCACCCGCGAATATCGCAGCGCTGAAAGGCATTTCGGACCTCGCAGACAGCCCATGCGCGCGCCTCGCCTATGACCCGCAAACCGCAGGCGGCCTCCTTGCATCGATCCCAAGCGCGACTGCCGATGCAACTCTGGCTGCCCTACGGCAGGCAGGCGCGAATGCAGCCATTATTGGCGAAGTCAAATCAGGGCCTCCGCGTCTCCTCCGCGCGTAAATGGCGGTCAATTTGATCTGCTACATCCGCAAGCCCACCCTCGCGCAAATCCCGCGCCTCAAACTTCGCAGCAACCGGTGCGCTGTCCTTGCGACGTGCCCGTAGATAGGCCGGGTCGTAGTGACGTTGGATCAAATCAAGCGCCAATCCACGCCAATCCCGCGCCGCCGCCAATTCTTGATAAAAGGCAATGGCCGCACCACCGACATGCGCTCGAAGCAATTCCAAGTCATCCAAAAGGCGGTCAGGATCGGCATAGAGGTCCGCATATTCCGCCGCTAAATATTCTGAGCGACTTTCAGGCGCCGCCGTTATTTCGATCTTCGGCGCAGCGCGCATCGCCGCCCATAAAGACGTTGGCAACCGGATCTCACCTATTCGCGACGACTCTGCCTCGACCAACACGATGTGGCCCGGATCGAATTCGGCCAACCGGGCCATTACATTGCTTTCAAATCCCTTTTGCGCCGGCTGATCGCCTTCCATCGCGCCCAGAGCAGATCCGCGATGCCCAGCAAGCGCCTCTAGATCTAACACCTGATGACCGCGCACGGCCAATTGCCCCAAAACGGCTGTCTTCCCGGTTCCTGTCAGGCCATCAAGCCTCAGCATCCGAAAAGGCAAGTTCTCATCATAAAGCGCCGCCACGACGCCGCGCCTGTAGCTGCGATATCCACCTTCCAACACCTCAACGCGCCATCCGATTTGCTGCAAGATGGTTGCAAATGAGCCCGATCTTTGCCCGCCGCGCCAGCAGTAGACCAAAGGTCGCCACGCGCCGGGCTTGTCCAGTAAGTGGCTCTCAATATGAGCCGCCGCATTTTTTGCAACGAGAGCCGCACCAATTTTTCGCGCCGTAAACGGGCTGTCTTGCGTATAAACCGTGCCAACACGCGCGCGCTCGTCATCAGACAAGACCGGCATTGATACCGCGCCAGGCAAGTGATCCTCGGCAAATTCAGCAGGCGCACGCACGTCAATCACGGTATCAAAACCGTGCCACCCCTCTTGCCATACTTCGCCCAGATCAATTCCCAAACTGGCCCCTTCCGAACACTGGATGCTGGGCCCGTCGGCCCTCAAAGGCCCGGCCGCACCCGGGCGATCCCTTCCGCCAGGAAGGGTGAGACCGGGCGCCCCACCGCGCGCCAGCGAAAGCGGCGTGCACTCTAAACCTCTTGGCCCTTCATCTTGCGAAAACGCTGGATCAGGCTCGACGTATCCCAACGCCCACCGCCCATCTGTTGCACTTCGCCATAAAACTGATCGACCAAAGCCGTTACAGGCAGGCTCACACCCATATCCCCGGCCTGTTGCAAGGCAATGCCCAGATCCTTGCGCATCCAATCGACGGCAAACCCGTGATCAAACTCATTATCCACCATGGTCCCGGCCCGATTTGCCAATTGCCAGCTTCCTCCTGCCCCTTGGGACACAAGCCCAGCCACATCTTTGGCATCAAGGCCTGCCTCCATCGCAAAGAAAATCGCTTCTGACATGCCTTGGACCAACCCCGCGATGCAGATTTGATTGACCATCTTGGTCAGCTGACCTGCCCCAACCTCGCCAAAGCGTTTCGTGGCTTTTGCGTAGGCCGCCATCACCGGCTCGGCTTTGGCGAAATCGGCCTCAGCCCCGCCACACATGATGGCAAGTTGCCCATTTTCGGCGCCTGCTTGCCCACCTGAAACGGGCGCATCAACCCAGGAAACGCCCTGAGCCGCACCAATTGAGGCAAGCTCGCGACTGACCTCAGCCGACACTGTTGTATGATCGACAATGCCCGCGCCCGAGGTCATTCCAGCAAACGCGCCATCTTCACCCAGAATAACCGAACGTAGGTCATTGTCATTGCCCACACACACCATCACCAGATCCGCGCCCTCAACGGCGAGACGGGGTGTTGGGGCAGAGCGCCCGCCATGCTGCGCTGCCCAGGCTTCGGCCTTGACACTTGTCCGATTAAAAACGCAGACATCATGGCCTGCGGCCTGCAAATGACCTGCCATCGGAAATCCCATTACGCCAAGCCCAAGAAATGCCAGTTTCGCCATGTGCCGTTCCTTTAGAAAAATTCGTCCTCCTTTCATCGCTAGAACCGCGCGCCGGGGCAAGGCCTGATAGGGCACGTAACATTGACAACCCGGGCGTTGAGACCGCCTACTGCGCTTCAGGACATTCTGAAAGGCCCCCCGCGTTGACCTTTGCCCGCGCCACTCTCGCTCTTGCTGCGGCCTTGCTAACGGCGTGTCAGCCGACGGCACGCCAACCGGGACAAGCGCCGCGTGCATCGCCCCGAACGCAAATGCACCTGATCTTTTTGCGCCCGGCTCGGTGACCATCGCCGCCACTGGCGACGTTCTGATGCATGTGCTTTTACAAGAGGATGCCGCCCAACAACCCAGAGGATATGCCGCGCAATTTACGCATGTCGCGCCATATTTGGCGCTCTCAGATCTTACTATTGCCAATCTCGAAGGTCCTGCCGCCCAAGATGTGCTGCCCGGCGGGCGCGATGGTGTGGCCGGCGCTGGCCTTTTTGATGGGCGCGTCTATTCCGGGTATCCAACCTTCAACTACCACCCCTCTTTGATCACCGCGCTGGACGGCGCGGGCGTCGATATCCTGCAACTGGCTAATAATCACGCCTTGGACCGCGGCCCGCTTGGGCTGGACCGTACCATCGCCAATGTAAACGCCGCCGGTCTTGGCCATACCGGCGTTCGCCCCCGAAGCGCGCCAAACGCGCCGTGGTATCACGTCGCCGAAGCAAACGGCCACAGCATTGCCTTCCTTGCCTGCACCTTTTCCACGAACGGCCAACCCGATCCAAACGGCCAGGTATTGCAATGCTATCGCGACGAGGCCGCGCTTTTGGCCCAGATCCGCAGCCTCAGCGCCGATCCCCAAATTGATGCCACGATCCTGTTGCCGCATTGGGGCGCTGAATACACCCATACGCCCGACGCAAATCAACGCCGTTTGGCACGGGCCGCCGCAGAGGCGGGCGCCACCGCCATCATCGGCACACATCCGCATGTCCTTCAGCCGATTGAGCAGATAGGCGATGTTCCGGTGGCCTATTCGCTTGGCAATTTCATCTCTTCGCAATGGGCTCTCGGCCAACGCAGCAGCGTCATCTTATACCTCACACTTATCCCTGATGGCTCTGGCAGTCTTGTGGCGCAGCCGCCAAGCTATCTGCCCACACGTGTAACCCGCTACACATCGGGCATTGTCGTGCAACCTGCCGAACAGGCCGTGGATGGCAACCAAAGTGTCGCCCATGTGCGCCAAATCCTTGGCGAAGGTGGCCTTCTTTCCCTTGCTGATATTGCCGGCGCCACCGGACGCGCGATCTGCGTTAGCCCTTGAAAATCCGCCGCGATTACAAATCAAAACGTTACCGAACACGCCATTCGAGGTCCCCTACTTTCGACGAAGAACACGCATTTCTGCAAGGCAGTGCTTCATTGTCAGCAGCCGCGCCGTAATGACTTGGCGCGGAGCGGCTGAAATAAACTATTGTCCCATTGCGCCGTTTCCCGGACACTTGCCCTGACGTCCCGACAGAGGGTCAGGGCAGCTATCTTGCCAGATATGCCTCAATATGGCAGGTTGCAGGATTATTTCTGACCAATTGGTCAAATTTTTATGGATAGAACCGCGATGCCCGCCACAGCGCTTGAAACAAGCCCAAAGACCGCAAACGCCCTACCGCAGGTCACGCATACCCGAAATCCCGGTATGCCGCTTGATCTGGATTGGGCCTTGTCTGTGCAGGCCAATACGTCGGCGATTGAACGCCGGGCGGCCACCCTTCCGGGGCGTCGGTCGGTAAAAAAGGAATTTCAAGCAGCATGGCTTGCCCGCGCGATATCATGCATTGATCTGACCACGCTTGCAGGCGATGACACGCCGCAACGTGTCCGCCGCCTTTGCGCAAAGGCGCGCCAACCAGCACGGGCCGAAGTTCTGGCGGCGCTCGGCTTGCCGAACCTCACCACCGGTGCCGTCTGCGTTTATCACGACATGATCGAAACAGCAGTAGAGGCATTGGAAGGGTCCGGCATCCCTGTTGCCGCCGTGTCAACCGGATTTCCCGCGGGCCTTTCGCCGTTTCATCTGCGGGTTAAGGAAATCGAGGAAAGCGTCGCAGCAGGCGCTGAAGAAATCGACATCGTCATATCCCGCCGCCACGTGCTTACCGGAAACTGGCAAGCCCTTTATGATGAGATGAAGGAATTCCGCGCGGCCTGCGGGGACGCACATGTGAAAGCGATCTTGGCAACGGGCGAGTTGGGAACCCTTCGCAATGTCGCGAAAGCCTCAATGATCACAATGATGGCCGGGGCCGATTTCATCAAAACCTCGACCGGCAAAGAAAGCGTCAATGCGACCTTGCCTGTGTCCCTGACCATGATCCGCGCCATCCGTGCCTATCATCAGGCCACCGGCATCCGCATTGGCTACAAACCCGCCGGCGGGATTTCAAAGGCCAAAGACGCACTGACATATCTGGCGTTGATCAAAGAAGAGCTTGGCGACCGCTGGCTGCGCCCTGACCTCTTCCGTTTTGGCGCCTCGTCCCTACTGGGCGATATCGAGCGTCAGCTGGAACATCATTTAACCGGCGCATATTCAGCGTCCTACCGGCATCCGATGGGGTGAATTGATGCTTCACAACTACAATCCCAATGGCGATTTCAAGACGTCCGGGCTGTCTGGCATGGTCGTTTTCGTCCTGTCCGGGCTTTTGTCACTCTTTCTGGCCGTTATCGCTTTTGATTGGATCTCCAGAACCTTTTTTCCGAACAAAGCCACAGAACAACAAAAAGCGCGTATGGCGCGCGAGAGGTCCGAGCTATTGGCCCAAAGTGAAGGCGAAGAGCAATGAATATCCCCGAAATCTTCGAAACCATGGATTACGGCCCTGCCCCGGAATCGGATAAAGAGGCCCGCGCTTGGATTGCCAAGCATGACGGACGCTTCGGTCACTTCATCGGCGGCAGCTTCACCGCGCCGGGCGATACCTTTGCGACCAAGAACCCGGCCACAGGCCAAGAGCTGGCGCAGGTCAGCCAAGGCACCGAAGCCGATGTGGACGCGGCGACCGTCGCTGCGCGCAAGGCATTCACACGGTGGTCCAAACTGTCGGATCATCAACGTGCACGGCATCTCTATGCGCTCGCGCGGCTCTTGCAAAAACACGCGCGCCTTTTCGCGGTGCTTGAAACGATGGATAATGGCAAGCCGATCCGTGAAAGCCGGGACATCGACATCCCGCTGGCGCAGCGCCATTTCTATTATCACGCGGGCCTCGCCCAATTGCGCAGCTCTGAAATGCCGGGCCACGTGCCGCATGGCGTCTGCGGCCAGGTCATCCCGTGGAACTTCCCCCTGCTTATGCTCGCATGGAAAATCGCGCCCGCACTGGCGGCAGGTAACACTGTGGTGCTGAAACCTGCCGAATACACGTCACTCACTGCCCTCCTCTTTGCCGAAATTTGCATCGAAGCTGGCCTGCCTAAGGGCGTCGTCAATATTGTCACCGGCGACGGTGCGACGGGCGCTGCGCTTGTAGAACATCCTGACATTAACAAAGTCGCCTTCACCGGATCGACCGATGTGGGCCGCAAAATCCGCGAGGCAACGGCGGGCAGCGGGAAGGCCCTGACGTTAGAACTCGGTGGGAAATCCCCCTATATCGTTTTCGAGGACGCCGATATCGACAGCGCCATCGAAGGGCTTGTCGATGCGATCTGGTTCAATCAAGGGCAGGTCTGCTGCGCAGGTTCACGACTTCTTGTACAAGAAGGCATTGCCGATGATTTCCACACCCGCTTAAAGGCCCGCATGGATAGTTTACGGGCGGGCAATCCGCTCGATAAATGCATCGATATCGGCGCCGTTGTTGACCCGATTCAACACCAGCAAATCACTCGATTGGTGGCCAGCAACACCGAAGGAGAGACCTATCAAGCCCCCATCGATATGCCTGCCGAGGGCTGCTTTTACCCGCCGACTTTGATCACTGGCCTGTCAACGTCGGCCACGCTGATGCAGGAAGAAATCTTTGGGCCGGTTTTGGTTTCAACCACCTTCCGCACCCCCGGCGAAGCGGTGCAAATCGCCAATAACACCCGTTTTGGCCTTGCCGCGACGCTCTGGACTGAGAATGTGAACCTTGCCCTCGATATCGCACCAAAATTGGTGGCGGGCGTCGTTTGGGTTAACGCGACCAACCTTTTTGATGCCGCCGCTGGATTTGGCGGCGTCCGCGAAAGCGGGTTTGGGCGCGAAGGCGGATGGGAAGGGCTTGCCACCTATCTCAAACCCGATATCGCCTCCAAATCCGTGAAACCGGCCAAGCATAATGATGCTGCAAACGAAGAAGCCAGCGGCATCGATCGCACCGCAAAGCTTTATATTGGTGGAAAACAAGCGCGGCCCGATGGTGGCTATTCGCGCGGCGTTTTTAGCCCGCGCGGTAAGCTTTTGGGTCATGTTGGCCTTGGAAACCGCAAGGACCTGAGGAATGCGGTTGAGGCCGCGAATAAAGCCGCTGGCTGGGGCAAAACCACCGGCCACCTGCGCGCGCAAATCCTCTATTTCATGGCCGAGAACCTTTCGGCACGCGCCGATGAATTCGCGGCGCGGATTACTGCCCAAACCGGTCGTTCGGCAAAGTCAGCCAAAGATGAGGTTGAAACGAGCATCGCCCGCCTCTTTACCTACGCCGCTTGGGCGGACAAATATGACGGCGCTGCGAAATCTGTCCCGATCAGGGGTGTGGCGCTCGCCATGAATGAACCTGTTGGCACTATCGCCGCCTTCGCCCCGGAAGATACGCCGCTACTCGGCGCAATTTCTTTGATCGCGCCAGCGATAGCTATGGGAAACAGAATCATCGTGATTGCCGCAGAGGGCGCTCCACTATCGGCCACGGATCTTTATCAGGTTCTCGACACATCTGATATTCCGGCAGGCGTGGTAAACATCATAACCGGCGAACACCACGAGTTGGCAAACCCTGCGGCCAGCCACTTTGACATCGACGCGGTGTGGAGCTTTTCCTCGGCAGACCTTTCAACCCAGATCGAACGCGCCGCCGCCGGAAACCTAAAGCGCACATGGGTTAATCACGGCAAGAACCCGGATTGGCTCACGCAAGACGGGGATGGAAGACGGTTCTTGGCTGCGGCCACCGAAGTGAAAACCATTTGGGTGCCCTACGGCGAATAAACGGGGGCGCCCAAATTCTTACTGCAATGGCGGAACATGTTACCGGCCGGAAACCCGGTCTTTCAACTTTGCCCAGCGCACAAGAATCCAATCGACAATCGGGTCTATCACTCGATCCTCAAACCGTTCCCATAACCGCCAGAGCGCCAACAGCAGCACAACAACACCGAACAATATCAGGATATTGAGCCAAGGTAACAAAGAGACATCCGGCCCGTCGACTTCACGTACAGCCACTGCATTTGGATAAATCGACAACCAGTTTGACCGCCAGCCATAATGCGTGACGACAACCCACCGCGGCGCCTCTTCATTTGAGACCAGCGCACTCATCTCGGTTTGCAGGTCCTCACTGCCGGTCTTGAAATAGGGCGGCCAGCCAAAAAGCCCGGTATCCTCATTGCGGTAAACCGATGGCGCGCCGTTTTCGCGAATTGTTCGGATAAAGCGAATATCGCGTGGCTCTAGGTTGCCCTCTGCCCCGCTGTCGCCGCCCGTGAAAAACATTCGGTTGCGCCAAGAAAAGCTTTGCCGAACTTCGGTCGTTTCAACAATACGGACCACGTCGCGTTGTGGCAGCGTGTAGTGCAAGAACGCACCGATGATGGCGGCGATCAAAAGCAGAATAATCCAACGGGCCCATCTCATCGCGGCCTAACCTCGTGCAAAGAACAGCTCCTTCCTCCCTACCCTCTTCGGCTTGTCGCTCCAAGCCCCAAGCGAGGGCTTGCGGCATCATCCCCCGCTCGCCAAAGTGGCGCCATGACCCTTTCCGATGCCATCACCGCGCGCGAATCTGATTTGATCACCTTGACACAGGATCTGATCCGCATTCCCACACTGAACCCGCCGGGCCGAAATTATCGTGAGATTTGCGATTATCTTGCTGCGCGGCTGGCCAAAAGTGGTTTCAAAACTGAACTGATCCGCGCCTTTGGCGCCCCAGCCGACAGCGACACCCACCCCCGCTGGAACCTTGTCGCGCGTCACGAAGGGGCCAGTACCGGTGACTGCATCCATTTTAACAGCCACCACGATGTCGTTGAAGTCGGGCATGGATGGACAACGGACCCTTTCGGCGGAGAGCTAAAAGACGGGCGCATCTATGGTCGTGGTGCGTGTGATATGAAGGGCGGTCTTGCCGCCTCGATCATTGCGGCCGAGGCGTTTATCGCCACCTATCCCGATTATGCAGGTGCTATTGAGATTAGTGCCACAGCTGACGAAGAATCCGGCGGTTTCGGCGGCGTCGCGTATCTGGCCGAGCACGGCTATTTTGACCCTGCTCGCGTTCAACATGTGATCATTCCCGAACCGTTGAACAAAGACCGCATATGTTTGGGTCATCGCGGTGTGTGGTGGGCTGAAGTTGAAACACACGGTCGCATCGCCCACGGATCGATGCCGTTTCTCGGCGATAGCGCAATCCGGCATATGGGTGCCGTTTTGGAAAAGATTGAACAGGTGCTTTATCCCGCATTGGCCGAAAAACGCACTGCAATGCCGGTTGTGCCCGAAGGGGCAAAGCAATCGACGCTCAATATCAACTCGATACATGGGGGTGAGGCGGAACAAGATCCTGACTATACTGGCCTCCCCTCAGCCTGCGTCGCAGATCGCTGCCGCATCGTTTTGGACCGGCGCTTTTTGATGGAAGAGAAACTGCCTGAGGTCAAAGCAGAGATCACGTCCCTTCTGGAGCAACTCAAAAAGACGCGGCCCAATTTCAGCTACGAGATCCGCGATCTTTTCGAGGTCCAACCAACCATGACTGAAGAAGACGCGCCCGTCGTCAAAACCGTGAGCGCCGCGATTGAAAAGGTCCTTAACACGCAGGCGCAATTTGTCGTTTCTCCCGGCACATATGACCAGAAACACATCGACCGGATCGGCAAGCTAAAGAACTGTATCGCTTATGGCCCCGGCATTCTGGACCTTGCCCATCAGCCCGATGAATGGGTGGGTGTTCAGGATATGCTGGACAGTGCCAAAGTCATGGCGCTGACGATGAAGGAACTTCTTTAGCCAGAAGTAGGGATTGCAAAAAACCGCTCTGTATTCAAACCTTTCGTGCAAATCATCGGAACTATTCTGGGCACGACCGCTGCAAAATCCACGCCGATTCCGCATTGGTTCGACTGTCTTACCGAGCGCAAAGACGCATCTTTTGATTGCTGCAGGGGTGCCGCCATGACACCTGCAATGCATCAATAATCCGGCCTCAGAATTTGCCCAAGGCCGGTTTTATGTCCGTTGCCCACCCAAAACCAGCGCCCTCAGCGTCTGCGTCCTTAGGCTGATCACCAACAAATAAGGCGCGAAAACCGCAAAGCCGAAAAGTCCGCAGGCGGCACCGAGCGCAACGCCCGTAGCAGAGAACGCGTGACGCCACATAACCCAAAGCGCCGAAAGGATCAGGTAGCAGGCAAAATCAAATGTGAATTGCCCGACCCATGTCAGTGACAGGATCGCCGCCACAAAGGGCGCAATGAAATCAATACCTTCGCGCAATATGACCGCGCCGGTATAGGCAAGCATCCCAGCAACCATGACGCCCAGCAATATCTGTAATCTAGCCATTCTCGGCCCTCCATTTTGCGTGTTTGAGGGCGGTTTGCACCAAAGGACGTCATCAAAACAATTACCTCAGAGGTAAGGGTCATGCGCCAGAAACCTGCTATGCTCTTTCTCAATCACAACGGAGCGCACGCATGTCCCAATTCGGCACGGCCCTAAAAACTTGGCGCCAGAAACGCCGCCTTAGTCAGCTGGATCTGGCGATGACCGCAAATGTTTCGGCGCGGCATATCTCATTTTTGGAAACTGGGCGGGCCCGACCTAGTCAGCCGATGGTGATGATGCTTGCGCGCCATCTGGATCTCCCGCGAGAGATTGGAAATCAGATGTTGGCTGCTGCGGGCTTTGCCCCCGCTTTCGTAAGGCGGCAGCTATCGGACGCTGAAATGACCCCGGCGCGCGAGGCGATTGCATGGATGCTGGACCGGCACGCGCCGTATCCCGGCTTTGCGCTCGACCGTCACTGGACCCTCACCGCGCTGAACCCGCCAGCCGAATCCCTGCTTGGGGCGGTTGGTTTGGCACAAGGGGACAACTTGCTTGCCGCCTATCTCGGCAATCCCGATCTACAAGCCAGCATCGTAAATATGGAAGAGGTTGCGGCCCATACCTTAACCCGCCTGCGCCTTGAAAGCGCGCATTTTGGCGGTGATCCGGTACTTGAAAACGCGATGGAGCGTTTGCCCGCGATGATCCCGGAAAGCAGGCAGATTGATGGGCCCCTGCCCCCGTTCCTGCCCGCAATCCTAAATGTCGGCGGCCAAAAGCTCAGCTTTTTCTCGACCCTGGCGCAATTCGGCAGCGCCGAAGACATCGCGCTGTCCGAACTTCGTATTGAATTGCTATTCCCGGCAGATGACGCCACGAAACAGGTGCTGACGGCCTAGCCCACCGCGATATTATCGATCAGGCGAACCCCGGCCAAAGGGGCAGCCGCCAAAAGCCGCGCGGGCAGCTTGCCATCCGTCACGGGTTTCAGCGTGCCAATGCTGCGCAGCTCAAGATATTCGACGTCATTGAACTCTGCCGCCAGGATTTCGGCCCGTGCTTCGGCCAAAACGGTCTCGACGGGCTCGCCTGCGACGATCCGTTCTGCCGCCCGTTCCATCGCCTCATTCAACCGAGGGGCGCGAACCCGTGCCCGGTCTGACAAAAGCAAGTTGCGCGAGGACATGGCAAGGCCGTCCTCTTCGCGGATGGTCGGGCAACCAACAACCTCAACCCCAAGGTCCAGATCGCGGGAAAGTTGCGTAACGACCTGTAATTGCTGATAATCCTTTTCGCCAAAAAAGGCTTTTTCGGCCATGGTTTGAGTGAATAGTTTAGTCACAACTGTTGCCACGCCATCAAAGTGTCCAGGGCGCTTTTCACCTTCCAGCTCATCGGCGACACCCGAAACCGACACCGTGGTGTCAAACCCTTCGGGATAGATTTGGTCAGGACCCGGAACATAGATCGCGTCGATCTCAAAGCGTTCTAACTTGCGTGCATCTTCGTTCTCGGTCCGCGGATAGTTTTCCAGATCTTTGGGATCATTGAATTGCTTAGGGTTCACGAAGATCGTCACGATCACCCGATCTGACCCCTCTTTCGCTGCAGCCACAAGGCTGAGATGCCCATCATGTAGCGCGCCCATTGTCGGGACAACGCCAATAACCTCACCGGCCTGCCGCCAACCGCGCGTCAGGTTCTGCAGCTCGGATTTGCTGCGAATAATCGGCGCTCTCATTTCTTTTTTTCCGGGATTGCGTCGCCAAAGACATGCTCGGCCGCGGGGAATGTACGCGCGCGCACTTCGCTGGCGTAGGCCGCAATCGCAGCGTCAGCATCTTCGCCCAAAGTCGCGT
This sequence comes from uncultured Nioella sp., assembly GCA_947498125.1. Taxonomy (GTDB): domain Bacteria; phylum Pseudomonadota; class Alphaproteobacteria; order Rhodobacterales; family Rhodobacteraceae; genus CANLZL01. Next base: position 847,726 of record CANMJH010000002.1, on the reverse strand, counting down.
ATCGCTTGGCGAATTTTGGTTTGAACGCCGTGAATAGCCCTAGCATGTCATCAACGACAAGAACCTGACCATCACAGCCCGCCGAGGCACCAATACCAATCGTTGGAATCGGGATTTCTGCCGTGATTTCATCCGCAAGATTGGCGGGCACTTTTTCCAGAACGACTGAAAACGCTCCTGCTTCAGCGACAGCTTTGGCATCATCCATGACCCGCTTGCGATCCTCGCCGCGTCCCTGAACTTTGTAGCCGCCTAGCGTGTTGATCGCCTGAGGCGTCAGACCGATATGCGCCATAACAGGGATAGAGCGCGATGTAAGATGGCGGATGGTGTCGGCCATCGCGACGCCGCCTTCCAGCTTCACCGCCGCCGCACCCGTTTCCCGCATTAGCGTTGCGGCATTACGAAAGGCTTGCTCGGGGCTTTCTTCGTAGCTGCCAAAGGGCATATCGATGACCATCATCGCATTTTGCAGGCCGCGTTTAACCGCAGCGCCATGCATCACCATCATCTCCATGGTGACTCCAATGGTCGAGCTGAGCCCGTGCAGCACCATGCCGACGCTGTCCCCCACCAAAACGATGTCGCAATGCGGATCGGTCAGCTGGGCAACCGGCGTTGTATACGCGGTTAGAACCACCAGCGGCGTACCGCCCTTTTGTGCCAGAATATCTGCCGGCATCGGCGCCATTTTCTTGGCCGTTGCGCTCATTGGACTGTCCTCCAAATGCTCCCCTTCGCACCGCAATATCCCGCTGCATCGCAGAAATCCAGAGGGCACATGACGCAGCCTTAAGCGTGCACGCCGCCAAACATGGCGCGAAATATGGCTAAATGGGTATAATCGGCTGAACCGCGAGGGGCTTTGGGGCATAACCGTCCCGCAGAAAAGCAAGCACGGGGGGCCTTCAGCAATCCTCACCCCGCCCGGCCCTGCGGGATTGAATAGATCAGGCCACCTTTTCTTTCGGCATCTGATCGGCCACGTCCAATATGATCGCGCCACGTCGCCGGCGAGACTCGACATGGGAATACGCCTCAGCAATTGAGCGGAACGGATAAATTTGATCGATAACCGGTTTTAGGTGCCCATTTTGGACAAGCTCGGCAATCGCTTCGACCTGTTCTTGGCGGTCCTCGTTCACATGCAGCACCATGCGTGGCCCGGTTCGCGCCAGCAGTGCTGGCAGAACATCCTTCAATCCAAAATTGAGCGGAAGGAAGAGGCCCTTAGCGGTCAAAATCCGCCGGGCCCGCGCAAAATTCAGTGCACCGATTGTGTCAAAAACAACGTCGAATTCTTGAGGCAATGAAGCGGGATCATCGTGGGTGTAATCAATAAAATGGTCTGCGCCCAAGCCAATCACCAAATCGCGGTTCGGTCCGCTGGCAACCGCCGTAACGTCGGCCCCGAGCCATTTTGCAATTTGCACCGCATAGCTTCCAACTCCGCCCGAGGCCCCAAGGATCAGGATTTTTTGCCCGGCCTTTAGGTCAGCTTTTCTTTGCAAAAAATCCAATGCGCAGATTGCACCAAATGGCAAAGCCGCCGCCCCAGATGCCGATAAGCCCGCAGGCCGCCTTGCAATTGCACCATCTGCCTTCATCACAAGATATTCGGCATGGGCGCCGAATTGGCTAAAGCCAAATACCGGGTCGCCCAGCCTAAAGTTAGTAACACCTTCGCCAAGCCCGGCCACGTCGCCAGCAAAGTCGCCACCCAGCACAGAGTGCTTTGGCCGAAACAATCCCATCATCAAACGCCCGAGCAACCACAGACCACCCGGAAATTCAGAGGCCCTGATCCGCCAATCCGCAGTGGTGACGCCTGCGGCCTTAACCCGAACCAACACCTCTCCCGGGCCGGGCTCAGGGCGTTTCATGATAATCGGCTTTACCACATCAGGGCCGCCATATTTCGAATAGGACATCGCTAGCATCTCAAGTCTCCTTTCATCAGAATTGTGAAAGAGATAGCGGCGCAAGGTTCATACGAAAATTGCCGATATTTTAACAATTCATATACGAATTCGCATGAAAGATTGGCCCGCCGAACAAGAAACCACACCGGGGTCTGTAGACAAAAAAGCCCCGGCAGATCGCTCTTCCGGGGCCTTTTTTTGATCATTTAGCGTCGGTTACATCTGGTCCAGGGCAAAGAACATCGTCTCGCCCGAATGATCATCAACGCCGTCATTATCGGTGCTGATCCACATTGTGCCATCCTCAAAAATTGCAAGACCTTCGACCTTGTCCAGAACATAACCGCCTGTTGCGGTCAGGTATGGCATCAGGTCAACAACCAGTTCCTGTTCTACCAGCGGCAGGTCGCCGCCAAGCGGTGCGGGCACCATTTGGTCCAGTGAAACGCGGGTAACGATCTTGGTTACAGCACGGTCGCCAATCTGGTTATCACGCTCAATAAGGTAGACGTAATCGCCATGGGCAACGATTTCTGAAAGACCAACCCAGCCGCGATCTGGCGCTGTTGTCTGGTAATGCACCGCACCCCATTCTTCGGTGTCAGTGTTATAAGCGACAAGTTTCACAGTGTTTTCAGGATCGTCGTCCCATGACCGCTGTACGGCCATCCAAAGCGTATCACCAATCATGGTGATCCCTTCAAACCCGAACCGACGCTGAACGGCGGCCAGTTCAGCAGGCAAGGTTACATAATCTTCAATCTCACCATCTGCGCCAACATGATAGAGCGCGTGCGGAACCAGACGGTCAGCACGACCCTCTGACGCAATCCAGAAGCCGCCATCGCCGTCCAGCGTGATGCCTTCCATATCCAACAGTTGAGCAGGTTGACCGCCACGCGTCACACGGATCGCATCGATGATCTGACTTGGGCCATCCACCGATGGATCAATGACAAAAATCGTTGGCTGCATTGCATAGTAGCTGTCGTTCACCGCATAGATCAGGCCAGTTTCATCGTCAGCAACCATACCCGAGATCGCGCCCCAACCTGTCAGCTCATCCATGCCAGAAGATGTAAGCTGAGGATAAGTTGCAGGAGCGTCCTGATATTCAAAAATCATGACGTGGCTGCGTGCAGCACCATCTTCCAGCCCGTCAACTTCATTGGCTGAAATCAAAAGATTGCGGGCTGGGATCGTGACATAACCCTCTGGACCGATACCCGAGGGCAGCAGTTGTTCCAGCACCGGAGCGGCGGGATCGGTGACGTCGTAAACACCCACAACCGACGCGCGCTCGGCGCCAACAAAGACGTAAGGCGTGTCGCCAAACTGGCCAAAAGTCACAGATTCCGGCTCAACACCTTTGTTGCCGGAACGGCCCTCTGGATAATGACCAATTTCGATGATTGCGCGCTCAAAGCTGGTGTTGCTTTCGTAAACGACAGTGCCGTCCTGATTGAAGATGGTCCAACCGCGGCTGCCACCATCCATGTCACCTTCGTTTGCGATGGCGAAATGCGTGTCGTCGATCCAAGTGACCGCATCAGGTTCGCGGACGCGATCAAGCTGCGTGCCATTGTAAACAAAGGCGCGCTCTTCATCGACATCAATGTCGTAAAGGTCAACAGACCCTGCCGAGAAATGGCTTAGAACGTCGCCAGCTGCATTAAGAACAACGATGTGATTGTTTTCCTGCATCGTGACGACAATCTCGCCTTCTGCATTGATCGAAACATATTCAGGCTCAGGATCGGCTGGATCTACATCGGCAAGACCAGTGACATCCGCCATGATCATGCTTGCGCAATCCAAACGGCCATCGGTGATCGAAATGATGTCGACAAACCCGGCAGGCATTTGACCTGTGCGGCCATCGCCAAGATCTTCGTCGCGCTCGTTTTCAATGGCGACAGCAACAAACGTGCCATCGGGGGAAACTGCAACACTGTCGGGCTGACCGCCCAGATCACAATCACCAAGGGTTTCACCAGAGGCCATATCGATCGCCAGAAGGTGCCCCGAAGTGTTGATGTAATCCGCTGACGTATTCACGCCCGCATAAGCAACCGCGCCAGATACAGCCACCGAAGTTGGTTCGCCGTCCAGTTCGATCAAACCAGCGGCGACAGGGTTGGCCGGGTCGGTAATATCGATCAGGCCCAACGCTTCTGCGGGGCTATCGGTGTAGATCAGCGTCATTCCGTCATCGCTGGCCGCGATAATCTCGGCTGACGTTTCTTCAGCGTCCGGCGCGTTCAGCGCGACCGGAAAAGAAGAGATGCGGTTAAAATTCATATCCGCGAAAGCCGGGCCAGCGATAAGCGCTGCGGCAGTGCCAAGAAGCAGGGCACGATGTGACATGGGAGGTCTCCTGTCCAAAAGTCGAATGTCCTCCCGTGCCCTGAAGTGGGAATGTGACGCGCGCGCTAAGGTTTTGTGACGGATGAATGAAACTCGAGGTTTTCCACAAAGATCATCCCGCATCCGAAATTAGGGCGCGACGTTAAATCCAATATGCGTGCCTGAACACGGGTTGATCGAAGGACATTGGCCGACTATGGCCAAGTTAAGCCTAACCCATTTGGAGTATCGCCATGAGTTTTGACCGCAGCCTTAAGATCGCCCCTTCGATCCTATCCGCAGATTTTGCCGATTTCGGGCGCGAAATTCAGGCGATTGAGGCACAAGGCGCTGATTGGGTTCATGTCGATGTTATGGACAACCATTTTGTGCCGAACCTGACCTTTGGCCCGCCTGCTGTGAAAGCGTTTCGAAAACATGTAAAAACCGTCATGGATGTACATCTGATGATCGCGCCGGTAGATGCCTCGATCGATGCCTATGCAGATGCTGGGGCTGATATTTTGACCGCGCATGTCGAAGCGGGTCCGCATATTCACCGGACGCTGCAAGCAATTCGTGCAGCGGGGATGAAGGCCGGCGTGGCTCTAAACCCCGGCACCCCAGCCGAGGCCGTGGCCCATGTTCTGGATCTGGCCGATTTGGTTTGCGTCATGACAGTGAACCCCGGCTTTGGTGGACAAAAATTCATCGATATGACCGATAAAATCCGCACATTGCGCGCGATGATCGGCGACCGCCCAGTTCATATCGAAATTGACGGCGGGGTTGACCCTAAGACAGCACCTCTTGTTTCACAGGCGGGTGCAGATGTTCTGGTTGCTGGCTCGGCTGTGTTTCGTGGTGGGTCGGTCGAAAACTCCGAGGTTTACGGCCAAAACATCAAAGCCATTCGCGATTCAGTTTCGGGATAAAAGCGTCTCATTCTCTTTTGCGAGCTTTTGCATCCACTCTTCTACGCGCGGGCTAAACCTATCTAGAGCGGTTTTCCATGCGATCTGAGCCTCATCGGAAAACCGCGTTCCCAGACAATCTTTCATGGCCAGAAACGACGCTTTAGCGACAAGCGGCGCATGGTCTGGTGCATTTCCATTTCCAAGGCGTTTAAGGGCAAGTTTTTTGGCCGCTGCATCAAATGCGTCAACATCTTCAACGCTGCGCACAATCATGGCCAGCGCATTCAAAAGCCGTTCGCGTGGTACAATGTTTTCTTGTTGAAACAGCGGTCCAGCACTCGGCGCGAGTGCAAGAAAATGCCTATTTGCAGCTTCCGCCAGTTCTGCTTTTTCCTGCATGACCAATGCAAAGCTTTGCTGGATCAGCGTGACTTGCCGAGAGGATACGATAGGCGCTTGATCGATTTTTGTCATTTGAACCACAGAAAAGCTGAACGAAGCATTGCGAAGAGGCCCGGACCGGAAATTCTTGCAATTCGCCTACAACTCTACTGATCAGAGCTTATCAAACTCCTAATATTCTTACCCGCCAGCAGCTTCTGCGACCCTTAAAGCGCCACCCGCGCCCAGGTTCTGATACCAGTTGCGCAGCAACGCGCGTTCTTGATCAGTGATTGTCGATTGGCTAGGCGGCGGCATGGCCGCACTGACGCCCGCCTGCAAGTACACAGAAGTCATCGCGCGGGCGATATCTGCATCGGTTTCAAGCAGAACATTGCGTGGCGCGCGCCGAATGCCGGGATAGAATGGCTCACGCGCATGGCACATCGCGCAACGGCCCGAGACTATTGAGGCAACCTCTTCAAAACCGTCTGCATTGATCAACCGTTCTTCATGCGGACTGAGCGCACGTGCCTCAGCCTCGTCATAGGTGTCATGATCAAGGCCAAGGGACGACAGCCACGCAATGGCAAGGAAGATGAACACTGTCACCGCCCAAGCCCAGTTCGGCTGACCTTTGCGGGCATGCATCGAGTTAAAGTAATGGCGAATAGTGACACCCATCAGGAACACCAACGCTGCGATAATCCAGTTATATTTGGACGCAAAGGCCAATGGCGCGTGGTTGGACAACATCAGGAAGACAACCGGCAATGTCAGGTAATTATTATGGGTCGAGCGCAGCTTGGCGATCTTACCGTATTTCGGGTCTGGCGTCCGGCCCGCCTTAAGGTCTTCGACCACTATGCGCTGGTTCGGCATGATAATGAAAAAGACGTTCGCGGTCATTATCGTGGCCGTGAAGGCCCCCAAATGCAGCATCATCGCACGACCTGTGAAGATCTGATTGTACCCCCACCCCATTGCGACCAGCAGGACAAAGAGAAGCAACATCAAGACTGTCGGTTGCTCGCCAAGCGGCGACTTACACAGCCGATCATAGATAAGCCAACCAACGGTAAGAGAGCCTGCAGAAATAAGAATGCCGCCAAAAATTGATAGGTTGGCTTTGTTCGGATCAAGTAGGAAAAGCTCGGCACCGACCCAATAGGTCAGCATCAGAAGCGCCGCACCAGACAGCCACGTTGTGTAGCTTTCCCATTTGAACCACGTCAGATGCTCTGGCATCGCCTCGGGTGCCACCAGATATTTTCGGATGTGATAAAAGCCGCCGCCATGGACCTGCCATTCGTCGCCGTCGGCGCCATTCAGGTCACCGTCGCGGCGCAATCCAAGGTCCAGAGCGATAAAATAGAAGCTTGATCCAATCCAGGCCACCGCAGTGATGACATGCAGCCACCGGACTGCAAACCCAATCCAATCCCAGACAATCAGGATATCAGTCATATGAAGTGATCCTTTTTCGTGACCCAGCCAATGGTTTTCCATCCCTTAGTTTTGGTCTAACCCTTGCTTAACTTAACTGGTATTACAAAAAATCTCCCATCTGTTTCAAAAAAACGCTACGAATATTCATGGCATATCTGGAAAACATCAAAACCTTTGTCCGCGTTTACGAGCTCGGCTCGATGTCGGCGGCTGCGCGGGACCAAAGGATCTCGGCCGCAGTTGCGTCCAGCCGTATTTCTCAACTGGAAGAGCACCTGAATGTGCGGCTTTTCCAGCGGACAACGCGGCAGCTAAATCCAACCGAACAGGGACTGCTTTTCTATCGTGGCGCTTGCCGGGTTCTTGAGGCCGTCGAACGCGCCGAAGCCGAAGTGACCGAAGTCACGCAAAGTCCGCGCGGCACGATTTTTATGGCCGCCCCTTTGGGGATTGGCCGCCGTTTGGTGGCACCCGCCGTGCCGAAATTTTCAGAGAAATACCCTCTGATTGAAATCCGCCTACGACTATCTGACCGCAAACTAGATATGGCCGCTGAAGGGCTGGACGTGGCGTTTTTTCTGGGGGTTCCCGAAGACAGCACCCTGCGAATACGCAAAATTGCGGATTGTTCTCGACTGCTATGCGCCTCGCCTGAATATTTGGCGCGCAAAGGGCAGCCATCGCGCCCCGAGGATCTGGCAAATGGCGCGCATGATTGCTTAAACTTGCGTTACCCCGGCTCGCCAGAGTTTCAATGGCCGCTGCAAATCGACGGCGGTGTTCGGCGCATCTCGGTGAAAGGCCCGTTCGAGTCAGATGACGGAGACGTTCTGACCAGTTGGGCGTTGGCCGGGCATGGCATTATCCTCAAACCCGAATTTGAAATGGCCGAACATCTGGCTACAGGCGCGCTGATCCCGGTTTTACCAGACAATCCTCCTGTGCCAGTTCAGCTGGCCTGCCTCTATATGCATCGGAAACGTCAAGATCCCAAAGTGCGCTTGCTGATAGACTTTATGGCCGATCACATCCTACGGGCGCTTTCCTGACGAAAGCGGGCCTGCCTCAAGGCAGATAAATCAACTACCGCGATACGTTGAAAAAGCGTGGGCCGAGACGAGCAGCGGCACATGGTAATGCGCCTCTGGGTCTGACATGCCAAACCGAATAGGAATCTGATCAAGGAAAAGCGGCTCTTCGGTCGCCTGTCCTGTCTCGCGCAGGTAATCTCCGGCGAAGAAAATCAACTCGTAGGTTCCAACTTTAAAGTCACCTTCTGGCAAAATCGGCGCATCCGTGCGGCCATCTTCATTGGTTACGGCCTCGGCGATTTTGCGATGCGAATTGCCAGACACCCGATACAGAAAAATTTTGATCCCCGGCGCGGGGCAGCCCTTGTTGGTGTCCAAAACATGAGTGGTTAAATATCCCGGCATCTGACGGCCTTCCTTTTCCATTTGAACACGCGTGGACCCTTATTGGCCCTTTCGATCGCCCGCAGATAGGCGCGATTGAAAAATAGAGCTTCAAAAATCTTCTGAAAGTCAATGCAAGCCAAGTAGGCTAGGGTCACCACAATAAGACCGAGGGCAGAATGGTATATCGTTATAATCGAGATCTCTTGGGGTACGGCGCGACCCCACCGGACCCCCAATGGCCGGGGGGTGCGCGCATCGCTGTCCAGATTGTCCTTAACTACGAAGAAGGCGGCGAGAACCATATCGATCATGGGGATGCTGCATCCGAGGCATTCCTGTCAGAAATCGTCGGCGCACAGGCATGGCCGGGCCAACGCCATTGGAATATGGACTCGATCTATGAATACGGCGCGCGTGCCGGGTTTTGGCGCCTGCACCGACTGTTCACCGGCAAACAAATCCCTTTGACCGTCTATGGCGTAGCAACGGCTTTGGCGCGCAGCCCGGCCCAAACCCGCGCCATGGGTGACGCCGGGTGGGAAATTGCCAGCCACGGCCTGAAATGGATTGAATACAAAGATTACCCAGCCGAAGACGAACAGGCCCATATGCAAGAGGCCATTCGTCTGCATACCGAAGTCACCGGCGCACGGCCCTTGGGATGGTATACGGGCCGCGCATCGGAAAACACGGTCGCCCTCGCCGCTAAGGAAGGGTTCGACTATATCGCCGATAGCTATGCCGATGATTTGCCCTATTGGATGCAATTTGATGGCAAGGACCAGCTGATTGTCCCTTACACGCTCGATTGCAACGACATGCGGTTCGCAACGCCGCAGGGCTTCAATTCGGGCGACCAGTTCTTTGCCTACCTCAAAGACAGCTTTGATGCGCTCTATGCCGAAGGGCTTGAGGGCGCGCCCAAAATGCTATCCATCGGATTGCACTGTCGCCTAGTAGGGCGTCCAGGCCGGGTGATGGCCCTAAAGCGGTTTCTGGACTACGCGCAATCTCATGAAGGCGTCTGGTTCGCCCGCCGCATCGATATCGCTCGCCATTGGGCAAAACATCATCCACCGCAACAGACAATAAGCCCGTCAAAAATGACCAAAGAGGCGTTTGTATCCGCCTTTGGCGGCGTTTTTGAACATTCCCCTTGGATTGCCGAACGCGCTTTTGACTTGGATCTTGGCCCCGCACATGACAGCCCCACCGGCCTGCATAACGCCTTGGCGCGTATGTTCCGCGCCGCCAGCCACGAGGAACGTCTTGGCGTTTTGACCGCCCATCCAGACCTTGCAGGAAAGCTGGCTGCGGCGGGTAAACTAACCGCCGAATCCACGTCAGAACAAGCGGGCGCAGGGCTGGACATGTTGACCGATGAGGAACGCGAGCGGTTCATCCAGCTGAACGCCGACTACACCGAAAAACATGGGTTTCCCTTTATCATCGCTGTCCGCGATCACAGCAAGGCGTCCATAAAGCGGGCATTTGAAACGCGGATCGCCAATGAAAGTGCGACCGAGTTTGCTGAGGCTTGCGCACAAGTCGAACGTATTGCCGAAATACGTCTGAAGGATTTGTTGCCGTGACCCACATCTTGCACACGCACCCTCTAACGCCCGAGGCCTTTGCGCCATTTGGGGACGTGTTGGATTGTGCTGGCGACGCGGATCAAATCATCAACCAAGGGTACTGCGGGCGGTTTCATGATCGTGCAGAATTGTCGTTTGAAGGCGGCCGTGCGGGCATCAGCCTGTTTCACGCACAGGCCCGCGACATGCCCTACAAATTGGATCTGGTCGAGCGGCATCCTCTGGGATCACAGGCCTTTATTCCGATGCATCAAAACCCGTTTCTGGTGATCGTTGCGCTTGATGCCGGCAACATACCGGACACACCGCGTGCCTTTGTCACCGAGGCTGGGCAGGCGATAAATATTCACCAAAACATTTGGCACGGGGTTCTGACCCCGCTGTCTGATCCGGGGTTGTTTGCCGTCATCGACCGCATTGGCGACGGCACCAACCTACAAGAACATACCTTCGATGAGCCTTTTATCGTCGAGTTTTAACCAAGCCTACAAAAGATGGGCGTACCTACCCTGAAGGGACGACAACAATGACTGACACATCCTATTCTGATCCAAATGTTACGCCGCCGATAGGCCAGGCGATCCCACTTGGGCTTCAACATGTTTTGGCGATGTTCGCCTCGAACGTAACGCCATCGATCATCGTCGCCGGGGCCGCTGGTTTTGCATTTGGCGGTCCGGAACAAATCTATCTGATCCAGATGGCTATGCTGTTCGCGGGCATCGCGACAGTTTTTCAAACCGTAGGTATCGGCCCAGTTGGCGCGCGGTTGCCTATTATGCAGGGCACATCGTTTGCCTTTGTTGGTGTTCTGGCGGGCGTTGCCGCAACCATGGGTATGGGCGTCGCGTTGACCGCATGTATCATAGGCGGCGCGATCCATTTCTGCCTTGGTGCCGTTATCAAAAACCTGCGCTGGCTCTTCCCGCCGCTAATCACTGGCCTCGTTATCTTGGCGATTGGTTTGTACCTGATCCCGGTTGCGATCAAATATGCCGCTGGCGGCGCTGCTGATTTCCAAATGGCTGCCGAAAGCTTCGGATCGCTCAAGCATTGGTCCGTGGCCCTGACTGTGATTGTCGTGGCTTTGGTGGTGAAATTCTTCACCAAAGGCGTGTTGTCCGCATCGGGCATCCTGATTGGCCTGCTGGCCGGTTACGCCTTGGCCTTCGTACTGGGCATGGTGAACTTTGCCCCTGTCGGTGGTGCCGCATGGATCACATCGATCCAACCTTTGCCATATGGCTTCGAGTTTAACCTTGGCGCGGTCTTTGCCGTGACGTTGGTCTCGGTCGTATCCGCGATCGAAACTGTGGGCGACGCATCTGCGACTGCGAAAGCTGGTGCAAACCGCGATGCAACCGACGAAGAAATCGCCGGTGCAACCTATGCCGATGGTCTGGGTACTGCCGTTGCTGGTGTCTTTGGCGGTCTGCCAAACACCTCGTTCAGTCAGAACGTGGGCATCGTTGGCATGACTGGGATCATGTCGCGCCACGTTGTGACAATTGCCGGTTTGATCATGATTGTCTGTGGTTTGATCCCGAAAGTGGGCGCCGTGATCGCCTCTATGCCTTTGCCCGTTCTGGGCGGCGGTGTGATCGTTATGTTTGGTATGGTCGCAGCCGCTGGTCTGAATGTCTTGGCCGAGGAAAAGATGACACGTCGCACGATGATCATCATCGCGGTCAGCCTTGCCTTTGGTCTGGGTCTGAACCTTGTGCCTTCTGCCGTTCAGTACCTGCCCGGTGTGATTAAAACATTGGCGACATCTGCTGTGGCCCCCACGGCGATTATGGCGATCTTCTTGAACTTGGTTCTGCCAAAAGACATGGACGCCTAATTCGCATTCATCTGAAACAGAAAAGCCCCTGCCGTTTGGCGGGGGCTTTTTTCTTGCAGGCACAAATTGTGCCTTACCACAGTGCCGGATGCCGGTTCACATCTTTATAAAGCAGATATCGAAACGGACCGGGTCCACCCGCATAACAAGCCTGCGGACAAAAGGCGCGCAGCCACATGAAGTCACCCGGGCCGACCTCAACCCAATCGTTATTGAGCCGATAAACGCCCTTGCCTTCCAACACATAGAGCCCGTGCTCCATCACATGCGTTTCCAAAAACGGTATGACCGCGCCCGGCTGCAGCGTAACAATTGTGACATGCATATCGTGGCGTAAGTCATCGTGTCCCACAAAGCGGGTCGTCATCCATCGTCCGTCCGAACCCGGCATCTCATAGGGGTCCACCTCTGCTTCATTAGCAATGATCACATCAGGGGTGCCAAGCCCTTCCACAGGTACATAGGCCTTACGAATCCAGTGGAACCGCGCTGTGCTATCCCCTGACGTCCAAATGTCCCAAGGTGTGCCCGCGGGCAAAAACGCAAAGCCACCGGCCGTTAGGTGGTGAACTTCGCCCTCTACCCGCAGATCGACCGCGCCATCCAGAACAAAAATCACAGCTTCGGCGCGCGGATCTTGTTCAGGCTGCGCACTGCCGCCGCCAGGTTGAACCTCGGCCAGACATTGCGAAAACGTTTCGGCAAAGCCGGTCAGCGGGCGCGCCAGAACCCAAAACCGCGCGTTCTGCCAGAACGGAAGCTGAGAAGTGACGATATCGCGAAGGCACTCGCCGGGAATGACAGCATATGCATCCGTAAAAATGGCCCGTCCCGTCAAAAGCTGGCTTTGTGGTGGCACGCCACCTTCCGGGAAATGGTACGGATGATCGGTCATATTACGGGCACTCCTAGCTCGGAGGTCCATGAAAACACTCCAGCCCTCAGACACAATCGAAATCTTGCGATCTCAAATTGAAAGAGTGCCAAGCAAAAGTTGAAAATCTCGCGCGGAAGCGCCGAGTTAAACCGTGAAGGCCTCGGCCAATTCTTCTTTGGGCAACCCGGATTTTGCCCGTTCAAAGCTAACTTCACCACGCGCCAGCACGTAAAAATGATCTGCCATTTCATAGGCAAAATCAAAATACTGTTCGACCAGAACAATGGCCATGTCCTGCTGGTCGCGCAGATATTGAATCACGCGGCCGATTTGCTGGATGATATTTGGCTGAATGCCTTCTGTCGGTTCATCCAAAAGCAAAAGTTTCGGCTTGGTCACCAGCGCCCGACCAATGGCCAATTGCTGTTGCTGACCGCCAGACAAATCGCCGCCCCGGCGGTTCTTCATCTCTTTGAGAACCGGGAAAAGTTCGAAAATTTCATCCTGAACGAAGCGGTCGCCGCGTTCGCGGCAGGCAAGTCCGATCTCAAGGTTTTCCTGCACCGTCAGCAGCGGGAAAATCATCCGCCCTTGCGGAACATATCCGACGCCGCGATGCGCCATGCCATGCGGCGACATGACAGGCAGGTCTTCGCCGTCCAGACTTAGCGTGCCGCCAGAACGGGCTTTGGTGCCCGAGATCGCCTTGAGCAAGGATGTTTTGCCAACGCCATTTGTGCCCATCACGCAGGTGACTTGGCCAACGGATGCCTCCATCGAAATTCCATACAGAATTTGGCTTCCGGAATAATGCAGAGTGAGATCGTTGGTCTTCAGCATACTGCGCCCTCATTTTCGTTACGCAAGAACCTGCCAGCGACAAGCGGCTTTCTCGCGTGTTTTTTAGCGCCCAAGATAAACATCAATAACCTCTTGGTTCGATGTCACGTGATCCAAACTGCCCTCGGCCAAAACCGAGCCTTCATGCAGTACTGTCACCTTACAATCCAACTTGCGCACAAAATCCATGTCGTGCTCAACCACCACAACCGCCCGCGTTTTCGCGGCTTCTTTGAGCAGCTCGGTGGTGTGGTCACGTTCCGGCCCAGTCATGCCAGCCGCCGGTTCATCCACCAACAAAAGGCGCGGCTCTTGCGCCAAGAGCATTCCGATTTCCAGCCATTGCTTTTGCCCGTGGCTTAGAATGCCAGCTTGGGTTTGCAACTGGTCCGACAGGCCAATTTCAGCGGCCAGTTCTTCAACCCGCTGGTGATCGGCTTTCGATGGCTTGAACAGCAAAACAGCAATCGGTGCGCGGTCTTTTTTGAGCGCGACCATCAGGTTATCGGCCACAGTCTGGTCTTCAAAAACCGTGGGACGTTGAAACTTACGGCCCACCCCTTCGCGCGCGATTTGCGCTTCATTGAGGCCAAGCAGCGAGACCGATTTTTCGCCCCAGAGCACACGGCCTTCATCAGGTCGCGTCTTGCCGGTCACGATATCCATAAACGTCGTCTTTCCTGCCCCGTTGGGACCAATGACGGCGCGCAGCTCGGCGGCTCCGATCTGGAAGGACAGGTTGTTGATCGCGCGAAAGCCGTCAAAGGTGACGGAAACGCCGGACACTTCCAAAAGCTGGCTCATTTCGCGTCCTTCCGGCTGATAAGGTCAACAAGGCCGCCAAGTCCTTTAGGCGCAAAGAGCGTCACCAGAACAAATCCCAGCCCTAGCAGAACCGTCCACCAATCGACCCATTGGACCACGTAAAAACCCAGATTGACGTCAGGCGCCCGCCCGCCGGTGAACCATGTGGAAAGAAGCGAAACAACGGCCGCGCCAATAATCGCGCCATAAAGGCGTCCGCGCCCGCCGATGGCTACCCAAACAGCCAAGTAGATCGAGGCGATCGGAGCCAGTTCGTCTGGATTGATAATCCCAGCTTGCGGGTAATAAAGCGCCCCTGCGATCCCGGCCATGACGCCAGACACAACAAATACAAACAGCTTGTAGCCCTCTACAGAGTAGCCAAGGAACCGAACCCGCGCTTCGTCATCACGGATACCGCGGATCACATTCCCGAATTTTCCAGACATGACCCAAGCTGCAAAAACATAGGCCAATGCCAGCGCCAAAATGGATGCCCAAAGGAACCAGATCGAGATCTGGCTTTGCGGAATGGCTTCGGCGCCGGGGATATTTTGCAAACCGGACAATCCGTTATTGCCGCGAAGGCCGGTGTCGTTTTGAAAGAGGTAAAGCGACAGCGCCAGGGTCATCGCTTGGGTCAAAATCGACAGATACACTCCGGTCACGCGTGAGCGGAAGGCCAACCAGCCAAAGACCAACGCCAAAAGGCCGGGAACCAAAACCACAAGCGCCAGCTGTGCCAACAAACTATTGGAGAAAGCCCACATCCAAGGCAGGCTATCGCCCCCAACGACGCCAAAGATCTGCACGGCAATTGCGTCGCTTAACTCGGCTGGGGTTGCAGGCAACTGGCCCTGAGCCAATGACGCGGCGATCACATCTTCGGTCCGGGCATACATCAGCCACATCCCGATCATATAGCCGCCAAGCGCAAAGAATGCGAAATGGCCAAGGCTAAGGATACCGGAATAGCCCCAGACCATATCCATGGCCAAGGCGATGATACAAAGGCAAACAGTCATGCCAAGCGTCTTGGTGAGCGACGTCGACAGCGCGCCGGTGCCATAGGCCTCGGACAGGATAGTGACCAGCAAGGCGATACCAGCCAAAACCCCCAATACGATTGGAACAGAGCGGTTTGATTTCATCAGGTTACCCATGGATCACATCTCCGCCGCGCGGCCTTTGAGGGCGACAATGCCCTTTGGCCGGAACTGAATGAAGAGGATGACGAACAAGATCATATAGGTCTGCGCCGCCAATGTGTTGGATGGGTTCAACCACTCAACGCCTTTCTGGAAGAAGCCGATCATCGACGCCCCGGCAAGAGTGCCAAAGATGTTGCCAACACCGCCCACAACCACGGTCATAAAGCTTTGGACGATATAATTGGCCCCGAGCTCGGGCGTGACTTGTGCAAACAAACCAATCGCAACACCTGCGATGCCTGCAATGCCAGAGCCAAGCCCAAAGGTCAGCATGTTGATGCGATCCGGGTTGATCCCCATGGACGATGCCATCGACGGGTTTTGCGTCACCGCGCGCACCTCAAGCCCCAACCTTGTTTTGTTGAGGATCAGCCAAAGCAGGCAGAAGAAGATGACGCCCAGAACGAAAATCGCGATGCGGATATAGCTGATGGCAACCACGTCGTTAAAAGCCAGCGAGCCTGCAAGCCAATCGGGTGCAGTAAACGGACGCGCCTGCGCACCAAAAATCTGACGAACGATCTGCTGCAATGCAATCGAGATACCAAACGTCGCCAACAGCGTTTCCAGCGGACGGGAATAGAGCCAGCGGATCACGGTGCGTTCCATCGCGACACCTGCGCCAAAGGTGATGGCGAAGGCCAATGGCAGCGCGATGATAATTGAGACGGTGTAATCTGGCACAATGGTTTGCACGACGTAGCCGGTATAGGCACCCATCATGATGAATTCGCCATGGGCCATGTTGATCACGCCCATCACACCAAAGGTGATGGCCAATCCAATGGCCGCAAGGAAGTAGATCGAGGCCAACGAAATGCCATCGAGGGTCAAATCGACCATCTCAAGCGCCTGCACACGTGTGTTCATCGAGCGGAGCGTTTCGACCGCAGCCGTTGTCACGGCTTCCGAGGATTCGCGATATTCTTCGTAATACACATGGGCATTGACCAATTCCGCGCGCTCATCGGCGGTTAACGATGGCTCGGCCACACCGGCTTCTACAAGCGCGGCATAGGCAACTTCGCGGGCTTCATCGGTATCCAGCGTATGAACCGGAATCCCGGCCACTTCGCCATCGACGATATTGGCAATCAGAATGTCGCGCAGTTCATCAGGGCCGAAGAACGGCGGCGCAATATCCTCATCAACCAGCATCTCGTAAGCTTCATCGATGGTCAGGTCGTCGCCGGGTTCTAAGACTTCAGCGAGGTTAATACCATCTGGTAATGCCTCGGCCACTTCGCGTCGGGTCAACAAAAGCGGGTTCAGCGTTGCGCGTGCCTCAACGGTGATGTTGCTGGCAAGTGCCTCTATTGCGGTGACGCGGATCGCGTCGTCTTCGCCAAAGGCAATCGTCATGCGGGTCAAAAGGGCTTCGGCCTGCGCACGCAGGTCATCATCTGCCTCTGCCTCAATCATGGTGGCGATCAGCGGCATTTGTTCGGCCTCGGGTGCGCGGTCAATCGCGGCAAGCGCCGTGGCTCTGGTCTCGATATCCGGTGAGAGAAGTTGGAACTCAACAAGGGCCGCGCCGATCACGGTCTGCACACCCCTATTTGGACGCAACTGATCAATTTCACGGCTGCCCGCCGTGCCAATTTCGGCCCCGGTGTCGATGTCGATCATGACAAGCGGGTCTGCGTCTTCATCTGAGACGTAAACAAAAAGGCCGCTTTCTTCATGCAGATAGAGTTCCCGCGCCTGCCAGCGTTCCAGAAAAGCCGGAACTTCAGGTAGTTCAGCCGCGGCGAGATCATCCAAAACGGTCTGAACGGTGCGGCGCGAGGCGCTCTCTACCAGCTCAAAATGCGTTTGTAGGATGGATTGAATTGGGCCCAGCTCATCAGTTTCGCTATTTTGCGAAAGGGCGGGCGACGAAAGAAAGAGGACAGCCATCAGGGCCGTCAGGAATAACCGGATCATAGGGATAAATTTACCCAATCGAGTGAGGATGGATCGACGGTAGAGGGGGAAGAACCGCGACCCAAAGGGGCCGCGATCCTTGAAGCATTAAAGCTTAGTAGTTTGATTCCAGCTGTACGCAGGTCTCGGTCTCGGTGTTGTACATACCGCAACCCAGGCCCGGCCAATCAGAAACCAGAACGGCGCTTTCTTCGAGGTAGTCGGTCCATGCGTCGCCAGGAACTTCAGTGGTCTGGCTGATGATGTCGAACTGACCGTCGGCTTGAATTTCACCGATCAGAACCGGCTTGGCCAAGTGGTGGTTCGGCAACATAACAGCTGTACCGCCGGTGAGGTTGGTAACCTCTTGGCCATACATCGCGTCACGGACGGCGTCGACTTCGGTGGTGCCCGCAGCTTCTACAGCCTGAACCCACATGTTGAAGCCAATATAGTGCGCTTCCATTGGGTCATTGGTCACACGATCTTCGCCGGCAAATGCCTGCCAAGCCTCGATAAAGGCTTCGTTTTCTGGCGTGTCAGCAGACTGGAAGTAGTTCCAAGCAGCCAAGTGGCCAACAAGGTTCGATGTGTCCAGACCGGACAGCTCTTCTTCACCAACCGAGAAGGCAACGACAGGGATGTCGTCGGCCGAAACGTCCAGCGCTGCCAGCTCGTTATAGAAGCCAACATTCGCGTCACCGTTAATGGTCGAGATCACGCCAACCTGGCTGCCGCTTTCGCCAAGGGCAACAACATCAGCAACAATCGACGACCAGTCAGAATGACCGAAAGGCGTGTAGTTTACGAAGATGTTCTCTTCTGGAATGCCAGCGTCCAAGAGATACTGCTCAAGGATACGGTTGGTGGTCCGTGGGTATACATAGTCAGTGCCGAGAAGTGCAAAGGTTTCTACGCCCAGCTCTTCAAGGAAATAGTCTACAGCAGGGATCGCCTGCTGGTTAGGGGCGGCGCCAGTGTAGAATACATTGCGCGAGCTTTCTTCGCCCTCATACTGAACAGGGTAGAACATCAAACCGTTCAGTTCTTCGATAACTGGCAGAACCGATTTACGCGAAACCGAGGTCCAAGCGCCAAAAATGACGTCAACATCGTGAACAGTCAGCAGTTCACGTGCGCGCTCAGCAAAGAGCGGCCAGTCCGACGCGGGGTCAACAACAACTGGAACGATTTCTTCGCCCAAAAGGCCGCCGGCCTCGTTTTGCTGTTCAATCAACATCAGCATAGTGTCGCGCAGCGTTGTTTCCGAGATCGCCATCGTTCCGGAAAGCGAGTGTAGAACACCCACGCGGATTTCGGCAGTCGCAGAGGTTGCGCAAAGGGCAATCGCGGCCCCCGACATTAGCAGTTTCTTCATGGTTGCATCCCTTCAAAGTCCAAGAATCGAGCAGATGCCATGTTTTTGACCGCCGAACCCGTTGCTGTCTGCATCAAAATTCGACTATATGTGTTGCGTTTTCTGCACCACGTTAGGGATTCCCATGCGCCACTTGCGGCTTTACCAAGCAATTCGGTCGATCGTAAAAACTGGATCAATCCGAAAAGCGTCTGAATATCAGATGATTTCGCCCTCAGCGCTGAACCGGGCGATTCTGGCGTTCGAAGATGAGATCGGCGTCGAAATTTTTGAGAGGCTTCCGACGGGCGTGCGCCTTTCTGTGCCCGGCGAGCTTTTGTATTACCATCTGGAAGACCACCTGACGCGCATGTCCGACTTCTCGGACCTTCTGGCCGAGATTAAGGGATTACGAGCGGGCAACCTGCGCCTGACAGTCTCGTCAGATTTATTTGAAACCATTCTACCGGGCGTTTTGCAGAATTACCGCAAGGCTCATCCGGGGATTGTAACCGAAGTTTCTATCGCTGAAGGCACAAAGGCGCTTTTAGATCGCGATACCGATTTGGCGCTTTTGACGTCACCTCAGACAGATGAGGGCACCAGCGTGGCGCTATTTCAAAATGTTGAGCTGACCGCACGCGTGAACCACATGAACCGCGTGCCTGTAATTGGCGTCGCAGAATTGATCGAGCACACACTGATCCTTCCCCCGGTCGGCACCGGCACGCGCGCCGCAATTGATCAGGCGCTACGCAAGAATGATATTCCGCTTAAGGCCGCGCATATACACCCCGGTCTCTATCGTGGATTGCAGTCCGGCATGCGGCCTGATTTGCATTTCTACCTTGATTGCGGAACGGGTAATGGCCTCGACGCGACAACCCGAATTGCGCCCATCAATCCCAAATTGTTTGCGCCGGTACAGATCACTCTATTCAAACGACGCGAGGGCGCGTTACCCAGAACTGCTGAACGATTTGTTAACTTGCTGCAAAAAACCTTTGATGACATGCCGGTCCTGCGGTGATGGGAATCACCCCCCTCAAAATGCGCAATTGGCTAATTTTCAGGCAATCATGTGCATAATTTTTAATCAAATATGCAATTTACGTACATATTTTAATCATCCACCCCTGAACCACCGGCAAGTGTACCTCCAACACTGGCTTATTCCGGTCGCAAACCGGACTAGTGGTTCAAAGAAGTCGCGCGTCGGGGGGATGCAAAAATTACAGTGCAAACCAATATCAGCCCGGAAAACATCGCGATGCTGCCCCCGCGTGCCCGTGGCGAGGTTTCAGTTGCAGTCACCGCCCGCGACGGCGGAACACATCTGAAAACTTTCCGGCAGGCCGGTTCCCTAAAATTGCTTTTCCCTCGCTCAAATACCGCACGCAAACATGGCGTTCTGGTCAACACTGCTGGTGGGATCACGGGCGGCGACAAATTCCGCGTCACTGCTAAGGCTGGCGAAAACACCCGCCTAGTTCTGTCAACGCAAGCCGCCGAGCGCGCCTACCGCGCCATAAAGGGCCAAACCGGACAGCTAACAACGGAACTTCACGTAGCCTCTGGCGCGCGTTTGGACTGGCTGCCGCAAGAAACATTGCTTTTCAACGGAAGCAACCTTCAGCGCACTCTTCAAATAGACCTCGCTGACACGGCAGAACTGCTGCTGATCGAGCCCCTCATTTTCGGGCGCGGCGCAATGGGCGAGGCCGTCGATAATATCCAATTCCGCGATCGCATCAGTGTTACGCGCGAGGGACATCCATATTTTACCGATGCAATGCGGTTTACCTCTGATGTCGGTGCGCATCTGGACAATCCCCATGTCGCTAACGGCGCCCGCGCTATCGCGCTTATGGTCTTTGCGTCTCCGCGCGCCGAGGCAGCCCTGCCCCAAATTCGCGAAATGCTGCCGCAAAGCGCTGGCGCAAGCTTGATTGGCGACGATTTGGTGGTGGCCCGTATCTTGGCCGAAGACGGATTTTATCTGCGCCAAAGCATGATCCCGATACTGAACCTATTGACCGAAGACGACTTACCAAGACCCTGGATGATCTGAACAATGCAACTCACCCCCCGTGAAAAAGATAAATTGTTGGTTGCAATGGCCGCCGAAGTGGCCCGCAAACGACTGGCCCGCGGCGTGAAGCTGAACCACC
Organism: uncultured Nioella sp.; assembly: GCA_947498125.1. Classification (GTDB taxonomy): domain Bacteria; phylum Pseudomonadota; class Alphaproteobacteria; order Rhodobacterales; family Rhodobacteraceae; genus CANLZL01. The sequence continues at coordinate 826,690 of CANMJH010000002.1, read as the reverse complement.
CCGAAGCGATTGCACTGATCACGGATGCCGTGGTCGAGGGTGCCCGCGATGGACGTTCAGTCGCTGACATGATGGAAGCCGGCGCCGAGGTCATCACCCGCGATCAATGTATGGAAGGCGTGGCCGAGATGATCCACGACGTTCAAGTCGAAGCCACATTTCCTGACGGGACCAAATTGGTGACCGTTCACAACCCGATCCGCTGATAAGAAAAGGATATCCTTATGAAACTCATAGCTCCCCTTATCGTAATCGCTCTTGGCGCCGCGACCGCAGCTTCGGCGCATGGCAGCGGGCATTTGCACCCACATGAGACAAACGGCTGGGCTACTTTGTTCCTGCTGCTTCCAGCGTCATTGCTGGCTGGCTACGCCCTTGGTCGGATTCACAAATGATCCCCGGCGAGCTTTTCCCAGCAGAGGGTGAATTGACGCTGAATTCGGACCGCGAGGCGATCACGTTGATGGTTGCCAATACCGGTGATCGCCCTGTTCAGGTCGGCTCGCACTACCATTTTGGCGAGGCAAATGCCGCTCTGGATTTTGATCGTGAGGCCGCAATGGGCCAACGTCTCGACATCGCCGCAGGGACTGCCGTGCGGTTCGAACCGGGACAGCGGCGCGAGGTTCAATTGATCCCTATCGGCGGCGCACGCGAAATCTATGGCTTCAACCAGAAAGTCATGGGCGCGCTCTAAAGCACCGCTTTGCAGAAATTTCGTGCGGCTCTGCCGTGCATATGACAACCCGCGGCCCGTACCCGCCCCAAACGAGACGACACCATGCCCGCCACCATCAAACGCGCCGATTATGCTGCCATGTTTGGCCCCACCACGGGCGACCGCCTGCGCCTTGCCGATACGGATCTGATTATTGAGGTAGAACGCGACCTGACAGCCGAAGCCGTTGGCAGCGCCGTCTCTGGCGGATCTGGCGCGAATGCGGCGGTCTATGGCGAAGAGGTAAAGTTTGGTGGTGGCAAAGTCATCCGTGACGGCATGGGGCAAGCTCAAACGACACGGGCAGACGGGGCCGTCGATACGGTCATCACCAATGCGCTCATTGTTGATTACAAAGGCGTCTACAAGGCTGATGTCGGCCTCAAAAACGGCCGCATTCACAAGATAGGTAAAGCTGGCAATCCAGACACCCAACCCGGCGTCAACATTATAGTTGGCCCCGGCACCGAGGCAATCGCGGGCGAAGGGCGTATCTTGACCGCCGGTGGTTTTGACAGCCATATCCATTTCATCTGCCCTCAGCAGATCGAGGATGCCCTGCATTCTGGCCTAACAACCATGCTTGGCGGCGGCACTGGCCCCGCACATGGTACGCTGGCCACCACCTGCACGCCCGGCCCTTGGCATATCGGGCGGATGATGCAGGCCGCGGATGCATTTCCGATGAACCTCGCCTTTGCGGGCAAAGGGAATGCCAGCCTGCCAGCGGCGCTAGAAGAACAGATCAAAGGTGGCGCTTGCGCGCTGAAACTGCACGAAGATTGGGGCACCACCCCTGCCGCGATTGATTGCTGCTTATCGGTGGCCGACGCGATGGATGTGCAGGTGATGATCCACACCGATACGCTGAATGAAAGCGGCTTTGTTGAAAACACAGTGGCCGCCATGAAAGGGCGCACCATTCACGCCTTCCATACCGAAGGCGCCGGCGGCGGGCATGCCCCCGACATCATCAAGATCTGCGGCGAAGAGCATGTGCTGCCCTCCTCAACCAACCCGACGCGTCCATTCACTGTGAACACGCTCGAAGAGCATCTCGATATGCTGATGGTCTGCCACCACCTTGATAAATCGATCCCCGAGGATGTGGCTTTTGCCGAAAGCCGCATCCGGCGTGAGACGATTGCCGCCGAGGATATCCTGCATGACATGGGCGCGTTTTCGATCATTGCTTCAGACAGTCAGGCCATGGGCCGCGTGGGCGAGGTTCTGATCCGCACATGGCAAACTGCTGATAAAATGAAAAAGCAGCGCGGGCGGCTATCGGAAGAGACAGGCGAAAACGATAATTTCCGCGTGCGCCGCTATATTGCGAAATACACGATTAACCCGGCCATCGCGCATGGCCTGTCGCATGAAATTGGCTCGATCGAGGAAGGCAAACGGGCCGACCTTGTTTTGTGGAGCCCGGCTTTCTTTGGCGTAAAACCTGAAATGGTTCTGCTCGGCGGCACTATCGCCTGCGCGCAAATGGGCGATCCAAACGCCTCTATCCCGACACCGCAACCGGTTTATTCGCGGCCTATGTTTGGCGCCTATGGCCGTTCGGTCGAAAACTCGTCTGTGACCTTTGTGTCGGCCGCAGCGGCAGCAGAAGGTATCGGTAATCAACTGGGTCTCGCGAAAGAGACGCTCGCGGTTGTGAACACGCGCGCGATTGGCAAGAAAGACCTAAAGCTCAACGACGCCACGCCCGAGGTTGAGGTAAACCCCGAAACCTATGAAGTGCGCGCAGATGGTGAGCTATTGACCTGCCAACCTGCTGAAGTTCTACCAATGGCGCAGCGCTATTTCCTGTTTTAACCTGCGTTCAGCATGCCCGGCGCAGTCGGGCAGCCCCCAACCGCCGCAATGGGCGGGGGCGTCACTTCCATTCTGCCCTTACTGTTAGAAACATGCTTACAGCCCAAACATATCATTCCCACAGTCAGGGAACGCCAACCGGATCTGTCAAGCTCGACTACGAAGCGCGTTTCTTGCGCCGAAAAGTGCTGACTTTGACCGACGGGAACCGCTTGCTGGTCGACCTCCCTAAAACCACATCACTCGATCATGGAGGCGTGCTGATCACAGAAGATGGCGCAGAAATTTCGGTCATAGCCGCGCCAGAGGCGCTGCTTGAGGTCACAGCGCCCGACCTTACCCGCATTGCTTGGCATGTCGGCAACCGGCACACGCCCTGCCAGATCGAAAAAAACCGGCTGCTGATCCAGCCCGATCATGTGATTGCCGAAATGCTGACCCTGTTGGGCGCGGAAGTGACCGAAGTGACCGAGCCCTTCACCCCTGAGGGCGGCGCTTATGGACACGGGAGAACACATGGCCACGCCCACTGACGCTCAATTCCTGACCCTCGCACAATGGTTTTCGCCCGCCTACCCGGTGGGTGGATTTGCCTATAGCCACGGGCTGGAATGGGAGATCGAGGCAGGGCGCGTTACGTGCAAGGACACGCTTTCAAACTGGATCGAAACGGTACTGCGTTACGGCGCGGGTCACTCTGACGCTCTTTTTCTTGCAGCTGCCTATCATGCAGAAAATGGCGACATAGCCAATATCGACCAATCCAGCCGCGCCTTCGCGGCTTCCGCCGAACGGTTGAAGGAATCTGACCTGCAAGGCGCTGCCTTTTGCCAGATCACCTCGGCAATATGGGCATCCAATTTGACCGCCCTGACCTACCCCGTCGCGGTCGGCCATGCCGCCAAATTGGCCGGGCTGCCGCTTGGCCTGACCACACAAATGTTTCTCAAAGCTATGATCTCGAACTTAGTCAGCGTCGGTATGCGACTTGTCCCGCTTGGCCAAACCGAAGGGCAGACGCTGATCCATGCGTTAACGCCCATTGCCACCGAGATTGCACAACAGACCGAAACCGGCGATCTTGCCGATCTTGGCTCAACAGCGTTCCTTGCTGACATCGCCTCGATGAAACATGAAACGCAATATTCAAGGGTATTTCGAACATGACGCAGGCAAATGGCCCCCTTCGCGTGGGAATCGGCGGGCCGGTCGGCGCCGGGAAAACGACGCTGACCGCGCGGCTTGCTGAGGCGCTCAAGACCGACTATTCGGTCGGCGTCATCACCAATGACATCTACACGCAAGAAGACGCCGAAGCACTCATGCGTCTGCAAATCCTGCCTCAGGATCGGATCATCGGCGTTGAGACGGGCGGTTGCCCGCATACCGCGATCCGCGAGGATGCCTCGATCAATCTGGCCGCCGTCGCAGAAATGCAATCGCGCCATGCCGATCTGGATATCGTGCTTATTGAAAGCGGGGGTGACAACTTATCGGCAACGTTCAGCCCCGAACTGGCAGATCTTACGATCTACGTCATTGATGTGGCCGCGGGCGAGGAGATCCCCCGCAAAGGCGGGCCAGCGATCACGCGGTCAGATATTCTGATTATCAACAAAACGGATCTGGCGCCTTATGTTGGCGCATCGCTGGAAGTGATGGACCGGGATGCCACCAAAATGCGTGCGGGCCGTCCATTTTTGTTCGCGGCCATGCGTCATGGAACCGGGGTAGATCAGGTTATCGAAAAAATTCAGGAGATTGGCGGGCTGTAACGCCCGCTAGTTGGACTGGATGCGATAATCAGCGGGCAGAGAGTGCTCGGCTATCAGACGCGCGTTTTTCAGATCGTTGCCTTCGGTCCGCGCAAGCGCCGCGCCGGCATCCAAACCTTGGCCAAGCCAGCGTTCCATCAGCCGCTTTTTAACGATGTTCAGCGGCACATGAAGCTCGACGGTGATGTCCCAATAGCCCGCCAAATCACGCCAGCCGGGGGAATCCAACAAAAGGTAATTTCCTTCGACAATGATGGTCCGGCACGTCTCGGGGATAACTTCAGCCCCCGCAATGGCAATATCGCGGTCCCGGTCAAAAACCGGAACGATCACCTCGCCGCCCTGCCTCAGGGCCGAAAGTGCGCGCCCAAAACCGGCCACGTCAAAGCTATCGGGGGCGCCTTTACGCTCCAAGAGCCCGCGCTGCGTCAACACCCGGTTATCAAGATGAAAGCCATCCATTGGCATAATCTGAGCTGAAAGCGCACTGGCGAGACTTTCGGCCAATGTCGACTTGCCACTTGCGGGCGGGCCAACCAGCGCAACCAGATGGCGTGCGCCGCCGTGATTCAAGTTTTGAATTTTGGAGACAAGCCGTTCGACTGTGATGAATGATTCAGACATAGGCATCAGATTGCATCGGTTCGCTCTACTACGCCAGATCATAACGACCGATGACGTGAACCTTCCCGTCCGCACCCTCGCCCATCAGCGCAAGCGCATCGATGACAAACGGCTCTGGCAACACAGGGTTAAAATAACTCTGAAGTGCCGCCTCGACAGAATTTGCATCTGCCCTGCTCACCGGCCCCGTGAGCGTCATATGAAATTTGAACTCGTTCATCACGTAAGGATAGCCCCATCTTTGCAGCATTTCCTCCTGCCGGGGGCTAAGTCCATTTTTGCGCCGCCGCGCCAGTTCCGTGTCATCTGCAGGGGCGCGAAACTCGTCCATCCCCTGCACCGTCTTCGCTGCAAACGCCTTCAGATCTGGACACGGCGCCGCCGGAACAATCGCAAAGAACCCGCCAATGCGGCGAATTGAAAGCTTTGGAATAGAGATCACCGAAAATTGTCGACAGTGCCGCGCAAGACCAACCTCTAGCGCCTGCTGGGTCGCGCCTTTGGCCAAAGCAAATGGTGGCTTTATGGTTCCGTGAAACCCATATTTCCGAGGGCGCTTTGTCAACTGAGCGGCAGGCATCGGAAGCACGTCCATCTCAGGATGCGCTACCTCCGCGCCTACTGCACTATCCCAACCCAACCACGCGCTGCCGTGATCAAAGAATGGGCCTTGCGGCACAATGAACAGGCCAAAACGGCGATAATCTGACAATTTGGTGTTCCCGATTGGCTTGAATTGCATCGGATCATAGCGATGGCCGTGAAATGCCAAAACCCCGAAATCCCGCCTTTAAGCGATATCCCCAAAAGGCCCGTTCAAGGGCTAAAAGACACATCGAACAGATTCGATTCACATGCGCAGTATGTAAGTAATACCGTGGTGGATTTGCCCTCTATCCGTGCAGAGACCCGCGAGATTGACCACAAACACAGCGCTCCAAAACATGCAAACCTATAGGTTGATTGGCGCTTGCGAACGATGAACGTTCGTCGCAACCATTGAAGATGGCGGCAGAACAGGGCTGCTTACAACAAGGAACGGGGTTGTAAACTATGGACTTACTAACGGGATTTTTTGGATTACTCGGAGATCTGACCTGGGGCTGGGCCCTGGTTCCGATCCTAGTGATCTTTGGCGTCTTTTTGACGCTTGCAACAGGATTTGTGCAGTTTCGCTACTTTAAACGCATGTTCCGCGTCTTGTCGGGCGACAATCAATCGGCCGACCCAAATACCATCTCAGCGAGGGAAGCGCTGTTTGTATCTGTCGGCGGACGCGTCGGCGGCGGGAATATCGCAGGGGTTGCAGTCGCGATTACGCTTGGCGGACCCGGCGCAGTTTTTTGGATGTGGATGATTGCGATTGTCGGCATGGCCACCAGCCTTGTCGAATGTACGCTGGCCCAAGCCTTTAAACGCAAACAAGACGATGGATCTTATCGGGGCGGTCCGGCCCGCATGATCATGTATGGTCTTGGGAAAGATTACCGCTGGTTGGCGGTTCTTTATGCGATCTGTCTTTTGGCAGCTTTCGGCATCGGCTTTCCGGCGTTCCAAGGCAACACAGTTGCCGGTGCGGCTGAAAACTCATTTGGCTTGAACCGCTATATCACCGGCGCGATCTTGACCGCTGGCACGGGCTTTATCGTCTTTGGTGGCATTCAGCGGATCGCAAAAGCATCTGATATTATCGTACCAGTTATGGCCATCGGTTATATCGGCATGGCGCTATTGGTGATCATCATCAACTTTACCGAAATTCCATCTGTCTTCATGATGATCATTCGCAACGCATTTGGTCTGGAAGAAGCCGTCGGCGGTGGCATGGGTGCTGCGATTGCTCAAGGTATTCGTCGGGGTCTTTTCTCGAACGAAGCGGGCCTTGGTTCGGCCCCTAACGTGGCCGCTGCTGCGGATGTCAAACACCCGATCAGCCAAGGTATCACGCAGTCATTCTCGGTCTTTATCGACACGATTTTGATTTGTACCTGTACCGCTTTCGTCATCCTAATGAGCGATGCCTATCAGCCTGGTGCCGAAATCGACGGTGTTATCCTAACGCAAAACGCTCTTGTGGCGCATCTTGGGTCTTGGACACAGTATTTCCTGACTATTGCTGTGCTGCTCTTTGCCTTTAGCTCGATCATCTACAACTACTATTTGGGTGAGAACGCCATTTCGTTCATGACGCCTAACCCGGCGGCCCTAATGGGCTTTAAAGTTGTGCTGATGGCGATTGTCTTCCTTGGTGCGGTTGCACCGGGTGCGACATCGGTCTTCTTCTTCTCGGATCCAATGATGGGCCTTCTGGCTTTGGTGAACCTCTTGGCGCTTATGATGCTTTTCCCAATCTTGCGGCGCATTTTGCGGGACTTCGACGAACAACGCAAAGCTGGCGTTGCGCGTCCGGTCTTTAACCCGGAAGACTTCCCGGATCTCGATCTGGATCATTCGGCGTGGCACCACAAAGAACAAAGCTAAGGCGTTGTATCTTTAGTAACTGAAGCGCCCGGTCGATACCAACGACCGGGCGCTTTTTCATGAGCGGCTTTCCTAAACCTCGAAGTGCTCGAACACCCGTTTTGCCCGCGCCAGTTGGCGAGGGACATCGTCGGGGCAATTCCGGATCGCAGATGACAGTGTTTTCAAAACCAATAGCGCAAGGTAAGCACGCAGCGTGTTCGGCGCGAACCCGGCGGCGTCGACAACGTGCCAAGCCGGATATCCGTGCCCCTCAAGATCAAAGATATATTGGACGAGATCATATTGGTGATCGCCAAAAACCGCGCTCTCCCAATCAATCAAACCCGAAACTCGGCCCTCATGGATCAGAACATTATCCGTGTGCAGATCGAGATGGGTTAATCCATCTTGCGGAAACTCCATGGGGTTGGCCATTGCGCCGCGCGCTATGATCCTTTGCAAAAGCTGTTCGGCATCGCCCCCTGCTGCGCGCAAAGGCTGATGGGCACACCATTTGGATTGGCCAATCGTCAGAGTATCTTTAACGTATTGGCCCCAACTTGGCGCGGCAGGCAAAGGTCCGGACAGACCCTTTTTTGCAGCAATATGGCGAACCATTTCTGCGATGATTTCGGGTGTGGGATTCTCCTCGGCCCTGCCGGGCAGAAAGGCTTGCGCGGTCAGCGTGCCGCCATCATGGGTTGAAAGATGCACCACCTTTGGAACTGGAACGCCCTTCGCGCGCAACGCATCTAGCGCAGGCAAAAGCGCGGCGTAGATTGCGGGCATTTCCCGGCCTGTACTCAATTTCAGGACAAGTTTTGTTCCATCCTTGGCCGTCGCCGCCCAAGCGCCTTCCGATGCGCCGCCAAGGGACCCGCCCAGCTTAAAGCCCAACTTCGACAGGCACTTTGCATCCAACACAGCCCGCCCTAACCCATCGCGATATAGGCAAGAATGGGCAAAAGAGGCATCGAGATAAGCGTTTGCCATGTGACGATATCGGCATAAAGCTCGGCGTTCCCACCCATTTGCTTCGCCACGATATACCCATTGGACGCGGCAGGAACGCTCAGCACGAAAAAGCCTGCCATGACTTCAAGCGCGCTGAGGTTGAACATCAAAGCCAGCCCCAAAAACAACGCCGGGCACAGGAATTGGCGCAGCATAATTCCCAACAGCACCTCGTGGGAGTAACGAAACAAGCGCGCGGGCACGATGGCCCCGCCAACCGCCAAAAGCCCGACGCCAAGCGCAGCGCGGCCAATCAAATCCAGTGTTGGCAGAATGGGGTCAGGCAGGGGGATGTTGCTGACATTGATGAAAATGCCTATCGCGCAGCCTTGCACCAGCGGGTTTTTCGCCACGGTTTTGATAACTGTTCCGACGGTGGCTTTGGCGGTGCCGTATTGGACCAGGACGATGATGTTGGCGACATTGATAAGGGGGATCAAAACGGCCATGGCCGCTGCAACCAATGCAAGGCCCGCATCGCCGACCAAAAGCTCGGCTGCGGCCAGCGCGATGAACCCATTCCAGCGCGTTGTTGTTTGAAAAAGCGTGGTGAAATCGGGGTTTGGCAGGCTGCTTTCCGAGCGAAGGAACCGCAAAAGAAACACAGCAAGCCCAGCCAGAACTAATGCGGCCACCGACAAGCCAACGAAAGGCGCAAATTCACTGAGTGCCAGATCGGATTTGGCAATCGCGGTGATCAGAACCACCGGGATAAGCAGGCGAAAGCTCATCGCTTCGATGCCGCTCCAACCCTCTGCTTTGACGGTCCCCGTGCGGCTAAGCAGGTACCCACACAGGATCGTAAGCGCAATGGGCGCAATGGCAAGAGTCAGCTCCATATCAGCTCCTTAGACGCGGCGCAGTGCAGATAGCAGGGCAACATTCGCGACGCCCGTTTGCGGCAGGCCCTGCGCCGCCTGAAACGCGCGGATCGCGCCTTGGCTATTGGGCCCAATCACCCCGTCATCAGATCCATCGTAATACCCATGGCGCGCCAAAAGCCGCTGCACCTCGCGCCGGTCGGCGCGCGTCAGGCCGTTTTCATCGGGCGGGTAGCTGCCCCGGATCGGGCCCCTGCCCGCCAAACGATCCGACAAATGCCCAATGCCAATCACGTAATTGACCGCCGGGTTATACCGCCAAATGGCTGTGAAATTGCGAAACGCCATCAGCGCCGGGCCGTTAATGCCCATCGGCAAAAGGATCGAGGCCGCGCCGTGGTTTGGCACCCGCCCCCCATCCATATCGCGCACGCCCCGCGCGGCCCAATCATCTGGGCTGCGGGTCTGGCGCCGCCCCGCAAGCGATGTGTTGAAGTCAGAGGGCACTTGCACCTCGATCGCCCAGGGTTGCCCGTGAGTCCAACCATGGCGCGCAAGGTAGTTGGCGGTCGTCGCCAACGCATCGGTTGGGTCGCTGTCCCACACGCCGCGCCGCCCGTCGCCGTCAAAATCGATCCCGTATTCTTCAAGCACTTCTGGCATGACCTGCGTGTGGCCCATGGCCCCGGCCCAACTGCCGCGCATCCGGTCCGGCGTTGAATCGCCCCGATCAAGGGCACGCAAAGCCGACATCAACTGTGCCCCAAAGAAACGCCCGCGCCGCCCGTCAAAGGTCAGCGTGGCAAGCGCTCCAATCACCGGCGCATCGCCAAGACGCGTGCCATAGAAACTCTCCATCCCCCAAACCGCGCACATCACCTCTTTTTCGACGCCAAACCGGTCTTCGATAGCGTCCAAAACCGGGCCGTGGCGGCGCAGCTTTTCGCGGCCAAGGCTGATACGCTCATCCGACGCTGCAATGGCAAGGTAATCTTCCATCGTGCGGTTGAACTCGGCCTGATTGCGGTCGCGCTCAATCACAAGCGGGATGTACCCAACCCCGCGAAACGCGCGCGTGACCGTGGCCTCCGAAATGCCCGAGGACACGGCCTGCGCCCTATAGCCGGCCAGCCATGCATCAAAGTCAGCATTGGCGACCGAGCGCCACTGGTTCGCGCGGGACACCGGCGCAGCTCCGCCGCCGATACAGGCTGATAGTGCGAGGGCAGGAAGGCCAAGCGCGATAGCGCGGCGGGTATAATCAATAGGTGTTGTCATAGCCTTAACCTGCACGTCACTGCCGCGCCTGTCCACGGCCAGTTATCGCCCTTGGCTAAATCCAGCCGGATCAGGGCTTTCCGCGATGATACATTCATGAGACGCTTTGCCCGAACGCACAGGAAAGCCAAGAGTGATGATGCAGCCCGGACCCAAGAACCTGATCACCGATATTGCCGGATTGCGTGTAGGAAATGCGCAGGATGCCATGATCAAGACCGGGGCAACGGTGCTCACCGGCGCGCGCCCGTTTGTGGCCGGTGTGCACGTCATGGGCGGTGCGCCGGGCACCCGCGAAACCGACCTGCTGGCGCCGGATAAAACAGTGCAAAAGGTCGACGCGCTTGTCCTTTCAGGGGGATCCGCCTTTGGGCTGGATGCCGCGTCAGGCGTGGCCGATGGCCTGCGCGCATCCGGGCGCGGCTTTCTTGTGGGCGATCAGAATGTGCCGATTGTGCCCGGGGCGATCCTATTTGACCTGCTCAATGGTGGGGATAAGGCATGGGCGGATAATCCCTACAAGGCCCTTGGTCGACGCGCATTGGACACTGCAAGCGAGCGCTTTGAGATTGGCACATCGGGCGCCGGATTTGGGGCGAGCGTCGTGGACCTGAAAGGCGGTCTGGGATCAGCGTCCATCCGCATGCCCTCGGGCCATATCGTTGGCGCGCTGGTTGCCGTGAATGCGCTTGGGCAGGTGACGGTGGGCAATGGCCCAAATTTTTGGGCCGCGCCATTTGAAATTGAGGGTGAATTTGGCGGGCTTGGCCCGGCATCCCGCCACCAACCCGGTGCATTGCCCCTGCACAAAGGCGGACCGCGGGAGGCCACGACCATCGCGATAGTGGCCACCGACGCCGCGCTCACCCAAAGCCAGACGACAAGAATGGCCGTGGCCGCGCATGATGGCATGGCCCGCGCAATTGTGCCCTCTCATACCCCAATGGATGGCGACCTGATCTTCGCGGCCGCCACGGGCGAAAAGCGTCTTGGTAATGCAGCGATCGAAACTTTGCAGCTGGGCCATGCGGCGGCGCTCTGCCTGTCGCGCGCAATTGCACGTGGGGTTTATGCGGCAACGCCCGACCCGACAGACCTCGTGCCCACATGGCAGCAAAAATTCGGCGGCCCCTAAGAAAAAACCCCGGCGCAGCTGCAACCGGGGTTTTCCAATTCTCTTAGATCGAAAGCTTAGTGCAGGCGCGCTGCAACTTCATCAATCGAGCTATCGATAAGCTTGTTGGCTTCCGCAGCAGAGGTTTTCGACGCGATAACCTCAGCGGCAACAGACACAGCAATGCTGACAGCGCGGTCGCGCACTTCGCGAACGGCACCCGCTTCGGCAGAAGCAATCTGATCCTCAGCTGCTGCAAGACGACGCTCAATCGACGCGGCAAGATCAACCTTGGCCTGCTCAGCGGCAAGCTGTGCCTCTTCGCGGGCTTGGGCGATGATACGCTCGGATTGCTCGGCAACTTCACGTTGCTTACGCTCGTAGGATGCAAGAATGGTCTGTGCTTCTTCACGCAGGGCACGGGCCTCATCCAGATCATTGCGGATCTGCTCTGCACGCTGGTCCAAAAGGCCAGTCAGGATGCCAGGCACCTTGAAGTAGAACAGCACACCAATGAAGACGAGGAACGAGATCAGCACCACAAAATCGGTGTTGTAGAGCGAGAAGAACGGGCCTGACGCGGCAAATGCCGGGCTGGCAGCGAGGGCGAAAAGAACGGCAAGACGTTTCATGGCGTTATCCTTTCACCCGGTTCGTGACAGCGGCAGCAATAGCGCTTTCGTCAGCCGCTGCAGGGGCAAGTGCCGCCACAATCTCGGCTGCCGTGTCCTTGGCAACGGCTTCCACCGCCTCCAAAGCACCGGCGCGGACCTCTTCGATACGAGCTGCCGATTCCGCTGCTTTCGCAGAGATATCCGCATCTGCTTTCGCAGTCGCATCGGCCAGATCGGCCTTAATTTCTTCACGCACTTCAGCCGCAATCGCCTGCGCTTCTGCGCGGGCATCGGCAAGTGCTTTATTATACGCGTCTTCCGCTTCGGCGGCCTGACGTTTCAGGTCCTCAGCGGCAGCGATATCATTTGTTATGGTCCCGTTCCGCTCGGCCAGAACTGCACCGATACGGGGCAGAGCGACACGGCTCAGGATCAGGTAGATCGCTACGATAGCGATCACGAGCCAGAAAATCTGGTTCGAAAAAGTAGAAAAGTCGAGCTGGGGCATGCCAGGTGCGGCAGCCTCGGCAGCTCCGTGCGCTTCATCAGCCATTCTGTCCTCCTGCGGAACCCCGGGTCTCTACTCTGGCCTATCCCGGTGTGCGGGATAGGCCAGTCGTAAGGATGGTTCGCGTAAGGCTTAGACGGCGAACATCAGCAGCAGAGCGACGAGGAATGCAAAGATCCCCAGAGCTTCTGCAAATGCGATGCCGATGAAAAGCGTAGCGGTTTGGCCAGCGGCGGCCGAAGGGTTACGAAGTGCGCCGGACAGGAAGTTGCCAGCAACGTGGCCCACACCGATTGCGGCTGCGCCGGAACCGATTGCTGCCAGGCCTGCGCCGATATGTGCGAGATCGCCTTCCATGATGATTTCTCCTTACGATTGGAAGTTTAGATATTAGATAGCGGGTCTGACCTTAGTGCGATGGATGCAGCGCATCCTTCAGATAGACACAGGTCAGGATTGTGAAAACATAGGCCTGAATGAAGGCCACAAGGACCTCAAGACCATAGACGGCCGTGATAGCGATGACCGGCGCGACGGCGCCAAGACCAAGAACACCGGCAAAGCCTGCGAACACCTTGATCACCGCGTGGCCCGCCATGACGTTGCCAGCCAAACGAATGGAGTGGCTCACGGGGCGCACGAAATACGAGATCAGCTCGATGATCGCCAGAATGGGACGCAGCGCCATAGGAGCAGACGACACCCAGAAGAGGCCAAGGAACCCAACGCCGTTTTTGATAAAGCCAACCGCCGTTACCGTGAGGAACACGGCCATCGCCAGAACCGCCGTCACGGCGATATGGGATGTGGTGGTAAAGCTCATCGGCAAAAGACCAAGGAAGTTGGCCATCAGGATGAACAAGAACAGCGTCATGATATAAGGGAAGAAGACCAGCGCATCTTTGCCAGCCACATCTTCGACCATCTTGCGAATAAAGCCATAGGTAAGCTCGGCCACTGACTGAGCGCGGCTTGGAACAATTGCACGTCCGCGTGTGCCGACAACCATCAGCAAAACAACCGCGATCACAGCAAGGAACAACCAAAGCGTTACATTGGTGATCGAGAACATGCCGATACCACCGTCGCCAAACAGCGGCTCAACGATGAATTGATCCATCGGGTGGATCTGCAAGCCGCCTTCAGCGCCATGTGCCGCATCTGCAGCGTGGCCAGCATCGGCGCCATGGGCAGCCTCTGCGCCGTGGGCATCTACGGTTTCTTCGCTATGAGCGTCTTCGGACATGGGTTATTCCCTCTCAACTTCCGAGCCCGTCTGGGCCGCCATATTCTGTTCCTGGATCTCTCGCGCCGACCGGATCATAACTTTCACCCCGGCAGCGAAGCCCAGCAATGTAAACACCACCAATAGGATAGGTTTGGTCCCGAAAACGGCATCCAGCCCCCAGCCTATGACGAAACCGATCCCAAGACCGGCCACTAATTCGATCACCATCCGCCACGCATGCTGCGCCATGGAATAGTGCTCCTCCTGATGAGGTTTCTCGTCGTCTTGCGCCGCTTTAAGCTGGCTCAGCCGCTCCTCTAGCGCCTTCAGGCGGTCAGGATCTGGCTCTTGAGACGTCACGAAATGCCCCTTCGAAGGTTCGAGGGGAAACTAGGCAGACCAGCCCCCAGAGTCAACGCGCAGTTTACCGATTTGTTGAATATTTAAGATGTTGTTTTTATTGATGTAATTTGGGGCGCGACGTTCTGACTACCCAAGGCCCTGCGCCCGGAATTGGAATAGGCGATATTCAACCATCCGGTTGATTTTACGCTCAACCACCTGGTTGAGTTTTCTCGCGGCGCCGCAAAAGACGCCCATCGATGGCAATCAGGCCGGCAAAGATCACGCCAAATCCGATAAGGTGCACTAGCTCCAGAACTTCATTTAGCAGCAACACACCCAAGCAGATGGACGAGATGGGTGCGATGAAGGTGATCGTCGATGCCGTGGTGCCGCCAACTTTGGGAATGAGCCAAAACAGCAAGATGAAGGATGCCGACGTTAAGACAAGCCCGATAAAGGCCAGCGCCAGCCAGGTTTCAAGCAATTGGATCTGCGGCACGCCTTCAATCGCAAGGGCGATCGGGGCCAGAACCAATGACGCCATCGTCAAGGACACGGCCGTCACAACCGTGCGGCTGATCCCATCAAGCCCGCGGATCAGGTTGAGCGCCACAGCATAGCAAACCGGCGCAATCAACGTCGCCAACATTGCCCAAGGGTTCGACGCCCCAAGCCCCTGAAATGACGGCGAGACAACAATAATAATCCCGGCAAAGCCCAAAAGGACACCGATGGATTTATTCCAAGTCGCCTTTTCGCTGCCTGCCCAGAAATGGCTCACGATCACCACCATAATCGGCGTCATGGCGTTGATGATCCCGGCCATGCTGGATGTGATGAATTGCTGCGTGATGGGGTAGACCGTCAGCGGGATGGCATATTGGAACATCCCGAATATGGTCAGTGCCACCACCTGCGCCCGCGTCACGCGTACGCGTTCTCGCCGCACCAAGATCCAAACCCAACATCCCAGCGCGCCAAGACCAACGCGCCCGATCGAGGTCATCATCGGCCCGATCTCGCGCAAAAGGATCTCATTGAAGAAAAAGGACGAGCCCCAGCCGATGGCCAAAACAACAATCAATACCCAATATCTTAGTAACATGGCCCAACGGTCCTTCTGCGCGGCGCAATCTGACTGGACGACCCTAGGGCGAAGCAATCAACTTTGCCAATCATCATCCGTGCTTTCCCATATTACTGGACGGAATATATCGCCTCCTTTCCCTTGATCCGCGACATCGCTATCCTTGGCGTTATGAAACCAAGCCTCGACGGCGTCTTCGCCGCCCTCTCTGATCCAACCCGCCGCGCGATCCTGTCGATGCTGCTTGAAGATGATATGGCCGTCTCTGATGTGGCGGACCCTTTTGAGATGTCACTGGCCGCGATTTCAAAACATCTGACAATCCTCGCCAATGCTGGGCTGATCACGCAAGAAAAACGGGGCCGGGTAAAATGGTGCAAACTTGATCCTGACGCCTTAAAAGGCGCCTCCGTTTGGATGCAGGGCTTTGGTCAGTTCGATCCGGTCAATCTCGACGCGTTTGAAGCGTTTCTCAAAGCCGAATTACCTGACGCCCCATAACCCGCGCCTGCAAGCTCGTCATGGCACCTGACATCAGGGAGGGGGCAAGGGGGCAGCGCCCCCAAAGGGGTGGGCGGGCGGGCCCGCACATCTCTCACATCATTCCCGCACATCGCTTTTCAAAAGCAGCAGCAAAGCCAGAACCGTCAACCCAACACCCACCCAAATCAATCCCGGCGGCAGAGGGTTGCCCAATCCCACTTCCCATAAGATCACCCATGACGGGACAAGATAGGTACATGCCATGACCTTCGCACTTGGCAGGTTCAGCGCCGCGAACTGAACCAGAACAAACGTCACGGCGCTGGCAAAGATCGAGACATATAGCAGCGTGATCCAAACAATCGCAGGCAGCGCCGCCCAGTCGGTAGTCAGCATGTCGCGCATCCCCCAGATAAACAGCACCGCCGCCCCGCCAATGAGCGTGCCAAAACTGAACACAACCGGATGCTCCCCGCGGTTCAGAACCCGCACCAGCGGCGTATAAATCGCATGCGCCATGCAGCCAAAGAAAAAGATCACCTCGCCGCGCCCGACCTCAAAGGCCCGAAACGCCGCCCAGTCAGCTCGAAAAATCACCCAGAGCGCCCCAACCCCGCCAATTGCAAGTGCCACTGCGATCCGGCCCGTCATGACTTGCCCAAGCAAAACAAATCCGAAGCCAGCCGCCATAGCCGGCGTCAACGTAAAGACGGCGGCCGTGGAAACTGGCGACGCGGTCAGCAGCCCCTCGAACATCAAAACAAAATAGACTGAGAATATTCCGCCAAGCACAAAATACCGCCAAGGCGCCTGCAAATCCTGACGCCTAACGCCCGGTCCCAAGGCGGCCAACACGCCCAATAACGCCGCAGCCAGCAAAAAGCGCGGCGCGGTTACAGCAACTGGCGCAATATAAGGCCCGCTTAAAGACCCCAGCGAAAACGACCCGGCCACTAGCCCCGAAAAGACAAACATCGCCAGATGCCCGCGCATCGCGCCCGTCATCTTAGGCAGGCTCAACCGGCCAGTCCTTGACCTTTTCTTTCAGGAACCGCAGCACCGTCTGCACTTTGGCGGTACGGTGCAAATCCATATGCGTCACCAACCACAGCTTCGTTGCCCATTCTTCAAGCGGCGGCAACACCTCGACCAAATCCGGATCGCTCAACGCCTCGGACCGCGCTATAAACCCGATCCCCATCGCAGCTTTCACCGCGTGACGGAAACTGGCCAGCTCGTTGGTTCGAAACACGATGGAGTCCTCTGGCACTTGTTCGGCCAGCCATCTGAGGAAATTTGGTCTTGGATCTTCACTGGTCGAGCCAATGAAGCGGTGATCGGCCAAATTGGTCTCATCCGGCAACCCATGCGCCCCGACATAGTCTTTGTGGGCAAACAGCCCGACCGAGCTGACGCAAAAAGGCTGAACAATATTATCTGGGTTATCGCCGGGCTTACCGGCCCGGATCGCAACATGTGCCTCACCGTATTCCATCCGGAACAGCCGGATATCGGTCTGAAGCTGCACGCGCAGTTCGGGGTGTTCCAACTGAAACTCGCCCAATGCGGGCACAACCAAACTGGCCAGCCCCGCAATCGAAGTAATGATCAGATCCCCGGTCACTTCATTGCCGCGCCCTTTAATGCGGCCTGCCAGCTGCGTGAACTGGTCATCAGCGCGACCACCAACGGCCAGCAAATCTTGGCCAGCCTCGGTCGGCGTATAGCCACGGGCGTGGCGTTGAAACAGTTTGGCACCGAGGCGCCCTTCAAGCGCATCGATATGGCGAATGACGGTGGCATGATGCACCCCAAGCACATCAGCCGCCCCGCTGACCGTTCCCAATCGCGCTACTTGATAAGCAGTCCGCAGTTCATCCCAATGATCGAACGACATTGTGCACCTCCACACAGAATACGTTCAATTTCACCAAATTGTGTATCAACGCGCAAGTCCCAAATGTTGTGACAACGAAACACATCAAAGGATTTCTCCAATGCCTGCCCATATTCTCCGTATCGACGCCTCGGCCCGCCATGAAGGCTCGGTCTCTCGCGATCTTGCCGATGCCGTCATCGCCCGCTTCGACGGTGCGACCGTGACGACCCGCGATTTAGCAGATGGTCTGCCCCTGATTAATGACACATGGGTCAATGCAAATTTCACCCCGGAAACAGACCGCACCGCAGTGCAATCTTCTGAACTGGCCCTGTCCGATTCCTTGATTGCCGAAGTGCAAGCCGCCGATACGCTTGTTATTGGCGTTCCGATTTACAATTTCGGCGTCCCCGCTGCGCTCAAGGCATGGATCGATCAGATTGCGCGCGCTGGCGTCACGTTCCGCTATACTGAAAACGGGCCTGTTGGCCTTTTGGACGGCAAGCGCGCAATCCTCGTTTTGGCCTCCGGGGGTACTCAGATTGGCTCGGACATCGATTTTGCCAGTGGGTTTCTCAAACATATCCTCGGCTTTATTGGTATTACCGACATCGAAATCATTGCCGCCGATCAATTGATGGCGGGTGCAGAAGACAAATTAAAATCAGCGCAGGATAACATCGCGCAGCTTTCTGCGGCGTAACCCGATTTTGCCCGACGCGGCGGCCTGTGCTAGCGTGCGGCCAGTCATAACCGCGCCGGGTGCCCTATTTGAAAACCGCTCAAAGATCCAAAACGGCTTTGCGCCTTGTCACCGAACGCAAATGGGTCGCCCTTGCCAATATCGCTGGCGCGCCTTTTGTGATCTGGCTTGGCCTTAAAATTGTTCAGGAAGGCGACACCGAATGGTTCGGCTGGGCCTTTGCAGGGCTTGGCATTGTGATGATCATCGGCGGCATCTACGCCTTTAGCGTAAAGTTGACGCTTCTGTTGGATCGTGACCTGAATGTCATCGAATTTTCGCGGAGCGGGTTGTTCGGCCGGAAAAAACGCGGTTTTCCTCTTTCCGATTTGGACCGCGTCGACCTGAGTGAGATCCGATCCAACAACGCCCTGCACTATGTTTTGGATTTCATCCCCATTTCGACCAGCGCGGCCGAGCGGCTGAGGGTTCAGGAATTCTGGACCATGACCTCAGCGCAGGCGGCCCATCACGAGATCAACGCCTGGCTAGAGGATCACCCATGAAGCTGCGTTTTCTTCATCACCTCTTAGCGGGCCTTTCTCTTATTATAGCCGCCGCTCCGGCCCATGCCGTCACGTGCGATTTAGACTTCTCGGTTGAAATCACGCATGGCGTCGGCCCTTACCGACCGGGCACAATTCTGGAAGGCACTGCCAGCTTCACAACAGAACGCATGTTCCGCCAGGAAGGCGGCGCAATGGCCCATCTGTCGACCGGGATGATGACGGTGGATGACGATATCACAGGGCGTCTTTGGGCGGTCATCACCACTATGCGCACCCATGCCAATGACATGATTGCCCTGCACGCCATCGATGTCGAAGGCCTTACCTATGTCGGGCAAGAGTTCCGCGGCCCCATGACCTTGACGCTGTTTGGCGATCCCGGCAGTTGGGGGCATGAACGTCCGCCGCTGACGCAAGCCGAATGGGACAGCCTCAATGTCCGGCGCAGCTTTCAATTGCTCGCCTCGCCTTGGAATGAGGCCCTTTCTGGCGAAATCATTCGGCTGGTGCCCCAATGTGTTGACTCCGCCCCCCCGCAGGAGTAATTCCCGCACCAATATCCGGAAAGTACCAGCTTTCCGGTCCTACCCCACGTGTAGGATCGCCCCCCGTCAGCGAGTTTCGCCCACGGGGGTGTTGGTGCATTCCCGCCCGCTCCCTATCTAGGGCAGGCATAGATGACGTAACCAAGGGGGCCGCTGCCCATGTTTGAATCTCTCTCTGATCGCCTATCCGGTGTCTTTGACCGGCTGACCAAACAAGGTGCGCTATCCGAAGATGACGTCAAAACCGCAATGCGCGAAGTGCGCGTGGCGCTGCTAGAGGCCGATGTCTCGCTGCCCGTCGCCCGCCAGTTCATCAAAGCGGTCGAGAAGAAAGCCACCGGCGCCGCCGTGACCAAATCGGTCACCCCCGGCCAGCAGGTCATCAAGATCGTCCATGATGAGCTGATCGCGACCCTGACCGGCGAAGGTGATCCCGGCGCCCTGAAAATTGACAGCCCCCCTGCCCCGATCCTGATGGTCGGCCTGCAAGGCTCGGGTAAGACAACAACCACCGCGAAACTGGCCAAACGTCTGAAAGACCGCGAGGGCAAACGCGTCCTTATGGCCTCGCTCGACACCAACCGCCCCGCCGCGATGGAGCAATTGGCGATCCTTGGCGGTCAAATCGGCGTCGACACCCTGCCCATCGTCAAGGGCGAAGATCCCGTCGCCATTGCCAAACGCGCCAAAACCCAAGCCAGCCTTGGCGGCTATGATGTCTATATGCTGGACACCGCCGGCCGCCTGCATATCGATCACGAGCTGATCGCTCAGGCTGCAGCCGTCCGCGACGTCGCGAACCCACGTGAGACGCTATTAGTCGTCGATGGCCTGACCGGTCAGGACGCCGTAAACGTCGCGCAGGAATTTGACGATAAGATTGGCGTTACCGGCGTCTGCCTGACCCGAATGGACGGTGATGGCCGTGGTGGTGCAGCCCTGTCTATGCGCGCGGTCACCGGCAAGCCTATCCGCTTCGTCGGTCTTGGCGAAAAAATGGACGCGCTCGAAACCTTCGAGCCAGAGCGTATCGCGGGCCGCATCCTTGGCATGGGCGACATCGTTGCCCTCGTCGAAAAGGCGCAGGAAACGCTAGAGGCCGAACAGGCCGAGCGCATGATGAAGCGCTTCCAGAAAGGTCTGTTCAATATGAACGACCTGAAAGGTCAGCTGGAACAGATGATCAAAATGGGCGGCATGGAAGGCATGATGTCCATGATGCCCGGCATGAAGAAGATGGCCAAACAGGTTCAGGATGCGGGCTTTGACGATAAAGTGCTGCGCCAGCAAATCGCCCTTATCAACTCCATGACCAAACGCGAGCGCGCCAATCCAGCGCTGCTGCAAGCCAGCCGCAAAAAGCGGATCGCCAAAGGCGCAGGCATGGAAGTGTCGGAGCTGAATAAATTGCTCAAAATGCATCGCCAGATGGCAGATGCGATGAAAAAGATGGGCAAAATGGGCAAAAAAGGCCTGATGCGCGGCGGTCTTGGCGCGTTGATGGGCAAAGGTGGCGGTATGCCCGGCGGCGCTGGTGCGGCTGGTGGCATGGGCGGCATGGATCCCAAAGCGATGGAAGCGGCTGCAAAGCAGTTACAATCCGGCGGCGGCCTTCCCGGTCTTGGCGGGGGGTTGCCCTCGGATCTCAGCGGGTTTGGGAAAAAGAAGTAACGTGACCTTGGGGTGCCTCCATATCAGTTCGTGCATTGCATTGCGCGCGCAGCTTTGCCAGACAGCAAGGGCGGCGCAGCTATGACTGTTCATCTGGCCAACACCCCCACCCTCGAAACCGACCGTCTTATCCTTCGCGCCCCTCAGGCCAGCGATCTTGATCCAAGTGTCGCGTTCTTGATGGAGAGCCGCGCAGAATTCATTGGCGGTCCCTATTCTAAAAACAACGCATGGCAGACGATGGGCACCCTGATCGGCCACTGGGTTTTACGCGGCTACGGCTTGTTCGTGTTTTGCGACAAGACAAGCGGCAAGCCACTGGGCACCAGCGGTCCGCTATTCCCGCAAGGATGGGCCGAGCCCGAGCTTGGATGGTCAATCTGGACCTCCGAGACCGAAGGCAAAGGCTATGCCTATGAGGCCACGAAAGCCGCGCGCGATTGGGCCTATTCGGCTTTGGGCTGGAAAACTGCCGTTAGCTATATTGATCCAAAAAATGACCGCTCGATCGCGCTGGCCAAGCGCCTTGGCGCTTTGATCGACCGCGACGCCGCGTTGCCGAATTTGCCCGACTGGACCAGCACTTCGGTTTATCGGCATCCCTCAGCGGAGGCGCTCTCTTAATGTTGCCTCATGAAATTTCCGCAACCGGCCCAGCCGCTGATTTTGCGCAAAAGCTGCAATCGACCCTGCCGCAACTTGGCACAGATCGCCTGACACTACGCGCGCCGCGTATCGACGATTTTCAAGCCTATGCCGAAATCGCCTGCGGCCCGCGCGGCGTATTTCTGGACGGTCCGTTAAGCCGCCGGGATGCATGGCTCGATTTCGCTCAATTGGTTGCGACTTGGGTGCTCCGCGGACATGGGCTTTGGACTGTCACGCTAACAGAGTCGAAAGAGGTTTTGGGGTTTGCTTTTGTCGGATTTGAATCCGGCGATCACGAGCACGAGCTTGGGTTCCTGTTCCGCGAAATCGCGGAAGGGCACGGATATGCAGCCGAGGCCGCGACGGCGGTTCGCGGTTATGCGTTTGACGTTTTGGGAATGAAAACTCTGGTTTCGACCATCGATCCGGACAATGCCCGCTCGGCGCGTCTTGCGGCCCGTCTGGGCGGCGTGCGTGACGCGATGGCCGAGGCGGCTCATGACAATCAGATCCTTGTCTATCGCTATGCGAAAAATGATGAGGCCCGGACATGACGCATCTTGGTATGCACCAGGGGTGTACAGGGGGGTGTTCAGAATGCAGCCCCCGTAATTTCGACGGTAAGAGGGCCAAATGAGCGACGATATCACCCGCGCCGCAGAGCTATTGAAAGAGCATCGCGAAAGCATCGACCGGCTAGACGCGATCCTTGTCTATACGCTTGGCGAACGCTTCAAACACACTCAGGCCGTGGGCCGGCTCAAGGCCGCGCATGACCTGCCCGCCTCGGATCCCGCGCGCGAAGAAAAGCAGATTGCGCGGCTTGAAGATATGGCAAAACGGGCCGATCTGGACCCCGAATTCGCCAAGAACTTTTTAAACTTCATCATCGCTGAAGTCATTCAGCATCACAAGAAACACAAAGAATAACAGGCGCTTGCCTGCACTCGCCATTCTAAGGAGAACAAACCAATGGCTATGAAAATCCGGCTCGCCCGCGGCGGCTCAAAGAAACGTCCCTTCTACCGCATCGTGGCTGCTGACAGCCGCATGCCACGCGATGGTCGTTACATCGAAAAGCTCGGCACCTATAACCCACTTCTGCCCAAAGACAGCGAAGAGCGCGTCCAGATGGACATGGAGCGTGTGAACCACTGGCTTGCTGAAGGCGCCCAGCCAACCGACCGCGTGTCGCGTTTCCTGGAAGCCGCTGGCGTTCTTGCGAAAAAGACCCGCAACAACCCAGAACGCGCCGTTCCCGGCAAAAAAGCCCAAGAACGCGCCGAAGAAAAAGCCGCTAAAGCCGCAGAAGCTGCTGAGGCTGCCGCCGAAGCTGCAGCGGCTCCGGCTGAAGAAGCCGCCGCAGAAGAATAAGCGGATGCGCGAGTTCTCCCCTGCTTTTCAGGAAGAACTCGAGGCATTGATGCGGTGGCGGCGTGATGTGCGCCGCTTCCGCACCGATCCCGTCGATGAGGCGCTGTTGGCTGATGCCCTCAGTGCCTTTTCGCTTGCCCCATCGGTGGGGCTATCCGAGCCTTGGCGGCTGGTGCGCGTTGAAAGCGACGCGGCCCGCGCCAAAGCGCTAGAGAATTATGAACTGGCCAATGCTGCGGCCCTTTCGGGCTATTCCGGCGATAAAGCCAGGCTTTATTCCGGGCTGAAACTGTCTGGCATGCGCGATGCGCCTGTTCAGCTTGCAGTTTTTTCCGATGAAGAAACCGAAAAGGGCGACGGCTTGGGCCGGCAAACCATGCCAGAAATGCTTCGTTATTCAGTTGTGTCTGCCCTGATGCTGGTTTGGCTGGCACTGCGTGCGCGCGGATTAGGGCTGGGCTGGGTGTCGATCCTTGAACCCCATAAACTGGCCCGCGATCTTGACGTTCCGACCGATTGGACGCTGGTGGCCTATCTGTGCATTGGCTGGCCGGAAGAAGAAGGCAAAACGCCCGAGCTTGAAAAGAAGGGCTGGGAAGATCGATCCCTGTCACTGGAGATTTTGAAAAGATGAGCGACCGGATTTGTGTAGGCGCGATTGCTGGATCCTTTGGGGTTCGCGGTGAAGTGCGGATCAAAAGCTTCTGCACTGAACCCACAGCGGTGGCCGATTACGGCCCTCTCAGTACAGAAGATGGCAAAACAGAGTACACACTGACCATCGTGCGTCCGGTCAAAGGTGGCTTTGCCGCCCGTTTATCTGGCGTGAAATCGAAAGAGGCCGCTGACGCGCTTAAAGGCACGCGGCTTTATGCGCCGCGCACGGCCTTACCGTCGCTCCCTGATGATGAGTTTTACCATACGGATCTTATGGGGCTTGAGGTCTTTGATACGGGCGGCGAAGCGCTCGGCAAGGTGCATGCGGTTCATAACCATGGCGCCTCGGACCTATTGGAAGTGCGTATGAAAGGGAAAAGCGGCACGGTGTTGGTGCCCTTCACACAAGCCGTCGTTCCGACAGTTGACCTTGCCGCAGGCCGGATCATCATCGACCCGCCGGAAGGGCTGTTTTCCGAGTCGGATGAGGAAAAGCCGCCAAAGGGCTGATCAATCCAGAAGGATCGCCTCGACATCGATGTGATCGCCATGGCCGACAAAATCAAACGGGTTGGCGGCCAGAATGGCATTGATGCCAGCAGGCACAGGCCCCAGAAAAATATCGATATGATTGCCCGTCACCGCGCCGCCGGTGTCGTCGCAGGTAAAGACGCCGTCATGCGTAGTGCCATCGGGGAGCTGCACGCCGTCTGCTGCCGGGATATAGATCTGCTGACCAAACCTCGGGTATCCACCAGCCACCCAAGGCGTTGAGCCACCAACATTACCGATATCACACGCAATAGACCGAAAAGGCCGTAGCGGATTGGACGCTGCGCCAGTGCCGTAGGTATGAGGCGAGGTTGTGAACCGCACACGCTCACTTGGGTTATGGGAACAGTTGGCCTGCGCGGCGCCGGCCGTGCCAGCATAGTTATAAACCTGCCCGCCAACGCGCATCGTTCCGGCCAAGGCGCCGGCGCACCAATCCGACGCAACAACCGAAGGTCCGATGACCGAGCCGGACATCGACCGCACCGGAACGCCGCTATCAGAGCTGCGCGCCTCGACAAGGCTATACAGCGTCGCCCAGACCATGATTGGCGTGCCATCCCTGGACGGTGCCTCGGTTTGGTTGGCGCATGCCGTCAAAGTGGCGAGGAGGCTCGTAAAAAACGCAAGGCGGAGGATCGAAGTCATTAGAAAAATACCGATAAATGGCTTTAAATTGGTGGCGCGCATCATAGCGATTTTGGTGAAAAAACAATCTTTTCTTTTCAAACTGCGAAAATAGGCGGAAAACCCGCGCTTGCCTGCCCGTTCACAACTCGGTAACCCGGCGCCATGTCTGACCAAAGAAAACCCCCGTCGAAATCCCATGGCCGCCTGTCAATCAGTGCAAATCTGGCACCGCGCGACCTGATGTCAGACACGCCGCGCCTCAAAGGGGCGTGGACGGCAAAAGTGCTGACACTCTTCCCCGAGACGTTCCCCGGCGTTCTAGGGGCCTCGCTTACTGGCAAGGCGTTGCAACACGGCAAATGGGCGCTGGAACCAATTGATCTGCGCATCTTTGGCAAAGGCAAACACCGTAATGTCGATGACACGCCCGCAGGCGGCGGCGCGGGTCTGGTCATGCGGCCTGACGTTCTGGGCCGCGCCCTTAAGATGGCCAGCACCGGCACGCCTAACGACGCCGCACGTTGGCCGCGTGTCTACCTAAGCCCGCGCGGCAAACCCTTTACCCAAGCCGATGCGGAGCGTTTTTCGCAAGCAGAAGGAATGACCTTGCTTTGCGGACGGTTCGAAGGGGTCGACCAGCGGGTGATCGATCATTTTGATATGGAAGAAATCTCGATCGGCGATTTCGTTCTCACTGGAGGGGAAATCGCCGCCCAAACCCTGATTGACGCCACCGTTCGGCTGATCCCTGGGGTGC
Organism: uncultured Nioella sp.; assembly: GCA_947498125.1. GTDB lineage: Bacteria > Pseudomonadota > Alphaproteobacteria > Rhodobacterales > Rhodobacteraceae > CANLZL01. The sequence continues at coordinate 800,830 of CANMJH010000002.1, read as the reverse complement.
TTGGCAATATGGAATCGACTGAAGAAGAGAGCTTTTCCGAAGGGCTCTTGGAGCACCCCCAATATACCAAACCCGCTGTTTGGGAGGGGCGCAAAATCCCGGACGTGCTGATGTCGGGCCATCACAAGAACATCTCAGAGTGGCGCCGAGCCCAGTCAGAAGAACTGACGCAAAAGCGCAGGCCAGATCTTTGGGCCGCCCATCAGGCAAAGAAGAGCAAATAGGCGCGGACGCTTCCGCTGTGAACCGTCAAGCCTTTCCGACCCAAAACGGTTAATCACGTTGCGTATACGATGTCCGGTCTGCGGACAAATCAGCCGTTCGCTGCGCTTGTTCCAATGACTGGTTTGTCCGGTTCAAGGTATTTTTGAACTCAGGAATCGTCAAGTTCCGGGACGTTGCCCAACCTTACAAGGAAGCTAGGGAGGCGAACTTCTCAACCGTTTGGATCCTCACTGATCAAATAGCCATCAGCGCCTTGGCAATCTTCGGATAAGGCTTCTCTCTCAGCTCTGTTTTGGGCCTCTGCCGCCGTAGAATATACGAATTGTTTGCCAATCCTCAGGCCTGATTACCCATGTCGCCCGGGCTTCTCTTCTACATATGTCTGACAAATATAGCGAATTTTTTCCGAGATGCGTATATGCGTTTGGTCTTTTCAACGTTTTTTGGACGCTGTTTTGTCAATGGATTGCGGTGGTGCCGCTGCCTCTTTTTTAAGGCGAGCATTCCGTAACTGGGCCATCTTGACTTGCCTTTGCTCTGCGGCGTCGTCGATCAATTTCCTAGCGATACGGGATGTTTTTTCCATCACTGTTTCTGGTTTGCCGGTGTGGCTATTGAATACAGAACTCTTGGTCGTTTTAGTCAAAGCTCGATCTCCTTTGTTGATCCAGATCGGTAAGTCTAAGCGAGATCGTTTAGGCCAGCGCCAAATGTGCGGAATTGCGTTGTTCGTGTTGCGACTTCCTTGGCGCCTTTGCGTCGATCAGCGTCGTCTCCACATCCGGTGCGGCCATTGCGTGCATCAATGCACTATAGTTCATCTGAAATCTCATTTCGGAACCCAACTGCAACGCCGCGCTTTTGGTTTCGATGACAAGATGATCGCTCGTTGCTCCGATCAGCCTGCTACCGGTCGGTAACGAAAGACCCGAAATGTCTGTATCCTGACGCCCTAACGCAAGGATCAGACGCGTCGTGCCATCATTGTTTGGGGCAATGCGCAGTTTTGCCAAAGCCGGATGGGACTGGGAGACTGGAGAGGCCGCGGCCTTTGCACTTGTCTCAATAACTTCTGCAACCAGTGTGAAGGCATCAGTGTGCAGCTTGCCTATTTGATCGCCAGACAGTGGATCGACACCCAGAAGTATAGCCTCGCCGAGCCTCAGGTCGTTGATGCGGCCTGCATTTTCCTGTCCGAGGGCCCACGGCAGGTTTGCAGAATTGCCACCAGACACTGTGCGAATGACGGGGCCACAGAGGCCTTCAATTTCGGTTGCGAGCGTCGAAAGAGCTGCCATTTGGGGCGCATTAGGTGCTTCGCCGCCCATACAGGCAAAGTTTGCGCCAATTCCCTTCAACGAGACGCCTGACATCTTCACAACGCGAAGCGCCATTGCCACCACATTTTCGGGCAAAATCCCTTCACGGCGGTCGCCCATCTCAACCATCAGGATGATCCCGTGAACTGTTTTGTTGCGGATCGCAGCAGCAGCCAGCGCCGCAATGACTTCAATCTCGGTGTTGTAGCTCCTTTCACAGGTCCGGATGACCTGATCGACCTGACTCAACATCGGTGTCCGGATCAACGTAACAGGGCCATCGATGCCCGCATTGCGTAGAGTTTCGACATTGCTAATGCGAGACTCTGCAAGCCCCAAAGCGCCACCATCCAACATAGCCTGGGCGATGTCCGGGTTCCCGCAAGCCGCCTTGGTGACGCCTGTGACCCCAATTCCACGAATTAGGAGGCCCCGGACAAGTGTCTCAGTGTTCCGCCGGATCTTGCTCAGATCCACCTCGATACGTGGACAATTCAAAACGACGCCACGGGGCGCGCCTGAGACAGTTTGGGAAAAGCGGAAACGACCATGGCTAGCAATTCTGCCGCCGGTCGACTGAGCGCATCAGTCACTGGCAGGCCGTATTTTTGGGCATGAGTTGTGATGGCACCTGCAATTTCAGCTTCGTCCATCCCTTCATGATTAAGCGTAAGCCCGATAACTTTGGTGTCGGCAAACGCCTCGATAATGGAAATTTCACTAGCTGGACCGGGCATCGGCATATCAGGAAAATCGCATCGATGGGCGCGTTTTGGGGCGTGCTGGAGTATGACAGCATCGGGCTGGCTCCCACGCAGGATGAAGGCGGATGTACAAAAGGCAGGATGGCTTAACGCGCCTTGACCTTCGATCAGGATGACATCGGGATTTTCGGCCTGAGACGCGGCAACAATTGCGCCTTCAAGTTCACCGCAACAGAACTGCGGCGGGATTGCATCCATTGCGACGCCGTATTTCGCCCCTTGCATCAAACCGGTCTGGCCCGTGCCGACAAGAACCGTCTTGATACCGTTGGCGTTCAATACGCGCGCCAAAACTGTCGCCGTCGTGCGTTTTCCGATTGCGCAGTCTGTGCCAAGCACAGCAATACGCAGCGCGCCAACGCGGGCGACACTGCCGTCGAATAGGCGCATGTCCTTACTGAGTTTCGGCTTTCGAATATCGCGGATCGTGACATCTTGCTGAGATGCGGCGCGGGCTATTTCGCCATCATCGCTCAAATATTCATGCAATCCGCTAACGATGTTCATGCCAAGATCGATCGCCTCGAGAACGACACTACGGTCTAGAGGAGAAAGCCGCCCGCTTGACGGAGCCATCCCGTAGATCAAAGTGTCAGGGATCGCGCCTTCATGGGCGATCGCTGCTTCCAGATGATCAAAGATCGGTATCTGGTTTGCGGTGTCGTCAAGAACGACCCCACTATCCTGCCCGTCAAACGTGCTGTCGATGACGGATACGATGCGATACGTCTCAGAGTGCCGAACAAGACCGTTTGCGGTCTTGCCATCAATTTTGGAAAAATTTCCCTCGCAATAGACAATTGCCGATGGCGGGGTAGTTACTAGCGCATTCAAGGTCGCCGGTATCTGTTCATTGTGAGTATTTGGAGGTGCTTGCGCATCCCTACCAAGACGGCGAGTAGTCTCAGCCGAATTCAATTCCGTTTCCATAAGTGTTCCTTTTATGGTCAGTTTTGGCTGCGATGTCCTCGCAGAGCGTTCTGACATCCGTTTTGTCGCTCTTTCGATCTAGTTTCTGAGAACGCAGCGACCGCCCGACATTTGGAAATTTCTGTTACATTCCCAACGGTTACCCAACCTATTCAGATGTGCGTTTTCGGGAAGGACAATCAGCTCGCAACTTTGGCCCGATAAAGTGTAGCCGCGCTCGCACCTCCACCCGGGGCCATAGGTCGATGGTTCATCCAGATATGCATTGGCAGGGACCACGATGGCGTCGCACCGACCGGCCTGTTCCAAAAAGCCACGTTCACATGTCCAGGGCTGCCCATAACGTGACGCGTTTAGATATGCGTTTTCAGGGACAAGAATTGCGATGCAATTCTCTCCGCTTACCTCAAATCCACGGTCGCATTCCCATGCCGATCTGGACGATGAATCCGATAGATAGGCATTTTCGGGTAAGATAATTTCCTGACATGTGTCATCGATTTTGGCAAATCCGCGCAGGCAATGCCATCGCATACCCGATTGATCCAAATATCCGCCAGCAGGGACAACCACCGCGACGCATTCCGCGGCATCAATTTCACGAAAGCCATGAAAGCATTCCCATCCAGCGCCGTATGTTCGGTTGGTCGCATAGGCATTGTCCGGCACGATGACGACGTCGCAAGCATCGCCAATTCGCCTGTATCCAATGTCGCATTCCCACCCATCGCCATAGCTCATCGCGCTGGCGTTTTCAGGCATAGGTTGGGCCAATGCGGGCATCGCAAAAAGGAAGAGAACGCAAATCGAGCCATAGAGAAGAGCCAATAGATACTGAATATCTTGCGATTTGCGTAAGCTCTGAGTCCTCTTGAAGATCACATTTGAATTATGACCCAACCAATTCAAGCCCCTCGACGCATGCTACGGCGAGGTCTCTATTTGGATTTTCAGAGCCGGGGAATGTAGCCCATCCGGTGGCCATCATTGCAGACCGACGATTGAAACTTGATGATGCGTCCAAAATCGTTGCCAGTTTCTCGTCACGATCTGGATCCGTCGCGGCTGCATTCAAGCAAACCGGCACCATAGCCAAAACCAGTTCTTCTTCCGCATGGCTTTGTGCCATTTCCTGTGCGGTCCCAGCGGTTGTCCATCCGCCCCAGGAAAACCCAAGAACTGAAACAACAACTGCACCAATCACGGCACCTGAGACACCGGGTTTCGTCCATTCTGGAAAATTCATATTTTTTGATCCTTTGACGGGGGAAACGCCGCCGCGCTGTTTATTGTACTTTTGTCCGATGGACTGCATCTTCCGACAGCACTATTGCTTTGCCGCTTAATCAGAAGGCTCGCATATATGCGTAGGTGGCCAAACTGACCGACTGAAGCGTTACGCCCTTTCGGCACGCTTAAAGCTGGGGCTTTTGCAAGGCCTTTACCTTTGCAATGAACACACAGCGTCGCAGTATAAATTCGTCCGCGAATTAGGTCGAAACAAATGATAAAACGGACGTCGCAGTAGAAGAGATTGCGGCGATGGCACCCGCAACCTCCCAACACATCAAATCCCTTTAAAAGGACGTGAACCATTAATTATTGGTGGAAATTGTGGCCTGCACTGAGCAAGCGATACGCATCGCTCGACTGGAATTCACAACCTTAGTGGTATCCATATAGTCGCTTGTCGTTCCGACCGCAACTCTGGTGGTTGCCTACAGGTAACTCAAGGCCATCAAAGTGTCTAAATGGGCTGAAGAAAAAATGGCGTGAAAGAGTTATTTAGCCTTAAAACTCTGAAATGCTGCCATTCGTGCAAAGCGCAGCATCCAGCAAAATGGGCTCCCTCACGACCTTCGCCGCATAGGGCATGAAAGGCGGCTAAGGAAAACCCAAGGAAACCTGACGCTCTGTCGAACGGCTTTACTGGCTTGGGAAGCCGCTTAGGTTCGAGGCGAAATACCCCGATTTTCCCGTCAAGGAGCCAGACCAGACGAAACGACCCTGCGCAGGAAACAGGTAAGCCCGGTCAGTTTCTGACGCTGCGGTCTATTTCGGCAAACGTCTCACAGCGGCCCCTTGCTTTACCCTCGGTCTTGCCCTACACCCCGCCTGTCGCAGCTGGGGAAACCCGACTCGCGGCCGTTTTGTTTATGGTATACGCTGGTTCATATGGGCTGTCTTCGGTCCATCCCTGCAGTGCCCCGCCTTAAGTGAAACGATCAGAAAGCAAAGACGACCAGATCTCTGGCGGGCGCATCTTGCGGACCCGGAAGAAGACCAAGAGCGATGTGGGACGTATCACCTTCACGGGAAAAACCGTGGGCACAATTTAGGAGAATTGCGATGGATCTTATCGCACAGCTGGAAGCCGAGCAGGTCGCTGCGCTTGGCCACGATATTCCAGATTTCAAGGCGGGTGACACCATCCGCGTTGGTTACAAAGTAACCGAAGGGACCCGCAGCCGGGTTCAGAACTACGAAGGCGTCTGCATCGCGCGCAAAAATGGCGACGGTATTGCCGGCTCTTTCACAGTTCGCAAAATCTCGTTTGGCGAAGGCGTGGAGCGTGTGTTCCCTCTGCATTCGACCAATATCGACAGCATCACCGTAGTCCGCCGTGGCCGCGTTCGTCGCGCCAAGCTGTACTACCTGCGCACACGTCGTGGTAAATCCGCGCGTATCGCAGAGGTCGCCAACTACAAGCCGAAGGCCGATAAGGCCGGCGCAGACGCGTAAGGATTGGCTCCATGAAAAAAGATACCCATCCCGAATATCACATCATCAATGTGAAAATGACCAATGGCGACATTGTTCAGATGAAATCCACCTGGGGCGCCGAAGGCGACCAGCTGGCGTTGGACATCGACCCTTCCGCGCACCCTGCCTGGACTGGCGGCACCTCGCGCTTGATGGATACCGGTGGTCGCGTTTCCAAGTTCAAAAAGAAATACGAAGGTCTGGGCTTCTAAGCCACTTACCTTTTGTAAAAAGAAACGCCGCCCCGTTTGGGCGGCGTTTTTCGTTTTGGCGTTTAAAGTACAGAGGCCGGAGCGAAACGATACGCGTCGCCCGCCCGCAAAATGCGCCCAAATCCAGGGAAATGGATGTGGCTTCCCGCAACCAGCACCCGGTCGCTGGCCAACCGATCAAAAAGCTGTGCCCGCGACTGCGCGGCAAGCGCAGGATCGGTATCGAAGCCAAAGCCAACTTCTGGCATTGCAGTGTGCAGATCAGCACTGTGCAGGCTGTCCGCAACCATCATCATCTCAGTCTCACCGCCATCAATATGCAGAATTGAATGGCCGGGCGTGTGTCCGGGTGACAGCATCAATGTCACGCCGGGCGCCACTTCTTGGCCGTCGGAGGCCAAGGTAACCCGACCGGCATAGGCGGCAAGGGCACCGCGTGCCATGGGAAACAAGCCCTGCATTTGCTCTGGGGCGGCTGCCATCATTGCATCATCTGACCAAAAGGCCGCGTCCACTTCTGAGACTATAAGTTCTGCATTTGGAAAGGCAGCACCCTGCCCTGACAGCAATCCGCCAAAATGGTCTGGATGCAGGTGCGTTAGGATAATCGTATCGACATCGGCAGGCGCAATCCCTGCCGCGGCTAAACCTGCCGCGACTTGGCCAAAGCCAGTGCCCAGAATATCGATATCGCCCATTCCGGCATCAATAAGAATGGTGCGGTCCGGGGAAGATAATACAAACGCTGAAACGGGCGCTGGCAAAACCTCTGGCGCCAAACCGGCATCGGCGACGACCCGGTCAATCGCTGCCGGGTCTTCTCCAAAGAAGAAGCCGCGCGACATGGCCATGACGCCATCCAAAATGGCGGTAATGCGATACTGACCCAGATTGGCGCCATAGATTGATGCGCCCCCTGGAGTAGCGTTGCTTTGCGCAAACGCCGGCAAAGTGCCAAGCGCAGTTGTGACAAACGGGGCGCTCAGCGCGAGCGTTGCGAAGGCGCGACGGGAGAGATGTGTCATAGGGTTACCTTTATGCGTTTACGATTGATTCGTACACGAATTAATCTATCAAGATTCTTTTTTCGTCAACTCTTTCATTTCGCGTCAGCCCCGCCTATCTCTAGCGGCTATGGATGACTCACCCCAATTGCCAAAACTGGACGACCTTTTGTGTTTCAACGTTTACGCGTTGCACCATTCGCTTGGACGTTTCTATCATTCGGCCTTTGGCGACGTCGGATTCACCTACGCCAAGTTCGTCGCACTTTTGGCTTTGAACGAATCCGGGCCAATGTCGCTAAGTGCGCTTTCGGCAAAGACCGGGGTTGAAGCCAACAGCCTGTCACCGCTCATCAAGAAAATGGCGTCATTCGAGCTGGTTGAGCGCGTCAGAGATCCCGAGGACGAACGCCGCATACAATTGGCCATCTTGCCGTTTGGACGCACAATTTTGGAACGTGCCAGCAAGCTGGTCGAAGACAATTGGGCCCAGATGGGCATCAGTCCGGAAGACATCGCAGCCGTGACGCGCGTTTTGGCGAAAACCAAATGCGCGCTCGACACGACATCCCCCAGAAAATTGACCATTCCGGCGCCAGGAAAGCCCGAAGATTAATCCTGCTCTGCAATGTCGGCTGGCACCTCGGCCCGGTCGGTCATTCCATAATCGCGTAGCACTTCGGCGACGCGCAGACGGTAATCTGAAAAGACGCCGGACCGCCCTGCCCTTTGTGCCTCGCGATGGACCGAAAGGGTGCGCCATTTCTGAACCGCTGCTTCATCCTCGAAAAACGAAAGCGACAACAGCTTGTCTGGGTTCGTCAGGCTTTGAAAACGCTCGACAGAAAGAAACCCTTCAACCTGTTCCAACTCCCCCTTAATTTCGCCCGCAATTCGCAGATAGCTGGCCTGGTCGCGCGGCTGCACTTCAAAGATGACGGCAATCATGTTGTTATCCCGCCGGGCGTCGAAGCGAGCGTCAAAAAGGTTCGATCTTCCCGCAAAATAAACCGCTCAGATTGCGCAAACTCATAGTTTTCGCGGCCAAGCGGATCTGCAGCCAATCGCGCGCGATAGGCCTCGTAGGCGGCAAGGCTTGACACGTTGTAAATTCCATAAGCCAATGTTGTGCTGCCCTCATGCGGGGCGAAATATCCGATTAGATCTGCACCATTGCGGGGAATGGCCTCTCCCCAATTGCGGGCATATTTGCAAAACGCGTCGCGCTTTGTTGGATCAATCTGATAACGGATGACGCAAGTCAGCATCTCTTTCGACCTTTCATAGTTCGTTCATGCTCGAACTATATTCAATTGCGCGCATTCAATGCTTCGGCTACGATCGAACTATGAAAGAAGGTCCAAACATTGCTCCTATCGCTGCCCTTATCGGCGATCCTGCACGCGCAAATATGCTGACTGCCTTGATGAGCGGCAAAGCCCTGACGGCAACCGAATTGGCCGGTGAGGCGGGCGTGACCCTTCAAACGGCAAGCGCGCATTTGGCGAAGCTTTCGCAAGGCGGGCTAATCACGGTGCGCCCGCAAGGGCGGCACAAGTATTTCACAATCGCGACCGATCAAGTTGCCGAAACGCTTGAGGCGCTCATGGGTCTGGCTGCGGGCAGTGGTCATTTGCGCACGAGGACAGGGCCCAAAGATGCCGCAATGAAAACTGCGCGTGTGTGCTACGATCACCTAGCGGGCGATATGGGCATCGCGCTTTATGATCGAATGATTGCGCAAGGTTGGCTGCAAGATCACCCAGAATTTCCGGTTTTGACCGATCTCGGCGCGCAATCACTGCAAGACATGGGATTGGATGTCGCCAAATTATATGCAGCCAAGCGCCCGATCTGCCGTGCTTGCCTTGATTGGTCGGAGCGGCGCAGCCATCTGGCTGGCGGCTTAGGACATGCAATTCTAGAGATGATCTTGCAAAACAATTGGGCCAAACGCCCCAAAGATAGCCGCGTCATTGCCTTTTCAAACACCGGCCGTGCGGCATTTGACACGGCCTTTCCCGCCCCCAACTGATCACATTGGCAACAGGGTCGCATCTTCTGACGTTTGTCGCTTAACAGCGGCACGAACCTCCCGTATATTGCGGACAAAGTGATTTGCCCCACCAAATGAGGGCATCATAGCGATAATGATTAAGGGGATAGCGATGGCGCATATCATCGTTCTGGGCAATGAAAAGGGCGGATCTGGCAAATCGACCACCGGTATGCATGTTGCGACCGCTCTGGCTCGGATGGGACACCGAGTCGGCGGCTTGGACCTTGACCTGCGCCAGCGTAGCTTTGGCCGCTATATCGAGAACCGGCAAGCCACGATTGCCAAGCGCGAGATTGATCTTGCGTCTCCGATCTTGATCAACTTGCCCGAAATCGACCCTGCAACGGTCGGGCCAGATGAGAACATTTTTGACCTGCGGCTGTCAGCGGCGGTCAGCGATCTGGACACGCGGTGCGATTTCATCGTCATCGATTGCCCCGGCTCCCACACTCGCCTTAGCCAAGTTGCCCATTCGCTGGCCGATACGCTGGTCACGCCCATGAATGACAGCTTCGTTGATTTCGACCTTTTGGCCCGCATTGATCCAGAGACATATGAGATCAAAGGCCCCTCGGTTTATTCCGAGATGGTTTGGCATAGTCGCCAGCTGCGCTCGAAAGCCGGTCTGAAACCGATTGATTGGATCGTCGTGCGCAACCGATTAGGCGCGCAGCAAATGCACAACAAACGCAAAGTCGGTGAAGCACTTGGTAACCTGTCCGAACGTATTGGCTTCCGCGTGGCGCCGGGCCTGTCAGAACGTGTTATCTTTCGCGAGCTATTTCCGCTTGGCATGACTTTGCTCGACCTGCGCGAACTGGGCGTAGAACGGATGAACATCTCAAACGTGGCCGCCCGACAAGAGGTGCGCGATTTGCTAAGCACCTTAAACCTGCCGGGCGTTTCAGTCGAATTCTAAGGCCGATTAGCGACGTTAGGTGTAAGAGACCACTTCAATCTCGATCTGATCAGGACCGTCGAAGTAAAAGCGGCGGCCGGGGTCATAATCCCCAAAACTGTAAGGCGCGTATCCGGCATCGCGAACTTTTTGTTCTGTTGTCATGATGTCTTCGACAACAACACCGATATGGTTCAGCCCGCCCGGCGTGCGATACCGATCAGGGGCCTTCATCTTACCACCTTGTGAATAGACAACGACATAGGACGTGTCGTTGCCAACGTGGATAGAATATCCACCCCCCAACCCTTCGCCTTGCCAGCGGATCTTCCAATCGAAGATCTTACACAGAAGCTGCGCAACCAAAGGCGGGTCGGTGACTGTGACATTCACATGTTCAAGAAAGGCGGCGGTCATTGGGTCTGCTCCTGCGACTTGATTCGGGGACATGGCTTGTGTTGTAATTGCTCAAGTTAACTTTAGCTCAAGAGGTTTTTTCATGCGCCGTGCCGGGGATATGCTGCCTATCGGAAAAATCGCCCGGCGAACTGGCCTCGCCGTTTCAGCCATCCGTTATTACGAGACCGAAGGCCTTGTTCATCCCATCCGCAGCGCGGCCGGGCAAAGACAGTTTCGGCGTTCAGATATCCGGCGCATTTCTTTCATCAAGATCGCGCAAGAGCTGGGCTTTTCCCTGACCGACATACGTGGCGAGATGGAGAAATTGCCCGAAGGCCGAACGCCGACGACATCCGATTGGGAACAGATCAGCCGCCGGTTTCGCGACGAATTGGACCAACGTATCGACCAACTTCAACGGACACGGGACAGGCTGGATGGATGCATTGGGTGCGGCTGTCTCTCACTGAAAGCATGCAGCCTCTACAATCCAGATGACACTGTTCGCGAAAAAGGGGCCGGTCCTAGATTAATTCTGGACGATGGGCAAAAGTCGGAAGAAGTTTAGACGATTTTTCGCCCGAAAATTCAGCAAATCCCAAGTAGATGATGTTAGCGACAACGGCGCAATATGATTTGCAAGGGGCGCGATAATGACCAAACACGCAGGCACACTTGGGCCAAAAACCGGCGAACCAATTGGAATTGATGAGGCTGAGATCCTTCGCAGCGTCGTCGACGCGATGGAGCAAGGCATTTTGGTATGGTCTCGCGATGCGAAATGCATGCTGCACAATGAGCGTATCTTTGAAGTTCTTGAGCTGTCGCGCGGTCATATTTTCATTGGCTGTGAGCGCGGCGAGTTTTTGCGCGCCGCGTCCGAACGCGGTGAGGTTAGCTCGGAAATGGTCCGCGACGTCCAAAAGCGTTTCGACTCCGGTCTGCCCTTTGCTTTTGACCGGCAAATGCCTTCGGGCCGTGTGGTTGCCACAAATGCCCGCCCCTTAATTGAAGGCGGATATGTCGTAACTTTCACCGATGTCAGTATGGCCCGCAAAGCCGCAAAAGAACTTGAAGCGGCCCGTAAGCAGGCAGAGGCCGCCGAACTTAAAGCGCTCAAAACACTGGGGAAAGAGCAAATTTGGCGAAATGAGGCCAAACAGCTATCGCAGTTGGATGAATGGCTGCAAAGCTGTAAATCTCTGGTCGAACTTTACGAGATCGTCAGCGAATTTATGGAAAAACTTCTGCCGGGAACAAGCGGTGAGCTTTACGTCTATTCCAATTCCCGCGACGTTCTGGATGGCTCTTGTGGCTGGGGAGCTTTTGCACCGCACGACCATATCGCGCCCGATAGTTGCTGGGCCCTGCGCCGCGGACGTCGGTATCGCTATGACGCCTCAAAAATCGCATTCACTTGCTCGCATGTCAAAGACCAGCCGGATCAGGATAATCTGACGGATGCGCTTTGCGTGCCCATTGTCGCCCATGGCGACACCGTTGGCCTTTTGCACATCAAGTTTGACCCTGACCTGCCAACCCCAGTTATTGACAGCACTTACAAATTCGCCTTGCAATGCGCCGAACATATCAGCCTGGCCATAGCCAATGTGAAGCTGCGCGACGAGCTGCAAGACCAATCAACCCGCGACCCCCTGACAGGTCTGTATAATCGGCGCTATTTCCTTGAATCTCTGCGATCGGAACTGGCGATGGCCGCCCGTAAGGAAACGACGTTCGGCATTTTGTCGCTAGATGCAGATAAGTTTAAAAGCTTCAACGACAACCACGGTCATGATGCAGGCGATATGGTGCTCCGCGCGGTCGGCGAAAAACTTTATGAGACGTTCTCTGCCGACGAAGTATGCTGCCGGTTTGGTGGTGAAGAATTCACGGTGCTTTTGCCAGGCGCCGATTTGGAAACCACACTTCGCGCCGGTGAGATGCTGCGCACAGCCGTTGAAGAGGTCAAAATTCGCTACGGGTCCGGCCTTTTGCCACGTGTCACCATTTCAGTCGGCGTATCAGCCTACCCTGATCACGGCGCCATGCCGCAGGATCTTTTGAATGCCGCAGATGAAGCGCTTTACGAGGCCAAGGATGCAGGGCGCAACTGTGTCAGGGTCGCCCGAGTGGAACACGATTAATGCCGTGGGTGTAAGCCATGCATTTGCTAAGTCGCGCTGCAACCATCGGGCCCATTTGCCGCGCAATTAAGGCAATGCGGTCCAATTATGCCAAGACACGCGCATCATCATTCGGCGTTATCGCGCCACCTGTTTGCAATTGGATAGCGCCGGTCCAGCCAGAATGCTTTCTCGGTCAATCGCGCGCCGGGAGCTGATTGAAAGCGTTTATATTCCGAGATGTAGAGCAGATGCTCGACCTTTTTCACCGTCTCACGCTCATATCCCATCGCCACAATATCTGCGACCGACGCTTCACGGTCGATCAGCATCTCAAGGATCACATCCAGCACCTCATAGGGCGGTAAGCTGTCTTCATCCTTTTGATCATGGCGCAGCTCGGCGGTCGGCGGTTTGTCGATCACGCGCGTTGGGATAACCTCGCCCGCAGGCGCCAACATCCAAGGGCGGTGATTGGCGTTGCGCCAGCGGCAAGTCTCAAACACGCGGGTTTTATACATGTCTTTGATCGGGTTATAGCCGCCCGCCATGTCGCCATAGATCGTGGCATAGCCCACGGCGACCTCGGATTTATTCCCGGTCGTCAGCAGCATTTCACCAAATTTATTCGACAACGCCATGAGGATCACGCCCCGCAAGCGGGATTGGATGTTCTCCTCGGCCACATCGGGCGAGGTCCCCGCAAAGAGGTCGTTCAAGGCATCCGTGACGGCCGAGCGGGGGCCGCCGATTGAGACCGTGTCCAATCGGCATCCAAGCTGCGTCGCCACCGCTTCGGCATCTTCCAAAGATGTGGTCGAGGTGTATTCCGACGGCAGCATCACACAGCGGACATTTTCTGGGCCAAGCGCATCGGCCGCGATAGTCGCAACGATGGCCGAATCGATCCCACCAGACAGGCCAAGCACGGCCTTTTTGAAGCCGGTCTTGCCAAAATAATCCTGCACCGACATCACCATTGCGCGATAATCGCTTTCCCACTCATCCGGCAGAACCGCTTTTTCGGCGTCTTCTACTTTCCAGCCATCTGGCCCGCGGATAAGGTCGACATGGCGCAATTCTTCTTCAAAACTCTGCATTTGCAATGCCAGACTGCCACCGGGATTAAGTGCAAAGCTGGCCCCATCAAACAGTTGATCATCCTGTCCACCAACAAGGTTCAGAAAGATCAGCGGCAGCCCTGTTTCGACAACGCGGCTGACCGTAACGGCCTGACGAATGCCTATTTTATTTCGGTGATATGGAGAGCCATTAGGGACGAACAGAAACTCCGCCCCCGTCTCTGCCAGCGTTTCCGAAACGTCCTCGAACCAGCAATCCTCGCAAATCGGGATGCCAATACGCACACCTCCAATGGAGACAGGCCCTTGTGGCGTTCCGGCATGATAATAGCGTTTTTCATCGAAAACATTATAGTTTGGCAGGTGCTGCTTCAGCACTTCGGCCGTGATTTTGCCGTCCTGCAGGATGAAATAGGCATTGAACGGCTTATCGGGGCCGGGCCATGGACCGCCGATGCCAATGGCAGGTCCGTCGGAGCAATCTGCCGCCAATTCTTCCAATACGCGTTGCACATCTACGGCGAAAGCAGACTTGCGAACAAGGTCCTGCAACTGGTAGCCCGCGATGAACATCTCGGGGAAAGCAACCATGTCGGCGCCTGCCGCTTTTGCCTCGGCCCATGCAGCGCGCGCTTTGTCTGCATTGCCCCTGAGATCGCCCACCGTTGCGTTGAGCTGCGCCAGCGTGATGCGGAATTTATCGGACATGGAACTTGGCCTCGTGATCTACGAATTGCTCTGCTTTTAGCAGATCATCGCCTGCCGCCAAGGTGGGTTTGCCAAAAGACATTGCGAGGGACCTTGGCTTTCACTAGGTTTACCGAGGCAACGGGCATTGGGAATCTCAAAGGGGGGCATAAGGTGAGCCACAAAACGAGCGGCACCCTTAAGCAGGCAATCTACGCAAGCAGCATCGCAATTGTGATGGCTGGCGGGGCGTGGGCACAAGATAGCGACGAGATTGAGATCCACCAATATGAAGGTGGCGGCATCTATGAAGGCACATTCCGCGATGGTGTGCAGCATGGGACCGGCACGTATCGTTTGCCGAATGGATATGAATATACCGGCGCTTGGGTCGATGGCGAGATCCGGGGCCAGGGCCGTGCGGTTTTCCCTGACGGCTCGATCTATGAAGGGGCGTTTGCCGCTGGCCGGCCCGAGGGATTTGGCACGATCACATTTGCGGATGGCTCGACCTATGAAGGCGAGTGGTCCGAAGGACGCATCAATGGCTCGGGCGTGGCGCTTTATGCCAACGGTGTGCGTTACGAAGGCCAGTTCCGCAATGCACTGCATCACGGCACCGGCACAATGGATAGCCCCAATGGCTATCGCTACGAAGGCCAATGGGTTGGCGGGCTGAAGCAAGGCATGGGCCGCATCACCTATCCAGACGGCGCAATCTATATTGGCAATTTTGAAAACGGGCAGCGATCCGGCCAAGGCCGTTTGGAAATGCCCGATGGCGTCATTTATGAAGGCGCTTGGAGCGAGGGCCAGATCAATGGCACCGGCGTTCTGACGCAGCCGAACGGAGATGTTTACGAGGGCCAGCTTGTAAATGGCCAACGCCAAGGCACCGGCATCGTGCGCTACGAAAACGGCGACCGCTATGAAGGCGCATTTGCAAATGACCGCCGCCACGGTCAGGGCGAGTTCCGCGGGGCCGATGGATATATCTATACCGGTCAGTGGATCGATGGCCGGATTGAAGGTCAGGGCCAAGTGACCTACCCGGATGGCTCGGTCTATGTTGGGACCTTTGTTGATGATCTGGCGCATGGGCGCGGAACAATCACCTATGCAGATGGATCGACCTATGAAGGCGATTGGGTCGAAGGCGTCATCCAGGGCTTTGGTGTCGCGCGTTATGCAAATGGTCTGGTCTACGAAGGTCAGTTCCTCAATGCTCGTCAACATGGCCAAGGCGTGATGACCTACACCGATGGTTATCGCTATGAGGGGTCTTGGGTTGATGGCGTGCGCAGCGGCATTGGTATCGCAACATACGGCGATGGCACATCCTATGATGGCGAGTTCGTCAGTGGCCAACGCGAAGGACAGGGCACACTGACAATGGCAGACGGCTTTGTCTATTCAGGCCAGTGGCAAGGCGGCGAGATCAACGGAATGGGCCGCGCAACCTATGCAAATGGCGATGTCTATCAAGGCCAGTTCGTCAACGGTACCCGTCAGGGGCCGGGAACTATGACTTATTCCGCGACTGAAGATGAGCCCTCTCGCATCGTCCAAGGCCAATGGGAAGAAGGCCAATTGGTTAGCGCAGACGCGGTCGAGGAAGAGCAGGCCGAAACAGAAACAGAAAGCTCGGGCGGTTAAGTAAAGGCTGAACTTGACGCCTTACCAAGGCACAGGTTTGCCTGCCCAATCAAAGAATTGACCGCTATTATCGGGCGTAAGGCCATCCAAAACCCTTAGGATATTCTCTGCTGCCTCAATTGGCGGCACAGCATCATGACGCGACAAATAGGCTTTCGTCAGCGCTGTCTCGACGGTGCCGGGATGGATCGCAGCGCAGATCGCCAGTTTGCGCGACCTGCCATATTCAATCGCCGCCGTACGCAGGATTTGGTTCAGTGCAGCCTTGGCGCAGCGATAACTGATCCAGCCCCCAAGATTATTATCGCCAATCGACCCAACCCGCGCAGATAAGACCCCCACCACCGAAGCGCGTTTGCGCGGAATGAGTGGTGCAAGATGTTTCAGCACGAGCGCTGGCCCCAACGCGTTTAACCGAAATTGCGCTTCCATCACGGCGGGATCGATGGCTGATAAGGATTTTTCTGGGGCGCTGCCATTGATCGATAACCCGCCGGTTGCGACAATGATCCGATCAAAATCGCCCTCTATCGCGCCCAACGCGGAGGCCACGCTGACCTCGTCAGTGATATCCAGCCCGTCGCCGCTGCGCGAAAGGCGGACAACCTCGCCCCGCAATGCCGACGCATCTGCCAAGGCCATTCCGATGCCGCCCGAGGCGCCAATAATCAAACTACGTTTTTGTTCCATGCCCATGAGGTAGCCCGCAAAAAACCCTCGTCAATTGAGGTCATTTAGGCCACGCTGGCCCTACCATGGCAAAACCAATCATATACCACATCCCCGTCTGCCCGTTTTCGCAACGGATCGAGATTTTGTTGCGCCTTAAAGGACTGGAAGACGCGATAGAATTTCGCGTTGTTGACATCACCAAACCGCGTGACCCGGCCCTTTTGGCGAAAACACGCGGAACCACGGCGTTGCCGGTACTGGAGACCGAAGATGGCCGCATCCTGAAGGAAAGCCTCGTTATTCTTCGCTACGTAGAGGAACGGTTTTCCGAAACGCCCATCGCCCGGCAAGATCCCTTTGAGCGTGCAATCGAACGGCTAATGATCACCCGAGAAGGGCCATTTACGATGGCTGGGTATTTAATGGTCATGAACCGCGACCCCGAAAAAACGGATGTAATGCGCCAAACTCTGCTGGATCACTACGCATGGCTTGGCGACTTTCTGGACCATCACAATCCCGACGGGCTCTGGCTCTTTGATGAATTTGGGTTGGCTGAATTGGTCTACACACCAATGATGATGCGGTTTTGGTTTCTTGAGTTTTACGAAGGGTTCGAGATACCGGATGAGCCCAAATACGACCGCGCACGCCGATGGAAAAAGGCAGCAATGGCACATCATGCCGCCCAGCAAGTGTGCCATGATGAGATCGTAAAACTTTACTATGATTATGCTGTGGGTGCAGGAAATGGAGCGCTTCCCGAAGGTCGCAGCGTGTCCAGTTTCACGTTTTCTCCAGATTGGTCGGGCCGCCCGATGCCGCCGAAAGACAAGTACATCCGCATCGCGTCAGACGCCGAACTTGGACTTATCTAACGGTCAGTCGGTTTTTCCCACGCGCAACTACACTATATGAATGGAGGAGTTTGAGTGTGTGGCGAAGGCTCGCTCTTAATTGACTTCTGAATTTTTTGCGTCGCTACGCATATCAGAATACGCTCAACTCAGCCCATCCAATTCACTCTAACTCATGGAATGGCCGCCTAGTCTTTAGCTAGAGTTTTTTATGCCGCCGCAGAAGCCTCACCCCACGTTAAAACTGTCCCGCTTGAGGGGCATTGGGCGGTCAAGCGAGGACCCAATAGGATTGCTCAGGGCTGGAAAAAACTGGAATTACGGAGACTGCCTGCCGTTCGCGGACGAATATCATGCCTATTTAACCGAAGCTCGAGGACGGCTTAGCCAAGGCAAAGTCGCGTCTGAAGTCGCCAGCTATTTGGACAATATCGAAGTGGAACATAAGGGATAGGACCGCCCACTTGAAGCAGCCAAAAGCCGTGCTGAAAAAATTGTCGCTGCAATTCAAGCGGATACGGAGCTTTGAACCTGCCCAGATTAATGATCGTAGTGGAACTTAAGATCTATAAGCCGGATGGTTGAGTAACACTCTAATGCTTGTCCTTTGAGCGGGTTTTCGGCGAAGTGCGACCAGTACCCCCTTACCGAGCGCCACGAGTTGAGTTCCTCGAACGCCAGTTCTAAAGACCCGCATTATGGCGACGTTGACCACGGTCGAACGATGGGAATGGGTCGAACCTTCGATCATTTTTAAGAGATGTCGTCCCAAGTAAGGTCAAACCGAGCCAGATATTTCCTCACGCGGTCAGAATCGTTCACACTGCTTCGTTGTAAACGAGAAACAGAATATAGTTTGCGGCCTGCCTCGCTCAACGTCGCGGACGTTTGGCAAGCTCTCAGGACTTGGGCGAGTTGGGGAATGTCAAACGGGTCGATTTCCCGGTCAATGAATGTTGCAACTAGTGCAGCGTCTTCGTCCTTGGTCGCGGTCGCCCATTGGCCTTTTAGCGCCTTTGTTTCTTCGTTGACTTGGCTGACCGTGATGCGGCCGCGCGGGGCTAATGTGCAAAGCCGCAGCACCGCTCCACTAAAGTCACGAAAATTACCAGGCCAATGTGTGTCCGGCGCTCGCGCGAACCTCAGCCACGCCTCGGACGCATCCACGTTGAAGCCAATCCGACTCCCCAACCTCTGTTCTGCTCTAAGCAATTCGTGACGCAAGTTGACCTCGATATCGTCCCGGCGTTCGCGAAGAGGAGGAAGTCGGAATGTCCAGGTATTCAGCCGCGACAACAAATCTGCTCGGAACCGCCCCTCTGCCACCAATGCTGCCAAATCCTGGGTGGCGGCTGCGATCACCTGAAAGCGGCTTGTCACTTCTGCATCGGATCCAAGCGGATAGTATCTGCCTGTCTCAATCGCATGCAGGAGGAGCGACTGCTCGTCCAATCCAAGTGTGTCGATATCATCTAGCAGCAGCACGCCGCCATCCGCTTCGCGCAACAGACCCGCCCGTTCGCTTCCGGCTAGCCCCGTGTGGCTGCGGCGTTGTCCAAAGAGCGTCGGAAACGCCATATCGCCCCGCAATGTCGCGCAGTTGACCTGCACCAAGCGGCCCTTCACGCGGCGACGTTGAAGCTTCATCTCATAGATTCGCTGTGCCAATTGCGATTTACCAACGCCAGGCTCACCCAGAATTAGAATAGGCTCATCCGAACGCTCGGTGACATGCTCAATCCGGTCAATGACCTGATTGAAGGCGGTGTTTCTGGTCTCTATCCCACCCTTTAGAAGGTTCCCGTATTCTCGGGTTTGTTGGTCGAATCGCTTCTGGATCGCATCGTAATGGCTGAGGTCGAGATCAATCAGATCAAACCTACCCGCTTCGCCTTCGCCCTTGCGCGGAGGACCGGTCTGGATCAGGGCGGCAGGGATATGGCGACTTTCAGATAACAGGAACCAACAAATTTGGGCAACATGTGTGCCCGTGGTCAAGTGAATATGATACCGCTCGCGATCTTCGTCGAACCCATAATTCTGCGCAAAATCAAACAGCTTACCGTACACCTCTTGGAAATCCCAAGGATTCTCCAAATCCAACCGTTGAAGCAGCACTTCGGTGTCAGGAGAAACCTGCGCAATCTCACGGCGTATGTCATGAGCGAGCCGATTGAACTTGTAGTCATAGATCAACTCTAGGCGATCGATCTCAAAACCGGGTTCCTGACACATTCCAACGGTTGGCCGCCATCCGCCCCGCCCACCACGATCCAACTGTGTCCCCAAGAAGCCTAGAACAACGTTTCGCACGGATTTGATCCATTTATATATTTTACGATCTTATTGGATCGTACATCTTGACCTCACCTGGCGCAACTTTCGATTAAATCGATATTTTTCAACATCTTAGGTGATTTTTTGATTTTTCTTTTGGGTGCAAAAATATCATGCCAATAATTATCTCACCAAAACGATGAAAGAAGAAAGCAACGGATGATCCGCATCCCGAAGACCGGCGGCCCGGGCCCATTCCCGGGTCGCCACACAGTCACCCCATAGAGGGGAGCATTGACGAAAGGACTTAACGATGAATGATTTGACACCCTTGACCGGCCACGACTTGACTGCATGGGGCCATACACCTGGCCCGCAGTTTCCCGTTTTGCTGGAGCGCGCGAACGCCCTGTTGGCTGCGGGTAATAGTCTGGAGGATATTCGAACGGCTATGGCTACCGAACTGCCGCCTAAGCCGGTTCAGTATCCGCTTCATGACGAAAATGCAGTTCCTTTTTATGAGAACCTGACGCCCACAGATGCAGACGAGGAAACGAACCTTGAAAAGGTGCGTGAGACTATGCGCACCTTGATGCGCACACCAACGGTGGTCGGCGGGGCAATCATGCCGGATGCCTGCCCTGCTGGCCCAGTGGGAACGATCCCCGTCGGCGGCATCGTTGCTGCACGCAACGCGATCCATCCTGGAATGCACTCTGCTGACATCTGCTGTTCCCTGATGCTGAGCGATCTGGGTGACGCTGATCCGAAAGCGGTTCTGGATGCTGCGGCCTCTGTGACACATTTCGGGCCCGGCGGGCGACCACAAGGCAAGCGCTTTACCGTGTCGCTGGACCTTCTGGATGCGTTCCGGGCGAACCCGTTCTTGGACAGCGTAAAGACGATTCGCGCCGCGCAAGAACACATGGGCACGCAAGGCGATGGCAATCATTTTCTGTATGTTGGCACCTCAAGAGCGACCGGACGCACGATGTTGATCACGCATCACGGCTCACGTGGACCTGGGGCAAAGCTGTACAAAGCAGGTATGGAGGTTGCTGAGCGCCACCGCCGCAAGCATGCGAAAGATACGCTCAAACAAAACGCATGGATTCCGGCGGATACTGACGACGGCGAGGCCTATTGGGAAGCGCTTCAGCTTATTCGCAAGTGGACAAAGATGAACCACAACTCAATCCATCAGGCGACAGTTGAATCCGTCGGTGCATCGATGTCTGAACGTTTCTGGAATGAGCACAACTTTGTCTTCCGTCGGGGAGATGTGTTTTACCACGGAAAGGGCGCGACGCCCGCTTGGAAAGACTTTGCGCATGATGCAGACCCGGCGGGCCGGACGATTATTCCGCTGAACATGGCAGAGCCCGTTCTTATCGTGAAGGGAAATGACGCTGAACATGGCCTCGGCTTCAGTCCGCATGGCGCAGGGCGCAATTGGTCGCGCAGCGAACACATGCGCCGTCTTGGGAGCACGACCCCGAACGAAGCTTTGGCCGAGGAGACAAAAGGGCTTGATGTGCGGTTCTTCGCCGGGAAGGTCGACGCTTCGGAATTGCCCTCAAGCTATAAGCCAGCAGCGGTAGTTCAAGCGCAGATCAAGGAATTTGATCTGGCAGAGATCGAGGACATGATCGATCCCTATGGCTGTA
This sequence comes from uncultured Nioella sp., assembly GCA_947498125.1. Classification (GTDB taxonomy): domain Bacteria; phylum Pseudomonadota; class Alphaproteobacteria; order Rhodobacterales; family Rhodobacteraceae; genus CANLZL01. The sequence goes on along the minus strand of CANMJH010000002.1, from coordinate 779,233 downwards.
TTATGGCCGGGGAAATTCCACGCTTTCAAAGGCGCGGCAAAGGACGTCGCTAAGAAAACCCCATCCGAAGGTAATTCGGGTGGAGCATCCATTCGCAAAGCGAGCACCTCGGACTGATGTCGGTCTCAAGAATGAGACCCCAATCCGGACAGTAACCATGTGCGTCTATTAGTTCTGCTCTGCCAATTCAGGCGGCGAAGAATTGTTGAGACGTCGACTGTAGATTTCTCTGTTGCTCCGCTGAACGACCCTTTGAGCATCTTTGCTCTTTCTTGGCGTCATAGGTGCAAGAGATGTGGGCACACCACGAGGAATTGCACAACGTTATCGCATTGGGTTTTGATGTCCCTGACGAGCTTCTGCTCAAAACCGGGCCCGTCAGAAACCTTAAAGACCGCAATCCAATACCCCGGAACCGGCCGGACCGAGCCATTCTCAGCGGTTTAGTGGGTCGCAGCTTTTACTAAGCGCATCCATCATCGCCCTCATCCGCTTGTTCAGGCGACGTTTACTGCTGTGTACGACGTAAATGCCGTATTCGGCGTGCTTGAGGTGGGCCAGTACAGGTACGAGGTTACCCTCTTGGACTTGGCTGTCTACGACAAAAAGTGGCAACCGAATGATCCCGTCATCATTTAGAGCCGCATCGAGTAGAAACGTCCCATAGTTGGACCTTAATGTGGGGCGAAATTTCACTGCCCTGCGTTTCCCGTCGTGTTCAAAAGCCCACGTCGCCCGACGTTCTGGCCCGTAGTGCAAGAGCGGATGGTCGGTTAATTCTTCGATGCTTTCGGGCAGCCCGCGGGCAGACTCGTACCCACGACTCGCGAACAATCCATGCCGCGTGGCGCCGAGCCGACGGCAATTCAGGCCATGCAATTCTGTTGCAGTCACGCGCACCGCTAGGTCGTAATTCTCACTATCCAGATCGACCGTGCGGTCATCGAAGTCGACCGTAAGGTCGATATTGGGGTGATCCTGAGCAAACTTGAACAATGTCGGCTTGAGATACGCCAGCCCAAACTCTCGCGCGATAGTGATCGATAGCGGCCCCATGAGCGTATGACCCACCTGCGAGAAGTCGGCGTCCAGCTCATTAACCTCGGCCACCATCTGACTGGCGCGCAAGTAAAGCTCTTGCCCGGCACTGGTGACCTCCCACACGCGGGGCTGTCGATCGATGAGGCGAATGGAATAGCGGTCTTCCAGTTGGGCCAACCTGCGGCTGACGGCTGATTTGGCGATATTCATCTCTTCGGCGGCGCGCGCAATCCCGCCGCTATCAACAACTTTCACGAAAAGCCTGAGGTCTTCTATCTGCCCCATGATTGATTGCCCCGTTGGTTTGCATGCGTGCCGTCGGCTTAAAGATCTATTCTGATACTACGGCCCGCTCGAAACGGGAAGCGTTGCAGCGTTCTCATTTTGCGACCTCTGGGGTCACTTTTTTCTGACTACTGCGATTTTCGGCAACACGTAACTTGCAGTCGACCTTAACACAATTCCGGAGATCCCTATGAAACTGCCAAAATCCATTTTGACCGCGAGCGTCCTAGCGCTGGTCGCGGCAAGTGCAGTTCAAGCGCAATCAATCTCTTCGGCAGGCGCGCTGGCGTTCGACGACGAAGACACCCTTTTTGTGGGCGACGCCAAAGCAGGGCTGGTTCATGCATTTGATCTAGGCGATATATTTACAGACCAATCTGACTATCAGCTTGGCCGTGCGCAAACCTTTGAAGGGCGCACGATCTTTAACAACCTTGATGTGGAGATCGCGGCTATTCTTGGGGTTGAACCGGATCAAGTCGTGATCAACGACATGGTGGTCCATCAGCCCAGCAGGCAGATATTCCTGTCGGTGCACCGCGGTCATGGGCCAGACGCAGAGGCGGTGATTATTGCGGTCAACAACGGTTCGCTTGAGCTGATTGAACTAGCCTCGGCAGATCATTCCTCTATATCGGTTGGACCTGTACCGACTTCAGCCATACTTGAATTCGGACAACCGCTTAACACGCTCGCAATCACGGACATCGATTACTATCAAGGCGAGTTGTTGGTGGCAGGCGTTTCAAACGAAGAGTTCAGCTCAACGCTTCGACGAATTCCTTTCCCGTTCACCAACGAGATCAGCACATCTTCTATCGAAATCTGGCATGCTGTTCATGCTCAGTTTGAAACCCGAGCACCGATCATCACCCAGACTGTGACAGAATTGGACGGCGTTGCGACTTTGATCGCGATTTACGCTTGCACACCGATCGTGAGAATCCCCTTGGCTGATTTGACCGACGGGGCGCAAGTCAGAGGCACGATGATTGGCGAGATGGGCTATGGCAACACGCCGCTCGACATCGTTCCTTACTTAAATCCTTGGGATGGCACTAGCAGTGTCGTGGTGACCAACACCAACCGCTCTGCAGCATCGCTGAGCCTTGCGAGTCTTGCTGTTGCGCCGGCCATGCCCTCGGGGGACGGTGTCCAACCTGTGTTCGCGGTCGCTGGCGTGGATCAGTTTCCATTGCCGATGAGCGGGACACTACATCTGGATACCCTGGACGAGAATTACGCCGTCGTGGTGCGCACCAGCCCAGAGGATCCGCGCAACATCCAACTTCATACGATCCCGTTGCCATTCTTCTTTGATCGTGCCGATCATGTGGTTGAAATGAACTTCGAAGACGGCCCTGATCCCTTCGGCTACAGGGCGGCTCCCCCGCTTGAGTTCAATTGATGCACCGGCTGATACACGCCGTGCGGCAAGCTTTGCTGGTCGCACTTATCCTGTTGCCTTTGCCCGGTTGGGCAGAGGTCTCTGCACGTTTTGATCCGGTGTCTGGCAACATCGTTGTGACAGGTCTACCAAACCAAGAACGGGTCGAATTGCTAGAAAATCCTGATCTGCTGCGCCTGCGGGTCGCCAGTTTGGATAGCACACGCGGCATGCCGGTAACCCTTGATGATCAAGGCACGTTCCTCAGCATCCAGCCGCGTTTCGGTCTGATACCGGGAACGGCGTATTTGCTTGAACTGAATAGCGCGAGTCTGGACATCGCACTCCCTGCAGCCGAGGCGCCAATTCCAAGTTTGGTTGGGTTCGCCCCGTCTCAGGCGGTTATTCCGGCAAATACATTGCGGCTGTATCTCCATTTTTCGGAACCCATGGCGCGGGGGCAACTCCGTGATGCGGTGCGCCTACGCCTCCACGATGGCACAGAAGTGCCAAGCCCCTTCCTAAATCTTGCATCGGAACTTTGGGACTCCACGCAAACCCGCGCAACGCTGCTGTTCGACCCGGGGCGGGTCAAGCAAGGCGTGGGGCCAAATATACTTAGTGGTGCGCCACTGGTTCCGGGAGAAAGCTACCGGCTGGTTATTTCAAGAGAAATGCAAAGCGCGGCTGGCGTCCCTCTTGGGCAAGTAGTTTCGGTCTCCTTTCGCGCAAGCGGCGCCGAACGGCGCGTGATTGAGCCCGCAAGCTGGCAGATACTATCGCCGCCAGCAGAAAGTTACGCGCCACTCACCGTGACCTTTGACCGGATCGTCGATAGCCGCGCGGTTTTGCGTCTGCTGACCGTGGAAGACCCGCAAGGAGGGCACGTACCCGGCCGGGTCGAAACGGATGGCGGCGGGTGGAGACTGAACCCGGACCAGCCGTGGCAGGCAGGGACCTACAGGCTGATTATCGATCCAGACTTAGAGGATGTTTCGGGCAACACAATCGGCGCTGCATTTGACGCGGCGGTTGGCACTACTGGGACCGAACAAGATCCTTTCATCCTCACTTTTGACATCACTCGATAGACACGCAGGAGGCACCCTCATGGGATTGCTGCAAAACGGCCAATGGGTCGATAGATGGTACGACACAAAATCAACAAATGGGCGCTATGTGCGCAAACCGTCTGCCTTTCGCAATTGGGTCACGGCGGATGGCCGCGCTGGCCCGTCCGGCGTAAGTGGGTTCAAAGCAGAGGCCGGGCGATTTCATCTTTATGTATCACTCGGCTGCCCTTGGGCGCATCGCACTTTGATCCTCAGGGCCCTGAAAGGCCTTGAAGACATGATCGATGTCTCGGTTGTGCATTGGTTCATGGGGCCGGATGGATGGACTTTTGAGCCCGGTGACGGGTCAACGCCGGACCCGATCACCAATGCCAACTTCCTGCATCAGGTCTACACCGCTGCCAAACCTGATTTTACAGGGCGAGTGACTGTGCCAGTCCTCTGGGACAGACAGAAAAGTACCATCGTCTCTAACGAGTCGGCCGATATCATTCGCATGTTCAATACGGCCTTCGATGACTTTGGTGCTGCGCCTGGCGACTACTATCCCGAGGCTGAGCGTCAGGAGATCGACGCGCTTAACACCCGTATTTACGACACAGTAAATAACGGCGTCTACAAGGCGGGTTTTGCGACAACGCAAACCGCTTATGAAGAAGCACTCGATCCGTTATTTGAAACGCTTGATTGGTTAGAGAACCGCTTGTCTACACGCCGCTATCTGATGGGTGATCACCTGACAGAGGTTGATTGGCGGTTGTTCACGACATTGCTGCGGTTTGATCCGGTCTATGTCGGTCACTTCAAATGCAACCTGCGACGCATTGCGGATTACCCAAACCTGTCAGGGTATGTCCGCGATCTGTACCAGCACCCGGGCGTCGCGGCGACTGTCGACCTCGCCTACATCAAAAAACACTATTACGGCAGCCATGAAACGGTGAACCCGACCCGTGTCGTCCCCAAGGGGCCCGATGTGGACTATGCTGCCCCTCACGACCGTGCCTCATTAAACAAGGAAACCTCGGTATGACTCAAACTGTTCCAATTATTGCCGCCAAAGCCCCCGCGAAAGTCGAGCTGGAGGCCGGGAAAAACTATTTCTGGTGCCGCTGCGGCCGATCAAAGAACCAACCGTTCTGTGACGGATCACATGCCGGGACAGGTATTGATCCTTTGAAGTTCACTGCCGAAAAAAACGGTGGCGCCGCTTTGTGTCAGTGTAAATCCAGTGCCAATGCACCGTTTTGCGATGGGTCCCATACACGCCTTGGCGAGACAGCCGTTGGGGATACAGCGCCTGCGCCCAAGACCGACATTCCGCAAGCCACGCCGACACCCGAGGAACCAACGGTCGCGCGCATTCATGCGCTTGCCAAAGACGGGCTATCCAAATTGGGGCATCACGGCGAAATGGGCGCAATGGGCGTGCCGCGCAAAGACCTGCCGCATTGGGACGACATACAAGTATTGCCTGCTCAGATGGCGCGTAAGCCATTGCTTGATGAGGCCAACGTGGAAACGTCGGTCGTCATAGGGCCGCGCGCGGCCAAACCTTTGCAATTGGATATTCCGCTTTTCGTGTCAGACATGAGCTATGGTGCTTTGTCAGAAGAAGCAAAAACCGCGCTGGCCCGAGGCGCACAAATGGCGGGAACAGGCATTTGCTCTGGCGAAGGAGGAATGCTGCCCGAGGAGCAGGCTGAAAACAGCCGTTATTTCTATGAACTTGCCTCTGCTGGTTTTGGCTGGTCGCTTGATCATGTCGAAAAGGTGCAGGCCTTCCACTTCAAGGGCGGCCAAGGGGCCAAGACCGGCACAGGTGGACACCTGCCCGGCGAAAAAGTGCAGGGAAAAATTGCCGAGGTGCGCGGGCTGGAGCCCGGGCAATCTGCGATCTCGCCCTCGACCTTTCCTGACCTGCATACACCGGCAGACTTTAAACGTATCGCCGATCAGGTGCGTGAACGCTCGGGCGGTATCCCCATTGGGTTCAAACTGTCGGCGAACCATATCGAGGATGACATCGACTTCGCGCTTGAGGCCAGCGCGGACTACATCATCTTGGACGGGCGCGGCGGGGGCACAGGTGCCGCCCCGCTTATTTTCCGCGACCATATCTCGGTTCCGACGATCCCCGCATTGGCGCGGGCGCGCAAACATTTGGACGCGAAGGCAGGACAAGAGGTGACATTGGTGATCACCGGGGGCCTGCGCGTCGCAGAAGACTTCGCCAAGGCGATGGCCTTGGGCGCAGACGCCGTAGCGGTCAGCAATTCTGCCATGCAGGCCGTTGGATGTATCGCCGCGCGGATGTGCAATTCCAACAACTGCCCTGTTGGTGTGGCCACACAGAAGCCGGAATTGCGCAAACGGCTGGACGTGCAGGTCGGCGCGGAAAAGTTGTCACGTTATTTCGGCGCAAGTGTCGAGCTGATGCAGGTTCTTGCACGGGCCTGCGGGCACAACAGCCTGTCTGGGTTCACACAGCGCGATATCACGACATGGAAACGCGAGGTCGCAGACCTGAGTGGCATTCGCTTCGCGGGCGTGACCTAGGCGCATACCCGCCCTGCCAAAGTTCCATCTGGTGTGTGCGTTAAGGAATCCCCAGATGGGATGTGAAAGGAGAAATCAAATGCTTGATACCTACACCATCCGCCAAGACGAGATGCCACTAGAGATGCGGCTTCTCCTGGACCAATACCCGCGCGATGCTTGGGATGCCCATCCTGGATTTAAAGAGAAGACCCGCCATTGGCTGGGCGCACATCAGATGTTTCGCCGCGTCTCTGAGCGGCTGCGGCTGGATGCCGAAGCTCTTTTAAACAAGGATATGGACCTCGACGGTTATGCGGGGCGGCTGTCTTATTATGGTGGCAATCTTGTTGGAAACTTGCATGGCCATCACGGTTGGGAAGATCACAGCTACTTTCCCGAACTCTCAGCCGCCGATCCGCGGTTTGATGCGGGGTTGGAGGTGTTAGAGAAGGATCACGCCGATCTGGACATTGTGCTGGATGATTTCACCCGGCAGGCCAACCGTGTCATCAAACTGGCGCATCTGGATGAGGCGCAGGCGCGCGAAGAAACGGCCAGCGTGCATCAAACCAGTGAGGTGATCGAGGCCTTTCTGAAACGTCATCTTGGGGATGAAGAAGAATTGGCGGTGCCAATCATCTTGCATCATCGGCTCAGAGGGTGAAGGGTCTTGGATGACCAAAAATATCGCGACTGAAGAAGACCAATCCAAAGCCAAAACACGCCGCGCGCATGGTGAATTTGTGCGCGGCGTCAGCGGTTTTCGACACGCGATTGGCGATCCTGAGTTTCCGCCAGAGCCGGGACGCTATCACCTGTTTGTGGCGCTGAATTGTCCGTGGTGCCACCGCGTTACATTGGCGCGCGCCGTGTTGGGGTTGCAGAGCAGTATCACGATGGACGTGGCCTTTCCCAATCGCACGGATGAGGCTGACCCCGCTGGCCCAAACCTGTGGGAATTTGCGCCCGGCCGGATTGCATCGCTTACGGGTGCGACGCTTCCCGAATGTACCTTCGAAACCGGGACAGGGGACGGAGTGCGCCTAGCCAAAGAAATTTACCAGCGCGAAGGCTCGGACGAACAATCCGTTCCGATCCTATATGACAAAGTCGCAGGCCGTATCGTCAATAATGAAAGCGCCGAGATCATCCGGATGCTTGACCGGCACGCTGAAGCCTTAGGTGCGGCTGCGCAACACCCGAGCCTTGTGCCTGCTGATCCTGCGCTTCGAAGCGACGTCGATGCTTTGAATGAGCGGATCTACGTGACCATCAATAATGGGGCCTACAAGGCGGGGTTCTCGTCAGATCAGGCGATCTATGCACAGGCGTATGAAGCATATTTTGAAACGCTCGCTTTTCTTGAGGCGTTGCTGTCCGATGGCCGGGCCTTCCTGACAGGGGGTGCATTTACAGAGGCCGACTTGCGGTTGTTTCCCACGCTTTATCGGCACGATCCGGTCTACTACATCCGCATGAAGTTGAACGGCGCGAAGATACTGGACTATCCACATCTTTGGCGTTGGCTTTGCCGGGTTTATGCGCTTGATGGCGTTGCGGATGCAGGATCTTTGATCCATTGCCGTCAAGGCTATTTTGGACGATCTTGGAATAGTGTGGTCCCCTTAGGACCACAAATGCCAATGAGCTATCCAGAAGCCTATCGACACCCAGATTTGAGTGACAAATCTTAAGGCAACGGGCAAATCATTAATCTTTGGAAGTGCATACTAACGCGGAGGCAGCCAAACGGACATCGGCGGCGAAATAGCGCTTTGTCCACATTTTGTAGGGTCGCCTACCGCCTGTTACTGCGCGTGCCGCGAATGACGGCCATGCGGGCTGCTGCTGGAAGTCTCGATCTCAGAAACGATCCATTCTGAGCGCAAAGTTAAAGAGCTTGGCGTTGCTCGCTTTGAATCAAGCTGTCATCTTTGCTTGCATGATTGACTTTTATTCAACCGAACCTGACTTCGAGGCCGAGATCACGATCCTTTCGACAGATCAGGGCGGTCGCATTAACCCTCCTCACAATTATATCCGTTGGGATTTTGGTTATGCTGAGGATAACCCCCTTGAACCGGACCGCAATTTTTCCGGAACAATTTATATGATCTACCCGTGTTTCTTAGACGCTGATGGTGCGCCAATCGCAAAAGGTATTCCATTGATTGGAACTTACAAAGCCCATATGCGAATCGTGGTCAAAGAAATGGTGGAGTATCACCAGAGCAGATTGTCAGTTGGAACCCAATTCAACTGCCACGAAGGCAGCAGAATTGTCGCAAGAGGCACAGTAAGTAGACTGCAGGCTATTTCAACCTAACGGCCCTAAGGCCCGCCGAACCGACCTCGGCGCGCGGAATGTCTGGTTTCATGGTTTCTCAAGATTGGCAGGGCAGTCCGAGCCACCGAAAGACAAGTACGAGCGGATAGCGTCAGATTTGGAATTTGGGCTTATCTAAGTGCTCAGAAGGCCAAATCTCAGCCTCTTCGGGTTATTTTGGTGTGGGAGATTGCCTGCACGCAGAACGTCCGCCTTGACGAAGTTTGATACCCATCAATCCGGTGAAACATCAGACGGCCCACCTGAATCCCGTGGCCTCTTCCGACACGTTCCACAACTTTTCCATGACCGCCTTGTCATAAGCGTGGGGATTCAGCGTGCCCTTGCCAACCGGTCCGCCCGTTTGCATCAACCCCGTGGGACCGTAGAGCGCGCGCGGCTCCAACCCGTCCTCGGTCGCGCACATGATCTCGGGGTAAGCGCCTTTCTCGGCGGTTTGAACCATCGGCGTTTTGCTCATAAGCCACCATGTCAAACGGGTCATAAGCCCGCCACTGGTACTGATAAGCGATGTTGCGGAAGCACCGGGGTGACAAACGTAGACCTGAACATCCTTGCCAGTCTCTTCAAGTCGATCTTGCAGTTCGTAAGCAAACATCATCTGCGCCAGCTTGCTCTGGCTGTAAACAGGATTGGCGTTGTAGTTCTTATCCCAATTCATGTCATCGAACTGGATGGTTTTGATCCCCATATTGTAGCCGAGGCTGGCGACGACAACGATGCGGCCTTTGCTGTCTTCGATCCTGTCAAACAACATCCCGCACAGCACAAAATGACCGTAATGATTTGTACCAAGCTGACTTTCGAACCCATCAACGGTCAGCTTTTGCGCCGGTACTTGCGCGATAGCCGCGTTGCAGATCAGCGCGTCGATTTGCGGAACTGTTTTATTTACCTCATCCGCGGCTGCCTGCACGCTTGCCAGATCAGACAGGTCCATGCGCACAAAGCTTATATCGGCATTTGCGCCAAACTCGTTTTTCAGCGTTTTGACAGCAGTGGCCGATTTTGCCGCGCTTCGGTTCAGCATTACGACCTTAGCGCCTTTCGACAAAAGGATGCGCGAGGCTTGGAAACCGGCACCTGCATTGGCGCCGGTGATCAAATAGGTCTTGCCCGCAAGTGATCCGAGGCGCTCTGGCGTCCAGCCTTTGGGGCCGAAAGTCGTATCCGCCATGATGTAGCTCCTTATGACGTCAGCGCATCAATCGCGCGGTGCATGTTGGTGTCTTGAAAGTGTAGATAACTCTCGCTGGTCCATAGAAATAGACTGGATCGTCGCGAATACTTGCCTGATTGTATCAGTTGGGTTGTCAGCCTGGATTATGCCGCACTAAATTAGTCGCATGAGCAAACAACGTATCAAAAAGCTTATCGAAGACCGCACCGACCAAGACGGTTTGACGGAAACTGGCATTCAGGGCGTGCGTTTGTTTCGAGCGACACAAGCGATCCCTTGTGTTCCGGCGGTGTATGAACCCAGCGTCGTTGCCATCGTGAGCGGCTCCAAGGAGGCCGTTTTGGATGGCAACCGCTTTGTCTACGACGATAGCAAGTATTTGTGCTGCCCAATGTCGATGCCAGTAAAGGCCGGGACCCCCGCTGCATCGATGGATGACCCTCTCTATGGTGTTTTCATTTCGCTGAACCTACGAGTCATGACGGAACTGACGCTAGAGATGGAAAATGTTGGCGGTGCGCTCCCCATCGGCAAGGGCGGTTTGCGGGCGCAAGGGATCAGACTGGCGAAGTGGGATGAAGGTTTCACAGATGCGCTGCTGCGGCTGTTGCAACTTGGGGGAAACCCAACGGATGTAGCGGTGCTTGGAGATGCTAGGCTGCGCGAGTTGTATTATGCGATCCTTGGTGGTGAAGCCGGTATGTTTGCACGGCAAGCCTTTGGCGCCGGCAACGCCATAGCACGGTCCATCTCGCATGTGTCGGCCAATCTGGACACGCCAATTTCGATTGACGAGATGGCGGCCCGGGCAGGCATGAGTCGCGCCGTGTTTCATCGCAAATTCAAGCAGGTCACAACAATGGCCCCGATCCAATTCGTGAAATCAATGCGCCTCAACAACGCCGCAATGAAGATTGCCGGGGGCATGGCCGTGAACGAGGCAGCACTTGATGTGGGGTACGTAAGCCCATCGCAGTTCAGCCGAGAGTTCAAACGCATGTACGGGCAGTCGCCACGGCAGTGGGGGGAAGCGCAACAACCACTGATGGGTGGCGCTTGATCGTTCTGAAGCTTACCCAGAGAGGTTCTTGATTATCCAACCCTTTAAGGCAGCTTTGTCCTGTTTTGCGGCCTTCGGGGCACGTTATTTTCCAATTCGGATTTTCACTAATTTCGCCCAACCGTCGGACGCCGCCCAAAGATAAACTTATCCCGATCGCCTCTGATCCGGAATTCGAACTCCTTCAAGCCATTTTGGGGCTTTTCATCTGGGATTTGCCCCGTAATATGCGCACCCATGATGACGCGTCGCCATATCCCCGCTGCACCGGCCCCTTTGGCCGGATTGCTGCTACGCGACCTTCTCCTCCTTAGCCGCCCTTGAGCGTGCCATTCGGCGCGACCGCTCGAGGGTAGACAGCGCCGACCGAGACATCAAAATTCAGGCTAAGACCAAGGACTTAAGAACATGACATCCGAAAAAGATCGCGTATGGATCTTCGACACGACATTGCGTGACGGAGAACAGAGCCCCGGCGCCACCATGAGCCATGCCGAAAAGCTGGAGATTGCCGGGCTGCTGGACGAAATGGGCGTCGATATTATCGAGGCTGGTTTTCCCATTGCTTCAGAGGGCGACTTCGCTGCCGTTTCCGAAATTTCCAAAAATGCCGTAAACTCAACAATCTGCGGATTGGCGCGTGCAAATTTCAAAGATATCGACCGCTGTTTCGAGGCTGTACGCCACGCTAAGTCGCCGCGCATCCACACTTTCATCGGCACCTCCCCCCTGCATCGGGCCATTCCAAACCTGACGATGGATGAGATGGCCGATAAAATTCACGACACGGTCACGCATGCCCGCAATCTGTGTGAAAACGTCCAGTGGTCACCTATGGATGCGACCCGGACCGAGTGGGATTACCTCTGCCGTGTAGTGGAAATCGCGATCAAAGCAGGCGCGGGCACGATCAACATCCCCGACACAGTGGGCTACACCGCCCCTGCCGAAAGCGCCGACCTGATCCGGCGCCTGATTGAAACTGTTCCCGGCGCCGATGAGGTGATTTTCGCAACCCACTGCCACAACGATTTGGGCATGGCGACAGCAAACTCACTGGCTGCGGTTGCAGGCGGCGCGCGCCAGATTGAATGCACGATCAACGGCCTTGGCGAACGCGCGGGCAATACCGCGCTGGAAGAGGTCGTGATGGCGATGAAAACCCGCCACGACATTATGCCGTGGCACACCGGTATTGATACCAGCAAGATCATGCATATCAGCCGCCGCGTTGCGACCGTTTCGGGATTCGCCGTCCAGTTCAATAAGGCCATTGTCGGCAAAAACGCCTTTGCTCATGAAAGCGGCATCCATCAGGACGGCATGCTGAAGAATCGCGAAAACTTCGAGATTATGCGCCCCGAGGATATCGGTCTGGCCGGTACGTCCCTGCCTCTGGGCAAGCATTCTGGCCGCGCGGCGCTGCGCGATAAGCTGGAAACGCTTGGCTTTGAGATCGGCGATAACCAGTTGAAAGACGTATTTGTCCGGTTCAAGGATCTGGCAGACCGCAAGAAAGAGGTCTTTGACGACGACCTGATTGCGCTGATGGGTGTCGATGATGGCGAGGACGCCCGGCTTAAGCTGGTGTCATTGCGAGTTGCCTGCGGCACTGGCGGCCCGGCTGAGGCGACATTGGTCATGGCAATCAACGGCGAAGAAAAAACCTCCGTCGAAAGCGGCGATGGTCCTGTCGATGCAAGCTTCCGCGCAATTCGGGCTCTTTATCCCAATACAGCACATTTGGAGCTTTATCAGGTTCATGCGGTCACCGAAGGCACCGATGCACAAGCAACAGTGTCGGTGCGGTTGGAAGAGGACGGCAATATCGCGACCGGGCAATCTGCCGATACCGATACGGTTGTGGCCTCGGCCTTGGCCTATATCCATGCGCTAAACCGCCTGATCCAACGCCGCGAGAAAATTGGCGCGGGCGCGGATGCCCGCGAGGTCAGCTATAAGGACCTGACTTAAACGAAATCCTTTTGTCAGGAGGGGGAAATTCCCCGCAAGGAATTGAAAAACTCATCGTTGAGTTTTCCCCCGCCCAGCCAAAACGGCAATATTGCGCTTAAGGCCGGCACACCAAGGCTTTACCCCGGCCCCACGCCCTGCCTATAAGCATTGCGGTTGGCCGTCGACGAGAAGTGAGTCTCTGACACGCGCCATACATCGAGCGTAACGCCACGAACGGATCAGGATAAAGCCCCGATATGGCTGGAATTTTCAGAAGCCTTTTTTCCGCGGATATGGCCATCGACCTCGGCACCGCGAACACGCTTGTCTATGTAAAAGGCAAGGGCGTGATTTTGAACGAGCCGTCGGTTGTGGCCTATCAAGTCAAAGACGGAGTCAAGAAAGCCTTGGCTTTCGGTGAGGACGCCAAATTGATGCTGGGCCGCACGCCTGGATCGATTCAAGCGATCCGTCCGATGCGCGAAGGCGTTATTGCAGATTTTGATGTCGCCGAAGAGATGATCAAACACTTCATCCGTAAAGTGCATCGCAAGACGACGTTCACCAAACCCAAGATTATCGTCTGCGTCCCCCATGGCGCGACCCCGGTTGAGAAACGCGCCATCCGGCAATCGGTTCTTTCGGCTGGCGCGCGCAAGGCCGGCCTGATTGCCGAGCCTATTGCCGCCGCCATCGGCGCAGGCATGCCCATTACCGACCCGACCGGCAGCATGGTTGTCGATATCGGCGGCGGGACGACCGAAGTTGCGGTTCTGTCGCTGGCCGACATCGTCTATGCCCGCTCGGTCCGCGTTGGTGGTGACCGAATGGATGAAGCCATCATTTCGTATTTGCGCCGCCAGCAGAACCTTCTTATCGGGGAAGCGACGGCCGAGCGTATCAAAACTTCGATCGGGACAGCACGGATGCCCGATGACGGGCGCGGCGCGTCGATGCAGATCCGGGGGCGTGACCTCTTGAATGGTGTGCCAAAAGAAACCGAGATCAGTCAGGCACAAGTGGCCGAAGCATTGGCCGAACCTGTGCAGCAAATCTGCGAGGCCGTTATGGGCGCGTTGGAAGCCACACCGCCCGATCTGGCCGCTGATATTGTTGACCGCGGCGTCATGCTAACGGGCGGCGGTGCTTTGCTGGGTGAACTGGATCTGGCCCTGCGCGAGCAGACTGGTTTGGCAATCTCTGTTGCCGATGAAAGCCTGAATTGTGTGGCTCTTGGGACCGGCAAGGCCCTAGAGTACGAAAACCTGCTGCGCCACGCGATTGACTACGACAGCTGACCGTCTGGGCGCAGATCTGTGCCCGGCCTCAAATTGGGAATTGAATGGCCCGAGAGCGCACCGAGACCAACCATGCTCGCCCCGTCCGGCGCCTGCTGCTGACGGTTTTAGTGCTCTGCCTGTTTGTTTTGGTACTGATCTGGCGGATCGACAATCCACGGGTTGAACGGCTGCGTTCCAATGTCACCGATGCGATTGTGCCTAATCTGGAATGGATGATGGCGCCGGTGACGGCGATGGGCCGCATGATCGACGATTTCCAGAGTTACACGCGGCTTTACGAACAAAACGCGGAACTGCGGCGCGAGTTGCAGCAAATGCGAGCGTGGCGAGAAGCGGCGCTACAATTGGAACAGGAAAACGCCCGGCTTTTGGATTTGAACCGCGTGCAGCTGGACCCTGAATTGACCTTTGTCACGGGCCTTGTGCTTGCCGATAGCGGCTCACCCTTTCGGCGCTCTGTCTTGATAAATGTCGGCGAACGCGATGGCATCCTAGATGGATGGGCAACAATGGATGGCCTTGGGGTTGTCGGCCGTATTTCTGGCGTCGCGGAAAACACCTCTCGGGTGATCCTTCTAACCGATTCCGCCAGCCGAATCCCCGTGACTATCATGCCGTCGGGCCAACAGGCGCTGCTTATGGGCGACAATACTGGCCTGCCGCTTTTGGAATTTTTCGAAGATGCGGAAGATATCGCGCCCGGCGATCGTGTCATTACCTCAGGCGATGGCGGCGTGTTCCCACCCGGGTTGTTGGTTGGGCAGGTGATTATCGATCGTGAAGGTCGTTTACGGATCCGGCCCTCTGCCGATTTTTCACGTCTGAACTTTCTTCGGGTCATGCGCAGCCATCCCGGCACGTCGTTGTCCGATCCCGGCGGGTTAATCGGCCCGCCTTGGCCATTGGAACCTGAACCAGAGATCGACGCAGGAGCGCCCGAAACCGAAGAGACCGCCGAGGCCAGCAATGGCTGAGTTTGACCAGAACCGCATCTGGGTCGCGCGCAGCCTGTTTCTGCTTTTCGGTCTTTTCATTATCTTTTTCCGTATCTTACCACTGGAAACCGGAACGCCGGGCTTGCCGGGGCCGGATTTCATCTTATGTTTTGCGCTGGCATGGATTGTGCGCCAGCCTGAAACGGTGCCGATGTGGGCAATACTTTTCCTGATTCTTCTGTCTGACTTTCTGTTGCAACGCCCGCCCGGTCTTTGGACGGCTTTAGCGCTAATGGCCTGCGAGGCCGCCCGCAATCGCCGCGCTTTGCTGACGGAATCGCCGTTCCTGTTTGAATGGGCGCTGATTTCCGGCATCATCTTGCTGATGGTACTGGCCCAACGGCTGATCCTCTGGATTTTGATCGTTGAACAGCCCAATCTCGGGCTTTCCCTGATGGAGGGGCTTGCCACAATCGTGATCTACCCCCTTGTGGTTTTGGTCTCGCGATATGGTCTGGGCATGGTAAAAATGCCGTTAGTGGATGCGGAGGCCTGATACCGGTGAAACGGTCTGAAAAAGAAGCCGAGGAAAGCGCCCGCAAAGTCACGCGGCGTGCAATGATTCTTGGTGGCACCATGTTGGCCACGGGCGGCATTCTTGCCGCGCGGATGCGCTATTTACAGGTGGAACGGGCCAGTGACTTTAGGCTTTTGGCCGAAGATAACCGGATTGGCATTGAACATTTGCAACCCCCACGCGGTCTGATCTTTGATCGTATGGGCCGGATACTCGCCGATAACGAACAGAACTATGCCGTTGTTATGAAGCGCGAGGATACCGACGATCTTGACGGCGTTCTTGAACGCCTGTCGCGGTTGATCAATATCGATATGGATGAACTGGCCGAAGCGCGCGAAGCGATTTTGGCGCGGTACCCGCATGTAAAGGTTACAGTTGCAGATCGGCTTAGCTGGGAGGAATTTTCGGCCGTCGCCGTCAATGCGCCATCCCTTCCCGGGATTACGCCCGAGGTCAGCCTGTCGCGCATCTATCCGCTTGGCGCCGATTTTGTGCATGTTGTGGGCTATGTCGGCCCCGTTTCGGATTACTATCTCGAGACGACCGGCGATACGGACCCGATCTTGCAAACACCCGGCTTTCAGGTGGGCCGTTACGCGGTTGAGGCCGGCCTGGAACAGGACCTGCGCGGTGAGGCTGGAACGCTTTGGGTCGAGAAAAACTCACTTGGCCGGGTGATGCGCGAATTGGACCGGCAAGACCCGACCCCGGGGCAAGATTTGCAACTGACGATTGATGCGGGCCTACAAAACTATGCGCAGGTGCGCATGGCGGGCGAAAGCGCGTCGGCGATCGTTATGGATGTTGAAACTGGCGATCTGGTCGCTTTGGCATCGTCTCCATCCTATGATCCGAACCTTTTTGTTCGCGGGATCAGTCAGGCCGATTATACGACGCTGCTTGAGGATGAGTTTCGCCCGCTTGCCTCCAAAACGGTGCAGGGCCTCTACCCCCCGGGATCGACTTTTAAAATGATGACGGCCCTTGCGGCGCTTGAGGCTGGTGTGATCGAGCCAGACGAAACCATCACCTGCAATGGATTTGTTGAGCTTGGCACAAGACGGTTCCATTGCTGGCGACGCGGTGGGCATGGGCGCATGAACCTTGAAGACAGCCTGTCTCAATCCTGCGACGTATTTTACTATGATATCTCACAACGCGTCGGGATCGAAGGCATCGCCGCCATGAGCCATAAATTTGGGCTGGGCGAACGCCATGAATTACCGCTTTCGGGTATCGCCAGCGGGTTGATTCCGACACGCGAATGGAAACGCGCCAATCGGAATGAGGACTGGCTGATTGGGGACACGCTAAACGTTTCTATCGGACAAGGCTTTGTTTTGGCCTCGCCCATGCAATTGGCCGTGATGACCAGCCGCATCGCCACAGGGCGCGCAGTCGAGCCGCGCTTGGTGCGTAGCTTGAACGGCCGGGTTGAACGGCCTGCGCCGGCCGAGCCATTGGATGTGAACCCCGAACATCTCGAGATGATCCGTCGTGGGATGTGGTCAGTGTCAAACGCCAGGCGCGGCACGGCCTATGGCAGCCGTGTGGCAGATGAAGAGCTTCAGATCGCGGGCAAAACGGGCACCAGTCAGGTTCGAAACATTACTGCTGCGGAAAGGGCAACAGGTGTTACGCGCAACGAAGATTTGCCGTGGGATCGGCGCGACCATGCGCTTTTTGTGGGCTACGCGCCTGCCGATAACCCCCGCTATGCGGTCAGCGTCGTTGTGGAACATGGCGGCGGCGGCTCTACCGCTGCTGCGCCTATCGCGCGCGATTTGCTGCTTCGCGCTTTGCATGGCGAAGTGCCGCCATTGTCATCTTATCCTATCAACCAACGCCGCGCGATTGAAGAGCGTCATGATAATATGGAGCTTATTCCAATCTCGCCCACTGGAACGGATGAGAACGGGAGCATTCAGGCGTGAGTTTTCTTGAATATACTCAGAAGACCACTCCTTCAGGCCTGAGCAAGATTTTACATCTTAATTGGGCGCTGATCATCCTTTTGACATCGGTCTGCTGCATCGGCTTTTTGATGCTGTATTCGGTGGCAGGCGGATCGATGTCGCCTTGGGCAAGCACGCAGATGGAACGTTTTGCGCTAGGCTTTGTGGTGATGATCATTGTTGCCGTCGTGCCAATCTGGTTTTGGCGCAATGTTTCTGCCGTGGCGTATATAATCTCGATCCTGCTGCTGATCGGGGTAGAGCTCTTTGGCGTGACTCAAATGGGCGCACAGCGCTGGATTGATCTGGGCTTTATGCGGCTTCAACCCTCTGAACTGACGAAAATCACCCTCGTGATGGTGCTGGCAGCCTATTACGATTGGCTGGACTCGCGTCTTAAATCGCATCCGGGATTTGTGGCCATTCCGGTGGGGTTGATTCTACTGCCTGTTGGGCTGACCTTTATCCAGCCGGATCTTGGAACCGCTTTGTTGATGCTGATGGGTGGCGCAGGTGTGATGTTCTTGGCAGGGGTGCATTGGATCTATTTTGCCGCTGTTATCACCAGCGGCGTTGGTCTTGTCGGCGCTGTACTCTATTCAGAAGGGCGCAGTTGGCAACTTTTGCAAGAGTATCAATATGACCGGATCGCAATCTTTTTGAATCCGACATCGGACCCTTTGGGCGAAGGCTATCAGATTACCCAAAGCCAGATCGCGCTTGGGTCAGGTGGCTGGACCGGGCGGGGTTTTATGCAAGGCACGCAGTCGCAGCTAAACTTCCTTCCCGAAAAGCACACTGACTTCATCTTCACGACGCTGGCCGAAGAGTTCGGCTTTCTAGGCGCTGCTTCACTATTGGTCCTATACCTTCTCATCTTGCTTTTTTGCGTCGTAACAGCCGTGCGGACGAAAGATCGTTATGCATCGCTAGTGACGCTTGGCGTGGCCTTTACGTTTTTCCTCTATTTCGCGATTAATATGGCAATGGTGATGGGACTCGCACCAGTCGTTGGCGTACCTTTGCCATTAGTTAGCTATGGTGGCTCCGTGATGCTGGTATTGCTGGCCGCGTTTGGCCTTGTGCAATCGGCCCATATCCATCGCCCCCGATAAAAGGCGCTTTTTGAAAGATGCTAAATATTGAATTTGCCGCCAGCGATGAGGCCTGGTGTGAATTTGAGGCCCCCCTTAGGAACGCTTTTTCCCGTGCCGAGATCGGGCCATTTCATCTTGCCCGCGGGCAGGAACCCGCCAGTGTAGATTACGTTATCTATTCGCCTAGAGCCGGGTTGCAGGATTTCACCCCCTACACACGCCTCAAAGCGGTTCTAAGCCTTTGGGCCGGCGTTGAATCGATCACGGGCAACAGCACGTTGACTGTTCCGCTTACCCGGATGGTAGATCGCGGGCTTCGCGAAGGGATGACTGAATGGGTGACTGGTCACGTCTTGCGCCACCATCTTGGAATGGACGCTCAGATAGTGAACCCGGACAACGATTGGTGCCCCATCGTTCCTCCATTGGCGCGTGACCGTCATGTTGCGATCCTTGGGCTAGGTGCGTTAGGTCAGGCCTGTGCCGAAGCTTTGGTGGCGTTAAATTTTAATGTGCACGGTTGGAGTCGGTCTCCTAAGTCCTTACCCGGTGTATCATGCGAACACGGAGACGCTGGCCTTGAGCGTGTTTTGGGACTGGCAGAGATATGTGTACTTTTACTTCCCTCAACGCCCGACACTCAAAATATCCTAAATGCGAAGACGCTTGGCCTTATGCCCAAGGGCGCAACGATCTTGAACCCTGGCCGCGGGCCGTTAATAGATGATGCGGCCCTATTAAACGCATTGAAAAACGGTCAGATTGGGCACGCTACATTAGACGTATTCCGGCAGGAACCATTACCCAAGGATCACCCTTTTTGGATCCATCCCGGCGTAACCGTGACTCCGCATATCGCATCTGAAACACGGCCAAACACCGCGTCCGAAGTGATTGCCGAAAACGTTCGGCGGAGCGAGGCCGGCGAAGATTTGCTCTATCTCGTGGATCGTGCGGCCGGGTACTAGCCAGCTAGCGAAGTTTTGGTGGGTTTTCCGGGTCCATCCCGGGCGCTGAACCGGGGATCTTGTCGACGCCCGTAAGATCGGGAAGGTCAAAGCGCAGCCCGGTTTTGGCCAGCAGCGCACAGACCGGATCGGAAGCACGGAAGAAGCCTACATCGAGCATCCCCGCCTCAATCCCGGAAAAGCTAAGCGCCTCGCCGACAGCCCGCGCAAGTGATGGCTCTGCCCCGGGCACGGGATCGACGAAGCCAAGCATATGGGACCGGCGCCCGCCCTCATAAGTCACACCTGAGAGATAAGCCGAGCGCGCCAGACCCGCGGCAAGTGCCAACTTACCGTCCAGAGCGGTGATCAGGGATTCGGGCAATCCAGCGGGCGCCGAAAACTCTTGCGGACGTTCTTCGACCTCATCGGGGCTTTCGCTGACGATATCTGCCAGCCACGCAACCGCATCGGCGGGGATCAAGATCGAGGAAGGCGCACCAAGGTTCAGCGCCATGCCAATCTCTTGGCCTGCGATCATACCGGCCAATGCGCGGCCAGAAAGAACGGCGGTCGCGGTTGTGCCTTCTGCGAATTCGACAAGCCGTTCCTCGCGATCAAACACCAGAACAAAAGTCTGGTCTTCAACGGGGAATGTTTGCGGCGTGATCTCATCCCCTTCGGGTTCGGACACCAACGCTAAAAACAGCTCGGATTCGGCAATGCGCTCATAGAACCGCAGACGTAATGCGTCATCTTCGGGCGCCGCGTCCATCGCGGCAAAGGCTTGGTCAATTGGTGTCAGCTGGGGGTCGGTCATTCCAAGGCTTCCCTGATCCGGGCGCGCAAGTCGGGCAAAAGCTCGTCCGCGAACCACGGGTTTTTCTTTAGCCAAGCGGTATTGCGCCACGAGGGATGCGGCAAGGGGTAAAGGCCGGGCGCATGGTCGCGCCACGCCCTTACGCGGTCCGTTACTGTGGATTTTTCAGGCAAATGCCAATTTTGCGCGTGACCACCGACCAAAAGGGTTAGCGTCACGTCAGGCAAATGATCCAAGGCAGCCTGCCGCCATGTTTTCGCGCATATAGGCGGCGGGGGCAGGTCAGCGCCCTCGGCATTGTAACCGGGAAAGCAAAAGGCCATGGGAAGAATAGCGATGCGCGATTGGTCGTAAAACGTCGCCTCATCCACCCCCATCCATTCCCGCAATCGGTCACCGGAAGTGTCAGTGAACGGACGGCCCGACGCATGGACACGCGCGCCAGGCGCTTGGCCAGCAATCAAAATTCGTGCGCCGGAAGCCAGCCACGCAACGGGCCTTGGCGCATGGGCGGTTTTGGTCGCGGCAAAGCGATCTGCACAAATACGGCAATTGCGGATGTCTTTTAGAAGGGCCTCAAAGCTCATAGCGCTAAAGAAGCGCAAAGCGGGTACCATGAAAAGCCTCTTGCGGATGATTTATATTTCTATAATTATAGAAATATGGAAATGAATCAGCAAACCCCCGTCCTGACCTTCGCTGCCTCGGCCTTTGCCGCGCTTGGATCAGAGCAGCGCCTGACCATCCTGCGCCGCCTTGTACGTGCCGGACCAAATGGGATGGCTATTGGCGACCTGGGCGAGGCTGTTGGCATCACTGGATCGGTCCTGACCCATCATCTCAAACAAATGGTCAGTGCCGGACTGCTTCATCAGGAAAAAGACGGGCGCCGGATAATCTCGGTCGTGGATTACGACCAGATCCGGGCACTGTCCGATTATCTTATTGCCGAATGCTGCGCCGATCAGGGTGGGCATCAGGAAGGTTTAGATCATGGCTGATCTCTCGCAGAACCCACAAAAGCCGCTTTTTGATTTTCGTAAGATCGACCGCGTCTTGATCGCCTGCGCCGTGATTGCGTTGGCGATCTTCGTGCTGGACCGGCCCGGATTCATACCGTCGATCACCGAAGCCTTGAACAGTCTGGCGCACACCGCGCCGTTCATCCTCTTTGCCGTGTTGGCCATAGGCTACATGCGTGCCACGGGGTCAGAGCAGCTGATGGAAGGTGCTTTTGTCGGCCGCGAGACGCGGATGGTGCTTGTAGGCGCGCTAGCCGGTGGGCTTTCCCCCTTTTGTTCTTGCGAGGTCATCCCTTTTGTCGCCGCCTTGCTTGCCGCTGGTGCGCCATTATCGGCAGTTATGGCCTTTTGGTTGGCCTCTCCGCTGATGGATCCCCCGATGTTTCTGATAACTGCGGGCGAGCTGGGTTTAAGCTTTGCGATCGCAAAAACCGTGGCTGCGGTCGCGATCGGGTTAATGGGTGGCTTTACCCTGATGGCAATCAAAAACTCGACCTTTCTGGCCGACCCCTTGCGCCCCCAGACACCTTCGGGCTGTGGATCATGCTGCGGCAGCGCCAAACCAACGCTCAACTGGACCTTTTGGCGCGAAGCCCCCCGTCGTAAGATTTTCGCCGAGGCCGCATTATCGAACCTCTTCTTCCTCGGCAAATGGCTGCTCTTGGCTTATTTGCTGCAATCGCTTCTGATCCGCTACGTCCCTGCTGAATATATTGGCACGGCGTTGGGCGGCACCGGATTGGGCCCGATCCTGCTTGGCGCTGTCTTGGGGGCGCCAGCTTATTTGAACGGCTACGCAGCTGTGCCCCTGATAGGGGGACTGTTGGACCAAGGCATGAGCCAAGGCGCCGCAATGTCCTTTGTCATCGCGGGTGGAATAACTTGCATTCCCGCTGCGGTTGCGGTTTGGGCGCTCGTAAAACCTAGAATTTTTGCCCTTTATGTGGGCATTGCCTTTGTCGGAGCAATTTTGTCAGGCCTTTTTTGGGGTTTGATTGGCTGACCCATTGTCCCGAATTTTCCGATCCGCTATCCCCCCAGAAAAACGACATGGAGGGCAAATATGTACCGGGTATGGAATTTTATTGCGAGCTATTCGCTCTTCCTAATTGGGGGTGCCCTGCTTGCCCTCGTCTGGGCAAATATGGATGTGATTGCGCCAGTGTCGGGCGCTCCGCATTACTGGGCTGATCTTTATCATAATTTCGTTGAATTCGTTATCATCGACGATTTCATTATCGGCCACATGCATCAGGCCCATATCGGCCCCGAGAATCCGATGTTTGCCGCACTGGTCGACGCAGGCGCTGAAATCCATGACGACGGGCATGGCCATGAATATGTTCTTGGCGAAGCGCATCGCACGTTGACCCTGCACTACCTTGTGAATGACGTTCTGATGGCTCTTTTCTTTGCCATCGCGGCCAAAGAAGTTTGGGAAGCAGTCATTCTGAAGAACGGCAGCTTGCGCGGCAAAAAGGCGGCGACCCCACTCTTTGCGACCGCCGGCGGGATGTTTGGACCTATCGCAGTTTATCTTGGCCTTGCTGCCGTTATGGGGTCGGAAACCTATAGCGCCGTCGCAAATGGCTGGGCGATACCGACTGCAACCGACATCGCTTTTTCTTATCTTGTTGGCCGGATGGTCTTTGGCGCGGGACACCCCGCAGTGCGGTTCTTGCTGCTTTTGGCAATTGCAGATGACGCGGCTGGCCTGTTGATCCTTGCGATCTTCTACCCTTCGGGCGAGCTGGCCCCAGAATGGCTGCTTTTGTCACTTGGCGCAGCCGTTGGCGCATATGTCTTTTTTAACTGGCTGCCGCGCCGGATGGACAAAGGCGATCAACTGCGCAAGCGGTCAACATGGATCCGGAAAAAGCTTAGCTTCTGGCCCTATGCGATTGCTGGCTGCCTCAGCTGGTATGGTTTTCAGGAAAGCGGTCTGCACCCTGCCCTTGGCCTGCTGCCGATTGTGCCTGTTATCCCACATGCCGACCGCGCTTTTGGCATCTTTGCTGATGCTGAACGCCATTTGCACGACCTTCTCAACGAGATGGAACATGCGCTGAAAGTCCCGGTTGAGATCATTTTGGGCCTCTTTGGCCTGCTCAACGCAGGTGTTGAATTCAGTTCAATGGGTTCCGCGACTTGGCTGGTTCTGGCTGGCCTTTTGATCGGCAAGCCGGCGGGTATTCTGCTTTTTGGATGGGTAGCCGCCAAACCGCTTGGGTTGGGCATTCCCGAGGGGATGCGAATTATCGATCTTGTGGTCATTGGCTTCGTCGCTGCAATCGGCTTTACCGTTTCTCTCTTTGTAGCATCAGTCGCTTTTGATGCAGGACCGGTTCAGGATGCCGCCAAGATGGGTGCGCTGTTTAGCTTCTTTGCTGCAGTGGTCGCTTTCCTTGCGGGCAAGGTCACCAAGGTCGAAAAGCAGCAGCTTTAAAAACGTCCGGCCCGGAGCGGCTTGAGGAGAAACAACAAAAGCGGCCCCGGATCATCGGATATTGGGGCTGTTTTCTTTGGTTTTGTCGCAGAACTGTCGCAATTCATACGCTCAAGCTTTGATTTCGTTACCGAAGTGGACATAATGGTGCCTAATTCGGTGGTTATGCCTGAAACTAGAAGCCCTGCAAAAAACAAGACAGGGCCAGATGATGGCAGTAGCAGTATAGGGCCTAGATGCTCGAATTTATTAACGTTTCCAAGTCCTTCTGGACAGGCACGCAGCGCAAGGTGATCCTTGACCGCGCCTCGTTCCGAGTGGAACTCGGCCAATCGCTTGGCATTCTGGCGCCCAACGGCACCGGGAAGACGACGTTGATTAACATGATGGCCGGTCTGGAAAAACCCGATGAGGGTGAGATTATCCGGGCCTGTCGCATCTCGTTTCCCCTTGGTTTCATGGGGGGCGTGTTGCCCAAGCTTTCTGCAAATGAGAACGCCCGCTATGTTGCGCAGCTCTATAGCCTCGACCCTGACTACGTCGAAGCTTTCTGCCGCTGGCTCTGCGATCTTGAAGAATATTTCGACCGTCCACTTGGCACCTATTCGGCTGGCATGCGGGCGAGGTTCCAGTTTTCGCTGATGTTGGCGCTGGAATTTGATATTTACCTTATCGATGAGGGGATGCCGCGCACGACAGATGCAGAATTTAACCGAAAGGCAGGATCAATTCTGCTAGACAGGCTAAAAACCGCGACGGTTGTGATCGTTTCGCATCAAGCAAAAACGCTGGAACGCTTCGCACATCGGGCGGCTGTTCTTCGCGATGGGAGCTTCTACCAATTCGATACGCTTGCTGAAGCAAAGAGACTGTATGACTATGAAACCCAAGGGTAAGAAATTCCGCATCCGTCGTACTGGCACGACAGCCCCCACCGGTGAAACCCGGCGGGCCGCACAAAATGATTTGGAAACGCCCGATGAAGATGGGTTTGAAGGCATGTCCTTTCCGACATCGACACCGCCAGGTGGGCAAGCCGCGCAACCGACAAACCCTGCGCCGCAACCCGGTGCCACGGTCGAAGAGGAACTGGCCGCAATTCGGTCTGAGGGACTGACCGGCCGCCAGCTTCGTATGGCGCGCCGTACAGCACAAAAACACGGGCTTCAGCCTGCGTCGGACTTTGACGCTGTGCGCCTTTTGCGCCGTCAAGGAATTGATCCTTTTGAACGCTCCAACATGCTGGAACTGGTCGTCAGCGATAGCGAAAAAGCGGCGCAACGCCTACCGGCGACTGTACGCCAACCTGCGACGCCAGCAATTGCGACGCCTGCCCCCGCGCAGCCCGCACCGACAGCCCCGCTGGACGACGGATCTCGTGCACAAGAAATTCTGCGCATGCAGCGCGATATTGCGGCCCGTCGCCGCAAACGTCTGTTGCTACTGGCCGCACGGCTAATGGTCTTCATCATGCTGCCGACCATGATTGTGGGATATTATTACTACAAAGTGGCGACGCCGCTTTATGCGACCAACTCCGAATTCCAAATCCAAAAGGTCGAGTCAGGCAGCAGTGCGCCGGGACTGGGCAGTCTTTTTGGTGGCACCAGCTTTGGTTCGGTGCAGGAAAGCATTTCAGTACAAAGTTTCCTTGAAAGCCGCGAGGCGATGCTGCTTTTGGACTCTGAACTGGGCCTTCGCGAACATTTTTCCGAACCCGAAATTGATCCACTGAACCGTCTGGACCCTGACGCCAGCAATGAGGAACTCTTTGACCTTTACACACGCAATCTGACGCTTGGGTACGACCCAACAGAAGGCTTGATCCGGATGGAAGTTCTGGCCGCGGACCCCGCAGTTTCCGAGGCGTTCTCGACCGCTTTGATCCGGTACGCTGAAAACCGTGTGGATCAGATGAGCCAACGCGTCCGGCAAGACCAAATGTCCGGTGCAGAATCCAGTTACGAAGATGCCGAACGCAATTTGATTGCGTCGCAGCAAAACGTGATCATGCTGCAGGAACAATATGATACGTTCAGCATCGAAGGCGAAGCCGGCATCCTTTTGGAACAGATCGCCGCCTATGAGATTGAGCGGCAAACGGCACAGCTGCGTCTGGACGAACTTCTTTCTAACGCGCGGCCAAACCAGGCCCGCGTGGAAGCCGCAGAGCGTAGCATTGCCCGATTTGATACGCTGATCGAAACTTTGAGAGGGCGCCTCACGACAGGCACTTCGTCCGAAGTTTCACTGGCCCGCGTCTCGTCTGAGCTGCTTTTGGCGCAAGCCGATGTGCAGACCCGTCAATTGATGCTGACGCAGGCGTTGCAACAACTGGAAAGCGCCCGGATCGAAGCGAACCGTCAGTCGCTCTATCTGACGGTGTCTGTAAACCCCGTCGCGCCAGATGAAAGCAGCCATCCACGCAAGTTGGAAAACACGCTGCTCGCCTTCTTAATCTTCTCGGGCATCTACCTGATGCTGTCGATGACAGCCTCGATCCTCCGCGAACAGGTGTCGGCGTAATGCCACTAATTCCAAGCGTCGACAGGCCAAAAAACCGGTCCCGCCGACTGATCTAAAGTGGCAAAGACGCGCGATTGTTTTTCACGTTAACCCACGATTTGAAGTGCGCGGCAGCCATTGGGCTGCCGCTTCTTTTACGACCGACAAAAAATTTGTAAGGTTATGGGATAGATTTTTTCCAAGGCTTTCTAATGCGTTTATTGCTCCTTTTGATTTTCCTCTGCGCGCCAATGTCGCTTGCCGCGCAAGACACCACCCAACCCGACACCACAATCTCGGTCGAAAATTCAGCGCAGTTGGATGCGGCCATTGCCGTGCGTATCCGTGAGATTCTTGGCCAGCTTGACGGGTATAACGGCGTCGCCGTCTACGTCTCGGATGGGATCGTCACGCTGCGCGGCACAACTTTGGACGCCGCCCATGCAGATGAGTTGAACGAACTGGTTGCACGGGTCGAAGGCGTGGTTGCCATTGAGAATGCGGTCTCGGAAACCACTGATGTGGTCGAGCGCCTTTCCCCTGCCATCGAACGCCTGCAAGCCCGTGCGATGCAAGCGCTGTCTTTTCTGCCGCTTTTCTTGATCGCAATTTCAGCTGGCCTTTTCATCATATGGATTGGGTTTCGCTTGGCGCGTTTGGAAAGACCATGGGATCGGCTGGCACCAAACGCGTTCATTGCTGATATCTATCGGCAAATCCTGCGGCTGTCCTTTGTGATTCTAGGGATTGTTCTTGCGCTTGACCTTCTGAACTTGACGGCGCTGCTTTCAACCATCCTTGGCGCGGCAGGCATCGTTGGCCTTGCAATTGGTTTTGCGGTTCGGGACACGGTCGAAAACTTCATCGCGTCGATCATGCTCAGCATGCGCCAGCCCTTTCGCCCCAAGGACCTTGTCGAAATCGAAGGCGACACCGGCCACGTGATCCGCTTGACCAGTCGTGCAACGATCCTGTTGTCGCCTGATGGCAATCACATCCGCATTCCAAATTCCGTTGTCTTCAAAGCCCGGATCGTTAATTTCACCCGCAATCAGGAACGGCGCTTTACCTTTATGGTCGGGATTGATCCCAATGCCGATTTGGCAGAAGCGCAGGATATTTTGGTTAAGTCGCTTGCCGAGCTTCCCTATATTCTGACAACCCCTCCGCCGTCGTCATGGGTCGGGGATATTGGCGATAGCAACATCACAATCACGGCTGCTGGTTGGGTAAATCAGCATGAAACCGGCCTCTTTACCGCAAGGGGTGAGGCGATCCGACTGGCGAAGGCCCGGCTTGAAGAGGCTGGCATAGCCCTGCCCGAACCTACCTATCGGCTGATCACGGATATGGCTGGCGAATCCCCACAAGATCAAAGCACACGAGCACCAAGCGAGTCGGCGCCAGCCGTCATAAGGGCCGTGGATGCCACCGAAATGGAGGAGCTAGAGCGTATTGTTGACGCCGAACGCGCCGAAACCTCGGATGATGATCTTTTGACGAAGCAAGCCCCTCAGGAATGACGGCTGAATTGAAGATTTTTTGCTGTTTTGGTCTTGATCAAACGCAAGGCTACGAGTATCTAGCGCGGCACGGTTGGGGTGTAGCCAAATGGTAAGGCATCGGTTTTTGGTATCGTGTACTGTAGGTTCGAGTCCTACCACCCCAGCCAAACTTTTCCCTAAATTCAAACGCTGAGCAGGTTCCGTGCGATTTAGCGTGGCTTCGGGCCTGTGGAAAAGACGGGATCTAAAAGCGACGCGATTCTGAACATAACCGGGGCCAATTGCGGGCAGCAGTCCCTGTTTGCGATCCCGGCGGTACGAGTTTGTGGAAATTCGGTTTTCCGAGTGTTGGGATCCGGGTGCGCCGTTCCGATCAGGCAAGCGAGAACTGATTCCAGCCGTAACGCCATCAGTCCGCTCATCGGCTGTGATGAACATGTCAGCTAGCTACCCAGCTTTCTGTTTTCTCTGCCGGACCATACCGTCAGGCGACCCTGTCGCAGATTAGATCGACGCCTATCTCGCCCACAGTTTGCATCAAGAGATGAAATACCGGGTAACCTCGAAGGTATGAATGCGACCGCTCTACAACGTGCCCAAGCCCTAAAAATCTAGAGAATATCGGCAGAAAAGAGGCTAAGCGCCAAAGCTCGTCAACACCGTTAGGCGAACCTGACACGGATAGCGGAAACGGCTTGCTCTAGCAGCACCAGATCCACCGCGACCGCAACGAATGATGCCCCTAAAGTCAGATAGCGGTCAGCAACATCCGGATCGAGCGCCATGACACCGACAGGAACACCGATTTCGACCAA
Source organism: uncultured Nioella sp. (assembly GCA_947498125.1). Lineage (GTDB taxonomy): Bacteria > Pseudomonadota > Alphaproteobacteria > Rhodobacterales > Rhodobacteraceae > CANLZL01. The sequence continues at coordinate 750,435 of CANMJH010000002.1, read as the reverse complement.
CCGTGTAATGGCATCACTGACCGCTTTGTCCACATCCGGATGAGTCACCTGTCCCCGCAGCCCCATACTTGCGCTAAGGTCGGTGGGTCCTATGAACACAGCATCGACACCTTCGATTTTTGCAATTGCGTCCAGATTGCTTAACCCTTCGAGGGTTTCCACTTGCAAGATGAGACACAGTTCGTCCTCGGCTCTATTGTAATAATCGTCAATTTTTCCATAGCGCGCGGCGCGGGTCATGCCCGCCATTCCACGCATCCCGCTTGGGCCATAGCGCGTTGCGTGAACCGCCGCTGCGGCCTCTTCCGAGGTTTGCACATAAGGAACCATTAAGGTTTGCGCGCCCATGTCGAGCACTCGTTTGAATAAGGTCGGATCGTTTGCCGCTAGCCGCACAGCGGCCGAAGTGTCGGGGTATTGGCCGATTGCTTGCAACGCGGGCAATACCTCGACTGTTTCAATTGCCGAGTGTTCGCAATCTATCAAAACCCAATCATACCCGGCACCGCCCAACATTTCCGGCACCGTGTTTCCGCCGATTGTATTCCACACGCCAATTTGCCGCTGGCCGGCCGCCATGGCGGCTTTGAATTTGTTTTTGGGATTGTCCATCTGCGGCTTTCTTTAGGTCGATACGTGGCTGACGTCTTTGTCGGGTGAATAGATGTCGAGGATATTCCAATGCCCTGTCGTTGGCGTTGGGTTGTTGATCATAGGAACATCCAACACGGTTGGTTTGCCGCTGGCAATGGCCGCCTGCAATGCAGGCAACAGCTCATCCGCAGACGAGATGCGCAAACCCTCGGCGCCATATGCGCGCGCGATCTCGGCGTAGCCCGGCCCGTTGGTCGGCGCTTGGGCGCTGCCCGGAAAAGTTGTGCCATAGGTCAGCCCGTAATGCGCCTTTTGTAGGCCCGCGATAGTACCGAAGGCGTTGTTGTTCATGACAAGCCAGATAATCCCGAGATTAAGCTCAACGGCTGTTGCCAGCATTGATGGATTTTGACCAAAGCCGCCGTCACCCACAAGCGATAGCACCACGCGATCCGGCGCCGCTAGTTTCGCGCCAATGGCCGCAGGCGGGCCGAAACCCATCGTTGCAAAGCCGCCCGGCGTCAGGATCGAGCCCGGCGTCAGGATATCAAATTGCTGACCGACGCCGTTTTTGTTCCACCCCACATCCGTTGTGATGATGGCATCATCGGGCAGTGCTGCGCGGGTGTCCGCCAAGATGCGTTCCGGCATCATCGGGAAGGCGGTTGAAGTCTGCATCTCGACGTTGGACGCCTTAAACGACGTACGAAACGCCGCGATCTCGGCTTTCTTTTCAGTGCGGTCAAACCCATCTGGATACATCTCTTTCGCCACACGGGTCAGCACGCGAAGCGCGGCTTTCGCATCCGCCACAACACCGATCTCGGTCGGATAGTTACGCCCAATCTCTTGGGGTTCGATGTCGATGTGAATGACCTTGGTGTCGTTGCCCTTCGCCCCGATGTTGAATGTGTAGCCGGGATACCAGCTGGAACAATCGGCCTCTTTAAAGCGTGTCCCGACAGCAAATACCAAGTCCGCGTTCAGGCAGGTTTGGTTTACCAGTTCCGTGCCCCAAAACCCTGTCATGCCCATGACCAGCGGGTGATCATCACGCACCGCGCCCTTGCCCATGAGAGAGTGGGCTATTGGCAGACCCATATGAGTTGCAAATTCTTCCAGCTCAGCGCTCGCCTTTGCCAACAAAATCCCGCCGCCTACATAGGCAACAGGCGCCTCTGCCGTAGCCAAACCATTTACAATCCGGCGGGCTGTTTCATCATCTATGGACGGTTTGACCAAATGTTTGGTGTTGGAGGCGATCCGGTCAAAGCTGTCGGACGGGATCACCTCACTGAATATATCCATCGGAACGTTGACCAAGACGGGGCCCGGCTGGCCACTTTCGGCCAAATGGAACGCCTTTTCCAGGATTTCTGCCATGAGGTCAGCGCGATCCACACGCCAGGCGCGTTTCACGAAGGGGCGGTAAATCTCCCACTGGGCCGCATCTGCGTGCAGGTTCACCTCTTGGTGGGGGTGCTTTCCGTAGTAATGGGTAGGAATGTCGCCTGCGATCACGACCATCGGAATACAATCTAGTGCAGCATTCGCCACCCCCGTCGCGCAATTCGTCAAGCCCGGAGAGAGGTGCGACAACACCACGGATGCGCGGCCCGTTACGCGGGCATAGGCATCTGCCGCATGGCTGGCGATTTGCTCATGCCGCACGGTGATAAAATCAATCGGGCTGTCAGCCAAAGCGGCCAATACGGCGATATTTGTGTGCCCGCAAAGGCCGAAAACATGCTCAACCTCACGCCGCCCTAGAAAATCAACAATGTGCTCAGCGACGGTTTTGTTGTCTACATTTGTCCCGTCCATCATGCGATCTCCTGTCCAAAAAATTCACCGAAAAGCTCTTCTTCCGAAGGGCGATCCTCAGCTATTGGGCGGGCAACCCAAGTATAATTCATCATGTGTTTCATTGTGACGTTTTCATTGGTTATGTTGCCGCCCCAAATCCCGCAGCCAAGACTGGACGTCATCGGCATCCCGTTGGTCCATGACCCCGCGTTGGCCTTGGATTGCGGCTGACGAACCATCATGCGGCTGACGGGGGCAACCCGCGCCAAGGCGTCGATATGATCGTCATTATGGCTGTAGATGCCGCATGAATGCCCAATGCCGCCGGTTGCGTAAATCGAGCGAACAGTGTCAAGCGCGTCGTCAAATGTCTCAAAATGATAAAGCGCCATAACGGTCGTCAACTTTTCTTTTGAAAACTTGTGCTCTGGCCCGATCTGTCCTTGGTTTTCGACCATCAGGAATTTGCGGTCCTCAGGGATTGAAAACCCAGCCACATCTGCGGTTTGCTGGGGCTTGCAGGCGATTGTTGGAAATGTGCGGTTGCCCTTTTCGTCCCACATTGCGGCCTCCAGCAACGCCTTTTCGTCAGCGTTGCACAGATAGCCGCCCTCAGCTTCAAGTGCGGCGACCATGTCGGCGTAGATCGATTTCTGGATGATGATATTGCCATCCGCCGAACACCCGGACCCAAAATCAGAAGTTTTTGAAATTCGCGTATTTTGTGCGGCTATGTCCAGATCAGCGGTTTCATCAATCACAATTGAGGAGTTCCCCGCCCCGACACCATAGGCTGGACGACCCGAAGAATAGGCAGCTTTGACCATCGGCTTTCCGCCCGTGGCCAGCGTCAGATCGCATTCCTCCATCAAATGTTGTGTTAAAGGGATCGAAGGGTGTCGCACAGCTTGGAACAGATCTGCTGGCGCACCGACGGCAACGCAGGCCTGTCGCATCACTTCGGTCATTTCATAGGTTGTTCCGGCCGTGCGCGGATGCGGCGAAAAGATCACAGCGTTTCGCGCGTTGGCCGAGGACACGCCAGTCACCGGAGGTGTCATCGCAGGGTTTGTCATCGGGATAAGCGAGGCGATCACGCCTGCGGGCTTGGCGTATTTGACCAATCCCTTGGCCTCATCCACCTCGACCACACCTGTAGAAGGCGTCCTCAGCACATCACGCAAGACCATCTGGATTTTGAACCGCTTCGCAGGACGTCCGGCGCGGTCGCCAATTCCGCTTTCGTCGACACCCTGTTCGGCCAGTCGGGTGAATGTCTTTTCATTGCCAGCGAACCACGCAATGGCTTGGCTCAACCGGTCTAAATCGGCCTGTGACCAATCTTCAATCGCGGCCATCGCAGCGCGCGCGCGGGCGATCATGTCCGCTGCCAATTGGCGGTCTTGTTCAGTAAGCTCTTTGGCCATCTGTCGTGCTTTCATTTGGAAGTATAGTGGGAGTACGGCGCTGGCTGCACACATGGCCAAACGTGCGTTTGGCATTTTGCAGACACCGCCGCGCATGTTCTTCAAAACCCAGTTCAGTGATCCGGGATTGGTTGGGTAGCTCAATGGAGTAATCTACGGGCGGCATTCGTTCGATGATGCCAGCAAAATCAATACACCCCTCGCCGGGGTACAGCCGCGCGTCGCGCGCCAGTTGGATCATGCCTTCGCGTGTGTCCGCGATACCGGGTAAGGCATCTGATATGTGAAGGAAATTCAGTAGATCTCCGGGGACGTGTAACAGCTCGGCAAGGTCCACACGGCTGAGGTGTAGATATAGCGTGTCGACAAGGATGCCACCGTTTGGCTGATCAGCCGCACGGACAATATCCAGCGTCTCATCAAGCGTACGCAGGCGGCTGAAGCTTGGGAATTCAAGGTCGACGGACAGGCCAAAAGGGGCCGCGATTTCACAGGTTTCCGCATAGCAATCGACAATGAAATTTCGGTCATCGCGTGTGGGCGTCCACGCGGACATAATCATACGGGTCGCGCCCAACTCTCCGCCTAACTCGCAGGCCGGTTCGAAACTGCGCGGATCACAATCCTCGGTGATGCGGGCCAATTCGACATCAAGCACCTTGAGGCCAGTGGTTTGCAGGGCCGTCTTGGTGGCAGACACCATCGCCTTGTCGATCGGGCTCTCGCGAAATTCACCGGGCACATTCATCTTGATAAAGCGTGGCGAAACAGCGTCATACCCGGCGCGGGCGGCGATGTAGATCAGTTCGGGCGCAGTCGCATTGATGAGGGTAAGATGCGCCAGGGAATAAAGCGGCGTACCGGTCTCGTCTGGCATTTCGGAATCACCTCATGATGTCTGCGCTTAGCAGTATCATAATACGTATTCCAAAATCTATGATATTTTATATTTGATCATATTTAGGGAGATAGGCCGGTGGCATTGGACCCTTATTGCGCCCGCCTTGTTGTATTTGCTCCCATGCATGGGACAAGATGCCAACAGAACGAGACAGGCAAAACAGTCCTCGGGACAGGGGGGCGGGAAAGCCCAACTCGCAGAAGATCACAGCGGTTGCCCCGTCGATATTCATCGCAAGCGGCTTGCGCGCGCTAAGGTTGGCCTGAACCGCTTCGCCTATATCCGCATAACGACCAGACACCGTTCCGGCTTTCGCGGCCTCACGTACCATTGCCATTAGGCGCGGTGCGCGAGGGTCAACAGGCTTGTGAAAGCGATGCCCAAAGCCGCTAACGATCTTACCGTTTTCCGCGCGCCAGACATCAAGGCCCGATTGCACAGAATCCTCCAATGGTGCGCCGTCTTCCATTCGGGCATTGATGTCATAATACAGATCAGCACATTGCTCGCCCGCACCGCCATGCACATCGCCAAGCATGTTCACGCCATTGGCAATCGCGTTGTTCAGGCCGACCCCGCAGGTTGCTGTCATCCGCGCAGCAGCGATGGAAGGCGCTTGTGGGCCGTGATCGACGCCTGCAACCAGCGCTGCTTCGAGCAACGCAGATTCTGCATCCGATGGCAGCCGCCCCGCTGTCATCAACCAGATCATCTGTGGAAACGATACGTTGCCGATCAGGTCCTCGATTGGATGCCCCCGAAAGGCAATCTTGCCCGGCTCCATGTCAATGATCGACGTGCGCCACCACGCGCGAATTGCGTCTGCGTCGTCGCTCATGAAGGTACACCTTGGGTTATGTTATGAAAATGCTGCGCCATGAGGGCGTAATCTGGGTCGCGGCCCGTGAACAACTTGAAGGTCTCCGCTGCCTGACCGACGGCCATGCCTTTGCCCGTCATCACATGCAACCCACGCCGGGTGGCATCCCGCAAAAGGGCGGTTTGCAGCGGGAAGTACACGATGTCGCCAACCCAGCGGCGCACCACAACGTCATTCAGCGAGATTGCTTGGCCGGGGTGATTGGCCATGCCCATGGGTGTTGCGTTGAGAATGCCATCCACCGCGCCCTGTGATTGCCAGACTGCGCATCGCACCTGCGGGCGTAGGGCCGTCAAACGAGCGGCCAACGCCAATGCGGCCTTTTGGCTTTGGTCATGAATCCAAACTGTCGAGGTGCCAAGATCGATCAGCGCCAATCCGACCGCGCAGCCTGCGCCTCCAGCCCCTAAAAGCAATACCGCGTCGCGTGGCTTAGCCTTCATGTCCCGCGCGAAGCCGTCGCGAAATCCAAGATAGTCCGTGTTATGGCCAGTGCGTTTCTGACCGTCGAAGATCACGGTGTTTACCGCTCCGATATCGCGGGCCTGCGGCGACATTTCATCAAGCAGCGCCATGACTTCCTGTTTGAACGGATATGTCACATTAACCCCGCGGCACCCCGCAGCCTGCGCCGTATCCATGGCCTGATCCAAAGACCAGTTGGCGCAAGCATCCGTAGCCAAATCATAGCGATCATAGACGTAGTCTATACCCAACGCAGCTCCTGCCGCCTTATGCATGCTAGGCGTAAGGGAGGCGGCAATCCCTTTTCCGATCAGAGCGGCCCTCATGAGGCAGTCTTCAAACGGGAGCGTGTTTGTGATGCCAGCCGGACAGACGCGTTGCGCGCGCCATAGCCTGCATAACGGCCTTTGCGCTCAACGATCTCAAAGAAAAACCCGGCAAACAAAGCTTGGCCGTACAGCTGGAAATAGGCACCGTGTTCGTCTTGGTCGTAAAGGATATCGTGATCTTGCAGATCTGCGGTCATGGCATCGCTCAACTCAAAGGTGGCCTGCGTGTCGGCATAGTAGTTTTGCGGAACAGGTAGCCGAACGAAACCAGACGCCTTCAACTGCGCTGAGGTTTCAAATATATCGTCGGTTTGAAAGGCAATGTGCTGCACGCCCGCACCGGGCCGGCCGGACACGAATGATCCTGCAAGCGTTTCGGCATCCGTCGCCCCGTTCAGATTTAACCGCAAGTCCCCTTCAGGCGTTTCAATCGCCTGAGAACGTATGATGCCAGATGGGTCGGCGACATTAACGATTGGGGATTTCGTCATCTCAAACGTGGTGAGATAATACAGCAGCCAGCTCTGCATTTCATTATAGCGCATGCTCTGCGCCACATGGTCGATCCGTCGCAATCCTGCCGGTGGCGTGGCCTTTGTGCGCGTTACAGGTTCAAATTCGATATCCCAAACGCGGTGAAGGTCGGATTGTTCGTCGATGAAATGAATGACATTTCCCCCGACGCCGCGGATGGCGGGGATATCCAGCTCTCCTAGCCCAACGGACTGCGAGAAATCCTGCGTGCCCAATGCCTTGGCGCGGGCGACCGTTTCAGCAGCATTTTCTACGCGTAGCCCCATGTCACAAACGCAAGGCCCGTGGTCCTGAACGGCTTGCGCCGCGTGTCCCACCCCGTCTTGATTGACGACGATATTCACCGCGCCCTGTCGCCAAAGCGCGACTTGTTTGGATAGGTGCCTTCGTTCGCGGCGGAACGCCATTGACGAAAGAACGGCCTCCAACTCCTCTGCACCTTCGTGATCGACGGCAAATTCGATAAACTCGAACCCTCTTGCGGCGACTTTGGGGGGCAGCTCAGGCGTAACACCTCGCAACAACGGCTCGGTTTGCGCCGCGTCAGACAACGTCGTGACCAGAGATCTATATGCATTGCGCAATGTGTTGGGGCCCTCGGGGGCGGCCCCAACGGACCATGGCCCCCTATAACCGGCTCGCGCTAAAACGCGGGCAAAGCCACCAAGGTTCAGCGTGCCTTGGCCCGGCAAAAGTGGCGAATTTGGACCGTCCCAGAGGGCAGCGTGAAACACACTAGCACCGTCCAAATCGCGTAAACGCGCCGGACGGGAACCGTCACAAAGGGCATGATAGGCGTTCAGCGCCCAGCCAATGGCGGGATCGCCTTTTGCGTCCAGGAAAGCCTTTACTGTCGTTTCGGACTCTCTCGACGGGCGAAGCGCGAGCCTGACGCCTTTCAAATCCGGCAGGTCATCGGGCGCTAGCCCATCAACCTCAAGTAGGACTAAATCCGTACCCAACGTTTGGGCCATTTTGATCTTAGCGGCGATCATAGCGGCCGTAGCCCCTGATGAAACTGGCCCCAAAGACGCGATCTTAAGGCCCGCTTCAGTACAAAGGCGGGCGATGTCGTCGAGCGGTCCATCAAACTGGGCCACATCGGCCAGACTAAGGTCGATCGCTTCAAACCCGACGGCCCCGATGGCGCGCAGTTTGTCTGCCAATGGCCCCAGGACAACATGTGTCGGGATCGTAAGCATTAGCCCTGATAGCCAAGAAGGCGCGGCAGCCAGAGAACCAGATCAGGCGAAAGCATCATCACGATCAAGGCAACGATTAACACGGCAAGGAAACCCCAAATTTCCGCGATAATCTCGCGAAGCGGAATATCCGTGACCGCATTGATAACAAACAGAAGAATGCCATAAGGCGGGGTTATCAACCCGATCATTGAATTCACGACCACGAGCACTCCGAAATGAACGAGATCAATCTCGAGAGCCTCACAGGTCGGGATGAAGAGCGGCACAATCACCAAAATGATGGTCGTGGCATCCAGCACACAGCCCAGTAACAAGATCAAAACATTGACCATGATCAGGAACATCAGCGGGCTGATTTCGGCACCTTCTAGTGCCGCAGAAATGGTTTGTGGGATCTGCTCGGTGATTACGATGTAATTAAGGATGAAGGCACCACCGATCACGATACCAACGGCGGCAGATGACCGCGCGGATTCGACGAACACGTTGTAGAGGGCCTTGAAGGACAACGTCCGATAGAACAGCGCGGCCAGCAACAGGGCGTAGAAGGCCGCAACCGCTGCCGCTTCGGTCGGTGTGGTAACGCCACCATAGATGCCATAAAGCAGGATGACCGGCATCAGCAATGCTGGAAACGCGTTGGCGGTTACCTTGGGCAATTCGCGCATTGGAACTGCGTCTTCGACTTCAAACCCTCGTTTATGGGCGAGGTATCCGTTCATCCCCATAAGCACGACACCCATGATCAGGCCCGGTAGGATACCGGCCAGAAACAATGCCCCGATAGAGGCGTTGGAGACTAAAGCGTAGAGCACCATTGGGATGGACGGCGGGATGATTGGGCCAATGGTGGCAGAGGCAGCGGTAATCGCGGCTGCGTATCCTCGACTGTATTTGCCGTTGCGTGTCATCATCGAAATGATGACCTTTCCGATGCCTGCGGCGTCGGCAACAGCCGAGCCAGACATACCCGAGAAGATCAGCGAAGCAACGACGTTAACGTGCCCCATGCCACCTTTGAAACGCCCAACAACTGCCACACAGAAATTCAGCAGACGGTCGGTGATATTGCCCGCGTTCATGATGTTGGCGGCGACGATGAACAAAGGCACGGCGAGCAGGATCGCGCTGCCGTAGAAACCTTGCAGGATCTTCTCGCCGGCAAGCGCCACGTCCAAACCTGATAGGCCGAGATAAACTACAGAGGCCAGCAAGATCGAATAGCCAATCGGCGTTCCGATACCTGCCAAAAAGAACAGAGTAACGAGGAGGGATAAGAGTTCGAAGCTCATGATTTGGCCTCCTCTGCGGCGGCTTCAGCTTCAAGCACGATCTCAAGTTCGGTCTTGGGGGGGCCATTTCGGAAAGTATCAATCGCCAGCCAGGCATAGCGGGCTGCGACGACGATCATGAATGCGCCATAGACGCTGAAGATCGTCCGCATCGGAATCTTGTCCCCACTGAACGGATTGCGCACCGTCGATGTTCTGCGGATCTTCATCCAGTCGATGTAATCGAGCGTTGGCAAAAGCGCGTAAAGCATGCCTGCTACAATCGCTATGGCAGAGATGATCGCGAAAATCGTCCGCATGCGGCGCGATACGGAAAGATAAAGGATGTCGAATTTCACATGATCCCATTCGCGCACGACAAAGGCGCAGCTGAAAAAGATCACCCAAACCCACAGGATCGCGATAAGCTCAAGCGTCCATCCAAGGGGCTGGACCGCAGCTAATGTCGGAAAGGTTTCTTCGAGACCCAGACTGCGGATGATCCGGGGCGTATAGCGCGACCCGATTTGCAATAAGAACGTAAAGAAAATCACAGCCAACAAAGTGGCTGAGATTGCGTCAGTGATGCGGGAGACCCACTTGAATAGCGTCTTCATAGCAGATCTCCCTTTTTTCTTCTTAGTTACCGAGTGCGTTGATTGCGTCTAGCACACCCTCGGGCCAGCTATCTGCAAACTCGGATCCTACATACTGGGCCTGCACATGCTCACGGAAGGCCGCGAGATCAGGCGTATAGACCTCGACGCCGTTATCCTCGAGGAATGCCGCCAGGTTGTTCTCCAGCTCGAGCTGACGCAGACGACCCACGGATGCAGCTGCATCAGCCGCGCGCTGAACGGCCAACTGCTGTGCCGCGTCCATGGAATTGAACACTTCGGCAGAAATAGCAATGTAGTTCAAGTCAACGAGGTGGGACGTCAGAGCAATCTGGTTGGTCACTTCGTAAAATCTCCGGTCCACGACTGTGGGCAGCGGATTGTCCTGACCGTCAATCGCACCTGTCGACAGGCCGGTATAAACTTCGGTGAATGCCATTGGAGTCGGCGCTGCACCCAGTGCGGCACCCAAGAACTGCCATGCATCCGTGCCCGGCATCCGCAGGTTCACCCCTGCAAGGTCGGCAGGCGTCTGAACATCAAGTTCTTCGCGGGTCTGACGCAGGTTCACATGGCGGCGGCCCAAATACATCACAGACAGCAGTCTCACACCCAACTGTTCTTCGACAGTTTCGAGGAATGGTTCCATCAATGGATCATTAAACACGCGGACTTGGTGCGCGGCGTCCTGATGCACATAGCCTGTCGCAAAGATCGAAAACTCAGGGAAGAACTGTGCCAGTTCCTGAGCGGAGGTGATGGACATTTCAAGGTTGCCACGGCTGATCGCGTCCAATTCGGTACCTTGGTCGAACAACGTAGCGTTGTAGGATGGCTCATAGGATGCAAAGCCCGAAACAGCGGGGCCGAAGACTTCTGCCAGCGCGACAGAGCGTGCGTCGGTTTCGGAACCTGATGTGGACATGCGCAATTGGATTGCATGGCCATCAGCAAAGGCAGGGGCAGCAGCAATAGTACCTGCTGCGACCATTGCCGCCATCGCGACTCGGCGAGTGAAATTCAGTGTCATATGTGTCCTCCCAGACGTTTCATGCCCCTCTGGGCAGATTGTGTGGCGTATTAATGCCTCATTTTTCTCACTTCGCAATACATTTTACAAAATATAGGATATTTTATCCCACTGCGTTAATCGTTTCCTTCGATCCAAAACCAAGATGAATCAGCGTCTCTGATTGGGCTGAGGTTTGAATTGCCTCCACAACCTGCAGGGTCTTTAGGCCTTCTTCTCCAGTCACCAAAGGCTCGCAACGCCCTCTGATCACATCTTCAAAGTGGGCGATCTGATTGATGAGCGGGTCGGACGAACTGACGGGCATCGCCGTCGCCTTGATTGGATTCCACCAGCTTGTACCGCCCTCATGTTGCCAAAGCCGCATGTCAGGAATGCTAAGCGCACCTTGCGAACCACCGATCAAGTAACAGGATTCGCTTGTCGCGGGGTAAATGGGGTATTCCCGCGACGTTAGTTCCCAACTCCATGGGGACACGACGCTATCAGAGACTGTGATGGTGCACACGGCCCCGCTTTCGAACCGCAATACTGCAGCGGCAAGGTCTTCGTTTTCGAACCCGCGCAAGGACGGCGCACTTTGCGCCTGTACGGTCACGACTTCCCCGAGGAAATGCCGCATTAGGTCAACGTCATGCACCAGATTGACCGAAATAGGTCCCGCACCTGCCTTTTTGCGCCATGGAGCGACGTCGAAATAATCGTCAGGTTTATAGAACCAACAAGTCACTTGCGCCGCACGCACTTGCCCAATTGCACCTTCTTTTATCAGGGCAGCGGTTTTCTGAATAATTGGATTGTGACGGCGGTGATGCCCCACAAGGATTGGAACGCCCATGGCTTGGGCCGTCGCAACCACCTCTTTTGCGTCATCGGCCGACGTCGCCAATGGCTTTTCGATAAGCACCGGCACACCACGTTCGATACAGGCCGATGCGCCCTCTACATGCAGCAAAGTGGGGGTCGATAAGATGACACCATCGACGTCAGCCGCATCAAACATCTCGTCCATGGACGAGAAAACGGGAACAGATTGATTTGTCGGGCCCGGCTCAACCACGGCGGCCAGCTCTACGCCGGGCACCTGGCCAATGGCAGCAATATGCCGCTGCCCAACAAGTCCGGCCCCAACGACCGCCAATTTTAGTGGTTGCCCCATTTGGCCCTCTTCTTTGTGTCTTGAGGCAAGCTAACAGAGTAAATAAGATTCGCAATAATATATGATATTTTTTATTTTCGCATATTTTATCTGCCATTGAGGAATATCGGATGATCGTGTTATTCCCTGAGCAAACCGAAAACCGTAAGGTCTGGCATGTCACAAACCGCACCCACCGTTGGGTCAAGCACATATGAACGCATCAAACATGATATCATCTTTGGTGAACTCTCTCCGGGGACGAAGCTTAAACTGGATGGTCTACGCGACCGATATGCGGCCAGTGTGTCGACTTTACGGGAAACGTTGAACCGACTGGCCAGCGAGGGATTCGTGACAGCCGCAGAGCAGCGCGGCTTCTTTGTGCGCCCGGTTTCCGCTGAAGACCTCACTGAAATAGCAGAGTTGCGCATCCTGTTGGAATGCTCCGCCCTCGAAACCTCGATAGCTTGTGGAGACGCAGACTGGGAAGGCAACCTTGTCGCCGCCCATCACAAACTGCACCTGATTGAACAGAAGATGCTCAACGGCGATACGTCTCATAAAGAGCAATGGAAACGATACGACTGGGAGTTCCATCAAGCCCTCATTCAAGCGTGTAACTCGCAAAATCTTCTCTCGCTGCATGGCACGATCTTTGACAAATACTTGCGCTATCAAATGCTGGTCCTGACCTATCGCGGTGCAGAAGCCGTTCAGGAACATAAGGACATGTTCGATGCCGCCCTTGCGCGCGACATCACCAAGGCAAAAGCGGTGCTTGAGACCCATATCCGACTTGGTTTGGATCATACTCTCGAAGCCATGGCGAACCTTTCTGAATGAAAAACCACAGCTTTTTTCTGCCTGTCCAACACTACAAATTCTCAAGGGGCGCTCGCGTTTAGTAGGGTCTGTTTCAACGCGAACTATTGAGTCCTTTGCGGTTAGATTGTTTCTTTGACAAATTTCTGTCCAACGCGGGGTTTTCCCGCATTGGACATGCCGCAACGCTGCGCCACTGAGTTTTGCGAGGGGCCGTAATTGCCAAGTGAGATCGCTTCACGAATTTCGCGATTCCATCAGGTGCAAAAAGGGAAATTCATCCGAAAAAAGGAGCGGAGATTGCACTCCTTCGGTCGGGTTTGTCTGGAAACCAGTAGAAAAAGCGGCTGACAAAATTGACCCGAGTGCTGGGTCCGAATTCCGAAAACAAGTGTCATAAATGCAAGAAATACAAGCATTTTTCTGCCACCTCGCGCTCCTTCAAATCGAGCAAACAAGAGCAATTCACCCTCCTCGCCTACAATCTTAGTCGAATTTGTTTTACAACTCATGCGCATGAGCTGTATATCATGTGCATGAATGCAAAACCCGAGATCACTGAAAAGGGCATCAGGCCCAAACCGCTCTACGCACAAATTGCCGAAGAAATGGCGCAGCGCATCCAGTGCGGTGAATTAAGCCCAGGCGATCGCCTCCCTTCGCAAAATGCGCTTATGGAGGAATTCAGCGTCAGCCAGGCGACTGTTCGCCAGGCGATCCTGAACCTCAGCAACCAAGGGCTTGTGACGGCCCATCAGGGCGTAGGCGTGTTTGTTGCTGAGCCGCGCATATCGGTCGAGCTGAGCCAGACCAGTCTGGAGTTCGGCGCAAATTCCGGCACTCTTAGCTATGAAATGATCAGTTCGGACCTTTTGGCCGCGCCCGACAGAATGGCGAAACTTCTGGATATTGAGCCGGGAGAAAACACTATTCGGTGCCGCCGGAAACTTTTGGTCAAGGGAAGCACTATTGGCTACGAGACCTGCAACCTTCCACTCGATGTGATGCAGACCATCCCGCACCATGCCTTGACGCAACTGGATCTGCGGCAGGTTCTGCACCGCGCGCCACAATGGCTGGCGCGTCAGGGCGCGTTTTGGGTTTCTGCCGGGCAGATCACCGCATTTGACGCCGAAGTCATAGGCGCGTCACCAGACACGATAATTCTGCAGCGCGAGGATGTGACCAAAGATCAGAATGGCCGTCCGATCCTCATGACCCGCTCGATCTTTCTGGCTGACCGAGTCTCGCTTTCTGGAACATCTCAGATGGAAGGGGCAGGTCAGTGAAATACGCATTCGATTTCCTCGATGTCGATCTGCGCCCTGCCAAGCCGCGCAGCGCCGGATTGACCATCGTAAGGGATCGAATGCGAGGCCTTGGTGAACAGCGAGAATTCTTGGAAACCTATGGCGCATTCGTTGACTTTGTCAAAATTTCGAACTTCGCCCCACGCATATATCCCGAGGCCTTTCTTCTTAAAAAGATCGATATGTATCAACAGTTTGATGTCACGCCCTTCTTTGGTGGCATCTTGTTCGAAAATGCAGTGGCTCAGGGAAAAGCCGATCAACTTGCCGCCTACTTAGCTGCGATCAACGCGCCGGCAATAGAATTGTCGAATAATATCATCAACCTGACCGCTGCGGATCTGGCCCGCCATATCAGCGCTTATTCTCAGCATGGCATTTTGGTCTTTGCCGAGTGGGGTGCAAAATATCCCAACGAACCTTTGGATCCAGGTGTTGCCACGACTGAGATGGCTATCTGGCGCGACGCGGGCGCGCGCCACATCATACTTGAACGATCCGAAATCGACCTGTTGCTTAGCCCGGAAATCGTTGAACAGGGCGTAGGAGTTTTGGCGGGACTGCAAAGGAATCTTGGTCCTGACACACTCATTTTCGAAGCGGAAACGCAGCCCCAGATTCTCTCGCTTTTGCAAGGGATTGGGCGAGACGTGAACCTCGGGCCCAATATCGACTTCGAGCTGATCAAATGGCTGGAGCCCAGCCGTTTGGGGATCAGCCGGGAAATGGGTCACCGGACCATCGAAAATCACGCAGGCGCTGCCGGAGTGCGCAGCCGCCTGCCGGGCAGTTCTGAAACCTAATGAAGCGCCGGGAAACGGCGCCGCAAACAAAATGGGAGGAAAGAATGTCAAAGAATTTCACACGTCGGGGTCTGGCTGCGATTGCTGCAGGCGCGGCCCTTTTTCTAAGCGGGCCTCTGGCCGCACAATCCTATCCGGATCGACCGATAACGATGATCATCATGAGCTCTGAAGGCGGCGGCATGGATCGTGCCTCGCGATATGTCGGCGACGCGCTGGCAGACGTGCTTGGCCAGCCAATGCGCTATGTAAACCGCCCCGGGGCCTCTGGTCAGATTGCGTTACAAAGCTTCATAGCCAGTGAGGATGACGGCTATACGATTTTTTCAGGCAATATCCCGACGCTACTCTTGGGCTATGGCGCGCAAGATCAGGACATTGTCCTTGAGGAGGAGATCACATGGTTGGGCGCTTACCTAAATGACCCCGCCATTCTGGCAACCGCAGCATCATCGGATTATCAGACGGCCAGCGACCTGATTGCTGACGCCACCAACCGGCCTATTCGCGTAGGCGTGGCAAACTGGTCGTCCGTTCAAACACTGGCGCTTTTGCATCTAGCCGAGCAAACTGGTGCGCAGTTCGAGATTATCCCCTTTTCTGGTTTCCGCAACGCCGCAACCGCGATGTTGGCGGAGGATATCGAGGCGGCTGTTGGTAATTTTGCAGCCGTCGAGCAACTTGGGGAAGAGGCAAGAAGCCTTGGCATATTTGCCCCGGAATCGCCGAATGAAAACCACACACCTCTGGCCGAACAATTGGGCGTCCCAATTTTCGCCGCCGCCTCAAATCGTGCGCTTGCGGTGCATCAAAGCCTAGAGGCCAACCAGCCCGAACGGTACAGCACCTTGATGGCGGCCTATGAACAAGTGGTGTCTGACATCGAATTTGCCGCAAATTTCAGTGCGATCCGGGCACAGCCTTCTCAGTTGATCACCTGGGGAGAGGCCGAAGCGGCCACCGCCGCCTCTGACATCCTGAACTTGCTCGAGCAATATCGCGAACTCTTTGATCAAGGCGGCTAAACAAAGGCGTCCTTCGACCCAAACCCGGGCCCGGAGGGCGCTGCGAGGCAGGATGATGCAGCCAGTGAAAGAAACAAAGCCAACTCGCTTCGGGATCACGCCGATCTTGGTATTGGGCTATTGTCTCTATTACCTTTCGGATGTCTTGGGCAGCCGATTTGAAACCCAAGGCTATGGCGCACTTTGCGCCACCATTCTTGGGGTTTTGGCGGCGGCGTTGGCTTTTCGTGCCTTGAGGAAAGGCAATGCCGGCGTGGATCTGCGCACGTGGTTCCGGACGCGCTCGACAGTACTTTGGTCGCATTCCTCAGCGATTATCTTTGCAGGCGCGCTTGTGTTTTATATCTGGGGGCAAAGCCAGATTGGGTTCCTTTGGGCAACGGCTGTTGTTTTCCCAGCGATCCTTATCTTTCTGCGCGCGGGCACGCCCCCTAGGATCATTCTTCTGTCACTATTGCTGACGGCACTGGCTTGGTTGTTTTTGTTGGAATTGCTGAACGTGCCGTTGCCTCGCAGCCCGTGGGAAAGGTGACGTCCATGCTTGCAAATCTTTCCGAAATTCTACCGCTCCTTCTCATCAATCTGCCGCTCATCGCGATTGGTGTGGCCATTGGGGTTGTCGCGGGGGCGCTGCCGGGCTTTGGCGCGTCCAATACGCTGATTATCCTTTTTCCTCTGACACTTCATATGGACGTCAACGCGGCACTGATTCTCATGACGGCCCTTTTCGTTGGCGTCAGGTTTGGCGGAGCCATGCCAGCCATCCTGATCAATGTTCCCGGCACAGCATCGGGCGCGGTGACGGCGCTTGAAGGATTTCCAATGTCGAAACTGGGACTAGGAGGGATGGCGCTAGGCGTGGCATTGGCGGCCTCTGCCATTGGCAGCTTTGCCTCAGGCCTTATCGCCATAACTGCGGCTCCCGCCATTGCCCGCGCCGCGCTTGAATTTGGCGCGCCCGAGATCTTTGCCCTCGCGTTGTTTTCGATTGTTATGGTCGGCCAGATTGCCGGAGAGGATCGGATCAAAGGATGGTTTGCAGGCGCAGCGGGCCTGTTGATCGGCAGCGTCGGCGTTGACCCTATGTGGGGGACCGAACGCGGAACTTTCGGATTTATCGAACTCTTTGACGGCATCCCTGTCATCCCAGCGCTGGTTGGCCTCTATGCCGTGGCCGAAGTGATGGAGATCGCGCAAAGGCAGCGCGGGGACATTGGGCATGTCGTGGCGATCACCAAACTGGCAATATCTGAGCGCGCGCGCGGCATTCTTGAAGGCGCAAGATTTGCGTTGAAACGACCTGCCGATCTGCTGCGTTCAACTGCCATAGGCTCATTGATAGGGGCACTGCCCGGCGCAGGCGCGAATATTGCCAGTTTCCTGAGTTACCAACAGGCCGTGACATTCTCGCCGGATGCCGAAGATCAGGCGAAGTTCGGCAAGGGCAATCCGCGCGGCATTGTGGCCAGTGAAAGCGCCGATAATGCCTGCGCCAGTGGGGCGCTGGTTCCGATGATGTCTCTGGGCATTCCGGGGTCATCCTCGACGGCGGTGCTGCTTTTGGTGATGACCGCACATGGGTTAAATGTCGGCCCGCGGCTATTTGCCGAACATACCGTCACCGCATATGCGATGCTGGGCGCTATTCCGATTGCCGCCATTTTGTTGCTGTTCCTCGGGTTCGCCGCCTCATTCGTCGCATCCAGCCTCACGCAAATCCCCCAGCCCATCATCGCGGCGGTCATTGCGGTATTTGCATTGGCCGGAGCCTACGCGGCTCGCTATCTTATGTTCGATGTCTATCTGGCCGTCGCTTTTGGCTGTTTAGGCTATATCATGCGGCGCGAAGGGTATCCGCCGCAGGCCATGCTGATCGGCATTATCCTAGCGCCCGTTGTCGAGGCAAACTTCTTCATTGGCCTGCGGCAAGGCTTTGGATCTCCGGCCATATTCTTTACGCGCCCTGTGGCCATCGCGATCTGGGTCGTGATGCTGGCCTCGATCGTTTATATCGCCCGGAAGAAAAAGGTTGCGCAATTGCGCGACACGGAGGCCCGGTAATGAGCGCGCCTAACCAGCTAATCCTGATGAGTGATGAACATGCGCGCCGCGTTCTAGGCTGCTATGGCGATCCTGTGGTGCAGACGCCTCATTTGGATGCATTGGCCGCCCGCGGCATCCGGTTCACCAGCGCTTATACGCCCTCGCCTATTTGCGTCCCGGCGCGTGCTGCGATCGCCACTGGGCAGCCCATTCACAAAACCGGACATTGGGACAATGCCCATCCTTACGACGGTCACCCGAATAGTTGGGCTCATATCCTGCGCGAGCGGGGGAAAAACGTGGTCTCGATTGGTAAACTACATTATCGCGACGCGTCTTGTGACACCGGGTTTTCTCAGCAAATTCTGCCGATGCATTTAGAAAATGGTGTCGGAGATATTGCCGGATCCATTCGCGCCCCCCTGCCTGTACGTCACCAAAGTCGCGCTTTGGCAAAGAATTTGGGCCCCGGCGAAAGCAGCTACACCCGATATGACCGTGCGATTTGCGATGCGGCGTGCGCGTGGATTGACGACAATGCAGGTCAAGAGGGGTGGACGCTGCTGGTCTCCTTCGTCTCTCCGCATTTTCCGCTGATCTCGCCTCCGGAGTTTTACGATCTTTACCGCGACGCGGACCTTTACCCGAAATGCCCCGAACCTGATGAAGTTGCCCACCATAGTTGGCTATCGGCGTTGCGACGATCTTATGTCTACGACAATTTCGACCCGGACAAACGGCGAGAAGCGCTACGCAACTACTATGGGCTGGTCAGTTTTCTGGACGCGAATATCGGGGCGGTACTGGACAGTTTGAACCGCAATGGCGCTGCCGAAAATACCGACATTATCTATCTGTCGGATCATGGCGATAATCTGGGAGAACGCGGGATGTGGGGCAAGTCGACTTTCTTTGAGGACAGCGTCGGTGTGCCCCTGATTTATGCGCCAGCTGCAGGAGCCGCAGGCGTCTGTGACGCCCCTGTATCCTTAACCAGCCTCTTCGCCACCCTTACCGAACAGCCGCCACATCCGGATCATCTGGCAACCATTGCCACAAGCCCAATTGGGTCTGACAGGCCCGTCATGTCGCAATATCATGCGGCCGGATCAATGGATGCAGCCTTCATGCTTCGACAAGGTCGCTACAAACTCTGCCACTATGTAAATCACAATGACCAAATTTTCGATCTTGTAGAAGATCCATTAGAGCGAAAAGACCTCAGTAGCACTCCTGATTTTCAAAGCATCATTGACGACATGCAGGGCACGCTCATGCAGGTTCTTGGTCAATCCCCGCAGATGATCGACCAATTGGCGAAATCAGCTCAATTTGAGTTGCTTCGCGCTCATGGTGGCGAGAACGCGGTTAGAAATCTGCCGAAACACGGATCAACTTCAGTCCCAATGCCCGACCACTAATACGCTTGCCTTCAGAACGTTGCACTCTGCGACGGATACAAAAAAATCCAATGGCTCAGGGACCGCAAAGGCAACACATGGTCCGCATTGGAATATCTGTAACGCGTCATAGGTTGAACAAAACGACCGTTGCCTAGAATGCCTGCCTCAGCCAATGTGATAGCTATCAAGCACCAAGAGGAAGACCAAAATGACTTTCCTGTGGATCGCATTGGCCGCCATAGTGATATATTTCATCTACGGTCTGCTCGCCCCTCATCCAAACAAACGCGTTTTTGCAGGCGACTTGCCTGCAGATCGCGTTGAGAACGGATACCTCATACCGCATGAGGTGTTCGACCCGGATGAGGAACGCCTTTTTCAAAAGGCAGCGACCTCTGTCGAAGCACATACAAGAGCGCTGAAGAAACATGCCGCGCGTGATGACGAGACCTTTCACGAACCCCATTGGGGCCACACCAGCGCAATGCTACGCGGAACGCTAACAGTCGACAAAACCAAGAACCTGCCTGAGGCTTTCCGCGTCGGCCTTTTCGCGCAAGACCGCGCTTATGCGGTCGTCGCTCGTTCTGGCACGCAGAAAGACGCTGACGTAGGCCTCACCAGTTCGCGGTTGGCTCTCAAACTGGATTATCCCAAGGCGATACCTAACGTCTATGCGCCTTCCGGCGAAGCAAACGAACTGGATCTGCTCTTGGCTGCGGGAAATCCCGGAAACAATGGGGCGGATCATACTTTCTTTGCGCGTGATGGGCATCAGGTCGCGATGGCATTCGGGCTGAAGCCACCTTCGCTTGAGACGTTAAAAGCGCTGGCAAATTGGCGCAACATCGCGCTTTTGCTAAATGTCAGGAAACGTGTCGCGGGGTTGACGGCACCATTGCGCAAAGCCCCTGTGAACCAAGACGGCTGGGCCGGAATGCCCTATTTTTCACTTGGCCCATTTGCTCTTGGGGACGGCGCGATGAAGTTCGCCTTGCTGCCCGTCAAACCACACAAAGTCGCCGAACATGACCGGATGAAAATGGACTTTGCTGCCTTTAGCAAAAAGAACATGGACGACTGGCTCGTCTCCGGTGAAGAGGCCGAATTCACATTGGCCGTCCAACTTGCCACTCCGGAATGCATCCCTGACCCTGGCCCCGAAGATCCTCCAAAGTCAGTGATGGCCGCCGAATATTGCGATCTTACTTGGGACGAAGCTGCATCGCCTTATATCTCGGTCGGCAGGCTGACCTTGTCGACCGACCCTGCGATCAATTCGGCCGAGGTTTGGGGGCATATCCAGTACAACGCTTGGAACACACTTCCATCAATGCGGCCGTTGGGGCAATTGTTCCGGATGCGAAAACACGTCCATGCGGCACACAGCAATGTCCGAGTCACGCATCTTTATGGTGGCAAAGCAGGGGAGTTGGCTGGGAAATGCCCGTTTTCGGATTGACCATCCTTGCGTAGCTACGTCGAACGCACAAGTCGACCAACGCCGCCGTTTACTGAGCGACAATTGGTGGCCGCATCATCCAAATGCCAAAAAGGGATATGCCAGCCGGCGTTTCAAATCCCGGACCAAGCCCTGCGCCAATTTCGGCAAAGCGATCTGCTGAGTAAACTTCGACCAAAACAGATAAAAGAGATCGAAAATCAAATCGGCACTCTTCTGGGTCGAATCGTAGAAACCGAAGGCGTGACTGCTACCAAAGCCTATGAAACCAAGATCGAGATAATGGAACGTGGGATGGTGATCTCGCAGGAAAAACAGGCCCAAAATCCCACGCTTTGCGTCAGCTTCGGCGCAATGCTCTTTTTCTCACTAGAATTCTCAGCAAAGCCTTGGAAAGTCTGAGAATCTTTCGTTCGCTAACCCTCTCACCGACGGGCGTGAAGCAGACGAAGAACGCTCATGTTCGCGTGGCTATTCAAAGCCTTAGGTGATTTACGGATGTGATGAGGTGATGGTGGCGGTGCAGGGACTTGAACCCCGGACACGCGGATTATGATTCCGCTGCTCTAACCAACTGAGCTACACCGCCGAACGAGGCGTGTCCTAAGATAGGGGATGCGGGAGGTCAAGGGTGAATCGCGTCCAAATGTTCGCTGCGGGTGTTGTACTTGCAATGCGCGGGATTTCGTCTCAATCATCTGCCAATGACAAATGAAACACTTCTTAACGAGCTCACAAATTCTATTGGGGCGGATCGCGTTTTTACCGGCACCGATATGGCCCGGTGGAGCGAGAACTGGAATGGCGAGGATCACTGGACGCCTCTTGCGGTTCTGCGTCCGCGCAACACGGCCGAAGTCGCGACTGCGGTGAAGCTTGCCAATGCATATAAAACCCCCATTGTTCCTATTTCAGGGAATACTGGACTGACAGGCGGAACACGTGGCGGCGGCGCATTGATGGTGTCGCTGGACCGGATGTCAGACGTGCGAGAAATTCACCAGAATTCGCGCGTGGCCGTCGTTGAAGCCGGGGCAATTTTGTCCAAAATCCACGACGCCGTGGATGAGCATGATCTGATCTTCCCGCTTTATTTTGGCGCGCGCGGGTCGGCCATGATTGGCGGATGCCTGTCGACAAATGCTGGCGGATCAAACGTGCTGCGCTATGGCAATGTGCGTGAGTTGTGCCTTGGCCTTGAAGTTGTCACCCCCACTGGCGAGATCATGGATTTGATGGCCGCTTTGCCAAAGAACAACACAGGGTATGATCTGCGCCACTTGATGATCGGCGCGGAAGGCACGCTTGGCATCATCACGGCGGCCGTTTTGCGCCTGTTCCCAAAGCCACTGGCGCATGCCACAGCGCTGCTGGCGGCGCCGTCGATCAATGACGCCCTGATGCTGCTCAACCGCCTGCAGGCGGAAACTAGCGGTGCGGTTGAAGCATTTGAATACATGCCGGGCGAGTTCATTGACGCCTATCGCGAAATGCATCCCGACAAGCGCCTTCCTTTGGAGGAGCGCCACGAGGTGAACATTCTGGTTGAGCTTGCAGCGACGTCCAAACGCGATGCGGAATTGGGACAGGACGGAAGCTCCCCCATTGTTGAAAGGCTAGAAACGGCGCTGATGGACGGGTTCGAAGCCGGTCAGGTCATCGATGCCGTGATTGCAAAATCCGAAACTGAACGCGCCGCGTTTTGGCATTTGCGGGAATCTGCCGCGGAGCTTTCGACATTGCGAAGCCCTGAGATAGGCAATGACATCGCCGTGCCGCTCGATCGCATGCAAGAACTTGTCGAAAACGCAAATGCGCGCGCGCGGGAATTAGACCCAGGTATCGATTTCATTCACGTGGCGCATCTTGGTGACGGCAATCTACATTTTGCAGCCTGGCCCAGCAGCAACGACGCCGAGTTGCACCGGAAAATCCTATTTGCGGTCGAAGAGCAGGCGCTGGCCCTTGGTGGTACGTTTTCGGCCGAGCATGGAATTGGCTTGTCGAAAAAGCCCGCGATGGTGGATTTCAAAGATCCTGTCGCGCTTGATACCATGCGCGCGATCAAAACAGCGCTGGACCCAAATAACATCCTGAATCCCGGAAAAGTTATTCCCTAAATCGGAATGGTTTTCGTGTCTTAGTGGATGAGGCGAGGCCCGTCAGAAGGGGCACCGCCCCTATTCTTCAAAGAAGTCCGGCCCGGCTTGCGCGCGCATTTTGCGGGCCATCTCTCTGCCTGCATTTGCGGCCTCAGCCACCGGGATCGTGACATCATCCGCGATCACTTCTGAACCATCCGGGCGTAAAATCTCCCCCCGAAGGCGCAACTGGTCTCCGTTAAGCTCAGCCAAAGCACCAATCGGTGTTTGGCACGAGCCATCCAGCCCGGCCAGAAAGGCCCGTTCGGCAGCCAAGCGGTGGCCGGTTTCATCGTGGTGGATCGCCCCAAGCATCGCTGCGGCGCGGTCATCGTCGATCCGCCGTTCGATCCCGATGGTGCCTTGCGCCACGGCAGGCAACATATCTTCGGGCGCGATGGGCGCACTGGCAGTTTTGGCCATGCCAAGACGGCTGAGGCCTGCCATGGCAAGGAACGTGGCGTCAGCCACGCCTGCCTCAAGCTTTTTCATGCGGGTTTGCACATTGCCGCGGAACTCGACGATCTCAAGGTCGGGACGGCGCGCCTTGAGCTGCGCGCGGCGGCGAAGGGACGAGGTGCCAACGCGGGCCCCTTCGGGCAAATCAGCCAGTGAGGCATATTTAGTTGACACAAACGCATCACGCACATCCTCGCGCGGCAAGAAGCAATCAAGGATCAGACCTTCCGGCTGCTCAACTGGCATGTCCTTTGTTGAATGAACCGCGATATCAATGCGGCCTGCCAAAAGATCCTCTTCGATCTCTTTGGTAAAAAGACCCTTTCCGCCCAGCTCCTTCAGCGGTTTATCGGCATCGATCAGCTGCCTGTTGTCGCCCGATGTGGTGATTACCACGATCTCGAAAGCGGCCTCCTCCAGATCAAAGGCGGCCATCAGCCGGTCGCGGGTTTCATAGGCCTGCGCCAGCGCCAGCGGCGAGCCGCGCGTGCCAATACGAAGGGGGGCGTCGGGGGTGGGCAAATCATGCGTCATAACCGCCTTCCTAGCGCCGGTTGGGCCTTAGGGCAACGCGCGCGGCTTGACACTTCTGGCCGCAGCACGAAAGGGTGCGCCTGAGTTTTTCGAGGGGGTCTCATGACTAAACTTCTGCTGCGCGCCCTTGCTGGCGAGACTTTGCCCACACCGCCGATCTGGATGATGCGGCAAGCCGGGCGGTATTTGCCGGAATATCGCGCGACCCGTGCCAAGGCCGGGGATTTCTTGTCCTTGTGTTACAACCCCGAGCTGGCCACCGAAGTGACGTTGCAACCTATTCGGCGCTACGGCTTTGACGCTGCGATTCTGTTTGCTGATATTTTGCTTTTGCCTCAGGCACTTGGTGCAGATCTGTGGTTTGTAACGGGCGAAGGCCCGCGCCTGTCGACCATCACAGGCCCCGACGGGATGCGCGGCATGAAGGGCAAAGATGATATTCACGATCATCTGGCCCCTGTTTATGAAACCGTGCGGACCTTGTCGCAGGAACTACCAGATGAGACGACTTTGATCGGCTTTGCCGGTGCCCCTTGGACCGTGGCAACCTATATGATCGCGGGGCGCGGCACCCCAGATCAAGGCCCGGCCCACGCCTTGCGCGAAGGCGACCCAGAGACGTTCGGCGCGCTGATCGATCTGTTGACCACAAGCACGATTGAATACCTCTCGATGCAGATTGAGGCGGGCGCCGAGGTTGTGAAGCTGTTTGACAGCTGGGCAGGATCCCTAAAAGGCGACGCGTTCCAACGCTTTGCGCTAGAGCCTGCAAAACGGATCATTACCGAATTGAAAGCGCGCCACCCCGGCATTCCCGTCATTGCGTTCCCAAGGGAAGCAGGCGATGGCTATGTTGGTTTCGCCAAGGCGACCGGTGCGGATTGTCTGGCCGTGGATAACTCGGTTTCGGCGCCATGGGCGGCAGAGCATTTGCAGCCAGATAGCTGTGTTCAAGGCAATCTTGCATCGCGCCATATGGTGACGGGTGGGCAAGATTTGATCGACGAAACGCGCGCCATTGTCGAGGCCTTCCGGGGCGGGCCCCATATCTTCAATCTGGGCCATGGGATCACGCCCGATGCGGATCCGGAAAACGTGGCTTTGATGATCGAAACTGTGCGCAGCGCCTGATCCATATCAGGCCAGCCTGACAAGGCAGCCTAAGTTAGGGTGTCCTGAGCGACGGCAAGCCAATCCCGGTCGATTCAAACCCACCATCCGCCGCGATGGTCTGACCGGTGATGTAACTGGCCTTGTCCGAGCACAAGAAGGTTATCAGGTTGGCAATCTCGTCTTCGCTGCCATAGCGATTAAGCGGGATTGCGTCGTGATAGGCATCGATGATGTCCTGCGAATGGACGGCCATCGCCAGTTTCGTCGCAACTGGTCCGGGGCACACGCAGTTCGCACGAATTCCAAATTCGCCCCATTCTGCGGCCTGCTGCTCGGTCAGATGGATCACGGCCGCCTTCGAGGTTCCGTAAGCCACCCGCAATGTCGAGGCCCTTAGCCCAGAGATCGAGGCGATATTGACCACAGCGCCATTCGCGGCTTTCAACAGCGACGCGCAGGCTTGTGAAACAAGGAATACTCCGTCGAGGTTGGTCTCCATGACCCGCCGCCAACGCTCAAAGCTGGTCCCATCCATCGGACCGAAATCAGCAACCCCGGCATTGTTAACGAGCGCAGAAAGCCCGTCGAAACTTTCCGCAACCTCTGCTACCATCCGATCAACTTGGTCGGGCTGCGATACGTCGCAAAGAATAGGATATGCACCGTCAAGATCCTGCGAAGCGGCCAAGAGTGCCTCTTCATCCCGGTCGACCATGACGACCTTCCAGCCCGAAGATAGAAAAATTTGGGTGGTCGCCAAACCAATTCCGCGTGCGGCGCCTGTTACCAGTGCAACCTTTTCCATGATCAAACCCACTTGGCCAATGGCGGCAGGCTCATAAGCACTGCATTGGCGTCGTGCCCCGTGGCCAGCCCAAATTTCGTACCGCGATCATAGACCAGATTATATTCAGCATAGAGGCCGCGATGAACAAGCTGCGCGTCTTTGTCAGCGTCATTCCATGGCTGCATACGGCGCTTTTCAACGAGGGGCAGATAGGCCGGCAGGAATGCGCGGCCGATATCTTGGGTCAGGGCAAAATCTGCCTCCCAATCGCCGGTGTTTCGGTCATCCATGAAGATGCCACCCACACCGCGAGCACGGTTCCGGTGGGGGATATAGAAATACTCATCCGCCCAAGCCTTCAGCTCCTCATAAAGACCGGTCCCATGTGGGGCGAGGTGTTGAGCCTGCTGGGCGTGGAAATGCGCCGTATCCTCATCATATTCAATACATGGGTTGAGGTCCGAGCCACCGCCAAACCACCATGCATGGGGCGTCCAGAACATTCGCGTGTTCATATGAACGGCAGGCACATGTGGGTTTTGCATATGTGCGACAAGCGAAATGCCCGAAGCCCAAAATCGCGGATCGGTGTCCATGCCGGGCACGCCCCGTGCAGCCATAGCCTTTTGCGCCTGCGCACCCAGTTGGCCATAGACGGTCGAGACATTGACGCCCACTTTTTCGAACACGCGGCCACCGCGCATGACGCTCATCAATCCGCCGCCAGCATCCGCACCATCATCCGAGGCGCGTTTGGTTTCGGTGACGTCAAAACGGCCTGCTGCGGCATCAGCGGGCTGGCTGTCTTCCACCGCCTCAAATGCAGCGACAATCTCATCCCGCAATGTGCGGAACCATGTCGCGGCGCGGGTTTTTTCGGTGTTAAAATCGGATGTCATGGTGGTTCTCCGGCAACGGGTTGGCGCCTTTCTGCCGAAGCTTTTCGACAAGGTCCAGAGCACTGTCACAGATATAGCGGCGGCGGGCAGTTCAACGCCCATATCTGCCCTGAAACGGATTCTGCCTTATTATTGCCTTATTTAGCCGGGGCTTTTTTGTTGGATTTGCGTCTGGAATTCCCCTAACCTGCATCCAAACGCCGCAATAGACGGCAGGCAGAGGCAGATAGAGCAATCTCGTGAACCGAAGACCGCTCCTTTACCCCCTTATGGGGCTTGTGATGCTGTTTGGCATCCTGATCAGCACGACCGAACAGGTCCGTGCGGCACCTTACGCAGCTATGGTTATCGACGCCCGGTCAGGCGAGGTTTTGCATTCACGCAACGCCGATACGCGGTTGCATCCGGCATCCCTGACCAAAATGATGACGCTCTACATTGCTTTCGAGGCCGTACGACTGGGTGAGATCACGATGGACACGCCGGTGCGTATTTCTCGCAACGCGGCGGCAGAGCCTCCCTCGCGGTTGGGCCTGCAAGCCGGAACAACCATTCGGTTGCGGTATTTGGTGCGCGCCGCTGCTGTTCGATCCGCGAACGATGCGGCCACCGCAATTGGCGAAGCGATTGAAGGGTCAGAAGCGGCCTTTGCCCGGCGAATGAACCGCACTGCCGAGGCGCTTGGAATGACCCGCACAACATTCCGCAACGCGCATGGGTTAACCCATAACGAACACCTGTCGACGGCGCGGGACATGACGACGATGGGCCGGCGTATTTTCTATGATTACCCGCAGTATTATAACCTCTTCTCGCGCCGCTCTACGGATGCGGGTATTGCGACTGTACGCAACACCAACCGCCGCTTTCTGGACGCATATCGCGGCGCGGATGGGATCAAGACAGGCTATACACGGGCGGCTGGTTTCAACCTTGTTTCGTCGGCAGAGAGGGGCGGCGTGAGGATTATCGCTACCGTCTTTGGGGGAAGCTCAACGGCCAGTCGAAATGCGCGCATCATTGAACTTTTGGATATGGGATTTGAACGCGCACCCAATCAAGCGCGCGTAAGGCAACCTGAATTACCAGTCTACGGCTCGACAACGGGAACGGGGCGAACGACCAGAACCACAGGGCAAGTAACAAGTTCCCTGAGGCCCCTGCCCCGGCCAAGACCAGTTGCCGAAATCTCGGCCGAGCTCTTGGCAGCGGTCGAAGAGGCTGTGGAAGATGCGCTTGAGGCACCTGAGGTTGAAGAACTTTCAGAACTCAGCGGGGAGCCTTTGCCCGTAGAAGGCCCACCGGTCGAACTTGCTAGCGCTGCGCCGCTTCCAAGACCCGAGATTGAGACGGCTGAATTGGGTGATCCCGAGGGTGAAAGTGTCGAGATTGTTGACATCACAAACGTGACCGAAGACCCCGAGGCAGCCCCAATCGATGCAATTGCGATAGCCGAGGCGGCTTTGACCGAAGAAGAAGCGGCCGTTTTACCTTCAGGGACTGAGGTTGCAGAGGTACAAAACATTGTGCCGCCCGTGGTGCCCTCAGAGCTCGCCGCCCTTGCACAGATTCCACCCGCTCAAAGACCTGAGTTGGACGTTGTCGATTCTGCAGAGATGGAATTGGCCGTGATAAACCCCGAACCCGAGTTGCCAGCACAAGAGATTGTCACGCGCGCCTCAACAACCGGATCGCGCCTTTATGGCGTCTCGCTTGGACGGTTCCCGTCGCAATTCCATGCCGAGCAAGAGCTTGTGCGCATGGTTTTGGCAGAGCTTGGTACCTTTGATACTGCCTTGCGCAATGTCGTGAACCGTACAGGCGGCTACGAAGCGCAATTTGCTGGAATGAGCGAAACAGAGGCCGAGCGCGCCTGCGCGCGGCTTATGGCGCGCAACATAACCTGTACGACCTACGGGCCCTGATCCCGCTGCCGTCAAGCAAATTTCTTACAAGAACCGAGAGTATTCTTAGCCCTTTGGCTTGTCGTCAAAGTCGCTACTGAGAATGCGATTTGCGTCGCCTTCTGGGTCATCAAATTGGCCGCGTTTCAAAAGCCAAAAGAACCCGGCCAGGCCAACAGCACCAAGAAAAAGCGAGACGGGAATGAGGATCACCAGAACATTCATACCTTCACCCTACCTGATCCGCATCGCATTAAGCGAGACGGTAATAGAGCTAAAAGACATCGCAAGCGCCGCAACTAGGGGCGTCGCAAGGCCAGCAATAGCGAAAGGCACAGCGATAACGTTATAGGCCGTCGCTAGCGTGAAGTTCTCACGGATGCGCGCGCGGGCCTGTTGCGCAGTGGAAAAGACGTCAGCAATGGGCGACAGGTCTTTGCCGAGCAGAACCATGTCAGACGCCACTCTAGCCGCATCAAGCGCCGAGGCGGGCGAGATCGACACATGAGCCGCCGTCAGCGCGGCAGTATCGTTCAGCCCATCACCCACCATCAACACACGCGCACCTTGCCGCGCCAGATCCAGCACGCGCTCGGCTTTTTGATCTGGCAAAACCTCGGCTTCAGCTGTGTCGATGCCAATCCGGGCCGCAAATTCAGCAACAGCAGCTTTTGTATCACCCGAGAGCAGCAACACCCGCAATCCGCGTGCTTTCAACCCCGCTACCGCTTCTGCAGCGCCGGGGCGCAGGTGGTCACTGAAGCGAATGGCGCGAGGAGTGCCTTTTCCAATCTGCAAAAAGGTTGCTGTCGTATCTGGCGCAACAGTGCCAACCCAAGCGGCGCGGCCAAGACGCACGCGCTGGCCCTTCCAAATCGCTGAAATGCCATAACCGGGACGTTCTTCGACCTCGTCCAATTCGGCGGGGATCACGTCTTGATCTGTCAGTGCGTCTGCAATTGCCTCGGCCAATGGGTGAGAAGACGCATCGGCCAAAGCCAGCGCGACCTGAGCCTCGTCCCCTGTCAGAGTGTCCAGCCCGAGCGGCTCGGGCGACCCGAGCGTCAGCGTCCCGGTTTTGTCGAAAACAACTGTGTCGACCTCGGCCAAACGCTCCATCGCGGTGGCGTCTTTTATCAACATACCTTTGCGGAAAAGCCGCCCCGATGCGGCGGTTGTGACAGCGGGTACAGCAAGGCCAAGGGCGCAGGGGCACGTGATGATCAGGACCGCGGCGGCGATGTTCAGCGAAATGCGCAGATCTTGCGTGTAAAGCCACCACCCAATCGCCGCGAGGGCCGAAAGGATATGAACGCCCGGCGCGTAAAGCTTGGCGGCTTGGTCCGCCAGCGACGTGTAGTTATTGCGCCCGGATTCCGCCACAGCAACAAGATCTGCGATGCGGTGCAGGGCCGTGTCTTGTCCGGCGGCCAAAACTTCGACCGTCAGAGGGCCGGTTAGATTAATCTCACCTGCCGAAACCAGAGTTCCGGGCTGCACGAAGGCGGGCAGGCTTTCGCCGGTCATCAGCGAGCGATCCAGCTCGGAATGGCCCTTTGTGACAATGCCATCCACTGGCAGCCGCGCACCGGGTTTGACGAGCACCAGATCGCCGGCCGCAAGGTCAGAGACGTTGGTTTGCACTGGCTCACCCTCAACAATCTTGAGGGCGCGGGGCACTTCCATCGCCGTCAGTTCCTGCGCGGCCGAGCGTGCAGCAGCACGGGTGCGGTAATCAAGATACCGGCCTGCCAAAAGGAAAAAGGTCAGTGTGATGGCGGCATCAAAATAGGCGTGATGGCCCGAATGCATCGTCTCATAAAGAGATGTGCCAACGGCCAGCAAGATCGCCAGCGTGATAGGTACATCCATATTTAAGCGCCCTGCCCTAAGAGCCGTCCACGCATTGGTGTAAAATGGCTTGCCTGTAAAAACGATGGCAGGCAGCACAATCGCCGCAGAAATCCAGTGCATAAGGTCGCGGGTTACGCCATCAGCTCCGGACCAAACCGCAACCGATAGCAGCATGACATTCATCGCGGCAAATCCGGCCACCGCAAGTCGCATCAAAAGATCACGGGCCGTGCGGTCGGCTTCTGTTGCCGCAAGTTGTGACGCGTCCAGCTCATGCGCTTCAAAGCCTGCGCTTTCCAGAACATGGATCAACTCCTCAGCTGTCACATCTGGCGCAGCGTCGATCATAGCGCGTTTAAGAGTGAGATTGACGCGCGCCTCGCGCACGCCTGGATGCGCATTCAATCCGCTTTCAACCGCCGAAATACAGGCCCCGCAATGAATGGTTGGCAAGGACAACATCAACCGCGCGTCTTTTGGCGCGGGCGCAATTGCCGCTGCATCCGGCAAGGCGACGCAGGCCGGGCAGGCAGCAGGGCGACTATGTTCAAACGTTGCGGTCACTGGCGGCTCAATAGCGAAGGGTAAAGGTAATGTTGTGGCGATAGGGCGTGCCATCGGCAGCCGCCCCGGTCAGGCGCAAGCGCCAACGGCCCGGTTCGATCTCAACCGGCGCTGTGTAGGCGCCATTCGTGCGGGTTAGCGTCAGGATCTGATCATCAGTTTGGTTTGTTGGGCGGGTCAGAAGCGCCTGTAGCTCTGCCGGTTGCGCGGGATAGCCCTCACCGTCCAGCAAGGTCAGCGTAAGCTCGCCTACCTCGACATCGACCTCGGCTGTTGCGGTCCATCCCAACGCCTCTTGCGCATCGCGGCGTATGTCGAAGTCCTGACTGTCAGCGTAGGACGAGCTGACCTCGAGCCCCGGAAAGGTCGAAACGGCTTGCGTCGCCATATAGACATTCACGCCAATGATGACCGCGAAGGCGCCGATGAAAATCATCAGAACCTTGCGACCCGTCAATTCCTTGGGGTTTTGTGCTGTGCTCATCTTAGTTTCCCCTTCCGTTAAAAACGGTATCGCCATAGCTGCGTTCATTGCTGGCCGGATCTTCGATCCAGAACCGGAAATCTGTGGTGTCGCCAAGTGCCGCAGGATCGTCAGCGCGTGAGGTGACATAGACGCGCTGCAATTGCGTCGTATCAGCGGGCACGGTGACGCTCAGCGTCGAGGTGCCTTCAAGTTCGACCCGCAGGATTTCGTCCGAAGTCAGCGAGATGTGAAAATCAGCAACCTCATGCTGCATATTGCGGATGCGCAGATCATAAGTGTTGCGGATCGACCCATCGCTCAGCGTGACGAATTGCGGGTTGCGAATGGGCGAGATTGTCATGTCGATCGGCGCACGAATGAACAATAGCACAACCAGACCAATCCCGATGCTGG
This sequence comes from uncultured Nioella sp., assembly GCA_947498125.1. Taxonomy (GTDB): domain Bacteria; phylum Pseudomonadota; class Alphaproteobacteria; order Rhodobacterales; family Rhodobacteraceae; genus CANLZL01. The sequence goes on along the minus strand of CANMJH010000002.1, from coordinate 718,232 downwards.
CCCAAAGACCGGTATAGATCATCGTACGCACGCGGAAGATGTGCTGCCAGATCGGCTTTTTCGGGTTACCGGCGCGTTCATTGGCCTCATCGGTCAGGGCCATGTAATCGATCAAACCACGAGGCTTGCCGATCTTGTCCATGATGTCATCACAGGCATCAATGCATAGCGCGCAGGTGATGCATTCCATTTGCTGCCCGTCGCGAATGTCGATGCCTGTTGGGCACACATTCACGCAAGCCATACAGTCGATGCAATCGCCAAGGTTTTCGGTATCTGCGCCCTTACGATGCTTGCCCCGCGGCTCACCCCGCCATTCGCGATAGGCAACGGTGATGGTATCCTCATCCATCATCGCCGCTTGGATGCGGGGCCAGGGGCACATGTAGATGCACACCTGTTCGCGCATGAAGCCGCCAAAGACAAAGGTGGTCGCGGTCAGAATGGCGATTGTGGTGTAGGCAATCGGATGGGCGTTCAGCGTGAACAGATCAACAAGTAGAGTTGGCGCATCGGTGAAGTAAAACACCCAAGCGCCGCCTGTGGCGATCGCGATCAGCAGCCAAGCGATATATTTGGTGACCCTAAGCCGGACTTTCTTGGCATCCCATTTGGCGCGGAAGAGGCGAAGACGGGCGTTGCGGTCACCTTCGATCCAACGTTCAACGGTGAAGAAGAGATCCGTCCAAACGGTCTGCGGGCATGTGTAACCACACCAGACGCGGCCCAGTGCAGACGTAAAAAGAAACAGGCCAAGACCTGCCATGATAAGCAGGCCCGCCACGAAGTAAAACTCATGTGGCCAGATCTCGATCCAGAAAAAGAAAAAGCGGCGGTTGGCCATGTCGATCAAGACGGCTTGATCAGGCAGCGAGGGGCCGCGATCCCATCTGATCCATGGGGTCAGATAATAGATGCCCAGGGTCACGATCATGATGACCCATTTAAGGTTGCGGAATTTGCCCTTTACGCGCTTCGGGAAAACCGGCTCTTGCGCGGCGTAGAGTTTTGGGGGTTCTTGGGTCGCACTCATGGGCCGAGTCGCTCCTATCGGTCAGGCTGCCTAGCCCTTGTGATAGAAACGGAAAGCCCTGCGGACTTTGACTTAGGTCAATTCCCGCAGGGATCGGTGAAAAAACATGAGTTTTTTCTTTAGCTTTGACTGTGCGCCACCAAAAACGCCCAGCAAAAGCCTTGCCGGGCGCATTTCTAAACCGAATTATCCTGCCGATCAGCTCGGCGATACCAACCCGCGCGAGATCGCTTCATCCAAGGCGATGTAATATTCATCATGATAGGTGTCATAAGGATGCCCCGAATTGGCGGGGTAGTCCGCGTATTGTTGCATGTTGGCCATATGCGCCAACAGATTTTCATCGCTGAAACCTGTCATCCATGTGGCATAGGAATCATAGATGCCCGGGTTATGTTGGTCCCATTGCAGCGGCGACCAATCGATGCCGAATGACGTTGAAATCTCGTAATCTTCCATTGTTCCGGACGTGTCTTCGGACACATCTTCAATCCCGGCCGAAACTACGGCTGTGGCCGCAATGCCAAGGCCCACAAGCGCACCGGTCAATACAACCCAGTCAACTGTGACCGCACCGCTTTCGTTGGTTAAAAAGCTGCTAGAATTGAATTTTGAAATGTTCATTTTACTACTCTCACATATTGGTTTCCTTTGCGTCACGTTCACCCTTGGGCATGGCATCTTGCGGACCGAATTTGGGCAATTATTGGAAATTTTTATTAACGAGATTGCGGATGAACAGCGGCAACCTTGCAAGGCAAACTGCGCAGAATCCGGATTTAAAACTCGTCCGTGATTTCCTGATCCGACATTTGGATGGCTACCTCGTTCGAGATCGCGTCCATCCCACCGGCGAGAAATGAAAACACTGCAATTGTTAGGCCAACGAGGGCTGCAACCAAGACAACCCAATCAACCGCAACGGCGCCCGAGGGATCTTTTTGGAACTGTTTAAATGCCGCAATTATGCTGACCATAGGCCGGTCCTTTTCAATAGGAACGCTGGCAGCATCAGCCCCAATCAGGGCCAAAAAGGGGCCGCGAAAAGCCCCGATTGCATCTCAAATCATTGTTTTTATGAAAATAGGTGTCGGTTCTGAAGGAAACGCGCGAACAGGACCAGAACCGACACCGTGCCCGGACCCCCGGGAAGAGGAGTCCGGATTTCGAAGGGCGAGGTTATTCCCCGCCACCCAATGAATGAACGTAGACGGAAACCGAGCGAACTTCGCTTTCGGTCAGACGGTTCTGCCAGCTTGGCATGACGCCAAAGCGCGCATTGCGAACAGTCTCTTCCAATGCAGCTTCATCGCCGCCATAGAGCCAAATGGCGTCCGTTAGATTTGGCGCCCCTAGGAAACGGTCGCCAGTACCGTCATCCATGTGACAGGACGCGCAGTTGTCCAGAAAGACAGTCTCGCCCGCTGTGGACATGGCTGCGTCTGCCTCTTGGCCCGAAATATTGCGGACATATGCCACGACCTGCGCGATTTCATCATCGCTGAGGATCTCGTCAAAGGCCGTCATCTCAGAATAACGCGCATCGAGGTCTTCTTCGTTGCGGATACCGTGGCGGATCGTCAGATAGATATCGTCCAACGTACCGCCCCAAAGCCAGTCATCGTCCAGTAGGTTGGGATACCCACGCGCGCCGGCTGCACCCGAGCCATGGCATTGAGCACACCATGTCCGGAAAATTGCACCGCCACCCTGGACCGCAAAATTGGCCAGCTCAGCATCTTCCGATATTTCGGCAAGCTCGACTGCTTCCATACGGGCCCGCAAAGGGTCATTCATCGCATCGAATGTGGCAATATCTTCTGCCACTTCGGCGCGGGTTGAATACCCTAACAGACCTGCCGTCGCCCCATTCACCAGCGGCCAAGCCGGATAAAGGATCACATAGAGCACGCCCCATGCGATACAGGCGTAAAAGGTCCAGAGCCACCAGCGCGGCATTGGGTTGTCGAACTCTTTAATCCCGTCCCAAACGTGACCCGTGGTATTTGGGTCGCCCTCTTGCAGGATCTGTTCCTCTGGGTGTTTTTTGTCGGTCATTTCTGGCCCTCCGTCACGTCCGCAACGGGACGATCATCATGGCGAAACGGGATTGCGGCACTTTCAGCATGCAGGCGTTTTGATCCGGGCCGGAAAGTGAAGAAAATCACTCCCAGAAAGGCCACGAACATAAACAGAAGGCCAAAGCTGCCGGCAAAGACCCGCATGATGGTGTAAGTTTCTTCCATCTGTCTAACCTCCTTATCGGCCTGTCTGCATTGCTTCGTCGGGCGTGAAGGTCGAGAAATCGACCAACGTTCCCAGCATTTGCAGATAGGCGATGATTGCATCCATTTCGGTGACTTCGGGGTTGCCATCAAAGTCGCGCATCTGCGCGCCCGGATAGCGTTCCACCACGGCATCCTGATCATAATCATGGAAGCCGTAAGGATCGGCAGCCTGTGCATTAAAGTCATGCGCAGCCATTTCGATCATCTCATCCGAATACGGCACGCCAACAAAGCGGTGTGTCGACATCAGCTCATCAATGTAATCGGGTTCGATTTCCCGCTCGGCCAGAAAGCCATAGCTGGGCATAACCGATTCCGGCACCACCGATTGAGGGTCAACAAGATGGTCGAGATGCCATTCATCCGAATAGCGCCCACCGACACGGGCCAGATCCGGCCCGGTTCGTTTTGAGCCCCATTGGAAGGGGTGGTCATACATCGATTCAGCCGCCAGCGAATAGTGACCATAGCGTTCGACCTCATCCCGCATGGGGCGGATCATCTGGCTGTGACACACGTAGCACCCTTCACGGATGTAGATTTCGCGCCCGGTCAGTTCCAGCGGGCTGTAGGGTCGCATGCCGTCCACCTCTTCGATCGTATTGTCGAGGTAGAAGAGCGGTGCGATTTCTACGAGGCCGCCAACGGTTACCACCACAAAGCTAAGCGCCAGAAGAAGGGTTGCGTTGGTCTCGATCTTCTTATGTTTGTCAAGAATTCCCATTTTTCAGACCCTCCTTATTCTGCCGCAACAGCGGCTGTGGATGGGGCAGCCCGATCAACTTCTGGTCCGCGTGTGACGGTCATCCAGAGGTTGTAGGCCATGATCAGCGAGCCGCCGAGGAACATGACGCCCCCAAGACCGCGCACCACATACATCGGGAACTTGGCTGCCACGGTGTCGGCGAAGCTGTTCACAAGGAAGCCTTGCGCGTCGACTTCACGCCACATGAGGCCTTCCATGATACCGGTCACCCACATGGATGCCGCGTAGAGCACGATACCGATCGTCGCGAGCCAGTAATGCCAACTAACCAGACGCAGGGAATAAAGACCCGAGCGGTTCCAGAGTTTCGGGAAGAGATAGTAGAGCATCCCGAAGGTCACGAGCCCGTTCCAGCCAAGCGCACCGGAATGCACGTGACCAATGGTCCAGTCAGTATAGTGGCTGAGGCTGTTCACTGCGCGGATCGACATCATCGGACCTTCGAAGGTCGACATGCCGTAGAAGGCCACGGAGGTTACCATCATCCGCAACACAGGGTCGGTCCGCAGTTTGTCCCACGCGCCCGAGAGCGTCATCAAACCGTTGATCATGCCGCCCCAGCTGGGCATCCACAGGATCACCGAGAACACCATGCCAAGGGTCGAGGCCCAATCTGGCAGAGCCGTGTAATGCAGGTGGTGAGGACCGGCCCAGATATACAGAAAGATCAGGGCCCAGAAGTGAATGATCGACAGTTTGTAGCTGTAGACCGGGCGTTCGGCCTGCTTCGGGATGAAGTAGTACATCATGCCCAGGAAGCCCGCTGTCAAGAAGAAGCCCACGGCGTTATGGCCATACCACCACTGCGTCATGGCGTTCTGAACGCCTGACATCACTTGAACCGAGCGCGATCCCCAGATCGAAACCGGGATCGACATGTTGTTCACAAGGTGCAGCATCGCGACGGTCACGATGAAGCTGAGCAGGAACCAGTTGGCCACATAGATATGTGGCTCTTTCCGTTTCAGAAGCGTTCCAAGGAAGACCAAAAGAAAGGCGACCCAGACAACGGTCAACCAAAGATCAACATACCATTCTGGTTCAGCATATTCCTGACCTTGGGTTGCGCCCAAGAGGTACCCCGTCGCAGCCAACACAATAAAGAGCTGGTAACCCCAGAACACGAACCAAGCCAGGTTCCCACCCCAGAGCCGCGTCGCGCAGGTGCGCTGTACTATATAAAAGGACGCTGTCAAAAGCGCCGAGCCACCAAAGGCGAAGATCACCGCCGATGTATGAAGCGGACGCAAACGTCCAAAATTCGCATAGCCTTCGGCCCATTCGAAATTGAGCACTGGAAAAGCCAGTTGGAAAGCAATGAATGTGCCCGCAAGAAAGCCGACAACGCCCCAAAAGGCGGTGGCAATTGCGCCGGCACGCACTGGGCCGTCCATGTATTCTGTTTGTAATTGTGCGGCGGGAACGGGTTCATCCGTCCGACGCAATTGCCACAAGAAAAGGCCAGACGCGATCAGCAACACCAAAACGGCGTGGACCTGATAGGCCAAATCTCGGGCAAAATTGGCAGCAATCGCGGCGCATATCGCGATTAAGCCAAGGATCAGCAGCTTTACGTAATCAAGCATTGATCGTCCCTCTGTTCTACTTCGGAACGACTCAACAAGCGCCCGAAACGGTTCCATCTGAGCCTCTGATCGCGCAGATGCCGGGGCAAAGCCTTGATCCATGTCAAGTTTTGGAAAACAGCCGAAATTGTTGTCTGGGGCAAAGCCAGTTTGACGCAGGTCAAGGCGCGCCTTGGTGGCACGGCATAGGGTTTAGCCATACCTAAAGGAGGACTACCAATGGCTTACAAATCCATTTTGACCATCCTGTCCGATCCCATCGATGTGGGCCCGGTTCTGGAGGCCGCCCTGCCCTTTGCACGGGCCAATGGCGCTCATCTTGATGTCTTATGTCTTGGCATTGATCGCACTCAAACAGGCTATTACGCGGCTGGTACTGCTGCGCTTGTTACCGAGCATACGATGGCAATGGCCCGCGAAGAGGCGGACCGCCTTGAAGAGGCCGCGCGCCTGCGTCTTGCCCGTACAGAAGTGCCTTGGACTGTTGAAAACATTGTCGCCCAAAACACGGCTGTGTCTGCGGTCGTTGCCGAACGGGCCCGGTTTACTGACATCGTGATCCTTCCGCGCCCTTATGGCCAAACGCGCAGCTTTGACGCGCCTGCCGTTATCGAGGCCGCGCTGTTCCAGGGCCGTGCCCCGGTCATTGTTTTACCCGAAGATGATACCCCATTGGAAATGCCCAAACGCATTACATTGGCTTGGAATGAAAGCATCGAAGCGATGACTGCCGCACGCCAAGCGCTGCCTTTGCTGGCTGCCGCAGACGAGGTGGACCTTCTAATCGTCGATCCTGCCCCTCATAGCGCGGATCGCGCTGACCCTGGCTCAGAGTTGTCGAAACTGCTGACGCGTCACGGAGCAAAGGTGACAATCTCGGTCATTCCGAAAACCACTCATCGCATCTCGGACATTATCGAGCGTCATGCCGTTGAACAAAATGCCGATCTGTTGGTGATGGGCGCCTACGGGCATTCGCGGTTCCGAGAAGCCATCTTGGGCGGCGCAACACGCAACTTGCTCGAGCAAGCCAGCCTGCCGGTGTTGATGGCGCATTAGGGACATAAAATAGGGTAATTGGGGCCGGGTCGCATAAGTGATTTGGCCCCTTTTTTGTGGGTTCAACGCATAATGCTTGCATAAGTGTTATTTTTACACTAATCTGATTCTCAGAGATTAGACCCAACAGATTTAAGGACTAACCCAATGTTCTGCACTGCCCACCGCGCCCCCCGCCCCGCCGCCATCATCGCCGACCTTCCCAAAGCCGCAGATCGCCGCGTAACAGCCACCAGCCCCGCACCACGCGGCCAGATTTTCACTGACTGGGCCAGCATCTGAATTTTATTTAGACCAGCATTCCGCCATCGGCGTCATCGCCGGTTTCATTCAGCAAAATATGCATATCCGGCACGATCACATGCCGTTTTCCAGACAGGGTGATAACCCCATCCCGTTTCAGCGCTGACATTTGACGGCTGACCGTTTCCAAGGTCAAACCAAGGTAATCAGCCATCGCCTCACGCGTCAGCGGCAAATCAAATTCAACCGAATCAAGCCCCGCCAGATTATTCTCGGTCGTGCCACGGCGCGCCAAGATAGATAGAAAACTCGCAATTTTTTCCCGGGCGGTTTTCCGGCCCAAAAGCAGCATCCATTCGCGGGCCGCGTCCAGCTCGTCCAATGTCATTTCCAGCAAACGCTGACTGACATGGGGCGTGTCTTCCAGCAACTTGTGAAAAGGCTTGCGTCGAAAACAGCACAAAGTCACATCGCTGGTCGCGGTCACGTCATATGCCGCTTCGTCGCGATTGGGCCGACCCACAAAATCACTTGGCAGCAACAGGCCGACCATTTGGCGTCGACCATCCTCCATCGTTTGCGTCAAAGCAGCCACACCAGACACAACCGAAGCCACGAAATCCATCTTATCGCCCGCCCAAACAATCGTCTGACCAGCCTCAAAGCTTTTGTAGTATTTTATCTTTTCCAGGGCATCCAGCTCTTCTGCTTCGCAACGCGAACAGACGGCGCGATGACGGATCGGGCAGCTTGAGCATTTGATATTTGGGATGTCGGTGGCGCTGACGCTCATTATCTTTTCCTGGCTTCATCAGACTGGTGCCGTTTGATCTTGATCAAGGACGGGGTTGTCTGCACCCCGGTACGCTATCGCAATGGAACATCTTGCGCAACTTAAGCGGCTTGGCCTCTTCGATGCCAAAGTGCCGCGCTATACAAGCTATCCGCCCGCGACGAAATTTACGGATGCGGTCGATTCGAGTTTATTTTCTAAATGGATAGACCAGATTCCAGCAGGCTCGCGGGTGTCCCTCTACTTGCATGTCCCATTTTGCCGCAGACTGTGTTGGTTCTGTGCCTGCCGGACACAAGGGGTACGATCAGATGAGCCTGTGATGGCCTATCTTGAAACGCTAAAAAAAGAGGTCGACCTGCTTGCAGTGAGATTGCCAGACGGGGTTGAGGTTGCCCGCGTCCATTGGGGCGGCGGCACTCCGACATTGCTGAATGCCGGCGCCATTGCGGATTTGGCGGAACATGTGAAAGCCTGCTTGCCGATTGCCGAGACCTTGGATTTCTCTGTTGAAATCGATCCCAACGAAATTGACGATGCCCGCCTTGATGCATTGACGGCGGCGGGCCTTTCGCGCGCGTCGATCGGGGTTCAGGATTTTAACCCAGAGATCCAAAAAACCATCGGCCGGATTCAAAGCTATGACGTCACGCGCGCTGCCGTTGAAGGGTTAAGGGCGCGCGGCGTCACGGCTCTGAATGCTGATATTCTTTACGGCCTTCCCGATCAAAGTGTTGGGCGGATCTCGGAATCGGTGCAAATGTTGCTGTCGCTCTCTCCCAGCCGGGTGGCGCTTTATGGCTATGCGCATGTGCCGTGGATGGCCCGACGTCAGGCAATGATCCCAACCGATGCGCTGCCAACCCCCACTGAGCGGCTGGAACTTTTCGATGCCGCCAGTCAGATTTTTGAATGGGATGGATATCAGGCGATTGGCATCGACCACTTCGCGCAGCCGGAAGATGGTCTGGCGCGCGCCGCCAATGAGGGGCGGTTACGGCGGAATTTCCAAGGCTATACGGACGACATTTGTGACGTCCTTATTGGCCTAGGCGCATCGGCCATTTCGCGGTTCCCGCAAGGTTATGCCCAAAACGCGCCCGCCACTGCGGCCTACCAAAAGGCGGTTCGCGCGGGGCAATTTGCGACATCCCGCGGCCATGCTTTTTCGGGAAATGACCGCCTTCAGGCCCGAATAATCGAGATGCTGATGTGCGACTTCGCGGTTGATCTGACCAAGCTGTCGCAAGAATTCGGCATCGCCCCCGGCACGCTGTATCCTCAGTTCTTTACCGTCGCACGCGATTACCCGGGGCTGATTGACCTTACTTCAGATCGAATGGTGATCCTGCCCAAGGCCCATGCGCTGACTCGAATGATCGCAAGTCGGTTCGATGAATATGAACGCCATGAAGAAAGTCACAGCACGGCGATCTAAGCCATCAACAGACGAAAGCCTTCGCGGATCCCGGGCAAAATAATCGCCCCGGATCTGCCTCAACGCTCAGCCCGCCTTACTATCCAAATTCAACGCCGCCGCCATCAATTCGCGAGTATATGCCGTTTTGGGCGACGCAAAAATTTGTGCGGCTTCGCCCGCCTCTACGACATCCCCTTGCTTCATCACGATCACCTTATGGCTAAGGGCTCGGACAACCCGAAGGTCGTGACTGATGAAAAGATACGCCAACCCATGTTTGCGTTGAAGGTCCCGCAGCAACTCAACGATCTGCACCTGAACCGTCATATCAAGCGCCGAGGTTGGCTCGTCCAGAACAAGTAGTTTCGGTTTAAGGATCATCGCCCGAGCGATTGCGATACGTTGGCGCTGACCGCCGGAAAATTCATGCGGGTAACGATCCATCATTTCTGGTTCGAGGCCCACCTCACGCATGGTTTCAGCCACCAGCCCGCGCTTATCATGGCTTCCCGGCACGTCATGTACGCTCAGGCCTTCTGCGATGACCTGTTCAACCGTCATCCGCGGGCTGAGCGATCCATAGGGATCCTGAAAGACGATCTGCATATCTTTGCGGATCGACCGGATACGGCGCTCGGTCCAATTATGCAGCTCTTGCCGCATAAACATGATGTCCCCTTCTGAGGAGAGAAGCCGCATAATCGCCAGTGCCAACGTCGTTTTGCCAGACCCTGACTCGCCGACAATGCCAAGGGTTTCGCCTTCCTTCAGCCGAAGGGTGGCATCGTTGACGGCCTTCACATGCCCAACCGTGCGCTTCAGCAGGCCCTTTTGAATTGGGAACCAGATTTTGAGGTTTTCTGTCGCCAAAATCTCTTTTGCGAAATCTGGCACTGGGTAAGGCGCGCCAGTGGGTTCAGCCGCCAGCAAGGTTTGTGTGTATGGGTGGCGCGGGTTATCGAAAATCTCGGCTGTTGGGCCAGTTTCTACGATCTCGCCGTCTTTCATGACGCAGACCCGGTCGGCGATTTTGCGCACGATGCCAAGGTCATGGGTAATGAACAAAAGGCTCATCCCCTCACTACGCTTTAGGTCTGCCAAAAGCTCGAGGATTTGCGCCTGAATTGTCACGTCAAGCGCAGTGGTTGGTTCATCCGCGACCAACAATTCAGGGCCGTTGGCAAGCGCCATCGCAATCATCACACGCTGACGCTGCCCTCCGGATAACTGATGTGGGTACGAACCCAGCCGGGATTCGGGCTCACGAATTCCAACCTTGGTCAGAAGCTCGATGATCCGTTCCCGCGCGGCCGCGCCGCTTAGGCCCTGATGCAACGACAGGCTTTCACCCAATTGCTTTTCGAGGGTGTGGAGCGGATTCAACGATGTCATCGGCTCTTGGAAAATAAAGCTAATGTCATTGCCCCGCACCCGGCGCAGGTCGCGTTCAGGCGCGCCAACCATCTCTGTGCCACCATACGTGACCGAGCCTTCGACCATCGCGTTCTCGCCCAAAAGTGACACCGTCGAAAGGGCCGTCACAGATTTTCCTGACCCGGATTCGCCGACCAAGGCAACAGTTTCGCTGGACTCAACGGAAAAACTGACGCCTTTCACGGCCTCAAATACCTTGCCGTCCTGGCGGAACGAAACGCGCAGGTTTTTGACCTCAAGCAAGCTCATTGGAATGTCTTCCTTGGATCAAACGCGTCCCTGACACCCTCAAAAATGAAGACTAGTAGGGACAGCATCACAGCGAAGGTAAAGAAGGCAGTAAAGCCCAACCATGGGGCCTGTAGGTTGCGTTTGGCCTGCAACGTCAGCTCACCCAATGAAGGTTCTGATGAGGGTAGACCGAAGCCCAGAAAATCAAGACTGGCCAGCGCTGCAATATTTCCAGTCACAATGAACGGCAAAAGCGTTAGCGAGGCGACCATGGCGTTCGGCAAAACGTGCCGGAACATGATGACCCGGTCGCGCACGCCCAAGGCGCGGGCAGCGCGGACATATTCGAAATTCCGCGCCCGAAGAAACTCTGCCCTTACAACACCCACAAGTGCCATCCAACCAAAGGCGGTCATCAACCCCGCCAATAGCCAAAAATTCATTGTGAAAATCGATGCCACGATAATGATGATATAAAGCGAAGGGATACCGGACCAGATCTCGATAAAGCGCTGAAACAGAAGATCAATTAGACCGCCAAAATAGCCTTGCACAGCCCCGGCTGCGATGCCGATAACCGATGTCGCTAAGGTCACAACCAATGTGAACAGAACACTGACACGGAACCCATAGATCACCCGTGCCATGACGTCTCGCGCCGTGTCATCAGTGCCCAGAATGTGGTTATCATCAGGAGGCGACGGCGCCGCACGGCCGATATCTGCAACGGTGTTAAACGAGTAGCGCACCGGCGGCCAAAGAATCCAACCTTGTTGGAAATCTTCAACGCTTTCTGCCAACGCTCCGTTTTGCGCAGCTTCGATCACTGTTTCCGGATCGTCCCAGCAATCCTCCAGCCCGCCTGAAATAATCAGGCATTGAACCTCGATATCCCGATAGACGGCCTCAGTCCTGAAATCACCCCCGAAGGCCGTTTCGGGATAGAAATTCAAAACCGGGACGTGCATCTCGCCGCGGTAATTGACCAGTAAAGGTCTGTCATTTGCCAAAAACTCTGCAAAGAGTGATAAAAAGAACAGAAAACAGAAGATCCAAAGCGACCAGAACGCCCGGCGGTTTGCCTTGAAATTGCGCAGTCGGCGCTGGTTCAGTGGGTTGAGTTTGATAAGGGCCATATCGTCAAACCCTCCGCGCTTCAAAGTCGATACGCGGATCGACCAACACATAGACCAGATCGGACATGAGCCCGACGATCAGCCCGACAATCCCGAAAACAAAAAGCGAGCCGAAGATGACCGGGTAGTCCCGCGTAATCGCAGCCTCATAGGCCATTCGGCCCATCCCATCGAGCGAAAAGATCGTCTCGATTATCAAGCTACCGGTGAAGAAAACGGAAAGGAACAATGACGGAAAACCAGCGACGACAATCAACATACCATTGCGGAAGACATGCCCATAGAGCACACGGCGTTCGGTCAGCCCTTTGGCACGCGCCGTCATCACATATTGTTTTCGGATCTCATCCAGAAAACTGTTCTTGGTCAAAAGCGTCAATGTGGCAAAGGCCGAAATGGTGGACGCAATGACCGGCAATGCGATGTGCCAAAAATAATCGCCAATTTGCTGAAGCATCGTCATGTCGTCGAACCCGTCTGAGGTGAGCCCTCTGAGCGGGAAGACTTGCCAATAGCGCCCGCCTGCGAAGAGAACCAGCAACATGATCGCAAACAGAAACCCTGGAATCGCGTAGCCGACGATAATCAGGCCAGACGTCCAGGTGTCAAAAGACGAACCATCCCGCACCGCTTTTCGAATGCCCAGTGGGATTGAAACAAAGTAGGCTGCCAAGGTCGACCAAAGGCCAAGCGAGATTGAGACCGGCAATTTCTCGATCACCAGATCCACAACCGAGATCGAACGGAAATAGCTCTCGCCGAAATCAAAATTTATGTAATCCCAAATCATCAGGCCGAAACGTTCCATCAGGGGGATTGGCTGGGTCTCGCACGCGTCGTTCTCGATATTAGGTTCGCCTTCAAATCCTGGGGCACAAACGATGCGGGCGAAGTGAAATTCCACTTCAAGTTCAGCGATGAAATCCGCAGGCAAACCGCGCCCGCCGACATAGGCATCTTCCCCTCCGAGATCCAGCGCTCCGGCTTCTGAGCCAGAGCCAGAGATTGTCGCGAAGGCATCACCTTCCCCCTCAAGTTGGGCCAAGATCTGGTCAATTGGACCGCCGGGCACAAATTGAACCAGCGCAAAGTTGATAATCATGATCCCCAGCAAAGTTGGGATCATCAGCAAAATTCGTCTGACGATATAAGCGCCCATGATGTCTTAAAACGCTCCTGCGTCGCGCAAGGCGGCTTCGGCGTCTTGATCGATCCACCAAACATCTAGGAAACCAGACGAATAAGGCGGCAATTCTTCCGGGTGACGGTAGAAATCGTAATAGGCGAACCAATAGTTCGGGTTGTCCCATTGCGGCACGCGGAACCGTTCCCAACGAAGAACACGGTCCAGCGCGCGCACGGCAACATTCAACTCCTCTTGGGTCTCTGCTGCAACGGCCGCTTCGACCAATACATCGATGGCCGGACTGGACACTCCCGCAGGGTTAAAGAGCGAGTTTTCACCCTGTACTGAATGGAAATATTGACGGAGGCCCGATCCGGGTTCCGTTGCCATTGGGAAGTGATCGGTGATGATATCGAAGTCCTGACTGCGCTCACGCTCGGTAAACTGGGCATTGTCGACCCGCGTCAGCCGCGCATCAAAACCGATGTTCCGCAAGTTCTCGACATAAGGATTGATGATGCGATCAAAAAGCGGGCTGGAGTTGAGGAACTCGATCTCAAGCACTTCGCCATCTGCATTGCGCAACAGACCATCATCGCCGGGAACCCAGCCGGCCTCTTCCAAAAGCCCCAACGCGCGGCGCGCTTGCCGACGATCAAAGGCACGGTCAGGATCGGACGTGGGGAAGGCAAAGGGCTCTTCTTCGAATACTTCTGGGATCAGATGCTCCCGCAAGGGTTCAAGCAGCGCCAGTTCTTCGCCCTCTGGCAGGCCTGACGCCGTAAGGTGATCCACGTTTTGCCAGAAAGATTCGATGGGCGCGTAGAGACCGTAAAAGAGCGTCTCATTGGTCCATTCGAAGTTGAACATCAGGCCAATAGCCTGACGCACACGCGGGTCCTGGAATTGCGGACGGCGCAGGTTGATCACAAAGCTTTGGCCGGGCGAGATATTCCCGTCCGGCAGGGTATCGCGAATAATGATGCCATTCGTGACCTTGTCAAAATCATAGGCAGTGGCCCATTGCGCCGAACTGCTTTCCTGACGGAATGTGTAATTGCCAGCGGCAAACCCTTCGAATGCGGCACTTGCATCGCCATAATATTCAATGCGGATGCTATCATAATTATACCGCCCGATATTGATGGGCAGATCATTGCCCCACCAATCAGGATTGCGTTCATAGATCACTTGCTGGTTCGGGTCGATCGAGCCCAGCACATAAGCCGACGAACCGATCAATGGCTCCAGCCGCGAATCGCTGAAGGGGATACCCGAAGCGATATGACTCGCCTCGGAAAAAACGGGCAGACCGCCGGCCGATTGGATGCGGCCCCTAAGCGGGCTTTCGGGATTGAAGTTGAATCGGATACGTCGGTCATCCAGCACTTCTGCGCTTTCAATGGTCAAACCGATCCCGGCACGGAAAGAGGGCAATCCTTCGTCGCGCAGAATTTCGTAGCTGAAGAGGGCATCTTGGGCCAAGACCGGCGTGCCGTCTGAGAATCGGGCCTCTTCTCTGATCGTGAAGATCACGTAGGAGCGGTCCTCGGGATAGGCCATTTCTTCGCAAAGCAAACAATAGGCCGACCCGACTTCGTCATAGGTTCCCTCGAGCATCGCCTCAAAAAAGATATTTGCTGCCACCGGCGCCCGGCCTTGCCGTGTATAGGGATGGATCGAATCGAACCCGCCAGAAGACCACGAGAATGACAGCTCGCCGCCACGCGGGGCATCTACATTCACATAATCGAGATGTTCGAAATCAGGTCCATATCTAAGGTCGCCAAACGTTGAAATCCCGTGACTATGCGTCAGCTCTTCATGGGCATCCGCAAAGGATGGGTTGGCGATCGACCCTACAAAAGCAAAACTGAGCGCGGCTATTACGGGCGCTTTTGAACGGGTCTGGGCGAGTGATCTGATCATCTGGGCCTCCGAGTTGCGGTTTACCGACTATCTATTGTTATGGGCTGTTTTACCCTAAGGACCAGCGCACCTAGCATTCAAGTTGAGTTTTCGTGATCAAATGTCAAAAAGCAAAAAAGGCCGCCCCAACGGGCAGCCTTTTGCTGAAACTATTCAGATCGCAGGATTATTCTGCAAATGTCGCCAAGTAGGCAACCATTGCCGCGCGATCTTCAACATCGCGAATCCCGCCAAAAGACATTGCTGTGCCTTGTGCATAACCACGAGGGTTGGCAAGGAATTCGTTCAAGGCCTCAGGCGTCCAATCGCCTTCAAGGCCTGTCAACGCGCCCGAGTAGCCAAAGCCATCAACCGAAGCGATGTCCCGTCCGACAATGCCATAAAGCGTAGGACCGGTGCCGTTATTGCCGGGCTCAACCGAGTGGCAGCTGCGGCACTGACGCCAATCGCCCTCACCATCAGCTGGGTCAGCTGCAGCCAGATATTCCGAGAACGGCACGGTTTCGACTGGTTCAGTACCATCGTCGCCCGTTTCAATCGTGTAGCCCGCGACATGATGATCGCCATGACCACCCCCGCCGCTGACGTTGTAAACACCGTGAGCAGCCCAACCACCCACTAAGAGGACCAGCATAGCCGCACAGATGGCAGCAACGGCTTTGGTCATATTCATCGTGTCAAACATGGTAATCCTATCCACATTTCGCGTTAAGGCGTATCTACCGACTTTCCTGCACTGCTTTCAAGGTGTAGTCAGCGCGACAGAACGCCCTTATTGAAAGAAAGAGGCCGACATGACATCTCGTATCGCCTTTCAGGGAGAACTGGGAGCCTATTCTCATCAAGCTTGCCATGAAGCACGGCCCGGAATGGACGTGCTGCCATGTCGCAGCTTCGAGGATGTGATTGAGGCCGTGGCCTCTGGAAAGGCCGAATTGGCCATGCTTCCTGTTGAAAACACGACATATGGGCGTGTCGCGGACATCCATAGATTGCTGCCGGAATCAGGGCTTTCTATCGTTGATGAGGCTTTTGTTCGGGTCCATATCAACCTGCTTGCGACCCCCGGTGCCAAGCTCGAAGACATCAAAGAAGCCTACTCGCATCTGGTCCTTTTGCCGCAATGCTCAAACTTCCTGCAAAAAAATAATATTCGTGGCCGTGTCAGCCCCGATAATGCACGCGCAGCCCGCGAAGTCGCAGAAGCCGCTGATCCGACCTCGGCCGCATTGGCATCGGAACTTGCCGGTGAGATCTATGGATTGGACGTTTTGGCGCGACATATTGAAGATCATGATTCGAATACGACTCGGTTTCTGATCATGGGTAATGCCCCTGACCTGTCCCGCCGCGCCGAGCATATGATGACAACTTTCGTCTTCCGCGTGCGCAATATTCCCGCTGCGCTCTACAAAGCTATGGGCGGTTTTGCCACGAACAGCGTCAACATGACCAAACTGGAAAGTTACATGGTGGGTGGCAGCTTCTCGGCCACCCAGTTTTACGCCGATATCGAAGGTCATCCCGAGGATCCGAACGTGAAACTGGCATTGGAAGAGCTGGATTACTTCACATCCGAGATTCACATTTTGGGCACTTACCCCGCCGATAGGGTTCGCGATTGAGCCGGCTTTTGCGTTCGCTTTTTCGCCGGCCAGTCGCCGCGCCCAGTTCAGACAAAACAGGGGCGTGGACCCTGTCCGATATCGAGTTTTACCTTCATAAACTGGCGGGTCAGGTTGGATTTCAGCACAACCGCCGCGAGGACATAATTCGCGGCCCGATGCTGACGCAATTCCAGTTCGAGCATGAGGACATGGGTTTTATCGGCGGTGTTCAAAACCGGCGGGCCTTTTTTATCTTTATTGCGGACAAAAAAGGTGGGGCCACTAAGCGGTATCCGCTTGAGGTATTGCTTTCAGACAATGCAGACATCAAAACGCGCGAATTTTGTCAGGAAAGCTTCGATCTCTTGACCGCTGCGTTGCCAAAACTGATTGAAGAGCTTTCTAGCGCAGAGCGTGAAGCAACGCTCGACCGGCTTGATGCTCAACGCAAGAAATAGTGGTTTTTATTAGCTACTGGCCTTTGAGCGGTGGTATTCCGCTTCGAATTTGCTGCCAAGGGCGACAAGCTTGGAATCAATACGCCGTTGCAAAGACCCACGCGCCAAACGAACGGATTGCACAATCAGACGTGCTGCAAGTGTATTGGCCCTAAGCTCGGCCCGAGCGGTAACCCGTGTTTTTTCCGGCTCCATTTCTTCGAATGATAGATCGACAGTGACCGTCATCCCGCCGGCTTGCGTAACCATCTGCGACTGACGCGATGGGTCAAAATTGGTCACCTTGGCCTCAACACCAACTGTTTTGCCGCGAATAGGAACAGTTCCGCGCCATGCCACGCCTTGGCTGACTTGCTGAAATCCGTCGACCCGCCGAATGTCAGCGCCATAAGACAACGCCGTGGCTTCATAGCTGATAAAGTCGGAAAAGTGGGAAAAGGCATAATCCTGCGGAACATGCACTTCGTCCTGAGCTACAAAAATCATGCCAATCCCCTGTTGTTTGTTGATCTTATCCAGTGGCGGTTTTTTACGCCTATTTCAAGCTGTCAGCCAACCAATGTTCCATAAGAAACCGTGCAATTGCCCCTGGTCGTGCCGGAGAAAGGGTTGGATGGCGGCCATCCAATGCCTCCGCCAACTCTTCTCGGGATATCCAGATCGCGTCTTCAAGCTCGATTGGATCAAGGGTTATTTCGCGGGTTAACGCTTCGCCTTCACAGCCGAACATAAGTGAGGACGGATAGGGCCAAGGTTGCGAGGCAAGGTAACTGACCTGCCCCACTTTAACGGCTGTCTCTTCTGCTACTTCGCGCCTGACCGCAGCTTCCAGCGTTTCGCCCGGCTCAACAAATCCAGCCAAAAGCGAATACATCCCTTCGGGCCAATGCGGCGAGCGGCCAAGCAAAAGATCGTTTCCATGCGTAATCAACATGATGACAACAGGATCGGTGCGCGGGAAATGCGGTGCCCCGCAAGACGCGCATTTGCGCTGCCATCCTGCGTCGTGAAATTCGCTTTCCGACCCGCATTTTGCGCAAAACCGGTGTGACAGATGCCAGCTTAGCATCGCCTTGGCCGTCGCGGCCATTTCACCATCGAGGGGCGTAAGCTCTGTAAAGATCGACCGAAGTTCGTGGAATGCGGCGCCGTCACCTAGGCTGGGATGGGTTTGCTGGCTTTGGTCCAGAAAAGCGCCAACCTCAGCCGCATCCTGATCATCTGGTTCCCAAGCGGAAATATCGGTCGCAAAGCGACCGCGGCCGTTAACCTCTCCCAAAAAGAGGAAATTTCCGGTGCCATGTTGTAATATTTCGTGGCTAGCAGGAACAGCAACAAGCGCTTTGGCCCCACCAGATCCCGACGCCAGCAATTTGCCGCGCCACAAAGGATAAACCAAGGCATCGCCCGAATTCAGTTCATCTTCCAGCCAATCAGCGTCCGAGCGTCGCAAAGCCGCTCGTTCAAGACCGCCACCGCCAAGGGTGACCGTTTCTGCCAGTTTCATTCATGTCCTCCGGGGAACTAAAAGGGCGCTGCGGCTGCGAATATATGGAGTTTTGCTGGAAAGGTAACAGTTGATAAAAATAATCCGTGCATTCTATGTCAGCAGACTGGTTTTTTAACGGGGAACTTGCTCTAACCCCTTCATAACAAAGAGCGGATATTAAATGCCCAATCTGGACGCGGTGCAATCAAGCGCGAAAAATGCGCCTGACCTTCGGCTTATGCTGATGGCCACGACCGATTTGCATGCGCATTTGCTGCCCTATAATTACTACACGGATCAGCCGGATGGCCGTGTTGGGCTGGCGGCCCTAGCGACCCTGATTGAGCAAACCCGTACAGCACACCCCAACACCTTGCTGATCGACAATGGCGATACTCTACAAGGCACTCCCCTCGGAGATTTCGCCGCCGAAGAGATGGATCCGGCACGCGAAACCCATCCGATGATTGCGGCGATGAATCACTTGAAATTCGATGCCGCCTGTCTTGGGAACCATGATTTCAACTATGGGTTGGATTATGTCGATCAGGCCACAAGGGCAGCGGACTTCCCGGTTTTATTGGCTAATTTGCACTATGTAGACGGGCGGGAATTTCGACCCGGATCAGTTTTGCTGACGCGCGTCCTGAAAGACGAAACTGGCATGGATCATGAGATAAAGATTGGCCTGATCGGGCTTGCCCCGCCGCAGATCACGACATGGGATGGCGCCAGTTTGCGCGGCCGTGTCACGACGCTTCCGATTGTAGAAACGGCGCGTGCGCATATTTCGGCTTTGCGGAAAAGCGGCGCGGATATCGTCATCGCGCTGTGCCATTCGGGCGCGGGGCCACGTGACGACAAGCCGGACCTTGAAAACGCTCTGATACCGCTAAGCCATGAAGCTGGCCTTGACGCAATTGTTGGCGGGCACACCCATAAAGTGCTGCCCGATCCGGATGACCTACAGCATTTGGAATTCGGACCAGTCCCCGTCGTGCAACCCGGATTTTATGGCTCTCACTTGGGTCTTATTGATCTGAGATTGCAAAAAACAGGCGATGCGTGGCAGGTATCGGCGGAGTGCGTAGACACCGTGCCGCTAGACAAAACCACTCCCGCCGACCCGGCTATTGTTGATCTGAGCCAGAATGCGCATCGCGCCACCTTGGCGCATATCCGGCGCGTTATTGGTCATGCGACCGGGCCTTTACATACCTATCTTTCGATGGTCTCGCCCTGCTCTGCCATGCAATTGGTCGCAGATGCACAGCGCGGTGCAGCGGCCGCGTTGCTCAAGGAGAGCGGCGCCGAAGATTTGCCCATCCTCGCGGCGGTTGCACCTTTTAAGGCGGGTGGACGGGCCGGACCACAGAACTACACCGACGTCGCGGCAGGCCCACTGACACTGCGCAGCGTCGCTGACCTCTATGTCTATCCAAACGTGATGCAGGTGGTGAAGGCCAAGGGGGCGGACCTGAAAGGCTGGCTAGAGCGGTCAGCCTGCGCCTTTAACCAGATCACGCCGGGCGAAACCGATCCGGCTCTCTTGGATCGTGAATTTAGCTGCTACAATTTTGACGTGATGATTGGCCTGACCTACGAGATCGATATCTCAAAGCCACCCCAATATTCGGCTGATGGCGAGATCACATATGACACGCCCGGACGCATCAATAACCTGTGTTATGACGGGCGGCCTGTGGACCCGGATGACACATATCATGTTGTAACGAACACATATCGCGCCGCTGGTGGTGGGCATTTTGCAGCCGCCGCAGCGTGCCAATCGGTTTTAGAACCGAAAGTGACGATTCGCGATGTAATCGCGAAATATGTGTCAGACCGCTCACCGATCGAGGTGACACCAAGCCACGCATGGCGTTTTGCACCGCTTGGCGGCACGAGGGTGCTTTTCGGAACTGGCCCCGGCATCATGGATTATCCCCAACATGCTGCGGCGCTTGACCTGATTCCCGACGGAATTTGCGAAAACGGCTATCAGCGCTTCTGGATGACGCTGTAACGCGTCACATGCACCGGGCCCTGAGCAATCCAATGCGCGCGCCCCTTGCGAAGTGACCGCAATTACCCTAAATCACCCGGTGAGGGGTTGGCGCGGGCAAGTGCCTCGCCAACCTGGTCAGGACCGGAAGGTAGCAGCCACAACGAGCCCCACTTGGGTCGATGTCCAACCTCTCACCAATTCCTACGGCCAAACGGACATGGTCCGCCGGCCAAAAAGCCTCGGAGGGTACATGGATAATGTTGTAAGCCTTCGGGCCGTCGCAGTCTGATCAAGACCGCCTCCGCCCGAGCGATCAAACCGCGCCGCATTTTGCGTTGCGCGAGTGTTTTGACTCGATACGGGAACTTCGTACATTGACCCAATATTCTTTGAGCGACCTTGGATGGTCCGCCCATTTTCGCGCGCAAGCTGAGGACACAGATCGTCCCGCGCGCATCACATCGGTCGCCCGCGACCGACTAATGGCCCTTGGCCCAGATGGCCCGGCGCTGCTGCAACCCGAACATGGCGTTACGACGGGCGCTTTTGCCGTCGGCGACTGGGTATCTATCAGCGAGGACGGCGTTCATACAGAGCGCCTTTACGAGCGGCAAACCACCCTTAAACGTATGGCCGCTGGCTCTCGCGGGGAAACGCAGCTGATTGCCGCCAATGTCGATACGTTTGGAATCGTCACAAGTTGCAATCACGATTTCAACGAGGCGCGGCTGGAACGCTATCTGGCCTTAGCGGCCAGTGCCGGATGTATGCCGCTGATCATTCTCACAAAAGCCGATCAAACGGATGATGCGCGAGACTATCAACGCCGAGCCGAACGCCTGTCGCCATTGGTGACCGCAATCACGCTCAACGCGAAAGATGCAGAAGACGTCGGGCGGCTGTCGCCTTGGTGCCAAGATGGTCAGACATTGGTTTTGGCGGGCAGTTCGGGTGTTGGTAAGACGACCTTGTCCAATGCACTCACGGGGCAAGATGCCGCCACTCAAGACATTCGAGAGGATGACGCAAAGGGCCGCCACACCACGACATCGCGCGGGCTGATCCCCACGCGGTTTGGCGGGTGGTTGATCGACACGCCCGGCATGCGGTCGCTTGGTCTGACGGATGTGGCAGACGGAATTGAAGCGGTTTTCGAAGACATCGAAGCGCTGACCCCAAACTGCAAATTTCGCGATTGCGAGCATTTGAGTGAGCCGGGCTGCGCGGTGAAAGCCGCCG
Organism: uncultured Nioella sp.; assembly: GCA_947498125.1. Classification (GTDB taxonomy): domain Bacteria; phylum Pseudomonadota; class Alphaproteobacteria; order Rhodobacterales; family Rhodobacteraceae; genus CANLZL01. Next base: position 696,387 of record CANMJH010000002.1, on the reverse strand, counting down.
TTGACGCGGGCGAGGTTGACCCCGACCGCGTCAATAGATGGCGAAAACTAAAGCGTGAGGACGCCCATAACACCGCCACGGCCCCAGAAGCACGCGCGCAGGATCGTGCGTTTGCAAAGCGCGTTAAACGTGCGATGGCCGAGAAACAGGGGCGCCGAAAGTAGCGCCCCAATGCGGCGGCGGTGTTAATCCACGACTTGTCCAGGATGCGCCGCCGCCCAATCTGCCAGATAGGTCGACACCTCTTCATCGCCGGCACCTGCAATTATTGACCGGGGCAAGGCCAGCCCGTGGGTCAGTACGATCTCAAGACATCTGATATAATCACGGCTGGCCCGCTCGGGGCAGTTTTCTGATCCATGAATGATCGTCGACAACAACGTGCCGCCATAGCCGTTAACATGTTCAAGATCGGGCCGCTGCGTCAGCAAAAAAGCCACCGCCTCGGGCAGCCCTTGCCATCCGGCGATTTGAATTGGGGTCAGGCCCTCGCTATCAGGTTGATCATAGGGCACCCCAAGCGCCACCAGATTGCGAACATGTTCAAGGCGCTCTGGCCGCGTGATCAGGTTTGCGATGATTTTCTGATAAGCCTTGGGTAGTTTTGCAGAGTTAACAAACACGCCCTTTTTTGGCGGCGATTTTGCGGCTTGTACCAACAACGTCTCTTCTGGGGACAAGGGCAGAGTGTCGCCCTGCGCTGCAATTGCCTCGGCCACAGCGTCATTGCCAAAAACGCGTGCATAACCATAGGCCGATGCGCCGTCGAAAACCCGAGCCGGGTCAGCGCCGGCATCCAATAGGATCTTTGCCATTTTCGCATCCGATCCACGCCGCGCCGCTTGGTGCAAGGCGGGGATGACCCAAGGCGTTTCCCCACCAACAACGCGATCATCATATTCATCAGCCTCAGCGCCATGCGCCAGAAGCATTTGAACCGCGTCATGATCGTGAAAATCCATCGCCCGCAGCAGCGCATTGGTGCCTTTGGGATTTGCCCCATATTCAAGCAGCATGCGCAGGCCTTCATGATGACCAAGCTCTGTCGCATGATAGAGCGACTCGCCATCATTCGGGTCGGCGCCCTGCTCCAACAGCCAACGCCCAAGGATCATGTTATCGGCATGCCCAATCGCCCCATAAAGCGCTGAAAGCTGATGATCAGACTCCGATGAAAAGCGATAGCCATCATTGACCGACGCACCATGCGCGACGAGCAATTTTGCAATCTCGATCATGTCGTCGGCGCGGTCCGGCTGCGCGTGAATACGTCGCGAGAATGCCAAATGGCAGATTGGGCTGCGCGGCCCGGCAAGGCGCGTCGCTTGGCCCGGATCTGCATCAAGCATCGCCGCGACCTGAGACAGGTCAAGCAACGCAACATGCAGCGCAAAATGCCCCTCGGCCAAGTCTGGCGTATCAGCCAGCAATTGATCGACGCGGGGATTTTGCCCATGCGCCAACGCAATCTTTAGCATTTGTAGTTTTCCGGCGCGGTCCAAGCCAATGGTTTCGGCAGCCGTCTTTAAAACAGGCCAGCTGGCAAAATTCTGTTCTTGCGCAATGATATGCAGATAATCGGCGTGTTTTAGCCCCGCGCCATCTGTGCGTGGGGGGTGTTGTTTGATCCGCTGAAGGGCTCGCGCGCCCCCTGCAAGGGCTGCAGTTCGCAGAGATTTGGCATCTCGGCGCAATTGGTCTAGCGATTTCATCTTCGGTTTCCTCATGAAATCAGGCCCACTGATCCGCTACTTGGGCAAGAGAAACACCGAAATTCGGGTCTGGTCATATAGTCAAAGGGGATGCCGGTTGCAGCTTTCCGCGGATCAGGCGGCCCTCCCTGATGGGCGCTGAAACGAAAATAGAAAATCCTGTGCCAGCCTGCAAGGGCTTGATAGCGTAGCCCCATGACAAAAGAAGACCAAAAAGCCGAACAGCGCACCAACTGGGCCGAGGATCGCACAATCCTTGCCAATGAGCGCACCTTTTCATCTTGGATGGGCACCGGACTTGGGGCCGTTGGCGTCGCCATTGGCCTGAAGGCCGTCTTTGGCGCGTTTGATCCAACATGGGTAGCCAAATTGGTGGCATCGCTGTTTTTGGTCACCGCCATCGTCATATTCTGGTCGGCCTGCCGGAGTGCACGTGCAACACTTGACCGGCTGCAAGATACGGATGCCAATCCGCAGCCCGTCAAAAACTTCACCAGACTTGCAACCATTATGACGGCGGCGACATTGGGAACAGGAATTATCCTTTGGTTGCTTTAGCCGTGTTCTGCCGGTTTCCTCCGGCCCCAAAACCCTCTAGTTTCTCCTTAAACCCTTTCAAGATAGGTCCTGCACATGTCCGATTCTCCCGATAGCGGCTATCAGGTTCTGGCGCGGAAATACCGGCCGGCCAGCTTTGCCGATCTGAAGGGGCAAGAGGCGATGGTTCGCACTCTGAAAAACGCGTTTCAGGCAGACCGAATTGCACAGGCGTTCATGCTGACGGGCATCCGGGGAACCGGCAAAACCACCACAGCACGGATTGTCGCGAAGGGCCTGAATTGCATCGGTGCCGATGGCACAGGCGGTCCCACAACGGAACCGTGTGGGGTTTGTGTAAATTGCAAAGCCATCATGGCCAGTCAGCATGTCGATGTGATCGAGATGGATGGTGCATCGCAAACCAAGATTGACGACATCCGTTCGAACATCTTGGAATCGGTGCATTACGCCCCGGCCACTGCCCGGTTCAAAGTCTATATCATTGACGAAGTTCACATGCTGTCGAACTCGGCCTTCAATGCGCTTTTGAAAACGTTGGAAGAACCCCCCGCACATGTGAAATTCATCTTTGCGACCACCGAAATTCGCAAAGTTCCGGTCACGGTTCTGTCGCGGTGCCAGCGCTTTGATCTGCGCCGGATCGAACCCGAAGTGATGATTTCCTACCTGTCTGAACTCGCCAGCAAAGAAGGCGCGCAAATTCAGGAAGATGCGCTGGCGCTGATCACGCGTGCAGCCGAAGGCTCGGCCCGCGACGCGCTCAGCTTGATGGATCAGGCTATCAGTCACGGCGCAGGCGAGACCACAGTTGATCAAGTCCGCGCGATGCTGGGATTGGCTGACCGGGGCCGCGTGATGGACCTTTTCGACAAGGTCATGTCGGGCGATGCCGCTGGCGCGCTGGACGAACTTGGCGCACAATATGCAGATGGCGCTGATCCAATGGCGGTTTTGAGGGATCTAGCAGAGATCACCCATTGGTTAAGCGTGGTAAAGATCACGCCCGAAGCGGCAAATGACCCGACAATCAGCCCCGATGAACGTAGTCGCGGGCAAGCCCTTGCCGAAAAGCTTTCAATGCGGGTTCTGGCGCGCAGTTGGCAAATGTTGCTGAAGGCGCTTGAGGAAGTGGCGCTTGCTCCAAACTCGATGATGGCGGCTGAAATGGCGATTATCCGGTTGACCCATGTAGCGGACCTGCCACCGCCCGGCGATCTCGTTCGCAAACTGAAAGACGCGACACCGCCCGCGCCAAACCCGGCACCGCAAAATGCGCCGAGCGGCGGCGGCGGCCAAGCGCCCCGTGCGTCAAGTCCAACCCAAACGCGCAGTTCGGGCGGGGCGGCAACCGCTTTGGCGCGCGCGCCTGAAACGGCACTCGCGCATTATCCAAGCTTTGATCACATCGTCGCACTGATTGAATCGAACCGCGATATTAAGTTGTTGGTTGAGATAAAAACGACGTTCCGATTGGTTTCATACAGCCCCGGCCGGATCGAATTTCAGCCAACAAGCCGCGCTCCTGCCGATCTGGCACCGCGTCTGGCGCAAAGCCTCAAAAATTGGACCGGCGTTCGGTGGGCCGTCAGCCTAGCCAATGAAGGCGGCGCTGAAACCATCGAAGAAGTGGAGAATGCCAAGATACGGGCATTGGAAGAGGACGCGTTGCAACACCCTTTGATGCAGGCCGTCATCGCCGCATTTCCCAAGGCAAAGATAACCGAGATTCGAAGCCGCGAAGCATTGGCCGCCGAAGCAGAGCTGGAAGCTTTGCCCGAAGTGGACGAGGAATGGGATCCTTTCGAAGAAGACTAGGCCGCCCCTGCCCGCTTGCAGCGGCGGCAATGGCTCCATATTTACAGCTCAACCGAGTGATCACAGAGAAAGACGAGACATGCTCAAAGGATTGGGACAGCTTGGCGACATGGCCAAGATCATGAAGCAAGCGCAGGAAATGCAGGGCAAGATGGCCGAGATGCAGGAATCGCTGGCCACGATGACCGTTGAAGGCTCATCCGGTGCTGGTCTTGTGCGCGCAACGGCGACCTGCAAAGGCGAGTTGACCGGGCTGGACATCGATCCGACCATCTTTGACCCCAATGAAAAAGAAGTGGTCGAAGACCTGATCCTTGCCGCAATCAAAGATGCGCAGTCCAAAGCGGCTGAGCGCAGCCAAGAGGAAATGGCCCGCCTGACCGAGGGGCTGAACCTGCCCGCCGGCATGAACCTACCGTTTTAAAACTTGAGCGACAGCACCGCCGATATTGAGGCTTTGATTGAGATCATGGCCAAATTGCCGGGGCTCGGGCCACGCTCGGCCCGGCGCGCGGTGCTGCATCTTATCAAGAAACGCGGGCCGCTGATGACGCCTTTGGCCGATCTGATGACCCAGGTGGCCGCGACCGCCCGCGAATGCCTGAATTGCGGCAATATCGGCACGTCGGACCTCTGCAACATCTGCGAATCCAACAAACGCGCCAACGGGCAAATCTGCGTGGTCGAGGATGTATCGGACCTTTGGGCGATGGAACGCGGACAGGTTTTCACCGGACGTTATCACGTACTGGGCGGGACATTGTCGGCGCTAGATGCCGTGGGGCCGGATGACTTGCGCATTCCGCGGCTCTTGGACCGGATCACGACCGAGAATGTCTCAGAAGTGATCCTGGCGCTGAATGCTACCGTCGACGGGCAGACCACCGCCCATTACATCGCGGGCGAGCTTGAGGGGCGGGATGTCTCGGTGACATCACTGGCTCAAGGCGTGCCCGTCGGCGGCGAGCTGGATTACCTTGATGACGGGACCATTTCTGCAGCACTAAGAGCGCGGAAATCTTTCTAAGAAAACCTAAAGCAACAATTGTGATCCCTGATTAGGGCAGCGCCCGATCCTGGGTGGGGGCGAATAGCCCCCTCCCATGGGGAGGGTCGGGGGCTGCCTGGCCTGACGTCCGGGCGGATCTTCGCCATCTAATTCGCCACAAAATTGGAACCACAAGAACTAGACCAACGAAGGTCAATATTCACCGGCGTATTTTAGCGAAGTTCGGAAAATGGATTCGACGAGGCTCTTAACACCATTGCGCTCGGCTTTTAGCCTTATTTCTTCGACAATTACACTGACATCCTTGCCGTTTGAAATCATCGCTGGAACGTTATGAAAGGCGTCTGCGAGCCCTTGAGATTTCTCCAGCGACTCTGCTGAACGCAATTCGATTAGTAGAAGTCCCAAAGCATAGTGTAAGTACTTGTACCTAAGAAGGAATTCGATCTCTTTGTCGTCCATCCTCTCCCCGTCACGCCATTGTTTTTGGGCTTTATTGTTCGTTTCGCTACCTCATCGGCGAAAAGAGCGCGTCCGAGAGAGAGCAATCCCTCGCCACATCGCGCCCGCATTCCATCGGCTCCAGCTCACGGCTCAAGCAAATGCGGATTTCTTGCACCCGACCATCACGGCAGGTCACGGCCATCATGTCGTCGGCAAGTTCAGGGTTTTCTTGCAGGAAGGCTTCCTCGATCACTTCGGCAGGCAGGCGCACCTCACGATCCAAATCACGAAGAAGCTGCGGTCGGGTGACGCTGTCATAGGCAAGCCGGGAGAGCGCGAAATAATCCGATGCGCTAAGGCCCGAGCACACCCCATGCTTGTTCCATTGGTGCCAGGCCAGCCCGGAGGAGCCCATGATATCAACCATATCGCCGGTCATACCGCGCGACGGGTTTCGTTCAACCGTTGGGCAATAACTTGGCCAGCCAATGTCATATTGCGGCCAGAGGCCGTGCAAGGTGAACCCGTAGCCTTGGCCCGGGTCGCATTGCTCGGACCCGCGCGCATCGCCTTCGATGGCGCACCACGTGGGCGTCCAGCTAAGTGACAGAACGTAATAGTCAAAATCGCCAGCGCGCTCGCCTTCAGCCCATGCAGGGCCGCAAAGGGCCAAAACCACAAAAAATGCCCGGATCATTTACCCTTCCCCTTTGTCCTTTCACCCCTTATATACGCGCCAACCTCCCTTACAATGAGGATCGTCGCGGCGCCCAGCCCGGCAGCCTAATTCAGGCAACGAGGGAGATATGCTTTGTCTAAGGAGCCCGACAGATGAACAAACCGATCATGGCCAAAGCCACCGCCGTCTGGTTGGTCGATAACACGACGCTTAGCTTCAAGCAGATCGGCGATTTCTGCGGGCTGCACGAATTGGAAGTGCAAGGCATCGCGGATGGCGATGTGGCTGCTGGCGTTAAAGGCTTTGACCCAGTTACCAATAACCAGCTGACCCAAGACGAAATTGACTCGGCGGAAAAGAATCCGCTGCATAAGCTGTCGTTGAAGTTCAATCCGGCCGCTGTTGGTGAAGAAAAACGCCGCGGCCCGCGGTATACGCCGCTGTCGAAACGTCAGGACCGTCCGAACTCAATTCTGTGGCTGGTGAAGTTCCACCCAGAGCTGACAGATGGCCAGATCGCAAAATTGGTTGGCACGACCAAGCCGACCATCCAATCGATCCGCGAGCGGACGCATTGGAACATCTCGAACATGCAGCCGATTGACCCTGTTGCACTTGGTCTTTGCAAGCAATCCGAGCTGGACGCTGCGGTTCAGAAAGCGGCAGCGAAGATCGCGCGTGAAGGCGGCGGCATGACAGACGATGAACGGCGCAAGCTGGTGTCGACTGAAACCTCATTGTCGATGGAAGCAGAGCCGAAAATCCCAGCCGCTATTTCAGGGCTGGAAACCTTTTCACTTTCGGAATCGCTTGATGACGAAAAAGAAGAAGAAGCAGACGTGTCTGACGCCGATAGCTTCTTTAACTTGCCCGGCGGCGACGCCGATGAGGATGACGACAAGTAAATCGTCTCACAGACCAGAATTGATAACCCCTGCCTTGGCGGGGGTTTTTCTTTGCCGTCTTTCCGCAGGTCTTGTAAGATTTGCTCAAATATTAGCCAAACTGGATTATCCATGACGCGCTTTCTTGCACTTCTTCTGGCACTTTGTACGGCCGCCCCTGCCCTCGCGGATGATATTTTCTGCGAGCAACCTTGGTTTACAAGAAACCTTATTTTCGACCGCGCGGGATTTTGTTTTTCGTCGCCATTGGGTCAGGCGCTTTTTGACAACAGCGATTGCACAGGCACCGATATTACCCTGCCTGAACGCGACCGGGCAGGCATCGATATGATCCTTGAACTTGAGGAATATTCACTCTGCGATATTGATAGTTCTGCAACGACATTAGAGCATTTAGTCCAATTCGAGTATCTGCGCGAAATGGATGTAATCCCGATCCCGGTTGAGCATGAAAGCGGCTGCATGGGCTATCTCGGACCCATCTTACCTTTGCGAACTGGTCCATCAAATAGCGCCCGCGTTCTGGAGCAGGAGTTGGAACCAGGCATGAGTATTGGTTTCGGTAGCTTGGCTGAAAGCGGCTGGGAATTTGTATCAATCTACCCAGAAGACTGGGACGGCGGAGCTATCGGTCATGGTTGGGTAAATTTTCACCGAGATTTCCCTGAATGTGAACAATATGCAGGCTAGCGTCGGCTAATTCTGTGCAAGGCCCGTCAACAGAGCCTTTTGAATACGGTAATAAGCATCGACTTCTGCATCCGTGAAAGTCATCAAAAATGCCTGAATTGTCTTGGTCTCACTAGCACGGATGGATTCAATCTTTTGGCGACTTTCAGCGGTCAAAAGATAGTACACGGAAGTGCGGTGTTTTGGGTTTGCCTCGGTTTCCAAATGTCCTGCGGCAAGCAAGTCTTTGACTTCCCGTCCAACAAACTGGCGGGTCACATCCAGCATCTCGGTTAGTTGCGGCGCGGTGGCTTTTCCGACGGCCAACAACGCCTCGAGAATGGCGCGTTGACCGACGCTGATGCCACTTCCAGTCAGATCGCGTTCAACCCTTTCCGTGATGACGCGTAACAAGGGCCTCGTGATCTGGATACCGGCATAGAGTTGTTCAGCGGGGGTTATGGGGTCTTTGAACATAGGGAACATTGTCATTTTCAAAGCCATTTGTCAACTCGGTTGTCATATTGACTCGATCGTGGTATTCGCTTTTTTGCAACGAAGGAGCTGACGCATGAAATGGACCGACATTGCCGAACATCAAATCCAAAAAGCGCAAAGCGAAGGGGTGCTTGATGACCTAAAGGGCTCAGGCAAGCCACTTGCCAAATCTGGCGCTGATACCGTTGAAGGCGCCGGAATGCGGATTATGGCTGAAGCGGGCGTTGTCCCGCGTGAGATCGAGCTAAAGAAAGCCGTCGATGCCCAATGTGCCGTTCTAAAGGCGACAACGGACGCCGACGCGCGCAAACGTGAAATGGCGAAACTGGCTGACCTGCAACTGCGCCTCTCGATCGAGCAAGAAGCGCGCCGTAAGTATTACAGCACCGGCTAGCGCCTAGTGCGCTGCAACCGTAACGTTGTCTTTCAGCGTCCGGCCGCCGTCGACGGTGATAACTTCGCCCGTGATAAAGGCAGCGCCATCAGAGCACAGGAATTGCACAGCTCCTGTCACTTCTCGAGCAGAGGCAATGCGCCCTAGCGGTGTGCAGCCTTTGATATCCTCACGAAGGGATTTGTCGTCTTTCAACGTCTCTTTCAGGCTATTTGACATGAGCGAACCAAAAGCCACGCCATTGACGCGGATGCGATGCTCGGCCAGCGCCACGGCAAGGCTGCGCGTGACTTGGTCCTGCGCAGCGGCACTAACGGAATAGGCAAGGATCTCGGGCCGGGTACGCCGTGCCGCAATCGAGGACAGGTTGACGATAGACCCGATGGACCCTTCGGTCACGCCATCTTCTTCGGCTTGGGCGATCATACGTCTGGCCACTGTCTGGCTTAACCGCAGCGAGCTATACATGTTCTGCTCCATCAGCTGAGCCACAACATCATCTGCATTGTTCAGCGGGTCATTCACCGCGAATTGCCGTGAGGCATTGATTAGGATATCGACGCGGTCAAACGCGTCGATTGTCGCGGAAAGCAGGTTTGCAACAGTCAGCTTTTCACGGAGATCCCCTGCAAAATATTGAGCATGCCCAAGCTCTTGCGCGGCTTTATCGACAGCGTCTTCGAGCCGCGCTTCGTCACGGTCAGCCAACATTACATTGGCGCCTTGTTCATAGAAATGCTTGGCAATCGCGAGGCCAACGCCGGTGGCTGCACCGGTGATGATGGCGGTCTTTCCTTCGATCGAGAACGACATAATGCGCCTCCTTTCACATTCCTAACGGCGGGACGACGTTTTGGGTTTGGCGGCTTCATAAACTTTGAAACCGTGCAACTCACCCAACATCCGTCCGGTGGCGAAATGATCTTTTAATGTGGATTCATAGGGCAGATGGCGATTTGCCACCATATAGAAGCGCCCAGAGGGTTTTAGCAGACGCGCCGCCGCCGCAATAAAGGCTTGTCCAAGGGCAGGATCGGATGCGCGTGCTGTATGAAAAGGCGGGTTTGAGATGATCGCATCGTAAAGCGTCTTGGTCTCAAAAGTTGTGGCATCACCCCAGATGAAGCCTGCGCGCGGATCATCGACATTTATCTTGGCCATTTCGAGCGCTAGGAATTCAGCTTCGATCAAATCCAGCGATTTGATATCTGGCTGTTCTGGCAAAAGAACCGCAGGCAGATAGCCCCAGCCAGCGCCAAGATCAGCGACATGCCCCTTCAGTTGCGGGACAAGAGCCGACAAGATTTCGGACCCGGTATCAGGTCCATCAGGTGAAAACATGCCGGGGGCGGTGACGAACCCGTCTTCGGTTTCACCCGGCGCTGCGATCCAATCGATCATCTCTTCAGGCGCAATGTCCGGACGGACAAACCAAAACAGTTTACCATGTGATTTCGAAAAGCTGCCGTCTACAGGAACAAGCTTTCGGACCGCTTTCAGAAGGGACTCGATGCCTTCGGTTTTTTGCCCATCCACGGCGATGATGCCGCCGGGTTCAACATGGGCGACAGCCTCGGCAATCAATGAAAGCGACAGCGCTTTGCTTTTGACGATTTGCACCACTGCTGCCGCGAATTGCCCCTCGGCCTCGCAAGTGACCTTGATCCCACGTGCGTCAAGCCGGGCATGATCCGGGAAAAACCCTTGGACCGCCAAGACACGGTCCGGGCCAAGCGATGAAAAATCGGCATCGCCTTGCGCACGCATTACAAGAATATCGCCGTCCTGCGGCAACTCAAACTCGCCGGTTTCCAGCGCTAATGTCCAACGTTCGGGGGTCATGATCGAGAAGACGTCGGGCCGCGGCCCTTAATCCTCTTTCTCCATTGTGCATTGCAGGGGGTGTTGATTGCGCCGGGCAAAATCCATCACTTGCGCAACCTTCGTTTCGGCAATCTCAAATGAGAAGACGCCGACAACAGCCAAACCCTTTTTGTGGACGGTCAACATAATCTCAACCGCTTGGCTGTGCGTAATCCCAAAGAACCGCTCAAGCACAAGCACGACAAATTCCATAGGCGTATAGTCGTCGTTAAGCAGCATCACCTTATACATCGGTGGCCGCTGTGTCTTTGGCTTGGTTTGGGTCAGAATATCCGTTTCTTCCGAAGAAGGGGGATCATCTGCCAAAAAAGGTGGTGTAAAACGCGTCATGGTCACGTCGAGTAGCCGCCGGTCATTGTGATAGGTACAGTATATAATCCGCGCGATGTCGCAGAAAAGGGGGGGATTGTCACGTCCCTTGGATCATCAGAGGCCCAAATGAATAATAAATTGCAAATTATTGGCTTCGATGCAGATGATACCCTCTGGCATAACGAGACCTTCTTTCGCATCACTCAAGCACGATTTGCTGAGCTTTTGCAAGATTTTACCGAGCCTGACCACTTGATGGACCGCCTGCTGGCAGCCGAAAAACGCAATTTGGGGCGCTACGGATTTGGGATCAAAGGATTTATGCTTTCGATGATCGAAACTGCGATCGAGGTGACAGATACTGCCGTCCCTGCCTCTGTCATCGCGGCGATTCTTGAGGAAGGGCAGGAAATGCTGGCCCATCCGGTCGATTTGCTGCCGCATGCAGAAGACTGCGTTGGACAATTGGCGGAAAGCCATAAGATCGTTCTGATTACGAAAGGCGATCTGCTGGATCAGGAACGCAAATTGGCGCAATCAGGGCTGGGTGACCTGTTCCACGGGGTTGAGATTGTCTCGGACAAAACCCCCGAAATTTACGACCGCGCCTTTCGCCGTCACGGTGCAGATGGCGCCAATTCGATGATGATTGGGAACTCGATGAAATCCGATGTTCTGCCAGCGCTCGATATCGGAGCATGGGGCATTTACGTGCCACATGGCATCACGTGGGAGCTGGAAAAAGCAGATCCACCTAAGAACCATCCCCGCTATCGGCAGATTGCAGATCTTGGGGCGGTTCCAGAGCTAATCGCAGAAATCGAACGTTAAGCGCGGCGCGCCTTTGTGTTTCCAATTTTGCTGGAGACGCATTGTTTGGCCATTTTCGCAGGTCCCGAAAGGCATGCCACTTGAGCGAATCAATTTAACAATTTAGTTAATTAACAATGGACGACAAAAACACCCGAGACCTTGCCAAAACCTTTGCCGCTTTAGGCGATCCCACCCGGTTGGCTATAATTGATCGATTGGCCAGCAAAGGGCCGCAAAGCGCGGGCGCGCTGCAGGATGTCGCCGACATCTCGGCCCCGGCAATTTCGCGCCACCTAAAGGTCCTGCGCGCCACCGGATTGGTGGACCAACATATCGATGCGCAGCGCCGCATTTATTCCGTCTCACCATCCGCACTTAAACGTATTGGCCAATGGTCAATTTCCCGAAACGAATTCTGGAATGGCAGCCTCGACCGCCTTGCTGCTTTTCTGGATGAAGATCCATAGGACAATTCCATGGCAGATCTCGAAATCACTCGGAACTTTTCAGCCCCACCCGACAAGGTTTTCGCAACACTGACGCGCCCTGAGAATCTGGTTCATTGGTGGGGGCCAGAGGGGGTTTCCATCCGGCCAACTGATCTTAGCCTAGACCTGACCAAATTGGGGCCTTGGGGCTCGGTCATGGAAAATGCCGAAGGTGGAACCTACAAGGTCACTGGCCAAGTGACGCATGTGGATCCGCCACGATCAGTTGGTTTCACTTGGGCCTGGCACGACGACACAGATGCGCGCGGCCCGGAAAGCCATGTGACATTCACCGTCGAACCATCCGCCGATGGTGGCTCGGTATTTCGCCTTAGCCACGTCGATTTGGCTGATGCAGAGGCCGCAGAACGCCATAACGGCGGCTGGACATCATCCCTGAACAAGCTTTCCCCGCTTCTAGCGGAATAACCAACCCCGGAGGACACCCAATGCCCAACTATCTTTTTATCTATCACGGTGGAAAAATGCCCGAGACGCCGGAAGAAGGCGAAAAAGTAATGGCCGCGTGGAATGCGTGGATGGGCGGCATTGGCGATGCACTGGTTGATGGAGGCGCGCCTGTTGGCATGTCGAAGACAGTCAGCGCCGCAGGCACAACCGATGATGGCGGGGCGAACCCGGCGTCGGGCTACTCAATTGTCGCTGCCGAAACGCAGGATGCGGCGGCAAACATCGCCAAGGGCTGCCCGATTATTGATGCGGAGGGTTCGGTTGAGGTTGCTGAAATCCTGCCAATGTAACGCAGCTATCACCTGAAATTGACGGCGCGGCGGTTGCAGAACCTGCCGCGCCCTACCACTGTGGGCCCACAACCCAATTCTGCACTCGTCAGGCCCTACCCAATGATAGATTCGCGCCTTTTGCCGCTGCAACAGCGTCTTACCGCCCCGGTGGCGCGTGCTTTGGTTCGCGCGGGAATTGGAGCTGACAAAATCACGCTGGTCGGGTTTGCCATTGGTGTTGCCGGGTTCGTAGCGATTTGGGCAGGGGCCTTTGGGCTTGGGCTGGCGCTTATCCTTCTGAACCGCGTTGCCGATGGTCTTGACGGCGCCGTTGCCCGGCTGACCGCCCCGACAGATCGCGGCGCATTCCTGGACATCGCACTTGATTTCGTTTTCTACGCTTTGGTCCCTCTTGGATTTGCCCTGAACGCACCCGAGGTCAACGCCTTACCCGCTGCCATCCTGATTTGCAGTTTCGTCGGCACCGGATCGTCTTTTCTCGCCTTCTCGGTTCTTGCCTGCCAACGCAATATCTCGGCCGAGGATTACCCAAGTAAGGGCATCTACTACCTCGGCGGGCTGACCGAGGGGTTTGAGACCATCCTCTTCTTCATTGCCTTTTGCCTCTGGCCTGCGGCCTTTCCCGTTTTGGCCTATATCTTTGCCGCAGCAGCATGGATCACGACGGCAACGCGCTGGCACATGGGATGGCATGTTTTTGGGAAGTCCGGGCCTTAGCTGGGCCAAATCCACCTGACAGAAAGCGCGGCACTGCCCGCAACGATCGCAGCGATCAAAAGCGCCGCGCTTAACCCCAGACTTGCCCCAAGAAATCCTGCAGCCGGATAGCCCACAAGCCAGCAGAGATGCGAAAGGGTGAATTGCGCCGTGAAAAGCGCTGGCCGATCTGCCTTGTCGCTTGATCGTCGCAACAGGCGACCTGCGGGGGTTAATACTCCCGAATTGCAAGCACCGAGCACCATCCAAGCAACCAGAAACACCGGCCACGGCGCGGCGCTCCAATGTAGCAGCGCTGCAAAAGTCACTCCGGTGAAGGCCAAACCCCATGCGCTGATCAGCATCACCTGTCGGTCAGAATGCGACTGAAGAAGATCAGGCAGCGCAAGGGCCACCCCGACCGCACCCAAACCAAACGCAGCCATCGCCAAGGCAAGATCCGTTTCAGCGCCGCCGTAAGTGACGCGCACCAAAACCACAGAATTCACCAGCACGAACCCGACAACCGCAGCGATAGCGATATTCAGGGTCAACAACCCGCGCAGGCGCGGGGTCGCTAAGTAAAGCGCAATGCCGTGTGTCAGGCGTTCGCGAAATGGCCTCTCGCGGGTTTCGAGCGGCGGCAATCGCACCGACATGATCAAAAGCGCCGAAATAAGAAAGCCGATGGCCGTAAACGCAAAAAGCGCGTTGAAGGCCAGAAAAAGCAACAAAAGCGCCGCGAAACTGGGGCTCAGCAAGCTCTCAAACTCATAGGCCAATCGCGACAATGAAAGGGCGTCCGTATAGGCGTCTTCGTCTTTTACGATGTCGGGAATGACGGCCTGAAAAACCGGCGTGAAACTGGCGGATGCAGCCTGAAGCAAAAAAACCAGAAGGTAGACCTGCCATACGGCATCCACAAATGGCAGCATAAGCGCAATCGCCGCGCGAATGGCATCGGCGCCAATCAGGACAACGCGCCGTGGCACGTGAACCAGCAGCGCATCGGCCAAAGGCGCGACGCAGACATAGGCCACCATCTTCAAGGTTAAAGCGGCTCCAAGAACCGCCCCGGCCCGCGCGCCGGCCAGATCATAGGCCAAAAGCGCCAAAGCAACCGTCAGCAGCCCCGTCCCGAAAAGGGCAATCAATTGAGCGGCATAAAGGCGACGAAAAACCCGGTTTTGCAGTGGTGCGAACATAACACCAGTCTTGGACAGCCATCGCCATGCGTCCAGTGTTATTCGCGCACAAAGCCCGCCTTGATGGCTATCAAACCTACGGCCCGGGAATGCAAATCAGATCTTGAGGACGATTTTGCCAATATGGGTCGAGCTTTCCATATGCGCATGGGCCTTGGCCGCATCTTCAAGCGCGAATTCGGAATCCATCACTGGCCCCAAACGCCCGGCATCCAGAAGTGGCCAAACCTCGCGAGCTAATTCTACGGCAATCTCGGCCTTCGCCTGATTGCTTTGCGGACGCAAGGTAGACCCAGTCATCGTCAACCGCCGCGCCATAAGGTGCACAAAATTTACTTCGGCTTTGGGGCCTTGCAAAAACGCAATTTGAACAAGCCGCCCGTCATCGGCCAACGTCTTGAGGTTTCGCCCAATGTAAGGCCCCCCAACCATATCAAGGATCAGGTCCGCGCCGCCCTCGGCCTTCATCACGCCAACGAAATCAGCGTCGTGGTAATTGATCGCTTTCTCGGCGCCCAATGCCTCACATGCGGCGCATTTCTCATCCGATCCTGCCGTCGCAAAGACCCGTGCGCCAAAAGTATTCGCAAGCTGGATCGCTGTTGTCCCAATTCCGGACGAGCCGCCATGAACAAGGAATTTCTCGCCCGCCTTCAAGCCGCCCCGCATGAAGACATTGGACCAGACTGTGAAGAACGTCTCTGGCAGGGCCGCCGCTTTATCCATGGACATGCCGCGGGGAATGGGCAGCGCATGGTCGGCCTCGGTCACCACAAATTCAGCATACCCGCCACCCGGCAGCAGCGCACAAACCTGATCTCCCTCGGCCCAGCCTGTCACGCCTGCGCCGACACCAGCAACCGAGCCCGCCCCTTCAAGCCCCGGCAAAGGAGAGGCATTGGCAGGCGGGTTATAGAGCCCGGCACGCTGAAGGGCATCGGGGCGGTTCACCCCCGCATAGGCAAGTTTGATCAGGATCTGGCCGGGGCCGGGCTTTGGGATTTCCGCCACTGTGAGGCGCAAAACCTCTGGGCCACCCGGCGTCTCAATCGCAACTGCCCGCATTGTCTGTGTCATATACTTCGTAACCCTATCTTATTGCCCGCTGTCGCGTGGGCCGCCGTTCCAGCGCCCCGGCATATCCCGCGGACCTGCCTTTGGCGCGCGAATTTGGGACGCCAGCCAATTTGGCCCCGCCATAAATGGTGCCAGTAATTTGTTATCTCGAAGATTGCTCTTCAGCGTCTCGATCCGCATCACATCTTCGATGCGGCGATCGAGAAAGTCCCATGTTGCGCTATGGCCTTCACTTTGGTCGCCCAACCAATAGAGCACCGTTGCGCTATAGACGCCCGATAGGGTCATACGTTTGGTGTACCAATTCACGTCCTCGCTTGTGTCCCCGATAGCCGTCCAGATTTTGTCGGCTGTCTCCCAAAGGGCCCGCGCGCCATCGGCGGCATAGATCGGAAGAGTGAAGAGCGTTGTGCCGCGCCGAACTTCCTCTTGCTGGCCTTCCATAAGGCTTAGCCTAGTGCGAATGGCGAAGGTGATTTTTTCCCGGATCTTAAGGCCTGCAAAAGTTTCCCCTGCCAAGACCTCTTCCATGGCGGCGTCGCCGCGCCGGTGAAAAGCCAGTGCAAGATCAACCGCGCCGCGCGGGT
The DNA here is from genome assembly GCA_947498125.1 of uncultured Nioella sp. Lineage (GTDB taxonomy): Bacteria > Pseudomonadota > Alphaproteobacteria > Rhodobacterales > Rhodobacteraceae > CANLZL01. Next base: position 679,875 of record CANMJH010000002.1, on the reverse strand, counting down.
AATGCGCGATGATATCGGCCGAAGTGATTCCCAGATCCTCAGCCGTTGCGGCCAATGTCGTATCCGACCATCCGTCGAAAATCACGTGCGTTAGCGCCGTATCAAGGATTTTGGTTTTGATATCAGGCATTGCGGACCTCCTTTTTAGATGACCTGCGTCCTTGGCTAGACATATAGCCTTGGCTTTGCTATAGCGCCACCTCCTGCAACTCTTGCAACTCAAACTTAGAAAGGTGGTGAAAACCACATGCAGGTTAGCGTTCGTGACAACAATGTCGATCAGGCCCTTCGGGCTCTGAAGAAAAAGCTGCAGCGTGAAGGCGTTTTTCGCGAAATGAAGCTTAAGCAACATTTCGAAAAACCGTCCGAGAAAAAAGCGCGTGAGAAGGCCGAAGCAATTCGCCGTGCTCGCAAACTGGCTCGGAAAAAAGCGCAGCGCGAGGGTATGCTCTAAGCACCTCAAGCTTTGCGAACTGCCAATGGGTTTCCAAAGGCAAAAAAACGCCCCCGCGCCAACCGGCCCGGGGGTTTGTTTTTGTTAGAACCTGGTTTTGCTTTGGTTAGCTTCCGCTATCTTGTGCGGCGGCTTCTGCAGCGACAATATCAGCGCGGGCCTGCCGGGCCAAAATTTCCCAATTATCGTCCGAGTCATCATCGTAGACCCGTGTCGTCCGCACTCCGGGAAGCTCGGCGAACCGGTCCATTGTGCGTGCCGGGAAATAGCTGGTTCCGATATGTTCCCACCCCGGCACGTCACTCAGGATCGTACTAATCGATAGCGAGCACTGAGCCTTTGGAACGGCGCCATATGCTTGCACGGCTTGGCTAAGTTGCGCTGCCACAGCGGGCGATACGTCAATCTCTTGCACAACGACATGGTATGTCTCGCGGGCATGGTAATCCATGTAGAAATCGTAAAGCTGCGGCCCCATGCCAAAGAAAACATCGTTGCGCTCTGGGGCGTTTGGGTGGTGCCATGTCCCTGCTGGATCAAAAAGCAACCTCTGCTCACCATCGATCAATAGCGCCGAATGACCGCCAGCCCCTGAGGTGTTCGAAATCATTGTCAAAAGCGTTACAGTTGGCGGGCCGGGCGGCACATATCTTGCACGCGCCACCGCTTCATCCGGCGCCCAAATTGGCTCGGCTCCGCAAGCGGCCAATCCAAGGACAAGCCCGAGGGCGAGAAACGCGCGCCGTAACATCAGCGGAAGAACAACGCCAGAACGATCACAACCACAAGGCATGCGATCGTTCCGTTGACCAGAAATTTAATGAACCCGTTATAGGTGTTTTCCTGATCGGTGATTTCCATTTCGCCATGTTTGTGATCGGTATCAGCCATGTCTAAGTTCCGTCTTTCGCGTTCATAAAGTGTTTGGCTATGAATTAGCCGATTCCTGCGGTGCTGTCACGCGGATCAAAGCGCCGCAGGTCAGGCCCCGTCATCTTCTGCATCCAAATCAGCCGCCAAACGAAACCCAATGCGGTTGGCAGGCTGATCAGGCATCTGCTTGGGCAGCGCTCTAAGCGTGACATTTAGTTGGCTGACATGCTGGATCAATTGGCTTTTCGTTCCCGCCATGTCCGAGCCATAAAACGTCAGGATATCTGGTCCAAAGAACCCCATTCCTTCGATCCGCATCACGCCAGCATCCGACCCGGTAAACCCCATTGCAACTTCGTGCTCGGCGTCCAAAGTTTTCTCAAAATTCTGGATATACAGTATGATGCGCTCATAGGCCCATTCGGCGGGGGATTTATCTTCGATCGGCTTTTTTGAAACGCTGTGCGGCAAGGGTTGCTGTTCGGGTGTCGGCGGTGTGCCGGGGTCGCAATGCACCACATGGGCATCAGGAATGGCCACGGCCTCCATCGCCTCGGCGGATGTTCTAATATCGTCTTCCATCATTACCTCTCCCGCAGGCTCCAAAGCCAGGCCCCATCTTCTTGTTTGTCGCGTGTGACCTCGCCAAGGGCAAGCAAATGATTGAGATGAGCCATCGCCTCCACCAAAGCCAGCCCATAGGTGCCGTCTGAAATTTGCCGTTTAAAAAGAGGCAGGAAGCAATCTGACGCAATTCGGGGTGTCCTCAGATGCTCACGCAGACGTGACAGGGCCCCATGGTGATTATCGATGAGTTGGACAATGCGATCCGGCAAGCCGGTAAACGGCAGCTTATGGCCGGGCAGCACCAATTGGTCAGCGTGGGCGTAGCGGGCCAGATGGCCGCAGGATTCAATCCAGTCGGTGACCGGATCGGCCAAAGGTTCGGTCGCGTAAACGCCCAGATTGGGTGAAATCGACGGCAATAGCTGATCGCCGCCTATCACCAAAGGCGCATCGCGGCACCAAAGCGTCGCATGTTCAGGCGCATGGCCATGCCCAATACGGACATCCCAGTCGCGCCCGCCAATCGTGAGCACGTCACCCCCGCGAATGCGGGTGTAGCCAAGAGGCAGTGGCGAAACGACATCGGCAAAATTAAAGGGGCGCTCGGCCATTCGTTTTTCAAGAATTTGAGCGTCCATCCCAGCACCGCGCCAAAAATCGACGGTCTCAGGTGTGGGGCGGCTCTGTTCATCCAGCACCAGCATTCGCGCCATAAGCCATGCGGTACGGGTCATCAAAAGCTCGGCGCCCTGAGACATAAACCACCCTGCAAGCCCAACATGATCGGGATGGTGGTGAGTGATCAGGACCTTCGTCACCGGCAGGCTCTGCAACGGCCCATCAAGCAAGCCCTGCCAAATTCTCCGCGCCGTTTTGGTGTCAAAACCGGTATCGATCAGGCACCACCCCGCGCCATCACGGATCGCGTAGACATTCACATGGTCCAGTGCCATCGGCAGTGGCAAGCGCATCCACAAAATGCCCTCGGCGACCTCAACAGCCTCGCCGCTGCGCGGGAGCGTTTCAAACGGGTATTTAATCACGAGGCAAGTTCTTCCGGGGTAAGGGCGTAAAAATCATCCGCCCCTAACACAGCGGCGGACAAAAGCGCATCCGCTTGAGGAAAAAGATGCGCGAGGAAATAGCGGGCCAGTTTTGTGCGTGGGCCATCTTGCCCTTCGGCCATTGCCGCTTTGACATGGTAAAATGCGCCCAGTACCCGCGCGGCGCCCAAAAGATACGGCACGGCCCCGGCGAACCTGTCATTCAACTCGAGCGTTACCAGTTTTTTGGTGGCGTCGCGCAGCGCATCTGCCCCGCTTTTGAGCGCACTCCCCATATCGCCAGCCGCCGCTGCAACGGCGTCCATCTGGTCCAGCAAAGCAAACATCGCGGCCCCGCCATCCAGCATTTTGCGGCCAACAAGATCCATCGCCTGAATGCCGTTTGTGCCCTCGTAAATCGCGGTGACACGGACGTCGCGCAAATACTGCGCCGCGCCGGTTTCTTCGATAAATCCCATTCCGCCATGCACCTGAATGCCAAGCTGCGAAACATTGATGCCCGTCTCAGTTCCATAGGCCTTGGTGATCGGCGTCAGCAGCGCTGCCCGCGCCGCGTATTTCGCCTCGCCCGTCGCCGTCGCCATATCGGTCGATACAGCGGTATCCAGAGCTATCGCGCGGGCGGCAAAAATCTCGGCCTTCATCTGCATAAGCATCCGCCGCACATCGGCGTGGTCGATGATCGCACCGGTCCCGCCTTCAACCGGGCTACGGCCTTGCTTGCGCTCTGCCGCATAGGCGAGTGCGTGTTGATACGCGCCCTCTGCTGCGCTGATGCCCTGCACACCAACGCCGAGCCGTGCATTGTTCATCATTGTGAACATCGCCGCCATGCCACCATGAGGCTTTCCAACCATCCACCCTGTCGCGCCGTCATATTGCATGACTGCCGTGGGCGAGCCATGCAGGCCCATCTTATGCTCTAAGCTAACCACATTAAGGCTATTGCGCGCACTAGGCGTTCCATCTGCGTTGGGAATGAATTTCGGCACCATGAACAGACTGATGCCCTTGGTTCCCGGTGCCCCATCCGGCAACCGCGCCAGCACAAGATGGCAGACATTTTCCGAAAAATCATTGTCGCCCCAGCTGATGTAGATTTTTTGCCCGGTAATTGCATAGGTGCCGTCGCCGTTATCCTCGGCCTTTGCACGCAACGCCCCAACATCTGACCCGGCTTGCGGTTCGGTCAGGTTCATCGTCCCGCACCATTCCCCGGAAATCAATTTCGGAAGATACAGCGCTTTCAACGCATCCGATCCGTGATGCTCCAGCGCTTCGATCTGACCTTGAGACATCAGTGGGTTGAGTTGCAGAGAAAGGCAGGCCGAGCCAATCATCTCATTCACCGCAGTCGTCACGGCCAAGGGCAGTCCCAATCCCCCATATTCAGGGTCTGCCGAAATACCGACATAGCCGCCTTCGGCGATCGCTGTATAACCTTCAGCAAATCCGGGGCTGGTCCGCACCGTTCCATTCTCGAGCACCGCACCGGTTTCATCCCCTACCCGGTTAAGCGGCGCCAAAACCTCTTCGCTGATCCGGCCTGCTTCCGTCAAAATGGCACTGACCATATCGGGGCTGGCCTCTTCAAACCTGTCAGTGCCGGCGACCTCTGCCAGTCCCACGACGTGATCAAAGAGAAAAGTAAACTCGGGGACCGGGGCGGTATAGGGCATGGCGTCTCCTCCTTGGCAGCGCGGCTTTCACACGGTATGGCCTTTTTCTGCGCAATATTGATCTAGGCCAAGAGCTATCAACCGAAACGTCACGTCGCCCATGTCACAATATCAAACAGAGCTTTTGGCGCCGGACGCCGCAGGGATAGCGCAGGCCGCTGGCCTGCTTGCGGATGGACATATTATCGCCATGCCAACCGAGACGGTCTACGGGCTGGCCGGTGATGCGACAAATGACGTGGCCTGCGCCCGTATTTTTGACGCGAAAGGCCGGCCACGCTTTAACCCGTTGATCATCCATTTGCCGTCATTGGACGCGGCCCGCCAAATTGCCGTCCTGACTAAGGAAGCCGAGGCATTGGCCAAAGCGTTCTGGCCCGGTCCCCTTACCCTTGTTTTGCCCCTGCGACCCGGCCATGGGCTGTCACAGCTTGTCACTGCGGGGCTCAACACTGTGGCAATCCGAATCCCTGCCCATCCCATTGCCCGAGCGCTTTTATCCGCGCTTCCCTTCCCCCTAGCAGCACCATCGGCCAACCCTTCGGGGCGGATCAGCCCGACCAGCCCGTCCCATGTTATGGCCGGGCTAAAGGGCAAGCTGGCGGGCATACTTGATGGGGGCACGTGCGATGTCGGCCTCGAATCCACCATTCTTGCGGCCGGACCGCCACCACGGCTCTTGCGCGAAGGGGGGCTGGCTCGAGAAACGATTGAGCCCATAACTGGCCCGCTTTTAACGGATACGACGCCCGGAAAAGTTCAGGCCCCGGGCCAGTTAAGCAGCCATTATGCGCCGGTGGCGCAGCTGCACATGGACTCTAATTTGTTGGATGATCGTGCGATACGGATTGGATACGGTCCGGGCATGGCCAGCGATCTGACCCTCTCCACCTCTGGCGATCTTGTCGAAGCGGCGGCCAATCTCTTTTCCATCCTTCACCGCGCTGATGCCCTCGCAAATGAGCGTGGCGCAACCGAGATCCATGTTGCAGAAGTTCCAAACCGGGGTCTTGGCCGCGCCATAAATGATCGCCTTAACCGCGCCGCAGCGCCGCGCGCGGACTAAACCACCAAAACGATCAGCTTGTCCGTGGCAACAGGCTCAGGCGAAGGGCCCCTTTGGGGCCATGAGCGTGAGCCTCCCCCCCTCAGCCAAAGGCCCGTTCGGGCCTTTGCATCACGCGCGGCCTGCATCGGGGGACAGCGTAAGCGGCGAAACGCCCAATTTGGCCAGCGCCGCAGACCATTTCCCATCCATATCTGTGCCAAACACCAAATCGGGATCGGACTCGCAAGTCAGCCAGCCATTATCGGCAATTTCGCTTTCCAATTGCCCCGGTGACCATCCAGCATAACCCAATGTCATCACGGCACGGTCAGGCCCGCGCCCGTCTGCAATCTCTTCCACCGCATCAAGTGTCGCCGTCATTGCATACCCGCCCGGAACCTCAAGCGTCCCCTCCGCATCCGTGCCGCTATCATTATGCAAAACAAAGCCACGTCCGGGTTCAACCGGGCCGCCAAAAAGCACCGGGATTGCGCGGGTGCAGGGGGTTTCGATCCCCAATTGGCCTGCCAGCTCATCAAAACTCGGATCTTCGATGGGTTTGTTGATGATAAGCCCCATCGCCCCGTCATCACTATGGCTACACATTAACACCACGGCGTTCACAAAACGGGGATCCCGCATTTGCGGCATAGCGATCAACAGCTGACCTGTGAAATTGGCAATCATGAAGCAACCTTTCCCCCCAACAATGCGGCCAATGGGTGGGTCGCGCAAGTCACAGTCCGCGCGATCGTCACCACGGCTTCGCCAAAACGTTACTTTCCTTTGAGGCTGCGAAGAAATAGGCCCGTATTATGGATATCTCTGCAATTTCCCGCCGATTTCGAAAAGCCGCCTTTGGGGTGACGGCCGCATTTGCGGCGCTTGTGCCCCCCCAAATGGCGACCGCCCAATATAATGGTCTTTCGGTTGAGGATATTGTTACAGTCGAGCTCATCGAAGGTTGGCGCCGCGAGGATGGAACGCACATGGCCGGCCTGCATATTCAGTTGGCCGCCGGCTGGAAAACCTATTGGCGTAGCCCTGGCGATGCTGGCATTCCGCCCCGGTTGCAACTCTCGACCCGCGGCGGTGAATTGGAAAGCGTGGCAATGCATTGGCCAACGCCCGAGGTGTTTCACGCCAATGGCATGCGCTCAATCGGGTATTCCTCAGATGTGGTCTTACCCTTACGGATGACCCTTTCAGAAGGGGCAGGAGAGGTTCGCCTAACTGGCGAACTCGAGATCGGGATTTGCGAAGATATCTGCATCCCTGTCTCCTTGGACCTGTCCGGCCTTCTACCTGTTGGCGGTCGCCCAAATTCACGTATTGCAGCAGCGTTAGCTGACCGCCCCTCAACAGCGTCCGAGGCTGGCGCGGGACAAATCCACTGCCGTCTGACCCCTATTGCCGACGGCTTGCGCGTAGAGGCCAGCATTCCCTTGCCCCGACGGGGTCAGAATGAGGCCGTCGTCATTGAGTTGCCCGATCCTGGCATATGGATCTCTGAACCAGTGGCCCATCGGTCCGGCGGCACATTGGTTGCTACAGCCGATATTGTCCCACCAGTCGCTGGCCCGTTTGCGCTCGATAGATCTTCACTGCGTTTTACAGTTTTTGCTGCCGGCCGCGCCGTTGAATTGACGGGATGTCGTGGCTAACCGTTACGCCGTTTTTCGGCCACTCCGGCTTAGCGAAAAATAGACAGCGCCCAAAATCCAGACTGCGATACAGATAGCGGCGCATCCGCCGACAAACACAGCCAACGCACCGCTTAACCCGTCTAGAGGCAAAGCAATCATCGGAGCGCCCAAAACCAACATTGCGCCAACTGTGGCCGCAAACAGAGCGCCGATACCGCAAAACGCCAATCCTAACCCAATAGAAAGTCCAGGGGCCCGTCGAATGCTCTGCATCGCACGCCGAAGCGCCACCATGACTTTTCCGAAATCCTGTTGCATCGCCAAAATGGCGGGCACGACCAACAGAACAATGAAAAAGCCAACGCCCAACCCATAAACCAGCGTGATCACCGTCGGCTTCAAGAATTGCGCTTGCGACGAACGCTCGAAGAGCAGAGGCGCAAGGCCAAGAACCGTGGTCAGCGTCGTCAGCAATACCGGGCGCAATCGGTCTGCTACAGCATCAACAATTGCCGGAAATAGTCCACGGTCTTCGGCATATTCGTCCACGGTCGTGACCAAAACGATGGAATCGTTGATGATAATCCCCGTCATCCCAATCATGCCCACAACGGTGAACATCGATAACGGAACACCCCAACTATGATGGCCGTAAATCGTTCCGATCAAACCAAACGGAATAATGGCCATGACAACCATGGGTCGGGTCCAACTGGCAAAGATCCATGCAAGTACCAGATAAATGCCGGTCAGGCATAGCCCAAAACCAACCAATGCGTCGCTGAGGAACTCGCTTTCTTGTTCTGCCAGACCGGCCAAACGGAAACCCACTCCAAAATCAGAGGCAACTTGCGGCAAGATCACTTCCCGCAATTCATCCACAATTTCTTCAGCGCGCGCAGGGTCATCTTCCGAGATGTCCCCGGTCACAGAAACCAGACGCAGCCCGTTTTCGCGTTGAATGGTGGAAAACCCGATGCGGGATGTGACCGAAACCAAATCTGCGAGCGGCACATATTCACCGGATTCTGCGCGCAAAAGCATCCGGTCAAGGAAATCGGCAGTCAGTTCGTCTTCTGGCAATTCCACCCTGATTTCGGCAGAACGCACCCCAACCGGGAATGTCGCGGCCTCGATCCCGTTTAGCCGATCACGCAAGACGCTGCCAAGCGTTCCGATATCAAAGCCGAGAGCTTGTCCCTGCGGCGTCAGCTCCAAAATCAGTTCTTCCCGATCATAGGCAAGGCTGTCTTCCAGCGCAGACACCTCGGGATAAGCGCTAAGCTGTGCCTGAATTTCCATAGCAGCGGCCTTTAACACTTCGGCATCAGCTCCATAAAGCTGCACATCAAGCGCATCCCCGCCCGGACCGGTGCGGAAGCCACGGAAGCTGACAACCTCGGCCAGCGGGTGATCGCGCACCTCATCTTGCAAATCACCGACAAATTGGAAGGCGCTATAGGGCCGGAAGTCTGCATCGATCAACTCGATGGCGATCGACCCCAACTGATCGGCATCTTTATCTTCGGCCACAGAAAGCCCGCGTCCGGTGTTTCCGCCGATCTCGGCAAGAACATAGGTAAGTGGGCTTACACCATATTCTTCTTCGTAGCGCGCTGCGACGGCCTCGGTTGCGCGTTGCATTTCGCGCATCATCTCAAGACTGTCTTCGCGCTCGGCCCCATCCAGCATGGCAAAGTTTCCAGAAACTGAGCTTTGCTCGGGCGCGTTAAAGAACCGCCATGTCACATCCCCGCGCATAAACAGCGCGACTTGGCTGGCCAAAACGACGATGACCGCCGCCACCACCGGGTAGCGTGCCAAAATTATAAACCGCATGAAGGGACGAAACAGCACGTCACGCACCCATGAAAACCCGCGGTTTACGACACGGCTGGGCAAATCATACCAATGCTGACGTCCTGCATGGCTTAGCGCATGGGACATATGGTTGGGCAGAATGAGAAAACATTCAATCAAGCTGGCCGTTAAAACCATGATGACAGTGAACGGAATTGCGACGATCAGATCACCGAACCGGCCGCCGATTGCCACAAGACCGGCAAAGGCCAAAACAGTGGTGATTGTCGCCGAAAACACCGGGGCCGCCATACGCCGCGCGGCATTTTCCGCCGCTTCTATCGGGCTTTCACCCAATCGCCTTGCCCTGAAATCAGCATGCTCCCCCACAACAATGGCGTCATCCACTACGATCCCAAGCGTGATGATCAGCGCAAATAGCGAAATCATATTGATGGTCAGGCCAAACGCATACATCAGTGCCAATGCTGCAAGCATCGCCACGGGAATACCGGCCGCAACCCAAAATGCAGTGCGGGCATTTAGGAATAAGAACAGCAGCCCGACAACCAGCGCCAACCCCATCAACCCGTTATCCATCAGCAGATTGAGGCGGCCCGTGATCGCCTCGGCTCGTGTCCGGATGAGTTGCAATTCGACGCCTTCGGGCAGAGTCAGCTGCATTTCGGCAGCGACCGCTTCCACGCTTTCTTGGATAGCAATCGCATCGCCTCGATCAGACCGATCCACGCGGATCGAAATGGCCGGGTTTTCGCCGACATAGTAAGCGCGATTTCGGTCAATCCCGCCTTCAAGAACATCGGCAACATCGCCCACCAACAAGGTCGAGCCGTCATCGCCATTCCTAAGTACAATCGCGGCGATATCGACTGCCGATCGTCTGGCCACGCCGGTTCGTACGCGTGCATTTGCACCGGTCACGTCGCCTGCGGGCGAGCTTTCGGCCTCGGCCGCAATTGCCGCGGCAATTTCAGCCATCGAAATATCGTGGCGGATCAGCGCAACCGAGGGCACCTCGATTATGATCTCAGGTGCAGCAACGCCCCGGATGGTTGTGCGAGTGACGCCTTGGTCAAAAAGCCGAATGGTAAATTCATCGGCAAACCGCCCCAGTTGTTCAACACCCACCGGCCCCGTCACAACAACATCGGTTACCCGATCCCGCCAGGTGCCGCGCCTTACAACCGGATCATCAGACTCGTCCGGAAGGGTCGTTACTGCATCGACAGCGACCTGCACATCGTCTGCCGCGCGGGCCATGTCCCAGCCCGGTTCAAACTCCAGCTGGATCGACGCGCTGCCCTCACGCGAGGTTGCGTTGCTATCTGTGACCCCTTCAACCGACAGCAATGCCGGCTCTAGGACCGAGACGATTGCAAGGTCCACATCTTCAGCCCCCGCGCCATCCCAGCGTACGCTGACCGAGACGTTATCAACAACAACATCGGGAAAGAATTGCGCTCGCATGCGGGGAAAGCAGATCAAACCCAAAACGATTAGGATGACCAAAAGTAGGTTCGCCGCCGTCCGGTGGCGCGTGAAATACGAGATGACGCCTTGCGCCCCTGCCGGTAACTGTCTCATCCGCCCATCCTGCTTTCAAGCCGCGTGACCATTCGGATGGGAACTTCTTCTTCCTGTAATTGCAGAAGCATCCGCGCTTTGACGTCTTCGGGAATAAAACTTGTATCCTCGATAAAGGCGACAAGGCGCGCGCGCCGTTCAGGGTCCAAAATGATGGTCTCGGGCGCTTCGGCAATTTGCGGGGCGCCTGCGGGCGTGGGCCTGAGGGGGTTTATTCGGATACCTTCGCCCAGAACCGGCGCGCGTACTGCAACAATTTCAGATCCTGCCAGACGCGGCGGGGCGCGAATGATGATGTCATCACCCTGCCGGCGCAGCAGCTGCACTTGCGCCTCTTCCAGACGGTCGTTCTCTCCCAATACTAGAACTTGATTGAATGCGTCCAACGCCGTTGAAGGGACAATTGCGACGTTGCGCAATTCCGGCTCTTGCAACTGCACAGTCACAAAATCCCCAACGCGAAAACCGCGTGTCTCAGTGAGCTCCGCGAAAAGTAGACGGCCAGATTGCCCCTCGGCCACGGACCCGCTTTCCCGGGTCAGTCGCGCTGGCGCAGATAGGTCGGCACCGTACACATCCAAAAGGACCGTGACATCGGCGTCGGGCAACCGACCCTCATCTGTCAAAAGCCGAGCATATTGGGCGGTGGACACACGAAAAGCGACTTCGATAGCGTCAGGGTCAATCAAGCTTGCAAGCTGCTCGTTGCGGTTAACAAGCCCGCCTTGAACAACGGCGACATCCGACAAAACACCCGAGAATTCAGCGCGCAATTCTGTTTCCGCCAAAACCCGCGCGGCCTGTGCCAACGCAATCCGGCTGCGTTCCAGCGCACTGGCCGCTTGATCCAAATTCGCCTCGGCACCAGCCAAAGCCTGACGGCGCGACAAGATCGCCTGATCTGCGCCTGCAGCGGCCAGTTCGGCGGTTTCGACCGCGACTGCAGAGCCAACACCGCGCTCCAGCAGATCTTGTTGGCGGGCCAAAGCATTGTGGCGTAGTTCGGCCTGGACGCGGGCGGCGCCGACATCTTCTGCTGCTAAAATAACGGCGGCTTCCGCCTCAGCCAGATTGTTTTCATCTTCATTCAGATCGGCCTGCGCAACGTCCAACGCTGATTGCGCCTCGGCGGGGTCTATGCGCAGCAAAAAGGCACCAGCCTCAACCGCGCCCCCCTCTTCAAATCCAGCGGCAAGTTCCAAAACTGTGCCTTCTGCCGGGGCGCGCAATTCAAGTGTGCGGCGGCTTCGAAGCTCTCCAAACGCCGTCAGAACAGGCACAGCATCCTGCAATTCAAGCGTCGTGACTTCTGCTGTGAACACACGCTCGCGCGCTTGCCCGGGGCGTCCACGTTCTTCGCCTTGCGACACGCGCGCCTCGTTAATCTGCCACGCGGCTACAAAAAGCAGCCCAACTGTCGTGCAAAACAGGAATAGCCCGATGACCGAGCGAGTAAAAAAGCGCATAGATGCAGGCCTTTATTGCGTGCGTTACGTGTTAGATAGTCTTGCAAGCCAAAAGGCCAAGCAAGGCCTACACGTTTGAAGTTTTCATTTCCGTCGCAGATGTTCATCTAATCGCGGAAGAATTTCGACGAAATTGCAAGGCATGTGGCGAAAGTCGAGCTGCCATTTCAGGATCTCGTCCCACGCGTCTTTGCACGCCCCTTTGCTGCCCGGCAGCGCAAAGAGGTAGGTTCCGTTCGCCACGCCCCCCGTCGCACGGGATTGCACGGCGGATGTGCCTATTTTTTGGAAGGACACCATGGTGAAAACTGTGCCGAATGCATCAATTTCTTTTTCATAAACATCACGATGCGCCTCCACCGTGACATCTCGGCCCGTAAGGCCCGTGCCCCCGGTCGAGATAACAACATCGATGTTAGTATCGGCACACCATAGGCGCAGTTGAGCGGCGATTTCATCGCGGTCATCGCGAAGGATTTTGCGGTCGGCTAACTGGTGCCCAGCCTCTTCAATGCGGCCCTGCAGAATGTCTCCAGACGCGTCCTGATCAAATCCTCGTGTATCCGAGACGGTCAGCAAGGCAATGCGGGTCGGGATAAAGGTTTTGCTCTCATCGATCCGACTCATCCGCGGCTGGCCTCCCAGCTGATGCGGGCGGCTAACGCGGCGAAGATCCCAGCAGACGCCCGTCTGAGCCGCAACTCAACCCTATGGTTTTGCGCCATGATCCGTCCCAAACGCCCTGCAAATACGCCAACCGCACCATTCACAAAAAACGCACCGAAACAGATGATGCCGCCAAAGGTCAGGAATTGCGCAAGGATCGGTGCCTCGGCATTTACGAATTGCGGAATGAAAGCCAGGAAGAAGAGGATGACCTTGGGGTTAGACAGATTGACGATTACCCCGTCCCGATAGGCCCGGCCGGGACGTGTCGCTGGGGCGTCCCCGTCGGAAAGTGGGCTGTTTAGCGTTTTCCACGCAAGGAACAGCAAATAGGCAACGCCGCCCCAGCGGATCGCACCAAATACCCAAGGAAAGCTTTGAATCAAAACGCCAAGACCAAGACCAGCAAGTGTCGCGTGGATCATACCGCCCGTCGACACGCCAGCAGAGGCCGCTATTGCAGCGCGCGGACCGCTGCGCATCCCTTGGGCAAGGCAAAACATCATGTCATTTCCCGGCGTCAGAACCAAAGCGACAGCCGCGGGAATAAAGGCAAGAAACGTCAGAAAATCTATTGTCATGACTTAAACCTCAAACCAGTTCGGGGTCGGGCCAAGATTAACCACCTTCGTGGTGCCGATCAGGCCCGTCTGACCCCAGCTGTCATGGATATGCCCACAAAGCGCAAGCTTTGGTTGCAAACGCTCGATCGCGGCAAGAATGGCGGTTGAGCCAACCGACTGCCCCGCCGACGTTAGATCCGCGACGCCCTTGGGCGGTGAATGGGTGACAAGAATATCGCAGGCATCGCACGTGCTTAGCATCTGATCGGCAGCGGCCTCGGTCAGATCACAGGACCAACTGCCAAAAGGCGTAACGGGCACAGCATAACCCAAACCAAATATACGACGCCCCTGAAAGGTTGCTTCACTACCGTGCAATATTGTTGTTCCTGCATGTGACGCGTCTTTCAGTTCATCGGCGCTTTCTGCATTGCCGGGCACGACCACCATCGGGGCACCAAGACCCACCAACAAGTTCATCGCCTCGGGCAAATTTTGGCGCATATTACAAAAATCCCCAGCGCCAAGCACCAGATCAGCCCCTTCGCTTTCAGAAACCAGATCTTCGGCTCGGGTCCGGGAATGATGCAAATCTGAGAAAGCCAGCAAACGCATTTACGATTTTAACCTTGCTTTGATTTCGAGCAAATCCGCCCATGCCTCACGTTTCATAACGGGGTTTCTAAGCAAATAGGCGGGGTGGAACATCGGCATTGCGGAGCGCCCCGCCACATCCTGCCAATGACCGCGAAGGCGTGTAATGCCGCGCCGGCCTAGCAGGCCGTGACATGAAATATTCCCCATCAACACAAGCACTTCTGGCGCGGCCAGCTCTATGTGGCGCTTCACGAAAGGCAGCATCATCGCCATCTCTTCGGGACTTGGGTCGCGGTTTTGTGGCGGACGCCACGGTAAGATGTTGGTGATATAGAGCGCGTCTTTAGCGTCCTCGGCCTGGCGGGATAGCCCAATGGCGTCAAACATCCGGTCCAGAAGCTGCCCCGCGCGGCCCACGAAAGGCTTGCCCTGAATATCCTCGTCGCGTCCCGGCGCTTCGCCCACCACCATCACCCGAGCCGCAGCAAGCCCATCGGCAAACACGAAATTCTGCGCGCCGCGTTGCAACTCGCAATGCGGGAACGCCTGCATTGCGCTCGCCAACGCCTCCAAGGACCCGGCAGAGGCCGCCGCTTTGCGCGCCTCAACCACCGCATCGATATCTTCTTCTTTGTGAATAACTGGCTGCTGGCTTGGCGTAGGTGCCTTCAAATTGGCCTTCGGCGCGGCCTCGGGCAAGTCGTAGCGATTGACAGGTTCCTCCTCGATCGCCTCGTCGGCGCCAAGTTCAACCTGCCAAGCCAGCATATCCAAAGCGGAATCAAAATCGGGGATCGCGTTCATGCGGCCAAGCTATGCGCCCTTGTGAGCCAGGTAAATGCCCCTATGCTTCGGTGCTCGCGGTTTAGGGCCGTTTGCCCCAAAGCGACTTCACAGGATTCACGCGCATGACAGCCACCATTCGCCCCGCTACCTTTCACGACGCGCCGCAATTGACGGATGCAATCCGCGCGGCCTATGCGGTGTATGACAACATGGACCTGAACTTACCGCCCGTTTCCGAAGGCATCGATCAGGCCATTCGTGATGCAACTGTTTTTGTCGCCGAAAAAGATGAACGCCTTCTGGGCGGCATAGTTGTGCGGGTCGGACAAGGTTGGGCGCAGATCGAAAACCTGGCGCTTACACCGGCCGCAACTGGGCTGGGCCTTGGCAAGGCTTTGATCCAACACGCCGAGGAGGCCGCGAGAGAGGCTGGCGCCACCGAACTGCGCCTTGCGACCCATAAAGACCTGACGGGGAATATCGGGCTTTATACCCATTTGGGCTGGGCCATCACGGCGCGTGATGGCAACAAGGTGATGATGCGAAAGCCGCTCTGACTTGCGAGCACGCCTACCTTTGCTATAAGCCCGCGCAAGATGACGCGAAAAAAGGTTGGTCGATGAGTTTTGCACAACGTCACCTCTTGGGGATCGAGCCCCTGTCGCAGTCCGATATCACCACTATTCTCGATCTCGCTGATATTTACGCCGAGAAAGAGCGGTCGGACGCAAAATCCAGCGACGCGCTGCGCGGGCTAACCCAGATCAACATGTTCTTCGAGAACTCGACCCGGACCCAAGCCAGCTTTGAAATAGCAGGCAAACGACTGGGCGCCGATGTGATGAACATGGCGATGCAAACCAGCTCGGTCAAAAAGGGTGAGACCCTTATTGATACTGCGTTGACGCTGAATGCCATGCATCCTGATCTTTTGGTGGTGCGCCACCCTCATTCGGGCGCGGTCGATCTTTTGGCGCAAAAGGTCAATTGCGCGGTACTGAATGCAGGTGACGGCAAGCATGAACACCCAACACAGGCGCTTTTGGATGCATTGACCATCCGCCGCGCCAAGGGTCGCCTGCACCGCCTCAATATTGCGATTTGCGGGGACATCGCCCATAGCCGCGTGGCCCGGTCGAACATCCACCTGCTGGGTAAGATGGAAAACCGCGTCAAATTGGTTGGTCCGCCAACCTTGATACCCTCTGGCGCAGCAGATTGGGGCGTCGAGGTTTATGATGACATGCGAGAGGGGCTGAAAGATTCCGACGTCGTCATGATGCTGCGCCTTCAGCGTGAGCGTATGGATGGCGGCTTTATTCCGTCCGAACGCGAATATTATCACCGCTATGGGCTGGACGCCGAAAAGCTGGCCCTCGCCAAACCTGATGCCATCGTCATGCATCCCGGCCCAATGAATCGCGGCGTCGAGATTGACGGCACAATCGCCGATGACATCAACCGCTCGGTCATTCAGGAGCAGGTGGAAATGGGCGTTGCTGTGCGGATGGCTGCGATGGACCTTCTGGCCCGAAACCTGCGCGCTGCCCGTAAACCCCAAGGGGTAATGGTGTGAGCAATATTGCGTCGGGATGGGAAGGGCTGATCGCGGAGGGTGAAGAAATCCTCTGGCAGGGCCAACCCAATTCGCGCATTGACCTAAGGGGTCTTTTTAACCCCCAAACCCTGATGGGCGCGTTCTTTACGGGGTTCTCGCTTTTTTGGATCGCCATGGCCGCGCAGATGATGTCCGGTGCGTCGAACATCCCCTTCCCGTTTCGGTTCTTTCCGCTCTTCGGTGTGCCCTTTCTTTTGATGGGGCTTTGGATGCTGGGTGGAAGGTTGATTTTTGAGGCGTATCTGCGCAGCCAAACCTATTACACGCTGACCAGCCGCCAAGCGTTTATCGCCCGCAACGCCTTTGGCAAGCGCACGTTAGAAAGCTACAAAATCCGCGATATGCCGCGCCTTACCTTAGAAGACGGAAGTCCCGGCTCGGTCATATTTGCGCAATCCCAACGCAGAACGGCACGCCGCACGCAATCCGGTCCGGTCGGGTTTGTACAGATAGACGATCCGCGCCGGGTTTATAGCCTTTTGGATCAAGCGCGCAGTGACCTGCGGGCGCGCGCCCGAGACAAGGAAAGCAAGACCAGATGACATCGCTTCTTATTACCAATGCACGTCTGATCGACCCGAGCGCCGACACCGATGCCCTTGGCTGGCTTTTGGTGCAGGACGGCGTGATTGCTGACAAGGGCCACGGCGCCGCACCAGACGTGACCGGCAGCGACATAATCGATGCAGGCGGGGCCTGTCTTGCACCCGGCATCGTCGATATCGGCGTGAAAACCTGCGAACCGGGGGAGCGTCACAAGGAATCCATCCGCACAGCTGGCGCCGCTGCGGCGGCCGGCGGCGTAACCACGATGGTAACGCGGCCTGATACAGATCCGGCCATCGACACGCCTGAAGTTCTGGAGTTTGTTCGCCGCCGCGGCGAGCAGGTTAGCCCGGTGCGTGTCCTGCCCATGGCCGCTTTGACAAAGGGCCGCAAAGGGCGCGAGATGACCGAGATCGGGTTCTTGATGGATGCCGGTGCGGTTGCCTTTACGGATTGCGATGCCGTTACGGCGACGACCAAAGTCCTGTCCCGCGCCATGACCTATGCGCGCAGCCTGGGCGCCTTGATCATCGCCCATCCGCAAGATCCGGGACTAAGCGACGGCGCAGCCGTCACATCAGGCAAGTTTGCTTCGCTCAAGGGGCTACCGGCTGTCTCTCCGATTGCCGAACGAATGGGGCTCGAACGTGATCTCGCTTTGGTCGAGATGACTGGCGCGCGCTATCATGCCGATTGCCTGTCGACTGCAATCGCTCTGCCAGCCCTTCGGCAGGCAAAAGCCCGCGGGCTCGATGTAACTGCTGGCATCTCAATTCATCATCTGACGTTAAACGAATTTGATGTCGGCGATTACCGGACCTTTTTTAAGGTTAAACCTCCATTGCGCAGTGAAGACGACCGCAAGGAGATGGTTGCCGCGGTCGCTGATGGATCGATCGATGTCATTTCCAGCTTTCACACCCCGCAGGATGAAGAATCCAAGCGCCTTCCTTATGAGGCTGCCGCTAGCGGCGCCGTTGCGCTAGAAACGCTTCTACCTGCCGCGATGCGCCTTTATCATTCCGGCGATCTCAGCCTGCCCCAGCTTTTCCGCGCGATGGCGCTTAACCCGGCAGACCGGCTGGGCCTTGCGCAAGGTCGCTTGGACGTTGGCGCGCCGGCGGATTTGGTTTTGTTTGACCCCGACGCGCCATTCAAACTGAACCGCGGGACCCTGAGGTCGAAATCAAAAAACACACCATTTGATGAACATCTGATGCAAGGCAAAGTCCTAAAGACTATTGTCAGCGGCGATCTTGTTTTCGATCGGATCTCGGCATGATCCCCGAGCTGACAAACGGACCAGGTCTTTTGGCGCTGGCCGGGCTGGCGGGGTATCTTTTGGGCTCGGTCCCCTTTGGGCTTGTGATGGCGCGGGTTTTTGGACTTGGCGATATCCGGGCGATTGGATCCGGTAATATCGGCGCAACCAATGTGCTGCGCACAGGAAACAAACTGGCCGCCGCGCTAACGCTGGTTCTCGACGCGGGTAAAGGCGGCGCAGCGGTTCTGATCGCGCGTGCCTTGCTGGGCGAAGATGCGGCCCAAGTCGCGGGCTTTGCCGCATTTCTAGGTCATTGCTTTCCAATCTATTTGAAGTTCAAAGGCGGCAAAGGCGTCGCGACCTTCCTTGGCACATTGCTGGCCCTTTTCTGGCCGGCCGGTTTGGCTGCGTGCCTGACATGGCTGATCGCAGCCGGGCTTTTCCGCATCTCGTCGCTGTCCGCTTTGATTGCGGCCGCCCTTGCGCCGATCTGGATCGCTGTGCTCGGAATGCCCGAAGCGGCATTGATGACCGCATTGCTCGCAGTACTGGTTTTCATCCGTCACCGCCCGAATATCGAACGCCTGTTGCGCGGTGAGGAACCACGGATTGGCCGAAAAACCTGATCTTTCCCAAGGCTTTCTAACGGCTTTCGACGCCTTGCCATTCGGTGGGTTTCGCTGCGTCGCGCAAGGAAAGACTTTTGTTGCCGTGAAGTCTGAATTTGCTGGAGGCGGCAGTCAAAAGCTGGTCGCGGAAGAGCTGGGCGGCACGGGCTATATCAGTATGAACCTGTATCGCACTCAATCAGGAGCAAAACTTTTTCCCTGCGAAATGCCCGCAGGGAAGGTGATTGATTTTGTAATGTGCCTTCGTGTGCAATCTTAACCGGCGCGGCTTTCCAGCAGTTCTGCAGTACGCTTGGTATTATGATAAATGCCCAAGAAGAGGTACATCATCCCGCCCATCAGGATGACGTAAAGCCCGCCAAAAATCAAAACTCCGACGCCCAACAAAAAGCCGCCCTGTGCGCTAAACATCGAAACGACCGCGGCGATTAGCACGCCTACGATCATCAAGACGACAATGACGGTGATGAGTTTTTCAAGGGAATTGATAAAGAAATCGCGCATAGGGTGTCCTCGGAATTATGAAGCCGAAATTGGCGGCTTCATGATGCCATTCCCGAGAAAAATCTCAACAAAAACCTTTTTTCTGAAGATATTAGTAGCTAAATTGCCCGTAAATTCGGGAAAGATCGCCATCCCATTCGCCGTGATAGGCATCCAGCAGCTCGTCGGCAGGCACCTTCCCACTTTCGAGCGATTCCTTCAGCGCGTTGAGGAAATGCGTCTCATCGGGGATCATTCCACCAGCGCCGGGGCGTGCGCGGGCTTTCAAACCGGCCTCGGCAATTGCCACAACTTCACGCGCCAAATCATGCATTTTTAGTCCGCCAGCTTCGGCTTGCAACCCGCCCTCAGACGCTGCAACGCGCAGCGCTTCACGCTGCTCAGCGGACCAGCCTTTGACCAAATCCCAAGCGGCATCCAACGAGCTTTGGTCATACATCAGCCCAACCCAAAAGGCAGGCAGCGCACAAAGGCGTCGCCAAGGGCCACCATCGGCGCCCCGCATTTCGATGAACTTCTTGATCCGCGCTTCTGGGAAGACCGTTGTCAGATGATCCGCCCAATCGCTGAGTGTCGGGGTTTCGCCCGGCAGCGCTGGCAGTTTGCCTTTCAGAAAATCACGGAAGCTCTGGCCAAGCGCGTTGATATATTGCCCGTCGCGATAGACAAAATACATCGGCACATCGAGCGCGTAATCGACCCATGCCTCGAACCCAAACCCATCTTCGAACACGAAAGGCAGCATACCCGTGCGATCCGCATCCAGATCCCGCCAAACACGACTGCGCCAGCTTTTATGACCATTGGGTTTGCCGTCCAAAAACGGCGAATTGGCGAATAGGGCGGTGGCAACCGGCTGCAGGGCCAAGGCAACACGCAGCTTTTGCACCATGTCCGCCTCGGATGCGAAATCAAGATTGACCTGAACAGTGCAGGTCCGGCGCATCATGGTTGTGCCCATGGTGCCCACATCTTGCATGTAGCCATCCATCAACTTGTAACGGCCTTTAGGCATCAGCGGCATGTCGTCCTGCGCCCAGATTGGGGCCGCGCCAAGGCCGATAAAACCAACGCCAATTTCGTCAGCAATATCCTTCACGTCTTTCAGATGCGCATTCACCTCGTCACATGTCTGGTGGATGGTCTCAAGCGGTGCACCTGACAATTCAAGCTGCCCGCCCGGCTCAAGGCTGACATTTGCGCCGTCTTTGGTCAGGCCGATCAGATTGTCGCCTTCTGTCACTGGCTCCCATCCATGGCGGTCGCGCAGACCTTCCAGAACGGCCCGGATCGACCGCTGGCCTTCGAAAGGCAGCGGCATCAGCGAATCTTTGCAATACCCAAATTTTTCGTGCTCGGTGCCGATGCGCCATTCGGATTTCGGCTTGCACCCATCCTCAAGATATTCGGCCATTTGCTGAGGGTTTTCGATGGGACCGCCACCGGATTGAGGGATGGACATGGGGGCTGCTCCTCGCGCTGCCTGTCAGGCCTGTAAGACGCCCTTGATGAGAGGATTTCTTCCGAGTGTCAATTAAGAGGGATCTGCAGATCTGCGCTGGTCCCCCTGCGCCAGATCACAAGCATTTCTCGTCGTTTTGATTGCATTGAGCTTAGCATTCGGTCTGTTTCCAAACCATCCAACCGCAAGAACGCATCAAATAGCGCCTCAGCGCCCTCTGCGGTCACAGGGATGTGAAGACGCGGTTGGCCGGGTTGTTCCAAAATCCAGACGGTTGGGCGACTTTGATGGTCCAACGCCAATAGCGCCATCTCTTCAACATCAATCGAACCGCCATCCAGCGGGCCAAAATACGTCACGCGGCCTTCATCGACCTGCACGACGCCGGGTCCGCCGCCGCCCAGACGAAACCGCAGGCGCTGAATGCCGGTGAAGATGATCGCCGCACCAAGCCCGATCGTGACGATGGCCGTTGAAAGCAGCACGGGGCCAAGCGGCTGCAGGGCCCACCAAAGCCCGATTGCAGCAAGCACTCCGCCAACGATCACTTCGCGCCACCGCCAGATCGCAGCGCGCGCCTCAGGACGGATAAAGCCGGTCACCAGTCGCCCCTCGCGGTTTGTACCAATGTGAGCGCGGCCACCGCAGCGGTATCGGCCCGCAATATCCGGGGGCCGAGGCTGATGGCCTGCGCTTGCGGCATTGCGGCTATTTGCCCGCGTTCTTTGTCCGAAAACCCGCCCTCTGGGCCTATAAGGATCGCCACCGGGCCGCTTCCTTGCGACAGAGCGGCCCCTTCGCCAGCAAGCGCCTCGTCACAAAAAATCAAATCGCGATCTTCTGGCCAGCTTGCCAAAACGGCCGAAAGCTTTTGAAGCGCATCCACGGGCGGCACAAAAGTTCCACCACATTGTTCCGCAGCCTCAACCGCGTGGGCTTGCAGCCGGTCCTGCCGGATGCGCTCGGAATTGGTAAAGTCGGATTGCACCGGGCAAATACGGGACGCACCCAGTTCAGCGGCTTTTTCAACGATAAAATCTGTCCGCGCTTTTTTGATCGGCGCAAAGAGCAGCCATAAATCAGGCGGATCTTGCTGGGGCGCGGCTTGCACCTTGCATTCCAGCACGCCGCCGCGTTTTCCGGCTTCCACGATTGTGGCCGTCCATTCGCCGTCTTGTCCGTTGAAGAGCGCAACCTCGCCGCCGGTTTTCTGCCGCATGACGCCAAAAAGGTAATGCGCGGCCTCCCGCGACAGAGGAACGCTTTGCTCTTCCCCTAAAGGATGCTCTACGAAGAGACGTATTTTCGCGCGGTTTGACATGAGGCGGACCATATGACCGGCATGAATGAAAGGCCAGAGGGGCAAGTAAAAGACGCTGCACCCGGCAATTGGGTCGATAGTTACGCACCACAAGCGATGCGGCCTTACCTACGCCTTTCGCGGATGGATCGCCCGGCAGCCACATGGTTGCTGCTGGCGCCGTGTTGGTGGTCGGTTCTGTTGGCCGCGGCTGCGGATCAGTTCACGCGGGCCGACCTTTGGTTCATGATTGGCTGCACAATCGGCGCTTTTTTGATGCGAGGCGCGGGATGCTCGTGGAACGATATCACCGACCGTCACATTGACGCAGAAGTTGACCGGACAAAGTCGCGCCCCCTGCCCTCGGGCCAACTTAGCCTTCGCCAAGCCTATATTTGGATGGTCCTACAAGCCGCCATCGCGTTGCTTGTTCTTTTGACATTTAACTGGGCAACGATCTTGTTGGGCGCCGCGGCGCTGATCCCGGTGGCGATCTACCCCTTTGCCAAACGCTTTACATGGTGGCCGCAGGTGTTTTTGGGCCTCGCTATCAACTGGGGTGCGCTATTGGGCTGGGTCGCACATTTCGGAACCCTCGGATGGCCGCCAGTTCTACTTTATTTGGCCGGGGTTGCATGGACGCTATTCTACGACACGATTTATGCGCATCAGGACAAAGAGGATGACACGCTGATCGGTGTGAAATCCACGGCGCGCCTTTTTGGCGAAAACACGAAGCCTTGGCTGCGTGGTTTTATGATGGCCACTGTCTTGCTGATGGCGGGCGGAATTATCCTTGCAATGACGCCAGGCGCTTCCATTCTGGCTTTGGCAATGGCGCTGATGGCGGCATGGGGGCTTGGCTGGCACCTGACGTGGCAGCTGGGACGGCTTGATATCGATGATCCTGAGCTTTGTAAGCGCCTTTTCTGGTCAAATCGCGACGCGGGCTTTATTCCTGTGCTGTTTTTTGCCGTCGCAGCCTTCGTTTGATTGAACGCCAAGGCGCAACTCGTTAAAGCCTATGGAAACCAAATTGCAGGCCTGAAAAAACCGCATGCGAAAAACCTATCCCATCGTTGCTATTGTCGCCTTTCTTTGTGCTGCTGGCGCAAGCTTGATTGTTGCCGAAGTGGGTGCGCGCGCGATTGAACGCCAATCGGTCGAAGACATCGAATTTGCCATGCGTGAAGAAGGGCTTGATTGGGTCGGTGTTGAGGCGGACGGTTTGTTGGTTTCGCTCAGCGGCACCGCCCCGGATGAGGCGACACGCTTTCGGGCCATTCGCCGCGCCAACGCGTTGATTGATCCCGATCGGGTTGTCGATCATATGACCGTGCTGGACCCCGAAGGCATAATCGCGCCAGAGTTTTCAATTGAAATGCTGCGCAATGGTGAAGGTGTGTCCCTCATTGGATTGGTCCCGACAGGATCTGGCGAATCGCGCCTGACCTCATCCATTGCAGAATTCACGCCGGGGCTGGATGTCGCCAATATGGTGGAGACTGCTGAATTCCCGGTTCCGGAAGGCTGGCATGAAGCGGTTGAATTTGGCCTTTTCGCCCTAAGCGAATTGCCGCGCGCCAAAGTTTCGGTTTACCAAGGGCAGGTCGTCGTCGAAGCGGTTTCAGGCAGCCCGGTTGAAAAGGCCCGTTGGGAGGCGCTGCTTCAAGACAACCAGCCCGACGAGATTGAGCTTATCCTCGACATCTCGGCCCCCCGGCCGGTTATTACACCCTTTTCCCTGCGCTTTTCCGTTTCGCCGACCGCCACCCGTTTCGAGGCCTGCTCGGCCGGAACCGAAGCAGATCGCGAACGCATTTTGGAAGCTGCTCGCCAAGCTGGCCTGACAGGCGCGGAAAGCTGCCGGATCGGCCTAGGGGTTCCAACAACGACCTGGGCCGCAGCCGCAGAAGAAGCGATTGCAGCAACAGCGCGTTTCGAACAAGCTGTCATTACTTTCTCGGATGCCGACGTGACACTTGTTGTAGCAGAAGGCACATCGGCGGATCTGTTTGACCGGGTCGTGGGTGAACTTGACGCTGCCCTGCCCGATGTCTTTTCGCTCCATGCTGTTTTGCCTGAAACGCCCGAGGAATCCGGCGATGATGGCCCACCCAGCTTTTCAGCGACCCGCAGCCCTGAAGGCTATGTGCAACTGCGGGGCCGGCTGCCGGATGATCGCATCACAGAAGCGGTCGAAGCCTATGCAGTTTCCCTCTTTGGGCGCGACGACACCTATCTGGCGACCCGCACGGATGAAGATCTGCCGGTTGGATGGGCCTTGCGCGTTTTGGCCGGGCTTGAAGCTTTGTCAGAGCTGCATAACGGCTCTTTGACAGTTGAACCCGAGACGGTGATCATCAGCGGCAATTCCGGCAGCGAGGAGGCGACAAGCGAGTTGACGCAGCTTCTGAGCGACCATTTGGGCGCAGCGGAGAGCTTTGAGATTTCAGTCGAGTACAACCCGCTTCTGAACCCGCTTTCCGGGACACCCTCCGATCAACAATGCCTTGACCGGGTAAACGCGATCTTGGAGCAGACCAAGATCACTTTTGATCCCGGATCGGTCGAGATTAACGAGGCCGCTGGCGCGATTTTGGACCAATTGGCCGAAGTGTTCCGCGATTGCAGCCATGTTGAAATGGAAATTGGCGGGCATACAGACAGCCAAGGCCGCGAAGAGATGAACCTGCGATTGAGTCAAAACCGCGCCGATGCGGTTTTGAACGGCCTTCTGGCGCGCCGGATTTTGACGAGCAACCTGAGCGCACAAGGCTATGGGGAAACGCGGCCCATCGCAGATAATGAAGATGACGAAGGCCGCGAGACCAATCGCCGTATCGAATTTATGTTGGTTGCCGATTTGGCCGAACGGGAGGCTGTTGAAGCTGCCGAAGCCCGTGCGGCCTTGCTTGCCGACGCCCCGCGTCCTGTTATGCGGCCAGAGGGGCTTGTGCCCGAAGAAGAAGATGAGGCGCCTGAGGGCGAAGGGGATAACCAATGAACCGCACCGAATTTGTGATCGTGATCGCCATCATCTTGTTTGTGGCATTCTGTCTGGGCTGGTTTGCCAATTGGCTGGTCCACCGCCTCACCCGTGTGGCTAGCGGTGATCTCAATGAGATGGAAGAAATGGCGAAGGCCCTGCATGACGCAGAAGAAACCCGCGACCAGGCAATCACCTATTTGCAGCATCGCGAAGCTGAGCTGACCAACCAGATCACGCAGACCGAAGCCGAATTGCGCGCTGCGATGGACGGGTTGCGCGAGGCGCGGCGCGAAGCCGAAGAGCTGCGTGTTTATGTTGAGCAGCAGCACAACAACGCTTAGGCACTGCC
The DNA here is from genome assembly GCA_947498125.1 of uncultured Nioella sp. GTDB lineage: Bacteria > Pseudomonadota > Alphaproteobacteria > Rhodobacterales > Rhodobacteraceae > CANLZL01. The sequence goes on along the minus strand of CANMJH010000002.1, from coordinate 654,397 downwards.
GAATGGCCTGACGGCCCTCGGGCCGAAGGGGAAAGGCCCTTGCTTGTGGCCCCTTTTGGGGCCCGTCGCGCGGGCCTGTTGCCACGGACAAGTTTTGAGATCAGTGCAGCGTCACGTGGACCAGCGTTTTAACGCGACTTCATCAACGTCTTTTGCGTCGACCCAATCCGCATCGCCCTTGGTAGTAATCTCTTTTTTCCAGAAGGGCGCGCGGGATTTCAGGTAGTCCATCAAAAACTCTGCCCCCTGAAACGCCATATCGCGATGACGCGCGGCTGTTAGAACCATCATGATAGGTTCATTGGCGGCCAGCTTGCCAAAACGATGCAGAATAAACGCATCAGACAAAGAGAAGCGCGCAATCGCTTCGGCGCCGATTTTGGCCAGCGCCTTTTCGGTCATGCCCGGGTAGTGCTCGATCTCCATGACGCTTAGATCGCCGGAAGCGACATCCCGAACGATGCCAGAAAAGCTTACGATAGCGCCGGCGCCATCTTGCGCTGCAGAGAACCGGTTAAGCTCGGCTCCCATATCGAATCTCTCGGGCTGAACGCGGATTTCCATTGGCTACCCGCCGGTCATAGGAGGAAAGAAGGCCACTTCCTTCGCACCAGAAATTGGCGCATCCAGCTCGACCAGATCCTGGTCAACCGCAGCGCGGATCGATCCTAAATCGGAGAACGCATAGGCATAGCCTTCATCCCGCGCGCTGAGTTCGGCAATAAGGTCAGCCACGGTGCTGGCTTCGGTTTCATAGCGTTCGTGCCCTGTGCCCACGCGTTCCCGCAGCCACGCGAAATATCTCAGCTCAATCATCGTTGTCATCCTTGAGGTAAGGCATCGCCTTAATCAGGTAATCCACACCAGTCAGAACCGTCAGCCCCGCTGCCACCCACAGAATTGCAGCACCGCCCCAATAGGCCCATTGCGCGCCTTGCTGAAGGGCAACCAGATGAAACTGGTCTTCCACCTCGCCTGCGAAAATTCCGGCTACAATCTCGGGAGACATGCCGATCACGGCCATCCCAAAATGATGCTCAAAAATCCCGTAGGAAAACAAAACGGCAATAGCGACCATCTGCAATGTTGTCTTCCATTTCGCCATCTTGGTGACTTTTAGCGTCCCTGCGGTATCGCCAAGAAATTCGCGCAGCCCGGACACAAAAACCTCGCGGAACAAAATCGCCGCGACTGGGATGATCATCCATGTGTTAAAACCAAAAAGCCCCATCAAGGTGGCCAGCGCGATCACCACCATCGCCTTGTCGGCAATCGGGTCCAGCATAGCGCCAAAGCGTGATTGTTGCCTCCAGAGGCGTGCAAGATAGCCATCCAGCCAATCCGTTACAGCCGCCCCAACAAAAAGACACAGCGCAACCCAGTCAGCATAGGGATGCGGCAAAAGGAAAAAGATCAACGCCACACCGGGCGCTGCGATCAGTCGAAAGACGGTCAGAGTATTTGGCAGGTTCCATTGCATAACGACAGATGTAGCCGGGTTAATGGCGCGATGCCAGAGCCGCTCTGACGCGCCCCGATCACTTCTTCTTCGCACAATAGCGCCAAAGGGCCAGCTGTGTCCCAATCACGACGCAGCGGATGGCCGGATACGCAACGGCTTCAATCGCCTTAATTACCCCTTTTCATGGAAATAATCATAGATCGTTTCAGCCAAAGCATCCGAGATTCCATCGACGGCTTTTAAGTCTGCCAAAGCGGCGCGTGACACGGCCTTTGCGCTTCCGAAATGCGTCAACAGGGCGCGCTTTCTGGTGGCCCCAACGCCGGGCACATCATCCAATGGGGTTGCGCCAATGGCCTTGGCGCGTTTCGCCCGATGAGTGCCGATCGCAAAGCGATGCGCCTCGTCGCGTAAGCGTTGAACGAAATAGAGCACCGGATCATTGCGTTTCAGGGCAAAGGCGCGCTGGTCGGGCCGGTAGAACTCTTCCTTACCGTGGTCGCGGTCGACCCCTTTTGCAACGCCAATGAACGGGACATCCTCAACCCCAAGATCTCCCAAAATCTCGCCCACGGCACTCACCTGGCCAGCGCCACCGTCAATCAACAGCAGATCTGGCCAAGCCTCGGTTTTCCGGTCCGGGTCCTCTTTGAGCAGACGCTTAAACCGGCGGTTCAAAACCTCTTTCATCATGCCAAAGTCATCACCGGGCGTTAGATCTTCGCCCTTGATATTGAACTTGCGATATTGGCTTTTCAGAAATCCATCTTGTCCGGCCACGATCATTCCGCCAACGGCATTGGTGCCTTGAATGTGGCTGTTATCATAAACCTCGATCCGGGCGGGTGGCGCGTCGAGGTCAAACGCCTCGGCCAAGCCTTTCAAAAGCCGCGTCTGCGTTGCGGCTTCGCTCATCTTGCGGGCTAAGCTCTCGCGTGCGTTGCGGGTCGCACCCTCGATCAGCTCGGCCTTTTCACCGCGCTGTGGCACTAAAATCTCAACCTTGCGGCCCAGCTTTTCAGCAAGTGCCTCGGCCATCAGGTCCGGGTTTTCAATCTCGTGGCTTAGGATTACCTGCTTTGGCGGATCCTTCGTGTCGTAGAATTGGCCTAAAAACGCCTCAAGCACTTCAGGCTCGTCCGCCCCTGCGCCGGTTCGTGGATAGAAATCGCGATTACCCCAGTTTTGGTTGGCGCGGATAAAGAACACCTGCACACAGGCCTGCCCGCCTTCCATATGCAATGCGATCACGTCAGCCTCTTTCACCCCGCGCGGGTTAATACCTTGCACGCCCTGTACCATAGTAAGCGCCTTGATCCGGTCGCGAATGGATGCGGCGCGTTCAAACTCCATCTCATCAGACGCAGCCTGCATATCGGCGGCCAGCTTTTGTTGCACCTCGCTGTTGTCGCCTTTCAAAAAACGCTCGGCATCTGCAACGGATGCGGCGTAATCCTCGGCCGAGATCAACCCGACACATGGCGCCGAGCAACGTTTGATTTGAAACAGCAAGCAAGGGCGCGTGCGCGCATCAAAGGTCGCGTCCGAACAATTGCGCAGCAGAAATACTTTTTGCAGCTGGTTGAGCGTCCGGTTTACCGCATCGGCGCTGGCGAAGGGTCCGAAATAATTGCCCTTCTCTTTTTTCGCGCCGCGATGCTTTTTGATCTGCGCAAAGTCATGGGCGCGGCTGACAAGGATGTTAGGAAAGCTTTTATCGTCACGCAGCAGCACGTTGTAATGAGGCTTCAATTGCTTGATCAGGTTTTGTTCAAGCAGCAACGCTTCCGTCTCGGTTTTAGTCGTCAGAAACATCATCTCGGTGGTTTCCGAGATCATCCGGGCGATGCGCGGTGAATGGCCGGTAGGTTTAGCGTAGTTCGAGACTCGCTTTTTCAGGTTCCGTGCTTTGCCCACATACAAGACCCGCGATTGCGCATCGAGCATACGGTATACCCCCGGAGAGTTATCCAGCAGTCTAAGATACGCGGCGATCACCTGATGCCCTTTGGGCGGTGTTTCTGTGTGTGTTTCGGTCATCATGGCCTAGTTGAATCGATTCCCATCTCGGCTGCAACGTCCCAGAAGTGAGTTCAAGAAAAACCTTGTCCACGGAATCTGTGGATAACCTTTAGGATAAAACCTTGGCATCCCGAATTTTTCGTTGTTTTTGGCTCATTTCATCAGTTTGCCTATTTTTTAGGCGATATTTTAAGTAACTGATCTTAAAGCGAAAAAATATATTCGTTAACGATGCATCAGGGGAATTCACGGAACTGTAATACTGTTGTTACCTTAACGTTAACGGTGGACAAGTCAGTTTTTTTTCAAAAATGAGACCGCGAGAGGGCTACTCAACCCCTAAAATATCGGGCGTTTGCCATCCAAGGTGTTGTCCGCCATCCACGCAGATCAGCTGTCCCGTTACGGCGCGGGCGTTGACCAAATACATCAAGGCATCAACGATGCCCTCTTCATCCGCACCACGCCCCAAAACGGTGTTCTGACGCTGCCGCAGGAAGTGAGTCTCACTTTGCCGTGCGCCGATCAAAGTTGGCCCCGGCCCGATCGCATTGACCCGCACCTTCGGCGCAAGCGCTTGGGCCGACGTTCGCGTAAAGGCCCAAAGGCCCATTTTGGCAATTGTGTAGCTCATGAATTCAGGAGTTATCTTGCGCACTCTTTGATCGATCATATTGACGATCAATCCCTTGGCCAACGGCTCCCTGTTTTCATCCAGGTCCGGATCAGGGATTTGCGCGGCAAGCGCTTGGGTCAAAACAAAAGGCGCACGCAGGTTCGACTCGATATGCCGGTCCCAGCTGACGCGGCTGGCCGTTTCTAAGGTGTCATATTCAAAGATCGAGGCATTGTTGATCAAATGCGTAATCGGCGCGCCAAGGGCTTCGGCTGCACGTGGCAGCAGCGCTTGCGTTTCCTCCTCTTGTGTCAAATCAGCTTGGAGGGCCACAGCATTCACACCAAGCGCTTTGAGCGCTGCAACTGTGTCGTCAGCGTCATCCTTAGACCCGGCATAGTGAACCGCAACATCATGGCCCGCCTCTGCAAGACCCAGCGCCATAGCGCGGCCCAGCCGCCGGGCGGCGCCCGTTACCAATGCAGTCATATGCGCCTCCGCTTAGATGAGCACCATTACAATATAAATGATGTAAAGCGCTGAGAAAGCCAGACCAGTAAGGCGGCCAAATTTCCAGCGCCAGAACACATAAGGAATGATCAGAAGCGAAGCTGCCAGCATCACCCAAAGGTCAAAGGTCAGAATTTCAGCGGCAACTGGGATCGGCCCGACAAGCGAGGCGACACCAATGATCCCCAAAAGGTTGAACACATTCGAGCCGATGACGTTGCCCAGTGCAACCTCGGCATGGCGGCGCAGCGCGGCCATCACGGTTGTGGCCAACTCTGGCAACGATGTCCCAACGGCCACAAGCGTCAGCCCGATTGCGGTCTCACTCACACCGAAATGCGTGGCAATCACGACCGAGCTGTCAACCAGCAGGTCAGCACCAAGCGGCAAACCGATAAGACCCAGCACAAGGAAAAGGCCGATTTTCCAACCGGCCAGTGACGGGTCAGCGCCCTCAACTTCTTCCTCTTCTTCCATTTCAGCCGCAGAGCCCGCCGCATCACGTCGGTGACAGCGTGCAGAATAGGCTGCCTCGCCTAGCATATAAAAGAGACCCGCCACCAAGATCAGGCCGTGCCACCATGTGAAGGGACCAAAAAAGGCCAAAACCATAAAGACCAGCGTCGCGCCGATCATGAAAAGGTAGTTTCTCTGACTATTGCACTCAGAAGTATCAAGCCCGGCAATCAACGCTGGAATACCAAGCACCATAAGGATGTTGGCCGTATTCGAACCGACCACGTTACCCATCGCCAAGCCCGGCACCCCGTCCCAAATTGCACTGATCGAGATCAGCAATTCGGGCGCAGACGTTCCAAACGCCACGATGGTCAAACTGACGATCATCGCCGGAATACCGAGACGCAAGCTTAGGTTAACTGCGCCGCGCACCAGCGTATCGCCAGCCAACAAAAGAATAATCAGGCCGAGGCCCGCCAACAGAAACTCTTGGATCAGCACAGCTAGCCTTGTCCCTCTTTGCAGTGGCGACAGGGGCCACCAGTAATTGAAATGCGTCGGCAATCGGGGCAAGTTCTGGGGCGCGGCAACCCGCGTGCGCCGCCCGGAAAGCGCAAACGACCGAACATGGCCATCACGGCCATTCCGATCAGAAAAAATGTGACAATCTTGACGATCATTTACAGACCAAACCGCGCCCAATGGGCCCGTTCCTCGATCTGACCAACGGTTTCAGAAACAACCGACGCCCCAAAGCGTTGGAAAAGCCCCCGTTTGGGGCCGTGAACAACAAACTGGGTTTTATCGCCGTAAATCTCTTTCATTTTTGGCACCAGATGCGCGATGCCATCGGCCAAACCCAGATCAACGGCTTTTCGACCTGCCCAGAATTCGCCGGTAAAGAGGTCTTGGTCATCACTCAGCCGGTCGCCCCGGCGCGATTTTACGTGATCAATGAAGCTTTCGTGGATTTGCGCCTGTAGCGCCTTCAAACGGTCGATATCTTCGTCACGTTCGGCGCGGAACGGGTCCAGCATGGACTTATCTTTGCCTGACGTATGCACGCGCCGCTCAATCCCGTGGCGGGCAATAAATTCTTGGAGACCAAATGAGGCCGAGATGACCCCGATGGACCCGGCGATCGAGCTTGCGTCAAGCCAGATGTCATCCGCGGCGCAGGCCAACCAGTAGCCGCCCGAAGCCGCCACATCTTCAACAAAGCAATGCACCGGCAGCTCTTTTTCATCGGCCAACCGCCGTATGCGCGCCGCAATAAGGGACGATTGCGCGGGCGAGCCGCCGGGCGAGTTTATCAAAAGAGCAACCGCCTTGGGTTTACCCTTGCGAAAGGCCCTCTCGATTACGGGTGCCATGGTCGCATCATTTAAGACACCTGACCGGCCCGACGCGGCAATTGCGCCCGACAACCGAATAACGGCGACGCGGGGCGGAGACGACATAAAAGGGATGAAGCGCTTCATACTTGGCGATGTAGAACTCCCTCTGCCCGGCTACAAGGCGCAGGCGAGCGGAAAAGCCAAACTTGTGTCCTAGTCGCCGCAATGCCAATTTTCCGTTGCAATGCTGGCAGCACAGGCCCGTGGATGGTATTTGGCAATGAGCTGACCAATTAAAGGCCCCTTATGCCGCGTTTCATCGCATTGTCTTTTGCCATCATTTTGACCGCGCTACCGGCCCGTGCAGAGGATCTTTTGATCTTTGCAGCGGCCAGCATGCGCGGCGCGTTGGACGAATTTATCGCCAGTTGGCCCGGCGCGCCGGTGGCAGTGTCTTATGCAGGCAGCGCGACCTTGGCCCGGCAGCTTGAGGCCGGCGCACCCGCCGATATCTTTATCTCGGCCAATAGCGCTTGGATGGATCATCTAGACGCCCAAGGTCTGCTATCGCGTCGACAAAATTTGGTAAGCAATGCGATGGTATTGGCGGCGCCTGCGGATCAAGTTGAAAGCCCAACAGACCTTACAACTGCCCTAAGCGCCCTTCCAGAAGATGCACAAATCGCGTCCGGGTTTGTGCTCGCCGTCCCTGCTGGCATCTATGCACGGCAAAGCCTTGAACATCTTGGGCGCTATGACGAATTTGCGCCGCGTCTTGTTCAGACTGAAAACGTCCGTGTTGCTCTGTCTCTTGTTGCGCGCGGCGAGGTACCCCGCGCGCTTGTCTATCAATCCGATGTCGTGGCGGAACCGCAAGTGACCATCGCCGCCACCATTCCTGCAGATCATCACGATCCCATATTATACCCCATTGGCCTTTTGTCGGACGCCCCTCATCCCGAGGCTGCTGCTCTCTTTGCCGCGCTTTTAACTGCTGAGGCAATCTTTTTGGATCACGGCTTCGAGGTGTTGCCATGATCCTTGGTGCGGCAGAATGGGCGATTGTTGGACTGTCCCTGAAGATCGCGCTTTGGGCGGTGATCCTCAGCCTTCCTTTCGCCATCTGGATTGCAACGATTTTGGCGCGTCGGGACTTTCGCGGGAAAGGCGCGCTCAATATCCTTGTGCATCTGCCTTTGGTCTTGCCTCCTGTTGTAACCGGCTATGTGCTGCTGGTTTTATTTGGGCGCACCGGACCGCTTGGCCAAGCGTTGGATTGGGCGCTAGGAGTTTCCCTTGCTTTTCGCTGGACCGGCGCGGCATTGGCCGCTGCCATCATGGCATTTCCTTTGATGGTCCGTGCGATCCGGCTGGCGGTTGAGGCCGTCGATCCGAAACTTGAAGACGCTGCCGCGACGCTCGGCGCGTCGAGACTGCGGGTATTCTTGACAATCACGCTGCCGCTCAGCTTGCCGGGCATTGCTGCTGGATTTGTATTGGGATTTGCCAAAGCCTTGGGCGAATTTGGGGCAACGATCACTTTCGTGTCGAATATCCCCGGCCAGACCCAAACCATTCCCACGGCCATTTATGCGTTCCTGCAAGTGCCCGGCCAAGAAGGCGCGGCGACCCGGCTGATCCTCTTTTCCGTAGCCATTTCAGCGCTTGCTTTGATCCTATCCGAGGCCCTATCGGCCCGTATGCGGCGAAAGGTTCAAGGATGAGCCTGCACATCGCCTTTACCCATAGTTTTGGCAAAGCCTCGGTCGAGATGGAAGCCGATCTTGGCCCCGGTGTTACCGCGTTCTTCGGACCATCTGGCGCGGGAAAGTCAACAGCGCTGAATGTCATCGCGGGCCTATTGCGCCCAAAATCGGGACGCGTGACCTTTGGGGATCGGGTGCTTTTTGACAGTGCTTCGGGCGTCCACGTTCCACCGTCAAAACGGCGCATCGGCATGGTGTTTCAAGAGGCGCGCCTGTTCCCCCATATGACGGTTGAGCGTAATTTGACCTATGGCGCCCCAAATAAGGATGGCGTGCCAGATATGGCCGCGCTTTTGGGCTTGGAAGGTTTGTTGACCCGCCAGCCAGCAACCTTATCCGGCGGCGAGGCGCAGCGGGTGGCGCTTGGGCGCGCTTTGCTGTCCAAACCCGATATCCTGCTGATGGATGAACCGCTGTCGGCCCTTGATCAGGCCCGCAAAGAAGAGCTGCTGCCCTATTTTGAGCGGTTGCGCGATCAGTCGAACCTACCCATCATCTATGTCAGCCACGCAATGGATGAGGTCGCAAGGCTCGCCGACCGAATGCTGTTGATGGAGCAAGGCCGTGTGATTGCAAATGGCCCGGTTGATCGCATCTTTGCTGGCGAAGGGTTGGATCAACGCCATAGCCGCAAATTGGCGTCGACTATCTTCGCCGCAAAAGTGACCGGACACGCCCCAGAAGATCATTTAACCGAACTGCGCTTCGGCGCGACCCCTTTGTGGATACCGGGGGTTGTGGGCACTCTGGGACAAGAGATGCGCCTCCGGATTGACGCGCGCGACGTCATGTTGATGACCACAAAGCCAGAGGGAACAAGCGCCCTAAATATTCTGCCCGTCACAATAACTGAGATCCGGCCCGGCCCCTCAACCGGCGCCTTGGTCGCTCTGGACCACGATGGCAGCCCACTAATGGCGAGGATTACCAAACGCTCGGTCCGCAACCTGAACCTTCAGGTGGGCGATCATGTATTTGCTATGGTCAAATCCATGTCCGTCGCACGCGACGGGTGATGTGAAAACAGGCTGCCCTTTGAAAAGGACAGCCTGCAAAATCGTCGTTGATTTGAGCGCATCACTCGGTGGCGGCGACGGCCTCAATCTCAACAATCGCACCGAGGGGCAGTTGGGCAACCGCCACGCAAGACCGGGCCGGGCGATGATCGCCAAAGAAGGCAGAGTAAACTTCGTTCACAGCCGGGAAATCCGCCATATCCGTCAAGAAGACCACAGTCTTGATCACGCTATCGCGCGATGCGCCGGATGCTGTCAGGACTTTATCCAAATTGCTCAGCGCAACCTCGGCTTGCTCGGCCGCTGATCCGCCCAGAAATTTGGCGTCGCCATCAAGTGCAAGACAGCCAGAGCAATAGACCAACCCACCGTGTTTTGCTGCGTGGCTATAAGGGCCAACCGCAGGAGGAGCGCCTTTGGCAGTGATAAGTTCAGGTTTCATTTCAATCTCCAGTATTTAGCTTGCGTATAAGTGGACTCAGACAAGCGGCATCGCAAGCATCGCTGCGCCGAGCAAAAACAGTGTGGGGATGAAGATCAACAAAATATGCCGCGCGCCAAGCCCGGCCATCACGCCCAGCGATGTTTTCACACCCAGCGCCGCAATGGCAATGACCAGCATCCAACGGCTGGTTTCAACAAGAAGCGCCACCAGAGTGTCTGGCAAAACTCCGGTCGAGTTGATGACGACGAACACCATAAAAAGCACCACAAAGAGCGGTAGGCGAACGCCTTTTGCATCAGGCGCACGATAGGTCAGCGTCAGGATTACACAGATTGCAGGCAAAAGCAGAACCCGCATTAGCTTGGTCAATGTCGCGACACCGCCCGCCTCTTCGCTGATCGTGTAGCCAGCCCCAACAACTTGGGCGACATCATGGATCGTTGCGCCAATCAGGAAACCCGCCTCGGCGTCGCTATACCCCAAGGCCGAAAAGAGCATCGGATAGGCCACCATCGCAATAGTCGACATAGTGGTGACGGCGACCACAGTGAACAGCGTGTCGCCATCCAGCCCCTCGCGCTTTGGCATCACCGCCGATATTGCCAGCGCGGCCGACGCACCACATATGGCGACAGCGCCGCCCGCCAAAACGCCCATTTGGGCGGATCGCCGCATCAGCGGCGCAAGTAAAACGCCCGAAGCGATGGTCAATGCGACAAGCCCAATAATCACACCCGCCGACGCCCAACCCTGAGCCGCGACATCCGCAAGGCTAAGGCGGAACCCAAGCAGGGCAACGCCCGCCCGCAACAGGGTTTTCGAGCAGAACTCGACCCCAGGGCAGCAGCGCGGATCGTCTGCCAAAAAATGGAAGGCCATGCCGATCAGCAATGCAAACAACATCACAGGCGCGCCGTAATGCTCGGATAAAAACGACGCACAAAGCGCAACGGTAATCACAAGAACAACGCCTTTGTGGCCATCCCGAATTTGGATGGCAGGCGCAACAAGGCCAACCCGCGCCGGGGCTGACACAATCCAGTTAGGAGCGTGCATGTTAAGAGAGCTCACCTTTAAGGACAGCGCGAATGATCCCTGTGATCTGATCGCAATCGGTCAATGAAAATGTCAGTGGAATACGCATATCGAAAAGATCAGCCATAATAGCATCGGTCTGCGGCAATTTTTGCGCCTCGGCATATTGCCAGCTATGATGCGACGAAGTGAAACCGCGCGGGGTTTTTTCCCCGAACCACTTCAATTCGACACCCAAAGCCGCGCAGCCCGCCAAGACCCGTTCTGCACCTTTAGGACCAAGGCCCGGAACGCGAAATTGGATGGAACTGGCCACATATGCCTCGGCCTGCGGACGGTGGGGAAGAACCAGATTTGGCACGTCCCGCAAACCTTCCGCCAATCGGCGATACCGGGCGTTCCAGCGTTCGCAATTGTCATCCAGTTTGAGCAATTGAGACAGCAACAATTCGGCCCGCAGGTTATCCATCCGCGACGAGATGTTGGGGCTGACCAATCGAACTTTTTCGAACACCGCCGCATCGGGCGCGGCGCCGTGACGTTCATAGAGCATGTACGAGCCCGACATGATAATCGCCCGCGCCATAAACTCGGGATCGTCAGAGGTCAGAAAGCCGCCTTCGCCCGAATTCATGTGCTTATAGGTTTGGGTCGAAAAACAGCCCGCCAATCCGAAATTGCCACTCCGGGTGCCGTTCCATTTGGCTCCCATTGTGTGGGCGCAATCTTCGATCAGGGTCACGCGATGGGCTGTCAGAAGCTCGGTCAAAACATCCATATCGCAGATATGGCCGCGCATATGCGACAGCATCAAAACCTTTGCACCGCTTGTGATGATTTTGGCGGTCAAGTCCTCTAAATCCAGAACCAGATCTTCTGTCACTTCGACAAGAACCGGACGCGCGCCCACAGCAGCAATTGCACCGGGAACCGGGGCCAGCGTGAAGGCATTTGTCAGAACCGGATCACCCGGTTTCACACCGGCGGCCCGCAGCGAAATCGACATAGCCGCCCCGCCCGAGGCGATCGCAAGACAATACAGCGACCCCTGATATTTGGCATAGGCCGCCTCTAGTTTGGCGGTCGCCCCAATGTCATTGCCTTTGACGTTATAGCGGTGCAAACGCCCGCTTTTCATCAGCGCGACAGCGGCCGCTATACCGGCATCGGGAATTGGCTCTTGTTGGGTGAAACTGCCGGAAAAGGGTTTGACCCCAACGGCTGAATGATCATCTCGCATCAGATCACGCCAATTCATCTTCGATTGAGAGGTTGAATTCTTCGTCGGGGAAGAACCTTGCCAAGCGCAGATCGGCGGTGCGGGCGTGACCCTCCATTCCTTCAAGGCGCGAAATCCGAGCGGTAACTTCGGCCACAGGGCGCATACCGTCACGGGTTGCCCGCTGCCACGTTACGGTTTTCATGAACTTGTGAACTGATAGCCCGCCGGTATAACGCGCCGCGCCGGACGTGGGCAAAACATGGTTGGTTCCGGCGGCTTTGTCGCCAAAGGCCACGGTCGTTTCTTCCCCAAGAAAGAGCGAGCCATAGCTGCGCAACCGGGCCAGCCACCAATCCAAGTCGGTCGCCTGCACCTGCAAATGCTCGGGCGCATAATCATCGGCCAAAGCAGCCAGCGCATCGCGGTCGGGGCACACTACAACTTCGCCATAATCAGCCCAAGCCGCACGGGCATTCACGGCATTCATTTCGGGCAAATCATCGATCAAGCCGGGAACAAGCTCCATAACCTTTTCGGCCAAGTCCCGCGACGTTGTGCCAAGCCAAACAGGCGAGTTATACCCGTGCTCGGCTTGCCCGACCAAATCAACGGCAACGGTTTCAGCATCCGCTGTTTCGTCAGCGACAATCATGCTGTCAGTTGGACCCGCAAACATATCGATGCCAACTTGCCCAAAGAGAATCCGTTTGGCTTCGGCCACATATTGGTTTCCCGGCCCGACAAGAATGTCGGCTTTCGGTAGCCCAAACAGACCCTGCGCCATCGCCGCGACGCCCTGAACGCCGCCATAGTTCAAAATCACGTCGGCACCGGCGAGATGCATCGCAAAGACGATTGCATCGGGGATGCCAGTACCGGGGCGCGGAGGCGAGCAGGCTGCCACGTGGCTAACGCCAGCGACGCGCGCCGTGGTGATTGTCATCAGAGCCGAGGCGATATGCGCATAACGCCCACCGGGCACATAACAACCCGCTGCCGATACAGGGATTTGCTTTTGGCCGGCCCAAAAGCCCGGGCGCACCTCGATCTCGCATTCGCCAACCGTGCTCATCTGCGCCTCAGCGAAGCGGCGAATATTGTCATGTGCAAACCGGATATCGTCTTGCAGGCGAAGCGGGACCCGCGAGATTGACGCTTGGATATCTTCCGCTGACATGATCGCAGCGCCATCCCACTTGTCCAACTTCGCGGCATAGGCTGCTGCCTGTGCTTCGCCGCCCTTTTCAATTTCGGCGAGCATTTCACTTACGACGGCACGGACATCGGTCTGACCAGACTCTGCGGTGAAATCGGCTTTTTTCAGATATATATTGGTCATCTGCGTCTCTTTATCGAAATCAGGTTAAAAGGGGCGTGGAAGCATAAGAAAATTCTAGCGTATCAAGTCGTTTTTCTTTGGTCGCAGCGGCTTACGGCTCTGCACCGGTAGCCGCCGAAAGAATCTCAGTGATTAGGCAATCCAGCGTATCGATGGCATGTACATTGTCGGCTACAGCATCGGCGATCATCGAGAATTCGGTGCAAGCGACCAGTTGAACGCTGGCGCCGCGTTCCTTTAGGTCTTGAGAGGCTGAAATCAGCATCTGCCGCTCCGCATCGCTTGGTCCCTTTGCCTTAATGGCACGAATCGCAGCAAGGAGCGCGTCGGGGTCTTTTGGATAGACGGCCGTCAAACCGCGCGCGGACAGCGCCGCATCATACACGCCAGCCAATTGTAATGCCGGCGAACCTAAGATCCCGATCTTCCCATCTGGCCCAACTGCAGCCAAAGCAGCATCACAAGCCGCCGCAACCATATCCAAAAACGGCAAGTCAGTAGCGCCGCGAATGGCCGGTGCGTAGTGGTGGGCCGTGTTGCATGGCATCGCCAATGCGGTCACGCCTGATGCGCCAAGACGTTTCGCCATATCAGCAAGGACAGGACCCGGATCTATCCCCTCGCCTTCGATCAAATGCGCAATCCGCGACGGTATTTGTGTGTTTTGATCAACAACGAGAGGAATATGGTCGGAATCATCCCCGGCATCGACCGCGGCCACAATTCGTTGCATCAACAAGATTGTGGCCTCTGGTCCCATTCCACCGATAATTCCGATTGGGCGTCGTTCTGGATTCATTCTGCGGCAAGCTCCCGACTGCGTGGTAAAACGCTGTCATAGCCGAAAAGTGCAGCAGAGCCACCGGTGTGCAGGAAGACCACACGTTCGCCAGCTTTGAACTTGCCGGTTCGGCAATAATCGATAAGGCCAGCGGCGCCTTTGCCGGAATAGACCGGATCCAGCAGGATGCCTTCAAGCTCTGCGAACATGCGAACTGCTTCGATCGTGTCTTCGCGTGGCAGGCCATAGCCCTCACCCACATAGGACGTATCGGCGCGCACGACGTCGCGGCTGACCACACCCGGGCAGCCCAGCTTTTCTGCGGTTTTGCAGGCGAGGTCATAGACCATCGTTTCCTGCTTTTCTTGCGGCGCACGAGTGCCAAATCCCAGAAGCGGGATATTTGCATTGATCGCAGACAGGCCGGTGATCAGGCCCGCTTGCGTGCCGGACGATCCCGTTGCGTGCACAAGGTGATCGATCACAAGGCCGGTGTCATTTGCTTGGGCAACTAGCTCAAGCGCGCAGTTGACGTAACCAAGAGCACCAGTTGCATTCGAGCCGCCGCCGGGGATGACATAAACATTGCGGCCAGCCGAGCGCATTTTCTCGGCAGTTTTTTCCATTTCGCCGGGCATGTCGTGACCACCGGGGAACTTCTCAGTCGACGCGCCGTGCAGGTGATCCAGCAAAACATTGCCGTTCAGGTTGTAGTTATCGTCCTGATATTTTGTGCGATCTTCCAGCAGGATATGGCAATCCATGCCAAGACGCGCAGCAAAAGCTGCGGTTTGACGGGCGTGGTTCGACTGGGTCGCGCCTTGTGTCATCACCATATCAGCCCCTTGCTCCACAGCCTCGGCCATCAAGAACTCAAGTTTACGGGTTTTGTTCCCGCCCGAGCTCATGCCGGTGCAATCGTCGCGCTTGATCCAGATTTCGGGGCCGCCTAGGGCCTCGGTCAAACGGTCGAGCCGCTCAAGCGGAGTGGGAAGATGAGCGAAGCGAAGACGAGGATAGCGAGAAAGGTGCATTTAGGGGCCCTACGGTATAATTTGCATGTTTTACACTCTTTCAGACAAAATAGCCCATTTCAAATTCGAAATTGCCCAATTAATATGTGCGAAATGCATAACGTGAGGAATCGCCATGCGATTGGAATGGCTTGAGGATATTCTGGCCATCGCCGAGACAGGATCACTGACAGAGGCCGCAGAGAAGCGGAATTTGACTCAGTCGGCTTTTTCGCGGCGAATTCAGACAATTGAGGATCGGATCGGCGTACAGTTGCTGGACCGCAGCCACAAACCAATCCAACTCAAACCTGCTGCACTTGACCGCCAAGAGCAGATGGGAAAGCTGGCTGAAGAATTGCGTATTCTTGCCGCCGATCTGAGACGGGGCGAACGCGCAGAAGGCAATCGTGTTGTCATCGCCAGCCAGCACGCATTGACGACATCTTTGATGCCATCCCTTTTAGGGTGGCTGGACACGCGCGAGCCCGAAGCCTTTGTCCGCCTGCGTTCTGCAAATATGAGCGAATGCACTGGCCTGCTGCTCTCACGAGAAGCAGATTTCAGTGTGACCTATCACCGCCCGGGCGAGGCGTATTCTTTTGAAGCCGACTATGTTGATATCCACGTCTTGCGCAAAGAAACCTTCATTCCGGTGGTAGCTGCGAACAAAACCGAAGCGATGGATGTGGAGTTTCAAGCCGGCACGCTGCCCATCATCAACTATCCAACAGATGTCTTTCTGGGCGAGTTGATGGAAACGACAATCCTGCCCGAACTCCGCCGCATCGCGCGCCCCGTGGCAAAAACCGAAACGGCCCTGACCCTTGCAGCCCTGGAATTTGCAGCCTCGGGCATAGGTGTCGCGTGGGTTCCAAGTTCGCTTGCGCAAGCCCAATTGGATTCGGGACGTCTCGTCGACCTATCCACATCTCTACCTAGCATTGGTCTAGAAGTGACGTGCCTGCGCCTCACCGGTCCACTTAGCCCAACAGCCGAACGCATCTGGACGCATTTTAAAGAACAGTCTTAAATTCTTACCTATCGCGTCACTGACTTGAGGTTCGCTGGAGTGGCTTGTCCCAGTACATACTAAAGCGCCACCCAGCCGCTGTTCGGCACCTTTTCCTCTGGCGAGATTCAGCTTCTCCAGACCGGGCATTCGTGGATCGCGCCACATTTTGAGAGCCTGAATGACGGCAAAGTGTGCCCTCGCGACCGCTCAATGCCTTCATGAGAACTGCCGCTTTCCGAATTCGAGCCGGAAACATTTCGGCCTGATTTTTTAGAGCTAGCGATCGCAATCCTCTGTAAAATTGAAAGGCATCCAGCGGGTCTATTAAGACGCCCCAATTTGGTATTAAATTCAATAACTTGGGCCACTATAAAAAAGACGGAAAAGCTGTGAGTTCACCGCAAAAAACGAAAATTGATCAAACGACATCTTTGCTGCCGAAGCTACCGCACAACCTCCATAACAGCAAAAGAGTTCGTCTGAAGAATTCCGGGCAGCTTGTTGATTTTCTCTCCGAGGACTTGTCGAAAATGCACGATGTCCCTTGTTCGGACGGTCAGAAGATAGTCAAACGACCCCGCAAGCATCAGACAGCTCTCAATCTCAGACACTTGGCTGACGGCTATATTAAACGCATCCAGTGAATTGTTTCCAGCTGTGGCCGACAATGACACCTGAACAACCGTCAGATGACCAAGCCCCAACTTCTCCATGTTCAAAATGGCGCGATAGCCGCTGATATATCCCGACCGCTCCAAACGTTTCACCCGTTCCGAACAAGGCGTGTTTGTCAGATTAACTCGGGAAGAAAGCTCTACAATCGACAGTCGCCCATCGCGCTCCAGCTCCTCAAGAATTCGTCGGTCAATTGCATCTATATTCCTGCTCACTAGCAATAATTCCTATAAACTCGCTTGGATTTGTAAAAATTAACTGAGTAATCGCCAATTTTGGACCCAATGTCTAGTGATTATCACTGATACTAAGCATCAGCCACAAGACAACTTTTCGTTGCTTGTGACTGCCTTGCCGGGAGAGGATTGCAGTTCGCTTCTGAGCATTTAACAAACAAGGAGGACAAAATGACTGTCAAAATAGTCATTGGACTTGACGGGACAGATACCGGGGAACGCGCCCTAAAATTTGCTAAAGATCTTGCGTCCAAAATTAGCGAATGTGAGTTGATTGCCGTCTACGTCATCGAATGGTCGCCATTCACATTTCAAACCGCAGAAGAGAATGAAAAACGCCACAAACGTCGCGAAGAGGAAATTGCTCTTGCTACGGCGCGGATCGTAGAGCCTGCCGTTGCTTCACTGGAGGCAGATGGTTTCAAATGCTCTGGACTGGTGCGGCACGGTGACGTTGCAGAAACCCTGAACAGACTCGCTGGCGAGCTTGGCGGTTCACAAATCATCGTCGGACGCGCCTCATCCGATGGCTTTGCAAAGCGCATCTTTGGCAGCTCAACCCAAAACCTAGTGATGCACGCCGACGTGCCAGTCACAGTGGTCGGATAGGAAAGCATCATGAAACATACACTAAAACTTGCAGGTCTGACGGGAATTGCTTCGTCCGTGGCCACGTCATCACTGGCGCAAGAAGCCATGACGCTTGATCAGAAAGTGAACGAAGTATTTGCGGCCTCAACAGGCTGGTTCGTGAACTTTATCTTCATGTCATTTCCAGGCACGAATTTCCCCTGGATCGTGATGTGGTTGGTTGTCGCCGCGACTGTCTTTACGCTCTATTTCGGCTTCGTTCAGTTCCGCTTTTTCAAACACGCAATTCAACTGGTGAAAGGCGACTATTCCGACCCCAACGATGCAGGTGAAGTCAGCCACTTTCAGGCGCTTGCAACCGCGCTTTCGGGGACTGTTGGTCTGGGGAACATTGCAGGTGTTGCAGTTGCCGTCGGCATCGGCGGACCCGGCGCAACCTTCTGGATGATCCTTGCTGGTCTTTTGGGCATGGCGTCCAAATTCACCGAATGTACCTTGGGCGTAAAATACCGCAACGAGTATGAGGACGGCACCGTTTCTGGTGGCCCGATGTACTATATCTCGAAAGGCTTCAATGAGCTGGGCTTGCCAGGCGGTAAGATCCTTGCTGTTCTTTTCTCAGTCTTTTGTATCTTGGGTGCACTTGGCGGCGGTAATATGTTCCAAGCCAATCAAGCGCATGCACAGATTTCTGGCATTGTTGGTGACTATCCGGGCTGGATCACTGGGATCATCTTTGCGGGTGTTGTCTTTGCCGTGATCGTTGGCGGTATCAAATCCATCGCTAACGTTACCGAAAAAGTTGTTCCTTTCATGGGTATCCTCTATGTGGGTGCCGCTGCGATCATCCTGATCGTGAATTACGACATGATTGGTTGGGCCTTCGGTCAGATCTTTGCCGGTGCATTCACCGGTCTGGGTGTTGCTGGCGGTATGGTTGGTGCCTTGATCCAAGGTTTCAAACGTGCGGCGTTCTCGAACGAAGCGGGCGTGGGTTCTGCGGCGATTGCGCATTCGGCG
Source organism: uncultured Nioella sp. (assembly GCA_947498125.1). Taxonomy (GTDB): domain Bacteria; phylum Pseudomonadota; class Alphaproteobacteria; order Rhodobacterales; family Rhodobacteraceae; genus CANLZL01. Next base: position 635,837 of record CANMJH010000002.1, on the reverse strand, counting down.
GTGAAAACCAAAGAACCAATCACCGAAGGTTTTGTGTCCTTGCTTGAACCACTGATCGATACTGTCGTGATCTGCACGATGACCGCCTTGGTTATTGTCATCTCTCAGCAGCTGATCATTGATCCTGACACAGGCAACTACATGCTGAACGAAGCAGGTAACGCGATCGCAACTGTTGACGGAAATTCCGGCGTTTCGCTGACATCTGCAGCCTTTGCTTCTGGCATTAGCTGGTTCCCATATGTTCTGGCGATTGCCGTTGTCTTGTTCGCGTTCTCAACCATGATCTCGTGGAGCTATTATGGCCTGAAAGCTTGGACGTACCTCTTTGGCGAGGGCCAAACGTCTGAACTCGTTTTCAAGGTCATCTTTTGCGTATTCATCGTCATCGGTGCAGCAGCTTCGCTTGGCCCTGTCATCGACTTCTCCGACGCGGCGATCTTTGCCATGGCTGTGGTAAACATCTTCTGCCTCTACTTCCTGATGAAGCTGGTTCGGGCAGAGCTCGCGTCTTACGCGGCACGTCTGGACAGTGGTGAAATCAAGAAGTTCACCCACTAAGAAAAAGCCCCGACGCAAAAGATTTGCGTCGGGGCACTATAGCTCTCTAATTATTCCGACCTTTCACCGCGAAGACCAAAGTTGGCACTTTGAGTTCAATGCCGACCTAAAAGGCAGCGAGGCGTTTCGTTATTTGATGGCCCACCAACGTCTTGCCGTCATTGCGCCCGGCACAGACGACCCAAAGGTAGCAGACTTCCTTACAGCACATGAAACCGAAGATTTATGGCGCATGAGCCGTATGTCTCAACGTGTTCAGTTTTATTGTATACTAAGGCAGGAAAGAGGATCAGAACCTGTTTTGGCCAGCGCCGCCTAGCTGCGTGCCGGAACTGTCGAATGCCGCGCAGCCAACGTCACCGAACAAAAGCGTGCTGTTGGGGTCAAGCCAAAACTCTGGTGATACGGGCATCAGCGGCTCGCACAAGTAATCATCGTAGGGGTTGGCAGCGTTATAAAGATAGGCCCTGACGCCAGCATAATTATATCCACCAAAAGTAACCTGCGTTTCGCCGAAAGGGGCTTGGTAACATCCGTGTAATAAAGCCAACCCACGCCCATGAACAATCGGGACGTTTGGACATACCCACAGGTCTCCCGATGTATAGCGGTTCGAGACGATAACCGCTGACGCGGGCACCGTGGCGGCACCGAGAGTCAGGAACGCCGCCATGACGAATTGGATCAGTCGGCCCAATGGTATTTGCATTGTGGGGATCCTTTATGAGATCCGCCACGGTAAAGACGCGCTCACGCGTGTGTCAAAGCCTATTATCCAAGCGATCCCCTGAAGTCATCGTTTATGCCAAGCGCGAAGAGGTGATTAATAAGGGCAAGTTGGAATGGCCGTTTATCTGGAATGCGAGGCTTGCCAGACAAGACCTGCCAGCATTGGACGTGACCGGTGCCACAAAAAGCCGGGTTTGACGCGTGGAACTAAGGCATTCGTGTCTGGTACCGTTTCTACGAAAATCTGCAGTTCCAAATTCATGAACCTGTCGAACAAGCGATCATTCTCAAGCGACCAAAAGCCGATAGCAATAGGTCCCGCTGGCAATTCATCTCTAATGTTCCGCAGAGGTGGGCGGCTCTTTTGCTCCGGTCATGAACGCCACAGCGTCCGACATCGTATAATCTTTGGGATCGATCACGCAGAGCCTACTTCCCAGTCGATGCACATGGATTCGGTCAGCCAATTCAAAGACATGGGGCATGTTGTGGCTGATCAAGATGATCGGGATGCCACGAGAGCGAACATCTAGGATAAGCTCCAGAACTTTGCGCGATTCCTTAACCCCAAGCGCGGCTGTCGGCTCATCCAAAATGATGACTTTTGAGCCGAACGCGGCAGCTCGCGCTACGGCAACGCCCTGGCGCTGACCGCCCGAAAGAGTTTCGACAGCTTGATTAATGTTCTGGATCGTCATTAGGCCGAGCTCGTTCAGCTTTTCCCGGGCTAGTCGCTCCATTTCAGCTTTATCGAGCTGTTTGAGCAGGCTACCTCTCCAACCGGGTTTTCGTATTTCGCGTCCCATGAACATGTTGTCAGCGATCGAAAGCGCCGGGCTTACTGCAAGCGTTTGGTAAACTGTTTCGATCCCTGATTTGCGCGCATCATTTGGCGATGAGAATCTCACTTTCTCCTGCTCAAGACGCACTTCGCCTTCGTCGGGGACCACCGCGCCCGACAGTGTTTTGATCAGCGTGGATTTTCCGGCTCCGTTATCTCCGATAACCGCAAGGATTTCTCCCGGATAGAGGTCAAAATCGCAGTTATCCAGCGCAACCACTTTTCCATAGCGTTTGGTCAGATTGCGACCTGAAAGAATGGGTTCCATTATGCGGCTACCTTTCTGATCCATTGGTCGATGCCAACGGCAAGGATGATGAGAGATCCAATAAGCATGAAGGTCCATTGCGGGTTCACCCCGGCCATCCCGAGGCCCAGCATGAAGACACCGACGATCAGTGCTCCAAAGAAAGCACCCCAGATCGACCCGCGCCCACCAAAGAGCGAAATGCCCCCGATGACGACTGCGGTGATGGATTCAATATTTCCCTCGATACCTGTTGAGGCGCTTGGGCTAACCGAAGCAAAGCGTCCGATCAGCGACCAACCAGCAATAGCAGAGATGAAACCGGCAAGCATGTAGACGGACATAAGAGTTCGTTTGACGTTTACGCCTGCCAGCTCTGCAGCCTCAGGGTCATCCCCCACGGCGTAGACATGGCGGCCCCACGCGGTCGAGCGAAGCATATACGCGAGGATGAAGGTCAATCCCAACAAGACCAGGACGCCATAAGTGATTTTCGTCTGCCAGATCAGGTCCAGCAAGAATTGATCCGTGTCATTTGGACGAATGCGCTCATAAGTAATGCCGCGCAGGTTTTCGATCCATGACACGAGCTGTTCGTTTGGCTTAAGTCCAAGCCACTGCAGCATTGGCGCATCTTCGCGAATATTGCGGGCACGGATGGTTTCGTTTCGCGAATAGATGTAGTTCGCCGAGAGCACGATCTGCCAGACGCCGAGTGTTGCAATGAAGGGCGGGATTTTGACACGCGTGACAAGCCAGCCCGATACTGCCCCTATTGCCGCGCCCATTCCCAGCCCACAGGCAACAGCCGCGGCCGGCGGAAGCCCGTATCGAAAGGTAAATTGCCCCATAATCACAGAACAAAAGACAGCAATGGCGCCAATAGAAAGGTCAATTCCTGCTGTCAAGATCACCAGTGTCTGCGCAAGCGCCAAGATTCCCACAATCTGGATTTGCTGAAAAACCAGCGTCATCTGTGGTAGAAATCTGGGGCCCAGCCATCCGGTGAAGACGAGAATCGCACAAGCTAGAACAATCAGCGGCACCAGCGACGGTGTCTTGTGCAGCGCATTTTGAATTCTGGTCAGCGCTGATGAGCTGTCGACCTCGAAATTGGCCACCGTTTGCGATGCGCCTTCAAGGCCGGATTCGTAGTTATCTGCCATGACGTCCTCGGCTTGCTTGGTCTTGTTTGTGGCTGTTGAAGAGCGGAGCTTAGCCCGCTCTTCATGTCAATTTTTAAATATTTGCGCGGCTAGGTCATCCCCAGCAGAGGTCGGTGCCTTCTTCGACCGAAATGCTATCGACACCATCGACCGGTGCATCGGTCACTAGCGCGACGCCTGTGTTGAAGAAGTCGAGGCCAGGGGTGTTTTCAGGCAGAGTTCCATCAGCCGCATACTCCGCGATCGCCTGAATTCCCAAAGACGCCATAAGCAGCGGGTATTGCTGCGACGTTGCGCCAATAACACCATCACCAACATCGGCAACGCCGGGACAGCCACCATCGACCGAAACGATTAGAACGTCATCCTGGCGCCCTATGGCAACAAGCGCTTCATATGCACCGGCTGCGGCAGGTTCGTTGATCGTATAGACAACGTTGATGTCAGGATCCGCCGCAAGGCAGGTTTCCATTGCGGTGCGCCCGCCTTCTTCGTTACCAGCAGTAACCTCGTTGCAGATGATCCGCTCATCTGTTTCGTCGCCCCAACGGTTCGGATCACCAAGCTCGATGCCAAACCCTTGCAGGAACCCCTGATCGCGCAGCACTCCAACGGTGGGTTGGCTGATCGCGAGATCGAGCATTGCGATGCGCGCATCTGCGGCTTCATCGCCAAGTGCGCCTGCGGCCCATTGACCGATTAGTTCACCTGCCAGGAAGTTGTCCGTGGCAAAAGTCGCGTCCGCTGCGTCAATCGGATCGAGCGGCGTGTCGAGTGCAATGACAAGGATGCCTGCGGACCGTGCCTCTTCAATCGAAGGCACAATCGCAGCCGTGTCTGATGCTGTGATCAGTATGCCCGACGCGCCATTAGCGATGCAGGTTTCAATCGCCGCGACCTGTGCTTCGTTATCGCCGTCAATGCGCCCGGCATAGGAATTTAGCGTAATCCCAAGCTCTGCGGCTGCGGCTTCAGCGCCCGCTCTCATTTGCACGAAAAACGGGTTTGTGTCGGTCTTGGTAATAAGGCAGGCCGAAACACCGTGGCCGTCCGCCATGGCAGCGCTTGCCGATGAAATTGTGGCAACCGCGGTGCCAATTAAGAGTTTCTTCATTTTGTCCTCCCTGAACGATTTTCCCAGCAGAATCCTCCATCCTGCCAAACCAGCGACTACAAGTTCAGCCGCTGCCTGCCCTTAAGCAAGCGCTGATTCGAGCCGCTTGTCAATTAATTAATTAACTTTCTTTATTAATGCAATTCAGCTATGTATTTAGCTGAAGGAGACCCCTACAAAGAGACCATGGAAGACGGAATAGTCAGATCTATCACGACCGGGTTAAGCCAAAGGGGCGTTCGCGATCACAACGAGCGCCTGCTCTTGTCACTTATCCAAAGACATGGCGCGATGCCTGCAAGTGATCTTGCCAGGCGCGCATATCTGTCGCCGCCGACCGTCTCAAGCATCACGCGCAAACTTGAAGCCGAAGGGCTCTTGAAACGAGGAGAGCCTGTGCGCGGAAAAGTCGGCAAACCGTCGACCCCGATGCAGCTTGATCCAGAGGGCGCATTTTCCTTTGGGCTAAAAATCGGACGCCGGTCGGCCGAACTCGTGTTGATAGATTTCGTGGGCGCGTTGCGGCAAGAAAGGCACATCACCTTTGCGCGACCAGTGCCGGATGACATCTTTGCTTTTGTTGCTGACGCCACCAGCCAAATCATCGCTGCCCTTACGGCAAAACAGGTGGATCGCATTTGCGGTCTCGGGGTGGCGGCGGCTTTCGAGATGTGGAACGCGCGCGGATCAGACCGTTCAGAGGAGTTTGCTTCTTGGAGTGGCCTCGATCTTGCACAAATCCTGCATGAACGGACAGGATTGCCCGTATCGCTTCTCAATGACGCAACGGCTGCTTGCCATTCTGAACACACGCATGGACGAGGCAGAGAGTTTCGCGACTACGCCTATTTCTTCATTGGCGCCTATATTGGCGGTGGCGTTGTACTGGATAATTCCGTTTTCGAAGGTCGCCAAGGCAATGCAGGCGCCTTGGGTTCGCTGCGCAGTATCGGGCCGAATGGCGAAAGTATGCAGCTTGTCGAAATGGCCTCGATCCGCCAACTTGAACAACGGCTTCAAGAAGTTGATCTGGACCCGCAACAGCTCTGGACCAACCCTGAAAGCTGGCGCAATCTGTCCCGCTACGTCGATCAATGGATAGGCGTCACAGCGCAAGAGCTGTCCAAAGCGGCTTTGTCGACATGTTCGGTCATAGATTTCGAGGCCGTACTGATCGACGGAGCGTTTCCGGATTTCGTAAGGACCGAACTGGTCCAACGAGTTCAACGCTATGTAACAACACAGGACACACGCGGCCTCATTCCTCCCAAGATCGAGGCTGGCAGTATCGGCCGACGCGCGCGGTCCATAGGTGCCGCCACCCGATTAATCGGCGCTCAGTTCATGTTCGCCGCGCCTATGAGCTCGATCGATGAATCAACTTAGAACTTTTTGTATGTCTCAATCCTCATCATGGCGGAAAAAACTCGTCAAATGTCAGCTTCTCAGCTGCCTAGCTGAATCATCCCAATTGGGAAACGAACGACTGCTTTCCGCCCCCTCCACATGTCGCACTAGTGATTCTGCCGAGGTTGCTTCCACAATGCTTACAAGGAAAACGCCGTAACGCGCCATCCGCTGAAATTCGGGGCGTAATTCTTTGCTTTTCAAGGAAAAAATTGGTTGCGGGGGTAGGATTTGAACCTACGACCTTCAGGTTATGAGCCTGACGAGCTACCGGGCTGCTCCACCCCGCGCCAATGAAGCACGATCTATCCCTAAGACCCGGGGGGTTCAAGAGGCAGAACCCACTTTTGTCACGATTCTGAAACTTTCTCACAAAGCCAAGCAAACGAGCCCAACTTTTTCCATTGATTTTTCTTCTATAGGATCAAAAACTTGCCAAAGTTCAATTTGGGGATTTTTTATGCGAATTTTTTTTGGGGCGGTTGCCCTTGTTTCTGCCCTTCCTGGCATTGCTGCGGCTGAACTCAGCTGCGCGGGTGAGGTTTGTGTCGACACCAATCAAACCAATGCTGGCGTAAGCTTTCACGTCATAAACCGGACCGAGGGGCTTCCCGTCACTGTTACGTTTGACCTGACGCTGACCAATATGCGTGTCGGCACAGGGTCCAGTGACCCGGTTGTCGTTCCCGGCGGCGGGCAACCAATCTATCTGTTTGACCTCGTGCCGGGCGGCAGCGGCTCTTGGTCATGGAACTACACGTTCACATGGGTTCGCGGAGACTTCCGCGCGGTACATGATGATCAACACCTCTATAGCCTGCCCTACCCAACAGACTACGTCTACGAGGTTAGTCAGGGCTGCGACGGTGATTTTTCGCACTTTGAAGGAGAACGCTATGCGGTTGATTTCAATATGCGCCCTGGCTCTCCGATTGCCGCCATGCGGGCAGGGCAAGTTGTGGACGTGATCGAGGAACATGATCAGGGCGGCCCCTCCGAGGATTTTCGCGCCTACACCAACGAAATCACGATCCTGCACGAGGATCGTACGCATGCGATCTACAGCCACCTCCGCCAGAACGGGGCAGAGGTAGAGATTGGAGACTATGTCGAAGCGGGCCAACTGATCGCCTATTCTGGCGGAACTGGCTATTCAACGGGCCCCCATCTGCATGTCGCCGTTGCCCATGCGACGCTTGCCGGAGAAGAAACCTCCGTGCCCATCACCTTTGACACGCATTCTGGGTTGGTACGTTGTCCTGCTGTGAGTTCGCGGCTAAGGGCAAATTAAGCGGAGCGCAAAGAGCACGGATGGGTTTGGCTGGGCGCCCATCCTGCCCACCGCCCAAGTGCGCGGCGTGTCAGGCGCGCGCCCGGTGCATCCAACCAGGTTGCGCCCAATTTTATCGCTTGTGCCCCCGCCCCGAGTTTAAACCGCGCCAAGCCCGGCGTGGTTTCACAGTCCAGCGTGCCAAGATCTATCCATTTCCCACCACGGGCGGCAAACCAGTTTGAAGCGGTCCAGAGCAAAAGGTTATGTGCATTCAATGCCCTACCGTCGATGCCCGTCCATCCAATGTGATAGCTGGACGCCTTCCCGTGGATCAGAAACAGCATTCCCGCCACGGGCTGCCCCTTATGGCGTGCAACAAAAACGCGGGCTGATTTCGGCCCGTTTTTGCGGACCCACGTCAGTGCAAAACTATGAGGCAGCCGTTTGTACCCTCTTGATTTCGCTTGATCCGCTTCATTCGAAAGAATCCAATGATTTGGGTCGAGCGGCATGGGATGGTCTTCGATGCTAAGGTCTGCCTTCATCGCGCGCACGAGCCGGTTACGCCACTTACTGTGTTGGGCCGCCTTCCGCACATGTTCCTCAGCAGAGATGTCGAGGCGTGCTTGTGTTCCGTGCGAGACAATTGGAAGAAGTCCCGCTTGAGCTATTGGGTCACGGCCTTGATGCGTTTCTGGGGTCAGAATGCAGCCTCGACAATTGCGCCGCAGATCCCTGATCAATTCGCTTGTTGCCTGTGCGCGGATGTCTTGCGAAGTGTCCGGGCACCACACTGGGCCGCGGGCTACTATTGCGAAACGGCCAACCATCTTCCAATTCCGGATGATGATTCGAACGGTTCCAGTTGTCCGGTTTTCGGTCCTGTATTCAAGCCGCTTTATATCAGCACCAAGCCCCGAGAACGTTCGGAGGTAGTTTTCATGTTGCTGCATCGGTGCTGGTTGCAGTTCGGGGATCTTCTGAGAGGCGTGCCATGTCATGGCGCACGATTAACGTTCCAAAAACCTAATTCGTGGTTAATGGGAGGATGCAACGCACAGAGAGATCAATTCGTCCGAAGAACTCGGTCCTTAACACCACCGCCTTGAAAGCCAGGCCGACGATCGGCGGCGCTATATGGCTTGCAGGGCTGGTTTCATTCCCATTCTTGGTGATCTGGGCATTGGCAATGGTGATACGGCTGATTGTGTTCTAACGGGCTTTTCGGGTTAGAATTCACAGGACTTCGAAACGCCTTTCTGAACGCAAACGAGCCGCCCAATTTTGGGCGGCTCGTTTGGTATGATCATCGTTGAGAGATACGTATCTGATGTTTCTTACTAGGTTTGGCGGTGACCTACTCTCCCACGTCTTAAGACGCAGTACCATCGGCGCAACAGTGCTTAACTGCCGAGTTCGGGATGGGATCGGGTGTTTCACTTGCGCTATGACCACCAAACCGAGAAAGAAACATCAGCTATCCAAGTCGCGTACGACTGTATGGTGTGTTTATGGTGTAGTACTGCTTTGATGTTGCAGAAGTCTGTCTTCTACTGGATCAAATCAAGCCTATCGAGCAATTAGTACCGGTCAACTGAATGCATTGCTGCACTTACATCTCCGGCCTATCGACGAGGTGGTCTACCTCGGCTCTCAGGGATACCTTGTTTTGAGGGGGGCTTCTCGCTTAGATGCCTTCAGCGATTATCCTTTCCGATCATAGCTACCCAGCACTGCTATTGGCATAACAACTGGTCCACCAGTGGATCGTTCACCCCGGTCCTCTCGTACTAGGGGCAACTCCTCTCAAGTATCCTACACCCACGGCAGATAGGGACCGAACTGTCTCACGACGTTCTAAACCCAGCTCACGTACCTCTTTAAATGGCGAACAGCCATACCCTTGGGACCTGCTCCAGCCCCAGGATGAGATGAGCCGACATCGAGGTGCCAAACGGTGCCGTCGATATGGACTCTTGGGCACCATCAGCCTGTTATCCCCGGCGTACCTTTTATCCGTTGAGCGATGGCCCTTCCACTCGGGACCACCGGATCACTATGGCCGTCTTTCGACTCTGCTCGACTTGTCAGTCTCGCAGTCAGGCTGGCTTCTGCCATTGCACTCAACGAGCGATTTCCGACCGCTCTGAGCCAACCTTCGCGCGCCTCCGTTACGCTTTAGGAGGCGACCGCCCCAGTCAAACTACCCGCCACACAGGGTCCCGGATCCGGATAACGGACCGCGGTTAGACATCAAGCAGAACAAGGGTGGTATCTCAAAGGAGGCTCCACGGAAACTGGCGTTTCCGCTTCAAAGCCCACCACCTATTCTGCACATGTTCGGCCTAATGCCAGTGTGAAGCTGTAGTAAAGGTGCACGGGGTCTTTCCGTCTAACCGCGGGAAGCCTGCATCTTGACAGGCAATTCAATTTCGCTGAGTCCACATTTGAGACAGCGGGGAAGTCGTTACGCCATTCGTGCAGGTCGGAACTTACCCGACAAGGAATTTCGCTACCTTAGGACCGTTATAGTTACGGCCGCCGTTTACCTGGGCTTCAATTCGGAGCTTGCACTCCTCCTTTTAACCTTCAGGCACCGGGCAGGCGTCAGACCCTATACGTCGTCTTGCGACTTCGCAGAGCCCTGTGTTTTTAGTAAACAGTCGCCACCCCCTAGTTTGTGCCCCCCGCCAAGACTTGCGTCCTGACAGGGCCTCCTTCTCGCGAACTTACGGAGGTATTTTGCCGAGTTCCTTAAATGTGGTTCTCTCAAGCGCCTTGGTATTCTCTACCAGTCCACCTGTGTCGGTTTAGGGTACGATCTTATGGAAGAGCTATTTCCAGGAACCTCTAAGCAGCCCATTCAATCCGATAAGGATGAACTACCCTCGAGATCCGTCACTTCTTCCTGGCCCAGGAATATTAACCTGGTTCCCATCGACTACGCCTTTCGGCCTCGCCTTAGGGGTCGGCTTACCCTGCTCAGATTAGCTTTAAGCAGGAACCCTTGGACTTTCGGCGACAGGGTCTCTCACCCTGTTTGTCGCTACTCATGTCATCATTCTCGCTAGTGATCACTCCACGGGATCGCTCACGCGCCCGCTTCACAGTAAAACCCGATCCTCCAATGCACCTCGAAAGGTGCTAAGGAGGAGTAGGTTTTTTCACACTACGCTCCGCTACCATGCACTATGTGCATCCTCAGCTTCGGCTCATGGCTTGAGCCCCGGTACATCTTCGCCGCAAGACAACTTATTTAGACCAGTGAGCTGTTACGCTATCTTTAAAGGATGGCTGCTTCTAAGCCAACCTCCTGGTTGTTTTGGTCGTCTCACCTGCTTTCCCACTTAGCCATGAATTAGGGGCCTTAGCTGGAGGTCAGGGTTGTTTCCCTCTCCACCATGGACGTTAGCATCCATGGTGTGTCTGCCATCTAGTACTCCCGGGTATTCGGAGTTTGGTTAGGATCAGTAAGCCTGTGGGGCCCCATTACCCATCC
>CANMJH010000002.1:617500-620000 GCA_947498125.1 uncultured Nioella sp. | reverse complement strand
GGGATCTTCTGAGAGGCGTGCCATGTCATGGCGCACGATTAACGTTCCAAAAACCTAATTCGTGGTTAATGGGAGGATGCAACGCACAGAGAGATCAATTCGTCCGAAGAACTCGGTCCTTAACACCACCGCCTTGAAAGCCAGGCCGACGATCGGCGGCGCTATATGGCTTGCAGGGCTGGTTTCATTCCCATTCTTGGTGATCTGGGCATTGGCAATGGTGATACGGCTGATTGTGTTCTAACGGGCTTTTCGGGTTAGAATTCACAGGACTTCGAAACGCCTTTCTGAACGCAAACGAGCCGCCCAATTTTGGGCGGCTCGTTTGGTATGATCATCGTTGAGAGATACGTATCTGATGTTTCTTACTAGGTTTGGCGGTGACCTACTCTCCCACGTCTTAAGACGCAGTACCATCGGCGCAACAGTGCTTAACTGCCGAGTTCGGGATGGGATCGGGTGTTTCACTTGCGCTATGACCACCAAACCGAGAAAGAAACATCAGCTATCCAAGTCGCGTACGACTGTATGGTGTGTTTATGGTGTAGTACTGCTTTGATGTTGCAGAAGTCTGTCTTCTACTGGATCAAATCAAGCCTATCGAGCAATTAGTACCGGTCAACTGAATGCATTGCTGCACTTACATCTCCGGCCTATCGACGAGGTGGTCTACCTCGGCTCTCAGGGATACCTTGTTTTGAGGGGGGCTTCTCGCTTAGATGCCTTCAGCGATTATCCTTTCCGATCATAGCTACCCAGCACTGCTATTGGCATAACAACTGGTCCACCAGTGGATCGTTCACCCCGGTCCTCTCGTACTAGGGGCAACTCCTCTCAAGTATCCTACACCCACGGCAGATAGGGACCGAACTGTCTCACGACGTTCTAAACCCAGCTCACGTACCTCTTTAAATGGCGAACAGCCATACCCTTGGGACCTGCTCCAGCCCCAGGATGAGATGAGCCGACATCGAGGTGCCAAACGGTGCCGTCGATATGGACTCTTGGGCACCATCAGCCTGTTATCCCCGGCGTACCTTTTATCCGTTGAGCGATGGCCCTTCCACTCGGGACCACCGGATCACTATGGCCGTCTTTCGACTCTGCTCGACTTGTCAGTCTCGCAGTCAGGCTGGCTTCTGCCATTGCACTCAACGAGCGATTTCCGACCGCTCTGAGCCAACCTTCGCGCGCCTCCGTTACGCTTTAGGAGGCGACCGCCCCAGTCAAACTACCCGCCACACAGGGTCCCGGATCCGGATAACGGACCGCGGTTAGACATCAAGCAGAACAAGGGTGGTATCTCAAAGGAGGCTCCACGGAAACTGGCGTTTCCGCTTCAAAGCCCACCACCTATTCTGCACATGTTCGGCCTAATGCCAGTGTGAAGCTGTAGTAAAGGTGCACGGGGTCTTTCCGTCTAACCGCGGGAAGCCTGCATCTTGACAGGCAATTCAATTTCGCTGAGTCCACATTTGAGACAGCGGGGAAGTCGTTACGCCATTCGTGCAGGTCGGAACTTACCCGACAAGGAATTTCGCTACCTTAGGACCGTTATAGTTACGGCCGCCGTTTACCTGGGCTTCAATTCGGAGCTTGCACTCCTCCTTTTAACCTTCAGGCACCGGGCAGGCGTCAGACCCTATACGTCGTCTTGCGACTTCGCAGAGCCCTGTGTTTTTAGTAAACAGTCGCCACCCCCTAGTTTGTGCCCCCCGCCAAGACTTGCGTCCTGACAGGGCCTCCTTCTCGCGAACTTACGGAGGTATTTTGCCGAGTTCCTTAAATGTGGTTCTCTCAAGCGCCTTGGTATTCTCTACCAGTCCACCTGTGTCGGTTTAGGGTACGATCTTATGGAAGAGCTATTTCCAGGAACCTCTAAGCAGCCCATTCAATCCGATAAGGATGAACTACCCTCGAGATCCGTCACTTCTTCCTGGCCCAGGAATATTAACCTGGTTCCCATCGACTACGCCTTTCGGCCTCGCCTTAGGGGTCGGCTTACCCTGCTCAGATTAGCTTTAAGCAGGAACCCTTGGACTTTCGGCGACAGGGTCTCTCACCCTGTTTGTCGCTACTCATGTCATCATTCTCGCTAGTGATCACTCCACGGGATCGCTCACGCGCCCGCTTCACAGTAAAACCCGATCCTCCAATGCACCTCGAAAGGTGCTAAGGAGGAGTAGGTTTTTTCACACTACGCTCCGCTACCATGCACTATGTGCATCCTCAGCTTCGGCTCATGGCTTGAGCCCCGGTACATCTTCGCCGCAAGACAACTTATTTAGACCAGTGAGCTGTTACGCTATCTTTAAAGGATGGCTGCTTCTAAGCCAACCTCCTGGTTGTTTTGGTCGTCTCACCTGCTTTCCCACTTAGCCATGAATTAGGGGCCTTAGCTGGAGGTCAGGGTTGTTTCCCTCTCCACCATGGACGTTAGCATCCATGGTGTGTCTGCCATCTAGTACTCCCGGGTATTCGGAGTTTGGTTAGGATCAGT
>CANMJH010000002.1:0-612500 GCA_947498125.1 uncultured Nioella sp. | reverse complement strand
TCACCACCCAAATTGCCGATGATCCCCTGATAGAGCAGCCAGCCTGCTGGAAGGAACCCAATGAAATAGAGGGGCCATTCGGGGATCTTACGCGCGTTTTGATTAATGAAGTCGATCATGGATGATTATCCGCAGCAAGTATCGCCGGCCTGAATAGGCGGGCAAGGAACAGTTCCGTAGGAACAAAAGACACAGCAATCGCCCGGGCGCGGTCTCAGCACCGTATTGCAGCCATTGCATTGGTAGAACCATTGGCACGCTGTTTGTGGCATTTCCTCATCCTGCCCCTGCCCGCAAACCGGACAGGTCAGATGTGAAACCAGAACAAGCCCGACCATGGCAGGTTAGTAGTTCACGGTGAGGTCCATGCCCTCATACATATGGGCGACCTCTTCTTCATAACCGTTGAACATCAGCGTATCCTGACGCCCGCCAAACAGGCCGCTCCCAACAACGCGGTGCGAGGCTTGGCTCCAACGTGGGTGATCCACATTCGGATTCACATTGGCATAGAAGCCGTATTCATTGGGAAGGATCATATTCCATGTATTTTCGGGCTGTTCTGCGGTCAAAGAAATCCGGACAATCGATTTGATCGATTTGAACCCATATTTCCACGGAACGACCAAACGGATGGGCGCGCCATTCTGATTAGGCAGGTCGCGCCCATAAAGGCCGGTTGCCATTAGGGTCAGTGGGTTCATCGCCTCGTCCAGACGTAAGCCTTCGCGGTAAGGCCAAGGCACAGTGTTGCGGTTTTGGCCGCGCATCTCTTCTGGGCGCACCAGAGTTTCGAACGAAACATATTGCGCGCCATCTTGAACGCCGACGCGCTCTAAGAGGTCCGCCAACTCAAACCCGTTCCACGGCACCACCATCGACCAAGCCTCAACACAGCGCAGGCGGTAGATGCGCTCTTCGATGGTCATACCATCGACGACGTCCTCAAAAGAATACGTTCCAGGGTTATCGACCAAGCCGTCGATCTCGATCGACCAGGGGCTGGTGGTCAACGCATGGGCATAGCGGGCCGGGTCGGTCTTGCCTGTCCCAAACTCGTAGAAGTTATTGTAGCTTGTCACATCATCATAAGATGTCGGTTCCAGCGCAGCTTGCGCTTGCGCCTGTCCACCGCCGATCAGACCAGCACCGAAAATGGCACCAGCACCCGTCATAAGTTGCCGACGATTAAGATAGACCTCTTCTGGGGTTACATCCGCCCATGTTAGTTTTGAGCGATACCGATGTGCCATGTGAGCCTCCGTTTAAATTAGTTGCTGCTAACCTGCCTGAACAAATGGGGGCTTTGAAACCAAAAGCCGCAATCCTCACGGCAATGTTTGTTCCGCGTTATCAATGGGGCAAAGTTCATTCATTGGGGTTGAACGCCCATCCGGGCCCACAATACGCACATGATGACGGCGCAACTCGCGTGGATCCGAGACGCCGACAGAATGTGCAATTGTCTCAACTTCCTTGATAATATTGGTTGCATAGCGCTCAACGCGGGCAAATTTGTCTTCAACCACCAAGCCCTTTTGGAAACGGGGGTCATGGGTGGTGATGCCCGTTGGACAGGTGTTCTTGTTACATTTCAAAGCTTGGATACAGCCAAGCGAGAACATGAACCCCCGCGCAGATGTTACAAAATCGGCGCCAGCGGCCAATGCCCAAGCCACATCGCCGGGGTTAATCAGCTTTCCAGAGGCAATTAATCGGATGCGATCCGTCAAACCCGCAGCGGCGCGCAGGTCCACCACCATCACAAGGCTTTCGCGGATCGACATGCCAACCAGATCCATTAAAGGCATCGGGGAAGCACCGGTTCCCCCCTCGCCGCCATCAATGGTGATAAAGTCCGGGGCGCTATCGATGCCCCGCGCATTAATCTCGTCAAAAAGGGCGCGGAATGGTTCGGGATCACCCGCGACGGTTTTCATGCCAACGGGCTTGCCAGTGACCTCTCTTATATGGGCAACCATATCAAGCAAGGCGCCAACGTTGTTAATCTCTGGATGGCGATTGGGCGAGATACTGGCTTGACCCACTGGAATACCGCGAATTTGGGCGATCTCTTCTGTGACTTTATCGCCCGGTAGAATGCCACCTTTGCCCGGCTTCGCACCTTGGGCGAACTTCAGCTCGAACATACGCACCTGATCATGGGCAGCAACGGCGGCCAGTCTTTCGTCGCTTAACCCACCTTCAGCATCCCGCACGCCGTATTTAGCCGTGCCAATCTGAAAGACGATATCTGCGCCGCCTCCCAGATGATACGGCGACAGGCCGCCCTCACCGGTATTCAGCCAAACGCCTGCTTTGGCCGCACCTTTGCTTAGGGCCTGAACCGCAGGGCGAGACAGGGCGCCATAGCTCATGCCTGATATATTAAAGAACGATTGCGCCACAAATGGCGTGCGCGCCGTGGGCCCAATCACCAAAGGATCAGCGACTGACTTACTTTCATCAAGGGGCGGGAAAGCAGCATTCACGAAAATCGGCGTTCCCGGCAAGCTGAGGTTGCGGGTCGAACCAAAGGCCAGCGTATTCGACTTGCCGCTGGCGGCATGAGACACCCACTCGCGCTGCGCGCGGTTGAACGGCAGCTCTTCGCGGTCCATTGCAAAGAAATACTGCCGAAAGAATTCACCCAAGGTTGAGAAGAGGTTCCGAAAGCGGCCCAGTAGAGGATAGTTTCGCCGAATGGCGTCATGAGTCTGCAACCGGTCCGAGATCGCCAAGATCACCATCACCAAGGCAATCACCCCCAGAACGATCAAAAAGGCTTGTGCCAAGGTCTCGGCGAATTGGGTCATCATGGATTGGGCCTCCCGCTGGTATCTGACAGACCCTGCCAACGGCGGTCCCGTCTGGCAATGCAAAGCTGATCACGATTACTCACTTAAACGCACAACGAACCAAAGTAACGCCGCCGCCAACGAACTGGGTGGCAAATCCCCGTCTACCTTCCCCGAACCCTTCGCCTTTGTGCCGACAAAATTGACCTGCTTGAGGGCGTCAAGCCGGATGGGATCGGCTAATTTTCCGCAAAATCGTCATGAATTGTCATCTTTCGAAACACAATCAAGCCAAATTCAAAAGTTAACAACACTAAGCGAAACATTAACCAAATCGCATCACTGGGGGCGCGGTTTTTGATTTATTAAGGGTAAAGTGATGACTGTTTTGGGCGGAGTACCCATCGAGGGAACACATATTGATGAGACGTTATTCGGTGGCGCAGGCGACGACACGATAAACGGCAATGGTGGAAACGACGAATTAAACGGCGGCGACGGGAATGACTCGATTTCTGGCAGCGACGACCGCGATACCCTTTACGGCAATGACGGCGACGATCAGCTTTTTGGAGGCGGCGACCGCGACATCCTAAATGGCGGAGCTGGCAATGACACTGGCTATGGCGGTGACGGCAATGACATCCTTCGGGGCAATATTGGCGACGACGAGCTGCATGGCGGTGATGATCACGACATAGTCGACGGCGGCGGCGATAATGACACTTTATATGGCGGCGCGGGTGACGACACTATTTTGGGCGGTGAAGGCGATGACACGCTTTACGGCGAAACCGGCACCGATGAACTCAGCGGCGGCGAAGGCAATGATCTTCTGATTGGCGGCGAAGACAAAGATACCCTTTATGGCGAGACGGGCGACGACACTGTTTTAGGTGGCGAAGGCAAAGACATCGTCAATGGCGGTGGCGGCAATGACGTCGTCTATGGCGACGATGGAAACGACATCCTGCGCGGCAGTTCCGGCGATGACACTTTGAATGGCGGCCTAGGAAATGACTTGGCGGATGGCGGCACCGGGCATGACATAGTCCTTGGAGGCGAAGGCGACGACACGCTGAAAGGCGGAGAAGGCGACGACACGCTTTCTGGCGGCCTCGACAACGATCTTGTTGAAGGTGGCAGCGGGCACGACATCCTGAATGGCAACGAAGGAAAAGACACTCTTAAGGGTGGCAGTGGAAATGACACTCTGTTTGGCGGCGATGGCCGAGACAAACTCTACGGTGATCAAAACAACGACCTTTTGCATGGCGGCGGTGATCGCGACAACCTGAATGGTGGCGGCGGCAATGACACGCTGAATGGCGATGAAGGTAATGACTTCCTGCGCGGCAACTCTGGCGATGACCTTTTGAACGGCGGCTCCGGGGACGATTTCATCGACGGCGGCACAGGCGCAGACACATTATATGACGGCAGCGGCAGCGACGAAATGAAGGGCGGCAGCGGCGCGGATGTGTTTATTTTCGCATTTGACGGTGAAACCGATTACGTTCTTGATTTCACAAGCGGTGAAGACTTTCTTGATCTTAGTGCTTTTGGGTACGCAGATGCCACTGCACTTTGGGCGGATATTGTATCAACATCGGTGGGCCTAAATTCGGTCTCGTTTATGTTAACCAGCGGTGAAGAATTCGTCATCAACGGCACGACCTCGCTCAGCGACGCCGATTTCCTGTTCTGATGTTACACAAAAGTCGGCCACATTTGCAGGCGCTTTCGAGGGCGCTCGCCATCAACTTGCGCCCTCGCGGCTTTTGATCGACCGGATCAACGTCCCCGGATTCTCACAAATTTTTGACTGGAAACCTCCAAGCCCCCCGGCTTAGGGCGCTCGGCCAATATGGCAAGTCGGATTTCTTATCTTACAAAACTGGACAGGTCGAAAAGCCGGTCCAGTTGCTGTCCATGCTCGTCGACACGAGTTGATTTGACCAATCCAAACGCAGGAGAATTCTAATGATCCGTCGCAGCTTTCTAGCGCTTTCCACAGCAGCGCTTCTTTCAGGCCCCGCCTTTTCTGATGGCTACAGCATGGACATCGTAGATACCGCAATCGACGCAGGTTCATTTAACACTCTTATCGCCGCCGTGCAGGCCGCTGGCCTCGAAGAGACTTTGCGCGGTGAGGGCCCGTTCACCGTCTTCGCACCAACAGATGAAGCATTTGCCGCCCTCCCAGAAGGGACTGTTGAGTCCCTTTTGATGGAGGAAAACCTTGATCAGCTGGTCTCGATCCTGACCTACCACGTGGTGCCAGGCGCCGTGATGTCGACCGACCTGTCGGATGGCATGATGGCCACCACTGTCCAAGGCTCTGACGTCACCATCGGCACGATGGGCGGAGTGATGGTCGACGACGCCGCCGTTGTCGCAGCTGATATCGAGGCTTCAAACGGCATTATCCACGTTATCGACAGTGTGATTATTCCTGGCATGTAAGCCGCCGCCCCCGGCTTTGGCCCGGGGGCACTTCACCGCATACCATCTAAAGGGAGAACCACTATGGACCGCCGTCAATTTTTCGCCGCCAGCGCGGGAGCCGCTGCAGCAACACTCACACTTCCCAGCCTCGCCACAGCGCAATCCGCGACGATTGTAGATCTTGCCGTTGCCACGCCCGACCTGAGTACCCTCGTCACCGCAGTGCAGGCCGCAGGTCTTGTCGATACGCTAGCGGGTCCGGGCAATTTCACCGTCTTCGCCCCCACCAATCGCGCGTTCGAACATTTGCCACACGGCGTGCTCGACAGTCTTTTGGCCGACATTCCAGCGCTAACGAATGTGCTGACCTACCATGTTTCTGGTGCTTATTACCCAGCATCTGCCATCATCGGCCAACGCGGGCGCATCCCGACAGTTCAGGGCGGCTACATTCACGCCAATGGCCGTGGCAATGGCGTTCATCTGAATGGCAATGTCAGCGTGACAACCGCCGATGTCATGGCCTCAAACGGTGTTGTTCACATCATCGATGCTGTTCTCTTGCCAAGCTGATTATCAGCTAGCGATTATTTGAAGCCGCAACGTAAACTTAGTACGTTGCGGTTTTTTCATTCAATAACTCAGTCGCGCGCTTTTGCGCAGCACGGTAGCCCTCTATCACAATGCCGCGGAACCAGATTGAGGCCGCGTCATTGGTCAGCTTTTTGCTCCAAACAAATCTATTGGCAAAGCGGCGAGGCGTGACCGGTGGCAGCATCGCCACTAACCCGTGCCTCTCAAGCTCACCTGCCATTTGGACCACTGGGAATGTCCCCATCATATCGGTACTGGCCAAGACTGCACCAGCCCCCGAAAACTCGGATATGACCGCAGCTATGTGGCGATCTCCGGCATTCGGTTTGCTTTGCGATTCAACTGGGCTGAGGGTGTTTGTACTAATGCTAACCTGAAGATGCGGGTATTTCTTCCAAACGTGTTTGCCCCAATTGGACAAAGCTGGATGATCCTGTCTGAGGAAAGTCATGATCGTAAAAGGCTCAACTTCCTCTTCCTCAAGCCCGTCTGGCAATCGTAACTCACCGCCAACGTGAGCAACGTCTATCATCCCGTCGGCAACCGAGTCGTAAAGAAATGTCGCCGGTTTGGCCCATTCAACTCTGACACCGGGCGCCTCTTGTCGGATTTGTTTCAAAATCAGCGCCACAGCATCGGAAAATGCGGGCATTGCGACGCGAAACACCCTTGTGCTGGTTTTCGGATCGAAAGGTTCGGGCGTTGCCATGATCCTTTGAATATTGCGCAGGATCGGCCGGACTTCTTCGATCAACTCCAATGCAAATGGGCTGGGCGTCATCTTTCCACCGACCCGCACCAGCACCGGATCACCAACCTGACCACGCAACCGTGCCAATGCATGACTGACGGCAGACGGCGTTTTGCCCAAACGTTCTGCCGCCTCAACGACGCTTCCAGCGGACATCAATGCCTCGAAGACAACCAACAGGTTTAGGTCAAGCCTATGGAGCTGAATTTCATTCATCTAGCATGCAGAGCTTTCGTTTTGTTCATGATATTAAACGGCCTACAACCGACTTAACGCAAGAAAGAAAATCAAAAAGCCAAAAAAGGAAACCGCGATGATCCTCACCATTGAAGATGCAGCTACGTCGCAATTGAACGCCAACAAGACGACCGAAGAAACTCCACGCCCTGTTGTAAAAAGCTTGGGATGGATCGCCTCTCGGATTTGGTCGCATACAGAAGAAATGGCCGACGCCGATCTGACCAGCTTCAAAGGTTTGCTATGAAAAAACCCGGGCACCAACGACAGCACCCGGGATTTCATTGGCGGTCAGTGAACAACCGCCTCATCAGGCGGGCGCCGTTCAGATGAGCTGATGCGGTCGCCAACAATAAGGCCCTCGGACCCTGCTGAAACCTGCACCTCAACGCCATCCGCAATCTCACCGGCCAAAATCATCTCGGCCAATTGGTTTTGCAAAGCGCGCTGGATAACCCGTTTCAAAGGACGTGCCCCAAAGACCGGGTCATAGCCCTCATCAGCCAGCCACTTCATTGCGCCTTCATCCAAATTCAGCGTGATCTTGCGATCTGCCAGACGTTTGCCAAGCCGATTCAGTTGGATCTCGACAATGCCATCCATATCCGAGCGGGTGAGGCGATCGAAGATGATCGTTTCATCCAGACGGTTCAGGAACTCGGGCCGGAAATGAGCACGAACTGCGTCCATCACGTCGCGTTTTGCATCCGAGCTATCCGCCCCATCAGGCAGTTGGCTCAATGCTTGCGCCCCAAGGTTTGAGGTCAGCACAATCAGCGTTTGCTTGAAATCTACCGTGCGCCCCTGCCCGTCTGTCAGCTGCCCATCATCAAGCACCTGCAAAAGCACGTTGAACACATCTGGATGCGCCTTTTCGACCTCATCGAACAGCACAACCTGATAAGGCCTGCGACGCACAGCTTCAGTCAGAACGCCGCCCTCATCATAGCCAACATAGCCGGGAGGCGCCCCAATCAGACGCGCAACGGCATGTTTTTCCATGAACTCAGACATGTCCACGCGCACCATCGCCTGATCATCATCAAACAGGAACTCGGCCAATGCCTTGGTCAATTCGGTTTTCCCGACGCCGGTTGGCCCAAGCATCAGGAATGACCCCAAGGGCCGCCCCTCATCATTCAGACCTGCGCGCGCCCGGCGCACGGCATTGGCAACTGCCGTGACGGCGGCTTGTTGGCCGATGACCCGTTTGCCGATCTCATCTTCCATCCGCAGCAGCTTTTCGCGCTCACC
Source organism: uncultured Nioella sp. (assembly GCA_947498125.1). GTDB lineage: Bacteria > Pseudomonadota > Alphaproteobacteria > Rhodobacterales > Rhodobacteraceae > CANLZL01. The sequence goes on along the minus strand of CANMJH010000002.1, from coordinate 604,418 downwards.
TTCCAGCATTTTGGAGACAGGTACACCTGTCCAACGCTCAACGACACTGGCGATTTGTTCGGGGCGTACGGCCTCTTCGACCATCATGTCATTATCCTGCGCTTCCGCCTCGGATAACTGTTTTTCCAACTGCGGAATGACACCATAGGAAAGCTCACCTGCTTTTCCCAGATCACCTTGGCGTTTGGCCTGATCAAGTTCAGCACGTGCTTGATCCAAGCGCTCTTTCAAAACCCGCGCGCCTTCCAGCTTGTCGCGTTCGGTTTGCCATTTTGTCGTCAGCTCTGCTGAAGCCTGTTGAAGCTCGGACAACTCTTTTTCAAGCTTCTCAAGGCGATCTTTTGAGGCGGCGTCATCCTCTTTTTTCAAGGCCTCCGCTTCAATCTGCTTTTGCAGGATATCGCGATCCAGCGCGTCCAGCTCTTCTGGTTTGCTATCAACCTCCATCCGCAAGCGGCTGGCAGCCTCATCCATCAGATCGATGGCTTTATCTGGCAAAAACCGATCCGTGATATAGCGCTGGCTCAGCTGTGCCGCCGCGACGAGCGCCCCATCCGAGATGCGAACACCGTGATGCAGTTCGTATTTCTCTTTAATGCCGCGCAGGATGCTGATCGTGTCCTCAACGGTCGGTTCCTCAACCACCAAAGGCTGGAACCGGCGCGCAAGGGCCGCATCTTTTTCGACATGTTTGCGATACTCATCGAGCGTTGTGGCGCCAATGCAGTGCAGCTCACCCCGTGCAAGCGCAGGTTTGATTAGGTTGGCCGCATCCATCGCGCCATCCGATTTTCCAGCACCAACAAGCGTGTGCATTTCATCGATGAAAAGAATAATCTCACCGGCAGCATCAGTGACCTCATTGAGGACCGATTTCAGGCGTTCTTCGAATTCACCACGATATTTCGCGCCTGCAATAAGCGCGCCCATATCCAGCGACAAAAGCTGCTTGTTTCGCAAGCTTTCAGGCACGTCACCATTGACGATACGCAGCGCCAAACCTTCGGCGATCGCGGTCTTACCAACGCCGGGTTCACCGATCAGGACAGGGTTGTTCTTGGTCCGACGGCTAAGCACCTGCATGGCCCGGCGAATTTCCTCGTCCCGGCCAATAATAGGGTCAATCTTGCCCTCACGCGCCGCCTCGGTCAGGTCACGCGCGTATTTCTTGAGCGCTTCATAGTTATCTTCCGCGCTTGCACTATCAGCCGTGCGACCCTGACGGATGTCATTGATCGCAGCGTTCAAAGCCTGTGCATTAATGCCACCAGCCTCAAGCGCCTCGCGTGCTTTGGATTTCACCATCGCAAGCGCAGTCAGAATACGTTCGACTGGCACAAAGCTATCGCCAGCTTTCTCAGCCAGCTTTTCAGCCTCGGAAATCACCTTAGCGGTTTGGCCGTCCATATAAAGCTGCCCGCCGCCTGAGCCGCTGACCTTTGGTTGTTTGTTTACGGCAAGCTCCGTGGCTTCAAGCACACGTTTTGCATCACCACCGGCCCGTGCAATCAAACCCGAGGACATGCCCTGATCATCGTCTAGCAAAGCCTTCAGCAAATGTTCGGGAACCAGTTTCTGGTGGTCTTCCCTCTGCGCTATTGTTTGCGCGGCCTGAAGGAAGCCGCGCGCGCGATCCGTGAACTTCTCCAAGTTCATGTCATCTCTCCTTCTATAAGCGCCTGCATCGGTGATCCCGCCCAATCATATGGCACGAGACCTTTCGCAAGCCTTGATAGAAAGATGGGAATTGCCCCTCTCTGGCGCAAGTCCTTCGACGGTTCTTAGGGCAAAAAACCGCCATCACAAGAATTCTCAACTTTTTTTGAAACCTCTTGGCGGGGTCGAACGACATACCAATGTAACACCTATCAAGCCCGCTCAAAAAAGGAGGTGCTGACATGACCCGGATTGATCTGACTGATGTCGCCTATGATGCAAAACGCGCCTGCTTTCGGGGCAAGGCGATTTTACATGAAATTACCGGCCCACGCCACATTCCCTGCCGCTGGCACGGCATCGAAACCGCAGGATTTCAGCGCATCGCGCAGGGTCTTGCGAAGAACGCAATGGCGCGTGCCTTGCACTGACGAATTCTCATAGCGCGGTTGCTCTATCCCCTGTCCCTCTCCGATGCAGCCCCGCTTTTCCAGGCGAATACTGTCCCCGTCATTCGCCTGACGATCTGGCCCGGGTGCTCCTCTTCCGTCCCTTGCGAGCAGCCGGGCCATTTTCTTTGCCCATAGACACTGGAAGCTCCATCCTTATAAGGGCAGACGTTTGTCTTGCCCCATAAGGATACTTTCCCATGTCTGATGACCGTCTTATTGTCGCTCTTGATGTACCCAACGCCCTGAGTGGGCTCCAATTGACAGAAAAGTTGGGCGATGCAGTTTCGTTTTATAAAATCGGGCTGGGAATGCTAACCGGCGGCGGGATGGCATTGGCCAATGAGCTGAAAGAAGAGCATGGCAAACGTATCTTTTTGGATATGAAGCTGTTCGATATTGGCGCAACCGTTGAAGCGGCGGTACGCGGCCTTGCGCAGTTCAACCTCGACTTTTTGACGGTACATGGCGACCCTCATGTGGTCCGCGCGGCAAAAGAGGGCGCGGCGGGGAAAGATCTGAAAATTCTAGGCGTGACCATTTTGACGTCGCTCGACCGGGCGGATCTGGATGCGAGCCTGATCAAACCCGGCGATATGCAAGAGCTGGTTTTGGAGCGCGCTGCTAAAGCATTGGAGGCCGGAGCCGATGGCGTGATCGCCTCTCCGCAAGAGGCCGCACTGATCCGGGCCTTGCCCGAAGCCGAAGGAAGGCTGATCGTAACGCCGGGTGTTCGGCCGGCTGGCGCGGCATTGGGCGATCAGAAACGTGTGGCAACACCCGCAAGCGCGCTGGCAGACGGGGCCGATCACATCGTTGTGGGTCGTCCAATCTGGCAAGCGGAAGATCCACGAAACGCCGCGGAAGCGGTGTTGAACGAAATCAAATCGATCTAGGCCCAGACGGTTTCGTCACTGAAAACACTTCGGTCTGCCAAATGGCAGACCGACTACGCGTATTCATTCGTAAACGGAAGTTAGCTGTCGTTGATATCTTCGTCGAAGGTTTTGACCTGACCCCGATTGACGCCCAGCAATCGGCGCAAAGCAAGCCAACCGATCAACGACGCGACAGCAAAAGCCAAAATCAAGGTCGGAGGCGAGTCCACCAACATCTGCCCCGGTGCACCACCGATTGCCAAAAGGCCAGAGACGACAGCCGCGCCCGCAGCAAAGCCCAGCATTACATAGGCGGGCATCAGAACCTCAGCGATGGCAAGCACAATTGCCGCCGCCGCCCAGAACCACCACTCCTGCCACATCACGAACGGCCTTTCAGCATATTGAAGGCTTTGCCGAATGAATCAGCAAGATCCGCAGGAAGAACAATTGTCTGCGAGCCTTGACCACTCGCGGCATTGCCAAGCGCTTCGACCTGCTTCAGCGCGATTTGGTATTGCGCGGCCTCAAGTCCGTTTTCGGCAATCGCAGACGCAACAGCGCGAGTTGCGTACGCCTCAGCGTCAGCTTGGATCTTGCGGGCCTCGGCGGCTTTTTCGGCGGCATAAAGCTCGGCGTCGGCGGCAAGCTCAACCGAGCGCTTCTCGCCTTCTGCTTCGGTGACTTGTGCCCGGCGCGCACGCTCAGCGTTCAACTGCTGCAACATCGCATCACGGGTTGCCTGATCAAGGTTCACATCCAAAATCTCGGCGCGGGTCACTTCGATGCCCCATGCGTCAACAGCATCTTCAACAGCCGTCTTGATTTCAGTGATCAAAGAGGATCGGTTCGACTGGACCTCATCAAGATCCATCTTACCGATATTGGCCCGCACGATCCCGGCAACAGTGGTTGCAATCGCCGCGTCAACATCGCGGATACGGTAGACGGTCTTTTCCGGCTCCAAGATGCGGTAAAACACCGAGGTGTCGATCTGGACCAGAACGTTATCCTTGGTGATGGCGTCCTGTGTAGCGTTCGGCAACTGGCGCTCTAGGATCGAAATCTTGTGCGCAACGCGGTCAAGAAAGGGGATGATGAAATTGATCCCCGGCCCAAGAACACTGCGCAAACGGCCAAAACGTTCGACCACGAATTTCTGAGATTGCGGAACAATCCGAATGCCCAGATAAATACAGAGAATGATAAAACCTGCCAAAAGCAGGATAACGATATTGCTGCCGCCATTCAGCAGCATGTCCAAAATGGCATCAAAATCCATTGTACTATCCTCGTTCTTCATATTCACGACTATGCATTGTGCTAAAAAATTGTGCTAGGTCGTATGTGGCAATGATTTGCCCCCGGCTCAAGCCCTAAGGTTTCCTATGCCCGCCCTTTGCCGCGATTGCCTGACCCAATTTGACTACGGACCACGCTGCCCTGCTTGCGGGCGCCCCCGGATCATTCGGCATAACGAATTGTGGGACCTGTCCATCGCCCATATGGATTGCGATGCGTTTTATGCCAGCGTCGAAAAACGCGACAATCCCGAGATTCGGGACAAGCCTGTGATTATTGGCGGCGGCAAACGGGGCGTGGTGTCGACCGCTTGCTATATTGCGCGGATCAAGGGCGTGCGCTCGGCAATGCCGATGTTCAAAGCGCTGGAGCTTTGCCCCGAAGCCGTAGTCGTGCGGGGACGGATGGACGTCTATTCTGCCGTTTCCAAACAAATCCGTGCGATGATGGATGAGATGACGCCAAAGGTTGAACCGCTTAGCCTGGATGAAGCCTTTATGGATATGACCGGCACCGCAAAGCTGCATGGCGTGCCGCCCGCAGTTATGCTTGCACGGCTTGTGAAGCGAATGCGGGACGAGATCGGGATCACCGGATCGATCGGGCTCAGCCACAACAAGTTCCTCGCCAAAATCGCATCGGACCTCGACAAGCCAAAAGGGTTCTCCGTGATCGGAAAGGCCGAAACCGTCGATTTTCTTGACCAAAAACCGGTGCGAATGATCTGGGGAATTGGTGAGGTCGGACAAGACTCTTTGGCCAAAGCAGGCATTCGCAGTTTTGCGGATTTGAAACGATGGGACCGCAAAGAATTGGGCGCGCGGTTTGGCGGAATGGGCGAGAGGCTTTGGCATCTGGCGCGCGGCGAAGACAAACGCCGGGTCAGCCGCAATGCCCCGATGAAAAGCCTATCCTCGGAAACCACGTTCTTTGAAGATACCAGCGACCCCGACCTGCTGGACGGGCATATCTGGCGATTGGCTGAAAAGGTTTCGGACCGCCTCAAAGCAAAGGGCGCGGCAGGCCGTGTTGTGGTCCTGAAACTAAAACGATCCGATTTCACGTTGATTTCGCGGCGCAAATCCTTGGGCGATGCGACACAAATTGCAGATCGTATTTATCGCACGGCCCGGGTCCTGTTTGACGCTGTCGACCATCGCAAACCTTACCGGTTGATCGGGGTCGGCGTGGCGGATCTGGTGGGCGAGGAAATTGCGGACAGGTCTGGTAATCTTTTGGATCCGCAGGAAAGCAAACGGATCGACGCCGAGCGGGCCGCGGATAAGATTCGCGAGAAATTTGGCTCTGACGCGATCATGAAAGGCCGGTCGCTACGGTAGTCCTCACTCAGCGGCCATAGGCATCCGGCCGGAAGACGCCTCGATCATTTGGCGCATTACCTCATTCAACATGGATTTCAATCGGTCAAAATTGGCCGTGGGCCGAATAAGCGATTCATTCATATAAAGAGCCCGGTCAATCTCAACCTGAATGGCGTGCTGGCCTTGAGCAGGGCGACCGTAATGCTGCGTGATGAAGGCGCCCGCAAAGGGACTGTTCCGGCTGGTTTTCAAGCCGACCGAACGAAACGCCGTTTCCAGGCGGTCCATGACATCAGAACCCGCCGAAGCGCCGAACCGATCACCGAGCACGACATCCGGTCGATGGCGCCCTGCCATGCGGCCGGTATTGGCCAAAGCCTCGCTTGGCATAGAGTGCATATCGAGCAAGATAGATTGGCCATATTCGCGTTTGGTGTCCAGAATTTGCCGCATCAGGCAATCGTGATAGGGATGCCAAATCCCATTTAGCCGCGCTTCAGCCTCGGACAAAGGCATTTTTCCGCGATATATTTGTCGCGCGCCAGACACGACGCGGGGGATTACACCTAGGCCCGATGTGATACGCGGATTTGACGGGATACGGGTTAACCCAGAAATAACGGCAGGATCCAGTTCGTCGGAGGATCGGTTGAGGTCCACATAAGCCCTTGGATATACCGCACTTAGCAAAGGCACCCCTAAATCTGGCGCGTCAGCGACCAATAGGTCAACAAACGCATCTTCAGACGAGCGCAATATCTGCGCGTCTAACACCGCGGCTTTACAGAAACTTTCCGGATAGAATCGGCCAGAATGCGGCGATGCAATGATCAAAGGGCCCCGTCTAATACGGGGCGTTTCCAGCCGATAAGCGTCTCGGGGATGGGTCAGTCGCGTCATAGGATCATCATGATCTAAAAATTGCGTTGCCAAAAGCCCTTGAACAGCATTCCGACTCCTTTTATAGACCGCCTACCAACGTGGCAGGAGCCGCGGCTGGCAGGAAACTGTTGGTCGAGTTCTTGCTTCTCAAAGGGTGATTAGCTCAGCGGTAGAGCACTTCGTTGACATCGAAGGGGTCACTGGTTCGATCCCAGTATCGCCCACCATTTCCGCCCTGTTTTCAAGGGCATAACCCAGAGGCGCAACGCCGCGCCGCGACGAAGGAGAGGGCCATGAAGGTCAAGAACTCGCTCCGCTCGCTCAAGAGCCGCCACCGCGATTGCCGCGTCGTGCGCCGCAAGGGCCGCGTCTATGTAATCAACAAGACGCAGCGTCGGTTCAAAGCTCGCCAGGGCTGAACCCGAGCAAGAATTCTTTTAAAACGCCGCATACCCAAGGGTATGCGGCGTTTTTCTTTGCCTATTTGAATTTTCTCAATTCAAAAGATACCCGCGAATCGTCATGTCGGCGATCGTGCGTTGATCCATGATTCCAGAGTTGGGAATGCCAACAGCACGCTGATAAAGGCGCAGCCCCACAATCGTCATCGCCTCGGAATAGGGCGGCGGGCCTTGCATGATCCCGGACCGATAAAGGCCGCGCGCTGCCAGTTGCCGCTGAATGGGGTTCATCTCGCCCATGGCGCTGTCAGTTGCGGCATTGGCCACCAATTGATCCCACGCGTCGGATACATGGCGCCCTTGTGGATAGGCGTCCAGATATTCGGCATATGCCAGATTTGTTCCCGTGTCCCGCGCATCTCTCCATGCTTGGTTATCTGCGCGGATTGCGGCAATTCGGGTTCGCGCCTCCTGAACATGGGGGCTGTTTGGGTTATCCGCAATGTAATCACGGTAGGCCTGGATTGTATCCTGGTCTTCTGCTTGCTGCCATGATGCACCCGAGGCTTGAAGCGCATCAATACGATTAAGGGCTTGTGGTCGGCGTGGGCTATCTGGGTAGTCCTCAAGAAATTCTCGATATGCCGAGATCGTATTTGCCGCCAATGCATCTTGCCATGCTTGGGGCTCGGCAGCAGCGTGTTCCATCTGTGAGAGTCTGTTGCGGGCCAGCTCTGAAAACTCGCCATTTGGATAGCGGTCCAGATAAGCCCTTAGACCTGCAATATCCTGCCCTCGCCCTGTTTGTCGCCAGTAAGCCCGGTCCTCGGCCTGAATTTGGATGCGGCGCACTTCGGCCTGATCATGAAGTCGCGTGATTTGCGCAGCATCCAGATAGCCGGTGATTTCTAGCCCATTTGCAGATTGCCATTCCCGAATTCCACCACGAGAACCCGGCCCAAAGAGGCCGTCTATGCCGGAACTATAATGCCCCAACACGGACAGATCTCTTTGAATGTCGCGCTTTTGATTGCGGGAAAGGCCAAGATCATTTTCCACCTCTTCTGGCGTCGGCTCATCTACCACGGCATTGAACACGGCGATTCGTGCGTACGCTTCGGCAGCGTAATATCCATCTGGGTAGCGGTTCAGATACGCCCGATAGGCAAAAACGTTATCCAGCGTGCTCATTGCGTCCCAATAGGATTGATCGCCCTCCGGAATGGTTGGCGTCGTGACAGGCGCGTCCACGAAGGAAATGTTGGGTTGGTGAACAGACAAGACGTTCAAGCCTGATGTTGCATTCAATGCGCGCCGTAATGGGCGGCCAGGAGTCAAAAGTTCGCGCCCAGCCAGCCGTGAAATCGACCATGGGTTGCCCGAGACAACAGTTACACCGTTGGGCACGTCAATCTCACCCAGACCGGCTTCCAGACCATCTCCTACCGGAATCAACTGGTTGTCAGGCGCAAGCATCACAATGGTGTTGGCCGAAATGCTTGCTACATAATCAAGCACAAGGTTGACCGGCAATCCCGCACCGGACACATGGCCAAGATCAACGGGCCCGGCGAAGCGTCCCAAATACCAAGTATTTCCGCCAAAATTTACGAACCGGCCCGATAAAATTATGATCAACCGGTCTTCTTCTCCAACTGCGATCACGTCGGAAAACAGGCTCAAAATCTGCGTTGCTTTGGGATCTTGAGCATTATAGACGACAAATCCAGCTTCACTAAGTGGATCAACCGCTTCTAACACACGATGCGAATGGCTCGTCTGCACGGTACTTGACGCATCCTGTGTGCCAATGACCAAGGCTGTATCAGCCGAGGCAGGTAGGGCCGCGCCTAAAAACAGCATGGCTTTCAAAAGGTTTTTCATAATGCTCCTCCTTAAAATCAGGGGACGTAAAAGCCGGTGATGTAGCGCAGCGGTCCCTCCTACTGCTGGCCACAAATCGCGGTGGTTATGCAATATCAGGCACGATTCGCCCGGCTTGATCTTAGCCGACTTTACCCGATTTGTTCATCGGGCCGGCCTTCCGCCGCGAAAGGGGATGGAAACCGGCAGCTGCTATCAGGTGCGGCTAACCAAGAAATTCGGACCGACGAGCCCGAAATTCAGGAAGCAAAAATTCGCGAAATTTCCGCGATTTGGCCGAACGCCAGATGTCGCGATGCCCTACCAACCAAATATCGGCATAGGCTTGCGGGGCCAGAAGCGGGATTTGCACCAAGCCCGGCTCAGAGCGCCCCAAAAACATCGGAAGACGCGCAACTCCTAACCCGGCTCGGGTTGCGCCAAGCACGGGGATCATATCGTCAAATCGCAGCAGAATATGATTGTTAGGATAGCGCGGATCGATCTTTTTGGGCGGCGCATCCGCGCTGACATGCATAATCCATGGGATGGGCGTTTTTGGATCAGCTTCGATCTGGGCGGCAAGGGATGGCGTCGCAAAGCTCGCTGTTTCCTGCGTGGCCAATCGTAAACCCATCAGATCGTCGCCGGGCTCGCGGCTGATACGGAGGGCTAGGTCAGCCTCGCGCCGGTTTAGATCAAGCAAGTCATTTGTTGCGCGAATTTCAAGTTCAACCGCTGGATGGGAGGCTTTGAAAGCAGCCAAAACCGCGGCCAAATACGGCCCGATCAAAAGTTGCGGCGCGGTGACGATGAAAGGGCCTGAAAGCGTTTCATCCCCGGCTGCCAGATCGCGCGACAAGGCCAGCTCGGCCTCCTCCATCTTCTCGGCATGACGTGCGGCAGACAGCCCGGCATCCGTTGGGCGGTACCCATCGGCAAGCCGCTCGAACAGCACCGCACCTGAGGCGTCTTCGGCCCGCGATATTCGCCGGGCAACGGTTGTGTAATTCAAGCCAAGCGCAGAACCCGCCCCGGAGAGCGTTCGATGGCGCACCAGCGCCAATACCGTGCGCAAATCATCCCAGTTCATCGTCATGCATGCATTTTTGCATATCATGTAGGAATTTGCACGCATTTTCGCGCAGCCAGTCACCATGCATAAGAGCATCATCATAAATCGAAAAGGAGGCCGACATGGTCTATGTCACCGCACAATTGAACGTCGAAAACACCGAAATGCTGGCCGAATACCGCAGCAAAGCAGGCGACGCGATGGCCAAGCATGGCGGCAAGCCGCTGGTTTCAGCGCCCTCTCCCAAACTATTGGAAGGAACGGGCGCAGCCCCAGATATCGCTGCCTTGCTAAGTTTTCCGGACCGCGACGCGGCTTTGGGTTGGATCAATGATCCCGAACTTGCCCCCGTGCATGACTTGAGGAAATCCGCAGGCGCATCGCAGATTTTGCTTCTCGAGTAAGCCCTAGAAATGCATCGGATCCGTGGTAAGCTTGGCGCATGGATCCGATTACACTAACATTTTATGCCATCGTCTGCGGGGCTTTGGGGTTGGCCGGCCCATCTTTGGGCCGCCCAGTCATTCGCCTGTCCATCGGCGCCGTTGTCGGACTTGCGGCAGCGACGCTCCTGCCAGTGATCCGCGACAGCATGGGCCTGTATTAGGCCTTATTCAGCGGCAACCGAGGCAGATATCTTCTCGACCCTGACGGCCGAGAATTTAAACTCTGGGATCTTCCCATAAGGGTCAATCGCCGGGTTGGTCAGAACGTTGGCAGCGGCCTCGACATAGGCGAAGGGCACAAACACCATGTCCTCGGCAATCGCGCGATCGGCGCGCGCCATGATATCAATCGACCCGCGCCGTGTGGTCAAGCGGATCATCTCGCCCGGTTCAACACCCATCAGCTTAAGTGTCCGTGGATTCAGCGAACAATTGGCTTCAGGTTCAACCGCATCAAGCACCATCGAGCGCCGCGTCATCGACCCCGTATGCCAATGCTCCAACTGACGCCCGGTGGTCATGATCATCGGGAATTCTGCATCAGGCGCTTCATCCGGCGGAATGACAGACGCGGGCGTAAACCGCGCTCGCCCATCAGGGCGTGGGAAGCCATCGCCAAAGACCACGGCCTGACCGGGATCGGTTTCGGAAAGCGACGGATAGGTCACTGTCTCATTTTCCAGCCGCGCCCAAGTGATATTGTCGAGGCTTTTCATATTAAGCTTCATCTCGGCAAAAATTTCAGATGGGTGCGTATAGGTCCACGGCAATCCAATCCGCTGAGCCAGCTCAACAGTCACCGCCCAATCTTCGCGCGCCTCGCCGGGGGGCGCCACAGCCGGACGCACCATTTGCACCTGTCGGTTGGTATTCGAAACCGTCCCGGATTTTTCGTAGAGCGCCGAGGCCGGCAAAATTACATCCGCGAAATTCGCCGTTTCCGTCAGGAAAATATCCTGCACAACCAGATGCTCAAGCTTGGCAAACGCATCACGGGCGTGCTCGACATCCGGGTCAGACATCGCGGGGTTTTCGCCCTGAATATACATGCCCTTGATGTTTTCTGCGTAAACTTGATCGACGATCTCGGTCACGGTCAAACCCTTCTGATCCGAGAAATCATCGCTGCCCCAGACACCGGTGAATTTTTCCCGCACCGCATCATCTGTGACCGACTGATAATCAGGCAGGAACATCGGAACCAGACCCGCATCAGACGCGCCTTGCACGTTATTCTGGCCGCGCAACGGATGCAGACCAGTGCCCGGACGCCCTACATGGCCACACATCAACGCAAGCGAAATCAGGCAGCGTGAGTTATCCGTGCCGTGAATGTGCTGGCTGACACCCATCCCCCAGAAAATCATCGCCGATTTCGCGCCTGCAAAAGTCCGGGCAACATCACGGATCACATCGGGGTCGACGCCCGAGATGTCGGCCATGTCTTCGGGTTTGAACCCGGCAAGATGCGCCTTCTCGGCATCCCAGTTTTCTGTGAAGGCTTCGATATATTGCTGATCGTAAAGGCCCTCCTCGACAATCACATTCATGATCGAGTTGAGCATTGCCACATCCGCTCCGGGACGGAATTGCAGCATCTGATATGCAAACTTGCGAAGGCCCACCCCGCGTGGATCCATCACGATCAGCTTGCCGCCGCGTTTGGTGAATTGCTTAAAGAACGTCGCCGCAACTGGGTGGTTTTCAACCGGGTTCGCCCCAATCACGATGGCGACATCCGCGTTTTCAATCTCGTTAAACGTTGCCGTCACGGCCCCCGAGCCGACATTTTCGATCAGCGCCGAAACCGAGGATGCATGGCACAGCCGCGTACAGTGGTCGACATTGTTATGCTTGAAGCCCTCGCGAATGAACTTCTGAAAAAGATACGCCTCTTCGTTGGTGCACTTGGCCGATCCAAAGCCAGCAACCGATTGCCCCCCATGATCCGCCCTCAGTCGCGAGAGGCCGCCAGCGGCTTTCTCCATCGCTTCGTCCCAAGTGGCTTCGCGGAAATGAGTTTGCCAGTTTGCCGGGTCAACATTCAGCCCCTTGGCGGGCGCATCATCGCGTCGGATCAAAGGTTTGGTCAGGCGGTGCGGGTGGTGGATATAGTCGAACCCGAACCGGCCCTTCACGCAGAGGCGGCCTTCATTGGCGGGGCCGTTAATGCCCTCAACCGATTTTACTTTGCCGTCCTTCACTTTCAAATTGACCAGACAGCCAACGCCGCAGAACGGACAAACGCTTTTTGTTTCGCTGTCGAAATCTTTGCTGTCGCCGATCTGATGTGCATCCACTTCCGTCGATGGCATCAACGCGCCGGTCGGGCAGGCTTGCACGCATTCGCCGCACGCCACGCAAGAGCTGTCGCCCATCGGATCATCCAGATCGAACACCGGATAGGCATCATGGCCCCGGCCCGCCATCCCGATCACGTCATTGACTTGCACCTCACGGCAGGCGCGGACGCAAAGGCCACATTGGATACAGGCATCCAAGTTTACTTTCATCGCGACGTGGCTGTCATCCAACAATGGAATCCGGTCCGCTTCGATTGTAGGGAACCGGCTTTCTTCGACGCCGCTGACCTCGGCCATATCCCAAAGATGCGAGCCCTTATCATGGGCCGCGTCGCGCTCAGGTTGGTCGGCAACCAAAAGCTCCATCACCATCTTGCGCGCTGATTTGGCCCGCGCGTTATCAGTGGTGACAACCATGCCTTCGGCAGGTTCCCGAATGCACGAGGCTGCAAGCGTCCGTTCGCCTTCAATCTCGACCATACAGGCCCGGCAATTGCCGTCAGGGCGGTAACCCGGCGCGGGCTTGTGGCACAAATGAGGGATCACCAGCCCCCGGCCATTGGCCACTTCCCAGATCGTTTGGCCCTGTTCGGCCTCGATCTCTTGGCCATCAAGCGTAAAGCGGATTGTGTCGGACATGTGGGGTCTCCTGCGCGTCTTCGCATCATCTTAGGCCAAACGCCTCTCAATAGAACTGTTCAATCTCCGACTACGCAGCCCTCTTTTCCGCCAAAGCGTTTCCGAAACGCGGCGCAGGTGGCCCGATGCGCCTCTCTTGGGCGCCTCCCTGCCCTTTTCATGGCCTCGGACAATCGCTAGTGGTTCGCAAGGCGCCCCACTTGTTTAGTCAGAGAATCCCCCATGTCCCAACTTACGCTTTTACGTCACGGCCAAGCCAACACAGGTGCGCGCGATGAAGAAAGTTACGATCAGTTGTCTGACCTTGGCTGGAAGCAAGCGCGGTGGTTGGGTGAAGAATTTGCAGCGTCGGGCGAAGTGTTTGCTCGGTTTTATTCCGGTCAATTGCGCCGTCACCGCGAAACTGCAGAAGCGTTGGCCTTATCCGGGCATGCCGATCCGGTCATCGATCCGCGGTTTAATGAGCTTGAATATTTCACTCTGGCGCAATTGCTGAAGGATCAGCACGGTGTTGCCATTCCAACAACCCGTGAGGAATTCACCGCCCATCTGCCCAGGCTGTTTAACGCATGGCATTCTGGCCAAATCGAAAACCCTCCTGAAAGTTTTGACGATTTCGAGGCGCGCGTTAAGGACGGGATGGAAGATCTTTCAGCCGGCGATGGGCGCGCCATTGTCGTTTCTTCAACAGGGGTCATTGGCATGGCGATGCGCGTCACTATGGGGCTGGACACCAAGGGTATGGCGCGGGCTTGCCTTGCCGTTGAAAACACGTCGGTAAGTCGCTGGACTATGCTGGACGGGTCTCTGGCCCTGTCCGAATTTAACACCAGCCCACATCTTTCGCGCCCCGAACGCCAATTCGCGCGCACACATCTATAAAAAGGGAACGGCCATGACACATCTTTGGGTCCGCGCAGAGCAGCGCCAAAATGAAAAAAGATGCGGCGTGACGCCTGACGGTGTCGCGGCACTGATCAAAGCCGGTGTTCAGGTGACTGTAGAGGAAAGCACCTCGCGCGTTTTTTCCAATGATGCCTATGCCGCCACCGGGGCGGAAATGGCGACTGAGGGCAGCTGGCCCAATGCGCCGGACGATGCGATCATTTTTGGCCTGAAAGAACTGCCCGAAGATGGCAGCCCCCTTAAGCATACCCACATTATGTTTGGACATGCCTTTAAGGGACAGTTTTCAGGCCGAGCGCTCTTGGATCGGTTCAAGGCTGGCGGCGGCACGCTTTACGATCTTGAATACCTTGTGGATGAAACTGGGCGCCGCGTTGCAGCCTTCGGCTATTGGGCCGGATTTGCGGGGGCGGCTGTCGCGCTGCGCACATGGCAAGCGCAAAAGCGCGGGGAAACCTGCGCGGCGGTTGGGACCTATCCCAACAAAGACGCGCTTTTGGATGAGCTTCGTGCAAGCGGCGCGGATCTTGCGAACACGCCCAATTCAATCGTGATTGGCGCGCTTGGGCGTGTTGGTGCAGGCGCTGCGGACCTATTGGAAACGATGGGCGGGGCCGTTACGAAATGGGATATGGCCGAAACAGCGAATGGCGGGCCATTCCCTAAAATTCTGGACCATGAGATCTTTATCAACGCGATCCTTGCCCGCCCCGGCACGCCGGTTTTCGTGCCAAAAACTGCCCTTTCGGCAGATCGCAGACTGACCGTGATTGGCGATGTCGCATGCGACCCAGATAGCGATTACAACCCGGTTCCGGTTTATGACAAAGCCACAACATGGGACGCGCCCGCGTGCCGCGTCAGCACCGCGCCGATATTGGATGTCATGGCCATCGACAACTTGCCCTCGCTTTTGCCGCTCGAATCCTCGCTCGACTTTGCCGAGCAACTTTTGCCGACGCTCATGTTGGTCACGGATCTAACCGAAGGGGTTTGGACCCGCGCCAAAGCAGATTTCGAACGTAATTTGTGAGGGGTCAGAGGACATCATCCTCGGCCGCGCCGGGGTCGACACCTAGAGAGGACAAACCTGCCTCTAGATGATCTGACATATGCGGCGTCCCAATTAAGTAATCTGCGGTCGGCGTCGTTGCTTCCTGCTTTGCTGTTGCAATCGCTTCGGCAAGGTCCTCGGGTTCAAAACTGCCGCGCCCGATCCACATCAATGCGACCAGCTCGGCCCTTTCATCATCATTGAGCGCCTCAATGACCCCGCGCATTTCTCCTTCGGCCCGAGACAGCTCGTGACCCATCAAGATTATTTGCGCGACTTTATCGACTGAAATAGCCAGCATCCCACCCATTTCCTTTCTTTGAAAAGATTGGTTCAGACGCGTTTCCCTATGCCCGAAAATGCGCCTGTTTCGTAGATATGGCAATTGAATTGTGAAGGTTTTGGCAGTTTTGTCACGTCTGGTAAGCAGGAACACGACGCATGCTCCTTGCCAGCCTCACTGGGGTGATGGTCAAGGCTTTACCCTGCGCGCCCTTCCTCTTTTGGCGAAAACCGCCTAGGACACCGCCATGCAAAAGCTTGATTACCGCCCTCCGCAAGATCCGCTGAAAATCTTGCACCACGACCATGAACTTCTGCTGGTGGATAAACCAAGCGGCTTGCTGTCTGTTCCCGGCAAGGGTGATCATTTGAAGGATTGCTTGCTGGCGCGTGTCCAAGCCGTATTTCCTGAAGCTTTGTTGGTTCATCGGCTTGATATGGACACATCCGGCGTGATGGTCTTTGGCCTCACCCCGCATGCGCAACGCCATCTTGGGCTACAGTTTGAAAAGCGCCAGACCAAGAAAACCTATGTGGCGCGGGCATGGGGGCAAATTGCGGAAAAGCGTGGCGAAATTGATTTGCCTTTGATCGTCGACTGGCCGAACAGACCATTACAAAAAGTCTGCCACGAGACGGGAAAACCCGCACAAACGGAATGGCGTGTAATGCGGGCGACCGAGCAGGAAACCCGAGTGCGCCTTTACCCGCGCACTGGGCGATCTCATCAGCTTAGGGTTCATCTATTGGCGCTTGGCCATCCGATTTTGGGTGATCCCTTTTACGCACAAGGCCCCGCGCGGGATTTTCCGCGCCTGATGTTGCATTCTGAACAGTTAAAACTGCGCCATCCCGATGGCGGCAAGGGAATGAGCTTTTCCGCAAAGGCGCCATTCTGATCGGCGCAGGGACGAAAATTTCTGAATAAATTTTCCAAATTCCTTCACAGGAATTTTCTCGCACGTCTTAACGTAGCACCCTATCCGTAAGGTTCAGCCGGGACGCTACGATTTTTGCTGCCGCGTCGCGCAGCGCCTCTGACTCACTCCCCAAGAGATGCTCAAGATCGTCGAGACGGTTTGTGGCGATAAGATGTAGAATATCGTTGCGCACCGATCCGTCTTTATGACGCGGCAACGCGCCAACTGGCTGGACAAGCTCGGCCATATCTTCGGGTAGCAATGCGCGCAATGCGGCCCCTGATTGGCTTGTCTCTACGAACACATAGATCCCGACGCCTCTTGCTGGCAAAGCGTAGGGAAACATCGATACTTCGCGAATGTCAGTCTGCTCAGACAACATTGCACGGATCTTGGGACCGTCCCGTTCGATACGGTCCTCAGTTCCTTCGCCATCCGACCAATTCATCAAGCGCCGCGTTACAAAATTATAAAGGCGCTTACCTGTCGCCATCCAAATCCGCGACGGCAAAGATTTGGTCGCAAGCATCTTTTTCTCTGACGGGACTAACAATTTCGCCGCATAGCGTTTCTTTTGCTTTAGAAGATGCCGCAGGTCCTCGCGCGCGGCGATACGGAAGAGCAAGCCCTTGCGCCGATAGACTTTAGCGAGCTGAAAGTCGATGACTGCGGCGCGGCCATCTGGTGTTCTTAGCCAGTTCTGAGGTTTCGCGATGTCATTATGGGTAACGCCCCTGGCGCGCATGTCCCGCAACAGACGCCGCGCATCGCGATACCATTCAGCGTCAGTTGGTTTGGCCAGCTGCAAAGGCGTGCCCTCGGACCAGCCGCGCAAAATCCCGACCCGATCCGACCTGAGCATCTCAGGCACGCCTTCGACACCAGCGACGGCGATCAGGCCGTTAACCTCGCGCTTTGCCAAGTAACGAGCCAATGGACGCGCCCAGAGCGGAACCTCGTCCAGTTTTCTTAAAACAACTTTGCGCGCAGGATCTTCGGCCAAATGCCCGACGATCGTTTCCGAGAATACATCGCGTTTGAGAACAGTTTCCGGCACGAAAGTATAGGTAGGTTCGGCCATAACTGTCCTTGAATCTTTGGTTATCCGGGGATGCTGATACCCCCGGATCGACCAATCTTGCAAGGCCTGCGCCTAGGGGTCTTCGTTCGACCATCCCGAGACGGCTTTCACCTCCAGAAAATCTTCCAATCCCCATACACCACCTTCGCGGCCATTTCCGGACTGTTTCATGCCCCCAAACGGCATTCCATTCGCGCGAGATTGGCCGTTCATTTCAACCATGCCCGAGCGCAGCTGGCGCGCCAGACGATTACGGCGCGCGCCATCGGCTGTCTGAACGTAGTTGGACAGGCCGTATTCGGTGTCATTTGCGATGTTCACGGCCTCCTCTTCGGTATCGAAGGGAATGATCGACAAGACGGGACCAAAAATTTCTTCCCGCGCAATCCGCATTTCATTTGTGACATCAGCAAACACCGTCGGTCGCACGAAATAGCCGTGATTAAAGCCCTCTGGCCGGCCAAGCCCACCAGCAACCAGACGCGCCCCATCTTCTATTCCAGCCTGAATCATGGTCTGGATCTTGTCGTACTGCATTTGGCTAACGACCGGCCCCATATGCTTTCCGGGTTTGGCTGGATCATCAACTTTGTAGTCATTTGCCGCCTTTACAGCGGCCTCGACCGATTGGTCGTAGATTGACCGTTCAACCAGCATCCGGGTCGGCGCATTGCAGCTTTGACCGGTATTCTGGAAACAGTGATTCACGCCGCGTTTGACTGCCTTTTCATCGGCATCCGCAAAAATAATGTTGGCGCTTTTACCGCCAAGTTCCAGATGCACAGGCTTCAGCGTTGCGGCCGCCGACTGCGAAATTGCGATGCCTGCGCGGGTCGAGCCCGTAAAACTGATCGCATCGACACCGGGATGCGCGGTCAATGCAGATCCGACGCCCATCCCATCCCCATTGATCATATTAAAGACACCGGCAGGCACGCCCGCCTCGTCCATGATCTCGGCCCAGATTACTGACGAAAGCGGCGCAAGCTCGGACGGTTTCAAAATCATCGAGCACCCTGCGGCAAGCGCTGGAATAACCTTAAGGGCCACCTGATTCATCGGCCAATTCCACGGTGTGATCATGCCAATGACACCGACACCTTCGTAGATTATCCGATCATTTGGCGCATCAGCGCGAAAGGGGCGTTCAAAATCGAATTCTTCCAGAACCCGGATAAACCCCTCGATATGCCAATCGCCCGAAGTCGTCTGACTGTCACGCGATAAATCCACAGGAGCACCCATTTCAAGCGTTGTCACCTCGGTCAGATCCTCGGAACGCGCAAGATAAACCCTGAGGATTTCATGCAGCAAATCCAAACGGTCTTTCTTCGAAGAGTACACAAAGCTCTCGAACGCGCGGCGCGCGGCTTTTACGGCGGCATCGACATCCGCTTTCCCGCCCAATGAAATAGTCGCGCATACCTCTTCATTGGCCGGATTGATCACCGGAAACTCATTTTCTACGGCCGGGGCAACCCATTGCCCATCAATATAGAAATCGGTCTTTTTGATCATTGTCTTGCGCACTCCATTTGCGTGGATTTCGATCTTGGCTGACGACGAGATGTGAAGGTTTCATGTGGCAATGGCAATTTGCGTTATGTCCAGATGCCGGGCTGGTCCGACGGTCTCATAACCGATCTTCCGCTGTCTTCAACATCCTCGACCCCTTATTGGCCATCTGCGACACGAGGCTTGTAGATCGCCGCGATAGGGCACATGTTGAATGGCGAATTAGCATTGCCGAAGGAGGAACCCAAATGGGCCTACGCATTAACGATACGATCCCGAACCTTACTGTTGAAACCGACCAAGGCGAATTGAACTTGCACGAGTGGATCGGCGACTCGTGGGCGATTTTGTTCAGCCACCCCAAGGATTTCACTCCTGTCTGCACCACAGAATTCGGCGCAGTTGCGCAATTGGCAGATGAGTGGGCCGCGCGAAACACCAAGGTCATCGGCGTTTCCGTCGATGGTGTTGAAGAGCATGTCGGCTGGAAAAAGGACATCGAATCCGTAGCAGGCACGGCTGCCGGGTTCCCGATTGTTGCAGATAAAGGCCTCGAGGTTTCCAAGGCTTTCGACATGCTGCAAGCCGACTACTACCTTGCCGAGAACCCAACACCTGCTGACAGCCAGACCGTTCGGACCGTGTTCATCATCGGCCCCGACAAGAAGCTAAAACTGTCGATGACTTACCCGATGAATGTCGGCCGCAACTTCGCAGAGGTACTGCGCGCCCTCGACGGCCTGCAAACGGCCGCAAAAGAAGGCGTCGCGACCCCAGCCAACTGGACGCCGGGCGGCGATGTCGTCATTCCCGTTGCAGTCAGCGACGAAGATGCCAAGGCAAAATTTGGCGAGTTCAAGACCGTCTTGCCGTATCTGCGGATGACCAAGCTGCCGGACTGATCCGGGAACTATAAGGAAGGTGTCATGACCTTGACGCTTATCTTAAGTTGCAGAACAGCAGCTTTGAGCCGAAACCACTAGTGCTCCGTTCATAAATGGCGGCACTAGTGCGAATTATTTAACAGGCTGCCCGCTTGCAAACCTGATGGCAATTCGAAGCCACATTCCGCGCAAATCTTCGCCCTGGGAGTCCGAAATGGACGGTTGCACTTCGGACAAAGGCAGCCGTAGTCACGCATTCGCACGCCCCAAAGTTGGTCCGGATGGCCTAATCTCTCTCCCGTAAAAGCTTCGTATTTGTCGAGCGCCGCTTGCCCAATTGGATCAAGTTTTCTGGCCTCTTCGATCGAACAACCCGTTTCTTTCCTGAACTTCTTGATTCCCTCGATGCGGCTTTTGAGGAGCGGTGAAATCGCGTTCCACTCATCCTCATCCAAAAGGTCGGCGTCCCGACCAATCCGAAATGCGTAAGTTCGAAATGACATTTGTTAACTCTTTCGCAATCGCGCTTTAGGCCGCCTGTAAACACAATGTTCATCGGGCTGTATGCCTAACAACTAACCTTACCGTGTTACTACCGCACTTGATCCATATTTAGGTAGCGTACCGTGGCGCAATCGCTGCATGCGGCAGCTCCGCACTGTGCATCGGACATTCGCCGTTAGTTCTGCTTCAGAGTACAGGGAATCAATATAAGAGCTTTGCGTAGTGACAAGTCTCAACGCAGGGCAGATTTATATTGGATCGCCCCTAAGCCTGATGCAGCGTCACCGAGGTCCCGATTTCAATCATCTCGTAGAATTCTGTCACATGCTCATTCGTCATCCGCACGCAACCGGATGAGGCCGACGTGCCAATCGACCATGGTTGTGGCGTTCCGTGAATTCGCAAATAGCTGTCGCTGCTACCCCGATAAAGATAGAGCGCGCGCGCGCCAAGGGGGTTGTCCGGCCCGCCCTCCATACCGCCCGCAAAGGGGCCATATACGTCAGGCTCCCGCGCGATCATGTTGGCGGTTGGTTGCCAGCTTGGCCATTCTTCTTTGCGTCCCACACGGAACGTGCCGCGGGCCTGACGGCCTTCGCGCCCGACGGCCACGCCATAGCGCAAAGCGGTCGCGGGGTCGTCCTGCACATAATACAAGAAATGCGCGCCCATATCGACATGGATGGTGCCAGACTCAAACCCGGAATTGATCTCGACAATTCGTGGATTGAACCGATCCGGTAATTCGAATTCCGGTAAATGATGCGCGCCTGCGATCGTCGGAGTGACGGCCAGCGCGGCCCCGGTTTGAATAAAATGGCGTCGGGTCAACATATGCGTTCCCCCTCTTAAATGAAAATATTCTGAACTTGCCTAAGTTGACCGATTTTTCTGCCTTGGGGCAAGCCCTGACTGATCACGAATTGCCTAGCCTGCACGGCCCAATGTCATATTTTGTTAATCAAACTGTCACGCCAGTTTGACGGAACCAACCTACTCGCTGCCAGTGAAACACCCTAGCAATGCGAGGCATTCTGAAATGACCAAGACCGATCTTGATCACCTATCATGGGACGAATGGGACGAAGTGAACGACCCCCGTCCAGCCTATTTCGAATTTGATAAAGTCGTGGAGGACGCGATTTCGCGTCGCGGGTTTCTCTCTGGTATTGTGGCCTTTGGTTCGGGCGCTGCGGTCATGGGAGCCGGCCTACTAAACTCCACATCTGCCGAAGCGATGGAAGTTGCAGGCAGCCGTTTTGGCTTTGACCCAATCGCGATCCAGACGGATTCCACGATCCACGTTCCCGAAGGCTATAGCTGGTCCAATCTGGCAAGCTGGGGCGACCCGCTCTTCTCAGACGCCCCTGCGGCGCTTGATCAGTCCACCGGCGGCGATTTGGCCTCATCTGGCCGTATCTTTGGCGAAAACACCGACGGTATGGAACTCTTCAACGTCGATGGTCACGAGCTTATCGCCGTGAACCATGAATATGTGAACAAGGGCACCAACCTGCCTGCGACCGGTGGCGACGTGACGTCGGCAGAGGACGTGCGCAAACTGCAAAACCTTCAAGGCGTGACCGTCATGGAAGTTGCACGCGGCGAAGCCGGTTGGCAGATCGTCGTCGACAGCCCCTATAACCGCCGTATCCACCACAATACCGAGATGCGCATCTCGGGTCCCGCCGCTGGTCATGCCTTGCTGCAAACCGAAGCGGACCCAGAGGGCACGACGGCCCTCGGCACGCTTAACAACTGCGGCGCGGGCAAGACCCCTTGGGGCACATACCTGACCTGTGAAGAGAACTTTAACGGCTATTTCGGCTCAACGGATGAAGGCTTTGACTTGCCAGAAGCCTTTGGTCGCTACGGCATCGGTTCTGAAGGGCGCTATGCCTATGAAACCTATGACGCCCGTTTCGACGTCAGCCAGAACCCGAATGAACCAAACCGGTTCGGTTACATTGTCGAGATTGATCCCGCCGACCCAACCTCGACCCCGGTAAAGCGCACCGCTTTGGGTCGCTTTAAGCACGAAAACGCGGCTTGCGCGATCGCACCTGATGGCCGCGTTGTCGTCTATATGGGCGATGATGAACGCGGCGAATACCTCTACCGCTTCGTCTCAAACGGCGTTTATCAGGCTGGCGGCAGCACCGACGGGTTGTTGGACGATGGCACGCTTTATGTGGCGCGTTTCGACACGGATGGCACCGGCGAATGGGTGGCACTGACCCCTGAAACCACCGGCATGGATGACGCGATGATCCGCATCCATACCCGTATGGCAGCCTCAGCTGCTGGCGGCACTACGATGGATCGTCCGGAATGGGTTGCAGTAAACCCGAACTCGGTCGAGGCCTATTGCGCGCTGACCAACAACTCGCGCCGCGCGCCCGGTTGGACCAATGCAGGCGGCGACTTGGCCGAGCCTGTCACCGGTTCGCCAAACCCGCGTGCCGAGAACCGCTATGGTCAGATCGTCCGCTGGTACCCCTCCAATGACGATCACGGCGCCGATCTTTTCCGGTGGGATCTGTTCGTCATGGCGGGCAACCCGGCGCTGCATTCCGATGCTTATGCGGGATCGGGCAATATCCATCTGGGCAACCTCTTTAACTCGCCCGACGGTATGCAATTCGACAGCGCTGGCATCCTCTGGATCCAGACCGATGGCGATGACAGCAATGAAGAAGGTTATGCCGGTATGGGCAATAACCAGATGCTTGCAGGTGACCCCGAAACGGGTGAGATCGTGCGCTTTTTGACCGGCCCCAACGGCTCGGAAGTGACCGGCCTGACTTGGTCCTCGGATCGCCGCACGATGTTTGTCGGCATCCAGCACCCAGATGCCCCCTTCCCCGACGGAGAAGGCATGCTGCCACGGTCTACTGTGGTTGCCGTTTGGCGTAACGACGGTGGGCTGGTCGGCTAAGGCGCGCCCATTAAGGGATTATTTTAGCACCAATTCTTTGATTAATGGCCCCGGCAGACGCGAGTCTGCCGGGGTTTTTCTTGTACGTGGCCCGCACCCGTTCATAATTATGCAGAACCAAAAGGAATGATATTTATGACCTCTCCCCGCCTTACCTATTACGATTTTTCCAGCAGCCGCGGCGAAGAGATCCGCATTGCTCTGCGGTTGGCTAACATGCCCTTCGATGACAATCGGATTGCACGGGAAGATTACCCGGATCTAAAGCCCACCCTACCCTTTCCCTATCTGCCCATGTTTGAGATGGACGGGTTGGGCCGCATGACCCAAACCAACACGATCCTAAGGGTCATTGGCCGCCTGAACGGGCTGTATCCGGATGACGTCTTTGCCGCGGCCAAGGTCGACGCAATTATGGACGCGGTAGAAGATGCCCGGGCGCGGTTTTCAGCGACGTTTCAAATGGATGAGGATCGTAAGCTGCTGGCACGCCAAAAATTGGCGATTGAGTTCATTCCGCATTGGGGCAAGGGCATTGAAAGCTACATGGAAGGGCCCTTTACCTGCGGGGACGCGCCCTGCGTTGCAGATGTCAAACTCTACATGGTGGATCGCTGGATCAGCCAAGGCGGGCTGGATAACATTCCGGCTGACAGCTTTGATGCGTTCAAAAAGATTAAGTCAGCCTCGGCAGGTATCGCGGCATTAGCGGACGTCGCAAGCTAACAAATGGCACAAAAAAACCCGGCAAACGCGCTGCGCAGCCGGGTTTTCGGGGGGCTCGTTAGACTTACGTCTCGATACGGTTTTCGCCACGCGTCCAGTTAAAGCCGCTTGTGGCGTCGTCCAGAGGCGTTTTGGCGATGTGGTTGATGTAGTTCGACATGGTTTTCTGAGCGAGGCCCAGAATCACGTCCAGAACAGTCTGGTGGCTGAAACCAGCATCCAGGAATTCCTGCACATGCTCGTCGCTAACGAAACCGCGCTGACGGATCAGGCGCAACGTAAAGGCGCGCAAAGCTTCCAGCTTAGGATCCGCAAGTGGCGTCTCGTTGCGCAGCGATTCAGTGATGGACTCGTCCACTTTCATGATCTTGGCGATCAGAGTGTGCCCGGGCACACAGTAATGACATTCGTTTTCAACGTTGATCGTCTGCCACACAACCGTCAGCTCTTCTGGGTTCAGAGAAGAGGAAACGAAGGACTGGTGCAGATGCTGATACGCTTCAAACGCTTTGGGGCTTTCCGCCATGACGCGGTGCATGCCGGGAAGGCGACCATAGTTCTTGATAGAAGCGGCCAGCAGCGGCTTGGATTCTTCAGGTGCTGAATCGACGTCGTGGAATGGAAAATCAGTCATTTTTTTCTCCTCAGATTTGTATCTGAGGTCTTTTAGCCCTTTATTGAGTGATCACTCAAGTATATAATTGAGTAATCGTTCAACTAAAAGTGACAGCACCCTTGCCCCGGAAACCTTCATATGACCGCGACGCACTTATCTCGAAGGCACGGGATATCTTTTGGCGTCAGGGCTGGGCGGGAACGTCGTTGAAGGATCTTGAACGAGAACTGAAACTTAAGCCCGGTTCGTTTTATGCAGCGTTTGGATCAAAAGATCGGCTCTATGCTCTTGCGCTGGAACGCTATGCCCAAGAGGGCCTTGAAAGGCTTGACGCGCTGGTTGATGACATTGGACCGATGGCAGCCTTAAAGCGGCATCCCATGGCGATTTTAGATTACGACAAGTCCGCCACCCAAGCCTGCATGCTGGCAAAAACATATCTAGAGTTGAATGCACTCGGTCATGAGCTTTCGCATAACGCAGCTTCACAGCTCAGCCGTGTTGAAACCCGTTTTGCTGAGATTTTTGCGGCGGCGCAGGTCAAAGGCGAAATTGGCCCACAACATGACCCAAATCTTTTGGCACAACGCTACCAATCGGACATTTTGGGCATGCGCATCAGCGCAGAGCGGACAGACGTTAATGCACAAGCAATCGCTGAAGATATTTCGGCCCGTCTGGACCGACTTTAACCATCTAAAAACCAGCAAGAACATCGTCTTATACCATCGCGCACCTTCCCCATGAGGCACTCCTTATGGCAAATTGCGTTCATTTCGTTGAGCCAGTCGAGTGTCACGGCCTTGAAACGTTGGGCGCGTTCTCATGCTGAACTATTGCCGGCGCAATCCAACGCAGCCATCCTCGCGCGTAGATACCGCTTAAGGCAATTCACCACCCAGCCGGAAGTTCAAACGGCAAAGACTGCCCTTTTTTCCAAACTACCCTTACCGCGGGACGCGTCAGCTGCACGTCCTTACCTATGCCTCTTAGGTTGCCCGTGACATCGCGCCGCCCGGAAAAGCGAAAGTCAGAGCGCGCAGGCGACGCTCCAGTCCTCATCCTCAAAAAGCCTCACCCCTTAACCGTTCGGAACGACGCCGCAGAATTTCGAGCGTGACAAGCAACGCTACGGAAATCACGATCAACAGAGTTGCAACGGCCAGAATGGTTGGGTTGATCTGCTCACGCAGGCCGGAAAACATTTGGCGAGGGATTGTGCGTTGCTCTGGACCAGCCAGAAACAGCACGACAACCACTTCGTCAAACGAGGTAACAAACGCGAAAAGCCCACCTGAGATCACGCCGGGACGGATCAATGGAATGACAACATCCCAGAAAACCTTGAGCGGTGAGGCCCCCATCGACACTCCGGCATGAAACAGTGAGCGGTCAAACCCAGTTAGGGTCGCGGTCACGGTGATGATCACAAACGGAACGCCCAAAACGGCATGGGCCATGACCAAACCCGTGAAGCTACCAACAAGTCCGAACCCGGTATAGAAAAAGAACATGCCAGCTGCGATGATGATCAGGGGAACAATCATAGGCGACAAAAGCAGCGCCGTGATGAGGCGCTTGGCAGGCATCACGGGCGACGACAGTCCTACGGCAGCAATCGTTCCCAACACCGTCGCCAAAATTGCCGCCAACGCGCCAACAAAAAAGCTGTTGCGAATGGACAAGGTCCAGCGTTGATCGGTGAAAATAGCCTCATACCAGCGCAGCGAATAGGCATCGGGATCAAGACGCAACATGCCTTGGGTAAAGCTGAAATAGGGTTCAACATTAAACGACAAGGGTACGATGATCAGGATCGGCAACATCAGGAAACCAAGCACGAGATAGGCCGTCAGCCTCAACCCGTAATAGCCTAGGATGTGCCAGATCGTGTAATAGGCGGGTAAATGCTTCATCATCGTCACCCCAGCTTGATATTTCCTGCGCCCACAAAGCGATCATACACCCAGTAGAGCAGCAGAATAATGGCGAGAAGCAACGATCCGAGCGCTGCTGCCAGCTCCCAATTGTTGGATTCGCGCATGTGGAACGCAATTATATTCGAGATCATCTGCCCGTCTGTGCCGCCGACAAGGGCGGGGGTGATATAGTACCCAACCGAGATAATGAACACGAGCAAAGCGCCAGCAGACAGCCCCGGCAACGTCATCGGCAGATAGATGCGCACGAAGGCCGGGATCGGCCGCCCGCCCATCGACATCGCAGCGCGCAGATATGACGGATCAATGCCTTTCATCACCGAATACAGTGGTAAGATCATAAACGGCAGCAGAATATGAGTCATGGCAAGGATCGTCGCCGTTTGCGTATAGAGAATCTCCATCGGCTCGTTGATCACGCCGATTGACATCAGGAAAGAGTTTACCACCCCATTGGTTTGCAACAGCGCGATCCAAGCGGTCGTCCGGACCAATAGCGAGGTCCAAAACGGCAGCAAAACAAACACCATCAGCATATTCGCGCTTTTCGACGGGGCATTTGCCAAAAAATACGCAAGGGGATAGCCCAGAATCAGCGTCAGGATCGTAATGATCAGCGCGATGCGCAGTGTTTTGGTATAGAGGGTCACATAGATGCGCGCGCCGTCGCGGGCTTCGATTCCGCCATCTTCGGCGCGCTGAAGGTCAAGCGCGGTGAGGTAGTAATCTTCGGTATAAGGGGCGCCAGCATCTTGCAATGCACGCCAGACCGCGACGTCCCCCCATCGGTCATTCGCATCCAGGAGGGTTTGCCCCCCCTCGCTCAACAGAGTGTCCTGTTCCATCCGGCGCACGGCACGAGACGTCGAGCGCACAACGCTGGACATACCCGGAATGGCGCGGTTGATCTCTTCGGCCAACCGCCCCGATAGGCGTTCTTGCGCCAGCAGGCTTAGTTCGGCTGAAAAGACATTAAGCACATCGTCTGGTGGGACATCGGCACGGTCCCATTCGGCGGCGTCAAGTGCGGCCAGCGTTTCCGGGATCAGATCAGACACAACCGGGTTGTAAACCGACCGATACAGAATCGTAGCAATGGGCGCGACAAATGCAAAAAAGATGAAAACCAGCAGCGGAATGACCAAAGCGAAAGCTGCAATGCGACGTCGGTTCAATTCCCTGCGTGCGTTGCGTCCATCTTCGCGAGAGAGTGAGTTTTCCATGTCCTGACATCCACGCTGGTTAAACTGCGCCGGGCACAAATCGTATCGTGCCCGGCGCAAGCGGTTTCTTATTCGTTCAGCAACCACTCGTTAAAGCGCTCACCCAGAGACTCGCCGTAATCGGCCCAGAAGATGCCGTCCGCCTTAAGGCCGGTATCCAAATGCGCAGTCGGCAGGTTTGAGTTCACTGCTGGATCAACGAAGGGTGCCGATGACAGACGGGTTGCGCCATAGGCAACGTCAGCCATGCCGGCCAGAGGCTCGGACCCAGTTGCGAAGTTGATGAACTCCATCGCGGTGTCGACGTTGTCAGAACCTGCAACAATCGCCCAAACATCCAAGTCATAGACGTGGTTGTCCCAAACGATTTCGAACGGACGACCGTCATCCTGAATAGCCGAGAAGATACGACCGTTTGCCGATTGTACCATCGCCGCACCACCGTCGTTCAGCAGTTGAGGCGCTTGGCTCCAGCTGTCGAACCAAACGATATCCTCGCGAATCCGATCAAGCGAAGCAAATGCGCGTTCCTGACCTTCTTCCGTTGCCAGAACCTCATAAACTTCCTCGGCTGGCACGCCATCTGCGATCAAGGCCCACTCAAGGTTGACCTGTGGACGGCGGCGCATGGCGCGTGGTCCGGGGAAGGTTTCGGTGTCGAAGAAATCGGCAATAGTTTGTGGGGCGGGGCCGTCATTTTCAGTGTTGTAGGCATAGACGATAGACCAAACAATCACGCCAACACCGCATTCAGATGCCAGCGCATCAGGAATGAAGTCATCGGCTGCATCGGTGCCGTCTACACCGGCTGGCAGCTGGCTGTGGTCAATCACTTCCAGCAGACCTTCCGAACAGGCCCGTTCAAGGTCGATCACTTCAATATCAACAACGTCCCACTGGATGTTGCCGGCCTGAACCTGGGCCGAAATCTCGGCAATGCCGCCAGAGTAATCTTCGAACAGAATCTCATGGCCCGTCGCCTCAACAAAAGGCTGGATCATATGTTCGTTTTGAGCCGCACCGTAAGCGCCGCCAAACGAGACAACCGTCATCCGTTCTGCTTGCACCATCGATGCAGATGCAAGCAGCATCGCCGCCGTCGTCAGAATTTTGCTGTGATATCTCATTCTTTTTTCCTCTCGTTGGATTATGGGCCAGCGACTTGCCGCCGCATTTTTCGCCCTTGGTGTTGTCCTTTGCCAGTGTGTCAGGCCGGAAAGGCAATGCAATCTTTCTTTAGCCAGGCCAGTTTCCCTTCTTGTCCGGCTGAAAAATTTGGTGCGGCGAGGTCATTGAGGACTTTGAGGTTAATCTCAGTGCCATCAGCAAAACGGAAATAGTAACGGATGAAGTCGCCGACATAGTGATGCGTCACGTGGGCCGCAGTCACTTCATTATCATAAGCGTGGCTTGTCGGCTGAATGAACAGTTTTTCAGGGCGCACAGACACAACGCATTTCTGACCCACAACCAGCCCATCGCCAGCCACCGCAATGATTTCACCGCCGGGAATGGCCACCTTTGCCTCTGCCCCGTCTATGGCGCTGACCGTGCCGGGGATAAAGTTATTTTCCCCGATGAAGTCGGCAACAAACGCGTTTTTTGGGCGTTCATAGAGTTCTGCGGGCGCCGCGCATTGCTGAACCACTCCATCGTTGAACACAGCAATCCTTGAGGACATCGAAAGCGCCTCAGTCTGATCATGCGTTACATATATGACTGTAAAGCCAAGCTGTTCGTGCAAGCGGGTGATTTCATACTGCATTTGTTCGCGCAATTTTTTGTCCAGCGCGCCCAAAGGTTCATCCATCAAAATGAGCGACGGTTCAAAAATCAATGCCCGGGCCAAGGCGACCCTTTGCCTTTGCCCACCTGAAAGTTGACCCGGATACCGCCCGCCAAATTCTGGCATCTCAATCAGTCGCAGGTATTCGTTGACCCGATCCTTGACATCCGGTTTTGCCATTTTCCGGACCTGAAGCGGATAGGCCAGATTTTCGGCAATCGTCATGTGCGGAAACAGGGCGTAGTTTTGGAACACCATGCCTATGTTTCGTTTGTAAGGCGCGGTGCGGGTGATGGATTTGTTTTCCACGCGAATATCGCCGCTGGTAACGCCTTCAAAACCTGCAAGCATCATCAATACCGTCGATTTGCCAGAGCCTGACGGGCCAAGCAATGTAATGAATTCGCCCCGATCTACATCCAGATCGAAACCCTTCACTACCAACGTTTTCTGATCATAACTTTTCTTTACTTGATCGAATTGTAGAAACGCATGTTCCGCCTCACTTGGCATCAAGCGCCCCTCCTCTGTCATCTAATGCGCGCCATGAATTTCGCTGAGGACCAGCTGGTGCGTCGTTCAGTTTTCTCGTCTCAATTCAAGTCACGGTAGGTGATCACTTGTCAAATAGATACAGCTTTGATCCTCCAGATGTGCAAGCGCACTGCGCGGGCGCCGCCAAAGGTGCCCGAACAAACAGCTATAATGAAAGCTTAGAACCTGGTTGGCGTCGTCGTGATCACAAAAAACTGAGCCTCACTTAAGTCCTGATCCCGGATGCAAACGCATTTCGTTCAACAAACCCCGCAATAGACCGGCTACGGTTCGCCCCTCTGAGGTTTGTCTAGAGTACCCCATCGCCAGATCCGAGAGAACTCGATCCAAATCTCTCCAACTCACTGCGCTAATCTTCAAATCCTCCAAGACACTGGACGCAGTAGCCTCCATGTCCAATAGTGGCGTGACAACACTTGGTTTCGAAGCCGCGAGAATTTCGGCCAGTTGGTACGAGCCGCAATTTGCGGTTTCGAAAGGGAATGCGTCTTTCAGTAATTTTTCAGGTTCTGGTGCGATGTAAACGAGTTGTACAGGTTTACGATCTAAGTTTTTCTCTCGTTCAAGGGTCAATGCCAACAAATACTTGGCCAATTGATCCATTGAAGTCTTAGCATCAAACTTCAGTTCAACCGCAACAGTCCAATGGTTACCGACGAAAAAGCCGTCTGGTTGGCTTATTCCGTAAAGCTTAGGAAAGCCGAGTTCCAAGCCTAACTCACGACCATAGCCCTTCAATCTGTCGTGGTGGTTTTTGCCAAGCAATTGGCAAAAAATTTGGTTGATGATCTCACCATCCAAAATTCCAAAAGTAAGCTCAAAGATATGATTGAATGTTTCTTCTTGATGCCGAATGAATTTCGAAAAATCCTTGCCGTTGGTCACACGCCGATAAAGAGGACCATTGGGGTTGGTCATAGATTTGGGAACCGAAACTCTGTTCTCGCTCACTTCCCAGTGCTTCTTCGAAATAGACTTTAAGCCTAGGTATTTTGGCGTCCAATATAGTTGCTCAACTGCGTCCCAGTACTTATCGGTCCAACTCATGCGATCCCCCTATTGTCTAATCAGCTGGCCTGATTAGAAAACGAAAATCAATCCCCGTTGGTTCTTGATGGATTATGCAACGCCCGGCGATTTCGTGCTGCAGCTACTGAGGGGTGTTTGTCCGCCACACGCGAAGCAACTTCCCCATCATGATGGCAACCGTTGGGGCTCAAGGCTGACATTTTCTGAAAATGCGGCAACAAAACGCTCCGCGCAATCGCAGGGCATTTTCAGATTTCTGATACACGCAAGCTTACTCAGCGCTTTCAGGCGCTTCTTCCCAGCCGGCGGCCTGAACAACCATTCCATGCCCAAACGAACTTTGCCGCGATCGTCGGAGCCCTGCAAATTGACTCAGGTTTACTGCCCAGATTGCCTCCGCCACGGCCATAGCGCCCGAGGCCGTAATCTATGATGGCGGCAACAGTACTGGTGGCAATCTGATGCATTATGATGATGTCAACGAGTGACCTCTGAAAGCAAAGGTCACTCGCGCCATACTCAATTGGGCCGTGCCGCTTTAAATCACAGGGCCAGTCGGGCATGATTTAACCATGCGCATGGTTTTTGATAAATTCGAGCTAGATCTTGAGCTTTTCGAATTAAGACATGATGGCGCTCGGCAGAATATCGAGCCTCAAGTTTTCGATTTGCTTTGTTGCCTTGCTCAAAACGCTGGCCGGCTTGTCAGCCGAGATGAAGTGATCCAGACGGTTTGGAAGGGCAGGATTGTTAGCGACGCGACGATTGACGCTCGCATCGCGTCGGCTCGCCGCGCCATTGGTGACGACGGGAAAAAGCAGAGGTTTATCAAAACGGTCCCGCGCCGCGGCTTTCGGTTCGTAGCAGAGGTTGCTCAGTCCAACGCGGCCATGCCGGCGAATGAACCCCAAGAGACGGCCCAGAACACGGCGGCCCAGACCCGGCCGACGATTGCGGTGCTTCCTTTTCGGCCTCTTGGCCAATCCCCCGACATAGCCGTTCTGGCAGAGGCCATCCCGCATGAAATCATCCAGGCTTTGTCGCGAATGCGCTGGCTGGCTGTTATCGCACGCGGCTCATCCTTCCAGTTCCGCCCAGGTGGCAATCTTGATCAGGTCGGCTCATCCCTCGGCGCAGGCTATGTTCTGACCGGGGCGATCGAGCAATTGGGAAACACCGTCGCGGTCATTTTCGAACTTTCGGATGCTGTTAGAGGTGAGGTGATTTGGGGTGACCGGTTAACCGCACAGGCCGATGAAATCGAGACGATGCGCCAACAGGTCGTTGCCCACGTTGTTGCGGCTCTTGATCTTTATGTACCACAAAACGAGGCACGGCACGCCATTCATTCCGGCTCCGAGATGATGGACGCGTGGAAGGTTTTCCACCTCGGACTGACGCAGCTTTACAATTTCACACCAGAGGCAAATCAGAAAGCAAAGGGCTATTTCGAGCGTGCAATTTTTCTCGATCCGAGATTTGCCCGCGCGCATGCCGGCCTGTCTTCGACCTATTTCATCGACGCCTTCTTACATCTCGGCCCGGATGATCGGGACGCCATATCAGCGGCAAGGCGCCACGCCGAACGCGGACTTGAACTTGATCCAATGGATCCTTTCACACATTTCACAATGGGCCGATCCCACTGGCTCAGTTTTGAGCCTGAGATTGCAGAAGGCTGGATCGACCGCGCTGTTGAGCTTAACCCCAATTACGCACAGGGCTTTTACGCAAGCGCTTTCACAGCTCTTATCGTCGGAGATATTGCCAAGGTGGACGCAGGCCTTGATGCAGCACTGGAGTTAAGCCCGCTCGACCCGCTGCTATTTGGCATCCACGGCGTTCGCGCGATGGCGTTAATTCAAACCGGTGACATGGATGCGGCCGCTCGCGTAGGCGACCGAGCCGCGTCAACGCCCGGGGCCCATTACCTTATCTCGATGTTGGCCGCGGTGGCCAATGGGCTGGCGGGCCGAAACCAACAGGCGAAACGTTGGAGCGACGATGTTCGCAAGCGTAAACCCGACGCATCGGCCGCCGAATATTTCGCGGCCTTTCCCACCCGAAACGAGGTTGCGCGCGGACGCATCGCGGCGGAGTTGAAACGGCAGGGATTTTGACCACCCTTCCGGCGAATGCGACCTTCGGGTTAAAGATGGCCGGAGCAGGCGAAAGCGCCGGACTATACCCGTCTTGGCCGCAGCCGGGCCTAAATACTCCCCCAAGAATCTGAAAACATCTTGCAGCGCCTTGTGTATTATTAGAGCGGGAAAAGCAGAGGCCACCAACCGGAAACTGAGTTCAGGGCAGCGCGGACAGGGCAATCCAGCCACAAAGATGCAGACGAGGATGTCGTTTGCGCATTGCTTCGTAATATCAACGTTCTAACGCAATACTTTGACAAGAGCGGCAACGTCTTCCGCGCCGAATCCGGCCTCTACAGCTTTGGCGTAGAAAGACGTCAGGCATCGGGTCAAGTCGTCACTTATCCCAGAGCTGACCGCATGTTGATGTACGTTTTCAGCTACATCCGCCCAAACGCCGAGTGAACCTCCATCGTGGAGGCTATTCAAAGCAAAGGCCGATTGGTCCATTATATCAATTCGGTTCGTCGCGCTTGGTCCGTTCGCACTGAGTTTTGCAAGAAACTCTAAACTTGCGCCTTCCACTTCACAAAGTCGCGCGGCATGTGCTGCGCCAGCATAAAGAGCAAGGCTTAAAGTGAGATACGCAAGGTCCAATGCCGCCGGGGCTGCAACGTTTTCGCCAAGTTCGATCAGATTGGCTGAGATCTGTTTCAGGCTTGATCTCGCAATGTCGAGGCCGCTCAAATCTCCGCCAACCATCACCGGCGCTTGGTTCTCTGGCCCCACGCTATCAGGATAGCACATGATTGCACCGTCTAACGCCGCTCCGCCCGCGGCCTTGACCATATTCGCAAAGTTCCGGGCTTCCGCCGGAGAAGTGGTGCCCAATTGAACGACGACCCGCCCCTCTAGGCGTCCTTCGCTGAACGCCTCTCCGAGCGCAGCTTCCGCATTGGAACATTTATCTACACAAACCAAGATAACATCCGATGCCAGCGCAACCTCTGCCGCTGTTCGTCCCGCAACAGCTCCTTCAGAAACCATGACATCAATTTTGCTCGGAGAACGATTCCAGACCATTGTGTCGAATCCTGCATTTATTTGCGATCTCGCCAATGCAGATCCCATGGCACCAAGGCCCAATACGCCAATTTTCTGAGTCATTCTCGCCCCCGCTAAAACCATTCAAGCAGAGTATGCCAGAGCGAAATTATTACCCAGACAAAACGTGCGCGACCCTTCGCCTAGGGAGGAACAGCACGGTCAAAGACCCATTAAAAGGGCCCCGCGGGTTTGCAAGGCCATGTCCAATTCCTAAAAACGTAAGCGTTTACTCAAGCGCGTCTTCTTTTCCGCTCTCATGGTTCACCATTTCCATGGCCAAACGGACTTTGCCGCGATCGTCGAAGCCGAGCAGCTTGACCCAGACTTCCTGACCTTCTTTCAGAACATCGGACGGATGGTTCAGGCGGCGGTTCTCGATTTGTGAGACGTGCACCAGGCCGTCACGCTTGGTTTCAAAGAATGTCCGCACCGCGGACGAAGCAGACCTCCTCGACATGCAAATAAGCGCCGTTCTTGAGCACACTCATGTGTCGTAATTGCACATGCTCCAAGGACCATAGAACATCAATGTGTGTCCAGGCATGGCGTCGAGAAGCGCTTCCTCAGGCGCTTCATCACCATCATCGGCTTCACGAATAACTAGACCGAAAGTTTGGCCATAGAACATGACAGAGAACGGCTTCACTAGGATCTCAGCGGTGTCCTTGGCATCGATTTTTTTCTTCAATTTTTCTATTGTTTCTTCGATTGCCTGCGCCGAGTTTTCATTACGGAAACCTAGGTCCACAACTTCAGATGAAATCAAATTTCCTTCCCTATCAAAGACATAAGCGGCTACAAAATCACGCGTGCCGTCCTTCTCAGTTGCGAGTTGAATATCAATCCAATAGCCATTCCCTTGTGCGGTCTTGCCGACGTGCTGAAGGTGATAGTTATCGGGAATTAGAGGGAAACCGGATGTTTTCACATCTCTGGCCTTGGGCATGGAAACAGGCATGTCATGCGCCTCATCAAATCCATCGCTGTGATTTTCTTGCTTCCCAAATAGGTGACCAAATATTGATTTCAAAGCGACTCTTTCTTTCGCGCAAGTAAACTACCACAAAACTAGAAGGCGGAGCATAACGACTGGTAAAGTCCGGTCAATATGGGCTCAAAGCAGACATCCGCCCAAGCGAAAAAAGGCCCCGCGTGATCGCAGGGCCTTTTCCAAATCTCAAGTGTCCTAAAGCCTACTCAGCGCTTTCAGGTGTCGCTTCTTTGCCGGTGGCCTGATCGACCATTTTCATGGCCAGACGGACCTTGCCGCGATCATCGAAGCCCAGCAGTTTGACCCAAACTTCCTGACCTTCTTTCAGAACGTCGGACGGATGGTTCAGACGGCGGTTCTCGATTTGAGACACGTGCACCAGACCGTCACGTTTGCCAAAGAAGTTCACGAAGGCGCCAAAATCGACGATTTTCACGACTTTGCCTTTGTAGATCATGCCTTCTTCTGGCTCAGCCACGATGGCGTGGATCATCTCATAGGCTTTGGCGATGGCTTCACCGTTGGGCGAGGCGATCTTGATGATGCCGTCATCGTTGATGTCGACCTTGGCGCCGGATACTTCAACGATTTCACGGATGACCTTACCGCCCGAGCCGATCACTTCACGGATCTTGTCGGTTGGGATCTGCATGGTTTCGATCCGCGGTGCGTGCACCGAGAATTCACCAGCTTCGGTCAATGCGTTCGACATTTCACCCAAGATGTGCAGACGGCCCGCTTTGGCCTGAGCCAATGCTTTTTCCATGATCTCAGGCGTGATGCCTGCAACCTTGATGTCCATCTGCAAGCTGGTGATGCCCGCTTCGGTACCGGCCACTTTGAAGTCCATATCGCCGAGGTGATCTTCGTCACCCAAGATGTCGGACAGAACCGCGTAAGAGCCGTCTTCTTCCAGGATCAGGCCCATGGCCACACCAGCAACCGGTGCTTTCAGAGGAACGCCCGCATCCATCATCGACAAGGAACCGCCACAGACGGAGGCCAT
Source organism: uncultured Nioella sp. (assembly GCA_947498125.1). Taxonomy (GTDB): domain Bacteria; phylum Pseudomonadota; class Alphaproteobacteria; order Rhodobacterales; family Rhodobacteraceae; genus CANLZL01. Next base: position 568,055 of record CANMJH010000002.1, on the reverse strand, counting down.
CGAAGAAGAGCCGTTCGATTCGGTGATTTCCGAAACAACGCGCACGGTATAGGGGAAGTCGGTCGGGGCGGGCAGAACGGCCTGAAGGGCCCGCCATGCCAGTTTACCGTGACCGATTTCACGACGACCGGGAGGGCCCACGCGGCCCGCTTCACCAACCGAATAGGGTGGGAAGTTATAGTGCAGCAGGAAGTTCGATTTGAAGTTGCCATGCAGCGCGTCGATGAACTGTTCGTCATCGCCAGTACCAAGCGTGGTCACGACAAGGCCTTGCGTCTCACCACGAGTGAACAGAGCAGAGCCGTGGGTCCGTGGCAGGATACCAGTTTCCGAAACGATCGGACGGATGGTGTCGAGCGCACGCCCGTCGATCCGTTTGCCGGTTTTGACTACGTCGCCGCGCAGAACAGCGGCTTCGAGTTTCTTCAGCGCGGTGCCAAGATTTGCATCTTCAAGCTGCTCTTCTGTCAGGGCGGCTTTGATTGCATCTTTGGCAGCGGCAACAGCAGATGTCCGCTCTTGCTTATCCGTGATCGCATAGGCGGAACGAATCGCGTCTTCGCCAGCCGCTTTTACAGCCTCATAAAGTTCCGAATAATCGGGGGCTTCGAATTCAAACGGTTCTTTTGCGGCGTCCTCGGCCAGATCGATGATCAGGTCGATAACCGGCTGGATTTGCTCATGTGCAAAGTTAACCGCGCCCAGCATTTCCTCTTCCGACAGCTCATAGGCTTCGGATTCAACCATCATCACGGCGTTCTTGGTACCGGCAACAACCAGATCAAGACGCTGATCAGGGTTCATGCGCAGGTCCTGCATGTCGTCAACGGTTGGGTTCAACACGTATTCGCCATCTTCAAAGCCAACACGGCAGCCGGCGATTGGGCCACGGAATGGTGCACCAGAAATAGTCAGAGCCGCAGAGGTCGCGATCATCGCAACCATGTCCGGGTCATTGACCAGATCGTGTGACAGAACGGTACACATCACCAGAACTTCGTTTTTGAAGCCGGGAACAAACAATGGGCGGATCGGACGGTCGATCAGACGCGCGGTCAGAGTTTCTTTCTCGGTGGGGCGGGCCTCACGCTTGAAGAAACCGCCGGGCACTTTACCGGCCGCATAGTATTTTTCTTGGTAGTGCACGGTCAGCGGGAAGAAGTCGAAACCCGGCTTAGGCGCTTTGGCAAAGGTGACCGCAGCCATAACGCTGGTTTCACCCAAGGTGGCGATGACACAGCCATCTGCCTGTCGGGCAACTTTACCCGTTTCGAGTGTCAGCGTTTCTTCGCCCCACTCGATGCTTTTCTTAGTGATATTGAACATTCATCGTATCCTAATTGGAGGCACTCCCGAGCCCTCTCGGGTCCTCCGTTTTTCATGTGCGGCCCCATTGCCGCCGACCCCAATCGATAATCCATGCGCCCGGAGTCAAAGGCATCACGTCTCAGATGCGCACCGCGCTTACATCAGATTGGGTGATTTGGAAAGGGATACTGCCGCTTTACGGGCAGTCAAACGTCTGAACCGACGAGATATCGGGTAATCCGGCGTTAAACTGGGCCAAGGCCGCGCGCATGTCGTCTTCGCGGGTCGGGTCAATTAGGTAGAGCGCGACAACATCCTGATCAAAGAAACGGGGTGTATGCAGCTCTCCTATTCGGCACCAATCAGCGGGCAGATCCCCTTCAAACCAATTATCAAAAACGGCAGCAAAAACGGCGCCATATTCGATTGTTATCTGGTCAATCCAGACCTGTCCTTCATCACCGTTCAAGATATGGCGCCGTGCTCTTTCCGATCCAAGGCCCCAAAGATCCAGCACAAAGCCATCATTTTGATAGGACACCCACCCCAGATCGTGCACGGCAATAGTTTCCGGAAAATACTCCGTCACAAGGCGATGCAACTGGTGCTGTTGGCCATAAATCCAACGCGCCGAGGTTGGCGTCAAAAGCGTCGTCGCCCCGATATGGGGGGCGACAAGCATCAAAGTTGCAATCATCCCGATGGGCGCGGCAATTCTGGCCCACCCGGCAAGGAACACCGGACGCCAGACGATCAAAATCGCCGCCAGCAAAAAGGCATTTAGATAGGCTTCATATCGGCTCATCCATCCCCAGTCGCCGCCAAAAAGATGCGCCAGTCCGGCCAAAGCCGCCGCCATCGCCACCGGCCACATTACCCGCGTCACAGGTAAGACTGCCCCAAGGATCAGCACCGGCACCGCGACAATTGCGAACCGGGCGCGAAACTCCTGAAACACCCCAAGGATGTTTTCTGCAATTCCGGCAAATGCCCCGCCGATATCAGCGTCAGTTGCCGCAGCAGAAAGGTCGGATTTCACCATGACCGAACTTGGAAGTGGGGGCAGGCCCAACGCCTGCATCGCGGCCGCATAGGCCAAAAGGCCCGCAAGGATCGTGCCGCACATCAATATCGCGGCTTTCCAATGCCCGCGCAGCGCCAATACGCCGATAGCCGCCCCAGACAGTGCCAGCCCCTCAAAGCGAATAAACGGGCAAAGGATGATCGCCGTTATCAAGATAAGGCCAACCTGACCTGTACGCAGCGTTTTCAAAAGCTCGGTCAAAATGACAATGCTGATCAGCAGGTGCAGCGAATGCTCCATCCCTGTCAGCGGCAAACCGATAGCATTGAAAGAGATCAGCGCAACGGGCAGAACAAAGACTCCCAAGACGGGAAAACGGTCTTCGTCCGGCCCGCACAGTGCATCAAAGATTAGGCCGGACATGATCCAAACCGCCGCACCCATTGCAACGAGGTTGATGATCAACGGACCGAATTCCCCTGCACCGACCAATAGCCCGAACGCCAAAATGAACGGATAAAGGATGGACGAAGACGGCGACGAGGTCTCGCCAAGATTGATCCCGTAATGCCCCCGGACAAGGTTTTCGGCCAATGCGAGATGGATATATGGATCGTCGAGCGAATAGAAAAACCCGCCATTCGTCGCCTTCACAATTGTCGCCGTCAGAAAGCCGACACCCAAAAGAAAGATCAGCATTCCAATCACATGAAACCGCAGGCGGTTTGATCCCCGTGCTTGGTGACTTTGCTGTACGTCGTCCATCTACCGAATGCGCCCTAACTGCCCCGCACATTAACGTGCGCCTTTCCGTCTTATTAAAGGCATTTCACCGAAGTTGCATTTCCTTTCAAGCCCTTCAAATCATGGATCAAGAAACCCCATACCTGTACATGACGAGATCGCGGGCCTTCTTTGGCCTGCCGCTGCCAAGATGATACGGCAATAGAATTGCCGCTTTTCGCTGGCGGAATGAAAATCAACGGAATTTGTGGGAATGCCGCCAGTCAAGACCAATTGCAGTCGTTTGACCGGCATTACCTGTCGCAACTCTACGGCGTCAAAATCCCGGTTGGGGTGCATCCTTGACCCACGCGCATGAGGGCGAAATGTCCGGAACGGTCTTGCAAAAGGGCCACAAAGCCCCGCCACCGGTGCGCCAGGACGCGACAAAACAGTGTAAGCTCACGGCTCGCGCCTCCAACGAAAAACGAAACGGGAGGGTATTTAAATGTCTGACATGGACCCGGCACAGTCACCTGGTGACGCCGGTATGGAATTCGAAACTGATTACGAAATGGGGCAAGACAATATCAGGCCAATGGGCTTGGATATTCACAACCCGGTTTTCGCAATCTCAAGTGTTTTGATCATCGCCTTTGTGGCAATCGCTCTGTGGAACCAAGAGGGAACCGCCACATTCTTCGGATGGCTGCGCCCATGGTTGACCAGCACCTTTGACTGGTTCTTGGTGCTTTCGGTTGATGCCATCACACTGTTCTGTCTTGCGTTGATCATCCTGCCTGTTGGGTCGGTTCGGATCGGCGGCAAAGATGCGACGCCCGATTATTCCTATGCTGGCTGGATCGCGATGATGTTCGCAGCGGGCATCGGCATTGGCCTACTGTTCTTTGGCGTGCTTGAGCCGGTCTATTACAACTTCTCTGAAGGTGGCGGCGCCAGCCCATTGGGCATTGATGCCTCCTTGCCGGGAAATGAGTATATCGGTGTTGTTGGCACGATCCATCACTGGGGTCTGGAAGGCTGGGCGGTTTACGCGGCTGTTGGCCTTAGCCTTGCGATCTTCTGCTATAATCTGGGTCTTCCCCTGACACTGCGGTCGGCCTTCTATCCGATCCTTGGGGATCGTGTCTGGGGCTGGTGGGGTCACATGATCGATACCCTAGCGGTGTTCGCAACGCTCTTTGGCCTTACAACATCGCTTGGCCTCGGTGCGCAGCAAGTCGCGGCGGGCCTGAACGAAGTCTTCGGGATCGAGCCTTCGCCAACCGTCACAGTCATCTTGATTATCGTGATCACAATGATCGCCCTCTGCTCGGTTCTTCTTGGGATGGATGCAGGCGTTAAACGCCTGTCCGAGATCAACATGGTCATGGCCGTCGCGCTGTTCATCTTTGTCATCGTTGTGACAGGCGTTGGAACGGCCCTCACGCGCTACTTCAATGCGATGGTTGATTACGTCGTGTTACTCCCGCAACTTTCAAACCCGTTTGGACGTGAAGACACCAGCTATTTCCATGGTTGGACGACGTTCTACTGGGCGTGGTGGATTGCGTGGTCGCCTTTTGTTGGCATGTTCATTGCCCGCATTTCCAAAGGCCGCACCGTGCGCGAATTCATCATCTGCGCGCTATTGGCGCCAACGTTGGTTTGCGCGCTCTGGATGTCCACCTTTGGTGGCGGCGCAATCGATATGCTGAACGCAGGCGGCGCAGAGGGTGTTCGGGCGACAGTGATCGATTCATACGCTCCAGAAGGCGCTCTCTTTGGCTTCCTAAGCGAGTTGCCGCTTTATGGCATCGTGGCACCGGTTTCGCTGTTTCTGATCGTGATCTTCTTTGTCACCTCATCGGACAGCGGATCACTGGTGATCGATACGATCACGGCAGGCGGCAAAATGGATGCACCGGTCGTTCAGCGGATCTTCTGGTGTACGCTTGAAGGTCTGGTTGCGATCGCGCTTTTGCTCGGCGGTGGCCTTTCCGCCTTGCAGGGTGCAGCGGTATCGACGGGTATTCCCTTCACATTGGTTGTTTTGATTATGTGCTACTGCCTCTGGCTGGCGCTGAAATCTGAACGCGCCAAGATGTAAGTTTGTGACTTCAAATTTGGCCGCTGCGATCCTGTCGCGGCGGCTTTTTTGTGTCTACGATATCGTGGCTTCGCACGGGTCTGCGCCAAAACACGCATTGGGCGCGCTGGATGTCTTTTCCCCTCATTTCGGATGCACAAGACGTCTGGTCGCGACGCTTGACCATGGGCACTTTACCGGTCAGAGCTTGCAAGGTTTTGACAAGCTTGGGACAATCAGTAGATGAGCATTCGACGCATTTTGCTGCTTCATGCGGGTGGTACAATTGGTATGGCGCCGACCGCCAAAGGGTTTGCCCCAAAGGCGGGGCTGCTCGAACGCGCTTTGGCTGAGATGCCCGGCGCTGGCGGGGACGAAGCTCAAATAGACCTTATGCTGCTCGATCCGCTGATCGACAGCGCCGACGCTACTCCGGCCGATTGGAACCGGTTGGCGGCCCTCATTGTGGCCAACCATGACAAGGTGGATGGCATCGTTGTGACACATGGCACAGATACGTTGGCCTTCACATCCTCAGCCCTCGCAATGAGTTTAGAGGGACTTGCGAAGCCGGTCATAATTACCGGCGCGATGGTCCCGCTCTTTCAACCCGGCAGTGACGGTCTGCGAAATCTCAGCGATGCAATCGCCGCGATTGGGACGTGTGACGCAGGCGTTTGGATTCAATTCGCCGGTAAGTTGCTCAGCGGGCCGCGTGCGCGCAAAATGCACAGTACCGATTTGGATGCGTTTGCAGCCAAGCAATCGGATCTGCCCCCAAGCCGAACGGGCACAAAAATCCAACACCATGCGTTCCAGCCCACCGATATCGCAGTTCTGCCTGTTGCGCCGGGCGGTTCCACTCATGTGATTTCTTACGCGCTAAACCATTGTGATGGCGTCGTCCTCAGATGTTTCGGCAGCGGCACCGTGCCGGGCGATCCAATCCTTGCGGCGGGCCTTGCCAAAGCGGCTGAGCGTGGCATCCCTGTTGTGGCCATCAGCGAGACCATCAAAGGCGGCACGTCCTTAGGAAGCTATGCCGCTGGCGCCATCTTAACCGAGCATGGAGCGATTGACGGCCATGACATGACGGTTGAGGCGGCATATGTGAAGCTAACGTTGGCCCTGTCGATGACCCGCAACCTGCCTGACTTGCGGGACTTTATCGAAACACCCCTTTGCGGGGAATTTGGCAAGACACCACCAACCACCTGACGCAACTTTGAGGGCGCAGCAAAGCAAAAGCCCGCACAGTTTCCTGCACGGGCTTCGTTGATCCAATTTGGATCGAATAACTTAGCGGCGGATGCCCAGACGTTTGATCAGGTCCTGATAACGGGCCTCATCTTTGCCTTTGGTGAAATCCAGCAACTTACGGCGCTGCGCAACCAGCTTGAGCAGACCACGACGCGAATGGTTGTCTTTCTTGTGGGTCTTGAAGTGCTCGGTCAGCGTGTTGATGCGGCTGGTCAGGATTGCAACCTGTACTTCGGGCGAACCGGTGTCGCCTTCTTTGGTTGCGAATTCCGCCATGACGCGGGCTTTATCTTCTGCAGTAATCGACATCGGGGTCTCCTTTTAAGGTTTGAGTAATGGCGCAAGCCGGGATGTCGTCCAGCAAGGCCCATGGAGGTGTCACCACGAATTGGCGACCTGCGGGCGTATAAGGGAAAAGGTAGTGCTTGGGAAGCCTGAACTTTGGGCCGATTCTACGGCGCCCTGCTGCCTTGGCTGCCCGGCCATTGTTAACCATTCGCTAACCAATTCGTTGCGCTTTGTTTAGTTTCTTAAGTAAAATGCAGTCATTCGGTTGCCCAGCATTCACTCACCGTAAACAGCGCCACATTATTTCCACAGGAATAACACGGTGGCGACTGCAAAACTCCGCATCGCTGGCGCAAGTTGGCTTGAACGAGATGACGACCCAACCCCCAGGGTCGCGAAACGAGGCTAGGAAAAGCAGATGCTTTATGCGGGTGGCGTACTACTTATGATGCTTGTCGGGTTTTCACTCGAGGGGCTCTTTGGCGGTGACGAAGAGGACTCGGATGCAACCGGGTCCGGCGGCGCAAGCACGGGATCCAGCAGCCTCGGTGGGGAAATCAACGGCTCTGAAGAATATGCCGAGGACGGCAGCGGGCAGGATACTGTTGACCCATCGGTCTATAGCACTGATTTACATGACCTTCTCTTCGGAGAAGAAGGCATTGGCAACCACGGAGAGCAATCCAGTAACGGCAGCGCGGCGTCTCCTGAATCGGTGTCAGCCCTGACCGGGCTTGATCCAATGGAAGGCAGCGATGAGGACGATTTCCTAAGCGGCACTGCCGAGGACGATTTGATCGATGGCGCCGGGGGTGATGACCTAATCTATGGCGAAGAGGGCGACGATATCCTGATGGGCGGAGAGGGTGATGATACGCTCTCTGGTGATGCAGGTGCGGACACGTTGCTGGGCGGTGAAGGCGATGATTTGCTTGAACTGGGCAGTGGCGATCTGGCCTCAGGAGGCGCAGGAGCTGACATTTTTGACGCTTCGCAGTCTAATCCAAATGATGTCCCAACCTTGGTCGATTTCGAATCTGGTGTAGACACGATTCTGGTTCGCTATGACGGTGACACCGCGCCCGCGATCACTTTTGATATCGATTCTGTAGAGGAAAACACCACGGTTCTGTCTGATGGCGTTCCGATCCTGCAACTCAATGGGATTACCAACGCCTCTATTGATGACGTCCAATTACAGCAAGAAACCCCAACCAGCCCTGGGAATGATTCGCTATCTGGCGGTGAAGGAAATGAAACGATTTCCGGCGGCGGCGGCAATGACACAATTGATGGGTTTGACGGCAATGACCTTCTAAACGGCGGCACCGGCGACGACGTGCTGCGCGGCCGCGCTGGAATGGACGAGCTTTTTGGACATTCCGGCTCTGACGCAATTACAGGCGGCGCGGATAATGACCTTATTTCTGGCGGGTCAGAAAGCGATTTGCTGTTCGGGAACGAAGGCAATGACACTGTCATGGGTGATGCCGGAAATGACGAGATGTATGGCGACGACGGCGATGACGAGATGGCAGGCGGCGACGGCCATGATTTATTGCATGGCGGTGAAGGTAACGACGCGATGTCTGGCGGCGAGGGAAATGACCTACTCTATGGCGCTGAAGGTGACGACACCATCGAAGGCGGCGAAGGCAATGATTACTTGCTTGGCGGCTTTGGCAGCGATGAAATGCATGGCGGCTCCGGCAATGACACAATCGATGGCACTTTCGCAGCCGGCGATCCGGAATTTGGTCCCTTTGACGAGGATGTGGCCGACAATATCTTTGGCGGCGACGGCGATGATCATATCTTCCTAGGCGAAAATGATGTCGCCACCGGCGGCGCTGGCGCAGATATCTTCGAAAGCGGCACCTATATCGAAACCGAAGAAGCAGCGGGCACGGTCACTGATTTCGACCCCTCCGAAGATGTGATCCAACTCGCCATCGATTTGACGGCAACGCCAAATCCATCCGTCACGGTTGTTGATTTTGAGGATGGGACCGGCGCAGACGTCTTGGTGAACGGGATGGTTGTTCTCAGTGCAACGGGCGCTCAAGGGCTCGACCCCAATGAGATCGTCATCCGTGATGTTGCCTTGGATGATATCGCCGAATCTGCCTGACACTGGCAAACCCCAAGCCTTCACTTAAATGGATCGCGCTACGCTGTGGCGCGATCACTCAATTTTGGGCCACAGCTGGGGCTGGGTCGCGTAGCTGATATAAAGCGGATGACGTGGATGGCCGTCTTTGGTCAGCCCAAGACAATGCAATTGCGCCCCGGCATCCCGCAGCAACGCCTCAACGGCCCGCCCCCGATCCAAATGAGCGCCATGCGTCCCCCAGCCTGCAACGATCTGATCCGCCCAGGGAATGCTTCCACATAACAACCGATCGTTTTCATCCCCAATTGGCGTATTCGCACGGCGCATCGCCTTTGGGTCCGTCTCGCGCCAGGCAAAAATATTCATGGCCCGAAACGCCCCAAAACCCAACGCCCGTGCCCGGCGTTCGCAGCGCTCAATCGTGGGGTCATTCTGTAACTCCGTCGCTTTGGACGGGTTCAGCATGATGAACAAAACAGTAGGCAGCGCCACATCCCAAACCCGTGTCAGGCTAAAGCGATAGGCCTCGCAATCTGAATAGATTGCCTCACTGACGGTTTCGCCTTTTTCTGCCCTACGCGTAATCATGACGCCCCTTGTGAAGCGCCAAAACCATCAGGGCAAGGGCTTAGCTTACCGCGCGGCGGTAGAGGTGCCATGTCGCATGGCCCAGAATCGGCAGCACCAAAACATATCCCAAGAAGAACGGAATCGCGCCAATCACCAGCGCAGTGGCGACCAGCGCGCCCCAGCTTAGCACCACACGCAAATTAGCGCGCGTGACTTTCAATGAGGTCGCAACCGCCGTCGCAAGCCCGACATTGCGATCAATCAGCATCGGAAAACTGACTATGGTCACAGCCAAGACCAGCGCGGCAAACACGGCGCCAAGTGGGATCCCAATGGCAATCATCATCCATCCAGCAGGCGTCGTCAGAACATCACGGAAAAAGCCCATCGAGCTGGCGCTTTCCATCCCGCCCATCGTGACGGTGAAAAGGAAATGCGCAACAACCATCCAAGCCACAAAAACGCCGGTCAGATACGCGCCCAACGCTACCACGGGGCCCATCACCGGGGATCTGATAAGACCAACAGCATCGCTCCATTTGGCCGAAAGACCGGCCTCGCGGCGCCGGCTGACCTCATACAGAAACACAGCGGCGACCGGCCCCAGTAGGGCAAACCCCGAGGTCAGCGGGAATAGATAAGGTGCAAATTCCGAGTTGAAGGCAAAGAACACCATCGTCAGGCCGATGATCGGATAGAGCAGCACCAAAAACACAACATCCGAGCGAACGGCGGCAAAATCTTCCGTCCCTTTTCTAAGCGCATAGTGCAAATCATCCATCGTCAGACTATTGACGATCGGTGCTGCATGGGTGCGGCTCCCCGCAATCTCGCTGGATGCCTCTGCCATATGCGTTCCCGCGCGTCCAATCGCGGCTGCAGCCCAGCTAAGCGGGTTTCCAATTGTCTGGCTCATGACCCTTCTCCCTTTTCGATCTCGAAATGGGCGGGCCGAGATGGCGCACCCCTCTGCCAAACAAGGATATCATGACCGCCGCTCACGCGCTGACACGAGGTCGCGACGGGGATGTGATCAGAGGTTAAAAACCCGCGACGGGTGCAATTCGCCGCCCCGATAAATGCCGACAGCAACCGGCGTTCCCTGGTACGAGGCCCAGATTTCCTCGCCATATTCCGCACTGCCCAGAACCTGACCGGGATTGCCGTTTTTCATCCGTGCAAAGCCCTGATCGGTGGCGCGTAGTTCAGTCAGATCTTCTAAGCCAACGGCAAGCGGCAAAAGATGCACGTCTAGATCGGGCGTTTTTTCATCCACATCAAAGATCGCAAAATCGAGGGCCTTTTCAACGTCAAATGGCCCCGACCACACCCGGCGCAATTCGCGAACATGACCGAAACACCCCAAAGCCTCGCCTAAATCGCGCGCAATAGAACGGACATAGCCGCCTTTGCCGCAGACCAGTTCCAGCGTGACGTGATCGACATCGGGGCGGTCCAGAAAGGTCAGGCTATCCACAAATAGCGGGCGGCCGGCAATTTCCACCTCTTCGCCATCGCGGGCCAGTTTATAGGCGCGCTGGCCGTCGATTTTAACGGCCGAGAATTTTGGTGGCACCTGTTCGATATCGCCAACAAATTGCGGCAGAGCGTCAGTAATCTCAGCATCAGAGGGACGCAGATCAGACGCGCTGATCACCTCACCCTCGGCGTCATCCGTATTGGTAGATTGGCCCAAGCGAACGGTAAATTCATAGGCTTTCAGCGCATCGGTGATAAAGGGGATCGTCTTCGTTGCTTCCCCCAAAGCCACGGCCAAAACACCCGTCGCATCAGGGTCTAGCGTGCCCGCATGTCCGGCTTTCTTGGCATCCAGCGCCCAGCGAATTTTGTTCACCACCGCGGTCGAGGTCATCCCCGCCGGTTTGTCGATGATCAACCATCCTGAAATATCGCGCCCGTTGCGTTTGCGGCCCATCTTTTGCTCCACGCCCTGCTATGAAAGTCCGGCTGCTAGCCCGGCAATCACTCAGCGTCAACAACAGTCCCTAAAATCGGACCAAGCGGAAAGCCGAAATCAGACCGCCCAAGCGCTGGTGCGTGCAGGCGGCTGACGCGCCCATCAAGGTAAAGCGCATTATTTGCGCCAAGGTGATCGCGGAACAGCCGTGCGAAATGATGGAAATTCACCGCCTCATTCGAAATCGCAAAAATCGCGACTTCGCCTGTCTCATCAACACCCACCCCATTGCGCACATTAAGCGAGCTGCTATCGGGCAAAAACCGGGGATGCAGCGCACCGTCGATGACCAGCATGGGGCCCGACTGCGTCGCATAGCGACAACGCGGCGGGGCAGCTGCAAAGGCGCGGCTTTCGATTACCGCAGCAAAACCGTCAAAAATGCAAAACACGCCATTGGGCAGCATACCGAAATTACCCGGCCCCGCGCTGGTGATGATCCCTTGCTCAACCAGCCCATCCTCTTGGTAAAGACCCACGGGCGAGCGATCCTCGTGATACATCCCGGCATTAGTGGCAAAGCCCAGCTGCGCATTTGGCCCCAGCGCGTCTTCGATACGGCGAAAACTGCCCATAACCTCACCATTCGCATCCCGCAGGAAAAGGCGCAGATCTTCTTGGGCAAGGTTGACCCGGCAAATCGCGAACTCAGCGCCATCAAAGCTCTCATCCCGGCACTCTGCTGCCATGCCCCATTGGGGCAGTAGGCAAATCAGGGCCGCGATTAGAACTCCGCGCATCTTAGTCCTCGTTTTCTTGCTCCGGCGCCTCAACATCGCGCCGCACGGTTTCGTCTGCGAACAGACGGCGCGTCGCATCCATCTGATCAAAGCTTTCATCGATCAAAAAGCGCAGGTCGGGCGTGTATTTTAGGTTCATGCCCTTGGTGATCATCCGGCGCAGCTCACCCTTATTGCGTTTCAGGGCTTGGATCGCCTCTTCGCGTTTGTCGCCGCCCAGCGGCAGCACATAACAGGTCGCGATTTTCAAATCGGGCGAGGTGCGCACTTCGCTGACGGTGATCGACATCGCGTTCAGCTCGGGGTCATGAACATCGCCCTGCATCAGCACATCAGACAGCGCACGGCGCAGCACTTCGCCGACGCGCAACATGCGTTGCGACGGGCCTGTTCCAGAATTAAATTTTTTCTTTGCCATAGCTGCGTTCCTTTGGGTCAGACTTAGGCGATTGCCGCACCCCCTGCAAGCAACCGCTTTCCCCGCGCGCGGCCCTGCGGTAAAGGGGCGTAAGCGAATGAGATGAGGATACCATGGCCGAAAGCACCGCAATTGCCGTGATGGGCGCATCGGGCCGCATGGGCCGGATGTTGATCGATGTGATCACCGAAAGCGAAAAGGCGCATCTTGTCGCCGTGACCGAGCGCGCAGGCCATGACTGGGTCGGCAAGGATCTGGGCGAATGCTTAGGCGGGGCAGCAACCGGGGTTCCGGTTTACGCCGAGCCGATTGACGCCATCGTCAATGCCCAAGCCGTGATCGATTTCACATCACCCGAAGCAACCTTGGACCATGCGCTTCTTACTGCGCAGGCTCGCGCCGTGCATGTGATTGGCACAACCGGTTTTACCGATGAACAGCTGGATCAACTCAAGCACGCCGCACGGCACGCCACGATCGTTCGCGCCGGAAATATGAGCCTTGGCGTCAACTTGCTGGTGCAAATCACCAAGCAAGTTGCAGCAGCCCTGGACGAAGACTTTGATATCGAAGTGATTGAGTCCCATCATCACCACAAGGTCGATGCCCCGTCAGGCACCGCGTTGATGCTGGGCGAGGCCGCCGCGCAGGGCCGGCGGATCAATCATGCAGATGCCGCAGACCGCGGCCGCGATGGCATCACTGGCGCGCGCAAACCCGGCGCCATTGGATATGCCGCTATTCGGGGCGGTGATATCGTAGGGGAACATGACGTGCTGTTCGCCGGACAGGGCGAGCGCATCGTTCTGCGCCATATGGCCACGGACCGCGCGATTTTTGCGCGCGGAGCGCTCAAAGCGGCGCTTTGGGGGCAAGGCAAAGGCCCCGGACAATTTGATATGCTGGATGTTCTGGGGTTGAACTAACCCGCAGCGGCCGATGGCGTTGCAACTGCGCACCATCGCACCTCAGACTGGCACATTCATCGGCGTCAGCACCTGCACGACAGAGGGCCGGAACCCGTCCTTTGCCTGATATAGCCGATGATGCGCGGCAATCGCCAAAAACACGCCGCGCATGTCCTGCTTTAAGTCATGGTTTAGCAAAAAATTAATTCGTCCTTCGGCCAAGAGCCGTCGGTTAACGGAATCCAGATCATGTGCAATATAGACATTTGGCACGTGGCGACCCTCTTCCAGCACTGCCAACACCGCCTCATTGCCGCCGCCCATCGAATAGACTGCCAACAGATCTTCAACACCCTCCAACGCAGCTTCGACGCTGTCAGAAGTCCCACGTGGCACCCCGCCCCCGCCTGCTGCATCCAGCACACGCAGCCCCGGCGCACGGGTCGCCAAAACCTCGGCAAAGCCCGAAGCGCGCTCATCCTCGCCAAAGAAACTTTCCTGACTGCGTGTCGTCAGAACCGCACCGACCTGCGCGCCAATGACTTCGGAAATTAGATATCCTGCGGTCCGCCCTGCGTTCAAGTTATCGACACCCAGATAGGCCGCCCGCGCCGACCCCGGAATATCTGTGACCAGCGTTACAACCGGAATACCCGCTGCAACCAAACGGTCAACGGCATCGCGTACCCCCGGCAAATCCCGTGCTTTCAGGCACACGCCATTGCTTCCGCGTTTCAGGATGCGTTCGAGGATGTCGACAATCTCTGTCTCGCCCATCACCTCCTGAAACAGAAATCGTGGTCTGAACACGGCGATGCCAATCGCCGGAAGGACAGCTTCGCTGGCGCGTTGCACCTCAGCCGAAAACCGCCGTGGCGCTTCAACCACAACATCAACAAACAGCCGCCGCCCGCGCGCGGCCAGTTGCCCTTCTTGCCCCTCAAGTTCAGCAATCGCTGCCATCACCCGCGCACGGGTTTGCGGACTGACATGGGCGCGACCATGTAAAACGCGGTCGACCGTGGCCGGACCGACACCGGCCTGCCGGGAAATCTCTTTAACCGGAAAACGATGAGTCATTGATGGAGTATTGATGCGAATATCACCCCACCGCAAGCCCATCCGCGCCTATTCTGACTGCAACATCCAAGAGGTAGGAGGCCCGCCATGTCCACATTTTACAAAAACCAACCCGCGTTTTTCAGCCTCACGGGCTGCGATCTGTCCGATTTCGAAACCCTCATCGCGCACGAACTAAGCATTGATATGCTGACCCATGCCGATGACGTCCAAAAGAACATACCGATCTATGACATGGCCCGGCTGCGCCCACTGCTGGACGATCCACAGGCGCGGCAAGGCCTGATGGCCGAATGGGCGTGGATCTATGGGCAAAGCGCGGGTGTCGTCGTGCTAAAAAACGCCTATCCTGATACGACCGCGATTGATTTGGCCACCGAAATTTATTTGCAGATTATTGAAGAAGAAAAGGAAAGCTCGACCGGCGCAGATCACTTTGCGGGAAAAGGCAAGAATGATCGCATCTGGAACAGCCTGCAAAAGCTCTGCGAGCGTGATCCCGCAACCTACATTTCATACTTTTCCAACACCAGTTTGAATGCAGCTTGTGAAGCGTGGCTTGGCCCGAACTATCAAATGACCGCACAAGTTAATCTGGTGTATCCCGGCGGTGAAGCGCAGCAGCCGCATCGCGATTACCATTTTGGGTTCCAAACCGCCGATGTCACCGCAAGATACCCGGCCCATGTCCATGACATCTCGACCTTTATGACGCTTCAGGGCGGCGTGGCGCATGTCGATATGCCGATTGAAAGCGGGCCAACTAAGCTGCTGCCATTCTCGCAGCTCTACCGCCCGGGATATATGGCCTATAGGCGCGAAGACTTCGCCGCCTGCTTTGAAGCCAATTATGTGCAGATGCCGGTCGAAAAGGGCGATGCGTTTTTCTTTAATCCTGCGCTGTTTCACGCGGCCGGGTCAAACACATCAACCGATATCAACCGCTTTGCCAATCTAATGCAAATCAGCTCGGTCATGGGCATTCCTCTGGAAAACGTCGACCGCGCCAAAATGTGCCGCCTGATCTATCCCGGCGTGGCGAGGGCCGCCGCAGCGGGCACGTTAAATGGATTGGAGCTTGAGGCGCTCATCACCTCAACCGCTTACGGTTATTCCTTCTCGACCAATCTGGACACCGACCCGCCATCGGGCGGGCTGGCCCCTGAAACCCAAGCGGCGCTCTTTTTAAGGGCTTTGAATGAGGATATGCCTGAAGAGGCTTTCTCCTCAGCCCTTGAAGAACAGCTCGAACGCCGTAAAGCATAGGCAGGAATCGCCCCGCCGAAACGCAAAGACGGGGGGGGGGGCCGGGGGGCACAGCCCCCCGGCGGATCGGCGCGCGAAGCGCGGCGAAACCTGCTCAGAAACAAGTGTTCCACATAAGACATGACCCTACGCCGCCCGTCCGAAAACCCAGATAACTGGCTGAACAAAAAGCTTGAAATGACGGTGGACCGCCCCCTCGGCTCCGCCCACCCAAGGCATCCTAAGATTATCTATCCGCTAAATTATGGCTTCATTGCCGGAACCTGGGCCGGCGATGGGCACGAGGTTGACGCCTATCTTCTGGGCGCCGCACGCGCGGTTGAAACCGCATTTGGGCGCTGCATTGCCATCCTGAAACGCCATGATGATGTGGAGGATAAACTCATCCTCAGCGCCGCCGGGCAGGACTATTCAGATGAAGAGATTTTTGAGGCGATCAACTTCCAAGAGCAGTATTTTAACACTGAGCTGATCCGTTAGACAGCATCCCGATTGTCAAAAATCGACGGCAATGCCCTTACGTTCCCAATCGCCATAGCGCACCGGCTCTGGGCCATCACGCCCACCCAATTCGGTCGGCAGCTCCTTCGCGCGGGCCGCTTTGCGGCGCTCCTCTGCTTCGGCCAGCGCGCGTTTTGCGGCGGCGGGCAGGTCGGCGGTCGGCGTCTTTTCGGGCGTGTCGGTCATCGGGGCCGCGCTCCTTGTCTCGGGCTACCCTTTGATATACCTGCGGGGCTTTCAGAAACAAGAGGCAGCCCACGCAAATGGCCGACCCTAAAACAGATCCCGGCCTTGCCGACCGCAGCGCCGCGCTGGACTTGCTCTTTGGCGTGACCTACGAGCGCCGTCTATTGTCGCATCAATCCCTGCCCGAATTTCTGCTGCCATCCGAGGCCGCACGCGCCAATCGGCTTGCCCTGACCGTATTGCGGCATCTGGGGCGCTTGGATGCCGTGATAAAACCCTATCTGACACGGCGGCCCAAATTGGCGGTGCAAAACATGCTGCGGCTTGGCGCGTCTGAATTGCTGATCGATGGCAGCGACCCGCATGGCGTCGTCAGCTCAATCGTAGAAATTGCAAAACGCCAACCCCGCACCAACAAAGCGGCAGGCATGATCAACGCTGTGCTGCGCAAAGTGATTGCTGAAGGCGCTGATGCCTTTGCCGCCACCCCGCCGCAAGCCCTGCCGATCTGGATGCGCAAACCGATGCATAAGGCCTATGGCAAAGACGCCGTTGCCGCCATCGAAGCCGCCCATGAGCGTCCGGCCCCGATCGACATCACTCCTAAACCAGGCATTACCCCCGACGAGGCCGAGCCCCTTGCCTCGGGGTCTTACCGTGTCGCGCGTGGGCAGGTTACGGCAATGCCCGGTTACGATGCAGGTGATTGGTGGGTTCAAGATGCTGCCGCTGCGATGCCGGTCAAACTGCTGGGGGATATTACGGGCCTCAGAGTGCTGGACCTATGCGCCGCGCCGGGCGGAAAAACCATGCAACTGGCCGCCGCTGGCGCGCAGGTCACGGCGCTGGATTTGTCCGATGAACGGATGGACCGCGTCCGCCAAAACCTTAAACGCACCGGGCTAGAGGCCGAACTGGTGATCTCGGACGCGCTGGATTACACCGCTGACGCCTTCGACGTCATTCTTTTGGACGCGCCCTGTTCGGCCACGGGAACCATTCGGCGCCATCCCGATCTGCCTTTCGTGAAGTCGGCGGGCGAGGTCGAGGGGCTGACAAAATTGCAAATGCAGATGATCGACCACGCCCTGACTTTGCTGAAATCCGGCGGTCGCATGGTCTTCTGCACCTGTTCTCTTTTGCCCAATGAGGGAGAGAATCAGGTCAAAGCCGCGCTTGGCCGTCACGCCGATCTCAGCATCCTTCCCACTGACCCCGAATCCCTTGGTGGCAGCGCCGATTGGGCCAGTGCCGAGGGTGGTTTACGTCTGCGCCCTGATTTTTGGGCGGAAAACGGCGGAATGGACGGGTTCTACATGGCCCTTTTGCAAAAGGCCTAACCTCTGTATCCTGCCCGCAAAAGAGCAGCGAGAGCAGTCAGCGCCCCATGGCCAATACGATGTCCCCAGCCCCGGTCTCGCTACGCGAGCGGCCCGGGCGGCTTCTTCGATGGAAGAACCGCCATGCGGCGTGGCGCGCGGGAACAAAACCGGTGCCATCGGGCTTTACCTCGCGGCCTGAGCCGCGCTCAATCGGCTCAGATTCGCGCGGTCGGCAGCTTATGGCCGGTAATCTGCTATTTGCCGGTGTCCTTATCCAAGTTCCGCGCGATCTACCTTGGGCAATCGACGCGCCTTCAGACGCGTTCGAAGATGAACTACACGGGTTCGAATGGCTCGATCATCTTGCCGCCGTCGCAGATGGCTCCTCTCGACCTATGGCACAAGATTGGCTGGCCGATTGGCTCCGCCGGTTTGGCACCGGGCGCGGTCCGGGCTGGGTGCCCGATCTTGTGGGCCGCCGCCAGATTCGCTGGATCAGCCACGCCCTGTTTTTGATGAGCGGGCAACCCGAAAAAGAAACGCGCACTTTTTACGCCTGCCTTGGCCGTCAAACCGCGTTTCTTGCAAAACGCTGGCGGTCGACAAGCCACGGATTACCGCGATTTGAAGCGCTGACTGGACTGATTTATTCAGCCTGCACCCTGACGGGGATGGAACATCACCTTCCCTCAGCGCTAAAGGCCCTTGCACAGGAATGCGCGCGAGAGATTGATGCTTCGGGCGGTATTCTGACCCGCAACCCCGAAGAATTGCTGAATGTATTCACCTTGCTCACATGGACGGCTGCGGTACTGGAAGAGGCGGAAAAACTGCCTGATCCAGCCGTAAATACCGCAATCATGCGGATCGCGCCGACGCTGCGCAGTTTGCGCCACGCTGATGGCGGCTTGGCTCGGTTCCAAGGTGGCGGGCGGGGTGCGCCGGGCCGGCTCGACCAAGCGCTTGCGCAATCGGGCGTGCGCCCGGCGACAGTGACCGGGCTGGCGATGGGATATGCAAGGCTTGCCGCAGGCCGCGCGTCGATCATCGTGGATGCCGCAACTCCGATGATGGGGCCGCAAAGTTACAATTCACACGCATCAACGCTTGCGATTGAAATGACATCGGGCCGCCGTCCATTGATCGTCAATTGCGGCTCAGGTGCCAGTTTCGGCGCAGAATGGCGCCGCGCAGGGCGCGCCACGCCGTCCCATTCCACACTGGCAATCGAAGGCTATTCCTCGGCCCGGCTTGGTCCAAAATCCGCCAATCACGGCGTCGTCAAACAGGCGTTGATCGAAGGCCCGGAGAAAGTGGAAGTGCAGGAAAGCGACAGCGGCGGCGCCCGCGCCATCGCCTTTTCGCATGATGGATACCGGCGCACTCACGGTCTGGTGCATCTGCGCAGCCTTTCGTTGGAAAATGACGGGCGGCTTTTGCGCGGCGAAGATGGGCTGGCGGCCCTCGACCCCAAGGACCGCGACACGCTGGATACCGTTCTGTCCCGCTTACCGATGGATCACATCCCCTTTTCGATCCGATTTCACCTGCATCCCGATGTCGAGGCCAAGATCGACATGGGCGGCGCGGCGGTGTCCCTCACCCTGCGCGGCGGGGAAACATGGGTCTTTCGCCATAGCCGAGACGCCGAATTGCGGCTTGAAAGCAGCGTTTATCTGGAAACTGGGCGATTAAAGCCACGCGCGACAAAACAAATCGTTCTATCTGGCCGCCTAACCGATTATGGGAGCGCTGTCAGCTGGAGCCTGGCCAAACCGCAAGACGCCCCGCGCGGGCATCGCGACTACGCCAGCGATACGCTCCGGCTATGAAATTTTTGGAGAGACCATGACCGACCTCGTGCCCCTTAAGCGCGCCCTCATTTCCGTATCCGACAAATCGGGCCTGATTGAATTTGCCAAAGCCCTGTCCGACCGGGGTATCGAATTGCTGTCCACCGGCGGATCAGCCGCCGCGATGCGGGGCGCGGGCCTGACCGTGACAGACGTGGCCGACGTGACCGGTTTTCCAGAGATGATGGATGGGCGAGTCAAAACGCTACACCCCAAAGTGCATGGCGGCCTTCTGGCGTTGCGCGACAATGACGATCACGTTGCGGCCATGGATGAACATCAGATTGGTGCAATCGATCTGCTCGTGGTCAATCTTTATCCATTCGAGGCCACCGTTGCCGCCGGTGGCGATTACAACACCTGCATCGAAAACATCGATATCGGCGGGCCTGCCATGATCCGCGCCGCCGCTAAAAACCACGGATTTGTGACGACTGTTGTCGATGTCGAAGATTACGCAACCTTGCTGGATGAGCTGTCCGTCAATGACGGTTCAACCTCTCTGGCCTTCCGCCAAACCTTTGCCCAGCGCGCCTATGCCCGCACCGGTGCCTATGATGCCGCCGTGTCAAACTGGATGGCAGATGCCATCGGCGAAGAAACCCCACGTCGCCGCGCCTTTGCAGGAACGCTTAAGCAAACCCTTCGCTATGGCGAGAACAGCCACCAACAAGCCGCCTTCTACACCGATGGAACAGATCGCGAGGGCGTAGCGACCGCCGTTCAGCATCAGGGCAAAGAGCTGAGCTATAACAATATCAACGACACAGACGCCGCATTTGAACTGGTCGCAGAATTTGGCACGGACACACCCGCTTGCGTCATCATCAAACACGCCAACCCCTCGGGTGCAGCCCAAGGCGCAAGCCTGAAAGAGGCTTATCAAAAAGCCTTTGATTGCGACCGCACTTCGGCCTTCGGCGGCATCGTCGCCTTCAACCAACCGCTCGACGCTGACACCGCGCGCGAAATTACCGGTATCTTCACCGAGGTTGTGATTGCCCCCGGCGCCTCTGATGAAGCGCGCGACGTTTTCGCCGCCAAAAAGAACCTGCGCCTTCTGACCACAGCCGGTTTGCCCGATCCCAGCGTTGCGGGCCTTGCCTATCGTCAAGTGGCGGGCGGCCTGCTGGTGCAGGACAAAGATAGCGGCCATATCACGCTGGATGACCTCAAGGTTGTCACGAAGCTGGCCCCAACCGAGGCGCAAATGCGCGACCTGCTCTTTGCGTGGAAAGTCGGCAAACACGTCAAATCCAACGCCATTGTCTATGTCAAAGACGGCGCAACGGTCGGCGTCGGCGCTGGCCAGATGAGCCGCGTTGATTCGGCGCTGATTGCTGCCAAGAAAGCCGAACGCATGGCCGAAGCGCTTGGCCTGCCCGCCCCGCTCACCCAAGGCTCTGCCGTGGCCTCCGACGCGTTCTTCCCTTTCCCTGATGGTTTGATGGAAGCCGCCGCCGCAGGGGCAACATCCGTCATCCAACCCGGCGGCTCCATGCGCGACGACGAGGTTATCGCAGCCGCCGATGCGGCAGGTCTTGCCATGGTCTTCACCGGCATGCGCCACTTCCGCCACTAAGAAGAACAACACCCCCTTCTTCTTTGCAACAATACTCCCGGGGGGTCCGGAGGGCAGAGCCCCCCGGCGGGTCGGCGCCGCAAGGCGCCGAAACCGAAACAAGAGAAAAAGGAAAGACCCATGCGACTTGCCCTGCTCTCCGCGCTTTTCTGGTTCGCGCTCGACCAAATCAGCAAGGCGTATATCCTTTATGGTCTTGACCTGGCGACGCGGGGCGCCATTGACGTGCTGCCCCCGTATCTCAATTTCCGCATGGGCTGGAACACGGGCATTAATTTCGGCCTTTTTGCAGGATCAGAAGACAGCACCCGGTGGATTCTCATCGCGCTTGCCTTTGTGGTCTCGGCCTGGATCCTGTGGTGGGTCCGCACATCGATGACCCGCAAAATCGCCTTTTTATCGGCTGGCGCGGTTGTGGGCGGGGCCATTGCCAATGCCTTTGACAGGGTGATCTATGGCGCCGTTGTCGATTTTCTAAACAGCTCATGCTGCGGTTTGGATAACCCTTATGCGTTCAACCTTGCTGATGTCGGAATTTTCCTTGGCGCGATCGGTTTGCTCATCTTTGCCGATTCTCCGAAGAACACCCCGTGACGGCGAGGAAAACATGCGCTAAACCGGGCAGATAAGGAGTTAAGGGATGGGCAATTTGCGCGCATGGATCGGCTTGGGCCTTGTGCTTTTGGCACTGGGGGCTTGCTCACGTGGGGATCCGACGCTGATGAATTTGCGCCAAGATGGCGAAGGGCCCGATGAATTCTCGGTCCTTCCAACGCGTCCGCTTGAAATTCCTGAAAACTTGGCCACATTGCCGGACCCACGCTTATCTGGCGGAAATTTGGCCGATCCGGATCCAGAGGCTGACGTTGCTGCGGCCCTCGGCGGGAACGTTAACCGCGCCAGCACAGGCAGCCAGTCCTTGGTCAGCCATGCCGCCCGGTTTGGCGTCGGTGCCGATATTCGTGAAACGCTTGCCGAAGAAGATCTGGAATTCCGCCGTCGCAATGATGGTCGTCTTTTGGAACGGCTCTTTGCGGTGAATGTCTACTACCGAGCCTACCGCGTTATGGCATTGGATCGGTATGCCGAGCTTGAGCGCATGCGCGCTGCAGGCATCCGTACGCCCGCAGCACCACCTGAGGAATTTGGCACTCTGGAAGAGTGATTTGAATTCCATTCTCGGTCATCACCTTTGCGAAAGATCTTAGCGGCGCTACCTTCTGATGTGGGTCGCATAGCACGCCAAGACCTCTGTTGCTTTTCGCAAAACTTCGGAACATAGTGTGAACACACCTTTTGACCGGGATCGCAGCTATGCAAGACTTTTCCACTTATCTTCCGGGCATCCTGCTTGCCTATTCGGCCTTCCTTCTTGCAATCGCCAGCCCCGGACCGAACATCCTTGCCGTGATCGGGACCTCCATGAGCGTTGGCCGAACATCAGGGATGTCGCTGGCATCTGGCGTCGCTGCCGGTTCTTTCACCTGGGCCTTGCTCACCGTGTTTGGCCTTTCAGCGCTTTTGGCAGCCTACGCTTCGGCCCTGATCCTCATCAAGCTATTCGGCGGGGTCTATTTGCTCTGGCTCGCCTATAAATCGTTCCGATCCTCCATGTCGGCCCATGACGTTGAGCCACAGGAACTGTCCGGAGGACGCCGCGCGCCCTTTGGTTATTTCAAACGTGGGTACATCGTCATGATGACCAATCCCAAAGCTGCCTTAGCCTGGATCGCCATCATCTCGCTTGGCCTACAAAATGGGGCACCGCTTTGGGTCGGCGCCGCGATTGTGCTTGGCACGTCTACTCTGTCTTTGGTGATCCACCTCCTCTATGCCATCGCATTTTCAACGCCCGTCATGGTCCGTGCCTACAGCAAGGCACGCCGGTCGATCCAATGTGCGTTGGGTGGGTTCTTTGCTTTTGCCGGCCTGCGCCTTTTGACAAGCCGAAGCTAAGGGTCACCCTGTCTGTCGCTAAGGCCCTGCCGAAAATAGGCGAATTGCCTCCGCCGCTTCTCACAACCGCGTCAGCGCGCTTGAACCCCTCTCAAAACCCCGTACATCTATGTGCAGTTCGATTTCTTTAAGGATTGCCAATGCTGAGATTTGCTTTTGTCGCCCTCTCGGGGCTCATTGCCCTCACCGGACCTACTCGCGCCGCAGATGTCAGTGAATTTACACTCGATAACGGGCTTCAGGCAATTGTCATCGAAGACCACCGCGCACCGGTGGTGGTCCACATGCTTTGGTACCGCGTTGGCGCAGCAGATGAACCTCCCGGCGAGTCCGGCATCGCGCATTATCTTGAACACCTGTTGTTCAAAGCAACCGAGACCCTTGAAAACGGCGAGTTCTCTGAAATCGTCGAGGCCAATGGTGGTTCGGACAATGCCTTTACCAGCTGGGACTACACCGGGTATTTCCAACGGGTCGCATCCGACCGGCTTGGCCTGATGATGCAGATGGAAGCGGACCGAATGCGCAACCTACTGCTGACCGAAGATGATATCGAAACCGAACGCAGTGTTGTTCTGGAAGAACGCGCCGAGCGCACTGAAACCAGCCCCGGCGCATTGCTGGGCGAACAGATGTCAGCCACCTTGTATCAAGCGCATCCATATCGCATTCCGATCATCGGCTGGCGCCACGAGATTGAACAGCTTGGCCGCGACGAAATCTTTGATTTCTATCATCGGTTTTACGCCCCTGATAACGCCATTCTGATTGTCGCAGGCGATGTCACACCGGATGAAGTACAAGCACTTGCTGAGATCCATTACGGCCCAATCGCCGCGTCCAACGCCCCACGCAAAGCCCGGCCGACAGAGCCTCCTCAGATCGCCAACCGCCGTGTCACCTATGAAGATCCGCGCGTCTCTGACCCTTACGTCATTCGCAGCTACCTGACCCAACCTCGTGAACCGGGCGATCAGGAAACTGCCGCAGCTTTGACGTTGTTGTCCAATGTTCTCAGCCATGGCGCGACAGGTTTCCTTCCCTCCGCCCTGCAATTTGACGAACAGCGCGCGCTTTATGCGGCGGGTTTTTATAGCGGCACCCGGCTGGATTACGGTGAGTTCACCATTTACAACGTTCCCGCCCCCGGCATCAGCCTAGAAGAGGCCGAGGCAGATCTGGATCGTGTGATTGCTGATTTTCTAGAGATGGGGATCGACCCTGAACAATTTGCGCGCCTGCAATTCCAATGGGAGGCCAGCCGAATCTACGAAGAAGACGATGTCGGCGAGCTTGCCCGCACCTATGGCAATGCCCTTAGCGCCGGCCTTTCGGTTCAAGACATTCAGGAATGGCCGGAAATCATCGCGGCGACGACGCCAGAAGACGTCATGGAAGCGGCGCGCATGGTCTTTGAAGGTACCTATCACGTCACCGGCTATCTGACCCAACCGGCAACCGAGGAGGCGACAGAATGATGTTCCGCGCGACCCTAATAGCTCTTACGCTTTCGACGACTCCCGCCCTTGCTCAGGTTCAGATTCAGGAAGTGACGTCGCCCGGCGGCCTGACTGCTTGGCTGGTCGAAGATCATTCGATCCCATTCGTGGCGCTTGATATCGAATTTTCCGGCGCTGCCAATCTCGACCCCGAAGACGCCCGCGGCGCGACGTATATGATGACGGCTATGCTGGAAGAGGGCGCAGGCGGCCTGACGGCGCGTGACTTCGCCGCTGCCACAGAATCTCTTGCCACGTATTTCGAGTTTGACAGCTACCGCGATTCAATCATCGTCACCGCGCAAATGCTTACCCAAAACCGCGACGAAGCGGCGGACCTTTTGCGCCTCGCACTGATCGAACCCAGCTTTGGCGAGGCCGCCATCGAACGTGTCCGCGCGCAGATTTTGTCGGGCATCGACAGCGACCAAAATGACCCCGGTGAAATCGCCAGTGAAGCCTTCTACTCCATGGCTTTTCAAGGCCATCCCTATGCCCACCAAACGGAAGGCACCGTTGAAAGCGTCTTAGCACTGACACGCGACGATTTGGTTGACGCCCATCAAAACGCCCTCACCCGCGACCGCGTCTTTATCGGCGCGGCAGGTGATATCACGCCAGATGAGCTGGGCATCCTTCTTGATACCCTTTTGGACGACCTTCCAGAAAACGGCACGCCATCGCCCGGCCCGGCAAACTATCAGCTTGAGGGCGGTTTGACCGTCATCAATTATCCCACCCCGCAATCCACAGCGCTTTTTGGCCATGAAGGCATTGAACGTCATGACCCCGATTTTTTCCCGGCTTTTGTGCTGAACCAGATCCTCGGCGGTTCAAACTTCCGCTCGCGCCTGATGCAAGAAGTGCGCGTCGAACGTGGCCTGACCTATGGCATCGGCACCTTCCTGTCGCTTCTGGATCACGAGCCGCTGATGTTGGGCCAGTTCAGTTCATCAAATGAACTGGTGGCCGAAGCCATTGATGTTCTGCGTGCTGAGTGGGCAGATATCGCCGAGAATGGCGTCAGTGCTGAAGAATTGGCCGCTGCACAGCTGTATTTAACAGGCTCTTACCCGTTGCGGTTTACCGGAAATGACACACTAGCGGCGATCATGGCCCGGATGCAGTCCGACAATATGCCCATTGACTACGTCAACACTCGCAACGATCAAGTCATGGCCGTAACACAGCAAGACATTGCCCGTACAGCCGCCCGCTTAATGGACCCAGACGCATTGCACGTCGTGGTTGTCGGAGAGCCTGTGGGCCTAGAAGACGGAGGGTAAACCGGGCCATTTCCGCCCGCGGACTTGGGCCACATGCGTTTGGAAACAATCTGGCTTCGCGTGACTACCCCAGGTCGGCCCTTTCCAAACTGGCAGAACTTCGACCACGGCCAATAGTCCCAGAAGGCGCTTTTTCTGACACATTTGCGTTGGGAAAGGCTTTCTTCAAAGTCGCGATGCGATCGACGATCGCGGCGCGGCGTGTGTCCAAGTCGGTCTTGAGCCGGTCAATATGCTCAAGTTTTTCCGTCAACTTCTCGATTCCGCCTTCACATGGTCCAGATCCGTCATCTGACAAACAGGCGCTCATGGCACGGACTTCACGTGTGGAAAATCCAATCGCAATGAAATCGCGAATACGGCCCGCGCGCCGCAGGTCAGCGTCACTATAATACCTGTAGCCATTGAACGTCCGGCCCACAGCGATCAATCCTTGTTGTTCATAGTGGCGCAACATGCGCTGCGTGATCCCAAGCTTTTCGGCGGCTTCTTTAACCTGCATTTGTGTCCCCTTTATTGCGAACCCTGACATAGATGTTAATTCGGTGGCTGCGCATCAAGTAAGGATTGGAAGATCACCTGCACCCTCCAATCCAGTGTCTGCCTTAGCTTCTTAGCGACCAGCCGCCGTCCACCGTCAATACTTGCCCTGTCAGCCACGCGTTGTCAGCGCTTCCCAATTGTAAGATCCACGGAACGATATCTGAGGTCACTCCGCGTCGCCTCAATGGGATTTGGGCGGCTTCCTGCGCTTCAACGCGTTGCGCTATTTCGTCAGGCAACCCCATCATTCCAGTCAGCGCACCTGTCTTGACAGGGCCGGGCGAAACAGCATTCACACGAATGCCATCGCTTGCCAATTCTATCGCCCAGGATTTGGTCAAATGGTCCAATGCAGCTTTCGTCGCAGCGTAGTGCGCCAATTGCGGTGCGGCGCCTTGTGTGACCGCCGTGCCAATGTTGACAATGGCGCCTTTGCTTTCACGCAGCGCCGCGTGACCTGCCTTTACCAGCAAAGACGGAGCAACAATGTTCAACGCGGACATATTGGCAATGACCGTTGCATCATAAGCCTCGATCGGAAGCGGCTGACCTGCGCCTGAGTTGTTGACGATCAAATCGAGACGTCCCCAGTTGCTGATAGCGGCATTTACGATCTGGTTCCCACTTTTGATGTCGGCGCTATCTGCTTGCAGAAATTCAATCGAATCGCTGCTTGCGGCCACTTCGGCAAGCGTCTCTTCCGTCCGCCCAGTGACAAGCACCTTCGCACCTTGGGCCGCAAGTTCTAACGCCGTGGCTTTACCGATGCCAGAACTGCCGCCGGTCACAATGGCCACCTTGTTCTGCCAAGTTTTATTCTGAGTCATTTCGTGTCTTTCCTATCTGCAAGCACATCAAATCGATGATGAGCAGACAGCCTTAGCGGATTGACACTAGTGTCAGGGTCAAGGCCCCTTTTTCATTTCAGACCAGCGCGGCGCTGTGCGGCCAATCCGCAAGTTTGGAACGAAGGTCCTACAAACTTGAAACCGCTTAATGCGTACCGGCAATTTGAGAAATGCGTTGGAACTTTTTCCTGTAAGCTGCGGGCGACATGCCAGTTCCGCGCTTGAACACCCGTCTAAAAGACGCCGGGTCATCATAACCGATGGCCACGCCAACATCGTCATTTGGGATTTCATCGGTCTCTAACATCTGCTTGGCTTCCTCGACCCGCAGCGCCTGAACATACTCTATTGGTGCAAAGCCAGTTGCCGCCCGAAACCGCCGTGAAAAGGTTCGCGCGTTCAATCCCGATCGCTGCACCATTTTCTCGACAGGATTGCTTGTTGCGTAATTATCCGCGATCCAAACCTGACACTCCGCGATTTGACCATCATTGGATTCCATTGGCCGGGTCATAACCGAATAGGGCGACTGGCCTTCGGAATGACCACTGATCAAAAAGACTTTCGCCGTCTCAATCGCGATTTGGTAGCCGCAAAACCGTGCGATAAGATAGATCGTAAGATCGTGCCACGCACTGACTCCGCCTGCTGTCACGATCCGGTCAGCCTCGGCCGAAAGGCAAAGCACCGATTCATTGAGGAACGTGATCTTTGGAAAGTGCCGCTGAAACATATCGCGATACGCCCAATGAGCGGTCGCTTGGTGCCCATCAAGTAACCCGGATTCAGCGAGCAAAAGCGAGCCTGAGCAGACGGAGATGTCAACAGCGCTCCATTAGAGTGCATGCGCTTTAGCCAGCTGATTTCGCGGGGATATCGGCCGCTTGGGACATCATAGATCGAGGTATACATATCACAGACAATGACGGCATCGGCTGTATCGATCTCAGCAATCGAACAATGAGGTTCAACCGGAATATTGCCGATACAGTGAAAGGGCTTTCCATCCGCGGATGCGATCAGAACATCCAAAAGCTCATCACCCGGCGCCCCGTTCACCATATCGGGATAAACAGCGCCAGCAGACATTAGAACATCATAAAGCCCATAAAGGACCGACGCAGAGGTTTCAGCCGCAACCAGCAGGACAATACGAGGCTTTTTGCCAGTCATCACTTTGCTCTCCTGTCAGAAACGGCACGGAATTGGCCAATTTGCCATATTACTTTGTCCAATATGCCGCAGCTTTGGCCAAATTGCCACTGACGCTGGCAAAAGCAGTGCCTTAACCTTCTCTCGGTCAGCGAAAGGAACAGACCATGCAGGGTTCAGATCACAACGACAGTTTGCAGCAAAACCAAATTTCCGGGCAAATTCTGGAGCCGGGCGTGGCCGGGTTTGACGAAGCGCGCGCCGTTTGGAATGCGATGATCGACAAACGTCCTGCCAAAATAGTGCGGTGCCAAAACACAGAGGATGTGATTGCCGCCGTTAAGCATGCGGTTGAGCTTGATTTGCTGATCTCCATTCGGGCCGGCGGTCACAATGTTGCCGGTCACGCGGTTTGCGACAACGGGGTGATGATAGACCTCAGCCTGATGCGCTCTGTCACTGTGGACGTTGAGAACCGCATCGCCTCCATAGAAGGCGGCGCTTTGTGGCGGGATGTTGACAGCGCCACCCAAGCGCATGGTTTGGCAACGCCGGGCGGTTTGATCTCGGATACTGGTGTTGGAGGGCTTACGCTATCGGGGGGCATTGGCTGGCTTCGGGCCAAGCATGGCCTATCGATTGACAATTTGGTGGGCGCAGAGGTTGTCACAGCCAATGGCGACTTAATTCACGCAAGTGCAGAGGAAAACGCAGACCTTCTTTGGGCGCTCAAAGGAGGGGGCGGGAATTTCGGTGTTGTTGTCCGGTTTGAATTTGCGCTGCATCCGATTGGTCCAGAGGTCATGTTCGCGGCCCCGATCTATGCGGTTGAGGATGGACCAGGCCCCATCCGCGCCTGGCGAGATTTTTTGGCGAAACACAGTGATGTTGTCGGCTCGCTTTGCGAGTTCTCGGTTGCGGGTGGCGAAGACTTCCCCGAGGAACACTGGGGAAAACCAGTCTACACTTTGGCTTGCGTCTACAATGGAGATGCAAGCGAAGGCGAGGCTCTGCTTCAGCCCCTTCGCGAATTGGGGACCATGGTCACGGATTTTTCGGGCCGGATGAATTATTGCGACGTGCAGCAGCTGTTTGACACGTTGATGCCTGCAGGCCAATTCCGCTGCTACTGGAAAGCCTGCTACCTAACCGAACTTTCCGACGACATGATCGATCTGGCGATGAAAAACGCAATCGCAGCCCCTTCAGACAGTTCCCTTTCGTCCCTGTGGAATTTCGGTGGCGCGACAGCAGCGGTTCCTACTGACGCAACTTCCTTCGGTGACCGCTCGATGGGGTGGATGTATTCATTGGATGGCGTTTGGTCGGATCCCGCGGAGGATGAAGCAAACATCACATGGGCGCGCAACGGCTGGGACAGCGCAAAACAATACGGGCATCATGGCCGCGCTTACCTGAACTTTCCCGGCCACGGAGAGGATGGAGATGCATTGACCCGCGCATCATTTGGCACGAACTATCAGCGACTGGTTGAAGTCAAAACGAAATACGACCCTGACAACCGGTTCCGGTTTAACCAAAACATCCAACCGGAGGCGTGAGATGACTGTGGCCTCTCCCACCCCGCCGATCGGCACAAACGAGGTTTTTCTGACCGAAGGCGGCATAGAAACCGAGATTATGTACCGCCACGGTTTTGAGCTGCCCGAATTCTCAATGTTGCCATTGCTCGACAACCCAAAGGCCGTTGCGGCGATCCGTTCGGTCCTCTCCCAACATTTGGATGTTGCGGCTGAGTTTGGTCTGTCGTTTATGCTGACCGGCCTCGACTATCGCGCCAGCCCTGATTGGGGGGCCAAACTGGGCTATTCTCCGGCAGGGTTAGCCGATGCGACTATCGCAGCCATCGATCTTTTGCGAGACATTGCAAAAAACTATGAAAACCAAATCCCCCGACTCCTAATCGGCGGCATCCTTGGTCCGCGCGGCGATGCCTATAGCCTTAACAGGGAAATCACCGAAGCCAGCTCAGAAGATTATCACGCCGTCCAACTTGAGACATTGAAACGCGCAAAGGTGGATTTCACCTGCGCTATGACCTTCAACAACATCGCAGAATCTGTTGGCGCAGCAAGGGCCGCTGCAACAGCCGGTATGCCGTTTTCAATCTCGCTGACCCTAGATGGCACCAGCAAGTTAAAATCGGGACCGTCCCTTGCAGAGGCGATTACCGAGATCGACGCAAAAACGGGTAATGAAGCTCCCGATTTCTACATGATTAATTGCTCACACCCTTTGGAATATGAACCGGCTCTCGAAGCTGGAGATTGGACAAAACGTCTTCGTGGTGTTCGGCCAAATGCCTCGAAAATGGATAAACTTGCCCTTTGCAAATTGGGACATATCGAAGATGGCGACCCGGTTGAACTTGGGGCGCAATTATTGAGCTTATCAGATCGCTATCCCCAATTGGATATCTTTGGCGGTTGCTGCGGAACGGGCCACAATCATCTGCGGGAAATCGCAAAGGTTTTGACGGCTCGCCAACTTTGAATATCAAAAAATTGGGGGCGGCAAGATAGCCCCCAAAGATTGTGGCGAAGCCTTTTCAGAAGCAGTTTCGTTCTGAAACACTATGGTTTTGGCCCTTAGACGGCGTCTTTCATCGCAACGGCTTGTATCTTGATTTTTGCACCAAGAGGAAGCTTCGCAGCTTCATAAACCGTTCTTGCCGGATATTGCGTGAACCGAGAGCGGCAGACTTTATTTACCTCTGCCAAGTCGCGTTCAATGTCGGCAAAAGCGATGTCGATATATACGATCTCTTCCGAGCTAAATCCGGCGGCATTGGCAACCTTGAACACAAGGTCAAATGCGCGTTCAGCTTCTTCTGCCGCGCTGCCTGCCCGATAGCCGTCATCATACACAGACAGCTGTCCGGAGATGTGGCAGGTCCCGCCGACAACGACAGCGTTAGAAATGGGGGACAGCGATGCAGGAACGCCCGGGACGGAGGTGATAAAAGTGCGTGGCATGTAAATTCTCACTTTATAGGGTTGAGTTGACACAAGCATATGGCCAGAGGATCATGTCGGATATGAAAGCAAACCTTCATAATCGGACAAACCGCCTTCAATCTGTTCTCATCTTGGGCTTTGATGGTGTCCTGCTGTTGGATGTTGCCGGTCCTGCTCAGGTATTTGCGTCCACGAACAAGGTTTTGGGGTGGAAGGCGTATGACATCACCGTCGCGACCAAAGACGGCGCAGATGTCATCACCGATACCGGATTGTCCCTGCGCGCCGACGCGTCTTTCGGCACCGTCATTGCAGCGGATATTTTGGTAGTGCCCGGCGGGCCCGGTGTGGATCAACACTTAGATGATCCTGCAATCCAGCAGTTTTTGATGAGGATAGAACCAAAGACAGAGCGTTTCGTTTCAATTTGCTCTGGCAGTCTTCTAACCGCTGCGGCTGGCCTTTTGAACAACAGGAAAGCGACCACGCATTGGGAACGTACTGACCAAGTGCGCCGGCACTTTCCCAATATCGCATGGCAACTGGACGAAATTTTTACGCATGACGGAAAGTTTCACTGTTCGGCGGGTGTGACAACGGGCATTGACCTTGCGATTTCACTGGTTGAGGCGGATCACGGGCGACGTGTTGCCCTTGGCGTCGCACGCGAAATGGTGGTGTTCATGCAAAGGCATGGGGGGCAATCACAGTATTCGGCGCCATTAAAAGCACAGGTTGCATCAAGCAAGCGTCTGGGCGCTCTCTACAACCGCATAGAAGAAGATCCGGCCGCTTTGTGGACCGTAAAAAGGATGTCCGAGGTCGCAGGGACAACGGAGCGGACACTGCATCGCGACTTCATCCAAGAATTTGGCCAATCACCGTCGCGCTTTGTCGAATATCGACGGCTTGGCATCGCCCGTTTGTATTTGGAGGGCAGCCGGAAATCCATCAAGGAGATCGCAGCCCTGTCTGGTTTTGTCAGCGAACAGAATATGCGCAGAAGCTTTGTAAAAAGGCTCGGAATCCTTCCAACAGAGTATCGGGAGCGATTTGGGGACACGTCGCCCACGCGCCTTGCAGACAGAGAGTCTGCTGCTTTGAATTTCTAGCGCAACCGTTAGAAAGGCAGAGAGCGAGGTCGCATGATGATGGAAATTCACGAAAACCTTTATTGGGAACATCTTGGTGTTGCCGGCGCGTTGGCCGTCTCGGTTTTTGTCCTGCTGGGGCTGCTTATGCGGCTGCGGGAATCTCCGCCGCCTAAGATGCACATTTGGGCGATGATCGCCTTCTTTGCCGTAAACATCTTTGATGCAATAAACTCATTCGCGTTCTCCGATGTGTTTTCGGTATCCAATCGGTTTTTCCGATGGAACGACGTCATTATTCCCGGCTTCATGGTGTCGCTCTACTTTTTCGTCCGTGCATTGACCCATTCTGCACCAACCCTTCACCAACAGGATGCGGTTCACTTGTTGCCTTTTGCCTTGGGCTTGTTTTGCCTTACGCCAACGTTGCTGCTTCCGGGCGATATGCGACGCGGCGTAGTCGACGGGGCGATTTCGGACACTTATCAGCAGCTTATTAACGTCGGTGAAACAGCGTTCTGGATTCTTTGGATCGCAATCCTAACTTTCTACGGCACTCTCTGTATCAAACGATTGGTACACCATAAGCAAAATATCCGACACGTGTTTTCCGATCTCGAAGGTCGAACATTGCGGTGGCTGGATGGGTTGGTCGCGACAATTCTGATCCTTGCGGCCATCGTGATCATCGACGAGGTACGGCAATTAATGGGGGCAGCATCGATCCGCGACGGCATTTGGTCCCTGTTGTACGATGTGACCCTTCCTGTGTCTTTTGGGATTTTTGCATTACGGGCAAATCCACCTTTGCCAGATTGGTCAGAGCAGGTTTTGGCCGAGACAAAAAAGCTCGAAACACCCATGCGCGGCACGTCGCCGTCCCGCTACGCACGCTCTGGGCTGCGACCAGAGGACATAGACCGCCTTGCCCTTCGATTAGAACACCGGATGACAGACGGTCAATTGTGGCGGGATCACGGGTTGAATTTACGTACCCTTGCCTCTGCGATTTCGATTCCGCCGATCCATCTTTCTGAGGTGCTGAATACCAAGCTGGGCATGTCGTTTTACGATTACGTAAACCAATGCCGCATCCGCGATGCCTGTGAGTTACTCATCCAATCGGACACCTCTATTATTGAGATAAGTGAGACAGTCGGCTTCAATGCTAAGTCCACATTCAACACCAGTTTTAAAAAGGTGACAGACCGGACACCGTCGCAATGGCGCGCAACACATAAACCGTAACTGGGCGATTCTGATGACCCGTTACGTTGGCCCGAAGTTTTTGTAGTGCCGCCGCAAGCCATCTAGGCATCTAATAAGTAACAAAAATTTTTATCCCGGTTCGATCCAGCTTGTCCGAACGTCCGATCCAGCCTGTCCGGTCGCGACAGACCAACGGGCCTTTTATCCCATTTTCATACACTGACGGGTCGCCGCTCAACAAATGCTCTGGGCGCGTCGGTTCTACTTTTGAAAAGGGTCCAAGCCATGAAACTTTTGTCGATACTTCCGATATGCCTGACTGTAGTCGCATGCGCCAATAGCGGCGCTGATTACCAACCCATTTTGGATGGAACGCAGACAGTTGCCTACCGGGAAGATCTGGCCGCGTGTCAATCTTTAGCGCGCAATCAAAGCCAATTCGATCGGGAAACCCTTGAGGGGACTATTTTGGGGGCCGGCACAGGTGCCGCAATAGGAGAGCTTGACGACGACGCCAGTGCATTGGGCGGCGCCATGATGGGCGCAGTTGCGGGCGGCCTAGCTGGATCAGTGAATGCAAGCGAACGACGCGAAGCAATCGTCATTGAATGCCTGCGGGGCCGCGGCCACCGCGTGGTCGGATAGGGGCATGGCCATGAATGACATCATGTACTTTCGCGCGCGCCGGTTTCAGGCGCTTTACACACTTCTCACCGGGGAGCGTCCCTCGGCCGCGCCCCACCCGAGCAGCTTGCCGAAACATCTGATGAAAGATGTTGGGCTACCAGAACCACACCAACCCGAGCGAGAAGCTGGTTTACTCGGCATGCTCCGGGCAACACCTTTCAGACTATAACGCCCATTCACCCTAATAGGAGACCCAAGCAATGAAGCGTGTTTTGATTGCCGGTGCCACAGGTTATCTGGGGCGCTACCTTTGTAAAGAATACCAGCGCCGTGGCTGGCATGTCACCGCGTTAGTACGCAAACGAAGCTCTGGCGACTTGCCCTCTGCTGATACGATTGTCCAAGCCGAAGCAACTTGGGCAGCAACATTGCGTGGCACCATGACGAATATTGATCTGGTGGTCTCTGCATTAGGGATCACACATCAAACGGATGGCGTCGGATATTGGGACGTTGACTATCAGGCAAATGTGAACCTGCTCGACGAGGCGCTTCGCAGCAATGTTGGACATTTTGCCTTCGTCCATGTTCTGAACGCGGACCGAATGGATCATGTTGCGCTCGTGGCAGCCAAAGCAGCCTTTGTCCGGAAACTTCAAACCGCAGATTTAAAGTCAACCATCATCGCTCCAACAGGATATTTCTCGGATATGGGCGATTTTCTGAATATGGCAAAGGCTGGCCGTGTTTGGCTATTCGGCACCGGCAACCTAAGGATTAATCC
Organism: uncultured Nioella sp.; assembly: GCA_947498125.1. Lineage (GTDB taxonomy): Bacteria > Pseudomonadota > Alphaproteobacteria > Rhodobacterales > Rhodobacteraceae > CANLZL01. The sequence continues at coordinate 532,873 of CANMJH010000002.1, read as the reverse complement.
AATTCACGGCGCAGACCTTGCTGCGGCAATTTTTGATGCCGTAGCGCGAGAAGACTCTTGGGCTGACATTGGAGGGCCGCAGATATTCACACAAAATGAGGTCGCGCATCTGTGTTTTGCGGCCTTGGGTAAGTCGCCACGCATTTCGCGTTTACCCGATTTTCTAAGGCGGCTGGCCCTATGGGCATTACCACGGCTTGCCCCCCGCAAAATCGCCGGGCCAGCGCAGTTTTTCTTGACGGCAGGCGCTATGAACATGACCGCCCCACCAACGGGCACCTGCCAATTGAAAGATCACTTCAAACGTCTCGCGGATCAAGCATAACAATCTGCGCGGCGCAGTAATTTCTCGGCTTTGGGCTTGGCGCATTCGTATGGTTTGTTGCGATTGATCTGAACTTCGTACTCTTGCTTCAAAAGACGCCAATTTCAACGCGCTGAGCCGCCACTTACGATCGAAAGGATTGCTAAATGATGCTCAACCAATCCCTACAACGCGTCATCGACGTTGAATGCACAAAGGCACATACGCACTCTTTGATTTTGCGCGTCCAGTCTGGAGACGGACGCGTTGATTTCCGGGGCAGCGCCGGGGCCGCCGCCGCCGATACGCGCTTTGCTATTGCGAGCATTACAAAGATGTTCACCGCAACGCTGATCCTTCAACTGTCAGACGCCCGCCTGATTGAACTGGATCAGCGCGTCCAAAGCATCCTGACGGGCACCGACCTGTCGGGCCTGCATGTCGTTAAAGGCGTTGATTATGGCCCCACCCTTACCATCCGGCATCTTCTTCACCAGACTTCGGGCCTTGCCGATTACTACGAGAGCGATCTGGCTGCAGATTTGAAACGAAACATCGATCAAAGCTATGAGCTGACCGATGTTTTGCGAATGACGAAGGTACTGCCCCCGCAGGCCGCGCCAGACAGCGGCAAATCTTACTATTCTGACACCAACTACCAGCTTCTTGGCGCAGTAATAGAAACAGTGACCGGTCAAACCTATTACCACGCGGTGCAAAGCCGAATCTGCCAAGTTCTGGGGTTGGAAGAAACGGCAGTTCTGAACGACGATAACGTCGGTTTACCAATCTACCACAGGGACCAAGCCCTTAATATTCCTCAGATTTTGGCAAGTATGGGCCCGGATGGTGGCATCGTCTCAACGTTGGATGAGATGCTGATCTTCTTGCGCGCTTTTTATCAAAATCAACTCTTCAGACCAGAGACCGCAGCACAGATGCGCGATTGGAACCGCCTGTTTTTTCCGCTTCAATATGGGCACGGCCTAATGCGGATCAAACTGCCGCGCTGGATGACCCTGTTTCGCGCAACGCCAGAATTGATCGGGCATTCCGGGGCAAGCGGATCCTTTGCTTTCTATGCACCAGATCCAGATGTCTACATCCTTGGCACGTTCAACCAAACTGACGCGCCGCAGCGCCCCATCGGCTTTATGTTGAATGTGTTGCGTTTGGTTGCGGAACACAGTGCGTCTTGAAGTGAATTGTCGCGGTTACAACCTCGTAGGGGCACTGGAGACGGATTGAAAAACGTCCCGAGCTGGATAAAATCGGATAAGCCGAAGTTTTTTGCATCTTTCCAACAATAGATCTGCGACCAAGCTATTGACCAGAGCCGCGCTAAACTGGTCCAGCCAGCTTAAGCAGGCAATAGGCTACTTTCGAACCAGCCTATTGCGATGTTTCCGAATCGTTCTTCACCATGCTATCTCTTGTGGTATGGCGCAAGCAGACCCCAATATAAGCCCCGATATCGGTGACGCCCGGCCCGTGATCCGGCAACTGGATGAAACAGCCATCAACCGCATTGCGGCGGGTGAAGTGGTGGAACGCCCCGCCTCTGCCGTCAAAGAGCTGGTCGAAAATGCTATTGATTCAGGCGCTTACAAAATTGATATCGATGTGGCGGCGGGCGGGAAAAACCTGATCCGCGTCACGGATGACGGCTGCGGCATGGGACCAGAGGATCTACCCCTTGCCCTCTCGCGCCATGCGACCTCAAAAATCGACGGATCAGACCTTCTGAACATCCATTCCTTCGGCTTTCGGGGTGAGGCTTTGCCCTCACTCGGATCTGTTGGAAAACTTATGATCACCAGTAGATGCGCGGGGCAGGATGCCCACACCATCACTGTGACAGGCGGGCGCCATTCGGTGATCCGCCCGGCCGCGCTTGGCCAAGGTACCGTGGTCGAATTACGCGATCTTTTTCACGCCACCCCTGCACGCCTTAAATTCCTGCGCACCGACCGATCGGAAATGCAGGCCATCACCGACGTCGTCAAACGCCTCGCCATGGCCGAACCGGCAATATCCTTTACTTTAAGGGATTTAACCGACGGATCATCGCGCGTGACCTTTCGGGCCTTGGCGGAAACCGGAGACCTCTTTGACGCAATGGCGGGTCGTTTGGGCCAAGTAATCGGGCGCGATTTCATCGAAAACGCGCTGCGAATTGACGCCACAAGAGAAGATATCCGCCTGCTCGGCTACGCCGCCCTCCCCACCTATTCGCGCGGATCGTCTACGGCGCAATACCTTTTCGTAAACGGCCGCCCGGTACGCGATAAACTCCTGATGGGCGCACTGCGCGGCGCCTATGCCGACTTCCTCAGCCGCGACCGCCATCCGGCAGCAGCACTGTTTGTTGATTGCCCGCCTGAACTGGTCGATGTGAACGTCCACCCCGCAAAAGCCGAAGTACGGTTCCGCGAACCCGGCATCGTGCGCGGATTGATCGTATCGGCCATTCGCAATGCATTGGCCGAGGCCGGGCATCGATCCTCGACAACTGTAGGGGCCGCGACCCTTGGTGCGATGCGTCCTGAAACACCGATAGCGCCAATATATCAAATGGATAGACCCTCGCAGGCAAGCCTAGGCGCAGTCCGCAATTGGCAAGCTCCGCAAGGGTTCTCGGAAGGCCATGCGGCCGATTTGACAGAGGGTTTTGTATCAGCTTCTGCGCGTGTCGAAGAGGCTGCATCGGATAGTGAACAGGCCCAAAACCCCCTTGGCGCTGCCCGCGCGCAGGTGCATGAAAATTATATCATCGCGCAGACAAAAGATGGGGTGGTGATCGTTGATCAACACGCTGCGCATGAACGGCTTGTCTACGAAAAACTCAAAGCGCAGATGGCCGAAAACGGTGTAGCGGCGCAGACGCTGTTGATCCCGGAAATCATCACATTTGGCGAAAACGACGCGGGGCGGTTGCTGGACCTATCCGGCGAATTAGAACGCTTTGGGCTCACGCTTGAGCCCTTTGGGTCAGGCACTATCGCCGTGCGTGCAACCCCGGCCATCTTGGGCGCTGTCAACGCCGAAGCGATGCTGCGAGATATATTGGATGAACTGGATGACCTTGGCGAAAGCCAAAGCCTTCAGGCGCGGATCGAAGCGATCCTCAGCCGCGTTGCCTGCCATGGCTCGATCCGGTCAGGGCGGCGTATGCAAGCCGAAGAAATGAACGCCCTGCTGCGCGAGATGGAAGCGACACCCCATTCCGGACAATGCAACCATGGTCGGCCCACCTATGTGGAACTGAAACTCTCGGATATCGAAAGGCTGTTTGGACGCACATGATCCAGCTCGGCGAATTAGAAATTTCTCTGTCAGATCCACTCACTCTGTTGGCGCTTGGTGCTGCATTTGCCGTTGTGCTGCTGCTGATCCTGGTCATGCGCAGCGGTGCAGCGGCCAATCGCGCGGCGCGCGCGGTCGAACCAATTGCACATGCCATGGGCTCGCTCGGTGGACGCGTGCAGGCTTTGTCAGATGGGCAGCACCAATTGGCGGGGGGGCTGGCCTCGGTCTCGGAACTGCAATCGAAATCGCAGGCCCAAATGCTGGAAGTGATGGAACGGCGGCTTGAAGAAGTCCAAAAATCGATGGGCGAGACGTTGCACGGCACCTCGACCCGCACAGCGCGATCTTTAGGAGAGTTACAGCAGCGCCTTGAGCAGATCGACAAAGCACAGGCCAATATCGAAAAACTGTCCGGTGATGTGCTGGGCCTGCAGGATATCCTATCCAATAAACAGCGGCGCGGCATGTTTGGCGAGATCCAGTTGAACGACATCGTCTCTAAAGCTTTGCCATCGGATGCCTATAGTTTTCAAACCACGCTTTCGAATGGCAAACGCGCCGACTGCCTGATCCACCTGCCCAATCCTCCTGGGCCGCTGGTCATCGACGCAAAGTTCCCGCTTGAGGCCTATGAGGCCCTGATGGCCGCAAACGGACCAGAGGCTATCAAACGCGCAATGCGAGAGCTTGGCGCCGCCGTAAAGGTCCATATCAACGCCATCGCCAGCCGCTACATTATCGAAGGCGAAACCGCGGATGGCGCGCTGATGTTCCTGCCGTCAGAAGCGGTTTACGCCGAGCTGCACGCGCGCCTGCCCGAGATTGTCAGGTATGGGTTTGATATGCGGGTCTGGATCGTCTCGCCCACAACCTGCATGGCAACGCTGAACACCATGCGAGCGGTTCTCAAAGATGCCCGGATGCGCGAACAGGCTGGGGCCATCCGCAAAGCGCTGAAACATCTGCACCGGGATGTGGAAATCATCGGCGAACGCGCCGACAAACTTGAAACGCATCTGCGGCAGGCTGGCGACGATGTCACCGGCATCCTGACGGCCACAGCGCGGGCCGGGAAACGGGCCGAACGGCTGGATAATTTCGACTTTGAAGAATTGGCCCCCGATGCACCGGTGGATACCGTTGTGCCGCTGCCTCGTCGATAGAGATAGGCTGCAAATCGCATGGCTTTGAAGCCACACGCTGGAAGCCGTCGGTATAGGGTTGCGCCGAGTTGGCACACAACCTACATGCATGTTTGGCTCAAGAGCCGCTGTGCGGGATCAATCTGCCGCTCTGCGCATAGATGCGGATGTCCACTTTTAATAGATTTCAGAACGAAGTGCCCAACTTGGCGGCCTTTATACGGTCAAATGCCTCTACAGCGATGGCAGTGTCCTGTGCGCCGGTTCCCGTCAAATCGCAGATCGTCACGGCACCGGTTGGTCGCGAAAATTTTGCCGTTCCTGAAATGATCTCACCAAGTTCTAAGATCTTCCGGCTGGCGTCGCTCAAGTTCTGGAACTCACCGCCGATCACGCACTGATCAAACACATCACAGGCCAAAACGTCCGCTCGCTCAAGTACCTTCGGATGTAGTTCATGTTTGCCGGGCAGATCAGACCCCATAGCAGTGATGTGCACATCGGAGTGGAGCCACTCGGCCATGATGATCGCCTCTGTCGCAGGCGTCGTCGTGACGACAATCTGCGCAGCGGTCACCAACTCGGCGAGAAACTGGCAAGGTTCCACCAGCACGCCAAGCTTATTCGACATTTCAGCGCAGTAGTTCGAAACAGACGCCGCACTGCGCCCAAAAACCACCAAGCGGTCAAACTCACGCACCAAGGCAAGGCTTTCGATCTGATATCGAGCCTGTACGCCGGTGCCGACCACACCGACGGTTGTGACTTTCTTGGGTGCTAGGTGTTTGGCAGCCACCGCACCGGCAAGTCCGGTGCGCAGGTTCATCAAGTACCCGTTGTCTAAGAAAATACAATCAAAGGCACCAGTCTTTGCGTTCATCAAAGCAATAATACTGCTGCAACTAGGCAGCCCGATCTGCGGATTCCGAAAGAAGCCGGTGGCGATTTTAACCGCAAGATGCTCAAGGCCATCAACATACGCACCCTTCGTGTCGACGGCACTATCTTCATCAATGTCGATGTGCATAACCGGAGGCATCGAAACACGCCTTTCCGAAATCCACGAAAAGGACCGTTCTGTTGCTTCGAGTGCCCCTATGTCTATCGGAAGGCACCTTCTTAATTCGGCTTCGGTAACAATCAAAGTGCCCATCGCATTTCTCCTCACTACGTGAGCGAAGCGTAGTCAAGGGAGGCATAGGTGTCATCCGCGAAGTCGGAAACCAGACATTCGCAGAGGAGCAGCAATCCAGCAAAAAAGGGCTCATAGTTGACATGAGCTGCACCTGCATCGTGAGCAACGTGGGTCAAAAACCTCACGCGAAAGAAAATGTCACTTGGCGTCGCACACTTGGCTTAACTGCTGAACACACCATTCAAAATCGCCTCCAGACCTTCGGCATCTTGGTCTGTGAAGGCATTCGGCTGGTCGCTGTCGATGTCAAACACCGCAATCAGCTGACCCGCCTTGTTCCAGACCGGCAGCACCAGCTCGGACCTTGTTGAGCTTGCGCAGGCGATATGGCCCGGGAAGGCGTCGACATCGTCAACCAACTGCACCTCACCCGTGCGCGCCGCGGCGCCGCACACCCCGCGTGAGAAGGGGATTTGCAGACATCCATGTCCGCCCTGATAGGGACCAATTTTCAATAGGTCCGGCTCAGTCACCCGGTAAAACCCAACCCAGTCAAACCGATCATCGGCGTGAAAAACCTCACAGGCCAGAGTGGCCATCAGGGCGACTTCATCCGTCTCACCTTCGGTCAAGACCGCAATGGTTTTTGACAAATCTTCATACATGACGGGCCGTTTCTACATTGATTGAGGGTCGCTGCCGCAAAACTGCGCCGGCCCGCGCGCAAGGGCAAGCCCTGCGCGGTGTCTTCAAGGTCAAATCCGTTCGATCGCGATGGCTGTTCCCTCACCGCCACCAATGCAGATCGCTGCAACCCCTCGTTTTTGTCCGCGCAATTCAAGCGCATTCAGCAAAGACACGATGATCCGCGCACCGGACGCGCCAATCGGATGGCCAAGTGCGCAGGCCCCGCCGTGGATATTCACATTCTCGGGGCTAAGCTGCATTTTTTCCATAAAGGCCATAGGGACCACAGCGAAAGCCTCGTTTACTTCCCAAAGGTCGACGTCCTCGGTCCGCCAGCCAAGACGCGCCAAAAGCTTTTCGGCGGCCGGCACAGGGGCCGTGGTAAACCAGCCCGGTTCCTGCGCGTGACTTGCGTGCCCAACGATGCGCGCACGCTTTGGCACTCCCAGCCTGTCCGCAACCCCTTCATTCGCCAGCACCAGCGCCGCGGCCCCATCCGAGATCGAAGAGGCATTTGCAGGGGTCACCGTTCCGTTTTTTCGAAAGACGGCCCGCAAATGTGGGATCTTTTCCGGGCGCGCGTTTGCGGGTTGTTCATCTTCTGCCACAACGGTTTTCCCATTATGGACACCGGCAAACACGGTCACCTCACCATAACGCTTGGCCAATGAGACAGGCGTAACCTCGCCTGAAAACGCCCCCGACCTTTGCGCCTCCAGCGCCCGCGAAAGCGATCTGAGGGCGTATTCATCTTGTGCCTCGCGCGTGAACCCAAATTTTTCGGCGCAATCCTCGGCGAACGTCCCCATCAGGCGGCCCTCGGCATATGCATCTTCCAAACCATCCAGAAACATATGATCGACGGTTTTCCCATGCCCGATCCGGGCGCCTTTTCGCATATTGGGGATGAGGTATGGGGCGTTTGTCATGCTTTCCATCCCGCCAGCGATCACAACCCCAGAGGCACCGAGCGCCAGCTGGTCATAGGCAATCATCGCCGCCTTCATCCCTGATCCGCACATTTTGTTAAGCGTTGTGGCGGGCACCTCTTTTCCCAGTTTTGCCTTGAAGCCAGCTTGCCGTGCGGGGGCCTGTCCTTGGCCCGCAGGCAAGACACAGCCCATCAAAAGCTCGTCTATCCTGTCTGGATCAACGCCTGCTTGTTGAAGTGCACCCTCAATGGCGACACCCCCAAGATCCGAAGCGGTAAGATCGGAAAAACAGCCCTGAAAGCCTCCCATTGGCGTTCTGGACGCGCCGCAAATGACGACATTATCCATAAAAATCTCCCTTTCCTGCGTTTCGTTTGAATACCGTTTGGAAAGGTTTGGCGTCTAGTGTGGACGCGACGTTCAAAAGGAAGCGAATATGGACATTTCCAGTGAAACCATCGGCACGATCACATTGCTGAAGGTGAATTCGGAACGGATCGATGCCGCGGCGGCGATCCAATTCAAAGACAAATTTCGGGATTTAATCCGTGATGGCAGTGGGAATGCCATTTTGGATCTTAACCAAGTTGCCTTTTTAGACAGCTCAGGCTTGGGTGCAGTTGTAGCAGCCCGCAAAATATTGGGGGAAGGGCGCCAACTGGAATTGGCCAGCCTGTCACCTGCTGTCGATAAGGTCATGAAACTCACACGTATGAATACGGTTTTTCCAATACATTCATCAGTAGAAGAGGCATTGGCCTCTCATGGGGTGGCCCCAGCGGCATGAGCACCCCAAACATCGAAAACCGCCAACCCGGTAGCCATGAAATTGGCGTCGTTGCCAACCCGAATGCCGTAAGCGATGCGCTTGTTAAATTGTGCAGAGACCTTGCCGTTCAAGGTACACCAGCAGAATTGCTGGTACCACTGGAATTGGTTCTGGCTGAGGTCATGAACAACATCGTCGAACATGCATATTCTGATCATTCGACCGGAGAAATTGCCGTTGAAGTGAACCTTGAAGGTCCGTCAGTGCGATGCAGATTACGTGATCAAGGACAGGCGATGCCTGGCCTGCAGCTTCCTCGTGAGAAAGAGTTCAACTTGGCAAATATCGCCGTTGAAGATTTGCCGGAAGGTGGCTTTGGCTGGAGCTTGATTCATTCCTTGGCATACGATTTGGAGTATGAACGCAAGGACGGTGAAAACCGTACCTCGTTCCGCATTGATCTGGCATCGTAAACAATAGAGGCAAAAGGCGACGACTTTAGTGGTTTTCTACAAACCAGTCCAAATCTTGCCATATTTGCCCCCAACTCACGCCGAAAACCTTCGCAATACCGTAGGGGTAGCTGCAAAGGCTTCCCTCGGTGCCGTGTCTGAATGCCCCCACCCAGTGATGCGGCATCGAGGACTTTGCAATTCTCTCTTTCTTCGCGTCCTATCGCTTACAACCGCTGGCCTAATGAAAATTCGCGCGTAGAGAGACCCCGATCATGCCAATCACCCCCGTCCAAGAACTGGTCGCCGAGGCGAAAACCAAGATTACATCCCTGAGCCCAGAAGACGCATTCGCAGAGGCGAATTCGGGTAAGGCGCTATTGGTCGATATTCGCGACATTCGAGAGCTTGAGCGCGAAGGGCGGATTCCAGACGCGTTTCATGCGCCGCGGGGCATGTTGGAATTTTGGATTGATCCGGCCAGCCCCTATCACAAAGAAAACCTGTCAACAGATCGCCGTATCGTTCTGTTTTGCGCATCCGCGTGGCGGTCTGCGCTTTCTGCAAAGGCGTTACAAGATATGGGCGTCGAAGATATTGCCGAGATTGAAGGGGGATTTTCCGCTTGGCGCGATGCTGGGCTGCCGATCGACGCTGATTAGTTCAGTTGGAACTCAAGCGGGTAACGGCCATTTTGATATTCCCCAAAGAGATCGGGGATATCAGGGTGGTCAACCGGGTCGCCGGTTGGGTCAAGAACAAGGTTTTGCTCCGACACATAGGCAACATAGAAGCTTTGGTCGTTCTCAGCCAACAGGTGATAGAAAGGCTGTTCCTTTGCCGGACGCGACTCGGGGGGAATCGCATCATACCATTCTTCGGTATTCGAAAACTCGGGATCGACATCAAAAATAACCCCGCGAAACGGGTGCTTACGGTGTTTGACGATCTGACCGAGCGTAAATTTCGCGCGGGTTTTCAGCATAGGATTGCGCCCCCTTCTGCCTCCACCTAAACCAGAGCTGCCGGGCTTGTCCATCCAGACCCCGCGGAATCATAGGAAACAGATTGTGAACCTAGTCCTTACAGTTTTACAGATCGTTGCGCCTGTCTTCCTGCTTGGCACCGCTGGATTTGTCTGGCGCAAAGCCGGGTATGACTACCCAATTGAATTTGTCACCAGACTGGCCATGGTGTTGGCCGTGCCCTGCCTGATCTTTACGGCCCTGATGCAAACCGAGATTGACCCGGCCGCCCTGTCTGCACTCTCTCTCGCGGCTTTGGCGGCTTATCTGATGGTTGGTACCTTCTCATTTGCGGCGATCCGGATTTTCGGATTAACCCGGCGCACATGGCTGGCACCCACGATTTTCGGCAATACCGGCAATATCGGGTTACCGCTGATGATGTTTGCCTATGGTGAGGCGGGATTGGGATATGGAGTGGTGGTGTTTGCCGTTATGGCAATCTTGTCGTTTTCTATCGGCATTCCAATGATCTCGGGCCAAAACTCGATTCGCCAAATGCTACGCGAACCGATGCTTTGGGCCACGCTTTTGGGCGCACTGTTTCTGGTCATGGGCTGGCGGACACCCGATTGGTTGACGAACTCGTTAGAACTGGCCGGGCAAATGGCCATTCCGCTCATGCTGTTTACCCTTGGCGTCGCTGTTGCGAAACTGACGCCTGCAGGAATTGGTCGAGCAACGGCCATGTCGATCCTGAAATTGAGTGTGTGCGTGGGGGCGGCCGTTCTAACAGGCCGGCTATTTAACCTCGAACCCGTGGCCTTCGCGGTTTTGGTTATTCAAATTGCCACGCCGGTTGCCGTCAGCTCTTATATGCTGTCCGAACGCTTTAACGCAGACCCTGACGCAGTCGCTGGATATGTCGTTGTTTCGACGCTGCTCTCGGTCTTGTCATTGCCGGTCTTGCTCTATTTCCTGCTCTAAGCATTCCCAGAGCGGTCAAAATCGGCTATCCTGCGTTAAATAAATAAAGAAACGAGCAGGCAGATTTCATGAAACGCGCGATTTTTCTCGTGCTGCTGTTGGCGCTTGTCGCCTGTGGCGGCGGCCCGCGTCCTCCACGATCATTGGACAATGCATGTCTGATTATCCGTGAACGTCCCGACATCTATCGGGCGATGCGTTCGGCTGAACGTGAATGGGGCATTCCGATCCATGTCCAATTGGCAACCATGCACCAAGAGAGCCGCTTCGTGCATGATGCGCGCCCTCCTCATCGTTATACACTTGGCGTGATCCCACGCGGGCGGCAAAGCTCGGCGCTTGGCTATAGTCAGGCGCTGGACGGCACTTGGGACGACTACCGGGACGCCACACGAAACCGAGGCGCGAGGCGCACCAATATCCGCGATGCAGCCGATTTTATGGGGTGGTATATGAACCATTCGGTCGAACGGTTGGGCATCGCTCCAGATGACGCCCGCAACCAATACCTCGCCTATCATGAAGGCTGGGGCGGCTATTCACGCGGCAGCTACAGAGCAAAATCCTGGTTGCTTTCGGTAGCCTCACGGGTTGATGACCGGGCCGAACGGTATGAGAGCCAATTGGCCGGATGCCGATGACTCAGTTCGGTTTCGCCGCACCTTCGCGCGTCGATCCACGGGGGTGCGGCCCCCGCTACCCTTTTAAGAGCCGCTTGCCCGCAATTCGCATTCGAATGTGTGTTCGGGCTAAAGCCTAATCAGACAAACCGCGCCGCTCAAGCTCGGCCGGGATGTTGAAATAAGATGAGGGAATCTGACCCCCTTCTTCAAATTCCTGCAAAATAACCGTGGTTTGAAAACCGGTGCCATCGGTGACAATCCATTGACGCAGCTCAACGGGATCGGCCGTAAAAACGAGGGTGATATTCCCCAACTCGGGCTCATCCGGGTCTTGAGCAACTACCCGTGTCGAGGTGCCGTCATCTTCATGCGAGATGACCATACCAGAGCGGCCGAGATCGACATTGCGCGCCAGGATCAGGTTCAGCGGCGTACGGCGCAGAGGGTACTGCTCGGGCGGCGTGTTCGACCGGCCATCGAAAATCGCAACCTGTCCGCCGCCGGCCATCACAAGTAGATTTTCGTCATTATCATATTCAAACCGCATCCGGCCCGGACGGCGCAGCCACAACGTACCGGTGGCTATCGCACCATCATCACTGATTTGCGTAAATCCGGCTTCGGCAGACCGGATATCGTTGAGGTAATCGGAAAGCTCGGCCAGCGGGATCGCATCGGCGTAGGCGGGAAAGGCGGTGGTGGCGGCAAGGGTGACCGCAAGGACGAAATGTTTCATAAGGCCAATCTAAGATGCCGGGTGGGGCTTTGCACCCCACCGAATTCTTTGCTCGCGAATTATTGCTCAGGCACCAGAATCTCGCGCTTGCCAACATGGTTGGCCGAGCTGACGACGCCTTGATCTTCCATTTGCTCGACCAGGCGTGCGGCCTTGTTATAGCCGATCGCCAGTTTTCGCTGAATGTATGAGGTCGAACATTTGCGATCTTTGATCACGATACCAACCGCCTGATCATATAGCGCGTCTTCGCCTGTGGTGTTACCACCAAGGCCAAGCACAGCGTCGATATCGCTTTCTTTGTCATCTGATGGTCCATCCAGAACCGAGGCCGCATAGTCGGGCGGGCCAAAGGATTTGAGATGGTTCACGATCTCTTCGACTTCTTCATCGCCAACAAAGGGCCCATGCACCCGGGTGATTTTGGAGCCGCCCGCCATATAGAGCATGTCGCCCATACCCAGCAATTGCTCGGCGCCCTGCTCACCCAGAATCGTGCGGCTGTCGACCTTCGACGTCACATGGAACGAAATCCGGGTTGGGAAGTTGGCCTTGATCGTACCGGTGATGACATCGACCGACGGGCGCTGTGTTGCCATAATAATGTGGATACCCGAGGCTCGCGCCATTTGTGCAAGGCGCTGGATACAGGCCTCGATCTCTTTACCCGCGACCATCATCAGGTCGGCCATCTCATCGACGATCACGACGATATAGGGCATCTTTTCAGGTGCAAATTCTTCGGTTTCAAAGACGGGTTCGCCGGTCTCGTCGTCAAAACCAGTCTGCACGGTGCGGCTGAACATTTGGTCTTTTGAAAGCGCATCGGCAACGCGAGAATTGTAACCGTCGATATTCCGCACGCCCATTTTGGACATTTTGCGGTACCGCTCTTCCATCTCTCCGACGACCCATTTCAGGGCGACAACCGCTTTTTTCGGGTCGGTCACAACCGGCGACAGAAGATGCGGGATGCCGTCATAAACGGAAAGTTCCAGCATTTTTGGATCGATCATGATCAGGCGGCAATCCTCTGGGGACAGCTTATAAAGCAGGCTCAGGATCATTGTATTGATCGCGACAGATTTACCAGAACCGGTGGTCCCGGCGATCAAGAGGTGAGGCATCTTGGCAAGGTTCGCGATAATCGGATCGCCGCCGATGTCCTTACCCAACGCCAAGGGGAGTTTTTGCGTTCCATCGCCAAAATCACGGCTGGCCAGCATTTCTCGCAGGACCACCATTTCGCGGTTCTGGTTTGGCAATTCAATCCCGATGACCGAGCGGCCCGGTACGGTCGAAACACGTGCAGACAGGGCAGACATCGAGCGGGCGATATCATCGGCAAGTCCAATCACCCGGCTGGCTTTCAGGCCGGGGGCCGGTTCCAATTCGTACATCGTGACAACAGGGCCGGGACGAACCGAGACGATCTCACCCTTCACACCATAATCATCCAGCACGTTTTCCAGCATCCGTGCGTTTTCTTCCAACGCTTCGTCGCTCAGGTGATGACGCTCAATGGTTTGCGGGCTGGTGAGCAGGTTCAAGGGCGGTAGCTCGTAATCGACCTTGATTTTATCACCAAGCGGCAGGGCGGGCTGCGCTTCGGCGCGCGCGGTTGAGGATTGCGGCACCGTGCGACGTTGCACGTGCTGGACCACCCGTTTGGGTTCAGCTGCGGGAACCCGCGCGGCAGGTGCTGCAGGGGCCGCAGGGGCGGTTCTTGCTGGAATTGCCTCGGATGGAACCGCTTCGAACGGCAAATCATTCATTGGAACATCTTCAAAAGGCGCCTCATCGACCAGCATTTCAGGCGCTGCTGGCGCGCGGTGCGCAGCGGTCAACGGCGGTTCAACCCGGCCAGCGGCGGTAAGTGGCGGTTCGATACGTCCTGAAACGCCCGGCTCAACGCGGGCTGACATGTGCTCGGCCCGGCGCGCGGCCACGGCGGCAGAGACGGCCGATGGAGGTTCCTGAATTTCTGGTTCTTCTTCAACTTCGACGACATCATCGGCGCGGCTGACACGGCTGCGGATCACATTGGCGATCTTCTCGCGAATGCGGTCATCGGTTGGCGCTTCCAAATCTGCGGGTGCTGCGGTTTCACGGGTCACAAGCTCTGGCACGGGCTCATGCTCGGGCGCACGGCGCAGCATCGGCGGCACAAGGCTAAAGCGGGGGCGGGCTTCGACAACCGGAGCGGCGTCAACCTCAAGCACTGGGTCTTCCTCATAATGGGCATGGTCGGCGGCAACGCGATCCTGACGGCGTGTGCGGAAATCCATAGCCGCTTGGCCGGCACCACGGGCACCCTGACCAAAGAGTTGACCAATCCAACCAACGGTGTTGATCAGACCGATAATCATAAAACGCAGCGCCAAACGCCATTCGCGACCCGTCACGCCAAGCGCATAAAGACCCAGAAACAGCATCGCGCCAAAGCTAAGCGCGGCCAAAAGCTTGATGCCAATCCCGACCGAGATTGGCAGAACGTTCAACAGCGCGCCCAGAACCGTGTCGCCAAAAACACCGCCAAGGCCATAGCTGTGATCCCATCCGGCGGGGGGTTGATGTGTTGCTGCGTAAATCGCAGCCAAGGCCACGGCAAAGGGCAGGAACATTATGCGCGTCATCGCGCCCTCGGCCCCTTTATGCAGGGTCAGACGGCCGCCCCACACAAGTGCACCAAGCGCGAGGCCATAGGCGCCCCACCCAATAATCAACGTCATGGCAGCGGAAATCGATGCACCCATCCGGCCCAAAAGATTTTGCGGAACAGCGTCGGTTGCGGCCCACCAACTGGGGTCGTCGGGCGTGTAGGACAAGAGCATCAGGAACAATGCCAAACCCGAAAGGATCAAGATAATCCCCAACGCCTCGCGCCCGCGTTTTTCAAGCGCTGCCTGCATGGAGCTATCCAATAAAGGGTCTCTTTGCCGTGTTTGATACGCCATTATCTTGTCACCTCACCGTCCATAGATGCAGTCGCGAAGCCGTGTAAGCCCCACCCGCATTTCTTCTTTTTCCGCAACCATCGCGACCCGGATGCGATCCGCGCCGGGGTTATATCCTGCAACGTCGCGGGCCAGATACGCGCCGGGAAGAACCCGCACGCCAGCCTCGCGCCAAAGTTTCACTGCTGCCGCTTCGCAATCATCCACTGGAAGCCACAGGAAAAATCCGCCCTCGGGGCTTTGATATCCCTCAAGGCCCGCAAATATCTGATCCGCGATTTCAAACTTTTCGACGTAAAGCGCGCGGTTTTCCACAACATGCGCCTCATCGGCCCAAGCCCGTGCTGCGACAGCCTGCAATGTGTTCGAAAGGGGCGCGCCCGCATAGGCGCGCAGCCGCTTTAGATGTTTCAGCGTTTCAGGCCCGCCTGCCGCAAAACCCGATCTAAGGCCGGGCAAATTCGAGCGTTTTGAAAGCGAATTGAAGAGCACCACCCGCTCGGGGTCCGCGCCGTATTTCTTGGCGGCTTCCAATGCACCCATTGGCGCTGCGTCGCGGTAAATCTCGGAATAGCATTCATCCGCGAAGATTTTGAAATCATAGCGCTCAGCCAGCGCAAGCAAATCGCGCCAATAGCTTTCTGACGCAACCGCGCCCTGCGGGTTCGCGGGCGAGCAGATATAGGCAACAGCGACGCGGTTCAACACATCTTCGGGGAGGCCAGCGTAATCCGGCAAGTTGCCCGTCGCATCCGTCGCGGGAACGAAAACGGGTTCGGCGCCAACCGCAACGGCAGCCACGGCATAGACCTGATAAAACGGGTTCGGGGTCAAAACGACGGGCTTCGCGCCATTCTTCTCCTCGGGGCAAAGCGCAAGGCAGGCGTTAAAAAGACCTTCGCGCGTGCCGTTGAGCGCCAGAATTTGCGTGGCGGCCTCCACCTTGACGCGATACCGCCGAGCAATCCAATCGGCGATGGCGGCTTGCAATTCTGGGGTTCCGTCATTGGCAGGGTAGCGCGCAAACCCATCAAGGTTCTCGGCCACGACCTGTCCGACCCAATCAGGATAGGCATGTTTGGGCTCACCGATTGTCATAATAATCGGATCGGCCCCTGCTTCAAAGGGGTCGAGCAATGCCCGCACGCGCGGGAATGCATAAGCTGGCAAGTTCGAAAACCGCTCAGGAAAAACCATATCTGCCTCAAGTCAGGGTCGTTTTTCGCCCTGTTTGAAGCAAGCGTACTGCCTCGACGCGCCTTGGTCCAGAAAAAGGCGCAGTTTTGCCGAACAAACTCAGCGGCCTGTGGCGTTCAGGACAAAACCGCCTCTGCAGCGGCCCCAACCCGCAACAACGCTTCTTCGCGTCCGGGCTTGCCCAACATCATCAGTCCCGCAGCGGGTGTTCCGGTTGGCAAACTCAAACCGCAAAGCCCCATCAGATTGCCGACACGGGTGTTGCGCAGGGCCAGTAGGTTCTCGGTCACGTAATAATCGTCATCTGTCATCAGGCGGGCTGCATCAGGTGGTAAAATCGGGGCTGTGGGCAATAAAACCGCGTCATATTCGGCGGTTTGCTGATGCCAGCCGACGCGCAAAAACTCTAAAAACCGCCAGGCCGAAATGTAATCGGCGGCCGCATATCCCGCCCCTGAGCGGAACCGATCAAGGATGCGATCAAACATCTTTTCCGGCTCGGATTCGATCAGGTTTTTCCAGATACCATAGGCCTCTGATGTAAACAGAATGCCGCTTAAATCCATCGCCTGCTCAATCCCATCTACCGTGCCATGGGTTATGTCTGCCCCCGCTTTGCCCAGCTGGTCGAGCGCTTCAGCAAAACCCTTGGCAGGGGCCTCACGGGCATCATCAGTGTAGGTATCCAAGACCAGAAAACGCGCGGTTTTTAGATCAACGCCGCGAAGATCGGCGGGTTTACTGCCATCCATCATCGCCAAAAGCGCTGCACAATCTTCGACAGTGCGGGCAATAGGCCCAACCGTATCAAATTTCTCGCAAAGCGGCACAGCGCCCATCGTGCTGACGCGGCCCGAGGTGGTTTTCAGCCCAACCAGATCATTCCACGCTGCTGGAATACGCACCGATCCGCCCGTATCTGAACCGATGCCAGCCGGAGCCAACCCAAACGCAACTGAAGTTGCCGCACCAGAGGATGAGCCGCCGGGCACAAGATTTGGGTCATGAATATTGGGCGGTGTTTCGGTCATTGGGTTAAGGCCAAGCCCCGAAAAGGCCAGCTCGCTCATATGGGTTTTGCCCAGACAAACCGCCCCAGCGCGGGACGCGCGGGCCAGCACCTCTGCGTCTTCATCGGGCACACGTCCCGTCAGCAAACGCGATCCGGCGCAGGTTTCTGTGCCTGCACTGTCGAATAGATCTTTCCAGCTAAGCGGGACGCCATCAAGGGGACCATGCCGTAGGCCCTGCTTGGCCCTAAGGGCGGCGGCATCCGCTTCGGCACGGGCGCGATCTGATGTTACGGCGGAATAAATTCGAGTCGCATCAGGATGGTGTTCAATCGCGTCCAAAAACGCCTCGGTCACGTCGCGCGGATCAACACGCCCCGCACCAATGGCACGCCCCAATTCCGAGGCGCTTGCCTTTCGAACGTCAATGCTCATCATCTTCTCCGCCAATTGTCGCGGATCACGCTAGCGGGGCTTGGCCGCATGGACAATCCCGCCAGCGTCACCATATTGCATCTCATGGCACTTGACGCAGATATCATCATTGTAGGCGGTGGTCTGAATGGGCCCTGTTTGGCGCTTGCGCTTGCAGACGCGGGCCTGTCCAGCATTGTTATCGATGCTTTGCCCGAACCCGAACGCGCCAGCGATGTGTTTGACGGGCGGTCTTATGCTTTGGCCCTTGCCTCGACCCGTCTCTTGGAGGCGATTGGGATTTGGGAGGATCTTGCCAGCAAAAGCCAACCGATTTTGGAAATCAAAGCCTCGGACGGGCGCGCAGGCGAAGGGGCTTCGCCGTTTTTCTTGCATTTTGATCACGCCGAGATCGAAGAAGGCCCGATGGGCTATATGCTGGAAGACCGCCATTTGCGCCAAGCCTTGCTTGCGGAAATCGCGGCCAGCGACCGCATTACCCATATGCCGGGCACCCGTGTTGTCGGTCAATCCACGGATGGCCCGGCCAGCGTAACGCTTGCTGATGGCCGCGTTCTGACGGCGCAGCTTTTGGTTGGGGCCGACGGGCGTAATTCTGAAACAGCCGCGCGTGCTGGCATTGGCCGTGAAGGCTGGGATTACGGGCAAACCGCGCTTGTGTCTTGCCTTACGCATGAGCTGCCCCATCATGGCATTGCCCATCAGTTTTTTATGCCTGCTGGCCCGTTGGCCATTCTGCCGCTCCCCGGCAATCGCAGCTCGATTGTCTGGAGCGAAAGCCACGCCCGCGCCGCCGAAATTGAGGCGATGGATGATGCAGGCTATCTTGAGGCGCTGCGTCCTGCCTTCGGTGATTTTCTGGGGGATATCCACCTTGAAGGCGCGCGGTTTGCCTATCCATTGGCCCTGACCGTGGCCGAGCGATTCGTGGATCAACGCCTTGCGCTTATTGGCGATGCCGCCCACGGGGTTCATCCAATTGCGGGCCAGGGTCTGAACCTTGGATTGCGCGATATCGGGGCTTTGGCCGAGGTGCTGGTCGATGCAAAACGCCGCGGCGAAGATATTGCAGCCATCAACGTGCTTGAGCGCTACCAACAGTGGCGCCGCTTTGACACTGCTGCCCTCGCCGCCGCGACGGATTTCGTGAACAAGCTGTTTTCAAACGACAATCCGCTGCTACGCTTGGGGCGCGATCTGGGCATGGGCGCGATCAGCGCGGCCCCGTCGTTACGGCGAAGTTTCATCCGTGAAGCTGCCGGACTTACCGGTGACGTGCCCCGACTTTTGCAGGGCCGCCCTCTCTAGACCGCTAATCTAGATTGCGCGCTTCGTCTTCCAGCATGATCGGAATGCCATTTCGGATAGGAAAGGCCAAATGCGCGGCGCGGCTGATCAGTTCTTGCGCTTCGGCGTCATAGGCGAGTGGCGCGCGGGTTACGGGGCACACAAGAGCCTCTAGCATTTTGCGATTTATTTCGGTGCTCATTTGGCTGCCTTCATTGCATCATCTCGTCGTTTGAGCCACCACTGCGGGCTGAATATTCCATCAAAGCCGCCAATGTTTCACGGCGATCCGACAAGCGCGGCGCCTCTAGCAGAGCTTGTTTTTCCTCAACTTCAAACGGGCACAGCATCGATAGCGAGTTTATCAAAAGCTCATCATCGGCATCTTTGAGGTTTTCCCAATCGGTCGACAGGCCCACGGCCTCAAAATACCGCTGCAACAAAGCCATGAAGGGCGGTCGGTCAAAACCGGGGTCAATTTCATTGCTTGCAAGATCCCTTTGGAAATCTTGCCATGCAACCTCGGCCTTGAGGTATGGCGTAAAGCCAGAAATCTCACGCTTGATCCGAAACCGCGAAATGCCGGTCAGCGTAATCATATACCGTCCGTCTTCAGTTTCGGAAAACTGCGAAATGCGGCCCGCGCATCCAATATCATGCAATCGCGGCGACGCATCGCCTGTGCCCGCCTCGGCCGGTTGGATCATGCCGATCAGACGGCTTTGCGTTTTCAACACATCATCGAGCATCGCCAAATAGCGCGGCTCAAAAATATGCAAAGGAAGCCGGGCGCGCGGCAAAAGCAGCGCACCGGGCAAGGGGAACACGGGGATCGTGTCGGGGAGATCTGCCAATGACATCATGACTTACAATGTAGGCAGCCGGATCGATTAGGCAAATAGCATTGACGACAAACGGCGGCGGCCCTTCAAAACCACGGGGTCATTCGGCTTGAGCGCGTCAAAAATCGTGAAGAGCTGCGTCTTGGCGGCTTCGTCATTCCACTCTCGGTCGCGGCGGAACAGTTCCAGCAATTGATCAACCGCGTCTTCGACATTGCCATCGGCATGGAGGGCCGCGGAATAGTCAAACCGCGCTTGGTGATTATCTGGCTCTGCGTCAACTGCTGCAGAAAGTTCAGCCAAGGGGCCTGCACTTTCGGCCTGACGGGCAAGCTCAAGCTGGGCGCGAACGGCTTCAACCTCGGGCGCTGTGGCGACGGCATCGGGCGCGCTTGCCAAAAGCGCTTCGGCTTCGTCGACCTGATCCATCGCCAAATGCGACCGGGCAAGCCCGGCAAATGCAGCGGCATTTTCGGGGTCTTCTTCCATGATCGCCGCAAAGGTTTGGGCGGCATCCAACGCCGCGCCCTCAGCCAGCATTTCTTCGGCAGCAGCGACAGCCTCTTCTAGACCACCATCACCGGACATATCCGCCAGTTTCGAGATGAACGCATCAAGGTCTGATTGCGAAATCGCGCCTTGAAACATCTCAACCGGGCGCCCCTCAAAGAACGCAACCACAGTTGGAATGGACTGAAGGGGCAGGCCCTGCTGCGCTAGCGCCTGCGCAAGGCGTTGGTTTTCGTCGACATCGACCTTAACCATGCGAACTTTGCCGCCCGCTTTGATCACAGCGGCTTCCAACATTGGGCCGAGCGTTTTGCACGGGCCGCACCAAGTGGCCCAGAAATCGACGATCACCGGAACCGTTTGGCTAGCCTCAACGACATCAGCCACAAAGGTGGCTTCAGTTGCGTCCTTGATCAATTCGCCTACATCGCCAGCAGGTTGTGCTGATCCACCGAGTTCGAGCATGGTATCCGGCCCCTCTTCTTCAAAATACCCGCTCTATATGGGCCGCTGACCCAAAAAACCCAAGGGGCAATCCGGACGACAAAGCGCCGAGGGACAGAAATTTGCATTAAATTTCTTCCCGCGCCGAGAATTTGCTACAAAAATTTTGACGGCGCTTTGCAGGTATCAAAAGAGATGCAACGCCCAACCAAAAGGACCACGCTCGCAATGCCCACTCTTCTAACGTTTGGCGACAGCAACACACATGGAACGCAGCCTATCCTCACACCAGGCGAGATGCGGCGCTTCGACGCCCAGACCCGTTGGCCGAAAGTTGCACTGGGGCATTTGGGGCCGTCATGGGATCTGGTAGAAGAAGGCCTTCCCGGACGAACGACGCAGTTTCCTGATCCGATAATGGGCGCGGAAATGGAGGGGCAGATCGGCCTGAAAATCGCCCTTCGCAGCCATGGGCCCATTGATGTTCTGACTATTATGCTTGGGACAAATGACCTGAAAACACGGTTCGCCCCAACACCTGCGCGGATCACTGCCGGGCTTGCCGGACTGCTTGACGTCGCCCTGTCGGACGAGATGCAAGACCGCCACGGCGGGTTCAAAACACTTTTGATAAGTCCGCCGCCCATTCTTGAACAAGGACCGATAGCTGCTCAGTTTTTCGGAGGCACCGCGCCATCCCAAGCATTGGTCGATCATGCCAAAGCCCTTGCCGATGCGCGCGGTGTCGGCTTTGCAAATGCGGGAGAAACTGTTCGCGTCAGCGCTCAAGATGGCATTCATTGGGATATGGACAGTCATGTGGAATTTGGCGGGATCATCGCCGGTAAGATCAAAGCTTTGGCAGCGCAAAGTTAGCTGTAGCCGGCGCGCGGCATGCAGGGCAAATTTGTTATTACGGGATGCGACTGCTAGCCTCTGCCCAACAAAACAGCCGGGATGGAGACCAGATTGACCAGCATTACGCCAAAGATCGACTTTCAAAACGAGCTATCGGGCCTGTTTAACCTGCAGGGCCAAGTGGCCTTCATCCCCGGCGGATATGGCGGCATAGGTGAGGCAATCGCTTGGGGTCTAGCCATGTCCGGCGCCAAGGTAATGATCGCCGGGCGCAGCCTAGAAAAGTCTGAAGGGTTGGCCTCGCAACTGTCAGAAGCTGGGTTTGACGCCAAAGGGATAGCGGTTGATGCAACGTCTGTGACCGACATCAAACGGGCCGTTCAGGACACGGCGGCGGCCTTTGGCCGGATCGATATTTTGATGAATTGCGTTGGCACCCAGATTGAACAACCCCTGCTGGACGTCACAGAAGAGGCCTTTGACGAAGTCTACCAGGTCAACCTGAAATCCGCGATGTTTCTTGCCCAAGCCGTTGCAAAACAACAAATTTCTGACGGGAATGGCGGCAAGCAAGTTCATCTTTTGTCAGTCCGTAGCCAGTTTGGCCTGCGCAATCGGGGCTATTCGGCCTATTGCAGCACCAAGGGCGGGATGGTGATGCTGATCAAGCAACACGCCATGGAACTGGCCCCGCATGGGATTACCGTGAACGGCGTCGCCCCGACCTTTGTCTATACCGAAATGATCCGGCATGTGATGGAGAATGACGAATTTCGTCAGGGCCTTTTGGACCGAATACCGCTTGGGCGCATCGCTGATCCAAAGGATATCGTCGGCCCGTCCCTTTTCTTTTGTGCGCCTGCATCAGGCTTTGTAACCGGCCAAACGATGTATGTGGATGGCGGTATTACATCCAGCCAGTAAATGGGCCGACCGATCGCTCAAAGATCAAACGTGGCGAAGACCGGCGCGTGATCTGACGGCTTTTCCCACCCTCTGACATCACGCAAAACGCGACTTGAATGACCCGCGCCTGCGATATCTGCGGTTGCCCAAACATGATCCAAACGCCGCCCCTTATCGGCGGCATCCCAATCGCGTGCGCGGTAGGACCACCAGCTATAAAGCTGGCCTTCGGGAATGTCCTGCCGGGTCACGTCGACCCAGTTTCCGGCCTCCATTACCTCGGTCAGGTGGTCGATTTCGATGGGTGTGTGACTGACAACTTTCAGCAACTGCTTATGGCTCCAAACATCATCCTCACGCGGCGCGATGTTCAAATCCCCCACCAAGATCGACTTCTTGGGGGCAGCAGACCGCCCCCAATCCCGCATGTCGGTGAGGTAATCCAGCTTTTGCCCGAACTTCTCATTCACCTCACGATCGGCGACATCGCCGCCCGCAGGGACGTAGAAATTGTGGATCGTGACACCGTTTTCCAGCCGCCCGGCAATATGGCGCGCATGGCCTAAGTCGGCGAAGTCAAAGGCGTCTGCCTCTTCCATCGGCAGCTTTGAGAATATCGCGACGCCGTTATACCCCTTTTGTCCACGCGCAACCATGTGGGCATATCCAAGGTTCTGAAAGATCTCGACCGGGATTTTATCAACGGGCGATTTGCATTCCTGCAAGCAAAGCACATCCGGCCCCTCGTCGCGCATCAACCGCGCCACCAATTCCGCCCGCAAACGGACCGAGTTAATATTCCAGGTGGCAAGGGTGAAGGGCATTTAGGGGACTCCAATATTCGGGCTTCCCGACAGAGTTAAGGTGCATACCGTCCCCGCGCAATCCGTTTCCGGGCAAAGCGTGCCGCGCTTTGGACACGCCGATGAACAAAAAAACGGCCCGGACGTTTTATAGGTCCGGGCCAGTCCAACAGGGAGGTAAAAAGTTTACCATACGTCAACTGTGCGGGCTAAAACCGAAATAGTCAACATATTGGGGTTTTTTTACGCCATTAACCGATATCCGCCACTTTCTGTGACCAAAAGGCGCGCATTTGAGGGTTCGGGTTCGATCTTCTGACGCAGACGATAAATGTGGGTTTCAAGCGTATGTGTCGTGACGCCAGCATTGTATCCCCACACCTCGTGCAGCAATACATCGCGGGCGACTACGCCGTCCTGCGCGCGGTACAGGAACTTAAGAATATTGGTTTCTTTTTCCGTCAGACGGATCTTCTTGTCATCGTCGGTTTCCAACATCTTCATCGCTGGTTTGAATGTATATGGCCCAAGGGTGAATACGGCGTCTTCCGATTGCTCATGTTGGCGCAATTGCGCGCGGATACGAGCAAGTAGGACAGGGAATTTAAAAGGCTTGCTGATATAATCATTCGCGCCTGCATCCAGACCCAAGATCGTGTCAGCATCGGTGTCATGGCCGGTCAGCATCAGGATCGGACATTTCACATTCTGTTTACGCATCAACCGGCAAAGCTCGCGCCCATCGGTATCGGGCAAACCCACGTCCAGCATCACCAGATCGTAAATTGCTTCTTTCGCTTTTTCGAGGCCCTCGGCGCCGTTGCCAGCTTCAAACACATCAAATTCTTCTGTCATCACAAGCTGTTCAGCCAGTGCTTCGCGCAGGTCTTCATCATCATCGACCAGCAAGATTTTTCTTAAATTAGCCATCGGGCATCTCCGTCACATTCAATTGAACTAGACATGGAACCGAAACACGGGCCTGACAAGGCGAACGAAAAATACCTCACGCAGGCGTGTCAGGCTGCGAGGAAATGTTTCAATCCGTGTCATCAATCGCTAGATGTAAGCTCGACCAGTAATAAATGAGCCCATCATGACGCTCTTGCCCACTTCATCCGAGCTGACCGCCCGCGCCCGTGCTGACCTTCGTGTTGGCCTGCCCGTCGTTTTGGGTGACGAGGATGGCATCGCGATCTTGGCCGCTGAAAGCCTTCAGGCCCCACGTTTACAGGCCCTTCGTGACATCGGGCCTGTGGTGTTAGCCATCACAAACCGGCGGGCAGCAACACTGAAAACCGCGGCGTATGACGGGGATTTGGTGCGTATTGCCCTTCCCTCAGACGCGGATGCCGCTTGGGTACAGGGCATTGCTGATCCCGCCGATGATTTGCGAATGCCGATGAAAGGCCCCCTTAATGCGCTTCGTAGCGGTAACGCGCATGTGCACAGATTAGCCCTCGCTCTTGTGAAGTCGGCGCAACTTTTGCCCGCAATTGTTGCAATTGATCTGGACGATCCTGCCGAGTTCGCCAAAACGAATCTTCTGACACGCCTCAAAATTCGTCCCACCCAAGAGGATTTGGCGCAAAGCCACCCGGCCCTGCCAGTAGCCGCCGCGCGCCTTCCGATGGAGGCTGCCGAGGCTGGGCGGCTGCATATCTTCCGCCCTGACAATGGCGGGATTGAACATTACGCGATTGAAATTGGGCGACCAGATCGGGACAAACCCGTGCTCGCCCGGCTGCATTCGGCCTGTTTTACCGGCGATGTGTTAGGGTCTCTTAAATGCGATTGTGGGCCGCAACTCCGCACAGCTTTGTCGGATATGGGCAAGGCCGGCGAAGGCATTTTGCTCTACCTTAATCAAGAAGGGCGCGGGATTGGCCTGGCCAACAAAATGCGCGCCTATTCGTTACAAGATCAGGGTTTTGATACGGTAGAGGCCAATCACCGTCTTGGCTTTGAAGATGACGAGCGCGATTTTCGGCTGGGCGCCGATATCCTGCGCCGCATGGGGTTTGGCGCGGTGCGGCTGATGACCAACAACCCGCGCAAAGTCGAGATGATGGAAGAGGAAGGGATCAACGTCGCTGAACGTGTACCGTTGATTACCCCCACCAATCGCCACAACGCGCATTATCTGGACGTCAAAGCCAAGAAGTCCGGGCATCTTCTATGACCCCGAAGGATTTGGTGATCACTCCGATGGGGTGTCGGTTTTTGGGGCGACTCATCCCCTGCACCATCGGACGCAGTGGCGTCACGCGTGACAAACGCGAAGGTGATGGCGCAACGCCGGTCGGCATCCACCGGATTGTGGGCGCGTCCTACCGCGCCGATAGAGTTGCGATAACATGCGGCGCAGCGCCTTTTCCCGTAAAGGCGACACGGCATGGTGACATCTGGTCAGACGACAACGCCGACCCAGCCTATAACCACGGTCTGCACAGCCCAAACCACCCTTGGAGCCATGAGAGAATGTGGCGGGGCGATCCACTTTACGATTTTGTGTTGATGACGGATTGGAACTGGCCCGATGCGGTTCCCGGCAAGGGCTCTGCTATCTTCATCCATCGCTGGCGCAAGCCGGGTCATCCGACCGAGGGTTGCGTTGGTTTTGACCCGCTCACCCTGCAGTGGATTGCCGGACGGCTTACCGCCCGGAGCAGATTGATTGTTTTACCCCATTAGGGTGTCGGTACACGCTGTCCAAAAATAGCGGACCCGACGCGGATATAAGTCGCGCCAAAGCTGATCGCTTTTTCGAAGTCGGCACTCATGCCCATGGAAAGCTCGCTCAAACCATTCCGTTCGGCGATTTTTGCGAGCAGCGCGAAATGCAGGCTGGCTTCTTCTTCGACGGGGGGAATGCACATAAGGCCTTTGATCGGCAAATCCATGCCACGCGCTTCCTTGATAAAGGCATCGGCGTCACTCGGAAGAATACCCGCCTTTTGCGGCTCTTCCCCGGTATTTACCTGAATCAGTAAGTCCGGGCAGTGCCCAACCTCTTGCGATAGACGTGCAAAGGTTTTGGCCAGCTTGCCGCGATCCAAAGAATGAATCGCGTCGAAAAGCTCAAACGCCTGCCGTGCTTTATTACTTTGAAGGGGTCCAATCAGATGCAGCTGCACGCCTTCAAACCGCTCTTTCAACTCTGGCCATTTTCCGGCGGCCTCTTGAACGCGGTTTTCACCAAACAGGCGATGTCCGGCATCCAGCACAGCCTCGACCCGGTCAATCGGCTGCACTTTACTGACGGCGATCAGCCGCGCCGACCCGGAAGGGCGATGTGCGTTGGCTTCTGCCTTCCGGACAGAGTCTTGAATTTCTGAAAGCGACATCAGCTGTGCAAAGCCTCCTGTTCAAAAGAAAAGAGCGGGCCTAAAGCCCGCTCTTCCCTTACCAAAAAATCCGTTAGGATTAGAAGGACATTGCAACACCGAAGGACCAGCTGTCAGCGTCTGCGCCGGCTGCTGCGTCAGTTTCAGTGTTACCGTAACCGAGGTGGATCGAAGCGCCGCCGCCCAGGTCATACGCTGCTGCGATACCAAAGCCGGTGATTTCTTCGTCAGGTGCACCACCGTCCGCGTCGATGTCCCACATGCCATAGTTGGCAGATACGGAGAACGCGTCCATGGAGTAGCCGATGCCAACACCCATGTGGGTGTACTCGTCGTCTGCTTCATTGGAGTTATAGTCGGTGTACTCGATGCCGATCGACAGGCCGGAAGCCAGAGTGGTCGAAACCGAAATACCCAGAATGTCATACTCGCCGTCCAGGTCCTGGCCGGTGAATGCGTTGGTGTTACCTGGGTTGTAGTTCATTGCGTCGATGAACTGGTAACCGATACCGATGTTCAGGTCTGCGCCGCCCATATCCAGGCCGTAACGGAAACCAACAGCGTAACCTGCGTCACGTGCGCCGGTGTCGTCCATTTCGAACGAGATCGCTACGCCGAAATCACCAAAGGTGTTGTCGTAACGGAGGATCTGGCCGTCATATGCGCCGTCACCGTAGGCACCAAGTGCGCCACCGTGGCCGGTTTCGTCATCGTTGATCGAGCCAGCGTTGCCAACCCAAGCTTCGGTCAGTGCCCAGTCCAGAGCGCCATCGGTGTCACCCATGGTGACAGTACCGAAATCGCCGGAGATGAATACGAATGCGCCGCCGTCATCGTTCGTGGTGAACGCGCCGTTTTCGTCCAGGTCAACGCCTGCACCAAAAGTCAGACCGTTGTCGGTCTCGCCGGACATCCGGAACAGAACGTCGATGTCAGTGAAGAACTGAGTTTCCATGCCGCTGCCGCCATAGATGCCCATTTCGGCCCAACCGGTGACTGCTACGTCTGCGGAAGCAACACCAGCGGTGGCAACCAGAGCGGAAGTAGCGAAGAGAACCTTTTTCATGGTTTTTCCCTCGTTTAATAAGTCTCCCCAATCGGGGAATCCGAATTGGGTATGCCTTTCTCTCTACTTTCAGCCGATTGATTGCAAGAAAGCGCTCTGGGATTCCGGCATCTTGCCGTAGGGATGGTGCAGAGTTGCCACAGTCCCAACACACATCGCGCTTCTTAAGGACCTTGCCGCGCATTTGCCCCTGCTATACCAAGGGTTAAACGGAAATTAGGTACTATACCGTTAAGGGGCGGGATACGACATGTTGAGATGGATTGGAAAGGTAGCGTTTGTTACGGGCGCGCTGGCGATGCTGTCTGCATGTGGCGGCGGTTCAAGCGCAGGCTTTGGTGGATTTGGTCCACCCAGTCAAGAATCGCAGGATCGCCTGGTTGAGTCTGGCGCACTACCGGATCCCAACCGCGAATCCATCTTTGATCTGTTTGACAATAACGACGATCCCAATGTCACGGTTGAGGTGAACCGCTACATTTGGAACGCGGCGCTTGAGATTCTCGACTTTATGCCGATTGAGGCGTCTGATCCCTTTTCGGGCGTGATCGATTTTGGATATGGCACACCTCCGGGCGGCGGACGCGCCTATCGCGCAACTGTCTTTGTAACTGATCCTGCATTGGATGCCCGCAGCTTGCGCGTTGCCCTGCAAGGCCGCGGCGGTGGCGCAGTTGGCCGTGAAACAGCCCGCGCCGTTGAAGATGCGATTCTAACCCGGGCGCGCCAACTTCGGATTGCCGAAGGTAACCTCTAGATTCTGCCCGATAAGACCAATAATAACCGCGCCGGGCCCTGATGCCCGGCGTTTTCGTTTCTGCAAGGACCGACCATGACCC
This sequence comes from uncultured Nioella sp., assembly GCA_947498125.1. Taxonomy (GTDB): domain Bacteria; phylum Pseudomonadota; class Alphaproteobacteria; order Rhodobacterales; family Rhodobacteraceae; genus CANLZL01. Next base: position 504,331 of record CANMJH010000002.1, on the reverse strand, counting down.
GCTTTGACCCAAGTGTAAGTGAACCAAAATGGCAAAAAGCCTGGGATGATGCCCAAAGCTTTCTAGCCACCCGTGACCCGTCAAAGCCGAAATATTACGTGCTCGAGATGTTCCCCTACCCCTCGGGCCGCATCCATATGGGCCATGTGCGCAACTACACGATGGGCGATGTGATCGCACGGTATAAAGCATCGACGGGCTTTAGCGTTCTGCACCCAATGGGCTGGGATGCCTTTGGAATGCCTGCAGAAAATGCCGCGATGAACTCGAATGGGCATCCCAAAGACTGGACCTATAACAACATCGCAACAATGAAGGACCAGATGAAACCGTTGGGTCTCTCTATTGATTGGACCCGCGAATTTGCCACCTGTGATCCTGAATATTACGGTCAGCAGCAGTCGCTTTTCATCGACTTTCTGGAAAAAGATCTGGTCTACCGTAAAAACGCCGTGGTGAACTGGGACCCGGTTGATATGACGGTTCTGGCCAATGAGCAGGTCATCGACGGCAAGGGCTGGCGATCTGGCGCCGAGGTTGAGCGGCGCGAGTTGACTCAGTGGTTTTTCAAAATTTCTGACATGGCAGGGGATTTGCAGGACGCGCTCGGGCAGCTCGATAGCTGGCCCGCCAAGGTTCGGACAATGCAAGAGAACTGGATTGGCCGCAGCCGTGGTTTGGAGTTCACCTTTACCCGCACCGACGCGGGCGACCCGATCACCGTATATACGACCCGTCCGGACACCCTGCTCGGTGCCAGCTTTGTCGGCATCTCGCCTGATCACCCAATTGCGAAATCGCTAGAGGCCGGCAATCCCGAGATTGCCGCGCAAATTGCGGAAATGCGTAAAGGCGGTACGACCGCTGAGGCAATAGAGAAAGCCGAGAAGCTGGGCGTCGATACCGGCATCCGGGTAAAGCACCCGCTTTATGATGATTGGGAGCTTCCGGTTTGGATCGCCAACTTTATCCTGATGGATTACGGCACCGGCGCGATTTTCGCTTGCCCGGCGCATGATCAGCGCGACCTTGATTTCTGTCGCAAATACGACCTGCCGGTCCTCGACACCTTCTTTGCGCTCGACGACCACCGCCCTGTCAAAGACACGGCCTTCGTGCCACCAAAGACTGAAAAAGTGCTTTGGGTTGATCATTTTACAGGGCTAAAGGAGGCTACAGGCCAAGAGGCCATAGATGCCACAATTGACATCGCTGAGCGTGATGGCTGGGGCAAAGGTGTGACCAACTACCGGCTCCGCGATTGGGGTCTGAGCCGTCAACGCTATTGGGGCTGCCCAATTCCCGTTGTGCATTGTGATGACTGCGGCGTAGTTCCCGAGAAGAAAGAGAACCTTCCGATCGAGCTGCCTTATGACGTCAATTTCTCGACGCCGGGCAATCCGTTGGACCGCCATCCGACATGGCGCGATTGCCCCTGCCCCGCTTGCGGCAAGCCTGCCAAACGCGAAACCGACACGATGGATACGTTTGTCGATTCGTCTTGGTATTACGCGCGCTTTACCGCGCCGCGTGCGACCACGCCCACCGACCTGACCGAAGCCAACTATTGGATGAATGTTGATCAATATATCGGCGGCATTGAACACGCGATTTTGCATCTCCTGTATTCCCGGTTCTTTGCCCGTGCGATGCAGATCTGCGGCCACCTGCCAGAGAAAAGTATCGAGCCTTTCGACGCCCTCTTTACCCAAGGCATGGTCACCCACGCGATCTATAAAACGATGGGCAAAGACGGTCGTCCGGTCTTTCACTACCCCGAAGAGGTTGAGCTGAAAGACGGCAAAGGCTTCCTTAAAGACGGAGCCGAGGTGGATATCATCCCCTCCGCCAAAATGTCGAAGTCCAAAAATAACGTCGTTGATCCGTTGAATATCATCGAAAACTTCGGTGCTGACACGGCGCGTTGGTTCGTTCTGTCCGATTCGCCCCCCGAACGGGATGTCGAATGGACGGCGTCTGGCGCTGAGGCGGCTTATAAACATCTGACTCGCGTCTATACGCTCAGCAGCACAATCAAAGACATGGATGCAGACGCCAAGGGCCAAGGCGATGAGGATCTTTTGCGCGAAATGCACAAAGCGATCCGCGATGTAACGCTTGGCATTGAAAGCTTCGGCTTTAACGCGGCGATTGCCCGGCTTTATGCGTTCACCAACGCGCTGGCGAAATCCAAAGCGGGCAAAGCGGCTAAAACCCAAGCCATCAAAGTGCTTGCGCAACTCATGTCACCGATGACCCCGCATTTGTCCGAGGGTATCTGGGAATACCAGGGCGGCGAAGGCCTGATCGTAAATGCGCCTTGGCCAGTAGCGGATGAGGCGATGTTGGTCGAAAGCTCGGTCACGCTGCCGATCCAGATCAACGGAAAACGCCGCTCGGAAATCACGGTTGCCAAGGACCTTTCGAAAGAAGAGGTTGAAAAGCTAGCGCTGGCAGACGACGCTGTGGTGAAAGCGCTGGCCGGAGGCCCGCTGAAAAAGCTGATCGTTGTACCGGGCCGCATCATCAATGTCGTCATTTAATCGCCGAACCATCTTAAGCCTTCTAGCCGCAGCCCCGCTTGGGGCCTGCGGCTTTACCCCGGCTTATGGGCCGGGCGGGCCGGGTCAAAGGCTGCGGGGACAGGTTTTTATCACCCCGCCTGAGGATCGACTCGGCTTCGAACTGGTCGCCCGGCTCGAAGAACGGTTGGGCCGCGCCGATGCTGCGATTTATGAACTGGCCCACACGATCACGACTGAAGACACCGGCCTTGCGATCACCGGCACCAACAACATTACCCGTGTGCGCATTACCGGCACGGTCGAATTTGCCGTAGTCGACACGCGCACCAACACCCAAGTGCTGGCCGATTCCGTATCGACCTTCACCGCCTATTCCACCACAGGAACCTCGGTTGCGACATCTTCGGCTGAACGTGATGCCGAAGACCGGCTTATGACCGCGCTGGCCGATCAGATGGTCGACCGGCTGCTCGCAGCAGCGCTCCGTTTCCCATGAAGCTGTCGGCCCGCGACGCCCAAGCCTATTTCGCCAAACCCGATCCCAAAGCGGCGGGCCTTTTGATCTATGGCGCCGACGCGATGCGGGTGGCGATCAAGCGTCAGGATGTTTTGGAAAAGTTGCTGGGCCCGGGCGCAGAAGAAGAAATGCGTCTGACACGTATTCCGGGAAGTGAACTGCGCTCGGATAAAGCGCTGCTGCAAGACGCAATAAAAGCCGTCGGTTTTTTCCCAGGCCCGCGCGTGGCCTTTATCGAAGATGCGACGGACGGGCTGGCCCCGGTGATCGCCGATGGTTTGGCCTCTTGGCAGGACGGTGACGCGCAGGTCATCGCGACGTCGTCCAAGACACTGCCCGCGCGCTCGGCCCTGCGGAAACTTTTCGAGGGGCATAAACAAACCTACGCGATTGGCATCTACGACGATCCCCCTTCACGCGCCGAAATTGAAGAGCAATTGGCCAAAGCCGGTATCGCCCAACTTGACCCCGACGCCGCGAATGAGTTGACGGCGCTGGCAGGTCAGCTTGATCCCGGCGATTTCCGGCAAACCCTCGAAAAACTGGCGCTCTATAAGCTGAATGATGACACGCCTGTCACCAGCCAAGATATCGAGATCTGTGCCCCGGCAACCATTGAGGCTGCAATGGATGACATCATACATGCCGCAGCCGAAGGCCGTGTCGGCGAGATCGGGTCACTCATGCAAAAGCTATCAGGCCAAGGCGTGCAGCCGGTCGGACTTTGCATTGCGACACTGCGCCATTTCCGGATGCTCTATACAATCATGACACATCCCGGCGGCGCTTCGGCCGGGATCGGCGCCCTGCGCCCACCAGTATTTGGCCCGCGCCGCGACCGGCTGACCCGGCAGGCGGGCAGTTGGGGTGTTTATAAGCTAGAGCAAGCCCATCAGGCGCTGGTGGAAACCGACCTGACCTTGCGCTCAACCAGCCAAGCGCCGACGGCGGCCCTAATGGAGCGCGTGCTGATCCGCCTTGCGGTAATGGCCAGCCGCAACCGTTAAAGCGATAGCCCGTGATCCCACGCTGCCGCATGACGCCCGGCCCATAGCCCAGTGGCAAGGCAAGCGGTCAAAAGATAGCCGCCGGTCGGCGCTTCCCAATCCAGCATTTCGCCCGCAACAAAGAGCCCCGGCTTGATCATCAGACCACCATCGCACGCATGGCGCGCGACCCCGCCTGCGGTTGAAATGGCCTCATCAATCGGACGCGGCCCGGTCAGCGATATGGTCTGTGACTTCAAGTGCCGCGCCAGTTCAGCAGCTGTGTTCGGCATCGGGCCATCGGCCTCTCGCGCTAGCGCCGCTCGGACACCCTGAAGGCGCAGTGATTTCCGGAGATGGTTCGACAGGCTCGCCTTGCCGCGCGGTTTCGACAGGCGTTTGGCAATCTCGGCCTCGGACAGGTCGGGAAAAAGGTCGAGCGTCAACTTGCCCCCCTCGCGCAGCTCTCGAGACAACGCATAGATACCGCCGCCTTCCAGCCCGTGACGTGACACCACAAACTCGGCCTTAAGGCGACGCGTGCCGACGCTTAACCCACATCCCTTCACCGGAGCCCCGAAATGCTTTTCCATATGCGGCGACCACGCGACATCAAAACCCATATTGGCGGGCTTCATCGGCGTCATCTCAACGCCAATCTCAGTAAGTGGCCCCTGCCAAGCCCCATCCGAGCCAAGCCGCGCCCAAGACCCGCCGCCAAGCGCCAAGACGCAGGTTTTCGCTGCGATTTGCTTGGCGCCATCCGGCGTCTCAAATCGAAGATCATTACCATCAAACCCCCGCCACGCATGACGCAGTCGCAAGTCGGCTCCGATCCGCGCAAGCCAGGCGCGCAAAAGAGGTGAGGCTTTCATCGTCTTGGGGAAAACCCGGCCAGAACTGCCGGTAAAGACCGGCTGACCCAGCCCCCGCGCCCATTGCTGAACCTGATCGGGACCAAATTCATGGAGCATCGGCGACACCCATTCTGCGGCCTCATGGTACTGGGCCACGAAATCGGCCAGCGGCTCATCCTTTGTCAGGTTCAGCCCCGACTTTCCGGCCATCAGAAGCTTCCGCGCTGGCGAGGGTTTGCTCTCAAAAATCGTGACGTGACGCCCCAATCGCACCAATTCTTCGGCGGCCATCAAACCCGCTGGCCCCGCGCCGATAACCACGGCGTCCAGAATTTCGGTCTCAGCGTCCATGATACTTGCCCTTTTCGCTTATCGCGCCAAGCTATGGTCAGAGCAGCCCCAAGAGACAAGCGAAATGACCGATGCCCCGATGTGCCCCCTATGCCGCCGCCCTATTCCGGCGCATGCCAAGCAGAGCCTTCATCATCTGGTGCCGAAGTTAAAGGGCGGCAAATCCGGGCCAACGGTGCTGCTGCATCAGATTTGCCATAACGAGATCCATGCGCTTTTGTCAGAGGCCGAACTTGCCCAGAATTTTCAGACGGTCGACGCGCTGAGAGCACATCCGGGGCTGGCGAAATTCTTAAAATGGGTCGCCAAACGACCGCCAGAGTTTCACGGCAAAAGCGTTGGTGGTCGGCGCGGTTGGAAAAATCGGCAGAGTTGAAGTTGGACACCGCGCCGTTGTGGACCCGGTGGACGCGAAGACGTCTACGAGCAGAGTGTTTTGATCGCAGAAAGGATTTTCGGATCACCTGCGCGGGGTGTTTCCGTAAGACCCTTGGCATCCACGTGAAGGGCGTCAGGCGCAACAATGCGATCGATCAGACCCCACGACAATGCCTCACTAGCTTCAATCTTTTGGCTGGAGACAAGGATCATCTTTGTTCGGGCCGGACCGATAAGGGCAGCCATGCGCTTTGCATCAGAGGGCTGAGGCAGATAGCCGAGCTTGGCAACGGGGTAGAAGAACTTGGCGCTCGGAACCGCAAGACGAATATCGCAGGCCAGCGCCATCCCAAAAGCCCCCCCTGCCAGTGTTCCATTTAGGGCCGCAACGGTAAGGCATGGCAGGGATGCGATTGCGTTCGAAAGCCGCTCCCATAACGGGCTGACGGTAAGGCCCGCTTTGGCCTCATCCAGATCAGCGCCTGCCGAAAAAACTTTGCCCGTTCCAGTCAGAATAAACGCCCTGAGGTCAGGGTCGCTTGCACCGGCCTCAGCAATTTCAGCAAGCTCTTGCAGCATATCGCCAGTCAGAGAATTGGCCTTTTCAGGTCGGTTGATCGTGACGGTCCAAAGACCGTCTTCTTTTACAAGACCGATCATCCGGTAAGGCCAACTTTCGCGCGAATACCTTCGTCGCGTAACGAGATTTCCTGACCCAAATAGGCATCCGCATCCGGCCCGCACATCCAAAGAAGGGCCTTGGCTGGCCAATCTGCAGGGATGTGATCTGACCAGTCCAACTGGCTGACAGGGTTAATGCCGCTGGCCTTGATCTCTTTCTGCATTTGCGTCGCGACGGTGCCGGGCGACAAACCTATGGCGCGAATGCCTTTATCTGCAGCTTCTTTGTTCACGCAAGCCGTCAACATCGCGGCCCCTGCCTTAGAGGCGCAGTAATGCGACCAAGCCTCGACCGGGCCATGCGCCGCGCCGGAACTGATCGTCAAAATCGTGCCGCCGCCGGCCGCCTGCATTACTGGCATCACCGCACGCATCCCGTAAAAGACACCCTTTAGGTTGATATCGATGACATGGCTCCATGCATCGGGATCGGCGCTGGCCATATGGCTGACGGGTTCAATCATTCCGGCATTGTTAATCAGGATATCAACGCTGCCGAAAGTATCGAGGCAGGCATTCACCGCGGCCTCAACTTCCCAATAGCGACTGACGTCACAAGGGATAGCCAGCGCTTTTTCGCCGATCTCTCCGGCCAGTTCGGCTATGCTGTCCCGGCCCCTTGCGAGCAAGCAAACATTGGCGCCTGCGGCTGCGAAAACCCGTGCGGTTTCGGCTCCGATGCCGCGGCTGGCACCGGTAATGATCACGGTTTTCCCTGTCAGATTTGTCATTTGGCGTTCCTTGGGGTAATTTTCTCATTGTATTTCAAGGGCTATATAAACAGACCTTGACGCGGTCCCTATAGGGGCACCACATTTTATTCATTCTATTCATCTTTGGAAGGTCGTTATGACAAAGCTAAAATCCCTTTCTCTAAGTCTTTCAAGCGTCGCACTATTGGCGGCCACTCCCGCTTTTGCAGACATCACGGCCGAAGAACTTTGGTCGGTCTGGCAAACCCAAGCCACGAATACCGGCTCAACCCTCACGGGTCAGGCAACGCAGACGGACGACGGGCTGGTGATCACAGATGTGACCAATATGGTCCCAATCGAAGAGGCAATGCTTGCCACTGTGATCCCAGAGTTCACTATGACAAACAACGCGGATGGCACGGTTAGCCTGTCTATGTCAGATACCCTTTATTATAGCATCACAGGCATTCCCGAGCCGGACGCACCAGACGAGATTCGCTTCGTTTTCGCACAGACGGGGTTTTCTGGAACGGCGTCTGGTGACGCGCAGAATTTGCTGGTTGAATCGAGCATTGATGAGTTGAGCTTTGAAGCGAGTTCGGAATCTATGAATGCCGGTAGCCTGCAATTCACAGGCGGTGATTTATCAGACCTTCCAAATTTCGATGCCAGCATTCTGGTCACTGGTCTTTCCAGCAGCTCAACCTACGATTTCTCGAACCCTGAAATTCTGGGGCTTGATGGAACTGGTGGCATCGCATCCTTTTCGCTGACTTTTAACGCCAGCGAGGGCGGCGGCGCGGCACCTGGCCAAGATGCAAATCCGGGTTTCTCACCGGCTCCGCAGCCACAAGCGCCAGGTAAGGCCGGCCCAACGAGCCAGCCTGTAGCCCCTACTCCTCAGCCTTTGCAGGCTATGGGCGGCAATGAAGAAATGAGCCTATCCATCGCTTTGGCCGATCTTACAGCCGATGCATCCGTCACGATGCCCGTCGGAATTGATTGGACAGTGGTAGAAGCATACCCTGCTGGTTTCGCGATAAACGGAGACATGAGCTATAGCATGGCCGATGTCGCCTTCGCGTTCCAAGACGATTACGAGGACATCGATTTTTCAACGTCGAACCAAGGCGGCACGATTGGCTTTGGGATGTCTGAAGACAATTTGCGCTATGCATTGACGGGCCAAAACGTGCAGCTGAATATTTCGGGCGGTGACATCCCGTTCCCGGTTTCAATCAGCGCAGATACAACCGGTTTTGGCATCGACATGCCGCTTAGCGCACAAGGTCAGCCGTCGCCCTTCGCCGCCAGCATGAACTATCGCGGCCTTTCAGTGGATGAGGGCCTTTGGGGCATGATCGACCCGACCGGCGCCATCCCACGGACACCTGCGACGGTTGTTTTTGACATCACGGGCACATTGCAGCTGTTCCAAGACCTGATGATGATGGACCCAATGACCATGACGGGCCCTCCTGGTGAAATCCGCGACCTGACGATCAACAACTTGCAAGTTTCTGTTGCGGGCGCCGAACTGATCGGCAGTGGTGATCTCGACTTCACACCGGGTCAAATCATCCCGATGCCTGTTGGCCAAGTCGATCTCAGCCTGACCGGTGCAAATACCTTGATTGGCACTCTGTCGAATGCTGGCCTTCTGCCTCCGCAGCAGGCCGGAATGGCGCGCGGTATGCTCGGCATGTTCGCGATTCCGGGCGCAAGCCCTGACAGCTATAATTCCACAATCGAGTTTGGGCCCGGCGGGTCAATCACCGCAAACGGTGTACCGCTGCAATAAGCGCGCTCGATTGCAAAAAAATGATGAAGGCCTTGGAGATATTCGGGGCCTTTTTTTGCGATTGCCCCTATATTGTGACCCACTTAGAGTAGATTGAAATTTGTAAAAGGTCCTACATATGTCCAGATCCCTTCCCTTCTTTTCAGCCCTTACGGCTGTATCCCTGACAGCAACTTTCGCGAGCGCCGACATCATAGCGCAGGATGTATGGGACCATTGGCAGGCTCTCTCGGATACTTATGACTACGACACAACAGCGACGGTAACTGAGACAGAAACTGGCCTAGAAATTTCGGATTTAGCCGCGATATTTGTCGATCACTCGACCGGAATGGAAATAACCATGACCGTACCAGAGATCGTTTTGACAAATGGGTCCGATGGCACCGTCTCCTATGCGCATTCGTCGGAATATGTCGTTAGCGTCCTTTTCCCGGGAGTCTCGGGTGAGCTTTCCGTCCCGGTCAATGTTACCATTCAACAGGACGGCACCTCAGGTGTTGCGTCAGGCGAGCCGCAATTCATCACCTATAACTTCTTTGCGAATTCGCTCCAGATCGCCGATCTCGAGGTTCGCGAAATGGATACTGTATTCACCGTAGCGGCCATGATCGAAGATTATGCCGGAAACATGAGCTTTGACCTGCGCCAGCCGGGTGAATTATCTGGCCAATCCACGGCCGCTATCGGGGCGATTTCGCTTTCTGGTTTGATTGAAGAACTTGAGGCGCCCGTCGGCAACTTTGAGGTCAATATTGACGGCTTTGACGTGGACTCTGAAACTCGTCTGCCGATCATTCCAGGGTTGATGAATTTCGTGGCCTATGCGGATGGCGCATTTGCCGATTCCCGCGTGACGTTTGAATCGGCCCAAGTTCAATTTGGCTATTCTTCTCCGTTTGAGACTGTGGATCTGGCAGCGAGCGCAATTGACGGTCACTTTTTTGGCATCATTTCGGATGGCGTTGCAAATCTCGACATGTCGGAAAGCGACGTTGTGGTGGATTTGACTGTCAGCTCAGCGCCCGTCCCAATGTCATTCCGTTCGGACATGATGGCCTTCGATGCGACCTTCCCGATCCGCCCACTCGGCGCGCCGACAGACATTGCCCTTGATGTGAACTACGAAAACCTGACGCTCGGCGAAACAGTCTGGTCCCTTTTTGATCCCGGCCATGTTGTGCCACGCGATCCGGCCAATCTGCGCGCAGACCTCACCGGTAGCGCCGAAGTATTCTGGGACATCTTCAATCTCTTCGCATTCACCATCGATCCGTCGGTCCCAGAACCTGACTTCCTCAGCCCCTTCGGCGAGCTGCAGCAGGTTATCATCAATGAGGTGTTCGTCTCGGTCGCGGACACCGAACTGAACGCTACAGGTCAGTTGGATTTTGAGCCCGGCCCATTCGCTCCCGTTCCTATCGGAGAGATCGACGTAAGCCTGTCAGGCGGAAATACTCTGATCGGCACACTTGCTGAGATTGGCATTCTGCCGCCCCAACAAGCCGGCATGGCCCGCGGCCTCTTGGGCATGTTCGCAATCCCGGGTGCCAGCCCTGACAGCTACAACTCGACCATCGGGTTTGGCCCCGGCGGGTCGATCACCGCAAATGGTGTACCGCTGCAATAAGCGCTTTCTTTTTAAACCAAAAAACCCCGGACAAGTTCCGGGGTTTTTTAATTGCGTTGATGGCAAAGCGACCCAAAGCTAGGCTGTTTCCTAAATCGTAAGAGGTATGCCCGATGGCTCAAAAACTCGTGACCCTGTCTGCACTGGCAGTTGCCATGTTTGCGTCCCCCGCCAGCGCGGACATAACGGCCGAGGATTTTTGGGCCGCTTACCAGACATATATGTCCGCCACCGACATAAATTTTTCTGCATCCGAAGAGCGTACAGAGACCGGGATCATCTTGCATGATTTGACCGCCACGTCTTTCGTAACAGGTGAAACTTTCAGTTTCGCCGATGCGATCTTGACCAACCAAGATGATGGCACCGTGCATATCGAGTGGCACTATCGGGAGTCGCCCTTATTTGACTTTTACGAGATTGAGTCCGCCAGCCTTTCGTCTGAAAATTTCATCGGCATCGCGTCAGGTGACCCAGATAACCTCGTCTTAGAAAACACCGCTGATCGTATCACCGTTGAAATGACCATTATCGAAGGGCCGTCATTCCCGCCCATAGACGCCCAATTTGTCGTAACAGATGTCCAAATGCGCGAAATCATCGACCTTCGCGACCCAGAGCATATCGTCGGCAACATGAGCGGTAGCAGCAGTCACTTAGAGCTTTCTGGCGCCTCGGCGCAACCACCAGAATACGATCAGATGCCCATCGTGTTTGCGGTTTCAATTGATCAACCGAGTTTCAGTGCGTTCCTATCGCCAATAGGTGCCAGTTTTGGGGGCAATCCAGAAAGGGTTGATGACAACGCGTTCATCGACGAAATGGAAATGGCGGTTTCCTACGAGAGTTTGGACTTCAATTATTCGTCTCGGAACATACTCGGCCCCGTAGAAATTAGAATTCTGAACGCTGCTGGCGGAATGATGTTTGATATCTCTGACGCTAGCATGAACTTCGACCTAGGCGTTGACGAAACACAAGTTTTGCTGGGCCTGCCCGATTTGCCCTTCCCAATGTTGTTTGATGTAAATCGCATAGATTTGGGGATGTCGTCTTTATTGCCGGGTACAACTTTTTCCGAACCATTGAGTTTTCAGTTTCATCTGTCTGAATTGACGACGACAGAGTCCGTTTGGGACCATGTCGATCCCGGCGGCCATATCGATCGAAGCCCAATATCATTTTTGGTCGACACAGACATGTTGATTGATAACCTAATTATGCTCGCCACATCATCACCCGAGTTGCAAAGCCTAACAACGCCCCGTCACATTACAATCAATGAATTCGCCTTTGACGGTGGTGGCGCGTCTTACGCGTTACGCGGTGGTCTCGACTTTTTGGGCACTTTGCCGGATCTGATTCCTGTTGGACAATTAGACCTGCAACTGACAGGTGCGAATGCCCTAATCTCTTCCTTTCTTGAGGCCGGTCTGATCGCCCCGGCAAATGCGTTGATGGCGCGCGGGATGATTGCGATGGCCACTTTGCCGACTGACACCCCCGACAGCTACACAAGCGAGTTCGTCTTCAGCGCTGACGGCGGCGTTTCCGCAAACGGCATTCCCCTGCAATAATACGCGCGCCCTTGCGCCTTGATCCGGGGCGCACTACCTCTCGGGGTCAGAACAAGAGGATCCCGATATGACCCAAACGCCGCAAGATCTGGCCCATGCTTTGCTTGAGGCCGCCACAAAAGCAGGCGCAGACGCGGCGGATGCGATTGCAACACGGGGCACGTCTTTGTCCATCGATGTGCTGAACGGCGCTTTAGAGCATGCAGAACGCTCGGAAGGGGCCGAAATTGGCTTGCGTGTTTTGGTCGGTCAGCGACAGGCTTGCGTTTCCGCTTCCGACACGCGGCCCGAGACCATGACTGAAATGGCCGAACGCGCGGTTGCCATGGCCCGCGAAGCGCCAGAGGATCCCACGATTGGCCTTGCTGAACCGGATCAACTGGCAACAGCGTGGGATATCGATGCGCTCGATATGAACGATCCCGGCGACGACCCCGACCCCGCTGCACTGGAAGAGGCTGCCCGCCAGGCCGAAGCTGCTGCGATGCGTTATGAAGGTATCTCACAAGTCCAATCAGCCAGCGCCGCGTTTGGCCGTCGCACCCGACATTTCGCGGCAACAAATGGGTTTTCCGGCGATTTCTCGCGGTCTGATCATGCTTTGTCTTGTGTGGCTATAACCGGCACCGGCACGGAAATGGAGCGTGACCACTACGGAGAGATGCGCGTCTATCACGCTGACCTACCGTCACCGGACTATGTCGGTGCCACAGCTGCCGAACGCACTTTGCAACGCGCGGGCGCACGCCAGCCGCGAACCGGTGCCTTTCCGGTACTCTATGACGAACGCATCGCTTCGAGCCTGATCACCCATCTCCTGCAAGCCATCAATGGCAGCGCGATTGTGCGCGGCGCCAGTTGGTTGCGTGATGCCATGGGCGAAGCTGTTTTGCCGGCCGAGCTGTCCCTTATCGAAGATCCCGGCCGCCCAAGATGTGCGGGGTCCCGCCCATTTGATGCCGAAGGCCTGCCCGCAACACGCCGCGTCTTGGTTGAGGATGGCACGCTGGCCAGTTGGACGCTGGACCTTGGAACCGCGCGCAAATTGGGCCTGAGTTCAACTGGAAACGCAGTGCGCGGCCTTTCGCACCCTCCTAGCCCAAGCGTGTCAAATATCGCGTTGACGCAGTCGGACAAAACGCGCGCGGATTTGATCTCTGAAATGGGCACCGGGCTTTTGATTACCAGCCTTATTGGGTCTTCAATTAACCCCAATACCGGCGATTATTCCCGCGGGGCTTCGGGGTTTTGGGTTGAGAACGGCGAGATCACATACCCCGTTAATGAGTGCACTGTGGCGGGCAATCTCCGCGATATGCTGGGCAGCGTGCAGCCCGCAAATGACGCCCGCCCCCATCTAAGCCGCGTTGTTCCATCGCTTTTGGTCGAGGGGATGACGCTTGCCGGCGGATGACCTCTCCCTTCTGATTGATTTCGCCCAAGAGGCAGGCCGCATCGCCAAACAATATTGGCGTGAAGACCCTGAGATGTGGGATAAACCGGATGGCCACGGTCCAGTCACCGAGGCCGATTTGGCAATTGACAAAATGCTGCGCGCGAACCTGTTGGCGGCCCGTCCCGATTATGGTTGGTTGTCTGAAGAAACCGAAGATGATTTGGGCCGCCTGTCAAAACAGCGTGTTTTTGTAGTCGACCCAATTGACGGCACGCGCAGCTTTATTGCTGGGGAACGTAGCTTTTCACATTCGCTGGCTGTCGTCGAAAATGGTGTGGTCACGGCGGGTGTCGTATATCTGCCAATGCTCGACCGGCTTTATACGGCAGGACTGGGCTTTGGTGCCCAACTTAATGGAGAGGCCTTGCAAGTCGCGATGCCAAAGCCAGAGACCGAAACGCAGGTTCTTGCGGCGCGGCCGAATATGGACGCTGAAAATTGGCCGGGCGGAACACCATTATTCAGGCGCACTTACCGCCCGTCTCTGGCTTATCGCATGGCTTTGGTCGGTCAGGGTCGCTTTGACGGGATGTTGACGCTTCGCCAGTCTTGGGAATGGGATATCGCGGCGGGCACTTTGATTGTGCAAGAGGCCGGGGGCCGCGTTCTGGATCGAACAGGTCAAGCTTTGCGCTTCAACAACGCCAAACCACGTGTCCCCGGCGTTATTGCTGCGGAACCGGGGTTGCATGCCCGGTTGATGGCGCGGCGCTCTGGCCAGCCGCTGGACGAGGATGGTCTTGACCCTGCCTTGTAAATCCATAGGGTTTCGTCGCGCCCAATAGCCCCCAGCCTAGGCCCAAATCCACTTATGAGTTTTTCCCCTGCCCTCGCCCTTTATCTGGCCTTTTCCGCCCGCGCCACCGGCTATGCCGAACGCAAACTTGCGGCGCGTTTGGATGCAGGCAAAGAAGATGCCGAACGTTTGGACGAGAGACGCGGCATTGCAAGCCGCCCGCGCCCCGATGGTCCGCTTGTCTGGTTTCACGCTGCCTCCGTGGGCGAATCTCTCTCGCTTTTGGAACTGATCCGCCGCCTTGCAGAAGACCGGCCGGAATTGAAATTTCTTGTAACCACGGGCACAGTCACGTCGGCCGAAGTCATGTCCGCCCGCTTACCTCCAGAAGCCTTTCACCAGTTCATCCCGGTGGATGCGATGCCTTTTGTCCGGCGGTTTCTTGATCATTGGAAACCCGATCTGGCCATCTGGACAGAATCGGAATTTTGGCCCTCGCTGATCTGCGAAACCAAATCCCGTGGCATTCCTATGTTATTGATTAATGCTCGGATGTCTAAAACCAGCCATGACCGGTGGCGGTTTCTACGTGGCATGGCCCGCGCACTTGTGCGCCGTTTTGACGAAGCGCATGTGCAAGATGACATTACGGCCGGATATTTGCGCCGTTTGGGCCTGCCGATGAGCCGTCTGAAAGTCACAGGCACGTTGAAAGAGGGCGCAGCCGCCCTGCCTTGCGATGAAAACGAACGCACACGCTTGGCCAGAGTGTTAAACGGACGGCCGGTTTGGTTGGCCGCCTCGACCCACCCTGGCGAAGAAGACGTGGCGTTAGATGCCCATGCAATTGCCCTGCGCGGCAATCCCCGGCTTTTGCTGGTGATCGTCCCCCGTCATCCCCATCGCGGCGATGAGTTGGCGGAAATGTTGGACCGGCGTGGTGTTCAATATGCACGGCGCTCGAAGGGCGAAGACATCGCCGGCGACGATCAGGTCTATCTGGCTGACACGATGGGCGAACTTGGGCTTTGGTATCGCATCGCCCCGATCAGCTTCGTTGGCGGATCGTTGGAACCTATTGGTGGGCATAATCCTTTTGAACCTGCCGCGCTTGGATCAGCGATATTGCATGGCCCCTATGTGAGCAATTTCGTCGATATTTTCCAACGTTTGTCGGAAGCCAACGCCGCGCGCCTGATCTCTTCCCCAGCATCGATGGCTGAGGCAGTGAATGACCTGTTGAATCCAGATGTCGCCGCGGCAGCAGCCCACGCCGCATGGGAGGTCTGCTCGGCCGGGGCAACCGTAACCGATCAGGCAAGTGATCTGATTACGGACCATCTTGACCGGTCCGAACGGCGCGCAGGCTGATGCAGGCCCCGCGATTTTGGCACAAGCCTGACGGCGTAATCAGCAAGGGGCTATCGCCCCTCGGCGCGCTTTATGCGCGCGCCACCGCCAAGCGGTTGGCAGCAGGACCGCACGAAAAGTTGGCAGTGCCGGTGATCTGCGTTGGCAACCTGAATGCGGGTGGAACTGGCAAGACCCCAACAGTCATCGCATTGGCCGAACGCCTGATTGCGCGCGGTGTAAAACCTCATGTGGTTTCACGCGGCTATGGCGGCAGTGTCGAGGGCCCGCATCTTGTGGATGAACGCAATGACACTGCCGATCTGGTGGGGGATGAGCCCTTGCTGCTGGCCGCTTTTTTGCCTGTCTGTGTCGCTAAAGACCGCCTCGCTGGCGCTCGGGCGGCGGTAGATGCCGGGGCTGAGGTGATCTTGCTGGATGACGGGTTCCAGAACCCTAGCCTGCACAAAGACCTTTCGATCATCGTCGCCGACGCGTTGCGCGGGTTTGGCAATGGTCGCTGCATTCCTGCGGGCCCGCTTCGCGAACCAGTTGAGACCGGCCTTTCACGGGCCGATTTGCTGCTGTCTATTGGCGGGCCAAAAGCACAGGCGCGCTTTGAGGACACCTGGGGCCAAGACCTCACCCTTCCCCATCTTACCGGCCGCCTCAATCCTCTGGCGACTGGCATGTCCTTTGAGGGCCGCAAGCTTTATGCCTTTGCTGGTATCGCCCATCCGCAAAAGTTTTTTGCGACCCTCAAAAGTTTGGGCGCAGATTTGGTTCACGGCGAAGCATTGTCGGATCATCAGCCGCTAAATGACACGCTGATCAGCCGGATTGAGCAATCGGCCTTCATGAAAAACGCCCAGCTGATCACAACCGAAAAAGACGCAGTTCGCCTGCCAAAGCGGTTCAAGCGGCGCGTGTTGACCCTGCCGGTGCGGCTGGAAATATCAGATTGGACAGCGCTGGATGCCGCTTTGGCTCGGCTGCTTCCTCATTATTCGGACGAAGCCTAAAGCTGGCTTTTGTGCTATAATGCCGAAAAATTAGGGGGATCCACCATGCTAAAAGGACGCTGCGCCTGCGGGACGGTAAGCTACACACTCAGCGCAAAGCCTATGGCCGTGCATTGCTGCCATTGCACAGATTGCCAACGCCTGTCCGGCGCCGCCTATGCGATCAACGCGATCATAGAAACCGATCATGTGACAATCGATGGACCAACATCCGAGACAACATTGCCGACGCCAAGCGGCAATGGGCAAGTCATCACAAGTTGCGCCCATTGCGGCACCGCGCTCTGCTCGAATTACTTGGTGCGACAGGGTAAGCTGCGCCACTTCCGCGTCGGGACCCTGACAACGCCAGAAGCTTGCCCGCCAACAGTTCAGATCTTTACTTCGGCCAAACAGCCTTGGGTGCCGCTGAATACCGACATTCCTGCCTTTGAAAATTTCTACAACGTCAAAGAAACTTGGCCGCCAGAGGCATATGCCCGTTGGACGGCACTTTTTGGCGACGGATAGTTCCACGTCCAACTGAAGATCCCAAAACCAAACCGACCGGCACAAAGGCCGGTCGGTCACATTAGTTAAGCGCGTTAGTTGGACGGGCTTACTCAGCCGCTTCTGCAATCAAACCGTCAAGGATCTCAGCGTAATCACGCGAGAATTCGGTGTTGCTGTAGGTCTCGCCATTGATGACAAAACTGGGCGTGCCCTGCACGCCGTCCGCCTCGGCATTCTCCATCGAAACTGCGATCAGAGCTTCGGCCATCGCGTTGTCGGTCAAGCAAGCGTCAAGCGCATCATCGGTCAGGCCGGCGCTGCGGCCAATGCGGCGCAGGTTTTCAGCGATCTGTGCCGGTTCGCCCTGGGTCCATTCGCTTTGCCCTTCCATGATCATCTCGACCATGCCGAAATAGCGCAGCGGCCCGCCACAACGGGCAACCATGCCGGCCCAAAGACCGTAGCGGTCAAAATAGACTTCACGCAGGATGAATTGTACTTCACCGGAATCGATATAATCCGCTTCGAAATCTGGATAGATCGTTTCGTGGAAATGCGCGCAATGCGGGCAAGTGTGGCTCGCATATTCGATCACAGTGATCGGTGCGTCGGGGTTGCCCAGAATCATCTCTTGCACAACGACGTCGTCGCCTTCGCCTGCGGGCGCTTCTTCTACGCCAGCCTCTTGCGCGCTTGCCGCCATCAACGGCTGCGAGGTCGTGTCAGCACGTTCAGTGCCGCCCAAAACACCGCTGTCATAAACAACGTATCCGGCTGCAGCGATCAAAAGCCCCGCAATTACGGGCAAGGTCAGTTTACGGACCATAAATATCTCTCCTTAATGTCTGTTCTTGGTTAGGACGTTCTGCGCCAGACGTTCAAGCGCCTGTTTCAAAGTTTCGTCCTCAATTGGGTCCGCAGCCGCCTTTGCGGCGGCAAATACTGCGGGATCAGGGGCCTTGGCCTCTTTGGGTTTCGCGGCAAAAGCCACCTGCCCCTCGGCAAATCCGGTCGGCGCGGTCTGAGTGATCTGTACCCGCGACACAGCGTTATAGCCGTAGCAGGCATTGACCTTGGACCGGATGATATCTTTCTGCATCTCTAGTAGTGGCGCTTGCCCGCCAGTGGTCAGCAGTACAAGCGTGGCGCCGAAATTCCCACGGCTATGCCGGATTTTGACGGGACGCGCCGTTGACGCTATTTCCGGCCCGACAATCTCGGCCCAATGGGTCAAAAGCTTGGCCTCGGCAAAGCCGCGCTTTTCCATCGGCCCACGCAATTGAGGCGCGACCAGTTTGGACGCGGCTTCAAAGCCGCGCTTTCGGCGGGCTGGCGGGGCAGAATTTGGGCGGGCGCGGGGGGGCATGCTCTTTCCTCTTTCGCTTATCAAACTATCCTGCATTCATGTCCGAACCAATGGGGCAAATCAGTCTGAGGTGATAACAGGTGCGTGACTATTCATATAGTGAGGAGCTGCTGGAATGGTATGATTCCCATGCCCGCGCCATGCCGTGGCGCGTTGGCCCTGCGGACCGGAAAGCCGGCACGATGCCCAATCCCTATTTCGTATGGTTGTCCGAGGTCATGCTGCAACAAACCACTGTTGCCGCCGTGCGTGCCTATTTCGTCAAATTCACTGAAACCTGGCCAACCGTTGAAGACTTAGCTGCCGCAGAAGATGCCGATGTGATGGCGGCATGGGCGGGGTTGGGCTATTACGCCCGCGCCCGCAACCTATTGAAATGCGCCCGCGTCGTGGCGTCGGAACATGGCGGCGTGTTCCCTACAACGGAAGACGCGCTACTAAAACTGCCAGGGATTGGCCCATATACGGCGGCGGCCATTGCCTCGATCGCTTTTGACCAGCCCGCTGTTGTGATGGATGGCAATGTCGAACGGGTTATGGCGCGCCTGTTTGCGGAATCCGATCCGCTGCCCGCCGTAAAACCTATTCTTAAGGAGCATGCCGCGCGCCTGACCCCGGCACAGCGTCCTGGCGATCATGCCCAAGCGGTCATGGATCTTGGTGCCACCATCTGCACCCCGCGCAATCCGGCCTGTGGGATCTGCCCCTTGCGGCCTGTCTGCCGCGCACAGGACTTAGGTATCGCCGCCAATCTACCAGCCAAAACGCCGAAGAAACCCAAACCGACCCGCTACGGCATTGCTTATCTGGCGCGTGACCCGGACGGCGCTTGGCTTTTGGAAACCCGCCCAGAAAAGGGCCTTTTGGGCGGTATGCTGGGCTGGCCAACAACCGAGTGGACTGAGGGCGATCCGGCCCCTGCCCCGCCGGTTGATGCAAACTGGCACGATACCGGTCAGGAAGTTCGCCACACCTTTACCCATTTCCATCTTAAACTGCGCCTTATGCGCGCCGAAACCAGTGGCACGCCCACGCGCGGTGCCTATTTGCCTGCTGCCAATTTCCGTCCCTCGGACCTGCCGACCGTTATGCGCAAAGCCTTTGACCTTGCGCGCCCCGTGCCTGATCAGGATTGAGCACAGAGCCGCTTTGCGCAACACTGACACAAAGGCGCTGATGCACGGCGCGAAACCCAGAAGACCAAGCCAAAAAGGCCATCCATGACCCCTGATGATCAGGTTTCAAAACTGCAAAACGCTCTGCCCTTCTGGATAACGATCCTGTTGGTGCCTTTGGTTTGGCTTGGCGCGATCTCGGGCGGCTGGGTGCTTTGGCTCGCACCCATTTATACGCTTGTTTTGACGTCAATTCTGGATGCCGTCGGCGGGGCCAATACTCAAAATCCTGACCCGGACACTCCCGATAGCAGCCTTTTCTGGTATCGTTTGATCACCTTGATCTGGTTCCCCCTGCAAAGTGTCACCATGATGGGTCTGATCTGGTACACAGCGCAGACGGATCACCTTTCGGTCTGGGAAAAGATCCTGCTTTTCTATGGCGTGGGCCTGATGTCCGGCGCTGTTGGCATCGTTTATGCGCATGAGTTGATGCACCAAAAACCCCAGATTGAGCGCTGGCTGGGCGATCTCTTGATGGCCTCAGTCCTCTATAGTCATTTTAGAAGCGAGCATTTGCTGGTGCATCACACGCATGTTGGCACCCCAAAAGACCCGGTAACGGCCAGATATAACGAAGGGTTTCATAGGTTCTTCCCCCGTGTTTTGCGCGAGAGCCTGATCTCATCCTTTAAGGCAGAAAAGGCGATGCTGGCCCGCAGGAACCTGCCTTGGCACCACCGCAAAAACCCGTTTTGGCGTTACTGGGTATTGCAATTGGCAGTGGTCGTTTTGGCCATTGCCGCAGGCGGCCTTGAGGGGCTTATCCTACTACTTTTACAGGCATTTTTCGCGATTTCGTTTCTGGAGCTTACAAATTACGTCGAGCATTACGGCCTTACCCGCAAATACTTGGGTGATGGCAAATACGAACACGTGAAACCGCGCCACAGCTGGAACGCGTCGCACCGCGTGACCAATTGGCTTTTGATCAATCTTCAGCGCCATTCAGATCACCATTTCAAACCAGCAAGACGGTTTCCTTTGCTACAAACCTATGACGCAGATGAGGCACCGCAACTGCCAATGGGATATCCCGCGATGACCGCGATGGCGTTGATTCCGCCACTTTGGCGCGCACGGATGAACCCGCGTGTACGCGACTGGCGGCGGAGATATTATCCGGAAATCGAAGATTGGAAACCTTACAACAAGGCCACCAATCCAGCGCCGCGCAGCACTTTTTAGGCGGGATCGTCTGTAAGGTGTCCTGTTTTCACATAGATCAGGCACCCTTGATCCGACCAGGGTTTGTGCTGGCTCAAATGCGGACTTCTTAACCACGTTCCAGCCGGATAATCGCCATGTTCGTCCTGAAAGACGCCCTCTAATACAAATATCTCTTCGCCGCCCCAATGCTGATGCGGCACGAAATTGGTTCCCGGTGCCCACCGAACCAACGCGACGTTTTCAGTTCCGTGACTATGGAGCGGTAGGACCGTCAAACCAGGGACCGACCCAGGCGAAAAAGGGGTGATGTGCGTGTCGATGGCCTTTTGCTCAACATCGTCATCGGCAAACTGATGCAGCTTGACCAGAATTTTGCACCCCTCCGGCCCAACATGCGGCTTGTGCGAGGTCCCAATCGGGTTTCGGACATAGCTTCCTGCTGGAAAATTACCGCTTTCATCCGAAAAGACGCCCTCTAGAACAAAATACTCCTCGCCGCCTCCATGCGTGTGGGCATCAAATTGGCTGTTTGGGGCGAATTCAACGATGGTTGTTGCGCGCGCAACTTCGTCACCGATCCGGTCCAGCATCATGCGCCGCACCCCAGAAGCGGGGGAATCGACCCACGAATAATTGTCAGGCCGGATCACGACACGTTGCGAAAAATCAGCGTTCAGTCGCATGGGGTCTCCTTTGCGGGGATTCGGTTCGTAAGAGATTGGACCGCAGCATCAAAAAGGCTGGGGTCCTTTGACGCGCGCGCGATCAGTTGCGCGCCTTCGACGAGGGCAAGACAGGCCTTTGCATCAATATCTGGGGTATTTTCCCCAGAAATGGTCCCGTCATTTTTGGCCCGCGTAAACAGCGCCGTTAACCAATCTATGGATTGGCGGTGGAAGCGATCCAACCGAACCAAAACATCCGGTCCAAAGCTGTCACGCCCAGCGCCAAACGCAACACAGAGGCATAGCTGTCCACAATCGGCCTGCGCATTGCGATAAATAGAAAGGTAACCCAGAAGCTGCTCGGCCGCCGAAGCGGATTCGGTTTGCAGATCGTCAAGTTGATCGAAGAACCTTTGGCTATAACGGGCAATCAGCTCAGCCGCCAAATCCGCTTTGCTCGGGAAATGGTAGTGAATCGAGGCCTTTCTAATGCCGATTTCACGGGACAGATCGGCATAGCTAAACGCATCAAACCCTTTGGTACGGGCCAACGTTTCTGCGTGATTAAGAAGGGCGGCTTTTGTATTCATACCTACCTACTAGTAGGGTGATCGAACTTTGTCAACTCGTACAAAAAGACCCCGCCAATCAGAGATTAGCGAGGTAAGGTCGTGCCAGTGGCGAGTGGCCGCAGGCACGGGCGGTGTTCTTTGAATAGGCGTTCGTTAGCCACGCATTTCTGATCTGATTTGCTGACGCAGCAAGTCAATCGGGACGGTTTTGCCATCGCGGCGGAAATGCCAATAGGTCCAACCGTTGCAAGATGGCGCGCCTTCCAGCTTGGCCCCGATCTGGTGGATTGAGCCTTTTGTTCCGGATATCACCAATGACCCATCGGCACGGATCTTGGCCACTTTGCCGCGCGGACTAACCAGTTCTTCGCCGGGATTAAGCAACCCTCGCTCGACCAATTGGCCGAAGGGAACGCGCGGTTCGGCACGTTTTGACTGAGTGACCTCCAGCGAAGTACGGTCATATTTGCGAATTGACTTCAAACGCTTCTCAGCCACTTCGCGGTAATCTGCTTCCCTCTCAATCCCAATATAGTCGCGGCCCAGTTTCTTGGCGACAGCACCGGTCGTCCCTGTTCCAAAGAAGGGATCCAGTACCACGTCACCGGGATTGGTTGTCGCAACCAAAAGCCGGTGCAGCAGGCTTTCCGGTTTTTGGGTCGGATGCGCCTTATCACCTTGGGCGTTCTTGATCCGCTCATGGCCATTGCAGATTGGCAGGACCCAGTCGGACCGCATCTGAACGCCTTCGTTAAGGGCCTTCAAAGCCTCGTAATTGAACGTGTATTTCGCACCTTCGGATTTTGACGCCCAGATCATCGTCTCATGAGCATTGGTAAAGCGCTTGCCGCGGAAGTTGGGCATGGGGTTGGATTTGCGCCAAACGACGTCATTCAAAATCCAATAACCTTGGTTCTGCAGCTCGGCCCCGACACGGAAAATATTGTGATAACTGCCAATCACCCAGATCGCGCCGTTAGGTTTTAGGATACGCCGTGCGGCGGCCAGCCAGTCGCGGGTAAAGCTGTCATAGGACCCGAAACTGGAGAATTGGTCCCAGTCATTATCCACCGCATCAACCAACGAGTTGTCGGGTCGGTGCAAGTTGCCCTTCAGCTGTAAGTTATAGGGAGGATCCGCAAAAATCAGATCCACCGAGTTCTCCGGTAGCGCCCGCATCTCTTCGATGCAGTCTCCGGACAATATACTATTCAACGGAAGCGTCATTGCCTCCGGCCCCTTATGTTTCGTCATCACTGCCTCAATTTCGGCGCCTCTTTTGGGCGCTCATTTATGGCCTAAGGATGAGTCAAAGGTGATTCTTCGTCAATTTCTTTTTTGAATCAGTGACTTGTAGTTTTATCTTGATACAAGATGTTGTGGACGGTTTTGAATGTACGTCTATGGTGAGGGGTCGGACCAAGCGCGATCAAAGCCTCACGATGCTGTTTAGTGGGATATCCGGCGTTCTTCTCCCAGCCATAGCCGGGATACTGTTGCGCTAATGCACACATGATTTCGTCGCGAGCGACTTTGGCGACGATGGAAGCCGCTGCAATGGTCACGCTACGTGTATCACCCTTGATGAGCGGCGTCGCAGGGATGTTCAGCCCTTTGGGCAGGAACTTACCATCAACCAAAACGTGATCGGCCGGATCAGCCAGCCCCTCAAGCGCGCGGCGCATCGCCAAAAGTGAGGCTTGAAGAATGTTGATCTCTTCGATCTCTTCCACTTCGGCCCGCCCAATGGAAACGTCGGCACATTCATAAAGCTGTGCGGCCAAGGTATCCCGTCGTTTTTCGCTAAGCTTCTTGGAATCGTTTAGACCTTGGGGAATATGATGCGGGTCCAAAACGACGGCCGCGGCCAATACCGGGCCGGCCAACGGCCCGCGGCCCACCTCATCCAGTCCGGCCACGCGCCCGCCGATTCGGGTCTCGAAAGTGAAATCAGGTTTTTCGCTCATCCTGCCAAAAACCACTTCCTGTCGTTAGGCTCAAATAAAAAAGGCGGCAGAGACATGCTCTGCCGCCAGTCCACCGCACTGCTCGAAACAAGAATTGGGTGGAGATCAATTGGATTTAAGAGCGCGACCAGCCGTGGCGACGCAGACACTGGGCGTCATAAACTTGGCGCCAGCCCTGATAGGTAAAGACACGTTCGATGCAAGAACTTGGCAATAGGTTCACGTGACGAACATTGTCATGCATGCAGTGCACGCCAAATGCCCGATGGTTTCCGTGGGGGCCACGGAACATGTGGAAACAGGCCGATGGTGCAATCAGGCTGGGCGTGTCGTGGCGATTTGGCTGTGGGTGCGGATGCGGACGCGGGTGACCTGAATAGTGAGGCGGATCGCGGCGGTCATTATGCTCATTGATTATCGCGCCCAGAACAATCAAGGCTGCTGCTCCGCCAAGAAAACGGCGCAGGTCTTCGTTATCAGCCTGTGCAGGCGTGGCAGTGGCGGTAATTCCGCCCAAGGCAACAGCCGTGCTGACGCTTGCAACCGCAAGCATTTTTGAAATTCGATTAAACATCTGGAGTCTCCAATGTCTTCATGGACAGGATGCGGACCCGCAACATCGCAGGTCGATGCCCCCAACTTGGAAGACGCCTTGAAAGACAGGCAATATCAGCGCGCAGATATCCGATAACGGCCCCCAAATCTCGAATTGATATTGAATGACAAGCGGCTTCGGGCCTAACTCAGAGCCATTATGAAAAAGCTCATCCTTACTCTCGCCTTCCTAGGCTTCGCCACATCAGCCCACGCAAATTGCTTTGCAGATTACAAGGCAAAGATGGATAACCCGCTCCGCCTGCATTACGGTGTGATTGAGTTGCCAGATTCTGCCTGCTCTGTTGGCGGTGCCGTCTCGAATATCTCGGGTCGCCTGTCAGGTGGCTGGGAACTCCTGGAAGTGATGTCGGTCTTTGACGAGGCCGGTTTGGAGTCGAGGAGATCGCGTGCAGGACAATTCTACCTCCGCTACTGAATCGCGGGTCACAGGGACCCGGGTCGTTCAAATTGGAATCATTGCCGTCGTGGCCATTTTGGCCGCTGCCGCGGTTCTTTTGTTTTCCTATCTGCCAGACGCCAATGCGTTTAACGATGCGGTCGAAGAGATCTTTATCGTCAATGACGCTCTGACCACGACCGAGTCGATCACGCTGCTAGAGATTCTCGCGCAATCCGGCACCACTTTCGGTAAGGTTCTGGCAAGCTACCGCGCGATTATTTTCGTGCTGATCATCTTCGCCACGGGCTTGCTTATTGCCTGCCTCGTGTTTCTGATCACGATTATCACGCTTAACAAGCGCATGGGCGAGATCGAGAAATCGGGCATTCAGGTCAACTCGCTGATCGTCAGTCGCGAAGAACGAGTCGTCTACCTAAACAATATGGAATTCAAGCTGACCAACGCCGCCATGGAAACACTGTCAGTCTTGGCCGAGGCGCGTATGGATGATGACGTGCTTTCAGGGGCGGAACTTGAGGGCATGGTGTCTGGCAAGGATGCGTCAGAATGTGAAGAGGCGGCGGGCGCAACGCGCATCAAACGCCTCCGTGATTCTCTCGGCAATCAGATGGTCAGTGAGTTATTGGTCAAAAACATCGCGAGGCGCGGCTACATGCTGTCGATCGACAAGGATGTGATCCGGATGGTCTAACAGCGGTTGGGCCGACCGCGTCCAAAACCGCTGCGATCCGAGATCGCGCCATTGTCGCTATCTGTATACCCTGTGCGAGTGCCGCCCGAACCTCGGGGGCAAGTAGCGCCGTCTGACCAAGCCCCTGTATCTCCATCGGCAGCCTGAGCTTGTCCCGGGAACAGCGCGACAGCGCCACCAGCCGCTGCCATACCAAGAAACCGGCGGCGGGCTGGCTGCACCGTTTCAATATCGTCATCAACAAGCGTTTTGGGTGTCTTGGGCATCGCCCTCATTCCTCATATCAAAACCGCCCTCATGTGGAGATTACATTCTGGCGGTCATCGTTTATCACATTTTGATTTCAATCAGAACGCTCGAATATGGTTGCCACTTAACAATAGGGTGCACCACGGCCAAAGCCGCCGGCATCCGCATTTGATCCCGCGTCGAAATCAGAGGAACCGGTGTAGACGCCTCCAATGCCTCTGGGGCAGTTGGGTGCGTCCGAATAATTTCCGCCGGAATCAGTGTCAGCCGCTTGCGCCTGACCGGAGCTAACAGCAGCAGCGCCGCCCGCAACCATCAACCCCAAAAAAGCGCGGCGTCCGGGGCGGCTGGTAGTGATATCTGTGTCGGTCAATGTTTTTTGACCCTTTTTCATGTGCTTTGGCATGGTTTGCCTTTCAAGCCATCCATGTGTAATTGTTTCGTTGACACAAATATAGTATTCATGCACGTAATTGTCAATGATACACCGTGCGCTCGGGAGTGGCCGCAGTTGCGCCAGACGACAATCTGAGCATAGCTGACAAAAGGCCGGAATATCGAATGGAGGGCCCTTGTTGTGACCATGGATTTCGAACAGGCCATCGCGCCGGTATCCAAAGAACAGTTTTTTCGGGACTCTTTCGAAAAAAAGCACCTCGTCATTCGACGGGATCAACCCGATTACTATTCGAAGCTTCTGTCCAGCAAGGATATCGATTGGGCACTGACAACGCTTGGCCTGTCAGTTCCCGAGGTTAACGTTACGCAAGCCGACAAGACCATTACATCCGAAGATTTTGCCTATGGCAGTGGCTTTGTAGATTCTGTCGCGGTCAATCAGCTATTTGCCGAGGGCGCCACGATCATCCTGTCGAATCTACAGGAACGTCTGCCAAAACTTGCGAATTTCTGCCGCGCCTTAGAGCGGACTTTTTCGGCCCGAGTGCAGACCAATATCTACTTCACACCTGCCAATAGTCAGGGCTTCAAAGCCCATTACGACGGGCATGACGTGCTGGTTTTGCAGGTCGAGGGGACCAAGGAATGGCGGATCTATGACACCCCTGTCGTGTTGCCCATTCAAGAGCAAGCCTTCAACCCGCATGACGTGCCGATTGGTGATTTAACCGATAGCTTTGTTCTGAACCCCGGCGACATGGTCTATGTCCCGCGCGGGTTAACCCATGACGCTGTGTCGACGGATCAGACCTCACTTCATATCACCACTGGCCTTATGACCCGAACTTGGGCCGATGTCATGGTCGAAGCGGTGAGGATGTTGGCCCTCAATGACGCCGAGTTCCGAGAAGGGCTGCCACCCGGCTTTGCCAGCGAAGGCTTTGACGATTCCAATGCAACTGCCAAATTCGAAACGCTGAAATCGAAACTTGCATCCGCAGACCTTGGCCCTGTGCTTGAAAGCGCTCGCGACGATTTCATCTCGACCCGCCTGCCGCGCGCCCATGGGCAACTGTCACAATTGGCAAAGCTACCTGAATTAACCAGAACAAGCATTATTAGCGCTCGGCCAAATTTGATCTACCGGATTAACGATGTTCCCGGCAAAGGCGGTGAGGACGACAGCGTTGCGGTATCGGTCCAAGGGACAGTGATTAACCTGCCAGCCTTCGCAAAAGACGCGTTGGCCTATGCACTCAGCGCCAAGAATTTTACAGTGGCTGATATGCCGGGCGAACTGGATGAGGCGGGAAAAATTGTGCTGGTCCGGCGCTTGGTTCGCGAAGGGCTTGCAACGATCGGCGACTAACGTAGCGCACCGGCACTTAGGACGCTTTCAACCTTTTCGTAGACGCCCACCCGCCGAGGATTTGCTGTTCTTTGGCTCATCAACGTACAGTTAGGTGGGTTTGGTGACCCCGGCAGGATTCGAACCTGCAACCTATCCCTTAGGAGGGGATTGCTCTATCCAGTTGAGCCACGGGGCCGCCCGAGGCCGGGTTTATCGAGTTTTGCCTGTGCCTGACAAGCGCCGAGATAGGAAATTCGGCTTTGTACCTAAGAGCTTTGGACAAGTCCGTCTCAAGCGCGTAACTGTATTGTAACGAATCACGCAGGAGCCATGAGAAGCTTGCCACCAAAAAGCGTTGAGCCCGGCAGAGCACAGCTGACCCTACGAGACGTCGCCGAGGCTGCAAATGTCTCAGAGATGACCGTCAGCCGCGTCTTAAGAAATCGCGGCGAGGTGTCGGCTGCGACCCGATTGCGCGTCATGGAAGCGGCCCGTGCGTTGGGGTATGTCCCAAACAAAATCGCCGGAGCGCTTGCCTCGAACCGGGTAAATCTGGTTGGCGTCATTATTCCGTCTTTGTCGAATGCGGTCTTTCCTTTGGTTCTTTCTGGTATTTCAAAAGTGCTGGATGACACCCCGTTGCAACCCGTCTTTGGCGCGACGCATTACAGCCCTGAACGAGAAGAAAAAGTCATCTATGAGATGCTGTCATGGCGTCCATCGGGCATGGTCGTCGCCGGTATAGAACATACCGAAGCCAGCCGCGCGATGCTGGCCAATTCCGGGGTTCCCGTTGTTGAAGTGATGGATGTCGATGGCGATCCAGTCGACGCTGTGGTGGGGATCAGCCACCGGGCAGCGGGTCGCCGCATCGCCCGCGAAATTGCGCGGCGTGGCTATCGAAAAATTGGATTCATGGGCACAAAGATGCCTGAGGACTACCGTGCGCAGAAACGGTTGGAAGGGTTCCGCATCGGCTTGCGCGAATATGACATCGAATTGGTTGATACGCTCTTTTATTCAGGCAGCTCGGGCCTTCGCAAAGGGCGCGAGATGACGAAAGAGATGATCACCAAACATCCCGATCTGGATTTCTTGCATTATTCCAACGACATGATTGCCGCTGGCGGTCTGCTTTATTGCCTTGAGAACGGATATGACGTGCCCAATGATCTCGGGATCGCCGGGTTTAACGCGGTCGAAATACTTGATGGATTGCCGATGCGTCTTGCCACCATGAATTCCAAACGCTTCGAAATCGGACGTGCTGCGGCCGAAATCATTGCAGCGCGGGTAGCAGGCGTGCCCTGCGACCAAGCCGTGACTATGGATGCCGTTTTTGACGAGGGCGAGACTCTACGAAAGGTCTAACGACAGGTCAGCATTCGGGCAAATTGACGGCAAGGCCGCCTTTGCTAGTTTCTTTGTAGTTTTCACTCATATCAATGCCAGTCTGACGCATTGTTTCAATACAATTATCCAGCGGCATATAGTGTTGCCCATCGCCGCGAAGTGCCAGCGACGCGGCAGAAACAGCCTTGATTGCACCTAGTCCATTTCGTTCGATACACGGCACCTGGACCAGCCCGGCTACCGGATCACAGGTCATGCCAAGGTGATGTTCCAACGCGATCTCGGCCGCGTTTTCGATTTGTTCATTTGTCCCGCCCAAGGCCGCGCATAACCCTGCTGCAGCCATAGCAGAGGCTGATCCGACCTCGCCTTGGCACCCGACTTCGGCACCAGAAATCGAGGCATTGTTCTTGATAAGCCCGCCAATCGCAGCGGCAGTCATCAGGAAATCTCGGCGGCCGTCTTCACTGGCCCCAATGCAATGATCTCGATAGTAGCGCAAAACCGCAGGCACGACGCCAGCCGCGCCATTTGTGGGCGAGGTTACGACCTTACCACCAGCTGCGTTTTCCTCGTTCACCGCCATTGCATAAACGCTGATCCAGTCATTTACGATATGGGGCTGAGCCATGTTGTTACCGCGCTCGCGGATAAGTTGGCTATGAATGTCCTTGGCGCGGCGGCGCACTTTCAAACCGCCCGGCAAAATCCCTGTCTGCCGCAGGCCCCGGTCAATGCAATCATCCATCGCCTTCCATACGGAATCGAGCCGGTTACGCACGGCCGCCCGATTTGAATTTGCCGCCTCATTTTCCCATTTCATCTGGGCGATACTTTTTCCAGAGGCGCGGCCCATGGACAGCATCTCCTGTGCTGATCCAAACGGATAAGGATAGCCCTGGGCAGATTTCTCGGCGCGCAAGGTTTCGATACTTGTGTCTGATTGCGCCGCCAATTCGTCGGCGGTCACAATGAATCCGCCTCCGATCGAATAATATGTCTCTTCCATGAACAGCCGGCCAGCTGCATCGAAACCGCGAAGTATCATGCCATTGGCATGACCGGGCAAAGCCGGACCATAGTCAAAGATAACATCACTTGATGGATCAAATTGCAGGGCTGGCAAGCCAACAGGGGTTAGGCGTTTGGATTGGGCAAGCGCGACCTCGGCTTCTTCCGCTTTATCGGCATCGATTGTATCGGGGCGAAACCCAAGTAAGCCAAGGATCACGGCGCGATCTGTTGCGTGCCCCTTGCCCGTAAAGGCAAGCGAACCGTAGAGAGAACAATTCACTCGGGCGACCGCCCCCGCACCGGGTTCAGGCAGGCCATTCTTCAAAAGATCCAGAAAGGATACCGCCGCACTCATCGGTCCCATTGTATGAGACGATGACGGGCCAATTCCGATTTTGAAGATATCAAAGACGCTTAGAAACATGCGCGATCCCTTTTTGCCGATAAGGGCACCCTAAGCGCGCCCCTCACGAAACAAGTTAAGGCAGGCGACAGGGATTGGCGCAACACCGACACGCTCCATTAAGCGGCGCGACGTGGCTTTTTTAGAATGATGCAGAGTGTCCCAATCAGGCCAAGCACCTTCCTAAAACGAAATTTTGACAGATTGCCGAGACGCCGACCCTTAAAAAAGGACGCGGACAAGGGTGGGGGCCGTCCGCGTCCTAGTTGATCCTGTCTGTGCTATTATGAGGCGTCTTTCAGCACTCTGCGGCGCTGATTGGACGTCCATAAGGACACACAGGGGATCATCTTGGGAATGCAGCGATCAGCGTATTTCGCTGCAATTTACTTGGTCTTTTCAAAGCCCCATCCGCAAAAAAGTACGGGCTGAAGCTTAGGTTCAAGAAAGGTTTCGTTTGACACGCGCGCGTCGTTTGCCGCCGCCACCGGTTTCCATAACGCTTTTCGCTTTTTCTATCGCACTTGATCCTTGATGCTGCCTACGCTCCTGCTGAGCGCCGTTCTCTGACAACAAGTTTTAGATCAAAGCTTTCAGCAACTCTGCCTCGCAAAGGGTTAGGTTTGGACACAAAAGGTGGGGGGACCTACCCTAAAGGATAGGGGTCCAATGGATTATTCCGGAGTGTTGATCACGCTTCTTGCAAAGGCGAGGTCGGTCGCAGCACTTTGTAAGAATGTTGCAGCCTGCGACGCTGAAATCTCGGATTTGCTAAGGTCGACCAAACGTTCGTTTAATCCATCGAACCCCAACATTCCTGCTGCACCGCATAACCTGTGGATGACGGCCCGGCGTTCTTTCTCGGCGGCGTTGCATTCACCGGCTTGGACCCCGGCCATATCCTCTAATAATTCGCGCTCGAACTGATCCACCGCGGCGTTCAGCTTATCCG
Organism: uncultured Nioella sp.; assembly: GCA_947498125.1. GTDB lineage: Bacteria > Pseudomonadota > Alphaproteobacteria > Rhodobacterales > Rhodobacteraceae > CANLZL01. The sequence continues at coordinate 472,932 of CANMJH010000002.1, read as the reverse complement.
GGCCTATCGCTTGTCTAAGTTCGGCAAGGCTTTCAGTGTTTACGCCATCAGTAGACGTTTCCTCTGGCACTTGTTCGGCTTCTCCGACCCGGGTCAATAGCCCTTTCAAAACCGGAAGGCGCATTGGCTTGGCGTAGAACCCTGTCATGCCCACGCTATGCCCTAACTCTCGATACTCCTCACGCCCATGGGCCGTGATCCCGTAGATTGGCGTCGCGGCATTTGGGCCTCGGCTGGTCCTTATGCGGCGGGTGGCTTCGATCCCGTCCATGTTCGGCATAGAGATGTCCATCAAAATGACGTCTGCAGCACGCTCGTTGGCCAGCGATATAGCTTCCAATCCATCGCGAGCTTCAAATACCGAATGACCTAGTCCGCCTAGCATGTCGCGCATCACCGATCGATTTACGGCGTTATCTTCAACCACAATGATATCAAGCGGCTGCGCAGGCGCGTTTTCGTCCTGGTTTTCTGAATCACTGCTTGCGCCATCCGTTCGGCTGGCCCGGATTAACGGAATCGTCAGTTTGAATTGGCTTCCCATTCCAATAATACTGCTGACGCTCAAATCGCCATCCATCTGACGGGCTATGCGGCGGGAAATGGCCAACCCCATTCCGTCGCCGCGCAATTGCCGCCCCTCGGCGCGATGACCAAGCTCGACAAATTCGTCAAAAATCTTTTCCTGATCCTCAGCCGCAATCCCTGGCCCGGTGTCACTCACTGTCAAAGTCAGTGAGCTGGCGTCCTGACCATGAATTCCCGTAACATTTAGCCAAATCTCGCCTTTGCGGGTGAACTTAATGGCGTTGCCCAGAAGGTTGGTCAAAATTTGGCGAATGCGAAGGCTGTCTCCGACATAATCCCAGTCAAATTCAGGTTCGATCTGATGAACGAGCTTCAACCCTTTTTCCTCGGCCAAAGGACGTAGCACTTCGATCAGCCCGCTAATGAGACCCTCAAGATTGAAATTGTTCTGCGCCAAGATCTGGTCGCCAGATTCAATTCGCGTGACATCCAGAGCTTCATTAATATGTTCCAGCAAAATCTCGCCCGAGGCCGCGGCGATTTTTACATACCGCTCTTGTTGATCCGTCAGCGCTGAGGTCCGCATCAAATCCAGCACACCCAGAATACCATTAAGGGGGGTGCGCATTTCATGACTCATCACTGCCAAAAATCGGGACTTGGCGCGGTCAGCCTTTTCCGCCCTATCGCGGGCGGATATCAAAGACGCCTCGGCAATTTTGCGGTCACTAATGTCCCGCAGATAGGCAATGAAATTCGTTCCGGCACCGTTTTGGATCGAGGTGATGTTTAGTTCGACCGGAAACTCTTCACCGCTTTTTCTGAGGGCCGATAACTCTACCCGGCCGCCATCAACAACGCGCTTATCATGGGTCTTTAAGTATCGCTCCATGCCGTTGGTATGAGCTTGGCGATGGACCACAGGCACAATTGTATCGCTTAGGGAATGTCCAAGGATTTCGTCACGAGACCAGCCAAAGATCTGTTCCGCCGCTGGGTTGAATTCAATGATGTGGCCCGTGTCATTTGCAACTACGATCGCGTCAAGTGATGCTGCAACTGTCGAAGACAGCCGATCGGATGACACACGCAGTGCTTTGTCACTGCGCCGGGCGCGCGCCAAAAGGTGATCTAGCGCCAGCAGAACAATCACCAGCCCAAAAATCAGAAGCGCAGCCGCCCCTGCCGTCAGGCGCAACTGCGCGACGACTTCTTCGCGGCGCGCTTCGGTTCTTTCACCGCTCAGAATGACACCTTCAACAGCCAGTTGGCGCACGATGCCACGGATCGCTTCGGTTTCACGGCGCAAAGCTTGAACATCATCTGGCGTCAGGGGTGTGGAACGATCCGCCACCTCAGCGGCTGCCGCATAAAAACCGTCGATTTCCAATAGATAAGTCAACGCAGTTTCGCTGTCGGACAGCAGAGAAAAGGTCCGTCCGGATTGCAGAAGGTTCAGCCGGCTTAGAGCAAGGTTGAGGCGAAGGCGCACTTCATCTTGATCTATATCCGGGGAGGCAATCGCATCTGCAAGGTTGGCTGTAAGGCTCGCAAGCTCGGTTTCTGCCTGAGAAATTGTCCACTGCATGTTATCGTTTTGAGCACGCGACAGATCGCTGAGCCGCGACAATACGGAACTTCCGGCCAAGAGCATCAGCCCGGCCAAAACGGCAATTGCCAGAAATATGCTTGCGCGAGTCAGTGTTGGCGCCTTTAGCACTGTGGCCCCCAATTCTTCACTTTGAGGGGCTGCCGCCCCCTACTCAATTACTGCTACTTCGCGCAATTGCCAGACGCTGCGCGAATAGATGGTTTCTGATTGATAGGATGAATCACTGTCATAAGGGTAAACAACCCAAAACGGACCTTTCTCGCGAACCGACATTTCTTCGCCGTTCAAGCGCGTAGCGATAAGGGGATAGAGCGGGCCAATTTCGTCCATTTGCAAACTTGCGGCATAGTCGTTTAGCGCGATCAGCGAGACCGAGGTGCCGTGTGCACCCGCCTCTTCCAGTAAGACCGAAAGCGGCACGCCACTAAAGGTCACGGTTTCATCTGTCCAAATCGTCGACGTGGAAAAGCTTTCCTGAACCAATGCGTCCAGCTCGACCATCGAAAAAGTGACACCACCTTCCGGCGCGCCGGGGCCGGTTACCATAAGGTTATTTGCAGAAGCAAAGGTTGTAAGGCCGATGAAAGCGGCAGAGGCGATTGCGACTATTTTTGAGAACATTTTGGCCATCCGGATTTATGTCACTGTTCTCACGATTAATAGGTCAACGTCGGCCGGTCATTCGTGGGGCATCCGCATATTCGTCTATGCTTTGGTATAGGTCGGGGTAGTTTTTGGCTCCTGCTGGTGCAATTTTCGGAGCAGAAAGCAACGATCCTAGAGGTTAAAGGGCGCGTTAATGAAGAACATCTTAATTGCTGATGACCATCATCTCGTGCGCGACGCTGTGGCGGCGTATCTAAATGCCGTAGAGGGTTTCAGGGTTACCACCGCCAGCACCCTCGACGATGCCGTGAAAGAAGTGGATGGAGGCATTCCCATCGATCTTGTGGTTCTCGATTATCACATGCCGGGGATGAATGGCCTTGACGGGTTGGAGAAGATAAGCCGCGAGCATCCTCAACTGCGCGTGGCTCTAATGTCAGGCGTTGCAACCAAAGACGTTGCGATGGCCGCGATGAAACGTGGAGCGCACGGGTACTTGCCAAAGTCCATGCCCGCCAATTCAATGGTAAACGCGATAAAATTCGTCCTTTCAGGCGAGCGATATTTCCCTATCGGATTTTATGACACGCCCTCCAACAAGCTTTCTTCAAAGCTAGACCTTTCCCCGCGCGAACGCGAAGCGCTAAGCCAAGTTTCGCTTGGACTAACCAATAAGCAAATCGCCCGAAACATGGGGGTCCAAGAGGTTACCGTTAAACTGCATGTGAAGAATGTGCTGAGCAAACTTGGGGTCCACAACCGAACTCAAGCTGCAGTAGCTGCAAAAGAATTGCAGCTCGTCTAACTTGAATTTGACATTTGACTGTCACTGGTTGGCGCAAGTGACGTTTTTGGATGAAGGAGTGGCTGTTGGACAATCTGGGCTATCCGGCTCAATGCTTCGGCGGATGATGTTTTACTGCTATCATAGCTTTGGAAATCGTGCGGCATGTCCGCCCAAATATCCAACATGACAGTCGCCCCAAGCGCCCTTTGCCTATCCGCAAATTCCACGATCATGTCGCGCAATATCTCGCGACCACCCGCCTGCAGATAGAGCGGCGCAAGGCCAGAGAAATCATGGCAAATGGGCGAAAGCGCCCGCCGCCCGAACGCGCCTTGTGGATCAAGCCAACGCCCAAACATTTCAGCCATCCAACCTTGAACGAGATCATATTTGTTATTGCCGGTCATGCTGGCCCCGCGTGGCCCGATATCTGTCCACGGACAAAGACCGATGCAAATTGCAGGTTGGTCTATCGCCATTGCCTTTAGGCGTTGCAGCAACATCAGCGCCATGTGCCCACCGGCGCTGTCACCGATTACGGCAATCTCTTTTGGATCATTGTCTTTGGTCATAAAACTCCAAGCGGCAAACCCGTCATCGGATTGCGCCGGATGTGGGTGCTCAGGCGTCAGCCGGTAAAACGGCATAAAAAGATCCGCTCCGGTATGATGGGCCAGCATCTCAGCAAATCTAATACTGACCGGGCCACGAAAACTGTACCCTCCACCATGAAAGTACAGAAGTTGCCTCTTGGTGGATTGCACATTGGGCCGGACCCAAAGACCGAAAGGCGCGTCACATTCCTCGGTCGTGACATCATAGGTATCGTCCGTCATGGTCAGCAGACTGTTGAACCGTTTCCGCCCACTTACGATGTCGGTGCAATTCATAGCTTTGGTAAATTGATGGCGCCAAAAGCGAATTCCAATCTCGGTCATTACGTCCCAATCTGGCGCGATTCTGCGCCCCATTGCATGACGGATTGCGGTGCTGGCCGCGATCTGGTTCAACTTTAGAAAGCTAGCGATGCGGTAGCGAATAGGCCCATGATAGGAAAGCTTCGGCATGACGTTACCCTTTTGTCAGTCTGTTACGGCAGACGTGGCACAGCACCGAAGCAAATCGATAGAATGATCCCGACAAATTGGGGCTTATGATGACAATCGCGACACTGATGTATCCACCGCAAGAGCTTGCCTGCTGCATCTCGCTTGGGATTTACCGAGATACGAGGGGGATGAAGTTGAGCGATCAGGAAAGGTTAAACTACTTCCCAGCTTCCCCTCTTTTCGCGATTACCGTGATCTCATCAGGTCAATTGCATATGGCGCATAAGGTATTGGATTGGATAGATTTAAAATCCCGCCCAACTCTGCCAGCCCTGTCCGTTACATCGCCACAGCAAACCCCAACTTCAAGTTGGAGCGCCGGGCCAGTCGCCGCCCTAACCGTCGGATTTTACCCTGATGCCTGGGCGGTCCTGTGCGGGGATGCACCGCTGGATGAAATCCCTCCGGCAATCGCGGATGTGTTTCAACGGTCCAAACCGGTATGCGACGCGCAATCATGGGCAGAGCTTTGTGCAGCGATGCGACCTATCTGGCAGTCAGTTCGGGGCAAAAATGACGATTGGCGAGGCTCTGATAAAGTAGCGGATTGGGCGCGCCATATCACGATGCGCGCAGCATTATCTGGTACCGGTAAAAGCCTCAGGTCGGCCGAGCGTCGGCTTAGGCGATGGACCGGGCATTCCCAGCAATCCATCAAGTTTTTCTCGAAAATTGAGGCGTTGCAGGCGCTTCACATGTCTCGCCCAAAAGCGCCATTAGCCGATATCGCGGCGGAAGCCGATTTTTCGGACCAATCCCATATGGGTCGGGCAGTCAAACGCGCGACTGGTTTTTCACCGGGGCAATTAAACAAGCTGGTAGAAACGGACGAGGCGTTTTGGTGTTACCGCTTGCTTGGCGAGCGGTTCTAGCGCCCTAAAGTCGTAGAAACTAGTTGTGACCGGCTGCCCAAATCGCAGCATAATGAACAACCGGCCACTAAACGGCGCGCGCCATTCCTCCAAAAAATGACGCGCGCTGTTATTCTCTTATTCGATTAGGGCTGTGGCAAAGCCGACGCCACCAAAGACCAGAAGGTCTGGAATGAACTCACAATCTGCGCAGAAGTCAGGGTAGTTCAGGCGTGTCGACGACATGCGAACATTGGTGCCCAGAACAAAGTGAATGTCTTCCGCGTTTTGTGCGAATTCCAACACGTTCGACCCTGGGGTCCGATCTGCGTGGGTGAAGGTTTCACCCATCTGATTGGTGAAGTTCGTTAAGATCGTGTCCTCGCCCGTGTCCGGCAGACCGGCCAGAACGATATTGATCTCTGGATCAGCCATGGCTTCCCGGATTTGCTCGGCATTTTCCAAAGGACCGACGCCATCAGGCAGGGGCACGTTGGTGCGCACAACGGACATGTTCAGCGGGAAATAAGCCGGCGTGATGTGCGAGATCGAAAGACGTTCGCGATTGATCGCGTAGGCGCCGCCGATGACGTCGTAACAGCCGTCAAGTTCGCGCATATCGGTGCAATCATAGTCGTCGGCTGTCGCCAGCCAGCGATACATATTGTTGTTGCCGACTTCGTCCGTATACTCGACCCAATCAAGCGCGATCTCGGTTTCGTAATGATCACTCAGGTGATCCTGTACGATGTGCCAATATTCGACGGACAAACCAACCGGCTCGGACGGGTCTTCCCCCGGAACCGACCAAGGCGATCCAACGGCGATCCAGCCCAGACGCAACGTGCCAGCCTCTAGAACCTGATCCAATAGCGAGCCATCCGTAACCGCCGGATAAGGGTGATCTGCTGAATTTACGAGTGTCGGGTTGCTAAGATCGGGCAGCTCCAAGCCATAATTGGCCAGAACGTCGACATAACGCGGATCTTCGATGGCCTCTCCCATGGCCGCGACGATCGCCTCATGAAGTTCCTCTTGCGCGAATGCTGGCGCTGCCAACGCGGCAGTGGCCGCAATAGCGGCAAGCGATGATTTAAGCATAGTTTCCTCCCTTGATGTGGGTGCGCCAGAAAACCGGCGCGCATTCCATTGCTGGAACGCGCCGAAACTATGCATCAACTTCACTTATTGGCCTCATCAATTTATCAGATGATTACTATCTAGTTAATTGAATTAAAACAAAAATTTGGTCGCACCTATAGGCACGACCAAGATTTCCTGGGCGGATCAAGCAATGAGACGTAGCTGTGGGTTTTACCCCAGGTAAGTGCCGCGCGCCGGATAGTTATTTTCCAGTGCGTAGCCCACTTTGGACAACAACATTTTTAGATCTGGCCGCGCCCATGGCATGTTCGAGATATCGGCCAAGTATAGGCGCCCATCAGGGCGCACCCAGAATAGACCCGGCTCGGTAAAGAACTCTGCTTCGACATCCTTGAAGGCCTTAGAGATCCAGAGACCCCAATCCTTTGCCTGCTCAATGGTCAGACCATAGCCAACGCGCAGCCCATCAAGGCCCCATTCTTCGGAAGATTTCGACGCAAGCGCCTCATCGTTCATTGATGCAACGACAACCGAAAAGCCAGCGGCTTCGTATTCTTTCAGCGCTTCCATCAGGCCGCCCAAATATCCTTTGCAAACCGGGCAATGATAACCGCGATAGAACAGCACCATGGTGAAGTTTTCGGGGGATTCTTCCGACAGATCAAAGGTGCCACCGCCCACCAAAGGCAGCTTTAACGCGGGGACCTGTGCATCAGGTGTTAATTTGGGGCTCATGTGACATGTCCTTAAAAGGTCAGAAATTTGGAGATTAGAGTAGTGGATGGACCCAGCTCTGCGGAATCACAATAGGTGCTAGCTCATATCAGAATTTTGAGCGGCGCGGTCATAGACGTTTTTGGCAAGAGCGAAATACATGTCGAGGCCGTTGGAAATAGCGTCTTCGACAGTTTCACATGGAGCCAGTTCAAGCACATGGTGCCGCCAACCGAAATGCAGCAATCCTCCATGAAGTTGCCAAGCAAAAGAAAGCTCTTTGGTGTCGACAAAGGCGCTGTCTTCCATGCCAAGCTCGACCCGGTGTTCTTGGATAAGCTTTTTAAGAATAAGCTCTTCGATTAGGTGGTTATACCATTCGTTGATCTCGGCATCCCTAAGGCCCGCCATATAGGCAATACGCAACCAACGTGGGTTGAAATTGGCTTTGGCATAGTCGTGATAAAACTTCTCGAACCGGTCGCGCACCGGAACAGAGCGATCAGAAAGACCGGCGTCCCAGTCTGGGTTCCAGCTTTCTAGATAGACCGTGCGGTAGACCGCTTCGATCAAACCGTCCTTGTCTGGAAAATACCGGTAGAGCAATGGCTGCGTCACGCCGAGGCGTTTGGCAATTTCGCGCGTACTTCCGCCAAACCCGACCTCGGCGAAGTGATCGGCCGCCGCCTCCACGATATCGTGGACCCGCTGTTCGGCCGACTTACGTCGACGCTTTGTAGGCGGTGCCCCTTTGGGGGGGCTTTTACTGTCAGCTTCAGCCACGGGCGATCCAGCTCAAAAAAAACTTCCTTTTCCTGTTATAACAAAAAGTTTTCCCGGTTACAGTATAAAGTGATCAAGTGATAATTATGGAGTCGTCACCATGCGAGTATTATGGGGCAGAACAACCTCGATCAACGTGCAAAAGGTCGCTTGGGTTATGGCCGAAACAGGCGTGGCGCATGAGCAAATTGACCTGGGCGGCAAACATAAGGGCCTTGATACAGCCGACTATATCGCCATGAACCCCAATAAACGGGTCCCAACCCTTGTGGAAGGCGATTTTGTTTTGTGGGAATCCAACGCGATTTGCCGCTATTTGGTAGAGTCCAATGGCGGCGTTCTTGCCGCGTCCAGCGCGCAAGAGCGCGCCCATGCTGATATGTGGATGGAATGGTTTCAGGGTGCCATCTATGCGCCCTTTATCGCGATGTTCTACCAAACGGTGCGCCTGCCAGCCGCAGAAAGAGATGCGGACGTGCTAAAGGGCGCGGTCGCGAAATTGGACGATGCTTTTGCAATTGCCGAAGATCAGTTGGAGGGGCGGGATTATCTGCTCGGCGATAGTCTAAGCCTTGCAGATATCCCCTTTGGCGCTTGCCTTTACCGGTATTTCACCGTCGACATTCCGCGCCCGCATTTGCCGAATATCTCGGCCTATTACAACAGGCTTGCGGCCCGGGCGCCCTACCAATCGGCAGTGATGGTGGATTACTCCAGCCTGCGCCCGGCGACCTGATTATTCGCAGGTGATGCCAAGAAATTCCATGATCGCCAAAGAGAAGGCTTCGGGCGCATTCACGTTTACGATGTGCCCGGCGTCTGGAATAACCGTGAAAAGGCTATTTGGAGTGACTTCGGCCATCTGCTCCATCACGGCGGGTGGAGCGCCCTTGTCTTCTGCGCCAGCGATAAAGAGGGTCGGCACCTTCATGTTCGGCAGATCTTTGAGGTAATCCAGCCCCTTCAGAGCGGCACCACAACGGATATAGCCTTGGTCGGTGGTTTTCAGAAATTCGGCGTGCATCTTGGCAACGACATCGGGGTTTGCCTCTTGGAAGGCGGGCGTAAACCAAACACCAAGCGAACCATTCCATAGGGCACCAACGCCCTTTTCGTTAATGATCGCGGCGCGATCATCCCAGCTTTGGCGGAACATTTCAGGCGCATCAGCACGCGCAGCGGCGCAGACAACGCGGTCGATTCGATCAGGTGCGGCCAGACCCAAACCAAGCGCGGTCATGCTGCCGATCGAACAGCCCATGACGGTGGCGGTTTCAACTTTGTGTTCGTCCAAAACCGCAATCGCGTCAGCAACAAGATCATCAAAACTGTAATCACCATCTGGCGTATCGCTTTGGCCGTGGCCGCGATGGTCCATACGGATAACGCGGAAATGGTTTTCCAACATGGGCAGCTGCGGCTCCCACATTTCGGTCGTTGTGCCCATCGAATTCAAGAGCAGGATTACAGGAACCTCTTTGGTGCCGCTGACAACGGATTTAGGGGTAAAGGTGCTCATGTTTTTTCCAGTACTTTCGATGTTTGACAGGGGCGCTCAATAAGAAACGAGGGCATGACATTGGAGGAGAGGCGGTCCATTTGAATCGCCGATTTTTCAAGATCCAAACCCGGATCGGTATTGTGCAACGTCCCAAACGGGCCGATGCGGCGACGCAGCTGCGAGATGCGCATTGCGACATAGTCGGAAGATCCTGCGATGACCAGTTCCGACAAAGGTCCGGCATTGCAGGATGGTGTCACTGCGGCCAGATAAGATTTTGCAAGGTCAAGATAAGCCGCGATATCACGGCTATTTTCGCTCACATAGATAAGACGGTTCAGGTGCCAGTTTGATGGGCAGGCCCGGCGAGCCGCATGGGTGGCACCCCCAACGATTTCAGCCCAGTGACGGGCCAGTTGATCCGGAGTTTGCCATGCAGGCGACAAGGCCTGAAACCCTTGGTAAGCAGTGCGGCGCATATCGGGCGCGGACTTCATGGCTGGGCGCGCCATTACGCAAGGCAGCGGCGGCGAAAGCGGCAAATCACTCGGCAGGATCCGGCGTGGATCTTGCCAAAGCAATGTTTCCATACGCTCGAAGGCAGCGCGCTCGTCCTTGGTTCCACCCGTCGTCAAACCAACCATCAACCGGTTGCCCAAAGCCTCCTGGCCGGCGCGAATAAGCTCGCCAATTTGGCGGGGCGACTTCACGGGATTGGTGCAGAGGTCCGTCCCAATGCGAACTGACTTTCCAAGCGGCAAATCGCCAATTTTATCAATGGTCAGCCCGTCGACCCAAAGCTGGTCATACCCAAACTGATCAGCCTGCGATGCAAGCTGTGAAAGCTCGTTATGCGTAGGCATAGCGGTAAGCGTTGAAACTCTATTCCATCCCAGCAGCATAATGTCCTCCAATCTCAGTGCGCCGGATGAAAGAAAAGAAGCGGCGCCGCCCCTAGAAAGTAGGAGCAGCGCCGCCATAATGAAAAACAACAATTATTGAGGATCGCTATCAGACTTCCTGTTGGCGCCCTCAGTTTTTCTTATTCCAGCTCGTAATCGAACGGCCAATCATGTCCGCCAGCCGAAGCTGCATCGATATAAGACTGCATGACCGCAAGCCCTGGCATCCCAAGGTTTTCGGCCTCAGCTGCCTGCTGAGCCGGGAACCCGGCCATGCTGGACGCCCAAGCGACGCGAACATCTTCGGAAATCTCGGTGATGATTGCGCCATTTTCTGCAAGACCAGCTAGACCTGCAGCCTGAACACCGTCCATCACTTCGCCGTTGCGTGCTTCCCATTCAGCGCCAACTTCGGTGATAATCGCCTGAACATCCTCTGGAAGGCTGTTCATACGGTCTTCGTTGATAGTCATCATAATAACGGGCATCGCGCCGAAACCGATCAGCGTATAATAAGGCGCCGGTTCATAGAAACGGAAGCCGTTATAAGCCGATGGAACCATCAGCCAGCCGCTATAGACGCCGGTTTGCAGCGAAAGGTAACCCTCTGGAAGGGTCGACTGCACTGGAATCGCATCGACAAATTCCAGCCAAGGAAGGTTGGGGCCAGCGCCGCCAACTTTAACGCCGCGCAGATCTTCAATGGTTTCCCACGGGTCTACGGTGCCAAGATGGTAGTTGTCCCAAACGCCCAAACCAAGGAATCGCTGGTCATATTCATCAACCATGACCTCGGTCAGCCATGGATGCTCTTCATATACGGCGCGCGCAGCCTCGATCGCATCAGACGAGCTTTGTGGACCGAAGGCCAGATAATAGGGGAAGTTGTGCAGGAACATCTTGGATGGCTCAAAGCAAATGCAGAACGCGCCAATGTCCAAAATACCCTGCTGAACAGATTCGAGCGTCTCGGCCACACCGGCGATTGAGCCGCCATAAGCCTCGATGAAATTGACGGAATGCTCAGTCTCTTCCGACACGCGCCGTGTCACTTCGGCGGCGAAGAAATCTGACATCGTATTTACGTATGGTGTCGGGCCTTGCGGGTGCCCGGACCCGATTCGCAACGTGAAACTATCTGCAAAAACTGGGGTCGTTGCGGCGACAAGCATAGCTGCCGTAGCGCCAACAAGGTGGCGATTCATTGTCTTCATGGTTTCCTCCCTTTGGGGCCTTGGCCCCTGCGGTCTCCTCTGGCGCCGAAGATGGATTCCCGGCGTCACGATCAAAACTGTCCCACTCTTTCAAAAAATTATCAAGTGATAAATTAATGTTTGCATGGCGCGGGCTCTGCCACTAGGACTCTGGCCAAGCAAAGGCAAAAGGAGGAGCCAATGCGCTTTAGTCATGTCGTCGGGGTCGCCCGCGCAATTCACATCCTTTCTTCAATCTGGGTCTTCTTGCTGGCGTTGCTAATTTTGGCAGATGTTTTTGGGCGAATTCTGTTTTTGTCGCCCATCCCCGGAACGAAGGAAATTCTGCAAAACTCGGTGATCATGGTCACCTTCCTGCAACTGCCACTGGCAATCTTTTCCGGTTCAATGTTGCGGACAACCTTACTGGTCGAATACATGCCGCCGGTTGTCAAAAAGCTATTGAGAACACTGTGTTATTTGCTGGGCTTCGCACTTTTTGCGGCCTTGGCATATTCAACAGTTCCCGAAGCATTCGAGGCCCTGCGCCTAGGTGAATTTGAAGGGGTCGGCCGCGTTCGGTTCTACACTTGGCCCTTCCGGTTCTTAATCGCCATAACCGCCGCGTTCGCAGCATTTGCCTATCTGTCGATGGTTGTCGCGGATTGGCGGGGTGCGCTGGATGGGCAAGACGCCCTGCAAAACACATAAGGAATGGTAGACACACTATGACCGCAACCATTTTCCTCTTTCTTGGCATCATGATGCTCCTGGTTTTTCTGGGCGTTCACGTTGCCATTTCACTGGGTGTTGCCAGTATTTTCGGCGTCTACTGGATGCTCGGCAGTCCTGATATCGCTCTCTCTGTCTTGTCCGGCACTGCCTATGAGGCTTTGCGCAAAGACATTTTCATCGTCATCCCGCTTTTTGTTCTTATGGGAGAGTTCATCTCGCGATCTGGCGCTGCGAAAGACATCTTTTCGGTGTGCAACCGGGCCTTCCTTAGGGTGCCGGGATGTCTGGCAGTCGCGACTGTATCGGGCAACTCGATCTTTGCGGCGATCACCGGCGTTTCTATTGCGTCGGCAGCAACATTCTCGCGCCTTGCGTACCCCGAAATGGTCGCCTTGGGATATAACCGCAGCTATGCCCTTGGCGTTGTCGCAGGTAGTGCCTGCCTCGGAATGCTTATCCCCCCGTCGATCCTAATGATCATCTGGGCGGTTCTGACCGAAATCTCGATCGGCGCTTTGTTCATCGCGGGTTTGCTGCCCGGTTTGGTGCTTGCAACCTTCTTCATTGGGTATTGCGTGATCGCGGCAAAGCTATCGCCCACAACTGCGCCTGCCTGCTCACCGGAACTCTTCCATAGCGTCAGCAAAGAACAACGCCGGTCCGAAGCTATCAGCGGCTTGTCGATCGTTGGTTTGATTCTACTGGTCATCGGCGGCATCTGGGGCGGGTTCTTGACCCCAACCGAAGCGGCAGGTTTTGGCGCAATTGGCGCGTTGCTGGTTGGTCTTTTGAAAGGCATGCGCCGCAAGGAGATCATGGACGCGGTTTACCGCGCCGGTAAAACGACGGCTCCGCTGCTGATTCTTCTGATCATGGCCTCGATGTATTCGCGGTTTCTGGCCATGGGCGGCGCCGTAAACGCCATCCAAGCCACGATGTTCAGCATCAGCGAGAACCCGATCATCATCATGATCATGATCTTCATGATCTGGTTGATCCTCGGCATGTTCGTCGATTCGACATCCATCATTCTCTTGACGGTTCCGATCTTCGCTCCAATTGCCGCTGGCATGGGTATTCATGAATTGGCATTCGCCATCTTCGGCATTCTGGTCATCGAAGCAGGGCTGTTAACGCCGCCCTTTGGATTATTGATCTACACGGTCAAAGCCTCGGTCCCAGACAATACGGTGACATTGGGTGAGATTTTTAAGGGGTCTATTCCCTATTGGATCTTGATCCTTGTCGTCGCCGTCTTGGTGTTGGCTTTCCCTGGCCTCGCCAGCTGGTTGCCGCAGAACCTTATGTAAGCGCATGCCCCTCATCAAAAAACCAGATGGGGGGCATAAGAAACTATCACTTTTTCCGACAGCTCGGGTCGGAGACACTGGCTCCAAAGGAGACCACCATGAAGCTTTCATTCTTCACGATGCCGATCCACCCGTTGGACAAGCCTGTCGCGCAATCTCTTAAAGAAGATCGCGAAGCGTTTTTGCTGGCAGATAGCCTTGGCTATTCCGAGGCGTATTGCGGCGAACACACAACGGATCAGGCGGAGATCATCACATCAACCGTCGCATTTTTGGCGTCGCTGGCCTATGAAACCAAGAATATCCGGTTGGGCACTGGCACGATCAACATGCCAAACTCGCACCCCGCGCGGGTTGCTGCCGAAGTGGCCATGCTGGACCACATGCTGGAAGGCCGTTTGAATTTCGGTATTTCACCCGGCGGCCTGATGTCGGACGCTGAAGTGTTCGGAAATCTGAAAAAAGACCGGAACGCGATGTTCCTTGAGTGCATCAACACCGTTCTCGATATCTGGTCTGGTGAAGCACCTTACAACATCGAAGGCGAATACTGGGACGTATCCACTGCCAACACAATGGTGCCTGAAATTGGTCAGGGCGAGATCATGCGCCCTTATCAAGATCCGCATCCCCCAATCATCGGTACGGCTGTTGCGCCTTTCTCGAAAGGTGTGACCGCAATGGCGGCGCGCGGATGGCAGCCGATTACTGCGAACTTCCTTTTGCCCAAATGGGCCGCCAGCCATTGGCCAAACTACGTCGAAGGGTGCCTGCAGGGCGGCCTGACACCATCTTATTCGGATTGGCGTGTGGCCAAGAACATCTGTGTGGCCAAAGATCAGGAAACTGCGCGCGCCTATGCACGTGATCCGGGCAGCCCCTATGTTCTCTATTACTCGCAGCTCTATACCAAACTGCGCCTTGGAGGCCGTCTGAACCTCTTCAAAGAAGATCAGAACATGCCTGATGAAGACGTGACGCTGGAATACGTTCTGGACCGTCTGATCATCCATGGTGATCCGGAATCCGTAACGGACCAGATCCTTGCCCTGCGTGAGGAAGTCGGACCGTTCAAGCACCTTGTCTTTGCTGGTCACGACTGGACCGATTACGACTTAGGCCGCGACGCGATGATCCTTTGCGCGGAAAAGGTTCTACCGAAATTGCAAGAAGCCACCAAAGGCGAGCCTGACTGGCAGCCAGAGTCGGTACCTGCACAGTAATAAACTGGGTCTCTCTCTCTCCCTCCCAGTTGCGGGGCGCGTGTGACCACGCGTCCCGCTAATTTTTTGGGGAAGGCTAGTCCTCTTCTAGGGCTGTGTTCACTTCTTCTTGCAGAACATCCGCGAAGGCCTGCGCCGCGCGTCCAAGTGGTCGGCTCTTATTTGCGATGCGCATGTATTGAACCCCCAATGGCGGGTCGATCAACTTCATAAAGCGCCGCTTCGAGCCGTCTCTGTCCGCAAGACCAAGGATTGACGGCAAGATCGACATCCATTCCGAATTGGCCACGATATCGAGCGTGCCCATCATGGCATCAAGCTCCATCAAATCTGCCACTTCAATCTTGTTTATCGAAAGATACTGATCGATTCTTGGGCGCCGGGCATTGACCCGTGTTGGCACGATAAGGCGTATGGCTCCTAGTTTGGCTAAGTCGAATGTCGAGTTCACTTCGCTACCAGCAGCGCAGACAAGGCACTCTCTGTCTTCGGCCATCAAAGTGGCATCAAGACCCAGATCCGTATTGACGGCAGGCACCACGGCAAAATCCAACAGCCCCTCGGACACTTTATTCGACAAAGTGCCTGAATAGGCCTCTTCGATGGTCACGCGCACATTTGGATATTCTCGGGCAAAACGCATCATACAGGGGCTAAGGACCGATCCCGTAAAGGAGGGCATCAACCCAATCTTGATATGGTCCGAGATCGCGCCCGAAAGCTCGCGAAGCGTTTCTTCCGCCTTGGCCGTCGCATTCAGAACTTCAATCGCGCGCGCATAAAATGTGCGTCCCGCCTCGGTCGGCGTCACCCCTGTCGAACTGCGTGACAGCAACGTCACGCCATAACGATTTTCCAAATGGCGGACATGCATCGATAACCCAGATTGAGTAGCATTCACGCGTTGAGCACCGGCTGAAAAGGATCCTTCCTCATATACCGCCACAAAAAATTGGAGTTGCTGGAGCTTCATGGGCCGTCCTCCACTGCCTATAAGCTTTTATACTGGCAAGTATCGATTCTTATGAGTTGTTTAGATTGCAAGCAAGCCCATACTTAGATCAACGCGAGCAAACCAGAGGAGTTGACCTCGATGAACGCCATTGTGACTGAACCAACTGCCGAAATTGATCCACGCGAATTGCGTAATGCCTTGGGCCGCTTTGCGACCGGGGTCTGTGTGGTAACAACCATTGGTGACGAAGGTCGTCCGGTAGGGATGACCATCAACTCCTTTTCGTCCGTTTCGCTTGATCCACCTTTGGTGCTTTGGTCGATTGGGCTAGAAACGCCATCGCGCAGCGCGTTCCAATCGCATGGCGCATTTGCCGTGAACATCATGGGCGCAGAAACCAAAGATTTGACCATGGGTTTTGCACGTCCATCGGACGACAAATTCGCAAACGTGAATTGGTCCAAGGGCCATAACGGCGTTCCTGTTCTTGCTGACGCTTTGGTCAGCTTTGAATGCACAATGGAGCAACAAGTTCTTGCGGGCGATCATGAGATCTTTATCGGGCGCGTCATGAAGATGACCGAACGTGACGGCGATCCTTTGTTGTTCCATTGTGGCCGCTTGGCTCTGCTGGGGGCTGCGCTGTAATTTGACCCCGACATCATTGCCGAAAATCATGGTCGCGCCCAACGGCGCGCGGCGCGGACGTGACGTGCATCCTGCCATCCCGTTGACCGATGACGAGGTTGTTGAGACCGCGAAAGCCTGCTTTGCCGCTGGTGCCGGCGGTATCCACGCCCATATCCGCGACGACAACGGGATCCACCTATTGGATGCCGGACGCTATCAAGCCCTCTTGGACCGCCTGACAGAAGCCGTTCCGGGGATGTATCTGCAAGTCACCTCTGAGTCTGGCGACATCTATGACGCTGCAACACAGCAGCGCATCATGCGAGAGCTGAAGCCGCAAAACGTCTCGGTCGCACTACGTGAAATGGTACGCCAACCAAGCGATTGGGCGGAGGCAGAGCGTTTCTATGACTGGGCGGCCAGTGAAAACGTCGCCATCCAGCACATCGTATACGCCCCAGAGGAACTGCAACAGTTTCTGGATGCGGTCGATCGCGGCGCAATTCCCGGCAATCATCATTTGCTGCAGTTTGTTCTGGGCTCGTATGACGGCACGAAAATCAGCAAGCCCGAAGGGGTCAGCGATTTCGCCGATATGCTACCGGACGAGATGAGCTTTGATTGGATGCTCTGCGCCTTTGGGCGCGAGGAATCCTCGTGCCTCGTCGAAACCCTCCGTCAAGGCGGCAAGGCGCGTATCGGATTTGAAAATTCGCTCTGGAATGCTGATGGCACCCTTGCCACTTCAAACGCTGAACGTGTGGCCGAACTGGTTGCGATGTCCGCTTAAACAATCAAAGCCATAATTATCACACGCGCCCAATGATTTAAGAGCCGTTGGGCGCTGGTCACCTTGTTTGATCAACCAAGTTCAGAACCCTGTCAGCCAGCGAATTGGACGCCCCATTTTCGCGGGGTACCGCCCTTTTATGCGATTTCCGCTTCGCCTGAAACATCATCTGTCGTCGCCGCAACTCCGTTTGCGTTGCGCTTGGTGTCGTTCCAGATCGCCTTCATGAGGGAGGCACATTGCAACACCATCACAACAGAGAATGGAAACGCACCGATAACCATCGCGGTTTGAATGGCCCTGAGACCACCGCCCGGACCACCGGCAATCAACAGACCTGTAAAAACGGCGCCAAAGCCAATGCCCCAGAAATAGATTTGGGGGGGCGCTTTGGAGCCTTGGTCGCCAGCAGCAATAATCGTATTCACGATTAGAACCGCCGAGTCAGCCGTCGTTACCAGATATGTCAGCAGCAAAATAACGATCAGAACTGACATCAACCAGCCAAGGTTGTCGCCCAGCATGTAAACGACCATGCAAAAGACCTTGTCGCCACCAAACCGC
The DNA here is from genome assembly GCA_947498125.1 of uncultured Nioella sp. Classification (GTDB taxonomy): domain Bacteria; phylum Pseudomonadota; class Alphaproteobacteria; order Rhodobacterales; family Rhodobacteraceae; genus CANLZL01. Next base: position 455,035 of record CANMJH010000002.1, on the reverse strand, counting down.
CCAAAGATCGCATCACCGTTCAGCGTCAGGTCGATGGCAGCGCCGCCCGCGAAACTGAACCGGATGAAACACATGATTGCCGGGATGATCATGGCCCCCAGAACAAACTCGCGGATCGTGCGCCCCTTTGAAATACGCGCACGGAACATGCCCACAAACGGCGCAAACGCGACCCGCCACGCCCAATAAAAAAAGACCAATCGCCCTGCCACCCCTCAAGGTTGCTGGCGACAGAACCATGTTGATGTTCGCCAGGATTTTGATGGCCTTGCCAACACCCGACAAGGCAGACGCGGTCGAGGCTGTCATCATGATGATAATCGCAAGCAGAACGCCAAATCCAAGCGCTGGGGTCAGGAGCCACGCTCAACCACAAAGGGCAGCGACACGCGTGTGACATGCCTCAACGGCTCTGATCGCCTCTTGCAAACGGTACAACGCTTCCAGCCTACACTGGGAATGAGCTGTGGGGGCAGGAAACATTAACTGACAATAGTCGTGTGAACGATTGTACGCGGAATGGGCGGCCAAATCGAGGGAATTGCAAGCGGCGGTTTGGGCTTCGCGGTCAGAGCAAGGATCATCCGCCAACGCGCCCGATGTGGTTGCACAAGACACACCCATAAAAACGAGAAGAGCGAGAGATAAACTTTTCATGAACAACTCCGGTGGATTGGGGGATGGAAAAGTAAGTGCCAGGATCGCCCCCCTGACCGAAGTCACAAGGGAAACATACCATTACCCGAGGCACCAAAGGACAAAAGCAAAAGGGAAACCCCGGTTCGGGCTTCTGAAGACATTTCCTCCCTAGCCCCTCCTAACTTCGGTACGGCAGTGCGCATGAATACGTGCTCAGACCAAAATTTAGGCCGAAGGAAATCCTTGTGTCAACAAAGCCGCCGAGTGGGAGTTGTACCTGCCCGCTCGCGCGCGTGCGCGCCGAACAGCACCTGCACCGAATGACCGACGCCCAACCGGCCGAAAGGCTGCTGGATGGGCCAATGACGGTTTTGACAATGCCGCGCCCTAGCGCACAACTCAGTCGTCAAGGTTTGCTCTGGGCCGTGAGCGGACATGGTCGTTCTGGCATGGGAACCATGAACCCTAATATTTCTTTCTGAACCAGCGACACCTCGGGGCTACGGACCCCCGCAAGGTCGTAAGGGGCGGCAAAGGACCCGTGGCTTTTTCAGACAGATTCTTTCGTCTGTTGCCGCTTCCCTGCTGCCCGTTGCCTCCTGTCCTGCTGCCTTGGTCACCCTTAGCCCGTCAGTTTGGAGTTTGGCAGCATGGCATCGAGGCGGTCAGGTCGGTCGGGTAAACCACCGGGTTGCAACCTCAAGCCATCTTTGACAATCGCAGTCTGTCCTATGGCAAATGTCCCCCAACACATGAAGTGCTGTTGGAAATTGATAGCCCTTGATGACCTAGAATGTCCTCGAGCACCCAATTTATATAGAGTTTCAGTGGTGAGCCGTGCAGGATTCGAACCTGCGACCCACTGATTAAAAGTCAGTTGCTCTACCAACTGAGCTAACGGCCCACACTATGCGGCTGGTTGCCATTAAAGGCACCCGCTACAGGCGGCTTCTCTATAAACCCCTCTGCTAGGCGTCAAGCGAAAAACCGCATGCTTGGGTTTCAAAACACACAGACTGCGCGTATATGGCCCAACATGGCACAGATAGGCGCAAATTCCGGCCTGCCCTTCATGAAAATGCACGGGCTCGGCAATGATTTCGTGGTCATCGACACGCGGGAAACCGATGTTGAGATGACCGCGCCCTTGGCGCGTGCCATTGCGGACCGTCATCGCGGCGTGGGATTCGATCAGCTCGCCTTGATCGAGAGCGGAGAAAACACCGACCTGAAACTGGTCTTTTATAATGCTGATGGGTCATTTTCTGCCGCATGCGGAAACGCGACCCGCTGTATTGCGCGATATGAGATGGACCGCACGGGCCGCGATTCCCTCACGATCACAACCGAACGCGGCACGCTTTTTGCGCGCGATGCGGGCAAAGGCCTGACATCGGTCAATATGGGTCAGCCGCAATTGGCTTGGAACGAAGTTCCGCTGGCCGAGGCGATGGATACGTTAGAACTGCCGATCGAGGGCGCGCCAACCGCGACGGGAATGGGCAATCCACATTGCACATTCTTTGTTGACGACGCCGAGGCGGTAGATTTGGCGGCACGTGGCGCCGAGATTGAACATCATCCGCTATACCCAGAGCGGACAAATGTGCAGTTCGTCCATGTCATTGGCCCCGATCACCTGCGCATGCGGGTGTGGGAGCGTGGCACAGGGATCACGCTGGCCTCTGGCTCGTCTTCTTGCGCCACGGCTGTCGCAGCTGCGCGCCGCGGCCTGACCGGACGCTCTGTGGCCATCGACCTTGACGGTGGGCGCATTCAGATCGACTGGCGCGAGGACGGTGTCTGGATGACGGGCGCAACCGCCCATGTGTTTTCCGGCGTGTTCACCGCTGATTTCCTCGCGAGCGCATGACATGTCATCCAAACCTCCCGTTTTCCACACCCTAGGGTGCCGCTTGAACGCCTATGAAACCGAGGCGATGAAGGCGATGACCGATGCGGCCGGCATTGAAAACGCGGTTGTTGTGAATACCTGCGCCGTCACGGCCGAGGCTGTTCGCAAGGCTCGGCAAGAGATTCGCAAACTGCGCCGCGATAATCCTGAGGCGCGCCTGATCGTGACCGGATGCGCGGCCCAAACAGAACCAGAAACCTTCCGTGACATGGAAGAGGTCGATCTGGTCATGGGCAATCATGAAAAAATGAAACCCGAAACATGGGGCGCGCTGGCGGGTGACTTTATCGGCGAGACGGAAAAGGTCATGGTCGATGACATCATGAGTGTGACCGAAACAGCGGGGCATCTCATTGATGGGTTCGGCACGCGGTCCCGTGCTTATGTTCAGGTTCAAAATGGCTGCGATCATCGCTGCACGTTTTGCATTATCCCTTATGGCCGGGGCAATTCACGCTCGGTTCCCGCAGGTGTCGTCGTCGATCAGATCATGCGGCTGGTGGATAAGGGATATAATGAGGTGGTGCTGACGGGCGTTGACCTAACCTCTTGGGGTGCTGACCTGCCCGCCACGCCAAAACTGGGCGATCTTGTCATGCGTATCCTAAAGCTGGTGCCGGACTTGCCACGCCTCCGCATCAGCTCGATCGATTCCATCGAGGTGGATGAAAACCTGATGCAGGCCATCGCGACCGAACCACGCCTGATGCCGCATCTGCATCTCAGCCTGCAGGCTGGCGACAACATGATCCTGAAACGCATGAAACGACGCCATAACCGCGAGGATGCGATTGCCTTTGCCGAAGAAGCGCGCCGATTGCGCCCCGACATGACCTATGGCGCTGATATCATCGCAGGCTTTCCGACCGAGACCGAGGCGATGTTTGAAAACTCGCTGAAGTTGATCGAGGATTGCGACCTCACATGGCTCCATGTTTTCCCGTATTCCAAACGCCCCGGCACACCTGCCGCCAAGATCCCCGATCAGGTAAATGGCAATGTGATCAAGGACAGGGCTGCGCGTCTGCGCGCGGCTGGCGCGGCGCAGGTTGCCAAACATCTGGCCAAACAAGTGGGCCGCTCACATCAAGTCTTGATGGAAAACCCCACGATGGGCCGCACGGCACAGTTCACGGAAGTCACTTTTGACGCGGATCAACCCGAAGGCCAGATCGTTACGGCCAACATTCGCGGCATTAAAGGCAATCAGCTGCTCGCATGACCCGGCCTGTCCTCTACAGCTTTCGCCGTTGCCCCTATGCGATGCGCGCCCGCCTTGCCATTGCCAGCGCTGGCATCTCTTGCGAGCTGCGAGAGGTTGTCTTGCGGGATAAGGCCCCAGAATTATTGCAGGCGTCACCCAAAGCGACAGTGCCGGTTCTGGTCATTGGCGATGAGGTCATTGAAGAAAGCCTCGACATCATGATCTGGGCCCTAAGGCAGAACGACCCCGAAGGCTGGCTTGCCTCACAGGATGCTTCTTTGCCTTTGATTGCAGAATGTGACAGGCCATTCAAAATGGCTCTGGACCGCTACAAATATGGGTCCCGATATGCAGGCGCGGATACGACTGCAGAACGCGCGACAGCCGCAGAGTTTTTGCAAAAATTGGACGGGATGCTGTCGGCTTCCGCCTATCTTTTTGGCGAAGTTCCAAGTCTAGGCGACATGGCTATCCTGACCTTTGTCCGCCAATATGCATTTGTCGACAAAGACTGGTTCGATGCGCAACCTTGGCCAAATCTAATCCGCTGGCTGAACGCGTTTCTGGGCTCGGACCGGTTCGCGGCGATCATGGATAAACACCCGAAATGGGAAAACGGCGACCCTGTCACCATTTTCCCATAATCGATTATGCGGCCAGTGCCGCGCGGGTTTTGCCGATCATCAGCGCCGCTTGGGCCGCCTCGCGCCCCTTTTGCACGAAATGATCTTTGTAGATTGCAATATGGTGATCGGTTTCCTGAAAATGATGCGGGGTCAGTGAAACGGATAAGACCGGAATGCCGGAATCCATACCGGCCCGCATCAGACCATCAACGACTGCGGCGGCCACAAAGTCATGACGGTAGATACCCCCATCAACGACCAAAGCGGCACAGGCCACAGCGCCATACCTGCCAGATTCGGCAAGATCACGGGCCAAAAGCGGCATCTCGAATGCGCCGGGCACGTCATAGACATCGACCAGACTGGCCGGAATAAGCTCGGTAAATCCAACAAGCGCCTGATCTACGATCTCGGCATGCCAATTGGCTTTTACGAACGCGTATTGGGTGTGTGTCACTTTTGATCTCCTTTAGGTACAGACACGTCACCCAAGGCGATCACGACCAAAGACACCGGCCCAAATGGCGCGGTCCTTTGCTCGTTCTCTTTCATCCGGACTATAACCGTCGGCTCTGGAATCTCACCAGATCTGCTGGACCCATCGACTTTTAAGGCCAATGGCGCTCGCGGGCTGATGAGACGAGGCTCACTTACCGCCGGTAGGGAATTTCACCCCGCCCTGAGAACAACTCTAATATGCAATATCCTGATTGCCAATTCAAGTGGCTATCGCAAAAACAACTAGCGCACGGATTACCTTAAGGCGTGTCCGCGCACCGCAATATTCAGAAAGGCGCACATTTCAGTGGCAGATTGGCACAATTCTGCGCTTGCTTGACATGCGGCCTCGCGCCACCCTTGGAAGGTTCCTATGATCCGAGGCTGCAATGCACCCTAACCCGATCTTTCGCAAAGAACCTGAGCAGGCCATGCTGGCCTTCGCCCGGCATCGCGGGTTCGGCGCATTGTCCATAAATGCCGACCCCACCCCGCTAATTTCTCATATCCCTTTTGTGATTGGGGGCGAGTCCAACATCGCTGATCTGCACCTTGTTCGCTCAAACCCAATTGCTCGGGTTACAGATGCGCCGGTTCCCGCTGTGATCGCTGTAACCGGTCCGGATGCCTATTTGTCGCCGGATTGGTACGAGGTGCCCGATCAGGTTCCCACATGGAACTATGTCTCGGTTCATTTGCGCGGAACATTGGTGCCTTGCCCCCAAGAAGATCTTTCCACCTCGCTTGCCCGCCTTTCCGCGTTTTTTGAAGCCCGGCTTTTGCCCAAGCCGCCTTGGACAATGGATAAGATGAGCGACGAAGCCCTTAGAAAAATGATGCGGATGATTCGCCCCTTTCAGTTCAAGATCGAAAGCGTGGATGGGACATGGAAGCTTAGCCAAAACAAAACTGATGCGGTGCGCGCACGTGCGGCGGACGCCGTTGAGGCCTCATCCATCGGGCAAGAGACCGCAAAATTGGCGGCGCTGATGCGGGAAGCAATGAACCAAAAATAGAAATCTACGCCGGCAACACCTAGATAAGACACCAAAGGGAGGAACATCATGGCTGCACCATTTATCCCAATTGCTGGGTTTGCCCTCAGGTACGGCGCTGTGGCGCTTGCCGGTTATGCGATTGCGCGCTCAACGTCGCGGGGGCGATTTAGCCAACCTGTTGAGGACGAAATGGACGAAACCCCAGATGGCATCGCCCTTAAAACAGATGACGGGCAGGTCAATGCCAGCTTTCGATGGCACCGGATCCTTTCCCTGACAAATTCCGGCAAAGGCCTTTCAATTGATGCAACCGCCCTCACCCGGCTAAAGGTAAAACGAATTCCATGACGACCCTGATTTCCTCGCCAACATCACCCTTTGTGCGCACCATCCGAATATTAATCGAAGAGGCCGGAATTCCTGGGATTGAGGAAGCGCCAGTTGCGACCACGCCTTTGGCGTCCGCCCCCCAAGCCCTGGCCGCTAACCCCCTTGGCAAAATCCCTGCCCTCATTCGCGAGGACGGACCTGCAATTTACGATAGCCGGATTATTGCACGATATTTGGATGCGACCCATAAGGCTGGCCTTTACCCCGAAGGGTCGCTTTGGGAGATCCTGACGCTTGAGGCAACGGCCCACGGCATTATGGAAGCCGCCGTTTTGGGTGTGTACGAAGGGCGTTTGCGTCCCGAAGAAAAACAGTTTCCGGATTGGGTCGAGGCGCAATGGGGAAAGGTCGAACGCGGGTTGGACGCGACCGAAAGCCTGTGGATGAGCCATTTGGTGGGCCCAATGAACATGGCGCAGATCGCGATGGGATGCGCCTTGGGTTACCTCGATTTCCGCTTTCCTGAACGCGATTGGCGCAAAGGGCGGGTGGAGCTGGCGAATTGGTATGATGGTTTTGCCGCGCGTCCATCTATGAAAGCGACGGTTCCAGAATAATGAAGATAGCCTTGGTCGACAGCCAAGACGGTGTGAGGTCCTGCCTCGCCATCCGCGAAACCGTCTTTGTACAGGAACAAAACGTTCCCCCCGAAGACGAATGGGATGGGATCGACGATCACTGCATGCATGTTCTGGCGCAAGATGGGCAGCAACCCGCAGCAACGGTTCGGATTTTGCCAAAGGGAAACACCGGCAAAATTCAGCGTGTTGCTGTGATGGCGTCTCATCGCGGAACCGGGCTTGGCAAAGACGTCATGATCGCAGCGCTAAAGATCTGTCAGGCAAAAGGGTTTGATCAGGCCGTGCTAGATTCGCAAATCTATGCGATCCCCTTTTACGAAAAGCTCGAGTTTGTTGCGGAAGGGCCAGAATTTGACGATGCCGGAATTCCTCATCGCAAGATGACCTTAACATTCGAGGCGCTCTAGGCGTCACGGCAGCGTTTTTGCCGCGTGAATTTGCCGTCTTGCGTATATGAGCGATTCGATAATGATCGAAAACACCGGCAATCGCCTCTGAGAATCGTTTACTGAGATCCCCAAGGCGACCAAATTTCTTTTCTATATCTTGCGGCTTGAGCTGAAACATGCACCAGTTTGCGTGCCGCTTTACCGCGCAGACTGTGCTCTGAAAGCGCTGTCTGCGACAATTCGGAAGCTCTGCGCGCGTTTGTCCGCTGGACGCGGGCAGGTCTTGGCTTATACAAGGCTCGAGATTGGCTGCGAAAACTGCGTAGCCTCGCAAGGATATTCGGCCCTTGGGACAGGGCCTTTGATGAGGGAGACGCTCTCGGTGTCACAATCAGAAGATCATCCCAGCACCCGCCGCGATTTTATCTACTACGCCACTGGCGGTGTGGGCGCAGTGGCCGCCGGTGCTGCTGTCTGGCCGCTTGTTAACCAGATGAACCCATCCGCAGATACACGTGCCGCTTCGTCGCTGCGTGTTGATGTTGCTGACGTTGCCGAAGGCACGCAGATGACGGTTCTGTTTCTGGGCAAGCCGGTATTTATTCGCCGCCGCACAGCGGACGAAATCGAAGCGGCCCGTGCTGTCGCATTGTCGGAACTTCCCGATGACGTCGCGCGAAACGATAATATTTCGGATGACGCATCTGCATCTGACGAAAATCGCACGCTATCGAATTTCGAAGGCGAAAACACTGGCGAATGGCTGGTGATGCAGGGCGTTTGTACGCACCTTGGTTGCGTTCCACTTGGCGACGGCGCTGGCGACTTCGGTGGCTGGTTCTGCCCCTGCCACGGCTCACACTACGACACGGCGGGCCGCATCCGCCGCGGGCCTGCGCCCGAAAACCTGCCGGTTCCGACCGCAAGTTTTGTCGAAGAATCTGTCATTCTGCTAGGTTAAGGGAGAGAGCGAGACATGTCCGGGATTCCCCACGACCACTACGAACCGAAGACAGGCATCGAGAAGTGGCTGCACAGCCGCCTTCCGGTTGTTGGCCTGCTATATGACACCCTGATGATCCCCACACCCAAGAACCTGAATTGGATGTGGATTTGGGGTATCGTTCTGGCCTTCTGCCTTGTTTTGCAAATCGTCACCGGCATCATCCTTGTGATGCACTACACACCGCATGTTGATCTGGCCTTTGCCTCGATCGAGCACATCATGCGCAACGTGAACGGTGGCTGGGCCATTCGGTATATTCACATGAACGGCGCTTCGCTGTTCTTTATCGCTGTGTATCTGCACATCTTCCGCGGTCTTTACTACGGGTCCTACAAGGCCCCGCGCGAAGTGACGTGGATCATCGGTATGCTGATCTATCTGATGATGATGGGCACCGCATTCCTTGGCTACGTTCTGCCTTGGGGTCAGATGTCCTTCTGGGGCGCAACGGTTATTACCGGCCTATTTGGTGCGATCCCGTTCGTCGGAGAAGCTATTCAGACTTGGCTTTTGGGCGGCCCTGCCGTTGATAACGCCACGCTGAACCGCTTCTTGTCGCTGCACTATCTGCTGCCCTTCGTGATTGCAGGTCTGGTGGTTGTCCATATCTGGGCGTTCCACACGACCGGTAACAACAACCCCACCGGGGTTGAGGTGCGCCGCAATACCCGTAAGGAAGCCGACGCAGACACCCTGCCCTTCTGGCCATATTTCGTCATCAAGGATTTCTTTGCCCTTGCTGTCGTTCTGACCGCCTTCTTCGCGGTTGTGGGCTTCATGCCGAACTACTTGGGTCACCCCGATAACTATATCGAGGCGAACGCCCTGGCGACGCCAGCGCACATCGTTCCTGAATGGTACTTCTTGCCGTTCTACGCGATCCTGCGGGCCTTTACGGCAGACGTCATGATCGTTCAGATCGTCAGCTGGCTGACCGGCGGCATCGTGGATGCGAAGTTCTTTGGTGTGATCGCCATGTTCGGCGCCATCGCCGTTATGGCTCTGGCACCTTGGCTGGATACGTCATCAGTACGTTCGGGCCGTTATCGCCCGATGTTCAAATGGTGGTTCTGGCTGCTCGGCGTCGACTTTATGGTGCTGATGTGGTGTGGCTCGCAGCCTGCTGAACCACCCTATTCGGTCATCTCGCTGATCGGGTCGGCCTACTGGTTCGGGTATTTCCTTGTTGTCTTGCCCCTCTTGGGCATCTTCGAAAAGCCGCTGCCACAGCCGGAAACAATCGAAGACGACTTCAAAGAGCATTATGGCAAGTCCGGGTCCGCTGACGCGACCACCCCGGCGGAATAAGAGAAAAGGACTGACATAACATGTTCAGGAAACTTGCCCTCACCGCATTGACGGCCGTCGCTCTTTCGGGCGCCTCCGCGAACGCTGCTGGCGAAGGTGGCCATGTCGAGAATATTCGCTTCTCGTTTGATGGCCCATTCGGCAGCTTTGACCAAAACCAACTGCAACGCGGATTTCAGGTTTATACTGAGGTTTGCGCGGCCTGCCACGGTCTGCGCTACGTGCCGATCCGGTCGCTCTCTGATGAGGACGGCCCCGGCATCCCAGAAGATCAGGTTCGGGCCTATATCGAACAGAACTTCATCGAAGTCTGGGATGATGACCTTCGCGACTACCGCACAGCTATCCCCAATGACAACTTCCCGGAAAACACCTCTGCTGGTGCGCCGGATCTGTCGATGATGGCCAAAGCACGCGCTGGCTTCCACGGGCCCTATGCCCTTGGGATCAACCAGTTCCTCTTTGGCATGGGCGGCCCGGAATACATCACCTCGCTCCTGACCCACTATAATGGTCATGACGAGGAACAAGCCGGTGCTACGCTTTACGGCAACGACACGTTCCCCGGTGGGTACATTTCGATGGCTCCGCCGCTTTACGACGGTCAGGTGGAATACCAAGATGGCTCGCCCAACGATGTTGACCACATGGCCGAAGACGTCGCGGCTTTCCTAATGTGGGCAGCCGAGCCCGAGCTGATGGCGCGCAAACGTCTCGGTTTCACTGCGGTTTTGCTCTTGGGTGTTCTTTCGGTTCTGCTTTATCTGACCAACAAGCGCATTTGGGCGCCGGTCAAACGGGCTGCCAAAGAAGACTGATAACACGTCACAACGACACAGAAAAACGCGCCTCTCGGGGCGCGTTTTTTTCGTTTCAAAGCCAAGGTTTCAGCTCGTCCGGCGGGTCATGCAATATCGGCCCAAGCGCACCCCTGATTTGTACCTGGCCTGCATCCAGCAAACACAGATCCGTGCAAAGCCGTTCAACATCCCGCAAATCGTGGCTGACCATGACAAGCGTCAGACCTGTCTCGCGGCAAAGGTCATCGACAAGCGCCAGCATCTCACGCCGCAACCCGGGATCAAGCGCTGAAAACGGCTCATCCAAAAGCGCCAGGGGCTGATTGCGCAAAAGCATCCGGGCCAGCGCCAGACGGCTGCGTTGCCCCCCCGATAAATCGCTGGGCTTCTGCGCGCCCTTCCGGCGCAGCCCAACTTGGTCCAAGGCATGATCCACGGCTTCATGTTCAGCCTCGGATAACTTTAGGTTTGGCTTTAATCCAAGCGCAACATTGTCGAAGGCCGAAAGATGCGGAAAGAGGTTTCCATCCTGAAAGAGTAAGCTGAGGGGTCGCTCAGGCACAGGCAGATCTGTCACGTCCTGCCCGGCAATCCTGACCCGCCCTTTGTCGGGTTTCAGGAAGCCTGCAATCACTGACAGGGCTGTTGATTTCCCGCTGCCGGACGGGCCTAACAGACCCAAACGTGCGCCCTTCGCCACGTCGATATCCATCGACAGGCTAAAGCCCTTAAAGCGCAGATTTATGCCTTCAAGTCGCAGCATTCACGCGCCCTCCGCGGTCGAAAATCCAAAACATGCCGAGACTGAGCGCCATCAAAAGCAGTGCCGCCCCTTGCGCTGCGCTGGTTTGATAGCTGCCCATCAGCCGATACATCTCAAGCGGCAAAGTCCCCTGCTGAGGCGCCGCAAACAGCGTGATAACTCCCAAATCGCCCATACTTAGCGCCGCTGCCAACCCTGCACCGAAGCCAAGCGGGCGTTTTAGCCGCGGCAGTAAAACATGACGCCAACGTTGCCAACTGGTCATGCCAAGGGACGCCGCAAGCCGTCCATAGGCCGCTTCGGCCTGCCCAATGGCCGGCACAAAGGCACGCAGAAGGAACGGCAACGCTGCCAGCGCGTTGACCAAGCCCGTAACCGGCAGCGACGAATCCTGCGGACTGACATATGGCCGAAGAATAACAAAAAGCCCGGTGCCGATAACCAATGGCGATACTGCGATCGACAGCGCTCCGATCGTTTCAATGATCCCTGCCGCGCGCCCGCGTGCGATAAGAACCGCCATAGGCAACGCAAGCGCCACTGCAACGAAGGCCGATGCCAAGGACAATACAACCGATCGACCGGCGGCCTGAAATATCGATGCGGGCAATTCGCCCAAACCTAGGACGCCCCTTACAAAAATGGCCAGAAGCGGCAGAAACAGAAACGTCGCTGCCAATGTGATCCATGCCGCGTCCAAAGAAATAGACAACTTGTCGTTGCAATCCCAACGCGTCACAGGACGATCCAACCCCGTACCCGTAGCATTCGGCACGGCGACCCAGAAAACCATTAGCCCTGCGACAACACAGATCGCGACCTGAACGAGCCCCAATAACGCGGCGCGGGCGAGGTCGAACTCAAAGCGAAAAGCTTGGTAGATTGCCAGCTCGACCGTTGTCGCGCTTGGCCCGCCACCCAATGTCAGTGCAACCGCAAAAGATGTCGTGCATATCAGGAAGATCACCAGAAACGCGCCGGGGCACACTGCGCGCAACATCGGCCATTCCATATGCCGCGCCACGTCACGAGACGTGAAGCCAAGCGACGCTGCAAGCTGATACCGCTCGGCCGGGATGGCCAGCCAGCCCTGCAAAACCAAGCGCACCGCAAGCGGCAGATTGAAAAACATATGCGCTATGACAACGCCGTGCAGACCGTAAATCTCAATCGGTGGCAGCCCGAAAAACCCAAGGATCGCACTGACGGCGCCGCTGCGTCCAAAAACAACAAGCAGACCAAGAACGGCAACAATCACCGGCAGGATAAAGGGCGCCCCCATGAGGGAGATCAGGATTGAGCGGCCCGGAAACCGGCGCCGCGCCAAGGCGCGGGCGACCGGGACAGCAAAAGCGACACTAAAGGCCGCCGACAAAAGTGCCTGCCAGATCGTGAACCGAACCGCCGCAATATCTGCCGCGCCAAGGCCCGTCATTGGCCCCGCACGAAACAGAACGGCCCCCAAAGGGGCCATAATTGCGATCAGGACCAGCGCCGAAACACCGGCGCCGATCCCGTCAGATCTTGTCATTGACTAAGCGCATTCAACCATTCGTCCAAAGCCTCTGCGCGCATTGCAACAGCGGTTTCGGGGTCATAGAGCAGCGCCGTTTCCGGTGCAATCAGCGTCTCATAGCCAGTCGGCAGGTCTTCGCTTGGCAGGGCCGCAGGATACATCCAGTTGGTCAGCGGAATCGCCTCTTGGAAGGCAGGGCTGAGCATAAAGTTCAGGAAATCCCGCGCCAATTCAGGTTGATCAGAGCCAGCCACGATACCACCGACTTCGACCTGCATGTAGTGGCCTTCGTCAAATGCTGCGGCAGTGCGCGTGTCATCTTCTTCAGCGATCAGGTGATAGGCTGGCGACGTGGTGTAAGACAGCACCATGTCAGCCTCCCCTTCCAGAAAGAGGCCATATGCTTCGGACCAGCCGGGGGTAACGGTAACGATATTGTCGGCCAGAGCTTCCCAAATTGCGGGGGCCTCATCACCATAGGCCGACTTCACCCACAAAAGCAGACCCAAACCAGGGGTCGAGCTGCGCGGGTCCTGAATGACGATCCGCGCGTCTGATGCGCCAAGATCGACGAAGTTCGACGCTGCGGCGAAGTCGACATTGTGAACAAAGGCAAAATAGCCCCAGTCAAATGGCAAAAACTCTTCGTCCGTCCATTCGATCGGCAATGTCAGCCCTTCGGCGACGATGCCATGTGGCGCGAAAAGGCCGGTCGCCCGCGCAGTGGCCGTTAGGTTGGTATCAAGACCCAAGACGATATCGGCGTCTGTTGACGGGCCTTCCAGCTGCAATCGTGAAAGCAGCGCCGCACCGTCGCCTGCGGCAACAAATTGCAGGTCACACCCGCATGTTTCCTCAAAGCCCGCTTCGACCGCAGGGCCGGGGCCCCAATCAGAAACGAAACTGTCGTAGGTGTAGACTGTCAAAATGGGATCATCCGCCCAGGCCGCGCCTGTTGTCAGAATGAGTCCCGCTGCGATGATGGATGTTTTCATGTCCAATTCCTCCATTGCGACGGGCGAAGTGAGGTATTGAGATGATCTCAGACCTTCCCTCCGCCGGTCCTAACCGGTTCAGGTTCTACGGGTCCGTCTAAAAGACATCTCAGGCCAACTGGCCCCCCCGAGGTACGGATTGGCTAGCGCGTCGTATGGCTGAATGCAAGTGCCGCGCGCTGTGAGGCCCTGAGTGAAGGTCGGCTATGAGCCCAAAGTGCATGGCACTGTTTACGTCAACAGTTGCAAGGGCACATAGTTTTTACAGGGATGCTAACACAAGCTGAGGGTCCAGCCTTTGTCGATAATCAGGTCCGCAATCAGCGAGCAAGATGTGCTGATCTTGACCAATCAAAAAGGTCGCGGTTACGGGTACGTCCCATTCCCCACTGCTATTTCGGCTACCGACGTCTGTTCCTAATTCGACCAGTTTTTCGCGAACTATTTTTGGCAATGTAAAAGTAAGGCCGAATGCATCTCCAACAGAATTGTCAGCATCGCAAAGAAGCTCATAGCTCAGCCCGGCAGCCTTCTTAAAAGCGCGACCATTTTCTGATGTCTCAGGTGAAATCGCAAAAAGTGTTGCGCCTTTGGCTGAGATTTCAGGGACATAATTTTCCCAAACCTTCAGTGTCATATCGCAAAAATTGCACCAACTACCCCGATAAAACGTTAAGATGACCGGGCCTTGAAGTAGGGCTGCCTGCAGAGACATCGCCTGATCAGTTGTCGATAGTAGCGAAAATTCAGGAGCGATATCACCTGCCTGAAGACAAGGCGCCGTTGCCAAATGCGATCCCGCCTTCGAGACTTGAGCGTCGAATAAGGCACGGATGCCCTCCCCACGTCGCCCAATGATTTCTAGTTCCACTTCAGCCAGCTCTTGATTTAGTGGTGTGTTTGCATCCATTTTCGCCAATCCAGTCATTCTTGATTATGTTTGGAGCATTGATATTTAGCAACATCCTAACAGGGCTCATGAAAGAAGAAAGTCTGGGCTTGCGGACATCACCGAATGGCAACAATGTCCCGCATAGCGTCCATTGGATATGCAACGTCTGCGGTGCATCGCAGTCTATAACTACCCTTATATTAATTATCCTCAAAGCGCCGGATCGGTACTTGGGCTTGGCATCCTCGCGACATCAGGCTAATTCGTGCTGGATCAAAGGAGCGCGCCCTCATGTCGATGAACTCATTCGGACATCTTTTCCGTGTCACCACGTGGGGTGAAAGCCATGGGCCTGCTTTAGGTGCCACGGTCGACGGCTGCCCTCCGGGTGTCGAGATTGACGCGAGCGATCTGCAATATTGGCTGGACCGGCGCAAACCCGGGCAGAACAAATACACCACTCAGCGGCGCGAACCCGATGAGGTTGAAATCCTATCCGGCATGTTCGAGGGCCAGTCGACCGGCACGCCCATTCAGCTGATGATCCGCAACACCGATCAACGCTCAAAAGACTACGGCGATATTGTCGAAAAGTTCCGGCCGGGCCATGCTGATATCACCTATTGGCAAAAATACGGCATCCGCGACTATCGCGGCGGCGGGCGATCCTCGGCCCGCGAAACGGCCGCGCGGGTTGCCGCAGGCGGCGTCGCACGTAAGGCGCTGGATGTGCTTTGCCCCGGTATCGAGATTAAGGGTTTCATGACTCAGATGGGCCCGCACGGTATTGATCGCAGCAATTTCGACTGGGATCAGATCGAACAAAACCCCTTCTGGACGCCCGATGCGAAAGCCGCAGAAACTTGGGCTGACTATCTAGATGAGCTGCGCAAATCCGGCGACAGTGTTGGTGCGGTGGTTGAGGTTGTGGCGCGTGGCGTTCCGGCGGGGCTTGGTGCCCCGATCTATAGCAAGCTGGATACCGACCTTGCTGCGGCGATGATGTCGATCAACGCCGTGAAAGGTGTTGAAATTGGCGACGGTATGGCAACTGCGGCCCTGACGGGGAGCGAAAACGCCGATGAGATTTCGATGGGCGCAGACGGCCCTGAATATGCATCGAACCATGCGGGCGGCATCCTTGGCGGTATCTCAACTGGGCAGGATCTTGTTGTGCGTTTTGCAGTAAAGCCGACGTCATCGATCTTAACCACACGCCAAACGATTACCAAATCGGGCGAGCCAGCCGAGATCATCACCAAAGGCCGCCACGACCCCTGCGTCGGCATCCGCGCCGTTCCCGTGGGCGAGGCGATGATGGCCTGCGTGGTGCTGGATCACCTCTTGCTGCATCGTGGCCAAATCGGTGAAGGCCTACGCGGCAAAATCGGCTAAGCCCACTCCCCCATGAAGACCGTCCCAAACGATGTATCGGTTCCGTTGCATTTCCCGGGTGATGTCATCACAACGCCACGTCGATATGTCTGAGCTAGACCAAACTTCAACATGTTTGTCGCAAGGTCTGAAATGCGGAACGAAGCGGTCCTTGGATCAAATTGCGCCAAGGTCGACTTGGACGACTATGCGACAAACAGCCCTTTTACGAAGGTTAGCGAAGGGCATCCAGACGGTCATTGGCCGCTGCTGTCCGCTCGGCCCAATCCTCTCCCTCGATGCCTTTCCACTCCGCCCCCAACTCATCCAACCAAAAGCGCAGCCTTCGGGTGAACCACGCCCGACGCACCGAATCTGGGAAATATCGCGTTCCGTCATCCTCCCAAGGCGTTGCGTGGTCGAGCAGTAGGTAGGTCTTCCCTATAGCCGCAGAATGCGCCCAGTCTACGAGCCGCCTATGCACTTTGCCTAACAACGCTTCGGCCCAAACCAACGTTTGCAAGGCATCCGTGTCCTCGATCATAATCGGTCCACCACGCGCCGCCATCGTATCGGCCAACGCTTTGTGCCCTGCCATGATCGCCTCGAAATCCGCCACGACCCAACCTTGCCCATGCCGGAAGACGGCGTCGTAATTACGCCCATATTCAGGGATCGGCACATTCTTAAGCCGAGCGGCCAAAGCTTCGGACAAAACCGTCTTTCCGGTGCTTTCCGCTCCCACCAGAACAAGGCGGCGTTGATAGTGGCTTCGTACTGGAACCGGGATATGGCTCCAATTGGTCTTAGGATCTTCTCGGATTGCCGTGGCCGAAACCGGCACAATCCTTCTTTCCGGGTCCACTGGAAACGGCCGTGCATCGACTTCCTGCGCGAGTCGGTGGACATAACCTTCCGAGCCGAAGACCCAATCAATGGGCTCGGGATGGAATTCCATAATTGCTGCGCGCCAGATAGGCCAAAAGTTAGGGTTATCCTCTGGTGCCTGCGGGATGTCGCGATGCATGTGTAGCACGCGATAGCCGGGGCGCGACAGGCATTCCCTCATCCAATCGGCCCTAAGATATCCGTCGATTGGCTCTGCGTCATGGCTACATACCAGCACCGTCATCACATCACATCGCGCCTTCCCGACTTCGGCACAATAGAGATGACCCGCATGGGGCGGCATAAACTTCCCCAGTAGAAAACCGTGTGTTTTCATGTCGTCAGAGCCCGCATCGCGGCCCGTCGCCACTGGAGCAGTCCTGTGATAGCAAGGCCTAGAAACACGACGTAAAGCGCCGCCGTCGGCTCCAGTCCGCGCGTGTAGAAAAGGCCAATCGCCAGCACATCTACAGCAATCCACAAATACCAGCTTTGCAAGTGCCTTCGCGACAATAGGAGTTGTGCAGTTATACTTAGCGCCGCCACTGCCGCATCCCAGTAAGGGGCGGCTGCATTGGTATAGACTGCCATCAGACTCGCAACGATCAACCACACAATGGCGGTCGCACCGAGATACAACGCGAAGATTCCAGTTTCCAAGGGTGCCACAATGATCCGACCGTCGCGCGCACGTCCGTTTAGCCAAACATAAAGGCCGTAGAACTGAATAAAGAAAAAATAGACCTGTAATAGCGCGTCACTATAGAGCCGGTATTCCCAAAAGATGAAAAAATACAGAGTCACCACCGCAAAGCCGAACGGGTAATTCCAGATCGAACGTCGGATGATCAGGCTTACGTTCAGTATTCCAGATATAACCGCGATCCACTCGATAGGGCGGCTGCCAACCATACCCCAGAAGAACTCCAACATAACTCTTACCCTGCTCGTTTTACTCGCTGAATTTTAACCGCGATTCATTGAAGTGATGCAACCAACATAGTCCGCCCCCTCCAGCGCCGATATGTTCAAGTCGATCAGCAGTCAGCAAAAAATTGTTCGGGGTTTTGCCACTCTCGCGCTCTTAGAGCTTAGCGGCAATGCAGAAAATCGGTAAAGAGGGTTCGCTCATATCCGACGCCGCTGGAAGGCGAGCAATGCGGTGCGGGCTATCTGATCGATGTCTTTCCAGCAGCATAGCTCGGCATTTCTGTCCCCGATATTCAGGCCATCCCGCACGACACTGATCTTATCGACCCATAGTTCCAATCCTTCCTCGGTTTGGTGTATTCGGAAAGCGCGGTGCGGTGCATGGTCCAGACCAAGCAGTCGGTTTTTGTAGACATATGGTAACCTTAGTTTAAGCTAATCCGTGTTTTCGAATATATTTTTGGGATTTTCAGACACCTGGTATGCTTGCCGGGAAGACTGACTTGAACGAGGGGAACGCTGCGTGGAGATCCGAACAGACAGTCCCTCGCGGGACGACGTCTTGGCTTTGGGAGAGGTCAGCTTCCTTGCAGCTCGCTCCAAAATGCATGCCAGCCTGACAATAAGGGACTTACGTCGCTGGTGGGAAATGCCAATCCTGACAAAGCAGCACTGGATCTTTCGGCTGGAAGAAATTCCGCGTGCTGCCGTGTCTTGGGCCGCTCTCAGCCCCGAGGCAGAGTACCGCTACATCGTGGAAGGTTCAGGGCTGCAACCACAAGACTGGCGTAGCGGCACGCAGCTTTGGGTGATTGATTGGCTTGCGCCGTTTCAGTTGGCTGAGCTGAACAAACAGATCCGGAAATGGTTGGTGACGGATGGCTTCAAAGACTGTAAAAGCGTACGTTTCGCCCGCATGTCGGCCGTGGGGAAGCCGCGCACCATTATCGAGCTCAACCGGGGAGAGAACGGCAGGATGACGCGGTCCGTACTTTCGATCGACAATTTCAAGAAGCCGACCAGTCAACAGTCCACTTGAGTAATGCACACCGAAAATTTCGAAGCACCGGGGTTTGATCAACAAGGAGACGTGAATTATGGGAATCAGCATAGCCTCAGCGACGAATGTCTTTGGCACAGACATTCCTATCACAAGCTCAAGCACACCTACTCCAATTGATCCCGACTATGTCGTTTTGCTGCCTGAGGGCTTTGCAAGCGACCTCAGTTTCCTTAACCTCTTTTTTGACCTTACGGTTCAGGATCCCGGCGGAATTCTATTCCCCGATAGCGTGGTTACAGTCAGCCCAGCTGGCGCCAACGCCATCACTTCCCCTTTCAGTGTTGGCAGTGGCATCGCCACCAATGGTCTTTCCGTCCTTTTGAGCTTTAGTTCTTCGAATGTGATCGGAGACGAGGCTGTCTTGACGTTAACTGTCACGAATGCAGACGTGGGCATCACCGTCGATCCCACTGGCATCTTTGATTCCGATACGATCACGTTTCAGTTCGCAGACGTAGAAGGGATCGAGATTCATGCGACCTGTTTCGCGCCCGGAACCGAAATTTCTATCCCCGACGGCACCTGCCCGGTCGAGCGTTTGCGTATCGGAGATCGCGTATTGACGGCTGACGGCCAAAGCGTTGCCGTGAAATGGATTGGCCGCCAGGTGCTTCACAAACTTCGGATCGACCCCGAGCGCTATGCGCCTGTGCGGGTTTTGCAGAATGCGCTTGGACCGGGCTCTCCCGATCGGGATCTGGTTGTGACGTCGGACCATGCGTTGATAATCGATGGGATCGCGATCAACGCCGGTGCGCTCGTAAACGGCGATAGCATTGTCAAGGTTCCCGAAAGCGAGCTGGAGTATCGCAGCGTTTTCTATCATGTCGAAACCGAGAAACACGAAGTGATCCTTGCCAATGGGGCCCCGGCCGAGTCATTCGTCGACAATGTCAGCCGTCGGGTTTTCGATAACTTCGCTGAGTTCGAAGCGCTCTATGGTGACGTGCCGGAAATAGAAGAGCTGCCATACCCGCGTGCAATGAGCGCACGGCAGGTGCCCGCGCGTATCAAAGCGATGTTGGCTAACAGGACGGCTGCTTGATCGGCTAATGGGCTGGGCGCCTCGTCCGCGACCTCGAGAACAGAACTGAGTTTCGTTGTTTGTGCAGCGAGCGACAACCTCCCGGCGATTGGTCTTCAAATACTTCGCAAGTTTGCACGCCTCCTGACACCACCCTGTCAGGAGGCGTCAGTTATGCAGTCCTCAGTTTCAAAGGAGCAAACTATGCTGAAATTTTATCACGCCCCGAATTCTCGCAGTTCCACCATTGCTCAGGCCATTGAAGAAATGGGGGTTGCGGATCAAGTCGATACCCAGATCGTCAGCGTCCCACGTCATGACGGGTCTGGCGGACCAGACGCAAACAACCCGCATCCAGATAAGAAAGTTCCCGCGCTTGAGCATAATGGCACGCTGATCACTGAACGAGCGGCGATCCTGACTTACCTGTCCGAGGTTTTTCCGGACGCGCCAAGCGCCATCCCGCCCGGCCACGCACAACGTGGTCCGTTCCTGACGTGGTTGGCCTTTTACGTGGGCGTGGTCGAGCCTGCGATCATGTGCGATTATTGCGAGGTTGATCACCCCGCTATTATGAACCTCGTGCTTGGCTTGGAAACTGTGAATGACAGGCTGGACACCGCCCTGTCGCAGCAGGATTATTTGTTGCCATCTGGGTTTTCTTCTGCCGATCTTCTATTCGCCTCACCCTATTTCTGGATGCCGGATATTTTGCCCGAAGCACCTTCGATTAGGGCGTGGTTTGAGCGCGTCAAATCCCGCCCTGCGGTCACATTGATTGCCGCGCGTGACAATCCCTAGATGACCAAATTTTGAAATGACGGGCGGCGCGAAAATATGGATGCGTGCCGCCTGCAGCATCGTGGCCGAATTGGGGCAAATCGTGGCAAAAGCGGCTTAATCCGATCAAACAATTACCAAATTAACCAATTAGGTTTTGAGTCGGGGCGAAAGCGATAGGAAGCAACCGATGCTGCTGAAAAAGTTTATCCAGTGCGAATCTGGCGCCGTTACAACGGACTATGTCATGCTGTCTGCAGCAGTGATGAGCACCGGAGTAGCTGTCGCAGACTCAACTGGTGAAGGCGTCGCAAATATTGCCAATGACCTCGACGCAACTTTACGCGGCGACATCATCAATGACTCATTCACACGCACCAGCTATTTCGATGATTTCGAAAGCAGCGCAGGCTATTGGGTTGGCGGCGTTCAGGATGACACGGATGCCTATTACGGCGGCATCCTTGGCCCGTTTGGTGGGTCAAATGGCACCGAGGTGGCTACCCGTACTTACGATCTAGCCTCGGGCTACGATTTCGCCACGATCTCGTTTGACGTGCACGCGTTTGATAGCTGGGATAATGAGCAGTTCATCACCTTTGTGAATGGTGAACCGGTCAGCGCTACCCAGTTCAACTGGACGCAGGACGGTATCACCGGAAACTGGGCCACAACCGATGGCCGCTACACGATCACTGTCGAACCAAATGGATCCCGCTCTCACAGCGGCTATAGCTCCAGTTGGACCGATCAAAGTGCCACGGTCACCATTCAAGTTGCCAATCCGGGTCCCTCTTTGACCTTGGGCTATGGATCAACAACGAACCAAAGTGCATCTGACGAAAGCTACGGCATCGATAATGTTAGCGTGACGTCAACAAACGAAGCGCTTTAAGCCAAACCCATATCCATCAATTCCTGAATGGCTGACCGGCTGGTTCCGGCAACAATCCGTCCAAGCTCTTCCTCACCGCGCAGCACAACCAGCGTCGAGCGGCGTGGAATGTTCAAGCGGTTTGCAAGGTCAGAATTGCTATACTGGTCCCAATCCACTTTGATGAAGGTCATCGCCGCATCATAGGCTGGGTTTTCTTCACGCAACTGTTCAACGGCACGTCCCTGCGCGCGGCAGGTTGTGCACCAGCTTGTGTAGAAATCAACAAACACTGTGTCGCCGGCCTCAAGATACTGATCCACAAGACCAGGGCGATATTCGATCGAGCTTTCAGCGGCCCCTGCTTTTCCTGCAAGCAGCAGCGCGGCAGACCCAGTGATCAAAACTTCACGACGATTCATTTTTCTCTCCTCAAACTAAAGGGCGACGGACAGATCTTGCAGCCAATAGGGCAAGACATCCAAAAGCCAGGATTCAACCACGTGGTGCCATTGCAACAGCAAAGCGGTTCCAACAAGGATGAAGGCGACCCCCAGCAGGGGCCTAGATTTTTCAGCGATGGTTTGCATCAACGCGCGGCGTCGGATCAGAAAGGATCGCGCGCCATAGCCAAGCGCCAGAATGATGGTGGACACACCAAGGGCAAAAAACACCATAATCGCAGCGGCGCGGCCAAGTTCTTCGCCTTGGCTTGCCAAAGCAATGGCACCGCCAAGTGTGGGGCCAACGCAGGGGCTCCAAACGGCGCCTAGCAGAGCGCCACCAATGGCCTGCCCCCGCCACCCATCGCGTGACAGCGTGTTCATTTGCGCATCTGCACCCGATGCGACGCCGGCTGTTGCGCCTGCAAAGGCTGCCGAAAATCGTGGGATCAAAAGGACAAGGCCAAAGCCGATCATCAAAACCGCTCCGGCCTGCGCGATATGACCTTCGTTAATGCCGACAGCGCGCCCGGCCGTGGCAACGGTCAGACCAAGCGCCACAAACGAAAGGCTCATGCCTGCTGCCAAGGCCAAAGGGCCAAAGCGGCTGGCCTGCAACGCGCCAGCCAAGACAATGGGCAGCACCGGCAAGACGCAGGGGTTGATAAGGGTCAGAAGCCCTGCACCATAGGCGAAGACAAGTTCAATCATGCGAAATGGTGTGGCCCAGAGCGATTGAAATGTCATCTGACACCTGCGTGATCTGTTTGAAACCAGATGATCTGGGGATGACCTGGGGCCGCCCTAATTCCGGCCCCAGATCGTCAAAGCTTACGGATCACGCCAAATGGGCCGACACACCGCCATCAGCCAATATGGGCGCGCCCGTCACAAAAGATGCGCGATCAGACAGCAAGAACATCGCCGTCGCTGCGATTTCCTTGGGATCGGCCATTCGTTTAAGTGGATGAAGCCCCGCAATGAACGCGTGCCCTTCCGGATCATCCCCCGCCATTGCGGTTTTCGTGCCACCCGGCAAAAGCGCATTCACGCGAATCCCATCTGGCCCGTGATCATTGGCAAGGCTTTGAACCAGTCCCAACAATCCGGATTTCGCGGCTGCGTAAGCCGCCATGCCCGGAAGTCCTGCATTGCTGTAGCCCACAAATGACGAGGTGAAGAGGATCGCCCCACCCGTCTTCATGGCCGGGATCTGCGCCTTGGCTGCGTAGAATCCGGCATCCAAGTTTGTGCTTATGACTTTTTGCCAATTTACCGAGTCCATCTCATTGACTGGTACCATGTCCCCTACATAGCCGGCATTGTTAAAGGCCCCATCAAGGGCCCCAAATTCCGAGACAGCCAGATCGACCAGCGCCTGCGCGTAGCCTTCTTCGGTGACATCCCCAACCAAATGAACTGCCGAGCCGTTGCTTTGATTTATTTGACCTGCAATTTGCGCCAGTTCCTGTGATCGGCGCGCGCCAAGAACAACTTTGGCCCCCTCTTTCGCAAAGAGCAAAGCCGCGGCCGCGCCAATGCCGCTGCTTGCACCGGTGATGATGATTGTTTTGTCCTGAAGTTCCATGTCGTGCCTTTCTTTGATCTACAACAAAGGCTGCGTAGATGTTTGGCGCGACGCGCGGCGACCCGGATCATGCGGTTCGCTGTGACCTCATAGATCAATGCGCAAGAAACGGATCACAGCGTGACCAAACGAAAAAGGGCCGCCCAAACGGCGACCCTTTTCCAAACTCAATGTAAACCGGCTTGGTTAGCCGTTCACGCTGTCTTTCAGCGCTTTCGCGATGGTAACTTTTACCACCTTGTCAGCGTCTTTTTTGATCTGCTCACCCGTGGCTGGGTTGCGGACCATACGCTCAGGGCGTTCGCGGCAATACACTTTGCCAATACCCGGAAGTGTTACAGCACCACCATTGGCAACTTCTTTACTGACGACAGAAGACACGGCGTCCAGTGCGGCGGCTGCGGCTTTCTTGTCGCTGCCCAGTTCGTCTGCAAGTGCTGCCACAAGCTGGGTCTTGGTCATGGGTTTTTGTGCCATGTTTTTTCTCCTAAACTGCCCGAACCTGTAGGGCTCGTTGCGCGAACGCTACATGAATATAGTAGGGGGACACAACGATTTGTGTGAGATTTTATGCCAAAAACCTCTATTTTGTGGGGATTTCTACGGGTTTAGAGGAATGCGGTTTCCTCAAAACTCCGTAATTTACGACTGTGGAGCCTTTCCAGAGGCATCTCACGCAACGTCTCCATCGCCCGAATACCAATCAGCAAATGCCGCGAAACTTGGGTTTTATAAAAGGCGCTGGCCATGCCTGGAAGCTTTAATTCGCCATGCAAGGGCTTGTCCGAAACACATAGCAACGTGCCATAAGGAACCCGGAATCTGAATCCATTGGCGGCGATTGTCGCGCTTTCCATATCTAGTGCCACAGCGCGGCTTTGGCTCAAGCGTTGCACCGGACCTGATTGATCGCGCAGCTCCCAATTCCGGTTATCGATTGTCGCAACCGTGCCGGTTCGCATAATCCGCTTTAGCTCATAGCCTTCAACATTACTGACTTCGGCGACGGCTTTTTCAAGCGCTTGCTGCACTTCGGCCAATGCCGGCACTGGAACCCAAATGGGTAGGTCGTCATCAAGCACATGATCTTCACGAAGATAAGCATGGGCCAATACGAAATCCCCAAGCGATTGAGAGTTTCGTAACCCCGCACAATGCCCCACCATCAGCCAAACATGTGGACGCAGAACCGCAATATGATCGGTCGCTGTTTTCGCATTCGACGGACCAACACCAATATTTACTAATGTAATACCACCGCCACCTTCGCGCTTAATGTGATAGGTCGGCATTTGAGGCAGCTTCGCCGGCTCGTTCATTGGCGCGTCAGCGTCAGTGATCACCTGATTTCCCGGGCCAACAATCGACGTGTAACCGCTATCTGGATCGGCCAGCATTTTGCGGCCATAGGCAACAAATTCTTCGACATAGAACTGGTAGTTCGTGAAGAGGACATGATTTTGAAAATGTTCCGGCGCGGTTGCGGTGTAATGCGATAGCCGCGCAAGAGAATAATCGACCCGCTGCGCAGTAAAGGGTGCCAGCGGGCTGGTACCGTCTTCGTTTTTCATCCCATAGCCATTGACGATATCGTCATTCGTCGTCGCCAAATCAGGCACATCGAAATAATCGCGCAGGCCAAAAGGAAGTGAGCCATCTTTGGGAATCGACAGATCCGCATCGTTCAAGACAGCAAAATGCACCGGAATCGGCGTGATCGATGGGCCGATATGAACCGGCACATTGTGGTTTACGATCAATAGGTCGATTTGCTGGATCAGATAGTTTTCAAACAAATCGGGCCGGGTGACGGTCGTGGCATAAATACCCGGCTCGGCAACATGGCCAAAGCTCAGGCGGCTATCGATCGGGTCGTAGCTGGTCGTTGCGATCCGAATTTCGGGATAGAATGCCCGATACCGAACATGCGGGGCGCCGCTATCGATAACCTCGGAAAACTTGCGGCGCAGATACCCGGTGGAATGGTCATAGAGTTCCTGCAAATACGCAACCGCCGCCTTCGCATCGCTGAAACTGCGCGAAGGGTCCATATCCGGGCTGCGGATCGGCATTTGGCGGGCGGGTCTGGTCTTCATGTTTGGCCTTCCACAAATAGCGAGGTCAGTTCGAACGTCGTGACATCCACAAGGCCCAAATCGGACAACCGAAGGCTGGGGATGACAACAAGCGCCAAAAGCGAGTGTTGCATATAGGCATTGTTCAATGTGCATCCGCAAGCGGCCATCGCGGCCACCATTTTATCGGCCTTAGCAGCCACATTTTGCGCCAGATCATCACTCATCAATCCCGCAATCGGTAATTCAACCAAGGCCAGCTCTTCTCCGTCTTTAAAAACGGTTATGCCGCCGCCAACCTCGCCCAATCGCATTGCGGCCCGCGCCATATTTTCGCGATCCGTACCGACGACAATCATATGATGACTGTCATGGGCCACCGTCGACGCCATCGCCATTGGGCCTTTGTACCCAAAGCCGGACACAAAAGCGTTAACGACGCCGCCTGTTGCTTGGTGGCGCTCAACCAGAGCGATCTGGCACACCTCGCCTTCCCCTTCGACCAGCCCATCCACAACCGGCAACTCGGCTGTCAGCGCCTCGGTCGGGGCTTGATTTTCGACCACCCCAATGACCTTTACATGGGCCTTGTTGGCCCCTGCGGGCGCGGCAATGGCGAAATCCTCTTCCGTCAGGTGCTTGCCAAGATGAACGGTTTTTCTTGCCTCATCGGGCCAGTCCAAATGCGGGCAATCGACAAGGATTTTTCCGCCCTCCGCAACGCGTTCTCCACGCGCGAACACCACTTCTACCGGCACAGTTTTCAGATCAGAGGTCACGATCATATCGGCGCGGCGCCCCGGCGTTATTGATCCAATCTCTCGCTCTAATCCGAAATGCGTGGCCGTGTTGATCGTGCACATTTGGATAGCGACAAGAGGATCGCATCCGCATTCGATTGCATGGCGCAGCACACGGTTCATATGCCCTTCGGCCACCAAAGTGCCAGAGTGGCAATCATCCGTGCAAAGGATGAAATTGCGTGGATCCAACCCCTTTTCGGTCACAGCCGTAATCTGGCTTTCGACGTCATACCAAGCAGATCCAAGCCGCATCATCGACCGCATGCCCTGCCGGACGCGGTCAATCGAATCGGACTCTCGCGTGCCTTCATGATCATCAGCCGGACCGCCCGCCGCATAGGCATGAAAGGCGGGACCCCTGTCAAAGCTGGCATAATGCCCGCCAACGGTTTTGCCTGCGCGCATCGTTTCGGCCATTTCGGCCAGCATCTGCGGATCACCATTTATCACACCGGGAAAATTCATCATCTCGCCCAAACCGATAATGCCGGGCCACGCCATTGCCTCGGCGACATCCTCGGGGCTGATTTCAAACCCTGTTGTCTCAAGTCCCGGCGCTGACGGCGCGCAAGAGGGCATCTGCGTGTAAATATTGATGGGCTGCATCAGCGCCTCATCATGCATCAACCGGACACCTTTCAGGCCCAGAACATTCGCGATCTCATGCGGGTCGGTGAACATCGTGGTTGTGCCATGCGGGATGACCGCGCGGGCAAATTCGGCCGGGGTCAACATGCCCGATTCAATATGCATATGACCGTCGCAAAGACCGGGCATCACGTAGCGGCCTTTGCAATCCATAACCTCGGTATTTGCTCCAATTGTATGGGACGCATCCGGTCCGACATAGGCAAAACGGCCATCGGCAACGGCAACCTCCCACCCCTCCAAAATCTCGCGGCTTTGGACATTCACGAGCTTTAAATTTCGCAAAACCAGATCGGCAGTATCGCGCCCGGCAGCCACGGCAACCAAGCGCGCCGCGCAATCTGCCCATGATGATATGTGAGGTCTCTGTTCCATGCTTCAGCGTGGCACCGGTTGCACGGCGCATCAAGTGACAATTTGCTAACGCCTTTTCAAAGCCTTGGCCTGCGCATAGCTTGCTCTAAATCTGGCGAATATCAGGACCCTGTGACATGAAAATCACCATCTACCACAATCCGCGATGCTCAAAATCGCGGCAAACCCTTTCGCTTTTGACAGATGCTGGGTTTTCCCCTGACGTTGTGGACTACCAAAAAACCGGGTGGACGGTTGATGGGTTGCGCGCGCTCTTTTCTGCTGCTCATGTCACCCCGAAAGAAGCGCTGCGCGTAAAAACCGCGCCCGCGCCCGAGCTGTCCCTTAAACAAGCGACCGATGCCGAGATTTTGGAGGCCATGGTGTTGCATCCGATTTTGGTCGAACGGCCCATTGTTCAAGTTGGGGGCGATGCCCGCATTTGCCGTCCGCCGGAACGGCTTTGGGAGATCCTAAAAAAGCCCTAAACCGCCCACCCGTTTTCTTAGGGCTTTCCAACCCGGCCCTGCATTGCGTACCTTCCCACAAAAAGCGGCAGGAGGGGCAGTTGGCCCGCGGCACGAAATCCAAAGCAAAAAAACCGGGGTTGCTCCGCCGGTTAAGGCGGCTGATTTTTCGGTCCGTTTTACTTGTCGTATTGCTTGGTACGCTCTGGATTGCGGCCTATGCCGTCATCCGCCCACCAACCACACCCTATATGGTGACCGAAGGCTGGCGCCTTGGTGGCATTGAACAGGTGTGGCGCCCGATGGAAGACATCTCTCCCAATCTGGCGCGGGCCGTTGTGGCCGCTGAGGATGCGAATTTCTGCCTGCATTCTGGTTTTGACATGGACGCGATTCGCGCGGCTATCTCAGACGGGGCCCGCCGGGGCGGGTCGACCATCAGCCAGCAAACCGTCAAAAACGCTTTTCTGTGGCAGGGCCGATCTTGGGCCCGAAAAGCGCTGGAAGCAATTATGACCCCGGTGATGGAAGTGATCTGGCCCAAACGCCGCGTGCTCGAGATGTATCTTAACATCGTAGAATTTGACGAAGGCATCTTTGGGGCCGAAGCCGCCGCGCAGCATTACTTCGGCGTTACCGCCGCAGACATCAGCCCGACACAAGCCGCGCGCCTTGCCGCCGTCTTGCCCAACCCACAAGAAAGATCCGCATCCAACCCCAGTGCATCGCTTCGGCAACGCGCCGCTCAGATCGCTGACGGGGCGGCAACTATCCTTGCCGACGGGCGCGATGATTGTTTTGCGAATTGAATTTACGCCCGTACCGGGGCAAAGAAAGATATAACTCAGAAAACAATAAGAGCAGATCATGACCCGCCTGTATCAGTTTCGTTTATCGCCCTTTTGCCGGAAAGTCCGTTTGGTGCTTGCCGAGAAGAAGATTGATGTTGAACTGGTCGACGAACGCTATTGGGAACCATCGAACGAATTTTTGCGTCGAAATCCTGCTGGCAAAGTTCCCGTTCTAAAGATCGACGGCATGATGATGAGCGAAAGCCAAGCGATCTGCGAATATATCGAAGAGACTGTGCCAACACCGGCACTGATGCCCAATGACGCGAAGACCCGCGCCGAAGTACGCCGCCTTTGCGCGTGGTTTGACGACAAGTTCCACCGCGAAGTGACGGCCAATCTTGTCTATGAACGTGTGAATAAAAAGGTCATGCGCGGCGGGTATCCTGATGGCAAAGCGGTCAAGACCGGCGCTACCAAGGTAAAATTTCATATCGACTATATGGCATGGCTTCTGGATCATCGTCGCTGGCTTGCCGGGGATGCCCTTAGCCTTGCAGACTTTACCGCAGCGGCGCATTTTTCCTGCCTTGATTACATTTCGGACGTGGATTGGAACCGGTCGCCTATCGTCAAGGATTGGTACGCCAAGATTAAATCCCGTCCGGCCTTCCGATCGATTTTGGCCGATCAAATTCCCGGGTTCCTGCAACCTCCTCATTACGCGAATTTGGATTTTTGAGCGGGCTAAAGGCGTCCCTCGAAGCGAAAGCCCTGCAAGAGGGCTTTGCAAAAATGCGCATCTGCCGCCCTGACGCCATCCCCGAAGCGGCTGCGCGGTTGGCTGAATATGTCGACGCGGGGCGTCACGGCCAAATGGGTTGGATGGAAGAGCGCATGTCGTGGCGCGGCAACCCAGCGGCGCTGTGGCCCGAGGCAAAATCGGTCATTATGCTTGCTGAACCCTACACGCCAGATAGTGACCCGCTTGAGGCAATCGCCCGCAAAGACCGCGCAACGATCAGCGTTTATGCCCAAAACCGGGATTACCACGATATCGTCAAAAAGCGGCTCAAACGCGTGGGCCGTTGGTTGCTGGAGCAAGTCCCCGATGAAACGATCAAGGTTTTTGTCGACACTGCGCCGGTGATGGAAAAGCCGCTTGGGCAAGCGTCGGGCCTTGGATGGCAGGGCAAGCACACCAACCTTTTGTCACGCGATTTGGGCAATTGGTTTTTCCTTGGGTCGATCTTCACAACGCTGGACCTCGACCCGGACGAGGCCCAACCCGACCATTGCGGGCGCTGCACAGCTTGCCTTGATATCTGCCCGACAAACGCCTTTCCCGCGCCCTTTCAACTCGATGCCCGGCGCTGCATTTCCTATCTCACGATCGAACATCACGGGCCGGTCGATCCAGACTTGCGCCCGCTTATGGGCAACCGGATTTATGGCTGCGATGACTGCCTTGCGATTTGTCCGTGGAATAAATTTGCCGCCGAAGCGCAGGACATTCGCTATTCTGGACGTCCCGATCTTCAAAGCCCGAAGCTGGCAGAATTGGCCACGCTTGATGACGCAGGCTTTCGCGCCATGTTCAGTGGTTCACCTATTAAACGGACAGGCCGCAACCGGTTTATCCGCAATGTCCTCTACGCTATTGGCAATAGCGGCGATCCGTCTCTCTTGGCTTCGGCGCAGGCTTTGGTGGAAGATAGCGATGACACCGTTGTAGATGCGGCGCGCTGGGCCGTGGAAAGATTATCATGAAACTGCTTATTTTCGGGATGGGTTATTCGGCTGCGGCCCTTGTCAAAATGATGCGCCCTTTTCCGGATGGCACTGTCACAGCCACCACGCGCAACGCCGAAAAGGCCACCGAATTAGCAAAAACCTCGGTCATTCCCCGCATCTTTCCCGGCACTGACATGCGCAAAGATTTGGAAATGGCGACCCATGTTTTGATTACCGCTGGACCGAAAGAGGGGCATGACCCGGTTTTGGCCGAGCTTCGTCAGGATTTTGAAGAGCTTGCGAGCGGGTTTGAATGGGTCGGATACCTGTCCACGACCGGCGTTTACGGCGACCACCAAGGCGCTTGGGTTGATGAAACTGCCTCGCTGACCCCGGCCACGAAACGCGGCCGGGCGCGCGTTGCGACAGAGGGCGAGTGGACCGCGCTTCATCAGCAACATGGTCTGCCGCTTCATACGTTTCGCCTTCCCGGCATCTACGGGCCAAGACGCGGGCCCTTCGCGAAAGTAAAGAACGGAACGGCACGACGGATTATCAAAGACGGGCAAGTGTTCAGCCGCATCCATGTGGAAGATATTGCCCAAGCTCTTCTTGCATCGATGAAGGCACCCAATCCGGGCGCCATTTATAACATCTGCGACGATGACCCCGCCCCGCCGCAGGATGTGATTGGCTATGCCGCCAAGCTTCTTGGCGCACCAATGCCGCCGGCCATTCCCTTTGAAGAGGCTGATCTGACTCCAATGGCGCGCAGCTTTTATGCCGAAAGCAAACGCGTGGATAACACGCGCATGAAAGAAGAACTGGGCGTGTCGCTACGCTATCCCACGTATCGGGCAGGTCTTGATGCGCTCTTTATCGCCGAAGCCGGGCAAGAGTGATTTCTCTTTTTGCCCCGGATCTGTAAGCTCGGGCAAAACACCGAGCAGGATTTTCATGGACAGGCGCAGTTTCCTCCTTACGGCATCACTTGGCGCAGCCGGGCTGGCTGGGTGCGGTAAGTTCATCGACTATAACGGGCCCGAAGTGACGCGGGTCATAGTGTGGAAAGGCGCCCGGCAAATGGCGCTGCTGCATCACGGCGACGTGCTACGCCAATACGAGATCGAACTGGGCTTTGCCCCGGATGGCGATAAAACCGTTGAGGGTGACGGGCGCACGCCTGAGGGCAGTTACATCATCGACCGTCGCAACCCCAATTCGTCGTTTTACCTTTCCATCGGCATCTCTTACCCAAATGAAGACGATATTACCGAGGCCCGCGCCCTTGGCCAAAGCCCCGGCGGTGATATCTTTATCCACGGCACGCCAAACCCCCTAAGGCGCGGCGATGATTGGACGGCAGGGTGTATTGCCGTCACCAATAGTGAAATGCGCGAGATTTATGCGATGGTGCAGCTCGGCACCCCGATTGATATTTACCCCTAAGGGCCCGGCAAGCAGTGGCGCATTTTGAAAAAAATGCGGGAAATTTCATCAAGGAAATTTCTATCGATGGGTTTAGCTGTTGCTCGGCAATCCCTGACCGGTGCTTCCGCCATCCCCGGTCACCATCGTCCACCAGATTTTGCCGTTTTCTTCTTGGAAAAAGGCAAATCCCAAATCCCGCGCATCGGCATCGATGATCACATCACGCGTGTCGGGCTGCTGCATCCATGCCGCAACTGTTTCCAACTCGGATTCGTAGGTCTCGGAAATATTCTCACCCAAAAGCCGCCCGGTATATCCAGCCCTCTGCGCCCGATCGATGGGCGATGACCCGTCTGACCCAAAATGCCAAGGGCGATTTTGCAACGCCATGTCACGTGAGTGGGTTGCAGCAGCGGCATTCAGCTGAGCATCCAACGCAACAGGGACCAACCCCGCGCCTTCCCGCAAAGCATTCACCGAATCCAGGACGCGAAACTGAATATCAGCCTCAGCGCGCGGATTGATCCTGTAGACCGTTGGCAATGGCCGGCCATCTGGCCCAAGCCGTGGGCTGGAGCGGCTTGAACAGGCGGTAAGCGCCGCGAATGCCGTGGTCATCAGAAAACTGCGTCTCAGCATGTCAGATCCTGTGTGAAGTGCCCCTTAACTGCCCAATTCCATATAGACAGGACCGGGTACGATCAAACAGAACCGGCACGTTTTTGCGCATTGTGACAACCCTGTGAATGGACGCAACTTTCCGCTACAGGTACTCTACGCGCGAAAACAGGCAATTTCATCGACGGAGGTCGGCCATGAGCGACCCGAAAGACAACAAATTCAATCGGCGGATTTTTCTCGGTACAGCCGCAGCAGGATTGGCCACACCAATGCTTGCACGTGCGCAGCAATTGACCGCTGCCGAAATGGCAGCGCAGGCCGATGTGGTCGAGATGGAGCGCGATCCCAGCCAAGCGGTTCGCCATAACATCTCGAGCTTTCGGACGCTCGAATGGCAGCCCTATTTCGACAACCTGAATAGCGGGGCGATTCTTGTCGATTTGACCTCGCGTGCCCTGCATTATTGGAGTGCAGACGAATCTACCTACCGGCTTTACCCAACGTCAGTGCCCGTCTCCGAAGATCTGACACGGCGAGGGCGAACCGAAGTTGTTCGCAGGGTCGAAGGGCCCAGTTGGCGACCAACTCCGGCGATGCGCGAACGCAATCCGGAATGGCCGGACTATGTTGGCCCCGGCCCGGATAACCCCTTGGGGACTCACGCGCTTTACCTTAGCTGGCAGTATTATCGCATCCACGGCACGCATGACACGCGCAAGATCGGGCGGCGCAGCTCGAACGGATGCATCGGTTTGTATAATGAACACATCGCTGAACTCTTCGAATTGGCCTCTGTAGGCACCCAAGTGTTGCTAATTTGACCACAAATCGGGGAACTTGAGCCCCTTTGCCGTAGCGCAGCATTGCAATAGGCCTTTTTTGCTGCCTATACCTACTCATAACGTACAATCTTGGGCGTCCCACTATGCGTAATACCGCGCGAAAATCAGGGGCGTATCTTGGAGGATATCATGAAAAAACTCGCACTCGCAGCAGCTCTTTCCGTCGCCGCAACCTCCGCTTTTGCCGGCGGCTATGTTGAGCCCGTACTTGAGCCCGTCGTCATCGTAGAAGAAACCTCTTCTTCTGCTGGTGGTGTTCTGGTTCCACTGCTCGCAATCATCCTGATTGCTGCAGCAATCGCCAACGACTAATCGTCGTTCGCACCAGTTTTTAGAAAGGCAGCTCTGTAAGGGGCTGCCTTTTTTGCTTTATTTACGTGTCAACACGATTTATGTGGGTAAGTAACCGGGGTTTCACCCTGGACATCGAAAACAATCGAATGCCCAAATTAATTTCACGAGGGAACATCATGAAAAAACTCGCACTTGCAGCCGCACTGTCCGTCGCAGCAACCTCCGCTTTTGCTGGCGGTTACGTTGAGCCCGTACTTACCCCCGTCGTCATCGTAGAAGAAACCTCTTCTTCTGCTGGTGGTGTTCTGGTTCCACTGCTCGCAATCATCCTGATTGCTGCAGCAATCGCCAACGACTAATCGTCGGCACATAAGTTTAGAGAAAGACGGCCCCAATCGTGGGCCGTCTTTTTCGTTTTGGCCTTAATTACTTGGACAATCCGGCTTCGGCCTCGATCTGAGACCGCGATTTCCGCGCCCGTTCAGTTGCCGATTTCAACTGACCACAGGCAGCCATAATATCCTCGCCGCGCGGCGTCCGAATAGGGCTCGCATATCCCGCTTTGTAGATGATTTCGGCAAAGCGTTCGATCCGCTCCCAGTCTGAACGCTCATAGGGCGCATTGGGCCATTCATTGAACGGGATCAGGTTAATCTTAGCTGGAATGCCCTTGATGAGCTTCACCAATCGGCGCGCGTCCTCATCAGTGTCATTCACACCCTTCAGCATCACATATTCAAATGTGATTCGTTCAGAGTTCGACACTTTGGGGTATTCGCGCAACGATGTCAGCAGATCGGCCAATGGCCAGCGCTTATTTATTGGGACTAATTTGTCACGGATTTCATCGGTCGTCGCGTGGAATGAAATCGCCAACATGCAGCCAATCTCTTCCGCAGTGCGGGCGATTTCAGGAACAACACCCGACGTGGATAATGTGATCCGACGCCGCGAAAGCGAAATCCCTTCGGGGTCCATCGCGATCTTCATCGCGTCACGGACGTTTTCAAAATTATAGAGCGGCTCGCCCATTCCCATCAGAACGATATTGCTCAAAAGCCGAGGGCGCGCATCCGAGCCTTCGCCTGGCTCTGGCCATTCATCCAGGTCGTCGCGGGCCACCATGACCTGACCGATGATTTCACCTGCCGTCAGGTTCCGCACAAGTTTCTGCGTGCCTGTGTGACAAAAAGAACAGGTCAGCGTGCAACCCACCTGGCTGGAAATACACAAGGTGCCACGATCGGTTTCCGGGATATAAACCACCTCAACTTCGTGCCCGCCTGCAATCCGCACCAGATATTTGCGCGTCCCATCCGCCGAAACATGGCGGCTGACCACCTCGGGAACGGCCACAACAAAATGTTCGGCCAGTTCCGCGCGGTAGGCTTTGCTGAGATTGGTCATCGCGTCAAAATCACGGACACCTTTTTGATAGATCCATTGCCAGATTTGACCCACCCGCATCTTGGCCTGCTTTTCGGGCGTGCCCGCCGCAATCAAAGCGGCACGCAGCGCATCACGCGTCAGCCCGACCAGATTGGTTGGGCCCTCGGGCAATTTGCGCGGGATAGTTAAAAGATCCTGCGTGATTGGGGCAGATGCAGACATAAGCGACTCCGAAAGTGGATGCGGACACTTAATGCCATCCGCACCTTAAGGCAAATCCTGTCTGCGACTTTTCGGTTAACCGCCGCAGCGCGTTTCAGCGTCTTCTACCGCCGCCGTGAACCCAAGCAGTGAGAAAGAATCAACAGTCTGCGTTCCACGAGACGATACAGCCGTCAAAACGGCCTCAGCCCCGCGTTTCATCGCGGTGATGATCTGCTGATCTTCTTGCTCGGATGCGGCCCAACCCATTTCACCGTCAGTGAACAGTTCAAAGGTCGAATTGCCGATTTCCATTGTCACGGTCGAGCCATCTGCAAAAGGATAGCCGCCCGTAAACGAAACTTCGCCCATCCGGCTTTCGGACGGCCAATAGCTGACGAACAACAATATTTCCGACCGGTTTACCGCAACCACGCGTCCATCGCGTGTGTTGACCGTTTCGCGTGGGGCCGAAACGACCCAGCACTGCGTTGGATCATCTTCAACAAAGACGCTCCAATCGGTTTCCGCATTCACACGGTTCGAGGATTCCTCGGTCTCTTGCGCATAACCTGGCACTG
This sequence comes from uncultured Nioella sp., assembly GCA_947498125.1. GTDB lineage: Bacteria > Pseudomonadota > Alphaproteobacteria > Rhodobacterales > Rhodobacteraceae > CANLZL01. Next base: position 419,320 of record CANMJH010000002.1, on the reverse strand, counting down.
CCAGCGCAAACGCCACCACCGATCCTACAACCCAATTATTCATCTTGATCCAGCCTCCAGCCGTCTCTGCCTCTGCCTTACGAACAACCCTTGTCAGGTCTGGGGCACGTGGCCCTGCCCGATCTTTAAGCTGCGCGGCGAGATTAACCTGAAAATTCAGTTCGGGAAAAGCCCCAGCGGCGGAAAATCGCCGGGGATTGCTCTGGCAAAGTGGTTTTGGCGCTGAATTCTTTGTTATCAACTTACTCTTCGGGAAAGACCCGCGCGATGCCTTGTGGCAAATTCTCAGAGATTTTCTGCAGGATCTCGGGTTTTTTGAGCGGCTTCGTAAGGTAGAAATCAATCCCCGCGGCAAAAATGCGATCGCAATCACCCTGCATGGCGTGGGCCGTCATCGCGATCATCGGGACCGGATCAAGTCCACGCTCTTTTTCAATCTGCCGAATGCGTTGCGCGGCTTCAATGCCGTCCATTTCAGGCATCGAGATGTCAGTGAAAATGATGTCAGGCCGTGCATCCTCAAACGCAGCGACGGCTTCTTTTCCGTTATTTGCAAGGACTAGGTCCAGATCCAGCGCTTTGATCATCTTCTTAAAGACCAATTGGTTGGTCTTGTTATCCTCTGCTGCCAAAAGACGAAGCTTACGGCCCTGCTCAGGCGTTTCGTCGGGTGGTGCATTGATTGCATGGCTGGGTTCCGGCGCGATCCATGATTGAGAATACTCAATCAGGCTATGCCGAAGTTTCGATGCATCCAGCACGGTCTCGGCCGACAAAAAGCCCGGCATGTCGGGTAGAACTGTCTGCAAAACCGGAACTGGAAGGCTCATGTCAGTGAGCGTTTTCAATTCGCCTGCGCTACCATCGCAAAAAAGTATAACGTCAATGTCGGCCCCAAAATCTTTTGCCGGTTCCGCACTCACCAAATTGGCCCTTAGCCGCGTCAACTGACGCTCAATCATCTGACGCGACATCGTTTCGGGCCCGATAAGGGCAACGCGCGATAGACGGCCGGGAAGCGCCTCAGCGAAATCGACAGCCGCACCGCCGGCAATTGGTAGCTCAAGCAAAAACCCAAAGGTCGATCCTTCGCCAGGCACGGAATCGAGCCACACTTCGCCGCCCATCAGATTGATCAGCTTCTTCACAATCGCAAGGCCAAGCCCGGTCCCTTCATATTTTCGGTTCGCCTCTTCTTCGACCTGATTGAATTCCCCAAAAATCTTGCTTTGCATCTGTGGTGAAATGCCGATGCCCGTATCTTCTACGGCCACGCGCAAGGCGACCTGTTTATCGTCAGAAACTTCCCCCAAAATCCGTACCGTGACATGTCCGGCATCGGTGAACTTCACTGCATTTCCGATCAAGTTCGTAAGCACTTGGCGTATGCGGCCTTTGTCACCGATCAAACGGTCAGGCAAAAACAGGTCATAATCGAGGTTCAGCTCCAGATCTCGCTCGGCAATTGACGGTTGAACCAGCAAAAAGATCTCTTGGATCAATTCCTGTAAATCAAACTCTTCACTGCGGAGTTGCAGCTTGTCGGCCTCAACCTTGGAATAATCGAGAATGTCATTGATGATCTGTAACAATGCCGTGCCAGAATTTTTGATGGTATTGGCAAAAAGCAGTTGTTCTTCGGTAAGGTCGGTATCACGCAGTAAATCCGCCATGCCGACGACGCCGTTCATCGGGGTTCTGATCTCATGGCTCATATTGGCCAAAAACGCAGCCTTGGCGCGCGCGGCGGCTTCGGCCTGATCGCGCGCTTCCATCAGTTCATTTTCGCGTTTGATGGTTGGCGTGATGTCAGAAGACAGGCACACGATTTCCCCCTCAGGCGAACGCGTTTCAACAAGTTTGATATACGAGCCGTTCCAAAGCCGGATTGTTTTCTGCGGAATCGGGTCAATCTCCCAGCGAGCAATCATGTCTTCGATCCAATCGCCAGGATCTTGCCCGTCAAAATCGATGATCCCTTCCTCCGCACACACCCTCAAAACCGACTCGTAGCTTGATCCGGGTCCGACTTCTTGTATCCCGTCAAAAACGGATAGGAATGCGCCATTGGCCATGACCAAACGCCAATCCCGGTCGAAAATCGCAAACCCATCTTCGATGACTTCAAGTGAATCCCAAAGCCGGCGCTCGGCCCGCATTGCGTTTTCATTCGCCTCTTCCAAATCGGCTTGAACTTGATGGGTTTGACCGGTCAGAACTTCGTTTTTTTGGCGCTGCTCAATGACTTGATCTGATAGCGCCCCGGCCTGTTTTGCCAATTTCCGATTGGCATTCATCAATTCATTAGATTTCTGAGCCAAGAGCCGCTCAGCCGCCAAACGGGCCCGCCGCTCCTCCGCTAAACGGTCGTCGAATTGTAGCCCTTCCATGCCCATCTCATCATCTCTCAACATCGGTTAACCCTAAGATGCGCCGGATTCGATTGAGATTGGATTAATGCATTGGCGGAAGCGTAGACACGCGCCCCCACTTCGTGTCACAATGACTATTATTTTTAGAAGAAATTTTTTTTCAGGAGGTTCAGATGCGCGCATTGGTCGTGGGTTTTCTGCTGTTCATTATTCCACTCTCCGCGGTTGGTCAGGAACGACCCGTTCGCGAGCTATTCTATGCGGTCACGCAAAACACCGATTACCCGGGCAATGATCTTGGGCCCATCTATGATGCAACTTTTGACGGCTGCCTGCGGGCTTGTCAGGCGAATGAGGACTGCGCCGGTTTCACCTTTAATCGCAATAACGGCGCGTGTTTTCCGAAATCCGCCTTTGGTGAGCGCGAATCCTACGATGGGGCGCTCTCCGCCCGGCTCTTTCCAACCGATCCCGCTGTTCTTGCCGGACTAGACGACCGCCTGACCGCGCTGGATTTTATCAGCCCGGCCGAATTTACCCGCGCCCGAAATCAATCCGAGCGGTTCAATCGCGAAAACTTTGTCGGCACCTGGACTCTCGAACGGATTTTGGACACGGCCGACACCCGTATCGAAGAGGGCGAAATTTCCCGCGCAATGTCACTGCTCGGGGCCGCAATCTCACTGAGTGACGATCCACAGCATTGGATGCGCTATGCCCGCCTGGCGCTTGATTTCGAGACCAGTAACAACAGCCAACGCAGAAACATGGATCGCGCCGGACTTTCTGCTGCTTTGAACGCTGCAATGCGCGCAGATGCCGGTTCTGAACTGGCGCGCGCTATGCTGATCCTTTCCGAAGCGCTAGAGGCGCGCAATCAAGAACGCCTGACCGTGCCTGCCCTGCGCGTGGCCGAGGCAAACGATCCAAGCGCCGAGGTGATCGAGGCGCTTGACCGGGCCATCCGCCTGTTTGGGTTTCGTGTCATTGGCAACCGGGTCGACCATAATGCCGCTGATCCGCGCATTTGTGTGCTCTTTTCCGAAGACATCGCTGGCGGCGCAACGCCTGCCGATTATCTGCAATCTTCGCTTTCCGGTCTTTCGGTCGAGGCTGAGGGCCGTGAATACTGCGTATCTGGAGTGACTCACGGACAGCGCTACGAGTTTTCAATCCGCGCCGGTCTGCCCGCGCAATCGGGCGAAACACTGCGGCACCCTGCCCCCCTTCGGCTCTATGTCCAAGACCGCACCCCAACGATTCGCTTTCCCGGCCGTGCCTATGTCTTGCCACGCAATGCGGGTGGGCATTTGCCGATCGTAACGGTGAATACCGATGAGGTGGCGCTGGCCTTGCATATGATCACCGACCGCAACGTATTGCGGAGCTTGCAAGAGCAATATTTTGGCCAACCCCTGTCCGAATGGCAGCTAGACCGAATGACATTGGAACTTGCCGAAACCGTTTGGGATGGCACAGGTGAAGTCAGTGCCGCCCTCAACCAAGACGTCACCACAAGCCTGCCAATGGGCGCGGTTTTGTCGGATCTTACCCCCGGCCTCTACGCGCTGGAGGCACGTATTCCCGGCCCCGCAAACCGCGATGCGCCCCCGGCGACGCAGTGGTTTTTTGTCTCTGATATCGGTATTTCCACTGTCTCTGGCAGCGACGGCGTGCATGTCACGCTACGCTCTTTGGCCGATACCTCCGCGCTGACAGGCATCCCGGTGCAGCTTGTGTCAGAATCCAATCGGGTCTTGGCGACGCTGGAAACCGATGAAGCTGGCAACGCGCATTTCAATGCCGAGATCACAGCCGGTCAGGGATCGGCCCGCCCGGCGTTGATCATGGTTGAACAAGATCAGGATTTTGCGTTCCTCAGCCTGCGTGAGGCTGAATTTGATCTCTCGGATCGCGGTGTCGAGGGGCGGCCCTCTGCTCCACCCATCGATGTGTTCTTAACAACGGAACGCGGCGTTTACCGGGCCGGTGAAACCATCCACGCAACCGCGCTGGCCCGCGACAGCCTAGGCACTGCCCTATCTGGCTTGCCTCTCACGGCGATCCTGACCCGCGCGGATGGTGTCGAATATTCTCGGATGATCCTTGATGAAACAGGCGCTGGCGGCTTTGTCTGGCAAATGCCGCTTGGTACAAATGTGCCGCGCGGCACGTGGCGGCTGGGGATCTATAGCGACCCGGACGCACCTGCACTGGCAAGTCAGGCTTTCCTCGTCGAAGATTTCCTGCCCGAGCGCATCGACCTCGCGCTCGACCTGCCCGAGGGGATGTTGCCGACCAACGAACCCATCGTGCTGAACCTGCAAGCCGATTATCTTTTCGGGGCTCCGGGCGCGAATCTCGGGGTCGCGGGCGACCTGGCGCTTCGACCGGTAACGCGTCTTGCGGCGCATCCCGGTTATTCCTTCGGGCGCCATGATGATCGTCCCGACGCCTATTTCACCGGATTATCCGCCCCCCAAGGAACCGATGACGAAGGTCAAGCCAGCGTGCCTATCACCTTGCCTGAGTTCAACGGCGCACCTTTCCCGCGTGAGATGACCATCACCGCGCGCGTTATCGAAGGGTCTGGCCGTCCGGTTGAGCGTCAAATCACCCGTATGCTCGAACCAAATGGCCCGCTCATCGGCATTCGGCCCCTCTTTGATGGTGCCGTCCCTGATGGCAGCGAGGCGGAGTTTCACGTGATTGCGTCGGGCACCGAGGCGCTCCCTGTGAGTTGGGTCGTGAACCGGGTCGAACGCCGCTATCAGTGGTTCTCGCAAAATGGCCGCTGGAGCTGGGACCGCGTCACCACCCGCACCCGGATTGCTGAAGGCGAAGCCGTGCTGGGCACAGAGCCGCTTGCACTGGATGTCCCCCTTGATTGGGGCCGCTATGAAATCCGTATTGAATCGAGCGAAGGGCCTTATACAGCCAGCTCGATGGGTTTCCGTGCGGGCTGGTATGCAGATCCCGATGCGGGCGGCACACCGGACCTGCTTGAGGTGTCCCTCGACGCTGAAACCTACGCGGTTGGTGATGAGGCGCGCCTGCGCATCGTCCCACGAACGGGCGGCACGGCTTTGATCCGCGTGGTTTCAAACCGCGTCATTCATCAAGAAGTGGTCGAAATTGGTGATGATCCCTCAGAGATCCCACTCACAGTAACCGATGAATGGGGCAGCGGCGCATATGTGACCGCGACCCTGATCCGCCCCTTGGATGGGTTGCCCCCGCAAACCCCGGCCCGCGCGCTTGGGTTGGCCCATGCATTTGTAGACCCCGGCGAACATGCGCTGGATGTCGTCTTGCAAACACCCATCACATCCAATCCGCGCGGCCCGCTTGAGGTGGTGCTGCGCGTCGCCAATACCTCGCCCGGCGACACGGTTTATGCGTCCATCGCTGCCGTTGATCTTGGCATTCTAAACCTGACCGGCTTCGACAGCCCCGACCCCGAAGGCCACTATTTCGGGCAACGCCGCATGGGCGTTGGCTTGCGTGATCTTTACGGGCGTCTCATCACGGCGGGCGGGCAGCCCGGCGCAATCCGCTCTGGCGGGGACGCCAGCGCCGGAATGCGGATGCAAACCCCACCCCCAACCGAAGAACTGGTCGCCTTTCATTCAGGCCCGCTGACGGTCGGCGCGGATGGCACCGTTCGGGCCACATTCGACATGCCTGCATTCAACGGCACTGTTCGGGTTATGGCCGTCGCATGGTCCGAAACAGGGATCGGCCAGGCCGAGGCCGATGTTCTGGTCCGCGACCCCGTTGTTCTGACCACGTCCATCCCGCGCTTCATGGCACCGGGCGACAGCGGGCGATTGCTGATCCAAGCCACCCATGTTGAGGGCCCAACCGGCATGATGCCGATAGAAATCGAAATGTCTTCTGGCTTGTCCCTGCCCAGCCTGTTTCAAGCCGTGCTGATTGAAGAAGACGGCGATTCCGGCGGTATCGACACGCAGATCACAGCGATGAAGGAAGGGTTGCAGAGCATCGACATCACGCTTGAAACGCCCGATGGGCGGCGCTTGACGCAGAACCTGCAAATCATGGTCGAAGCGAATGACCCTATTCAGGCCACGACATCGCGGGTGACGCTCGCACCGGGTGAAAGCCTGACGCTGGATGACAATCTGCTTGCCGGGCTGCGTCCCGGCTCTGCCAGCGCCATGATCTCGGCCGGCCCGCTTGCGCGCTTTGATGCGCCGGGCCTTTTGTCGATGCTGGATCGCTACCCCTATGGCTGCACCGAGCAGGTCACCAGCGCCGCGATGCCGCTGCTCTATATGGCCGATGTCGCAGAAGCGATGGGTCTGGGCCATGCAAATGATCTGGGACTGCGCATTCAAGACGCCGTAGATCGTGTTCTGGTCAATCAGGCCCCTAACGGAGGCTTTGGCCTATGGGGCGCGCATTCTACCGACCCGTGGCTTAACGCCTATGTCACCGATTTCCTGAGCCGCGCGCGCGCTGAGGGTTACCGCGTGCCCGATCTTGCCTTCCAATCGGCGATCGACAATCTGCGCAATCACGTCGCCAATGCCTCGGACTTTGAAAACGGGGGGCAGTCGATTGCCTATTCCCTGATGGTTCTGGCCCGCGAGGGCACGGCCGCCATTGGTGATCTGCGCTACTATGCGGATGTGAAAGCCGAGAATTTCGCGACCCCGCTGGCCCTTGGGCAGCTTGGCGCAGCTTTGGCGATGTATGGCGATCAACCGCGCGCTGACGCGATGTTCAGGGCGGGCTATGCGCTGCTGTTGCGGCAGGGTCTGCAAAGCGAACGCTTTTCCTTCCGGCGGGACTTTGGCACAAGGCGCCGCGATGCCACCGGCCTATTGACCTTGGCAGCTCAATCCGGTTCAGACGCGATCCCGCTGGCCGAATTGGCGGCCGCCCTGCCGACGCCCACCGCTCATGTCTCAACCCAAGAGGCGGTTTGGAGCCTTCTGGCCGCCAGCGCCCTGATCGATCAACAGGGCACAAGCAGCCTGGCCGTCTCAGATGGCGCAAGCACCGAGCCGATGCCCATTGTCTTGCGACATCAGGCGGGCATCACGCGCACATTGACCAATACAGGCGATCACGATGAAGTTCTGACAGTCACCCGCTATGGGCAGGCCGAAGGCGCAACCCAAGCAGGCGGTCAAGGCTATGCAATCTCACGGCGTTACGTGACCATGGATGGTGTGCCAGCGGATCCGTCACAGGTTCATGTGGGCACGCGGCTGATTGCGATCCTGACTGTGACCGCTTTCGAAGACCGCGATGCACGGCTCATGGTCAATGATCCCCTGCCTGCGGGCTTTGAGATCGACAATCCGAACCTCCTTCGGGCGGGCGATATATCCGCCCTTGGTGATTTGGACCTGAATGATGATGCTGAACATGTAGAGTTCAGGCAGGACCGTTTCCTTGCCGCGATTGATCATTTCAACGGTCAGGACTTCCGTCTTGGATATGTCATTCGCGCAGTTAGCCACGGACGGTTCCACCATCCGGCGGCCTCAGTCGAGGATATGTACCGCCCGCAATTCCGCGCGCAGACGGATTCCGGCGTGGTTTACGTTCACCGGATCACCCCGTGATCTCCAGCCGGCCCTTTCTGATCCTTGCTGCGCTCCTGTTCCTTGGTGGATGGGGGCGCGACGCGGCTGACGAATGGATCGACACAACGATCATACCGCCACTGATCCCGGCCACGTCGGTTGAGGTGCTGGACCGCAATGGCACCCTTTTGCGGGCCTATACGGTCGAGGATGGCCGCTGGCGTTTGCCCGTGTCATTGGCCGAGGTTGATGCCGATTACATTGCCCTTTTGCTGAATTTTGAGGACCGGCGTTTTTACAGTCACGCAGGCGTCGATTTCCGCGCGCTAGCGCGGGCGGGCACCCAAGCGATAAGACATGGCCGGATCGTTTCCGGCGCCTCCACGATCACAATGCAGGTCGCGCGGCTGCTCGAAGACAGCGGCACAGGCAGTTGGCGCGGTAAAATCCGGCAAATCCGGCTGGCCCTCGCGCTCGAACGTATCCTTAGCAAAGACGAAATCCTGACGTTCTACCTGCATCTTGCCCCCTATGGCGGGAATATCGAAGGCGTGCGGGCCGCGAGTTTCACGTGGTTCGGGCAGGAACCAAACCGCCTGACGATGGCCGAGGCTGCGTTGCTTGTGGCGATCCCGCAGGCGCCAAGTTCGCGCAGGCCCGACCGCAATCCGCATAACGCCCTTGTCGCCCGCGACCGTGTTTTGGATCGGGCGCTGACCTTTGGCCTGCTGGACGCCGAGGAAGTCACATGGGCACAAAGCGAGCCCCTGCCGATCGAACGGCACGACTTTCCGCTGCTTGCCCCGCATCTTGCCGACCGGATGGTCGCTGAAAACCAAAATGGGCGGCATGAACTGACGCTAGACGCCCAAACCCAAACCGCAATGGAGGCATTGGCTCGGCAAGCCATCGAAGGCCAAGCCGCACGCCTGAATGCGGCGATTATGGTGATGGACCATCAGACGGGCGACGTCTTGGCCTCGGTTGGTTCAGCTGAATATTCGGACAATCCGCTACAGGGCTTCGTCGATATGACCCAGGCCCTGCGCTCGCCCGGATCAACGCTGAAACCTTTGATCTTTGGGTTGGGGTTTGAAGAGGGTCTTATTCATCCCGAAACCCTGATCGAAGATCGCCCAACACGTTTTGGGTCTTACGCACCGCAAAACTTCGACAATGAATTCAGGGGCGAGCTTTCAGTGCGCCGCGCCTTGCAAGCCTCGCTCAATATCCCTGCGGTGACGTTGCTTGATGCCATTGGCCCTGCCGAATTGATGACCCGCTTGCGCCGCGCCGGGATGGACCCTCAACTGCCGTCGGGCCAACCCGGCCTTGCCGTTGCGCTTGGCGGTGTCGGCGTGACGATGGAAGACATGATGCGCCTTTACGCCAGCCTCGCGTCGGGCGGCGAAACCGTCGCGCTGCATTACAGACAAGGCGAGGCCCCGGTGCAGCCAGCGCAAGTGCTTAGCCCTGTTGCGGCGTGGTATGTCGGCGATATCCTGTCGGGTGTGGTGCCCCCGCCCAATGCACCGCGCAATGGATTGGCCTTTAAGACCGGCACATCGTATGGGCACCGCGACGCTTGGGCGATTGGCTATGACGGGCGGCATGTCATTGGCATCTGGCTGGGCCGCTCGGATGGGGCATCGGTTCCGGGGGCCTTTGGGGCTGACCTGGCTGCGCCCCTGCTGTTTGAGGCATTCGCGCGGCTTGGTGAAAATCTTGAACCGCTTCCCGCCCCGCCCCAAGGCGCATTGACCGTGCAACATTCGGATCTGCCCGTGCCATTGCAAAGCTTTGCCGCGCGCTCTGGTACAGCCGTTGACCCCAACGCGCCCGAAATAGCCTTTCCGCCGAACGGCGCCATTCTTGCAGCGCAGCCTGGGCTACCTTTGATGGTGCGGGTAGAACGGGGCACGCCGCCCTATACGTGGCTATGGAACGGAGCCCCCACCCATATCGCGACTCGCGACCGCGAGATCAGCCTAGGCGAGCCGCAAGCAGGGTTTGTTGACCTCACCGTGATCGATTCCAGCGGTCAGGCGGCGTCTGTGTCTTTGGAAATCACGAGCCCGTAACCGAGCGTGACGCTCTTGTCTGACCCGCAGAGCCTAATGTGCATGACCGCACGAACTTCACGCTATTCTCCGCCCTTTGTTGGGTGAAACACCGAAACTTGGTCCCTAAATTGGATGTCATGGAGGCGAAAGCTTCACCCCAAACAAATGACATCGCTTGAAAAGGACTACTACAATGAAAACCCTCGCAATCACCACCGCTCTGATCGCTTCTTTGGCCGCACCTGCTTTTGCAAACAACACCGTTGCAAACGCAATCTTCACGCAGCAAGCCGCTGCCGATGACGAAACACATCTGTATCGCTCGGTCTCTGGCGGTGAAGTTGTATCCACGCAGAGCTTTGGCCCGAACGGTGTCGCCAGCGACATCTTTGCTGAATTCGCCGAACAGGACGACGAACTTCACCTTTTCCGCACAGGCGGCAATGAAGTTCTTTCAACCCAGAGCTTTGGTAACAATTCGGTCGCCGCGCAGATCTTCGCCGCCGAACGCGCGTCCTCACTCGAAAACGAATGATCCCACACCACTCACGGAAAAAGCCCCCGGTTGGATCACCAACCGGGGGCTTTTTTGCTAAACGCATGCCGCCAAAAAGCGCCTTCGCGATCTTATCTTAAATCACGCTGCGTCGAACCGCATTGGCGCAACCTGTTGGAACATGCCAGTTGCACGCAGTTTTTCCAGAACGCTGGCCGGGGGCTGTGCATCAAGATAGAGCAAAGCAATCGCGTCTTGCCCGGCGCCGGACCGGCCCAAAGTAAAGTTCGCAATATTCACGCCGTTTTCGCCCATAGTCTGGCCAAGTGTCCCGATAATGCCGGGCATATCGTCATTGGTGGTGTAGAGCATGTGCTCACCCACTTCGGCGTCGATATTGATGCCTTTGATCTGGATGAAACGTGGCTTGCCATCGTTAAAGACCGTGCCCGCGATCGAGCGTGTCCGCTCGGCCGTTTTCACTTCCAAACGGATATAGCTGTCAAACGCACCGGTTTTTTCCTGCGTCGTTGTCGAGATATCGATACCACGCTCGCGGGCGATGACAGGTGCTGACACCATATTCACATCAGGGTTTGCCGCTTTCATGATCCCTGCGATGGTGCCGCAATTCAGCGCCTCAAGGTTCATTTCCGCAACCGCACCGTTATAGGTGATCGAGATGGCTTCGATGGCTTCCGTGGTCAATTGACCTACAAACGCGCCAAGATGACCGGCCAGTTTCAACCAAGGGCCCATGACCTTTGCTTCTTCGGCGGTCACAGATGGCATGTTCAATGCGTTCTGAACGGCGCCGGTCAGCAGGTAATCGGACATCTGCTCGGCCACTTGCAGCGCAACATTTTCCTGCGCTTCGGTGGTCGCCGCGCCAAGGTGGGGCGTGCAGACAACGTTCGGCAGGTTGAACAGTGGGTTTTCGGTTGCGGGCTCTTCGGCAAAAACGTCAAAACCAGCGCCAGCAACATGACCGGATTTCAAGAGGTCTGCCAAGGCCACTTCATCAACCAGACCGCCACGGGCGCAGTTAATGATGCGAACGCCTTTTTTGGTTTTCTCAAGGTTCTCGCGGCTAAGGATATTGCGGGTGCTATCGATCAGCGGCACGTGCAGTGTGATGAAATCTGCACGCTTCAGCAGCTCTTCCAGCTCAACTTTTTCAATGCCTTTTTTGTCGGCAGCTTCCTCGGACAGGAAGGGATCAAAGGCCACAACCTTCATCTTCAGGCCCAGCGCACGATCGCAGACGATCCCGCCGATATTGCCTGCGCCAATAACACCAAGGGTTTTGCCGGTCAGCTCAACACCCATGAATTTGGACTTTTCCCATTTACCAGCATGGGTCGAGGCACTGGCCTCGGGCAATTGACGTGCAACGGCAAACATCATCGCGATGGCGTGCTCGGCAGTGGTGATCATGTTGCCATAGGGCGTGTTCATGACGATCACACCCTTTTTGGATGCGGCAGGCTTGTCGACATTGTCGGTGCCGATGCCGGCGCGACCGATGACTTTGAGGTTGGTCGCCGCTTCGATCAGCTTTTCGGTGGCTTTGGTGGCCGAGCGGATTGCAAGACCGTCATATTCGCCGATCCGGGCAAGAAGCGCCTCTTTGTCTTTGCCAAGGCTGGGTTCGAAATCGACTTCGATGCCGCGATCACGAAAAATCTGAACAGCGGTTTCGCTAAGTTTGTCAGAGACGAGTACTTTGGGGGCCATTGTGCTTGGTCCTTGATATGTCGGGAAAAAGGTCAGGGCCACATTTCTGGCCCTGAGTTTTCATCAATTTAGGGAAATCAGGCTGCGGCGGATTGCGCGGCGATCTCGGCCTCAAAGGCCCATTCAAGCCATGGCAGCATCGCCTCGATATCCGAGGTTTCAACCGTTGCACCACACCAGATACGAAGACCGGCAGGCGCGTCGCGATAAGCGCCGATATCCAAGGCAATGCCTTCTTTCTCAAGCCGCTTCGCAACGGCCTTCGCGAAAGTGGCACCATCTTCGATCCGATCATCGGTGAATTTCAGGCAAACGGATGTGTTGGACCGCGTGGCGTCATCCTCGGCCAGATTGGCAATCCAATCGCGTGCAGCGCAGAAATCCCAGATCGCCTGAGCGTTGGCATTTGCGCGGGCATGCAAAGCTGGCAAACCGCCAATCTCACGCGCCCAATCAAGGGCAAAAAGGTAATCTTCAACACACAACATCGAGGGTGTGTTGATTGTCGCGCCGGTAAAGATGCCGTCGATCAGTTTGCCACCTTTGGTCAGGCGGAAAATCTTCGGCAGCGGCCATGCGGGCGTGTAGCTTTCCAAACGCTCAACCGCGCGCGGGCCCAGAACGATAATGCCATGCGCCGCTTCGCCGCCCATAACTTTCTGCCAAGAGAACGTGGTGACATCCAGTTTGTCCCAAGGCAGATCCTGCGCGAATGCCGCTGATGTGGCGTCGCAAATCGTCAGGCCAGCGCGATCCGCAGGGATCACATCGCCATTGGCAACGCGAACACCCGAGGTTGTGCCGTTCCACGTAAAGACAACATCCGTGTCATAATCGATGGCCGCCATGTCGACGATCTGGCCGTAATCAGCGATCTGTACGTCGGCCTCAATCTTAAGCTGTTTGACCACATCCGTGACCCAGCCCGCGCCAAAGCTTTCCCATGCAACCATGGTCGCTTTACGCGCACCCAGCATCGACCACATCGCCATTTCAACCGCGCCAGTGTCGGACGCGGGCACAATGCCGATTTTGTAATCTGCGGGAATGCCCAGAACTTCGCGCGTGCCTTCAATCGCCGCTTTCAGCTTGTCTTTACCAACAGCTGCGCGGTGGCTGCGACCCAAAGGGGCGTCGGCCAAAGCATCCAGAGTCCAGGTGGGGGGTTTGGCACAGGGGCCAGAAGAAAAACGCGCGTTTGCCGGACGCGTTGCCGGGGTATTCGTAACCATTGATGGTATCCTTACAGATAATCGCCCTTCGTTGGGGAAGGGTGTCCCACCGCCGGACCTAATCCAGTCCGTGCATTCAAACAACAGGGAAAATGCAAAAAGTTTGGGCACGGTGCCGCAGGGAAGCCCAACCTCTGACGCCTATTGGAAACTTCCCAAATCAGCCCTTTCAGATTTTTTTCTCAAAACGACTTTTTCTGCTACCTTGGGTTGAGGCCCGTTGCCAAGGACAACGACCAGCCTCATCTAAAGGGAGGGACACATGCCACGCTTATTTCTTGCAGCTCTAGCTGCCCTATTTACGACCCCACTTGCCGCACAGGATGCAGATCTTGTTGCCCGGGGCGAATACCTTGTGACCGGGCCTGCGGGCTGCGGTAATTGCCATTCACCATTGGGCCCCGAAGGCTTCGTCGCGGGTCAGGAACTTAGCGGCCGACTGGTCGAAGACAACGACGCCTTCACGGCGATTGCTCCGAATATCACGCCCGCTGGCCGGGTTGCCGATTGGTCCGATGCTGAACTGGGCCGCGCGATTCGCGAAGGGTTGCGCCCCGATGGCTCACTTGTTGGCCCGCCCATGCCTTATCCGATGTATCGCGGCCTGTCTGACACGGATGTCTCGGCCATCGTGGCCTATCTCCGCACGGTGCCCGCCGTCGAAAACGATCCGGGCAGCTCTGAATACCGCATTCCCCTGCCGCCCGCCTATGGCCCCCCCATTGAAAGCGTTGCAGATGTCGCGCCGGGGGTGAGCGTTGAATACGGCGCCTATCTCGCTGGTCCCGTGGCCCATTGCATGGAATGCCACACGCCGTTTGGTCCAATGGGCCCGATGCTCGATACTGATCTGGGTCGCGGTGGGTTCGAGTTTCACGGTCCGTGGGGCATCTCTGTTGCCTCGAACATTACCAGTCACGAAGACGGATTGGCTGGGTATAGCGATGACGAGGTCGCCGCGATGATCGTTCAGGGAATGCGCCCCGACGGCTCACCCATGTTCCCGCCCATGCCCTACGGCTTTCTAGCAAATATGACCGATGATGACCTTGCTGCCATCATCCTCTATCTGCGCAGCTTGCCGCCACTGCCGTCAAACGGCTAAGCCCTCTGGCACATTTGCCGCCTCCATGGTTTATGCGGGTTTGACCGCAATTCCATGGGGGCCGCCTTATGTTTACCGCCACGCTTCTGACAAACCCAACCACGCCCACGCTTGACCCGGCGCTGGTCGACTCTCTGCGCAATGCATGGGGTGGCGGCGACGCAATTTGGCTGGCCCAAGGAATTGCCGCCGAGTTTTCGGTGTCCGAAATGCCGTCGAACCAATGGGACGTCTGGAAAGACCTGCAGGACCAAAGCGTCGATCTGGTGATCCAGCCCACCGAAAACCGCCGCAAAAAGATGCTGCTGGCCGATATGGACAGCACCATGATCCAGCAGGAATGCATCGACGAGCTGGCCGATGAGGCTGGCGTTGGCGCGCGGGTCAGCGACATCACGGCGCGCGCAATGAATGGAGAGCTGGATTTTGAAGGCGCTTTGAAAGAACGCGTTGGGCTTTTGAAGGGCCTGCCGGAACACGTGATTGGCGAAGTTTTGAAAACCCGCATTACCCATATGCCCGGCGGCAAAACCCTGCTTGCGACAATGAAAGCGAACGGCGCTTATGCGGCTTTGGTGTCTGGTGGGTTTACCGCCTTTACCGCTCAGGTCTCTGCCGATCTTGGCTTTGACGAGAACCGCGCCAATACTCTTCTGACCAAAGATGGGCACCTGACCGGCGACGTCGGCATGCCAATCCTTGGCCGCGATGCCAAGGTGCAGGCCTTGAATGAAATCACCGCCCGCCTCGGCATTACGCCCGCAGATGTCATTGCGGTTGGTGATGGCGCCAATGATCTCGGCATGCTCGGCCTTGCGGGTGCAGGCGTCGCACTTCACGCCAAGCCATCCGTCCAGTCCGAATGCGATATCCGCGTCAATCACGGCGACCTGACCGCCCTGCTTTACCTGCAAGGCTATGCGCAGGATGACTTCGCAGCGGCCTGACCACTCCCTTGCTTCGGAGCCCTCGGGTTTCGTAGCCCCGCGCTATCCCTAATCCAAAACAGCGCAGCCTTGGCCTATCTGACCACACCGCTTTATCCAGGCGCACCCGCACGCCGCGCCGAAGGGCGCAGGCGTGCCCGGCCCAACAAAAAACGGGCCCCGAAGGGCCCGCTTTTTTGGCGGGAGACTGCCCTTTTGCAAAGGTTACTCTGCAGGAACCGCTGTTTCTTCGTTGCTCAAAGGATGCGCGATCTTGTTGAGCATCTCTTTCGGGCAAACCTGAATGAAATGGGCTTTTTCAGTGTCCCAATGTTGCAAAATATCACGGGCTTTTGCAGATCCGGTTTCAGCCGCATGGCGGGAAATCAAACCGTGCAATTGACGCTCCCAATGATCAACGGAAACCGAACAGGTAACCAATGTCTCTGGGTTCATATTGGGCAGCGCCTCGCCGTCCGGGTCGTATAGATAGGCCATGCCGCCCGTCATTCCAGCCCCGAAATTCGCGCCGATAGATCCAAGGATCACGGCAACACCGCCGGTCATATATTCACACCCGTTCGATCCGCAGCCCTCAATCACCACAGACGCGCCCGAGTTGCGAACACCAAAGCGTTCGCCTGCCCGGCCTGCTGCAAAAAGGTACCCATCGGTTGCGCCATACAGCACCGTGTTGCCGATAATCACGTTTTCATCCGCTTTCAGCGGGCTAACTTGCGCTGGCTTCACGACAACCGTCCCACCGGACAGGCCCTTGCCAACATAGTCATTGGAATCGCCCGACACTTCGATCTTCAGACCCGGCGCCGCAAAGGCCCCAAGCGACTGACCGGCCGAGCCTTCCAGTTTCACCGTCAGATGATCCGGCTGCAGCGAATTGCGCATACCGAAATTCTTGACGATATGGCTCGATACCCGCGTGCCCACCGTGCGCAGCGTGTTTTGCACGGCATAGCTTAGCTGCATCTTCTCGCCATCTTCCAAGAAGCGTTTGGCGTCCGATACAATCTGCGCATCCAGAGTATCTGGCACCGCATTGCGCGGCTTATCGCGATTATAAGTGATCTCATGCGCGCCATCGACGGTGATCAAAAGCGGGTTCAGATCCAGATCATCAAGATGCGCCGACCCACGGCTCACTTGGCTTAGCAGATCCGCGCGGCCAATCACCTCATCCAGGCTCCGCGCCCCGATGGATGCCAAAAGCTCACGCACTTCCTGCGCGTAGAACGTGATGAGGTTCACAACCTTATCGGCATTGCCGGTGAACTTATCGCGCAGGGCTTCGTCCTGCGTACAGACACCAACCGGGCAGGTATTCGACTGGCACTGACGCACCATGATACAGCCCATCGCGATCAGCGCCGCGGTGCCGATGCCGTATTCCTCGGCGCCCATCATCGCAGCCATGACAATGTCGCGGCCCGTGCGCAAACCACCATCGGTCCGCAAAGTAACCCGGCCGCGCAGATTGTTCATCGCCAGAACCTGATGCGCCTCGGTCAGGCCCATCTCCCATGGCAGACCTGCAAATTTGATCGAGGTCGCAGGGCTGGCACCCGTGCCGCCATTATGGCCCGAGATCAGGATCACATCGGCCTTGGCTTTCGCCACACCAGCCGCAATCGTGCCAACGCCCGAAGACGCCACCAGTTTCACCGTCACCTTACAGCGCGGGTTGATCTGCTTAAGGTCATAGATCAGCTGCGCCAGATCCTCGATCGAATAGATATCGTGATGCGGCGGAGGTGAAATCAGCGTCACACCTTTGGTCGAATGCCGCAAACGTGCGATCAGGTCCGTCACTTTCATGCCGGGCAGCTGGCCACCCTCACCGGGCTTGGCGCCCTGGGCAACTTTGATCTCAAGCTCTTCACAATGGTTCAGGTATTCAGCCGTCACACCAAACCGGCCAGACGCGACCTGTTTGATCTTGGCGGATGGATTATCGCCATTTGCCTCAGGCACGAAATGCGCCGGATCTTCGCCGCCTTCGCCTGAGTCAGATTTTGCACCGATCCGGTTCATCGCCACGTTCAGCGTTTTATGCGCCTCAGGGCTCAGCGCCCCAAGCGACATACCCGGCGTAACAAAGCGTTTGCGGATCGAGGTGATGCTTTCCACCTCTTCGATTGGCACGGGCTCGCCCAATGGCTTGATATCCAGAAGGTCGCGCAGATGGATCGGCGGGTTCGACCGCATTTTGGCCGAATACTGCTTCCACACTTCGAAAGAGGCGTTGTTACAGGCGGTCTGCAACATATGCATGCTTTGCGCTTCCCAAGCGTGCTTTTCGCCGGAACGCCGCGATTTGTAAAAACCACCGACGGGCAGAATATCGGCACCAGCGCGCCAGCCCTTTGCGTGCACTTCTTCGGCTTTGTTTTGCAAACCGTTGGTGCCAATGCCCGAGATGCGGCTGATCATACCGGGGAAGAACTCGGCAACCATTGCACGGCTCAGACCAACGGCCTCGAAGTTCAGACCACCACGATAGGACGAGATGACCGAAATACCCATTTTGGCCATGATCTTGAGCAAGCCCTGATCAATCGCATTACGATAGCTGGCAACGGCCTCAGACAATGTAGAATCCAGCAAACCGCGCTCGATCCGGTCGGCAAGACTATCCTGCGCCAGATAAGCGTTGACGGTCGTCGCACCCGAGCCGATCAGAACGGCAAAATAATGCGGGTCGATACATTCAGCCGAACGCACATTGAGCGAGCAGAAGGTCCGCAAACCTTTCTTGGTCAACCAGCTATGTACGGCTGATGTCGCAAGGATCATTGGCATGGCTGCCATATCTTCGTTTTGTGCGCGATCAGACAGAACGATATGTCCCGCACCAGACCGCACAGCGTCTTCCGCCTCATGACGAATGCGTTCCAACGCATCGCGCATCGTGCCCTGACCGCCATCGGCGGCAAAGGTACAGTCGATATTCACGACACTATCGCCAAACTGGCGTTGCAATTCGTCAAATTGCGCGTTCGAAACAAAGGGGCTTTCCAGAACCAAAATCTCGGTCTGGCTGCCATCCTCGTCCAACACGTTCTTGAGGTTCCCAAAGCGCGTCTTAAGGCTCATCACCCGATATTCGCGCAAGCTGTCGATCGGGGGGTTCGTGACCTGACTAAAGTTCTGGCGGAAGAAATGGCTTAGCGGGCGATACTGACCCGACAAAACAGCCGAAGGCGTGTCATCGCCCATAGACGCCAGCGCCTCTTTGCCATCTTCGGCCATTGGCAGCAGGATCGCTTCCAGCTCTTCCATCGAATAGCCCGCCGCGATTTGACGCTTGCGCAACTCTTCACCAGAGAAGTCATTCGCTTCGGTAAGACCTTCGGTTTGCTCACCCAGATCCACAACTTTTTCGACCCATTCACTGAACGGGCGCGATGCGGCCAGCGCATCTTTCATTTCCGTGTCGTGGTACAATTTGGCTTCGGCCATATCGACGGCAATCATCTGCCCCGGACCCAGCGCGCCTTTTTCCACAACGCCGGCTTCGTTCACTGGCACCATACCCGCCTCGGACCCTGCAATCAGCAGGCCCTCGCCGGTCACAACATACCGCATCGGGCGCAGACCATTCCGGTCAAGACCCGCACACACCCAGCGCCCGTCGGTCATGGCAAGGGCAGCAGGGCCGTCCCATGGTTCCATCACCGAATTGCAATAGGCATACATATCGCGCCATGGCTTTGGCAGCTCGGTCGAGGTTTTCGACCACGCCTCGGGCACCAGCATAGTTTTGGCCATCGGCGCATTGCGCCCGGCCCGCACCAGAACTTCAAACACCGAATCCAACGCAGCAGAGTCAGACGACCCGCCTGCTACGATTGGTTTGATATCATCCGCAAGCTCACCAAAATAGGACGACGCCATCCGGATCTCGTGGCTTTTCATCCAGTTGAGGTTGCCCTTCAGCGTGTTGATCTCGCCGTTATGGGCCAGCATGCGGAACGGCTGCGCAAGCCACCATTGCGGGAAGGTGTTGGTCGAATAGCGCTGGTGATAGATCGCAAAGGCGCTCTCAAAACGCTCGTCCTGAAGGTCAGGATAGAAATCCGCGACCTGTTCGGCCAGCATCATGCCTTTGTAAATGATCGACCGGCAGGACAGCGAACAAAGGTAAAGCTCGCCAACACCAGCAGCAGCAGCCGCTTTTTCGATCCGGCGGCGAATGACGTAGAGCTCCCGCTCAAACGTTTCCTCATCAACACCTTTCGAGTTCGAAATCAGGATCTGCTCGATCTCGGGACGCGTCGCATTCGCCTTTTCACCAAGGCAGCTGACATCAACCGGCACGTGGCGCCAGCCATAGATGTAATAGCCCATACGCAGAACTTCGGATTCCACGATCGTCCGGCAGGTTTCCTGCGCACCAAAATTCGCGCGCGGCAAAAACACCTGACCAACCGCCATCAGCTGATCCATCCGCGGCTCATGGCCCGTGCGGCGGATCTGATCGTAGAAGAACATGACAGGGATCTGCACGTGAATGCCCGCGCCATCACCGGTACGGCCATCAGCATCAACAGCACCGCGATGCCAGATTGCCTTGAGTGCCGTAATGCCCGCCTCAACCACGTTCCGTGTCGGTTTGCCATCCAGTGAAACGACTAGGCCAACACCGCAGGAAGAATGCTCATCTTCTTCGCGATACATGCCGTTTTCGGCCATCCATGTCCGCTTGGCTTCTTCGGCGGCAACCCAGGCTTGATCATATTTGGTCATAGAGGCTCTCCTTCATCGGCGGGCGCAAATTTTGCAATTGTCTGCGCTGTGGTCAGCGCCAGTGTTTCGTCGGTTGGATCTAGGGCCGTGGCCTTACAATCCACAAAAAATTCATGGGCCAGGGCTAACCCAGCGGTGTCGTCCAGCAATCCGGTCGAGAGGCACACGTAATCGGCCCCATCCCGCAATGGACGATACCAAAGTGGGCTCCCGCAGGTTCCGCAATTGGCGCGAGCTGCCCATTCTGAGGTCTCGCGTTCAACAATTGCGGCATCGCCCTTCAGCATGAGATCCGCCTTGGGCACTGCGTAACCATAGAACCGTGCGCCCGTCCAACGGCGGCACATGTCGCAATGGCACACGTTGAAGGTCGGCGGTGCGTTTTGGATGTCAAAAGACACCGCGCCGCATAGGCAACGTCCGGAGCGGTTCATGACATCGTGTCTCCACAGTCATAAAGCGGCGTAGCGCTCAGGAACCCACGTTCGCCAGGCTCGGCAAACTCCATCGGAGAGTTGTCGCTCTCAACAATTTCGCCATCAGGCAAAACAGTCGTTTCGACGCCGCCAAAGAACATCCGCCAATCGCGGCTGACATATTGGTTGCCCTCGACACGGCGCGGCCCATTACCAAGATCATATTCATACGAGAACTGGGTGCGGTTCAGCGTGCGGCCATCGATTTCGACCGTTTCGCCGGTCAGCATATCAAAACCGGTATAGTCGCGCTGGATACGGCCTCCCGTTGGGCCTTCATGGATGGTCGAGAAGACCATGGAATCGCTCCCGGTCTCGAACAATTCTGTAATCGACGCCGGATCTTCTTCGGGCTCGATAATCGTGTTCTGCGCACCCGAGCGAAGCTCATAGGACTGCAACCACCGAAATTCGGAATCTGTGAAAGATAGATAAAACGGGCCGTCTTCATCCACCGAAAGACGCCAATGCGTACCGGGCGCGTCGCCTTCGCAAATCCAATTATGCGACACGATGCATCCACGTGATTGCGTCGTCAAATAGGCCGTACATCCGTCGGGCGGAGTGATCAGCGCCTGTGCAGAAGCGTCTGTCGAGGTAAGGGTCATCAGGGGCATGGCTGCGGCCACAGCCATAACAGACTTCGTCAAAAACTTCATGTCAGTGCTCCTTCCCAATTATTCTAACTTACCAAATCAGCCGCTTGGGCCATCTGTCTGCCTGTCAAAACAGGCTCATGTAGGGGGTTATGAGGACAGAAGCCCGAAATCGAGCTTTCCGCCCCCCAATTCGCCTTATTCTGCTGCGATGCCTGCGCTGGTGACGATCTTGTTCAAGATGTCATCTGCTGCTTCACGCCCGTCTCGGATCGCCCAAACCACAAGGCTGGCCCCGCGCTGGATATCACCCACGGCATAGACACCCGGCAGGTTGGTCTCATGCGTCTGGAAATCGGCCTTAACCGTACCCCAACGGGTCACTTCTAGATCAGGCTGATCCCAAAGGGTCGGCAACGCCTCTGGCTCAAAACCCAGCGCCTTGATGACCAGATCGGCCTCTTCGACGTAATCGGCACCCTCAATCACTTCAGGGCTTTGGCGGCCCGACGCGTCGGGCTGACCCAAACGCATCTTTTGGACCATGACGCCGGTTACAGGATCACCTGCAAACCCTTTAGGCGCTGCAAGCCAAACGAATTCTACGCCTTCTTCTTCAGCGTTCTGAACTTCGCGCTGCGAGCCGGGCATATTGGCCCGGTCACGGCGATAGAGACATTTCACACTGGTCGCGCCCTGACGGATCGCCGTGCGCACACAGTCCATCGCCGTATCACCACCACCGATGACAACAACCTTTTTACCCGCAGCATTCAACTGCCCCGAGTTATACTCAGCCACATCATCGCCAAAGCTGATCCGGTTGGACGCCGTCAGATAGTCAATCGCGCGTTCAATGCCGGTTGCACCCGCGCCGGGGCCTTGCAAATCACGGGTTTTATAGACGCCCGTTGCAATAATGACCGCATCATGAGCGGCGCGAATGTCTTCGAATTGGATGTCGTCGCCAACATTGCAATTCAGCTTGAAGGTGACGCCGCCGTCTTCCAATTGCTTGTTGCGCCGCATGACGATGTCTTTTTCAAGCTTAAAGCCGGGAATGCCATAGGTCAGCAATCCGCCGGCGCGATCATAACGGTCATAGACAGTGACTTGCACGCCTTCACGGCGCAAACGATCCGCCGCGGCCAAGCCGCCGGGGCCGGCACCAATGATGCCAACGCTTTCAGTCCGCTCTTGCGCAGGTTTGATCGGCTGAACCCAGCCTTGTTCCCACGCAGTGTCTGTAATGTATTTCTCGACCGAACCGATCGTGACCGTGCCGTGGCCGGATTGTTCGATAACACAATTGCCTTCGCACAGGCGGTCCTGCGGGCAGATGCGACCACAAATCTCAGGGAATGTATTGGTCAGCTGGCTGATTTCATACGCTTCCTTTAGACGACCTTCCGCCGTCATTCGGAGCCAATCGGGAATGTTGTTGTGCAGCGGGCAATGCGACTGACAATAAGGGACACCGCACTGGCTGCACCGGCTGGCTTGCTCGGCCGCTTTCTCGGTTGCGTATTCAGCATAAATTTCGTTGAAATCCTGACGACGGGCATCTGCCTCGCGTTTTTTGGGCATGGCCTTGCCCACAGTCACGAATTTCAGCATTTTCTGTTCAGCCATGTTATGCCTCTTGGATACGCTCTGAATTCTCGAACCGTCGCTATAATACGGTCCCGACATGATGAAAAGACAGAAGGACTGACCTATTTTTCAATTTTCGCGCGAGCCAGTCTTTCGAATTTGGAATTTATCCCATTTTTAGGTCAGTATTTATTACTTTCTTTTGGTTTGTATAATAATTTCAATAGATTACAAAACGATGAACTCTAAGACCGATTGATACACCCATGACCCTATTTCATCTCCTTTTGGTAGCCGTAATTCAGGGCATTACTGAATTCTTGCCGATCTCATCCTCAGGGCACCTGATTCTTTTGCCGGGCCTGACCGGGATGCAGGATCAGGGGCAAGCCATTGATGTTGCGGTGCATGTCGGGACTCTTGGTGCGGTCATTCTTTACTTTCGCACCGAATCCGCCGCTGCTTTTCGCGGGCTTTTTCATCTCGCCACTCGGCGCCATCACAGCGCCGAGGCGAAACTAGCGTTGCTTTTGATCATCGCAACACTCCCAGTCATTATTCTGGGTGTCATCCTTGCAGCCACCGGCCTTGACGATCAGCTGCGCAATATCACGGTGATTGGCTGGACAATGCTACTGTTCGGTCTGGTTCTCTATTGGGCCGACAAAACGGGTGCCGAGGATCTGTCCAGCAAAGACTGGTCAATGAAACATGCAATTGTCATGGGCCTTTGGCAGGCCGTCGCGCTTATTCCCGGCACGTCGCGATCCGGCATTACAATTACGGCCGCACGCCAACTTGGATATGAGCGTCACGACGCCGCCAAAATCGCCATGCTTATGTCAATCCCAACCATCATCGCATCAGGTGCATTTAAAGCGGTCGAGCTTGCCGCAACCGCCGACATAGCCGCGGCCCGAGACGGCGCAATCGCAGCCATTTTGGCGTTCATTACAGCGCTATTTGCCCTGTCACTGATGATGAGATTTCTAAACAGCGTAAGCTTCACCCCATATGTGATCTACAGGGTGATCTTCGGGATCATCTTATTGGTGATCGCCTATACTTAGATATTGCGCAGGTTCTGACCGCTGGCTTGCAGATCGGAATACTGACCGCCGGGGCGATAGACCCAAAGGTATTCATCCAAAACCGTATCCATATCCGTCGGATCAATACCCAGATCGACAAGGCCTTTCGCCCCATCAGAAACGACATTGTCTACCCGCAGCTGGCGCACTTGATCTTGCGTCAGGATCGAGTTGTGGAACAGGCCAAGCGAAACGGTCTGCGCAGCATTCAGGCACCACGCAATGATTTTGCCCGCAAAGAACGGCTTGTTCACCACCAATCGGCGGCGGCGAATGACGCCCAGCATTTTGTGGACAAAGCCCAAAAGCGTGTCGACCT
Source organism: uncultured Nioella sp. (assembly GCA_947498125.1). GTDB lineage: Bacteria > Pseudomonadota > Alphaproteobacteria > Rhodobacterales > Rhodobacteraceae > CANLZL01. The sequence continues at coordinate 394,989 of CANMJH010000002.1, read as the reverse complement.
CTGCGCCGCCCAGCTCATAGATGCCGCCCGCTGCATTGCCCAAAGCGCCTGCAACAGCGGCTTTGGCAACGTCGTCAACATAAACGGGTTGGAATTTTGTATTACCTCCAACCAGTGGCAGCACCGGGCCAAACCGGGTCATGGATGCAAAGCGATTAAAGAAACCGTCTTCGGTGCCAAACATTACCGAGGGGCGCAGGATCACAGCGCTAGGCATATGGGCAAGCACTGCGGCCTCGCCCTCTGCTTTGGTGCGCGCATAGTCAGATTCGGCCTCTTGGTCAGCGCCCAGTGCAGAAACATGTACGAAGTTGGTAATGCCAGCAGCAGCAGCCGCTTCTGCAATACGGCGAGCGCCTGCACCGTGAACATCTTCGAAATTGTTCCGGCCTTTATGATCGAACGTGCCAACGCAGTTCACAACTGCATCTGCACCGGAAATCGCAGCCGCGACCGAGGCGTCGTCGCGGATATTGGCCAAAACCGGCTCAACCTGCCCAACGGCACCGTAAGGGCGCACAAAGATCGCCTCATTGGGACGACGGACCGCAACGCGAACGCGCCAGCCTTCTTTCGCCATCCGACGGGCGATATAGCGACCTAAAAATCCAGAGCCGCCAAAGATTGTTACCAGTTTCGACATAGCCTCGTCCCTTCCGGTCAATTCATGCCCGTGATACGCGCGCCAGCCCCTCAGAACAAGGCGCAAATCGTCTGACTATTGGCCGCAGGGCCAAGACTCAGCCCGAATAGTCGATATTTCCAAATCAGCCCCGTTGACACCGCCCAAAAGGAGGGATATCTCGCGGCCTCACGACACCTGCCCAGGTGGCGGAATTGGTAGACGCGCTAGCTTCAGGTGCTAGTGTCCGTATGGACGTGGAGGTTCGAGTCCTCTCCTGGGCACCAAACTCTCTTTCATAGAAGAGAGGCTGATCTCCAAAAAATAGATCTGAACGACAGGTGTTTCGCAGAAACGCCGAAAGTTTGATGCTTTCGAATTCAGTTCATCTGGGCGTGCCATTTATTCACCAAAAGTTTGGTTAAGAAGGCCAAAGCGCCGCCTAGCGAAGTTCCTGAGGTAGCAGCGCGGTGCATTTCCACGGAATCAACCATGACGCGGCGCCTAAATCGCCTATCGGCCGCTATATAATGTCAATTTTCGGTGGACCCTCTGGAAAACTGCCGGAACCAGTGTTTTGATCCAGACTTATAAGAAAGCTGAACATGTGGGGCAATTCGGCGGCGAAACTGTCCGTTTGTCATAATCCAGATTCCTTCGGAAAAGTAACCATCTGTTTGGGTTCCATGAAGCACGACAGATCGCGAAATCGCGCCTGGTCCGGTTGATAGCCAGAGGCTTTCGCCGCTGCCGCCTTCGAATGCGGTGCTGGCCATATCCAACGCCGAGCGGATGATTGGGCTTTTCGGCGGAACGGCCAAAAAATTGTTCCCGATGGACGAAATTTTCTCCTGATAGCCAATAAAACGAAGTCGCGTGTCGACAAAAGAATTCAACCTTTGAAGGCATCTGTCATCGGCATCCATGTACACTCCACCCTCATAAAAGAGGACGACCAACCGAAAAATATCTGCCTTTCCCGCCGGAAATTTCGACAGGCGAAACGCGCGTAGACTAGCCAATTCACCTTTTTCCCGGATGTAGGCATCTGCCGATCTTTGATCAAAACGACGAAATTCGAAATCTGGGTTCATGTTCTTGTTTGCGTTCATTAGATCCGCAACTTGGCTGGGCAGGTCCGGGCTGTCCCAAAATTGAAAAACCTGTTTGGGAATGCTTTCCCCTAAGGTCTCTGGCACGACAACATTTGGAGATTTGCCAATTTCCCCGGCTTTGTTGAGGGCAGCCATGTGAATGAGGGACCAAGCAACACTGTCTGGGTTTTCAGCGGCAATGTGCCTTATGTCGGAAACCGGTGTATCCGGTGCTGGCATTGTTGAATGAACCGCCTGCGAATTCGGTAAGAACTGGAGCCGAAACTCATTCAGAATTTGCCCTTGCAAAGAGCGCATAGGTTTAATGCCAGTTCCATTTTTGTTAGGAACGGAAGTGTACAAGCGCGAAACCTGCTGTTGGGTTTTCCAAGAAGCCTTCAGATCGCCCAAGAACATCTCAATTCTTGATTTCTGTGTAAGCGGAGCGCGATCCTGCGGCCTCAGCGCGCAGACTTCCTTAATATATTCAAGCGCGCTGGACAACTCCCCCCTGTTTTCAGCGATCTCCGCCAGAATTTGATACCGCCCTGCGCGGTGCTTTGGCACGTCTTCTGGCACACGCGCTAAGACATCGTTTGCCTCATCGTAGAGCTCTAGCGTGACAAAACATCCGGCCAGAAGCATCAGAGCCGCCCCGTCATCGGGCCTCATACTAAGGATGTTTTGTAAGCGTCGAATAGCCTCGTCGAGCAAACCCAAGGCAGTTGCTTCAATACGCGCCAGCCGCAATTGAATTCCCGGAAGGAACTCTCGTTCCTTTGCGAAATCGCAAAGCACCTCGTGCGCACCAGCCGCATCTTTGTTGGCCAACAATAACTCGCTGCGCAGAATGGCATTTTTTGGTGACGTTTGGCCAAGGTCGACCGCACGGCCAAAAAGAGCGTCCACTTCTTCATCGGACTTAGACCGCGACAAGAATCGAGCGGCATCGATTTGTACGGTGGGCAGACCCTTGTTCAATTCGGCAAAGGTACGACAGGAATCCTCGGCTTCTTTCTGGCGTCCAGCCGCCGCCAGAAGCCTTTGATGGCGGCGCTGTAAATCGGTAGATTTTGGAAAGACCTTAATGGCATTCTCGGAACAGTTCAGAGCCTGAACAGCCTGCCCAGAAGACCACGCACATTCGATCGCATTTCGATGCCACCCAATTTCTGTGTCAGCAAGTTCGCTATTTTCCTGCAATAACCGACTTGCTTCATCAAATTCATGGCTGCTGTTCAAAAAGGAAATGAACTGCAGAATATTCTTCGGCGTCGGGTTCGTGTCTAGCAAATTGCGGTACATCTCGCGTGCCTCAGAAACCCTGCCGACCTCAATCAGCAATCTTAGGTATCTGCTGCCCAATGCGGTGTCTGGATGCGGGCGCTGTTCACGCTCGTCCAGCAAAGCAAGTGCGGATTTAGGCCCAGAGCGTTCCAGAGTCAGTGTCACACGGGACAACAAAATTTGGGGGTGGTCCGGGTTGGTCGCCTCTGCCTGACCGATAATACGGTCAAGATCCTCCAGCCTGCCAGCATCAAGCCCCGCAAGAGTGAGTGGAAGAATGACTTGAGGGCTAACTTGATGTTCTAAAGGCAACGATGCGCCAAATTCCCACGCGTCTTCAAAGGCCCCGGCCAATCTTAGGGCAATAAGTTTGGATTGCTTAAACCGAAGAGCGTCAGGAAACTGACGCACTCCATCTTCCGAAAGTCGCAAAAGCTCTCCAACATCACCTTTAGACTGTGCCGCAACCAGTCGTGAAATCTGAGCCTTAATGTCAGTCATCACACACCATTTGGTTGATATTCGCGAGACTGACTAGTGGTTCGTGTTGGACGCTTTCGCAAAGTGTCGGTTACCCGCCATTTTTAAGTTTTGAGAGTCTTTCCCGCAGTTCCAATATCGCGATTTCCGACTCGATTATTTTCCGTCGCGCCTCTGCGTCACGCGCACGCAACTCCGACTTTGCAACTTTATGCTCCAACTCGGTTAAATCTTCAAAATCGTCGGCCATATCAATAAATCTCTATTCAATGTTAAATTTCTTTTCGCGCATTAATGGTGCAAGGAAAGTCAGAACCAACGCACCCGCAGCACAGTTTGGCAACTGAAGAATACAACCTAACCCTTTCGCCGCGCAACGCAATAGACGGCGTTCACTATCAGGTCACGCTTGGTCAGACTTGGTATGGTTTTCTGAAACCTGCCCAAAATTCCATCAGAAAAGCGCGCTAGAGTCGCTTCGCTCGACGGGATTTCATCCCAGATCATGATATCAAAATGGCGCTCTGTGATCTCGCGAATGTCGTCCAAGCGAACTCTGTTAAGCCTAGTTTTGAAATAGTGGTCATCCGGCAGATCTTTGACCAGTTCGATATGCCCCCAATCAATGACCTCGCGGTGCTTGGCGTTATCAAGATCTATCTGGTGCGGCTGGTTTGGGGCAAAGTGATGACCATTCCAGCAATAGAAATTGTGGTGCAAGTAGACGATATTGGTGTCCTGATGGCAGAGCGGAACCAACCCGGCCAATACATCTTCAAGATAGATTAAATGCTCTGTCACATTGTGAAGCGAAATCGTGTCGAATTTCTCTTCAAAATCAATTTCCTCGGCCGTGCCTTGATACAGGCTGATCGCTGGATTTTGCTCCATGATCTCGCGAGGCGTTATACCCATATCGGACCATTTTCGAATGCGCTTATTCTTGGCGCGACTGGACTCCAAGTTCATTTGCGGATCCAGCCCCGAATATTCTGTAGCTCCGGCCACCAGGAACCCGGTTCCGTACCCCCCGAAGCCGCAACCAACATCAAGAACGCTGCGCCCTTTAACAAGCTCTTGGATGCGTTTGGGCCAAGTGATGTAGTCCAGCTCAACCGAAACCTCCACTAAACGTGGATCGTAATTAGCAATCGCCCAGTTAAAATCCTTAGCCCGCTGTAAAAAGCTGATCTTCGCCATGACGGGATCATTGTTCCAACCTTTGCCGGCATCTTCTTTAACAAGCTCGTCAAACAAGGGCCGCAAAGCTGCCCTTTCTTCTTTGCTCGATGCCTTCTGAAACTTCTGGTCAAACTCGCTGAGCGTCGCCTCCATTTTTTGGCGAGAAGACGCCCCATAAATCTCGTCACGTAGGCTTGCCGCAGCCGGAAAATCTGGCTTCACCGTCAATGCCCGATTGAGACGCTCGAGCGCCATCTCACGCATAGCCGACAGACTTTCAGGAGGCTGCTCCTTTGCGCGCTCTAAATGGATCCGTGCCGACAATAGAAGCGCGCCAGGATGGTCCGGCTTATGTGTGAGAAAGGCCTTTGTGCGCAATCTCGCATCTTCCAAGCGCCCATTCTTGAATTCTGCAAGTGCCAAGAAGAAGGATGCGCTGCTTTGCGGTCGTTTGTCTGCATCCGCACTCAAATGCACCTGTGACGTTATCAGGTCACCTTCGAGGGCCGCGGATTTGCCGATCTGAAAATCTGGTTTGGCGGCTTGATCACTCATCACGATACCTGAAAAATCACGCCATTGGTGATTTGCCGACGCACTCGACCCAAGCGAAATTTCACGAGTTCCGGAAGCATATAGGGCTTAGCAGGCGGAAGCATTCCGGATGCGGCCTTTGTTCTGGCGTCAAGCTTTCGGGACGCGGTTCCCAAGGCTTCCAAAAGCGGGCCCGCTTCGGCAAAACCGTGAGATTGTCTGAATGAATTTCGCAAAATTGCTCGGTATCCCCATCTCGTTCGATCAACGCCGCTTGTTCTATAAGAATTATATGCGTACGCCGTGTAGCCAAAGTTCTTTTATCGCTCACACATCGTTTGAGCCGTCACAAATGTTGACAGTTTCCTTCCGCTCTGACTAGTCCCCAACCCGTCATGGCGGTACCTTTCTCAGCGAGAATACCCTCTATCCCCTTCAAGACGGGGGTATTTTTAGTGAAGTTTCTCAACACCAGTTTCCTTGATTCATTAAATTGCCGCGCGTAAGGATGGTCGATACTGGTTCTGAATACCCGGAGGGGGAAGATTTACTGGATCACGCGTCTTCTTGGGCGTGGGGGTTAGAAAAACTGGCGAGAACATATCACTGATGCAACATGATTTCTTCGCGGTAGAGCCTTTTCCAGGCATTCAGTTTTGGGACACTCTTCCAGAAGACTTGCCGCATCGCATGCGCATTTGCATCGCCACCGAGGAGATTATCGGCCCGGTGCGAAACGGCGGAATTGCCTCTACATATTATCATCTGGCACTCGGGCTGGCATCACGTGGACATGACGTTCACGTCCTTTACCTCAAGGGGCCGGTGGTCGAGAATAAGACGCCGGAACACTGGGTTGATCATTTCGCAGAACTTGGCGTCTCTCTCCACTATCTCGAACTACCTGCAACACCGACTTGGGGCGCCGCGCCTGTTTGGCAGAAACGTTATGCAGCGGCCTATCGGTGGCTTCGTGAGCAGGAACCATTTGGCATCGTTCACACCTCTGAATGGCGCGGGGGCCTGATTTACGCGCTGATGGCCAAGGCGATGGGCGTGGCATTCGATGAAACGCTTTTTGTCGTAAAAACCTCCTCTCCACACATTTGGAACCGCCACTATCAAATGCTGCCAATCGAAAAGGCAGACCTGATCACAGCCAGCTTCGCCGAGCAGAAATGTGTTGAACTGGCCGATGTGGTGGTGGGCGGCTCTTCCCACCTTTTGCGGTTCATGGAACATATCGGCTATCGGCTTCCGGAAGGCCGGACCTATTGCCAGCCCAACATCGTAGATTTTAACGAAGTTCCGGTTACCGACTTGCGGCCGCCGCGTTCTGCGGGCGAGGTCATACAGTCAGATGAAGTAACTTTCTTTGGGCGCTTGGAAGCCCGCAAAGGAATTGAGCTTTTTTGCAATGCGCTCGATATCTTGGTGAGCCGAGGCACGATCCCGAAAAAGGTTAATTTCCTCGGGAAATTTGGCGATGCGTTGGCCAATCGCGGCGGAATATCGGTTTCTGATTACTTGAATCAACGTATTGCGCGCTGGCCCTTCGATGTTGAGCTGATCACCGATCTAAACCAACCCGAAGCGCTCTCATTTCTGTCGTCTCGTGACATGCTTGTGACGATGCCGTCCCTGATCGAAAACTCTACGATGGCCGTTTACGAAGCATTGGAATGCCGTCTGCCCTTTTTTGCGACCGCTGTTGGTGGCACGCCTGAATTGATTGCCGAGCAAGATCACGACTCGGCGCTGATTCAACCAAAATCGGGTGCGCTGGCGGATAGGCTGGAGGACGCGCTGAAGCATGGCCTACGCATCCCTCATCCGTCATTCTCAAACGACGAAAACCTGCAAACTTGGTTCGACTTCCATGCATATGTGGCGAAGGTGCAGTTTGACGGGAATTACGTCGAGCTGCCAAGCCAAGGTAAGAAGCGCAAGCCGGACGGCGACGCCGTCCTAATCTTCCATGTTAGAGCGGAAGACGGGCTGTTCAATCTGGCCAATACCTTGCCGGATGAATTTACGGCGGTTCGGTTGGTCAGCGGATCGGCAGACCTTGAACCAGCGATGGCACGCACTGTCGAAGTGCTGCGCGGCAAAGGGATCAACGCCAGCTACGATATTCGCATTGGGCTGACTGCGGGTGAGGCGCTTAATTGGGCGATCAATGACAGCACAGAAGAGTATCTGATCCTTTCCGATGATACATCGGTTGTCCCAAGGCCGGGTTACGCAGACGCCATGCGCGCCAGCTTGACGAACCAACCAGACTCTCTGTTTACGTGCTTTCTAACAGACGAAACTGGTCTGATCTTCATGCCCATCGGGGGCGATGTTGCCTCCCAGATTGCGACCAATCTGGCCTATGGCGCGGAATTTGTGGCTGTCACACGAAAGTTCCTCGACCAAATTGGCTTGTTGGAGCCCTATGATGTCGCGGCGGGTCTAATACATGAATTGATCACCCGAGCGATTGAGAAGCACGGGTCAGAACTGCTGGTGTTGGCTGAACCACTTGCCGATTGGCCACAGGGCCAGGGGGATTGGACTGCTAAATCAAGTTCCGCCAACTACGGATATTTCAAAGCCAAGGCCCTTGTCGACGACACGCCGCTTTCCTTGAGAAAGGTCATGCTGGCCACGCTATCCGGAAAGCGCGGTGGGCGTGAAATAGACCCCAAACGCTTTCGCGAACGCAAACGCCCGGCCAAGCAACCGGTATGGCTTGTGGCGGCGGACCGCGACCGAAGTGACGTTGATGGCGTTCGAAACGCTAAAGTGGTTATCGGACTGGATGAGGCCAACTCACAACTTCTGCTTTTGGCACGTGGCTCCGGTGAGCGTGTGGTCACCGTCAACAATGACGTTACTGAAATCGAAGAACTGGCCGCGGGCGGCACGCCAGCCTCACCCGTCACCTTGGATGCATTTAGTATACCCGAGTACTGGCCATCCCGAGGCTCATACGCGATCAAACTGACTTTAAAGGAAGCCGACGGTCAGAGCAGAACAAGGTTCATTCGCATCAACAAGATGGCACCCGATGTTTTCGCTGCCATTTCCGGAGCGCAAATTCTCAATGCATCCGCTATTCGTGAACTCTATGAGCTGCACACCACGCGAAGGCCGCAGCGGTCATCTAAATCTTCAACGAACAAGCGTCCACAGGCAGAATCCGCGCTGAAAAACCTACCTGAACCTGACTACTCTGCCATCGCCGAGTTGCTGGGGAATGACATTGTCGACCTGCTTGAAACGGACGCCAAAGACAAAGCGCCGACAGCCGGACATCCCGATCAAGCTGCGGTTTTGGAAAGGGTGACGTCGATCCGTCAGGAGGATCGCGAGAACGATCGCCCAAATCTCCGCTCGGGAATGCTGAAGCAAAGTAATTCAGAGTTTGCGTCGGGCGTTATTCGTGGTTGGGCCTGGGATAAAGATGACCGTGGCAAGTCGTTAACGGTCGTCGCTCTCTGCGATGGCGTTCCCCTCAATTTAACGCGCGCAGACGCACATATTCAGTCTCTCAAAAATCGAACCCCCGGCCTCGAAAAACACGGGTTTTCCTTTCGATTTGAGGGCGGTGTGCTACCCGAAGCCTCGATTATCGAGTTGAGCATTGCCGAAACTGGTTCGCTTATTCGCGGTGCAAGGTTTCGGGTGACTGCGGGCCACTTGGTCAATCTTTCAAACGCCGGCCCAACAGATCAACCTCAACAACTGGTACAACCAAAAAGCTCCGGCCCTGGATACCTCAAAATGGCAATCGGCGGTGCGGCTCTGCTTGCGAAGAAATCTTTGCGTCTCCTGAGGAAACCCGGAGCTGCCGACCATCGCGATCCGCAGGTGCGGGCGGAGTTTGACAAATTCTTTTACGCGACTCAGGCACCTGAAGTCGTCGCAAGCGGAACCGATCCATTCAAGCACTATTGCAAGATCGGCTGGAAACAAGGTTTGGATCCGAGACCTGACTTTTCAACCAATGAATACCTAAGGTTGAATTCCGACGTGGCCGACGCAAACCAAAACCCTTTTATTCACTACATCCTTTACGGAAAAGCGGAAGGTCGGACCGCGCCGGCATCTGATCGCAAAATCGAAGATCGCATGATCGAAACGCCGGGTAATATTGCGACGGTCCCGTCCCATCCGGCTTTGCCGACTGACCACCTGCCTGCGCCGCACTACCCACCGGAAATGCAGAGGCTTCTCTTGGCCGCACGCAATCGCCCCAAACAAATTTCGCAGGCAAAAAGCGGCGAGATCGACAAATACCTCGATCACGATTTTTACGTGATGCGCTATGGTGACATTCGCGCCAACTCGGAAATCGATCCGGCCTGGCATTTCGCCACCTACGGGGCTGCAGAGGGGCGGAGCCCAAGCCCGGATTTCGCTACAACGGCCTACTTCGCTCGGTATCCAAAACAATGGAAACACGCCGCAGATGCTTATCTTCACTGGGTAAAGACAGGCAAAGACCAAGGTGAAGTTGGCGAAGGTCCGAAAAACTTTATCGACGCATCTGTTTTGTCCGGCCAACCGCCTGCAGAAATAGCAGCAAGGGTCGCCGAACGTCGCCGCGACATCCGGCACAGGTTGCACTACGGAACATTGGGCGAGATGGTAAAAAAGGCGACCGATCTTGATCCCTTGATAGCCGGAACTTGGCCAGAGAGTTTTGCCATAAAAATCCCGCCGTTTTCGAATGAAAACCGAAATGACTTGATGATCGCAGTCGATGCGATGCAGCAGTCTCTCGGCTTGCGGCGGGCTCGCATTGTGATTTGCCTCAACAACACGCGTTGGGGTGGCGGTCGACGCATGGAAGGCCACATCAGCCACGCGCTATTGGAATGGATGTCAGCAGATGACATCGTGATTATTACCACCGAAGATGGGGGCGATCCGCCCGCATCCCGATACCCCGATGGTGTGCGGGTCATTGACGCTTCCGGCGTGTTGAAGACACTCGGAAAAGACCAGCGTGAGCGCGCGTTGATGGAAGTTTTGCGGTCGTTAAAGCCCGACGCGATCCTAAATATCAATTCCCGGCATCTTTGGGAAACGATGGACACTTACGGCCATGCGCTGTCCGAAAAGTCGCGCCTGATTGCTTGTCTGTTTTGCATCGACCAAAATGAGTTTGGCGTCGCCACGGGCTATGCTCCAAAGATGTTGGCCCGACATTCCGATTATGTGGACGCTGTTTTTACTGACAGCATTTCCCTGCGTGAGGAGCTGTCATCGAGATTCCACATGGTGTCGAGCCGAATGGAGATTGCGACCCTGCCAGCCCCGGCCTCAACCGAAATCGACCCGGTAAGCGAACCACAGAATGCGCGGCCTCAGGTTTTTTGGGCCGGTCGGTTTGATCAGCAAAAGCGTCCGGAAATCGTCATCGCGCTAGCGCGCCAGATGCCGCACGTCGATTTTCATATGTGGGGGGAAACTGTTTTGGCCGGGCGCATTGCTGACACGTCAACCCAACCGCCAAACCTGACCTTGCACCCCGCTTACCAAGCTTTCAGCGACCTTCCGATAGAAAATGCTGATTTATGGCTTTATACGTCTGCTTGGGACGGTGTTCCGGCTATTTTGCTTGAAGTGGCAATGACGGGCGTCCCAATCGCCGGATCGCTTGTTGGAGGCACATCGGAAATCATAGGGCACGGCCTGTCCTATCCGGTTGATCCCGAGGATGGAATTGACGGGTACCAACACGCAATCGACGCTGTCTTGGATGATCCAAATGCGGCCAGACGTAACGCCTTGGCGCTCCGCGAAAAACTGTTGCAAGAGCGTACAACAGAGACGTTCAAGTCGTCACTCGCAGACCTGCTGGGTTTGGTACACAGCCCGTCGGAGGGACGCAAATAATGGTCCCTTCATTGCAACCCAAAAGCACTGTCGATCTGACAGTAATTGTCTCAGCGCATGACGAAACACTTGTGGCCGGGCCAACGATGGAATCTGCCGAGCTTGCCGCGCGCCGTGCAGAAGAAGCTGGCTACACGATTGAGCGCATCATCATGCTGGATAAAGCCACCGATGACACACGCGCGTTCTTCTCTCACTCTGATTTCGACTCTTGGTTGCACGTTGAATCCGAGTGCGGCGATATCGGCCTTGCCAGAAACGAAGCCATAAAAAGGGCGCGCGGAAACCTCATCGCTTGCTTGGACGGTGATGACCTGTTTAGCGAAAACTGGCTGAGCAATGGCATCGCCGAATGCAACGCCCGCGCCGAAGCTGGCCAATGCGTGATTGCCCATCCAGAGCTTAACTGGATCTTCGATAACGGCAATTCGATCTTCACCAAGATCGCACAAGATGACCCGCTGTTTACGCCGCTCTATTTCGTTGCTGGAAACTACTACGATTCCATGTTGATCGCGCCGCGCGCGGTTCATTTGGACTGCCCCTATGGGCCACGAGACATGAAGCGTGGATTGGCCTACCAGGATTGGCGTTTCTCTATCGAAACGATGGGCCGAGGTTTTAAGCACGTAATCGTTCCCGATACCATCATCTTCAAACGGCGCCGCGCGTCATCGCTTGTCAAAGAAGCTCATGACCGCAATGCAACAATCCATGGCCTCGACGAAATGGCAATTGATCGGGTCCGGTCGCTTGGACAAAACAAGGATTCAACATCATAATGAAACGTGTTCTGGTAACCGGCGGTGCAGGATTTGTAGGCGTCAATCTGGTCAGACATCTGAGCAGCCTAGGCAGATATGACGTGGTCGTTTTCGACAATGAAACGTCAGGCGACCGACAGCATTTGCCGGAGAGTGCAACGTTTCTGTCTGGCGACTTGCGCGACATGAATAATGTGGAAAGGGCGGTCGATGGAATTGATGCCATCGTTCACTTGGCCGCGGACACGCGAGTCATGGATTCCATTGAAGATCCGCGCCACAATTTTGAAAACAATGTGTTGGGTAGCTTCAACCTGCTTGAGGCCGCGCGAAAATCAGGCGTCGGCAGAGTAATCGCAGCCTCCACTGGCGGGGCCATTTTGGGGGATGTTGAACCTCCCGTTCATGAAGAAATGGTGGCCAATCCAAGCGCGCCTTATGGAGCCTCAAAGCTGTGCTTGGAGGCATATCTGAGCGCATATTCGGGATCTTATGGGTTTTCATGCGCAGCGCTGAGGTTTTCAAATCTCTACGGACCGCGGTCCTTCCACAAAGGGTCGGTCGTCGCGCATTTCTATAAGCAAATTATGTCTGGTGAACCGCTGGTTATCTATGGAGACGGCACACAAGTGCGGGACTACCTCTATAGCGGCGACCTCAATTCCGTCATTGGTCGCGCCATCGACAGCGACGCGGACGGAGCCTTTCAATTGGGATCAGGACGCCCCACAACAATCAACGAACTGCTCGAGCTCATTCGCAAAGTAACTGGTCGAGATTTTGAAGTTCGCTACGAGGACTTCCGGACGGGTGAATTGCGGCGCACGTGGTGCGACATCCGAAAAGCGCGCGCCGCGTTTGGATTTGACCCCAAGACGTCCCTTTTGGACGGTCTGAGCCAGACTTGGGAGTGGTTCCAAACCCAAAACTAAAGGCATTTGGATCATTTTGTCTGTCTGGGCTGGTCTGTAACTAAACCAGCATCAAATCCTAACTCTTACCGTTGGGGCGTGTCTGGAAAGGGTCAAGAACCACTCGACCACTTGGAAACACAAGGGATTTTCTCGCGGTCGCAATTGCCTGCGTATTTCTTGGAAATATCGATCATCTCGTTCATCAACCCCGTCTTAAGCGTGATCGGGTTTAGGCCCAAGTTCAGGACAGAGTCGTTGGCCACATGCAGATCGTTTTCGTCCGCTTCGTTGCGCGGATTTTCCAGGTAAGCGATTTCTGCGCCTGTAATATCTGAGATCATCTGAGCAAGATCACGCACACGATGGGTTTCGGTCATCTGGTTAATGATATTCACACGATCACCGGTTTGGGGTGGGTTGTTCAAAGCCAGCTCAATGCAGCGAACCGTGTCCTGAATGTGAATAAACGCGCGGGTTTGGCCGCCGGTGCCATGAACAGTCAACGGAAAGTCGATAGCTGCTTGCATTAAAAAACGATTCAACACGGTGCCATAATCACCATCATAATCGAACCGATTCATAAGACGCTCATCCAACCGCGTTTCAGTCGTTTGCGTCCCCCAGACAATGCCTTGGTGCAAATCTGTAACCTTCACACCATCGTTCTTGTTATAGAACTGAAAGAACAGCTGATCTTGCGATTTGGTCATGTGGTAGATCGAGCCGGGGTTTGTTGGATATAGGATCTCGGTCTCAGACTCACCGTTTTCGGTATCGACTCGAATTTTGAGGTAGCCTTCTGGGATTTTCAGGCCTGCAGTTCCGTAGCCATAAACCCCCATAGTGCCAAGGTGGATCAAATGTGGATCACAGCTACATTCCACAATCGCTGCCAGCACGTCATTTGTGGCATTCAGGTTGTTCGAAACCGTGTAACGCTTATGCGAAGAGGATTTCATCGAATACGGCGCCGCGCGCTGCTCGGCGAAATGGATAATTGCATCCGGTTTTTCGTCGTTGAAAAGCGCAAGTAATCGATCGTAATCCTCGCCGATCGTAAAGGTCTCTACCTTGATCGTATTCCCGGAAATTTCTTCCCAGGCACGGACGCGTTCTTCGATTGTGCTCAAAGGGGTGAGCGAGCCAACTTCCAATTCGACGTCGATGCGTCTCCTCGACATGTTATCAACGATAACAATATCATGGCCCAGATTAGATAGATGGAGACTGGTCGGCCATCCGCAGAAGCCGTCCCCCCCAAGAACAATTACTTTCATCGCCTGCCCAATTCTCGATAAATTTCGTTCGAACTGCGTATCTTATGTGCCAATCTGATCTTTCGTAATCTGAAAGGCAAGCGGTGAACGCCTCATCCCGTTGACATTCGGCTCTAGCATTCCATCCCGGTGCCGCTTTTAAGGCTTCCGGGCAATTTGAGACGTCTGGATGGAATGGTCGCGCAATCAAGGAGAGGCAAATTGAATAACTTGGTTATCAGAAACGCACTGAGTCAGAGCGATATTTCAGCATCAGAGATTCCAACCTTTCTTCATGAAATCTCGGCTGAGGGGCACAGCTGCATCATTAAGTATGACGGCGCGCGAACGAGCGACCATATCACAGTGGTCTTCTCCCATGGCGGAAGTCCCGAGAGGTTTGTCAGATTAGATGGAAACAACCTACCCCAGATATTTCTGGCTGCGATGAAGGCGTATTTTGGTCAGATAAGCCCATGAGAATTTGCACTTTCGTGGGATCATCATCCAGCATCTCGATATGGACGTAGGATCAACTGGCAGAAAGCTGGTTCAGGATCGGACAATTTGGGCGTTCATCCCCGGCGCATGCAGAGATTAGATCGCTTAACGTTCCGTGCATCCGTTGCAGATCGGCGATTTTCTCTTCGATTTGCACCAAATGGTTCCGCGCGATTTTTTTGACTTCGGCGCTTTCGCGCGCGTCATCTTCATAAAGCGCCAAGAGGTCGCGACATTCGCTCATCCCAAACCCCAATGCACGAGCGTGGCCTATAAAGACCAGTTTGTTCAGCTCAACTTCGCCAAATTCACGGTAGCCATTTTCGCGTCGCTCTGGCGAAATCAATCCAACATCTTCGTAATAGCGAATGGTTTTCGCTGGCAGATTTGCGCGTTTCGAGACTTCACCGATGTTCATGTCGATCCTTTCATAGTCCGCAACCTCAGCGCATTTGTGACGACAAAGACCGATGAAAGAGACATCGCGCCCGCAGCAAGAACGGGCGAAAGCAGCAGCCCGAATGCGGGATAAAGGACGCCCGCAGCAATCGGGATAAGTGCCACGTTATAGCCGAAGGCCCAAAACAGGTTTTGGCGAATATTCCGCATCGTTTGACGAGACACCTCAATGGCTGTCCGAACACCTGAAATATCACCAGACATAAGGGCAAGATCCGCCGATTCCAGCGCGACATCGGTTCCAGTGCCAATTGCAATTCCCACATCTGCATGGGCCAACGCAGGCGCGTCGTTAATACCATCGCCGACAAAGGCAACCTTGCGGCCCCCATTGGCCAGCTGGAGCAGTGCATCGACTTTACCTCCGGGCAAGACATCACCAATCACGTGATCAATTCCAACGTCTCGACCTACGGCCTGCGCGGTTGCTGTCCGGTCTCCAGAAATCAAGGCAACTTCAAACCCGAGGGCCTTGAGCGCCGCGATAGCAGATTTACTGTCAGGTTTAATCGGATCACTCACAGAAATCATCGCTGCAAGCCGACCTCCGACTGCCGCGAAAAGAACTGTTCGCCCGCTTTCCGACAGGTCCGCTGCGCAATCTGTTACGCCCGCAGGAAGGACTACGCCTTGATCATGCATCAACCGTTCCGCGCCAATCGCGACGTCTTTGCCGTTGATCGTGGCCAGCAGGCCAAAGCCTGTGACGGATTGAAATCGGCTCACCTCGGGCAATTCCTGCCCCTGGGCTGCACGGCAAATGGCGTGGGCTATCGGGTGCTCGGATTTGGCTTCAAGCGCTGCGATCACGCGCAAAAGGTCGCTCCGGTCAAACCCCGGCTCTACCGCTATGTCCGAGAATTCTGGACGACCCGCGGTGATCGTTCCTGTTTTATCAAAGGCCACAATATCTACATCACTTAGACTTTGCAGCGCAGCGCCATTTCGAAATAGCACGCCCATTTCAGCGGCGCGCCCAGTGCCCACCATGATCGACGTTGGTGTAGCCAATCCCATCGCACACGGGCAGGCGATGATCAGAACCGACACAGCGGCGACCAAGGCATAGCTGATCCGAGGCTCTGGCCCAAAAACGAGCCACATAATCGTTGTCAGGGCCGCAATGCCTAAAATTACGGGCACAAACCAACGGACGATTTTGTCAGCCAATGATTGGATAGGCAGCTTTGCGCCTTGTGCATCTTCGACCATGCGGATGATTTGGGCGAGGGTCGTTTCGGCCCCAACACGTGTCGCGCGAAACTGAAAGCTGCCGGTGCCATTGATTGTGCCGCCTGTGACGGCGGTGCCTTCGGCGACCTCAACCGGGAGGGGCTCACCGCTGATCATGCTTTCATCGACATGAGATTGGCCTTGAGTAACCACGCCATCGGTCGGCAATCGCTCACCGGGTCTTATCTGAATCACATCCCCAGCTTTGAGGTCATCAATGCCAATAGAAACCTCGCGCCCCTCACGAATAACTTTGGCCTCTCGCGGTTGCAGCTTGGCCAGCGCCCGAATAGCCGCGCCAGTTTTTGCTTTCGCCCGCGCCTCAAGCAGACGACCAACAAGGATCAGAACGACGATCACTACCGCAGCCTCAAAATAGACCGCACGTGCAGCGCCGGGCAAAAGGTTTGGAAGAAACGTCGCCACAGAAGAATAGAGGAACGCGGCGGATGTGCCCAACGCGACAAGGCTGTTCATATCCGGCGCGCCCTTGAGCAATGCAGGATAGCCTTTGGCGTAAAACATGCGGCCTGGCCCGGCCAAGACCGCAGATGCAAGGCAAAACTGGATGACCCAACTGGCCTGCTGACCGATTGTGCCCGCGATAAAATGGTGCAGCACGGGGATCATGTGGCCGCCCATTTCAATGGCAAAAATCGGCAGTGCCAAAATTGCAGAAAGCCACGTGTTACGCGTCAGGTGGGCAAGCTCGTCCGCGCGCCGATCCTCCAGATCCCGATCACTGGACGACCCTGCGGGCTCTGCCGCATATCCGGCTTCGGTCGACGCCGCAGCGATCGCACTAACCGAGGTTGCCCCATCCTCAAAATCCACCCGCGCCGTGTCTGTCGCTAGATTTACGGCAACCTTCGTCACGCCCTTTTCTGCGACCAAAGCCCGCTCAACCCGGCCGGCGCAGCCTGCACAAGTCATGCCTTGGATATTTAGCGTAATAGAATGAGTCGCCATTTTGAGGGGCCTAATTTGGTGCGTTCTGGACATCAGATAGGGGTTCCAGTGACTGGAAGGTCAAGCCAGAACGCCGCCAAGCCATGAATTTTTCCGCTCGTTCCTGTTTAATTTCCGAAAAACAATTGTCTGGGGCACATCCATGCGCCAGATAGAACCCCGTACCGGCGCAACATGAAACAAGAGCGAGGCCAATCCCGTGGCAATTCACCATTACAAAAACGATCTTCCTGACGGTCTGGATCTGGGTCCGATTGTGGCGATTGATTGTGAAACCATGGGCCTCAACCCGATGCGCGACCGCCTTTGCCTAATTCAGATGTCGGGCGGCGACGGCAACGCCCATCTTGTCCAGGTCGAGATTGGCCAAACCAAAGCGCCCAATCTTGCCGCCATGCTGGAAAACCCCGATGTCCTAAAGCTGTTCCATTTTGGCCGTTTCGACATCGCCGCAATGTACCACGCCTTTGGCGCGCTGACTGCACCGGTTTTTTGCACCAAAATCGCGTCGAAACTGACCCGTACTTATACGGACCGCCACGGTCTGAAAAACTTGTGTCAGGAGCTGATCGGCATCGACATCTCGAAACATCAACAAAGTTCCGACTGGGGCGCGGCTGAGCTGACCCAAGCGCAGATGGACTATGCCGCCTCGGACGTCCTGTACCTGCACCAATTGCGTGAAGTGTTTCTTGAACGTCTCGAGCGTGAAGGCAGAACCGAAATTGCCAATGCGTGTTTCGATTTCCTGCCAATGCGCGCAAAGCTTGATCTGGCCGGTTGGCCCGAGATCGACATCTTCGCCCATTAAGGCACGCGGGGCATGGCAGGCCATAACACCTATTCTCGGGTCGTCTCTTGGACCAAGGTGATTCTGCCTTTGCTTGCGCTTGGCTTGCTCTCAACTCTGTTTTTGTTTTCGCACACCCCCGACCCCGAGCAGGCCATCCCGTTTGCCCGCGTCGACGTTCAGGAACTTGCCCGCGAGCAACGCCTCGGTAGTCCGCGCATCGCAGGCACGCTAAGCGATGGGCGCGAGATTATTTTTACCGCAGACACTGCGGCACCGGTTTTGACCGCGCCCAGCCAGTTTCGTGCCGATGGAATTGAAGCCCGCGTCGATCTTACATCCGATTCCGTGTTGCTGATCGTGTCCGATAGCGGGCTTTTTCGTCCCTCCGCAGAAGAGGCTGAACTTGAGGGCAATGTCGGCCTAACGACGTCAACTGGCATCAACCTGATGACCGAGCTTTTGGAGATAAACCTCGCCACATCTAATGCTGTTTCCCCCGGCGCGGTCGAGCTCACAGGGCCCGGGCTAACCCTTAACGCAGGGTCAATGCGTATCCTTTTGCAGGACGGAAATGAGGTTGTCAGTTTCAACGACGGCGTTCGAGTGCTATATGAACCTCAGAATTAACGGAGATTTCATGCGCTCTATTGTTTTCGCACTGGGCCTTATTGTGGCCACCGCAACGATGGGCTTTGCCCAAATGGCAATTGGCTTTGGCGGCGTTGCACATGATGCAAGCCAGCCTATCGAAGTGACGTCTGACGGGCTAAGTGTTGACCAAGCCTCTGGAAATGCTGTGTTTTCCGGAAATGTTATTGTGATCCAAGGTGATCTGCGCATGGCCGCAGATGAGGTGTCGGTGATGTATTCAACTGGCGATGGATCGGATCAAGTACAAGAAGTTCTGGCCACTGGCGGCGTGCTTTTGACCCGCGGCGCAGATGCCGCAGAAGGCGAGCGCGCAGAGTATTCCGTTACAGAGTCGCAGGTTAATTTATCGGGCGATGTATTGGTCACGCAGGGGCGAACCACGATTGCGGGCGACCGTTTGTCGATTGATTTGACCACCGGAAACGGCACCGTGCATGGCCGTGTCCGCACAATTTTGCAGCCGTCGGGACAATAACAGATGCCCAGCACGAAACCTGACCTCACGATTGCTGAGGGCCAACAAGGCCTGTTCATCAGCAATCTGCGCAAAAGCTATCGCAAACGCCCGGTTATTCGGGACGTGACGCTTGAGCTTGGGCGCGGCGAGGTTGTGGCGTTGTTGGGGCCCAATGGGTCAGGCAAGACCACGTGTTTCTATTCCATCGCTGGTCTGGTCTCGCCGGAAGGTGGGTCCGTCATTCTTGATGGTCAGGATATCACCCGCCTGCCGATGTACCGCCGCGCCAAGGCCGGAATCGGCTATCTGCCGCAGGAAATGTCGATCTTTCGTGGGCTGTCTGTCGAAGAAAACATCACAGCGATTCTCGAAATCACCGAGCGCGACAAGCACAAACGCCAGGAACGGCTTGAAGAATTGCTGTCGGATTTCTCAATCACACATTTGCGCGCAGCCCCCGCTTTGTCGCTATCTGGTGGCGAACGGCGCCGCGCTGAAATTGCGCGCTGTTTGGCGTCAAACCCGCGATACGTGTTGCTGGATGAGCCTTTTGCGGGCGTCGATCCGATCGCCGTGTCCGAAATCCGTTCCTTGGTTTCTGACCTTAAAACCCGTGGCTTGGGCGTATTGATTACGGATCACAATGTTCGCGAGACACTAGAAATCGTCGACCGGGCCTACATCCTTCATGATGGAACCGTTTTGATGAGCGGCAGCGCCGATGAAGTGGTTCGCGACGAAAACGTGCGCCGCGTTTATTTGGGTCAGAACTTCAAGATCACCTGATCCCGGACGTTCTGTTTAAAAAACTTATCACACTCAACATTGACAGCCTGCCCTGTTTCATCGCCAAATGGTGGGGATGCTAGAGATCGTTTTTGAACCTACGGCTCTTCCGACCTGCCCCGCCACGGGGACCGGGACATCTGAGGCAATCTTCATAAACGTACCCAGTATCCACTAACTGACCCACGGTCGCGCGGTTTCTCCGTTGCGGCCGTTTTTAATTTAGGAGGTCCCATGCGCTACCAAATCAGCGGAAAACAAATCGATATCGGCGATGCCCTGCAGGTACATGTCAAAGACAGTATAGGCATCGTTGTACAAAAATACGCTGAAAGACCCACCGATGCGCAGATCATTTTTTCCCGAAGTGGTCACGAGTATGTCTGTGAAACAACCGTCCACCTTTCCACTGGCCTGACGGCATCGGCCAAAGCCAGCGCACATGAAATCTATGCGTCTTTCGACCAATGTGCTGAGAAAATGGAAAAACAGCTCAGGCGATACAAACGCCGGCTGAAAGATCATCATCGCGACCGCGCAGAGCCGGTTGAAACCTTCGCTGGTTCCTCGTATATCCTCGCCGCTTCAGATGGCGTTGAGGAAGCAGAGCCAGAGTCGCTGCAACCAATGATCGTCGCGGAAATGGAGACGAAAATTCCATCGCTTTCGGTAGGGGAAGCCGTGATGCAGATGGAAATCGCGGGGGCACCGGTTTTGGTGTTCCGAAATGAGGGACATGAAGGCGTGAATGTGGTCTACCGCCGTGAAGACGGAAATGTCGGGTGGATCGACCCCAAGTAGTGCCTAATAATGAATGGGGTCGGAGACATCCGGCCCCTCCAAAGGTCAAATCAATGAATTTGAATTCGATACTGCAACCTGAGGCCGTCAAAGTGGTCTCGGATATCAGCAGCAAGAAACGCTTGCTGCAATTGGTTGCCGAAATGGCTGCGTCGCTGACGAAATGTACCGCGAGCGAGGTGTGCTGTGCGCTTCTTGAGCGCGAAAACCTTGGCCCAACCGGTTTTGGCAATGGCGTCGCATTGCCCCACGCGCGGCTTTCGGGGATTGATCAAGTGACCGGCGCGTTCATAAAGCTTGATCGCCCAGTGAATTACGAGGCTGTCGACCACAAACCCGTTGACCTTGTTTTTGCACTTTTTGCGCCAGAGGATGGCGGAACAGAGCACCTAAAAGCACTTGCAATGGTATCTCGCACTTTGCGTGACAAAACACTTTGTGAAAGGCTGCGCGCAAATTCTGATCCCGCTGCTCAGTTTGAGTTATTGACTGATCTCAGGGCGCCACAGCTGACTTGATCACCCCTCCCAAGTGGAAAAACCAAAGCTTAGGAAATCTTTGCGGTAAATCTCGGCGATCAGCAGCTCAACTTCTTTATTGTTGATCTCGGCCAGCGGGAAAGGTTCTTCGGGCAGGGCCATATCGAATGGCACCTCTTTGCCCGTCGTTTGCTTGGCCAAATCGGACAGCCCGGGGATCAGTTCTTCTTCCCGAAAAATTCGGTCAGGCGGGCAGAACCCTGACATACCCTGCAGAATTGCAGATTGCGTGGCCCAGATCGGTTCAACCTTCAGGCTGGTCTGACCAGCGAGGTTCCCTTTGAGGAAGTGCAAAAACGCGATGAAGCCTTCTTGGTGCTGATCGGCGTAATAGCCTTTGATCATCCCCTCTTCGGGAATTGGGAGGCTGTACCGCTTACGCAGAACCCGGCGAATCTTAGAATACATCGGCCTGTCATTCGGCACGATGCACGAATTGAAGACATGGTAGGCCCGCTCTAGCGGATGACGCAGGACCGAAAAGCTTCGGTGCCCCGGATTAAGCCGCATCCATTTGCGCAGCTCATTTTGCTTCATGCCCGTCATAAGGCCATCGACATCCGTACCCGCGATCTGCGCCATCCAATCCTTAATCGGATCAACGGCCGCTCCGCGAATGGGCATAAACATCAACCCACCTTGGGGCAGCGCAACGAAATTCGGTACGCCTGGGTGGCGCGCAGGCTCAAAATTCGGAGTCTTAGTCAGATCAAACTTGTCCATTTGGGCAAGAGACCGAACCATGTGGTCGTAATTCTCTACCTTCTGGCTAAGGTCAGAGGGGTTTTGCTTTTTCAGCTTCGAATTGGTTGTATCCAGCTCGTGCTCCGAGCCAAGAAACTTGGCCAAGCCGTTCACAACTTCGACGTCGTTGATATCTTCGTAGCGAATGTAGAACGCCGACTGCCCGGTCTTTTGCAACCCGCGCTGAAGCGTGACTTGAAAGTCCTGCAAGGCCGTCAGCATCTTTTCAAATTCCCAATGCCGGTATTCAACCTTGGCAACGCGCTGATGTTTCATGTCAGTCAGGCGCCATTGCCCCGTTTCAGTCGCAATTCGGCGGCTCACATAGCTTTCCAGCGGGTTGCGAGTCAGGATGACCTTCGCAATACGCGGGTCTGGCAAAATTTCATCTAGAACACGGGGATCATGGTCATGGAAAAACCGAAACCCTGGCAAGCCGCCCTCGGTCTTGTTGATAACCGCATTAAGCAGATCAAGCGGCTTTTCTTCGCGCCGGTCCATATCTACGCCATGCATATCAAAGATGTTGTGATGGCCCATAAAGGTAGGGTTATACAGCTCGCCCAGGCATTTCAGATCGGGCAGATCGTTCAGCGTGGCCTCTAGGTAGTTCGATCCGGTCCGCATTTCGGCGAAGATTACAAAAGCGTCAAAGCGATCTGTCATATGTTACCTGACCAGATAAGGGCGGTTTCCGCCCGAGTTATGTTTATAGCTTGCCGCAGAAACCGGGAAATCTCCGGTCACATGCGGGTTCATTCCCTGGTTTTTCAGGTTTTGCAGGAACTGCCCAAAGCCACGAAGATTGACCATACGGGGCGCTTCGGTCAGACGAGACCGTGACGGGCCTTCTATCTCATCCAAAATGGATTGGAGGTTCTCCATAGGCTCTTCAATAAATTCAGAGAGAGACCAAATCCGCACTTCTGCCCGGGTCTGCACCCGGCGCAGGATGTCCACAAATTCAACTTCCCGCTTTTGCAGCAGGGCAGCTTTTTTGCGGATCGTCTGAAAATCCTGATTGCTTGAAAACAATCGAACCGCCCACGCGCCAGTGATGACCGAGATCTGTGCGTTTCCGTCAGACGCAAGGAACCACGCGATCTTTTGCTGATCCGCGGGCGAGAATTGGAACACCTGCCGCTCGCCCCGCGTGTTCCAGATAAGACTGGTCAAGAAGTGTTCCGGGTCATAATCACGTAGCGCCGGGCTGGCGGAAAGACACCCTGAATAAACATCCGCATCGCCCGCAAATCGAACTTTGGCGGGATCGTACAGATTACCATGCACACGTGTGCTTAGTCGCCGCGACAGCCACGGTTCGAAATCCTCGAACAGATCATTAAAGCCCTGAAACACAGAATAAGGCGCGCAAGATTTGCCGTTTTCCCAATCGGGGTTGGGGAAACGGCTGTGCATATACATGCCAGCCCGACCCCGCGTCCGACGCTCAAGTGCTTTGGCAAACACGCGGTCGATCTTACCCGGCGCAGGTTCTGACATCACGGTGCCGCGGTCCTGATCGGCCAAGAACGTTTCGTATAGCCGGTTCGCTTTGGGCCATATTTTTCGCGCAACAAAACAGTCCGAACGCTTTAGCAAATGCAGGTGGTCGTCATAAAAAACGTGCGGCTTGCCCTGAAAGTCGAATTTCGACAGCGTCAGGGACCGGCTTTCAATTTCGGTCGAGTATTTCCGAACCAACGTTTGATAATAACTCTCGTCAGGAATCCAAACCAGTTGGAAGAACCGATCATATTTGCGCCGCGAGGGGTCCTGCAAAATTGCTGACAAAGTTTGTCGCGTCAAACACCACCACTGCGAGCCCAAATGCGGAACCAACCCATCAGGCATCTTGCGTTTGAAGCCGACATTTCGTTGCAGTTCAACATAGCGGTCAAACAGAAATCGGTGCCGTTTCCAAGAAAAGGGAAAGCGCAGCTGGAACCGTTCGGCATGCAGGCCGTCAATCGTCCACTCGACATCCTCGGTCGTGACACTTTCAATGAAATCGGTCCGGGCGCGCGCCGCTAAATATTCGCGCAATTCATCCACCGGGCGCAACGGCAGGCAAGATCCGCTGGACAAAAACACGTGCCTCACTTGCGCAAATTCGGCCAACATCAACTCGGATGCCATTTGCGAGGCTTCAACCAAAGACCATGTGCCCCATTCGCATTTCACACGCTTGGAAAAGCGAACATTGCCCAGATCGGATAAATCCGACTTTAGCCCCTCAAACGCCTGTGGTTCGACGCGTTTATCGACGTGAATCACAACGGGGCAATCTTGTTCGGCCCAATGGCGCGCGACCTCGGCGGCCCTGTGCAATGCCGTATGGCACATCATGACGAACCCGACGCTCATGCCCAGTTTCCTTTGGACATCAGCCCCAAAATCTCAAGCTGTCGCCAGTTGATGTAGCGTTCTGACCACTTGCACCACAGATTCGGGTCCTCGTTCAAACCAGAATGATAGGCCTTATATTCATGGCTATTGGCGTAATGCTGTTTGCGCTCAAGCTCTTCACTCGCTTTGCGGGTGAATGTGTCTAGGAACTTTGCATGCATCAAAACGCCTGATGCTTTTTCGCCCCCCCACTCGTCGAAAACGAGGTTCAGGCCGCGCGGCAGCAACATGTGGGTCGAGCTGGCAAAGGTATAGCTCTTATGCCACTTCACAAGCGGCACTTTGTTCAGCGCCGGGGCCCGTTCAGGGTTCTCGTCGAAGAACAGCCTACCGCGAGGGCCGCCCTGAATCCACAAATTGCCAAAATCCCAATTGCGCTTGATCATGTAGTTGCCGCTGTCGAACCAACAGGCAATATCGAAGGGATTTTGCCCCTCTTGGTAGGGCTGAGAGGTTATTGGGCCTTTGGGATACATATCCAGCAACATCGCCCCAAAAGATTTGATCGAGCTGCTTTCCAGCCAATCCGTCAGCGCCGGAATGGGCCGTGTATCGCAGAACGGGTAGACAAAAAACTCATCCGGATCGACAACGACACACCAATGGTTATGGCCAAAATGCCGGAGCAGAGCGTTGATCCAATCCATCCCAAAGCGCGAGCGTTTATAGCTTCCTTGGGTGGTCCAGACAGAACAATCACCCTGCGCTGCCAGATATTCCCGCGTGCCATCCGTGCTGTCGTTATCGACAAAAAAGAAGTGCTTAACGCCCCGCTCTCGATAGTAGTTCAAGAAAAAGGGCAGACGGATACGTTCATTTCTGAGGGTAACAAAGCACAAGACATCCGATGGCTTGATCAGGTCTGACCTGTCGGCAACAAGAAGCAGCTCGCGCGATTTCCGCCAGGATCGCACGAGGAACCGCTTCCGCTCGAGGCGCAGCTTGTAGCGCTGAACCGCCTTCATTTCCCGTCCTTCTACCCAATAGGCCAGAGCTCTGACCGAACTGCCTCAAAATGCTGTTGCCATGTCGGATAATCCCTCCACGGCAAATTCTCAAATGAAACACTATCCTTAGAATATTGCTTAATTGTTTCCAGCCAAGAATACGCATCTGTAGGGTCAAGGTAAACGCCTACATTACCTAGGATTTCACGCAAAACTGGCAGGTCGGCGCAGATCGGTGGAATACCGGCCCTGGCCGCCTCAACCGGAGGCAGGCCAAAGCCCTCGGCAAACGTCGGAAAAAGCAATGCCCGACAATTGGAATAAAGGCTCGAAAGGTGCCCGTCCGACAGGTCTGTATGTTCAAAAATTGCAGTGCCTCTCAGGGGGTGATTGTCCAGCCTTTGGATCAATTCCGGTGCCGCCCAGCCGCGCCGGCCAACGATATGCAAATGTGGACGGTTTTCTACGGGCAGCATGTCCCAAACATCCAAAAGCAGCGCGTGATTTTTACGGGGCTCAATCGTTCCAACAGTCAGGAAATGGCTGACCGTTGGATCAAGATCAAAAGGCAATTCTTCTGGTGCCGCCTTCTCATCCACACCCAAATGCGCGGCGATGATCGGCATGTCGCGATTGATATGAGCGCGGATCTGCCGTTCCGTATCCTTTGAATTACAAAGGATCAGGTCGGCATAAGCCTCCGTAACTTCTAACAATTTGGTAAATCGTTCTGGCGCTGCGGCGCTGGAAAATTGAGGGAAATCAAGGGGAATCGTATCGTGTAGAAAGATCCCACTGCGCGCTCCTTTGATTTCTTTGACCGCCATCAACACGTCTTCGGTCACATTAGAATGCCCGATATTGAGGTACGTCGCCCCTTCTTTCAGATGACGATTCATTGCTTTTTGCAACCGAATTGGCAGCGCCCGATCAATCGCAATACTCCGCAAAAACACTTCCGCCCCGTGGCGCGAACTATCGCCTTTGCCTGTCACTTTTGAGATCAAATCGGGACGTGGCCAAGGACCGCCGCGATCCAGCAAATCCAAAAAGGCGCGGCCACCCTGCCCGTCTAAGAACAGGTAGCCACGCGATGTTTTCAGAAAAAACCTAGGATCTGGATCGAAGTCCAGAACCCAATCCGCATAAGCCCGCTCGACACGGTCAACACCCGTGAGAGGCCCCATCCCAACCCGAGACAAAAGCCGGGTCAGGTCAAGGCAAAGCGAACCATGAGTCATGGTCTATTGGGCAGCGTTTTTCATCGCGGTCATGCCTTCGATAAATTGCGAGAATTCGTCCCGCAAATCTTCGCGTGCCATGCCAAAGGCAACAGTTGCCTGCAAAAAACCAGCTTTCGAGCCACAATCATAGCGCTGTCCGCGGAAACGGAAGCCATAGACGCTGTCTTCTGTGCCAATTTCTTGCGCAATCGCATCTGTAAGTTGCACTTCGCCGCCCGCGCCGGCTTTAGCCCGATTCAGATTGCGCATCACATTTGGAGTCAGAATATAGCGGCCGATCACAGCAAGGTTTGAGGGCGCTTCTTCCATCGGGGGTTTTTCGACCATGCCTTTTACCCGCACAACCGAACCCATATCTTCATCCACATCCAGAACCCCGTAAGCCGAGGCTTTTTCTGGAGGCACTTCCATTGCGGCAACCATGTTGCCGCCAATCTCTGCATGAGCTTCGACCATTTGTTGCAAACAAGGGGTGTCTGCGGCGATAACGTCATCCGGCAGGATTACGGCAAAAGGCTCATTCCCCAGCAACCGACGCGCGCACCAAACAGCATGGCCCAATCCCAGGGCCTTGTTTTGACGCATATAGGCGATTTCGCCGGAGTCCATGTTGGTCGACTTCAGAATTTTCAGAAGCTCGTCTTTGCCCTTTTTGCGCAGCGAGTGCTCAAGCTCAGGGGCAACGTCAAAGTAATCCTCAAGGGCGCTTTTTCCGCGAGCGGTTACAAAGATGAATTCTTTGATTCCGGCCGCTCGAGCCTCATCAATCGCGTATTGGATCAAGGGACGGTCAACAAGCGTCATGATCTCTTTCGGGATCGACTTTGTTGCCGGAAGAAACCGGGTGCCAAGCCCAGCTACAGGGAAAATTGCTTTCCTAACGCGTTTCATATTCAGTCCTTGCTGGTCTGCTCACCAATAAATTTATGCCGAAGCCTTTGACATTTTACTAATGCTCGATCACGGCGGTTCTCGCACAAGTTATGGCCAATTTTATGTCATTGTCCCGATTTGACCTGCACAAGGTCTCGAAATCCAGCGAATTTTATCTATTCGGCTTATTTCTTTAGCAATACGTCGCGAAAATACCCACCATTTCCAGCGCCTTTCGCTGCGTATTGATGGCCCGAAAAGTCCGCCGGATTGAACCCAAATTCCGGGTTCAACAAATTCAACGACATGCGCCCGGATCGTTGGCTCAAAGAGAAACACGCTGACTGGATGATTTTTGACAACTGCGGCCTTGGCCGTGCCCATAAGGGCTTTGCGCTGAAACCACCGCCCTGCAAGCACAATAGGTTCGGCAACATCGGACTCAAACGCGTCGAATTCGACTACGTTCGACAAATTGGAATAGACTCCAATTTCAGTGTCCATCCCGGCCCTTATCCCTTCGTCGAGCCCTTCAAAAAGGCCATCCGCCTTGTCGGAGGTGATTGCCCGATCCCTCAACAAGCGGTCAATCCGGTCTCGTTGGTGACTTCGAACCCGATCCAACGCTGGTTCG
The DNA here is from genome assembly GCA_947498125.1 of uncultured Nioella sp. Taxonomy (GTDB): domain Bacteria; phylum Pseudomonadota; class Alphaproteobacteria; order Rhodobacterales; family Rhodobacteraceae; genus CANLZL01. Next base: position 366,924 of record CANMJH010000002.1, on the reverse strand, counting down.
TGGTCGGCCAGAGGCATATGTTTTCGAAAAAAAACCGCGCTGCTTTGCCCAATTTCGCGCAAACTCAATGGAACGCGCAATGCACTGCGCCGCGTGCTGGCGGCATAGCCGTGATGTACGGTAGCGTTCAACGCAAACCCAAGTTTCATGCCCGCACCCGCCATTCGAAGCGCCAAATCGGTTTCGTCCAGAAAAAAGCTCAACGCTTCGTCAAACCCACCCAGCGCCGCAAGAGCCGTGCGCCGTATGGCCATGTTCGTGCCTTCCAGCTTTATCACCATGTCATCGGGAATGGGTCCGCCGATATATGGCACCGCTTCGCCATCCGCGCCGACAATCCGGCTTGCCCACTGCGTGCTTATCCCATTTCGTCCCAAGACAGTGCCGGTTGCACCCATTAGATCGGAGTCTTCAAAGCTCTTTGCAAATTCATGCAACCATGTCGGCTCGGGCACTGCATCATCATCGATGAACGTAATCACATCCCCTCCTGCCATCGACACGCCCAGATTGCGGGCCGCCGAGATGTTGGGGCGTGTCTGTTCTGCTGTTTTGAGACTGTTTTTAATGGGAAGGTCGTCGATTGCAGCCAAGCCTTCTGCATCAGCCACAACCACGATTTCAAAGGGGCGATAGAAAAGCTGCGAGATCCCGATCAAGGCGCGCCTTAGTAGCATGGGGCGACCATGGCTAACGACGACAACGCTAAAGGAAAGGGGTGCTGTCAACGGATGGCCATCTCCTGCACCTTTTCTTTGGCCTCAGCGAGGGATCGCGCCGCCAACCCAATTCGATGGATCACGCGGCGCCCTTGACCCTTCGCCTCCGTCAACGTCGCGAGAGGTTTGCCCCAATATTGGGGCAAATCAGAACGTATCTGGACACTGTAGAATGTGCTCATGGGTTATACGGCGTCTTTCAGGTCAACTCCCGGAGCATAGGCAATAAAGAACGGGTTTTCATAGCCCGGCTTGCCATATGTAAACGGCGTGTGGTCGTCAAAGCGCACCATATTTCCGCCCGCGCCGCGCAGAACGGCGTCGGCTGCTGCTGTGTCCCATTCCATTGTGCGCCCCAGACGCGGGTAAATATCCGCCTCACCTGCCGCAACCAAACAGAATTTCAAGGATGATCCGGCCGAGGTCATATCCTTTACAGAATACTTGGCGATATAGTCATCCGTCGCCGCATCCCGGTGAGACTTCGACGCGACAACCATCAAACCAGTGTTATCGGGCTTGGTTACGGAAATCGCTCGGGTTTCACCCACGGTGTCTTTATCAAACCCGTCCGCGCCAGCAGCTTCTTCTACCGTTTGACCCGATGCGTCGGTATAAAAAAGCCGATTTTTGGCCGGCGCATAAACAACGCCTCGCACAGGCGTCCCGTTCTCGACATAGGCGATATTCACCGTGAATTCGCCCCGGCGTTTGATGAATTCCTTTGTGCCATCAAGCGGATCAACAATGATGAACGTATCGGCCGTTTGCGCGTGGCTATCTGCTTGTTCTTCGGTCACCAGGACAACGCCAGGAAACGCGTCGCGTATACCTGCTGAAATAAGGGCATCCGCGGCCTCATCGGCAACCGTCACCGGGCTATCATCGGATTTCGCTTTAACTTCAAAATCATCAGCGTTGTAAATTTCCATGATCTTATCACCGGCTTCCAGTGCCAGTTTGCGGAACACGGTTTCAATCTCTTTAAAGTTCAAAAGGTATCTCCTTGGGAGTTTCATTGAAAAATCCAGCTTTCGCCGTTATCGTCGGGTAGCAAGAATTGAGCAAGATATCCCTGCAACAAAGACAGGAACGCGCGATTTTGGGCAGGCAAATTGGTAACGGGCATGAAATTTAGGCAAAATCATCAAAGAACGACTGTCGGGATCATTCTAAGCCTGGCCGAGCTGACTTATGTGGCAACGGTGCGCAAGGTCCGCCAAAGTCATGCAAACGCCCTGATCGCATTGTTGCTTAACATGCTGCAGTCCGTTCTGTTTATCCTGGCCTTCTACTTCATGTTCACTGTTTTGGGCACACGCGGCATGGCTGTCCGTGGGGACTTTGTCATTTATCTGCTGACGGGGATCTTCCTTTACCTGACACACATCAAGGCAATGGGCGCCGTTCTGGGCGCGGAAGGCCCGGCGTCGCCGATGATGCAGCACGCGCCGATGAACACCATTGTTGCGATCGCATCATCCGCCTTTGCATCGCTCTATATCCAGATCCTATCTTTGTTTTTTATTCTTGTTGGCGTCCATGTCATCCTGAACCCTGTGGTTATCGAAAATTGGTCCGGCGTCATCGCGATGTTCATCCTGTCCTGGGCCTCTGGTTGTGCCATTGGTCTTGTTCTATTGGCTTTAAAACCGTGGATGCCAGAGGTGGTATCGATTATCCAAACTGTCTATTCCCGCGCGAATATGATCGCGTCGGGCAAGATGTTTGTCGTCAACACCCTGCCCGGTTTCATGCTTCCATGGTTTAGCTGGAACCCGCTTTTTCATCTGATCGATCAGGCCCGCGGCTTTGCGTTTAACAATTATTTCCCAAATCATACGAATTGGGAGTATCCTATCTACTTCACCCTTGCTTTCATTATGCTTGGGCTGATGGGTGACTTTTACACACGCAAACATGTTTCGGCGAGCTGGATGGCAGGACGATGAAGCACATTATCATATCTTTCTTCTTTATGTTTTTTGGGGCTGCGGCCCTCGCGCAGGACCATACCTATCCGGCGCTTTTTAATGTCTCAGGTGTCGCGCATGGCGACGTCCTGAATGTTCGCGCCGGACCTGGAGTGTCGCATGACATTATCGGATCGCTCGCACGCAATGCGACCGGGATCGAAGTTGTCGGCACTAATCAAGAACGTACATGGGCCCGTGTTTCGTTTGGTGAATTCTCTGGTTGGGCTTCAATGCGGTTCTTGGCTCGCACTAGCCCCAGTTGGAATGCAGGGTTACCGACGCCGCTTTATTGTTACGGCACCGAACCTTTCTGGAGCTATGAGCGCTTGATCGGTGGCGGCAATTGGAGCGATTTTGAAACGCCCGGAGAACCCTATGCCGAACTATTCGTAGGTCACCCCGCCGCGCGTGGACCAAACAGTTTTGCGATGGACCTTGATAGTGGGTCATCCACAATTACCGCCTTCCTGCGCCGAGGTATCTGCTCGGACGGAATGAGCGATCGCGACTACGGGATCATCGCGCAGTTCTTGCGACGCAGCGGCGGACAGACCGTTCTCTATGACGGCTGCTGCTCTTTAGTCCGTTAAGAAAGTCGAAAAATTCGGTGTCTTGTTGGACATTGAGCCAATAATTCTGAAAAAACCCGGCTTTGCGTTGCAGATTCATAAACTCTGACACCTTTCGCCCGCTTGCAGCAGGCCATTGCCCCACTTATATACCCTGCGAAGCTCGGTCGGGACGCCCGACCATTGGGATATGGGGCTGAGGGCCACAAGGTGGACTCAACTCCTCAAACATCGCCTTGAAGAAGGGACTATATAGAAATGGCCAAAGTGATTGGTATCGACCTCGGCACCACAAACTCCTGTGTTGCCATCATGGACGGCTCGCAACCGCGAGTAATTGAAAACGCAGAAGGCGCACGCACCACGCCTTCGATCGTCGGCTACACCGATGATGAGCGTCTGGTCGGCCAGGCCGCAAAGCGCCAGGCCGTCACCAACCCCGACAACACCGTATTCGCCGTGAAGCGCCTGATTGGCCGCCGCGTTGGCGACGCTGCTGTCGAAAAAGACAAAAACCTTGTGCCCTATTCCATCGTTGATGGTGGCAATGGCGACGCTTGGGTTCAGATCAAGGGCGAAAAGTTCAGCCCAAGCCAGGTATCGGCTCTGATCCTTGGGAAAATGAAGGAAACCGCTGAAAGCTATCTCGGCGAAGAAGTGACGCAAGCCGTCATTACCGTTCCTGCATATTTCAACGACGCTCAGCGTCAGGCGACCAAAGATGCTGGCAAAATTGCCGGTCTTGAGGTTCTGCGGATCATCAACGAACCAACGGCAGCGGCTCTGGCCTATGGCCTGGACAAAAAAGAAGCCCGAACCATTGCGGTTTATGACCTTGGCGGCGGTACCTTCGATGTAACCATCCTTGAAATCGACGATGGCCTGTTTGAAGTGAAATCCACCAATGGTGACACATTCCTTGGTGGTGAAGATTTCGACATGCGGATCGTTAAGTATCTGTCGGATGAGTTCAAAAAGGAAAACGGCGTCGACCTGTCGCAAGACAAGATGGCCCTGCAGCGTCTGAAAGAAGCCGCTGAAAAAGCCAAGATCGAACTGAGCTCGGCCACACAGACCGAAATCAACCAGCCGTTCATCTCGATGAACCCTGAAACACGCCAGCCTGTGCACATGGTCATGAAGCTGACCCGCGCTAAATTGGAATCCTTGGTTGGCGATCTGATCAAAGCGTCGATGAAGCCTTGCCAGGCTGCTCTGAAAGACGCTGGCATTTCTAAAGACGAGATCGACGAAGTTGTTCTGGTCGGCGGTATGACCCGCATGCCTCGCGTGATCGAAGAAGTGACCAAATTCTTCGGGAAAGAGCCCCACAAGGGCGTTAACCCGGACGAAGTTGTTGCAATGGGCGCTGCCATTCAGGCCGGTGTTCTGCAGGGCGACGTTAAAGATGTCGTTCTTCTCGACGTAACGCCTCTGTCCTTGGGTATCGAAACCCTTGGCGGTGTGTTCACGCGTCTTATTGACCGCAACACGACGATCCCGACCAAGAAAAGCCAAGTTTTCTCGACCGCCGAAGACAACCAGAACGCTGTGACGATCCGGGTGTTCCAAGGTGAGCGTGAAATGGCCGCTGACAACAAGATGCTTGGTCAGTTCAACCTCGAAGACATCCCGCCCGCGCCCCGAGGCCTGCCACAGATCGAAGTAACCTTCGACATCGACGCCAACGGCATCGTTTCTGTATCGGCTAAAGACAAAGGCACAGGCAAAGAGCAGAACATCACGATCCAAGCATCGGGTGGTCTGTCGGATGACGAGATCGAACAAATGGTTCAGGACGCCGAAGCAAATGCTGAAGCGGATAAAGAGCGTAAAGATCTGGTCGAGGCGATGAACCAAGCGGAAAGCCTGATCCACTCGACCGAAAAGTCGATGGAAGAGCATTCGGACAAGGTTGACCCAACCACCATCGAAGCAATTGAGCTGTCTATTGCCAACCTCAAAGAGCAGATGGAAACCGAAGACGCTGGAAAGATCAAAGGCGGAATCCAGAACGTGACCGAAGCGGCCATGAAGCTGGGTGAAGCGATCTATAAGGCCGCTCAAGAAGAAGCCGGCGAAGAAGCACCCGAAGGTGTGGATGAGCCCGGCGGCGTAGACGACGATATCGTCGATGCCGACTTCGAAGATCTAGGCGACGACAAACGGCCGTCTTAATCGCGTGAAATGACCCACGCTGAAACCGGCCTTGGGACCCCCTTGGCCGGTTCTCACGTTCAGGAGACCTGAAAAAACATGGCAAAACGCGATTATTACGAGGTTTTGGGCGCTGAAAAATCCGCCAGCGCCGATGAGCTTAAGAAAGCCTATCGTCGCAAGGCCAAAGAACTGCACCCTGACCGCAATTCGGATAATCCCGACGCCGAATCGCAGTTCAAAGAGGCCAACGAGGCGTATGAAGTCCTGAAGGACGCCGATAAACGAGCCGCATATGACCGTTATGGTCATGCAGCATTTGATGGCGGGATGGGCGGTGGCCCTCGCGCTGGCGGACATCCCGGCGGTCAGGGCGATTTCGCTTCGGCCTTTTCGGACGTGTTCGAAGATCTTTTTGGCGATTTCATGGGCGGTCAACGCGGTGGCGGCGGACGCCAACGTGCCGCGCGCGGATCAGATCTACGCTACAATATGCGGATCTCGCTGGAAGAAGCCTACAAGGGCCTACAGAAATCCATCACTGTTCCCAGCCTCGCAACCTGCGAAGAGTGTAACGGATCGGGCGCCGAGGGTGGCGCTGAACCACAAGTTTGCCCCACATGTTCCGGCATGGGCAAAGTGCGGGCACAGCAAGGCTTTTTCACCGTTGAACGTACATGTCCGACATGTAGTGGCGCTGGTCAAATCGTCAAAAACCCCTGCAACGGGTGTAACGGCGGTGGGCGCATCCAGAATGAAAAAGTGCTGTCCGTAAATATCCCCGCTGGCGTCGAAACCGGCACGCGCATTCGCCTAACCGGCGAGGGTGAGGCCGGCGTGCGCGGTGGCCCGCAAGGTGATCTCTATATCTTCATCGAAGTGGACGATCATCCGATTTTCCAGCGCGACGGCATGGATCTGTTCTGCCGCGTTCCTGTATCGATGGTCTCGGCTGCGCTTGGCGGTGAAATTGAGGTGCCAACCATAGATGGCGGCCGGTCCCGCGTAAAAGTTCCGGAAGGTTCGCAATCAGGCCGACAGATGCGATTGCGTTCCAAGGGCATGCCCGCGCTGCGCGGTGCAGGTCAAGGCGACATGTATATTGAGATGGCGGTAGAAACGCCTGTCAAACTGACGTCCAAGCAAAAAGAACTGCTGCGAGAATTCGAAGACAGTTGCGCGACCTCAAACACTCCTAATGCCAGTGGGTTTTTTGAAAAGGTCAAAGGCTTTTGGGATGATATGAAGGGTTAACCCCCTCAAATATAATGCAAAAGGCCCGCTGATGCGGGCCTTTTTTTTGTTTGTCGTCAAAGCGGCAACTGAAGCTCCCAGTGCTAATCTGGACTACCCGCCAATCCGGCTTGCCGCCATGACCGCCATATTAAGGATGTCATTCGACGTCGATGTGGTCGAACAAATCTGCACGGGATGTTCGAGCCCTGTCAGAATCGGACCAATTACAGTCGCCCCTGCCATTTCCTGCATCAGTTTCACGGAAATTGAGGCCGAGTGCCGCGCTGGAACCACAAGAATATTCGCCGGCCCGGATAAGCGCGTGAACGGGTATTGTTGCTCCATCACGTCGCGGTTCAGGGCGACATCTACGGTCATTTCGCCATCATATTCGAAATCGACATTCATATCGTCCAAGACGCGGGGCGCGAGATGCATCTTTTCCGCCCGTTCCGACACTGGATAGCCGAAGGTCGAAAAGCTGACAAAAGCGACACGCGGATCGATGCCCATACCTTTTGCCAAGGCCGCGCCACGCTGCGCAATCAAGGCAAGATCCTTTTCATCAGGCCATTCGTGAACCAGCGTATCCCCAACAAGAACCACGCGACCCTTGTTCATCATCACAGTTAGACCAACGGCGCCATCTTGCGCGGTGGCATCGAATACGTGCCCGATTAACCCCAAAACATGCGCCGATTTTCGCGTCGCGCCGGTGACCAGGCCGTCACCATGCCCATGGGCCAACATCAGCGAGCCGAATACATGCCGGTCCCGGGCGGCCAGCCTGTGAATATCGGTCCGGTCAAAGCCTTTGCGCTGAAGCCGGTCATAAAGGAAAGTCTTGTAAGTCTCTAAATGAGGGGTATTGGCCGCATTTACGACCTCAAGTTCCCGCACAGCATCGGCCAAACCGACACTATCCAGCTTTTGTTTCACATCCTCTTCGCGGCCAATAACGATAGCCTTACCAACGCCATTCCGTTGGTACGCAACCGCAGCGCGCAGCACTCGGATGTCGTCACCTTCGGCAAAAATCATCTGAGACTGGTTTGCCCGGGCCCTGGCATTGATGCCGCGCAGAATAGACGCCGTTGGGTCCATCCGCGCCCGAAGCGATTGCGAATAGGCCTCAAGATCAATGATCGGGCGTCGCGCAACACCGGTATCCATACCGGCTTTTGCGACTGCTGTTGGAACGACGTGGATCAAACGCGGATCAAAGGGCGTCGGGATGATGTAATCACGCCCAAAAGAAAGCTTACGGCCATAGGCCATTGCCACTTCGTCCGGTACATCCGCCCTGGCAAGCTCGGCCAATGCTTCGGCGCAGGCGATCTTCATCTCGTCATTAATCGCGCGTGCATGAATATCCAACGCCCCACGGAAGAGATACGGAAAGCCGAGTACGTTATTCACCTGATTTGGATAATCCGAGCGGCCAGTGGCCACAATCGCATCCATCCGAACCTCATGCGCCTCTTCTGGTGTAATTTCTGGATCGGGGTTGGCCATCGCGAAAATAACAGGGTTATCCGCCATCGAGGCGACCATGTCTTGCGTCACGGCGCCCTTTGCCGAAACACCAAGAAACACATCCGCGCCCTTCATTGCATCCTCAAGGCTGCGCGCGTCTGTTTTCACCGCATGGGCCGATTTCCACTGGTTCATCCCCTCGGAACGACCTTGGAAAATCACACCCTTGGTATCGCACATGATGCAATTTTCGTGCCTCGCGCCCATGGCTTTCAACAACTCAAGACAGGCAATACCCGCCGCGCCCGCGCCGTTCAGAACGATCTTTACGTCTTCAATCTTTTTGCCAGACAGATGCAACGCGTTGATCAACCCCGCCGCACATATCACCGCAGTGCCGTGTTGATCATCGTGGAAGACTGGAATGTCCATGATCTCTTTCAGGCGCTGCTCGATGATAAAGCATTCCGGGGCCTTGATATCCTCAAGGTTGATGCCGCCAAAGGTCGGCCCCATCAGTTTCACCGCGTTAATGAACTCATCGGCATCTTCTGTGTCCAGCTCGATGTCGATAGAGTTCACATCAGCGAAGCGCTTGAAAAGCACGGCCTTGCCTTCCATCACGGGCTTGGACGCAAGCGCGCCAAGGTTTCCAAGGCCCAAAACCGCCGTCCCGTTCGAGATCACGGCGACCATGTTGCCCTTGCTGGTATAGTCATACGCAGTCTCAGGGTTCTCGAAGATTGCCTCGCACGGGACCGCAACGCCGGGGCTGTAGGCCAAGCTTAAATCGCGCTGTGTCGTCATTGGGGTCGATGCTTGGATATCAATCTTGCCCGGACGTGGTTCAAGGTGATAGGCCAACGCCTCTTCCCGCGTAACCTTGGTATTATTTGCCATGAGTATAGTGTCCTCCTACATCCGCGTATCAGGACATACCGGGCTTGCCCTAAGGCCACAACCTCGCTCGATTGTGCTCTTTCGCCTGCGTTTTGGTCTGGCTAATGTAGGCGCGCAGGCACGGGGAATGTGGGAATGAATGCGCAAGTAACGCCGATGATGGCGCAATTTCTTGAGATTAAAGCGGAATATCCGCATGCGCTTTTATTTTATCGCATGGGTGACTTCTATGAAATGTTCTTTGACGACGCGATTGCGGCCGCAGAGGCGCTGGATATTGCCCTAACAAAACGCGGAAAACACTTAGGCGAGGACATTCCGATGTGCGGTGTGCCTCATCATGCCGCAGAAGGGTATTTTCTGACGTTGATCCGCAAGGGATTTCGCGTTGCTGTTTGCGAGCAGATGGAAAATCCGGCCGAGGCGAAAAAGCGCGGTTCTAAATCTGTGGTCAAGCGCGCCGTTGTGCGCCTTGTGACCCCCGGAACACTGACCGAGGACAGCCTGCTTGAAGCCCGCCACCACAACTTCCTTGCGGCTTTTGCAGATATCCGCGGTGACTGTGCGCTGGCTTGGACCGATATCTCGACCGGTGCGTTTCACGTGATGCCCTGCCCTGCAGTGCGCCTTGGCCCCGAACTCGCCCGCCTTGCGCCTCAAGAAGTCTTGGTTGCAGACGGCCTGGATCACGAAACCATGGCAGTGATTGAAGAAGCAGGATCAGCCCTTACACCGCTGGCTGCCTCTAGCTTTGACAGCCAATCGGCCGAGCGGCGGATTCAGTCTCTATTTCAGGTGAAATCACTCGAATCCTATGGTCAGTTTGCCAGGGCTGAGCTGTCTGCCATGGGTGCCTTGATCGATTATCTCGAGATTACGCAAAAGGGCAACCTACCGCTTTTGCGCCCACCGGCCCGCACCATGTCGCAACGCATGATGCAGATCGACGCGGCCACACGTCGCAACCTTGAACTCACGACATCGATGACCGGCACCCGCACCGGATCGCTTTTGGCGACGATTGACCGAACAATCACCGCAGGCGGTGCGCGCCTTTTGGAGAGACGGCTTTCCAGTCCTTCAACCCAGTTGCACGTGATCCGCGACCGGCTAGAATCCATAACCTTTTGCACCAACGAACCGCGCCTGACAGAAGGTTTGCGCGATACAATGCGCAAGGTTCCGGATCTGGATCGCGCCCTGTCGCGCCTCGCGCTTGATCGCGGCGGCCCACGAGACCTCGCAGCCATCAGAAATGGGCTCGCGGGCGCGAAAGAGTTGAACGTAATGTTGTCGAGCCTTGATTTGCCCACCGGATTGGCGGAATCGCATGAAAATCTTGCCGGACATGATGAATTGGCGCGGCTTCTTGATGCTGCCCTAATTGCGCAGCCTCCACTTTTGGCCCGCGACGGTGGTTTCATTGCCGAGGGGTACAATGCCGAGCTTGATGAGACCAGAAAACTCCGCGACGAAGGTCGTGGCGTCATCGCAGGCATGCAGGCCGACTATTCAGAAATCACAGGCGTTGGCGCGCTTAAAATCAAACACAACAATGTGCTGGGTTATTTTATCGAGACACCCGCGACCCACGCAGACAAAATGCTGTCTCAACCTCTTTCGGATCGCTTCATCCACCGGCAAACAACGGCCAATGCGGTTCGGTTCACAACTGTTGAACTTTCCGAATTAGAGACAAAGATCCTCAATGCTGGAAACCGCGCGCTTGAGATTGAAAAGACTCTATTTCAGTCTCTAACTAAGGATGTTTTGAGTAGAAATGAACAAGTCGGAACGACCGCATCTGCGCTATCCGAGATCGATCTTGCCGCCTCTCTTGCCGTTCTTGCACGGGATGAAAACTGGGTGCGACCTACCGTAGATGACAGTCGGGACTTTGATGTAATCGGTGGGCGGCACGCAGTGGTCGAGGCGGCTTTGAAGAAAACCGGCGAGCAGTTTATCGCGAATGATTGCGATCTTTCTGCCACCGATGACAAAGCCGCGCTTACTTTGCTGACCGGCCCCAATATGGCGGGTAAGTCTACTTACCTTCGCCAAAATGCGCTGATCGCAATTCTTGCCCAAATGGGCAGCTTTGTGCCCGCCACCTCGGCCAAAATTGGACTTGTCAGTCAGGTGTTCAGCCGGGTTGGGGCATCGGATGATCTGGCGCGTGGACGGTCGACTTTCATGGTCGAAATGGTTGAAACCGCCGCAATCCTTAATCAAGCCGATGACCGTGCTCTGGTTATTCTTGATGAAATTGGGCGCGGCACCGCCACCTATGACGGCCTTTCCATTGCCTGGGCAACGCTTGAAAACCTGCATGATGTCAATCGCAGCCGCGCCCTGTTCGCCACCCATTATCACGAGATGACCTCTTTGGCGGACCGCCTAGACGGAGTGACGAACGCCACAGTTGCGGTGCGTGAATTTGAGGGCGACGTGATTTTCCTGCATGAAGTGCGCCCCGGCGCCGCAGATCGCAGTTATGGGGTTCAGGTGGCAAAGCTCGCCGGATTGCCAGCGCAAGTCGTAGCGCGGGCCAAAGAGGTTTTAGAAGCTCTCGAAAAGGGAGAGCGCGAAGGTGGCGAGCGTCAAAAGGCCCTAATCGACGATTTGCCGCTTTTCGCCGCCAACCCCTCTCCGGTCGCAGCGCCGCAAGAAGCTTCTCTTGTGGACAAGCGTTTAGCGGATATTCAGCCTGACCTGCTAACCCCGCGCGAGGCTCTCGATCTCATATACGAGCTTAAATCGATCGGGGCAAAACAGGGTAAACCCTAGTGGAAAGCAACCCGGAACCCAAAACGCAAACGCGCCCCGAACGGGGCGCGAGCTGATTGCAAACACATAGATATTGCGAATTTTAGTTACGATGCTGGCGTAGAAGAAACGCCAACCTGCGCAGGGCGCAGCAGACGATCATGGATCATAAAGCCAACCGTCATCAATTGAATGATCTCACCCGCTTTGGTACCGGGAACTGGCGCTTCAAACATGGCTTCATGCTCATTCGGGTTGAAAACATCGCCATTTTCAGGCGCAATCGGTGTCATGCCGTGCTTTGAGAAAACGTTCAAAAGCTCGCGCAATGTCAGCTCGACGCCTTCGATCACCGCGGTGGCGGAGTCATTTTCTTCTTTATTTACGGCCTCTAGGGCGCGCTGCAGGTTGTCATAGACAGGCAGCAAATCTCGCGCCAAACGCGTTCCGCCATAAGCTTCTGAATCGCGGCGGTCCCGCTCGGCGCGCTTACGGACGTTTTCAGATTCAGCCAACGTCCGCAGCAGCCGGTCTTTTAGCTCGTCCCGCTCAGCACGGATCGCATCAAGAACAGCGCCCGCGCCGGGGGCTTCTTCCTCTTCCAAATATTCGTCTTCCGCTTCCAGAGCCGCTTCAATCTCGGCTTCTATGGAATCTGGGTCATCCAGGAACGACTCTTCCTTGGGTTCAGCCATATCTTTCCTCTTATCCCTGATCGGATATCAATTTTCCGACCAGCTGTGCCGTGTAGTCCACTATAGGTACGATGCGTCCATAGTTAAGCCGCGTGGGCCCGATGACGCCTACCGCACCGATGATCTTTCGATCAGCGTTCATATAGGGAGACACCACCAAAGAGGAACCCGAAAGTGAGAAAAGTTTGTTCTCAGAGCCAATAAAAATGCGCACGCCATCGCCCGCATCGGCCAAGTCAAGAAATTCGGTGATATCTCGCTTACGTTCAAGATCATCAAACAGCGTTCTGATGCGGTCCAGTTCGAGCGTTTCTTGTTCATCAGCCAAAAGATTCGCGCGTCCCCGGACGATTAAACGCTCTGATCCATCGCTTTCATTTTCCCAAAGCGCCTGACCACTTTCGATCAGCTCGGCGGCGAGTTTATCGATCTCTTGCCGTCTGGATTTGACCTCGGTCGCCATAAGTTTCTGAAGCTCACCGATGGTCTTTCCTTCGGCCAGCGAATTCAGAAAATTGGCGGCTTCCCGCATGGAACTGGGCGTTTGCCCCAACGGCGGCCGGAATACTCGGTTCTCAACATGTCCATCGGCCATAACTAGAACCGCCAAAGCCCGGTCCGGAGCCAGTGAAACAAATTCAATATGCCGAATGGGCGCTTCATGCTTGGGCGCAAGCACCAGACTTGCCCCTTGTGTCACACCAGACAAGGCCGAGCCGATACGATCCAGTTTTTGCCCCACATCGCTGGCGTTATCGCCAAGCGTCGCATCAAGTTTTACGCGGTCATCATCGGTCAGGTCGCCAACTTCAAGCAGACCATCGACAAACATCCTTAGCCCCATCTCGGTCGGGATGCGCCCGGCGGAAACATGGGGGCTGCCGATAAGCCCAAGAAACTCAAGATCCTGCATAACGTTGCGAATCGTCGCGGCCGAGACACTTTCCGACAGGCTGCGCGTCAGTGTCCGCGATCCAACAGGCGCGCCGCTGTCCAAATAGCCCTCTACTACCCGGCGAAATACTTCGCGGGATCGGTCGTTTAGCTCGGAAAGGATGTTTTGACTGTCGGACATAGGTCTCTGGACTGGATTTTACCCGAAACATTTAGCGGCGGGGCGTTCAAAAGGTCAATCAGGCTTGCGCCCATTAGGGCCAACAGACTATCCCGATGCCCAACCGATTAGCAGGAGAATAATATGCGTCCGTCCGGCAGAAACCTAGATCAGATGCGCGAAATTTCCATTGAAACCGATGTGACGCGGCATGCTGAAGGCTCTTGCCTGATCAAATGCGGCGATACACATGTGTTGTGTACAGCATCATTGGAAGAACGCGTTCCACCCTTTTTGCGTAATACAGGCCTTGGTTGGGTGACCGCAGAATACGGTATGTTGCCCCGCGCTACCCACACACGCATGCGCCGTGAGGCAGCGTCTGGCAAGCAATCCGGCAGAACGCAGGAAATTCAGCGCCTTATTGGGCGTTCATTGCGGGCTGGCGTGGACCGTGTCGCATTGGGTGAACGTCAGATCACAGTCGATTGCGATGTTATTCAAGCTGATGGCGGCACGCGCTGTGCTTCGATCACTGGTGCTTGGGTGGCGCTGCGGCTGGCGACAAATAAACTGTTGAAAGCTGGCGACATCATTAGTGACCCAATTATGGATCACGTGGCCGCCGTTTCCTGCGGAATTTTTGCCGGCCAGTCTGTTTTGGACCTCGACTACGATGAAGATAGCGAAGCGGGCACCGATGGGAATTTCGTAATGACCGGTGCAGGCCAATTGATCGAGCTTCAAGCCAGCGCTGAAGGCGCGACATTCTCACGCCCGCAATTCAATGAATTGATGGACTTGGCCGAAAAAGGCGCGGCAGAGCTGGTCGCTGCACAAAAGGCGGCAATCGCCTGATGCGGATGTTTTCGGATAAGGCGCTGCTGATCGCGACCCATAATTCGGGGAAGATGGAGGAGTTTCGGCACCTCCTCGCCCCTATGGGGATCGATGTTACCTCTGCGAAAGATCACGATCTGCCCGAACCCGAAGAAACTGGCACGACCTTCGTCGAAAACGCCCGGATCAAGGCCCATGCAGCCGCGCAAGCAACCGGATTGCCTGCGTTGGCCGATGATTCCGGTATCGAAGTTGACGGGTTAGACGGCGCGCCTGGTGTCTATACGGCAGATTGGGCCGAAACACCGAATGGCCGTGATTTCGTGATGGCGATGACCAAAACCCACGAGGCGTTGGAGGCAAAAAACGCCCCCTACCCTCGTACGGCACGGTTCTGTGCCACGTTCGTGCTTGCATGGCCCGATGGTCATGATGAAGTTTTCGCGGGAAAAGTCGAAGGACAGGTCATTTGGCCTATGCGCGGCGCGCAGGGGCATGGCTACGATCCGATGTTCCAACCTGACGGATATTACATCACATTTGCCGAGATGCCGTCGGACGAGAAGAACAAGATCAGCCACCGTGCTGATGCGTTCCGCAAATTCGTGAAAATCTTTGGCTGAGGAAGATTGGCAAAACGGCGGCTTCGGCCTCTACATTCATTGGCCGTTTTGTCAGGCAAAATGCCCCTATTGTGACTTCAACAGCCATGTTTCTGCCTCTGTCGATCAAGAGGTGTGGAAAACTGCATTCCTGTCAGAGATCAGAAGGTATGGTAGGGAACTTCCGCAACGTACACTAAATACAGTGTTTTTTGGCGGCGGCACCCCGTCACTCATGGAGCCTGATCTTGTTCATGCGATCCTTGAGGAAATTCGGCTAACATGGCCCAGATCCAACAGTTTTGAGGTCTCGCTCGAGGCGAACCCTACCTCTGTCGAAGCTGGGCGATTTGCGGGATATAGGCAGGCAGGCGTCAATCGGATCTCGATGGGTATCCAAGCCCTGAATGATGAGGATCTGCGTCGGCTTGGGCGGTTACATTCTGCCAAAGAAGCCATGCAAGCCTTTGATATTGCAAGAAAAGAATTTGAGCGTGTTAGTTTTGATCTGATCTACGCACGCCAAGACCAGAGCCTTGAAAACTGGAGGTCCGAGCTTTCATCTGCGCTGGATATGGCCGTTGATCACCTGTCGCTCTATCAACTCACGATCGAGGGCGGCACGGCCTTTGGCGATCGGTATGCCCGTGGCGGCTTGAAGGGCCTGCCAAATGACGACCTTTCTGCGGATATGTATCTGGAAACACAGGATATTTGCGAAAAACACGGGATGCCCGCCTATGAGACGTCGAACCACGCCCGAGATGGAGCTGAAAGCCGCCACAATCTGATCTATTGGCGTTATGGCGACTATGTGGGGATTGGTCCCGGCGCACATGGGCGTATCACACTAAATGGGAACCGCTTCGCGACGGAAACGCCACGGATGCCACAGGGCTGGCTGGATGCCGTCACGAACATTGGATCTGGAGAAAACTCGCGCGAGCGGTTGGCTCAAAAAGATCAGGCCGTTGAGTATCTGATGATGAGCTTGAGACTTGCCGAGGGCACGTCACTGACAAGATTCGCTAACCTCAACGGCGCGCCGTTGGATACAAATCGCATCCAATTGCTTGTAGAAAACGGGTTTCTGAACGTCACGACAGACCGCATCAAGACAACCCGCGAAGGCCGCCCGTTGCTCAATGCAATCTTACGTGAGTTGCTGACTTAACGACCAGAGTTCAGGATCTGGATGAGATCATCCAGCTGCGCAAGGTCATTGTATTGAACCGATACTTTGCCTGTGCCGTTCTCAGCATCATGGTCAATTACAACGGGCATTCCAATTGCAGCAGAAAGATCGCCCTCAAGCGCCTTGGTGTCCGCATCTTTTTCGGAGGCACGGGGCCGTGCGGGCGCTTTTGGTTGCGCCTGGCTTTTGACAAGCTTTTCGACAGCCCGAACAGAAAGGCCGCGACTGACAATATCTTTTGCCAAATTAGACGCCTGATCGTTTCCGATCAAGGCGCGTGCGTGTCCGGCAGTAAGATCCCCATCGCGCAGCATGTCTTGTACGTCATCTGGCAACGAAAGCAGTCGCATCAAATTTGCAACGTGAGGGCGGCTTTTTCCCATGGCTTCGGCCAATTTATCTTGGGTATGGCCAAAACGATCCATTAACTGTCGATATCCCGTGGCTTCTTCAATCGGATTTAGGTCCGCGCGCTGGATATTCTCGATAATCGCGACTTCCAACACCTCTGTGTCGTCGAACTCACGAATAATTACCGGGATTTCGTGCAGCTGCGCCATCTGAGAGGCCCGCCAGCGACGCTCGCCGGCGACAATTTGGTAGCCTTCTGACCCATTTGGGTTGGGTCGAACGATCAAAGGTTGAATAACGCCTTTTTCGCGAATGGACGCGGACAATTCCGAAAGCGCTTCGGGTGTAAAAACGCGCCTAGGCTGCTCTGGGTTTGGCTGAACTTGCTCAATAGGAACGCTCAAATCCGCTCGCCGAGGCCGATCAGAATTCGTTTCGGGTGTTTCAGGCTCTTGAATATCTGCCATCAAAGCCGACAAACCGCGCCCGAGGCCTCTGTTCTTTGTAACCATAAGCTTTCCCCTTACGCCGGTGCGAGTTGTTTATCTAAGACTTCCCGTGCCAACGCACGGTAGGATTCGCTGCCCTTGGACGCCGGATCATACTGCAAAATTGGCATCGAATACGACGGCGCTTCACTTAGCCGAACATTGCGAGGCACTTTGGTTTGGTAGACTAACTCACCCAAATTTGCGCGCGCATCTTCCTCCACCTGACGACAAAGCTTATTTCGCCCATCGAACATGGTCAGAACTACACCCTCAATACGCAGATTTGGATTGGCAGACTGGCGAACTTCGCGAATTGTCAGCATCAGTTGGGAAAGCCCTTCCAGCGCAAAGAATTCAGATTGAAGTGGAACCAAGACGGTATCCGCCGCGACCATCGCGTTGACGGTCAAAAGGTTCAAAGATGGTGGGCAATCCATAAGGATGATGTCAAATTCAGTGGCAATTTCAGATAGGAACGCGTCTTTTAAAAGAAAAACCCGGTTTTCGTTGGATACAAGCTCAACATCTGCCGAGCTAAGGTCCGTGGTCGCCGGGGCAATCCAGAGGTTATCGGTGCCGGTGGGCAGAACAATTTCGCGCAGCGGCATACTGTCCATGATCAGGTCATAGGTGGTAAAATTCCGCTGATCGGCGTCAATACCAAGACCTGTGGACGCGTTGCCCTGCGGATCGAGGTCCACGATTAAAACACGTTGGCCTTCAACCGCGAGTGCGGCGCCCAAATTTATAGCTGTTGTTGTTTTTCCCACCCCGCCCTTTTGGTTGGCGATGGCGATGATCTTTGGTTTAGATCTATCAGGCACGTTTCAGCCCCTCGATTTTCAGAATCACTGCGTTACTTGCGGTCTTGCTTGGGACAAGCTCTACCCTCATATCCCATGTCGCAAGCGCTTCGTCGATCTCTGATTGATAATTTTCGCCCTTTTGAAAATATGCCACGCCATCGCTTTTCAAATGGCGTTCTGCATATTCGCATAGCAGATTTAGGGGCGCGAGCGCCCTTGCGCTAAGGATGTCGGCATCTTGCGGGTCAGCCCCTTCGATCCGTTTGTTCAAAATTTGAACCGTTAATCCCATTTCAGACGCCGCTGTTCTTAGAAATGCAGACTTTCGCGCGTCACTCTCAATTAATGTGAACGATAATCCTGGCGCGCTATCGTGCGCTATGGCTGCGCAGACGAGGCCTGGAAACCCTCCTCCAGATCCGATGTCGACCCAATTTCCACGTGTTTTATCGCAAAAATCGAACAGCTGCGCTGAATCCAGCATGTGGCGCGCCCAAATCTGTGGGATCGTTGTTTTCGATACAAGATTGATCGCCTTCTGCCATTTTGTCAGAATCTGGGCGTATATCTCCAAGCGCTCAAATGTTTCACGTGAAACACTTGCTTGGATCTCAGTCCGCGCGTCGTCTTCAGTCACGCGCGCTTCCTTTCGAACTTGCGAACTTTGGTCAGCAAAAGAACAAGAGCCGCCGGTGTCATACCATCCACCCTGCCCGCTTGCCCCAAAGTTTCTGGGCGGATCATAGACAATTTTGACCGAAGCTCGTTTGAAAGCCCATCGATGCCTTCATAAGAAAACTCTTTCGGAATGGTATGAGCTTCATCTCGGGCAAGCGCAGCCACATCTCGTTGTTGCCGATCGACATAGCTTGCGTAGAGCGCTTCCCGAGAAAGCTGTATCTGCGTTTCTTTATCGACTTCGTTGATCTCAGGCCAGATAGACAACACCTCATCGAGGCCCACTTTTGGAAACGCCAATAGCTCCATCACATTGCGCCTTTGGCCATTCTCATTGATATTCAACCCGTGTTTACGAGCTTCATTCGGCGTAACCTGTAGCGTTGAAAACAAGGCTTTTCCTTGCTCCAGTCGCTCCAACTTGCCTTCAAATGCACGTATCCGATCACCCGACGCAATCCCAAGATCGATGGCGCGCGGTGTCAGGCGTTGGTCCGCATTATCAGCCCGCAACGTCAATCGGAATTCGGCGCGCGAGGTGAACATGCGGTACGGCTCCGCGACGCCACGCGTAACAAGATCGTCGATCATTACGCCGATGTAGCTTTCGGCGCGCGAAAATGTTTCCGGGCCCAAACCTTGCGCACGACGCGCTGCATTAAGACCTGCGACAAAACCCTGCGCCGCAGCCTCCTCGTAACCAGTTGTGCCGTTAATTTGACCCGCAAGGAACAATCCCGGCAATTTTTTTACTTCCAAAATCGGGCTAAGCGCACGCGGATCTACATAATCATATTCAATCGCATATCCGGGCTGAAGAATTTTCGCGTTCTCTAGACCATAGATTGAATGCACATAATCATCCTGCACATCTTCAGGCAAAGACGTTGAGATACCGTTTGGATAGACGGTGTCGTCATTCAAACCCTCAGGTTCAAGAAAGATCTGATGAGACGTCTTATCAGCGAACCGAACGATTTTATCCTCGATAGACGGGCAATACCGCGGGCCAATCCCTTCAATATGACCGCCATACATTGCCGAACGGTCGAGGTTATCGCGAATAATATCGTGTGTTTTTTCGTTGGTATGCGTAATGCCGCATTCGACCTGTTTGGCAATCGGGCCTCGTGACAGGAACGAAAACATCACTGGATCTTCATCCGCGGGCTGCGTCTCGAGGACATCCCAGTTGATCGTCTTTCCGTCCAAACGCGGCGGCGTTCCGGTTTTTAAGCGGCCCAGAGGCAATCCAAGTTCGTCAATGCGTTGCGCCAGAAGGTTCGAGGGATCATCCCCCATACGCCCACCAGGGCGTTTCTTGTCCCCAATATGGATAACACCGCGAAGGAACGTTCCCGTTGTTAAAACAACCGCCTTTGTCTTTATCTCACTTCCATCGGCCAGACGAATACCCGTCAAAATACCATCAGCGATCAAAAAGTCCGCCGCTTCCCCTTCTAGGATCGTCAGATTTTCGAGCGACGCCAGTTCGGCCTGCATCGCCAACCTGTAAAGATTTCGGTCCGACTGCGTCCGCGGGCCCTGAACTGCGGGCCCTTTTCGGCGATTTAGCAAGCGAAACTGGATACCTGAGGCATCAGCCACGCGGCCCATGGCCCCACCAAGCGCGTCGATTTCTCGGACGAGATGGCCTTTACCCAGGCCACCAATCGCGGGATTACAGGACATCACACCGATATTCTCAGCTTTCAATGTCAGCAATGCAACGCGCGCACCTGCGCGAGCCGCAACATGTGCAGCATCAGCACCTGCATGGCCACCACCGACCACAATCACATCAAAGTCGAGATGTTTCACGTGAAACACTCCTATTTTCCTAAACAGAAGCGCGAAAAGATTTCGCCCAATATCGCTTCTACATCAATTCGGCCGATCAAGGATTCAAGACGACGAATCGCCATACGCAGATTTTCAGCTGCAAGCTCGGTCCGATCTTCCCCTGCATCTATATCACCTAAGGCAAGATCCAAAGCCCCTAACGCATCGCGCATCGCATCTGCATGCCGTGCATGAGTTGCAACTGACTGCCGCGCAACGCGTTCAGACAAAACAGCGGTCACCCGTTCAAGAAGGTCGGATACCCCTTGCCCGGTCAAACCAGAAACGCCGCTGCCCTCCTCCTGCAAATCGCCTTTCCCAAGAATCTCCATGTCACCATCCCGCAAATCAACCATCGCCGGTTCATTTGGGTAGGATTGCAAATAGATTCGAAGGTCAGCAGCTTCTGCGCGAGACAAAGCGCGATCGACACCAATCTTCTCGATATCGTCTTGCGCCTCTCGAAGACCTGCAGTGTCCAGCAGCGTCACTGGTATTCCCGCAAGATCCATTTTCACTTCGATCACGTCGCGGGTTGTGCCGGCTATATCCGAAGTGATCGCCGCATCCCGCCCCGCAATCGCGTTCAGCAGCGTGGACTTCCCGGCATTGGGCGCACCAAGGATCGCAACTTCAAACCCATCCCGTACACGTTCTGCAATGGCCACGCCGTCAATTTCCTGACGGAGATCAACCATCACCGGAGCAATTAGCTCGCGCACTTCCGGCGTCACATCAACAGGCACCTCTTCATCAGCAAAATCAATTGTGACCTCAAGCAAAGACGCCGCTCGCAAAAGGTTTTCGCGCCAGCCTTCAACCATTGTCGCAAGACCGCCCGAGAACACACGGATGGCTTGAAGCCGTTGGGCCTCAGTCTCAGCCTCAATCAGATCTCCAAGACCTTCAACTTCAGACAAATCCATTCGATCATTTTCAAGCGCACGCCGAGTGAACTCGCCCGGTTCTGCCATACGGGCCAGTCCAGTTTCGGCAATCGCGCGGAATACAGATTTCACACTGGCTTGGCTGCCATGTATTTGAAATTCAACGGTATTTTCGCCAGTGAAGCTGCCTGGACCTTCAAATGCAAGAACAAGAGCATCATCAAGATGAAGACCGGACTCATCTCGCAACCGACGGACCCGTGCCATGCCGATTCCCGGCAAGGTGCCTGCCAACTTCTTTGCAATGCCAAACGCCAGTGCGCCCGAAACCCGAATGACAGCAACGCCCGCTTTTCCGGGCGCAGTTGCCAATGCATAGATCGTGTCCATGGCGGCCTCCTGACGCTCTGCGTCAGCTGTTCATTGAATCGAAGAACTCAGAGTTGGATTTCGTCTGCTTCAGTTTCGAGATCAAGAACTCGATCGCATCCGTGGTGCCCATTGGATTCAGAATACGGCGCAGGAGGAAGGTCTTTTGCAGGTCTTTTGCATCGACCAGAAGATCCTCTTTCCGGGTGCCGGATTTGAGGATGTCCATCGCTGGATAAACTCGTTTATCCGCAATCTTACGATCCAGAACGATTTCCGAGTTACCAGTGCCTTTGAATTCTTCAAAGATGACTTCGTCCATCCGGCTGCCAGTATCGATCAGTGCTGTCGCGATGATCGTCAGCGACCCGCCCTCTTCAATGTTCCGTGCGGCACCAAAGAAGCGCTTGGGCCGCTGTAGGGCGTTGGCGTCCACACCACCGGTCAAAACCTTACCAGAGGACGGCACAACGGTGTTAAAGGCCCGTCCAAGGCGCGTGATCGAGTCTAGCAGGATCACAACGTCGCGTTTATGCTCAACAAGGCGCTTAGCTTTTTCGATGACCATCTCTGCGACGGCTACGTGTCGCGTCGCTGGCTCATCAAAAGTTGAGGAAACAACTTCACCGTTAACCGATCGTTGCATGTCGGTAACTTCTTCAGGACGTTCATCGATCAAAAGCACGATGAGATAGCATTCCGGGTGATTAGCTTCGATGGAGTGCGCGATATTCTGCAACAGAACGGTCTTACCGGTCCGAGGCGGCGCCACGATCAAGGACCGCTGGCCTTTCCCGATGGGTGATACAAGATCAATGATCCGCGCTGAGCGATCTTTGATGGTCGGATCTTCGATCTCCATCTTCAGACGCTCGTCAGGATAAAGCGGCGTCAGGTTATCGAATGCAACTTTGTGACGTGCGCGCTCTGGCTCTTCAAAATTGATCTTGGCAACTTTGACGAGGCAAAAATAACGTTCGTTTTCGTTCGGTGCGTTGATAACGCCCGCAACTGTATCGCCCGTCCGCAAACTGTGTTGGCGGATCATTTCAGGCGAAACATAAATATCATCCGGTCCAGACAAGTAGTTGGCTTCTGGGCTACGCAAGAAACCAAACCCGTCTTGAAGAACTTCCAGAACGCCGTCACCGGAAATTTCCCATCCATCCTCGGCCCGTTCTTTCAGGATCGAGAACATGATCTCGCCCTTGCGCATAGTCGAGGCGTTTTCGATTTCAAGCTCTTCAGCCATCGACAGAAGATCTTTGGGAGAATGGGCTTTTAGCTCGGACAGAGCGAGTTTTTCGGCGGTAACGTCGGGTGTTTCAGATGTCATATTTAAGGGGTCTCTTTTAAGCACACCGATGACTCAGGCGGCTTTTGGATAAAGATAAATCGGGAATTGCAATTGGGCCGGACGGCCCTGCTTTGAACGCGGACTTAAGGGCTGAAACCGCCGGAGTCAAGGAAATCACGAAAACGGGCGTACGATGACCGAAACAACGATGATCACAAGCAACACGGTCGGAACCTCATTCATCATCCGATAGATCCGGCCAGTACGGATATTTTGACCCGCCACAAATTCTTTGCGGCGCTTACCCAGCCAATGATGGAACCAGGTCATTGCCAAAACGGCAACAGCTTTGGTCCAAGGCCAAATAACAGCCCATGAAACCACGCCCGGTGTGAAAACCAACATAAGGCCGAAGACCCAAGTCGCGATCATCGCCGGATTCATGATCACACGAAGAAGCTTATATTCCATGGTTTGAAACAGCTTATCTGTTTCATCGCCCGTTTCTGTCTGTTCAGCATGATAAACAAAAAGGCGTGGCAAATAGAACAAACCAGCCATCCAAGCGATAACCGAGATGATGTGCAGGCTCTTGGTCCAAGGGTACACCGTAGCAAGAAAGTCGCCGATCATGGGGTCTCCGGGCCTCTCCACTAACAATATAATATATATTGAAAGAAAGGTTGTTGTTGTTGTTGTAGCGTGGATAACGAGGATAGCTGGGTTTGGCGAGGTTTACCCAGAGGATTTTACACAAGGCAAGAGAGTAACCTTCCGATCTGTGTAAAACCTCTATGATCTATTTTTTTTGTTTTTAATCAGATAGTAATGGTGATTTTTGCGAATGATAACCTAGGGGATAACTCAAATACATCTGTGTATATTTGTCGCTTTCCCCAACCCACTGTGGGGGAAATATCCCCGTGGGTAACTTGGGCACAAACCTAGGACTATCCCAAGGCCGCCCATGGATAAGGGAAGTTATCCTAGTTATACAAAGCCCATTCAGGCTTTCGCCCCAAGGTTATTCAAAGAGTTATCCAATGACCGAAATTATTCTGGCTTCGGCGTCATCGATCCGCCAGCAGATGTTACACCAGTCGGATATTCCGCATAGCGCTATTCCAGCACGGATAGATGAAGAGGCCATTAAAGCCGCATTACTTGCTGAAGAAGCGACACCGCGGGACATTGCAGATGCGCTGGCAGAGTTTAAGGCGCGGAAGATTAGCGCCAAGCACCCAGAAGCCTTGGTTATCGGATCAGACCAAGTTCTTGAGTTTAAAGGAAAGATTATTTCAAAGGCCGACAGCGCAGAAACCGTAAAGGCGCAACTTCGGTTGCTCAGTGGCGCGCAGCATAAATTGCTTTCCGCCGTTGTTGTATACCAGGGTGGCGAGCCGCTGTGGCGCCATGTCGGACAGGTTCGGTTGTTAATGCGGCCCCTTGGACGCGACTATCTGGACAGCTATGTGTCCCGCAACTGGCCCGAAATCGGGGCGTCCGTTGGGGGATATAAACTAGAAGAAGAAGGTGCGAGGCTTTTCAGTCGCATCGAAGGCGACTATTTTACAGTTCTGGGTCTGCCACTTTTGGAGCTGATCGGCTTCTTGACCCAAAGGGGGGTAATTGACGGATGAGTGATGGTATCCTGCTTGCTGGCGTAATCGGAGAGCCGATTGCGCACACCCGCTCGCCTGCGCTGCACGGCCATTGGCTGGCCCGCTATGGGATCGAGGGCCATTACGTCCCGCTTCATGTTTCACGTGAGCGGTTGCACGATACGATCCAGCTTCTGCCAGAGCTCGGCTTTAGCGGCATCAATGTCACGATCCCACATAAAGAGGCCGTGCTGCAGATCGCAGATAGCGTTACAGATCGCGCCGCGTTGATTGGCGCAGCAAACACGCTGACTTTTACCGCGAATGGAAAGCTGCAGGCCGACAATACCGACGGGTATGGGTTCCTTGAAAATATCCGCCAGATGACACCGGATTGGACCGCCGCCGAGGGCCCTGCCCTCGTCTTAGGTGCTGGCGGTGCTTCGCGGGCAATTGTTTCGACGCTTTTGACCAGTGGCTGCCCGCATATTTTCTTGGTGAATCGGACGCGGGCCCGGGCTGATGCCTTGCAAGATCACTTTGGCGCTCGCGTTCAGGTCGCCGATTGGACCCATATCCCAGATCTTTTGCCGGAAACGGCGCTTTTGGTGAACACAACCGCGCTCGGAATGACGGGCAAAGAGCCTCTGCATATCAACCTTGATCGCCTCAATCCGACAACAGTTGTGAATGACATCGTTTATACTCCGCTTGAAACCGATCTGTTGGCCGAGGCACGCGCGCGAGGATGCCATACCGTTGACGGGCTTGGCATGCTTTTGCATCAGGCCGCGCCGGGATTTGAACGTTGGTTTGGCCTGAAACCCGAAGTGGACGATGAACTGCGCCGTGTGGTGCTGGGCGGATGACATTTAGGCTCGGTCTGACGGGGTCTATTGGGATGGGCAAATCGACAACTGCACAGATGTTTGCCGATGCCGGATGCGCGATTTGGGATGCGGATGCTGCCGTGCACGATGCCTACGCCCCAGGCGGCCCTGCAATTCATCCAGTCGGTGCCTTGGTTCCAGATGCCCTGCGCGGGGATCGTCTTGATCGGGACACTCTGCGCAATGCCATCCGCGAGAACCCAGAATTGCTCGCTCAAATCGAAAAAATCGTTCATCCTCTGGTGCGAGCAAATCGTGATGCATTTCTTAAAAGCACCGATGCTAAGATCGCTGTCCTTGATATCCCGCTTCTATTTGAGACCGGAGCCGAGACAGAGTTGGATGCCGTCGCTTGCGTCACGGTCTCGGAAGATATTCAAAAAGCCCGCGTAATGGCTCGTGGAACGATGAGCGAGAGCGATCTAGAACTCATCCTTTCGCGCCAAATGCCCAATGACGAAAAAATAGCTCGAGCGACCTATGTGATAGAAACCGATACGCTTGAACATGCCCGTGCTCAGGTGAATGATATTGTCAGGCAAATCAGAAAGACTCGAGATGCGTGAGATCGTCCTAGACACGGAAACCACTGGTTTTGACCCTGAATCTGGCGACCGCATCGTCGAAATTGGGGCAATCGAGCTTTTGAACCACTTGCCGACCGGCGAAACATATCATGTTTACATCAACCCTGAACGATCCATGCCGGATGAGGCATTTGGTGTTCACGGGATTGGCCCGGATTTGCTTTCGCCGCCGCGTGACGCAAAACCCGGTGAAGTGACGTTGAAGGATAAACCCCTTTTCAAAAGCGTGGGTCAGGGATTTTTGGATTTCATTGGCGACAATTCGATTCTCGTAATCCACAACGCCAGTTTTGATATGAAATTTCTGAATGCCGAACTGCGCTGGTTAGACCTTCCCCAGATTCCAATGGATCGCGCCCTGGACACACTTGCGATTGCGCGCAAGAGGTTTCCCGGATCGCCGGCGTCTTTGGACGCACTTTGCAGGCGTTTTGGAATTGATAACTCCGCCCGGGAAAAACACGGGGCGCTGCTCGATTCTGAAATTCTTGCCGAGGTGTATTTAGAGCTTATCGGGGGACGCCAGCCCGATTTTGGCCTGTCCAACGCGTCAGGCAATCGTGGTGGACAAGGACAATCTGAAAATTGGCGCCCACAGCCGCGGCCAGCGGCCCTGCCGCCACGCATTTCAAATGAAGAAGCCACCGCCCATGCCGCCTTTGTTGACGAAATGGGCGATGGCGCTGTTTGGAAAAAATTCCGCTAAATCAGGCGTCTGCGCGCGGCTTTGCTTGTGCCGCCATCGCCAGCTGATTGCGGTAAATCTGTACGAAATCCATCGTGTCGAGGTTAAGCGGCGGGAAGCCCCCATCGCGGGTCACGTCTGAAACGATCCGGCGCACAAATGGGAAAAGCATCCGTGCACATTCAATATGCAGGAAGGGATGCATTTGCTTTTCTTCGATATTCTCGACAGCAAAGACGCCGACATAATCTAGCTCAATCAAGAAGACCGATTGGCCTTCGTCCTTGGTCTTGCTTTCGACCTTAAGCTTCATGATGACGTCATATTGGCCTTCGTTCGCGCGTTTACGCGCCTCAACACCGACCTGAACCTGAATCTCAGGCTGAGCGTTGGCTTGAATAGCCTTTTGCGCGGCGATGTTTTCGAAAGACAAATCGCGGATGAATTGACCCAGAACCTGCATCTTCGGCATTTTTGGGGCGGCAGGTGCTTCGGCTGCTGCTGGGGTTTCGGCCCCGTTTTCTTCGGCCATAGGGCCCTCCAATACTAATATTTCAAGGCGGTTTATCAGGTCAGCGGACCAGCCTCAATCCCGTTGCCACCCAGAAGGTCCATTGCGTGGCGGTTCCTCTTCCACGCGGTATTCTCCATCAATGACAGTATCCGCCGGGCGGGGGCTGTCCTGTGACCAATGTGTCTGGCCTGCTGTCACGTTTTCTACCTTCACGCGCTTCCGAAGCTCGCGCATCAGCATGCTGCGAAATCCGGGGATGAGAAGTAAGAACCCAACGGCATCCGTGAAAAACCCCGGCGTCAGCAAAAGCGCGCCAGAAAACAAAATCATCGCGCCATGGGCCAATGGTTCTGTCGGGTCGTTCAACGTATCGAAGCTGGAGCGTAAATTCGCCATAACCTGCCTACCTTCGCTGCGTACCATTGCCGTGCCCGCAATCGCGGTCAAAACAACGATTGCCAGCGTTGGCCAAAGGCCGATAGCCCCGCCAACCTGAATAAACAGGCCGATTTCAATCAGCGGAATGCTGAGAAACAGCAAAAACAGCCACATATTCCTTCCTTTCGATCACAAGGCGCTGAATCGGTCTTTATCCCACATGGACTTGACCGCGCCCTATGCCTACATATGTGCCAACGGGCCATATACAAATGCCCAATCTAAGATCCGAGGTTCGCAGAATGAATAATTCCCTGTTACAATTGCTGGTGCTGGCAGGAATTGCGCTTTTCCTGATTTTAAAGCTGCGCAATGTGCTGGGAACACGCGACGGCTATGAAACTCCGCCCGAAGAACGGTTGGAACGTCGTGCAGCGAATTCCCGTAATTTTGAAGTTATCGAAGGCGGGCCTGATCGAGATATCACCGATCACGTCGCCGATGGCACCGATGCCGCCAAAGCACTGGCAGCCATGAAGATGGCCGAGCCCGGCTTTAACGTGTCAGAGTTCCTGCAAGGCGCACGCGGCGCTTATGAAATGATCCTGATGGCCTTTGAAAATGGCGATGTGGATGACCTGCGCCCCTTCTTGGCCGATGACGTGATGGAAACCTTTGAACAGGTTATCGCGGACCGGAACGAACAGGGTCTTTCGATCGAAGCAAATTTTGTCGGATTGCGCGAACTTGCTTTGCATGACGCCACATTTGATCGAAGCTCGTCCGAGGCTGAATTGACAGTCCGTTTCGTGGCCGAGCTGACATCGGTTGTGAAAAACGCCAGTGGCGAAGTGATCGAGGGCGATGCCAACGAGATTAAAAAGCAGCGCGATGTTTGGACCTTTGCCCGCAAGATGGGTACGGACAATCCAAACTGGGCTTTGGTCGCAACCGGCGGATAAACCAATGCGGGCGAGGCTTTTTTCGCTGGTCTTGTCCGCAGCAAGCCTTATGTCTGCACCTGCAATGGCAGATGTTAGCGTAGAAATTCTGGAATTTGACGATCTTGAGGGCTGGGCCGAGGACGACCACGAGGCCGCCCTTGAGGTGTTTTTAAACACCTGTCCGGACATGGATGAGGGCGAATGGACGCGGCTTTGTGCCCTCGCCCAACAACGCCCCGGCGCCCGTGCGTTTTTCGAACTCTTTTTTCGCCCTGTATTATTCGGCGGCGAGAACGAAGCGCTGTTCACTGGGTATTTCGAACCAGAGCTGAACGGATCCCTGACCCGCACCGGGACGTACCGCTACCCGGTCTATTCCTTTCCCCCAGATGTGCGCGAACCGTGGCATACAAGGCGGCAGATTGAAGAAGACGGGCTGCTAGAAGGACGCGGGCTTGAAATTGCTTGGGTCGATGACCCGGTTGAGCTGTTCTTTTTGCAAATTCAGGGCTCTGGCCGTATTCGCCTACCTGATGGACGCACGATCCGGGTGGGATATGGTGGCCGCAATGGGCATGAATATCGCTCCATCGGACAAGAACTGGTTCGGCGTGGTGTCTATCAACCGCATCAGGTGTCTGCGCAAGTTATTCAATCTTGGGTGCGCCGAAACCCCCAAGCCGGGCGCGAGCTGCTTTATCATAACCCATCTTATGTTTTCTTCCGTCTTATCCGCGCACGTCCAGAGGATGGGCCCCGAGGGGCCATGAATCGCTCGATCACGACGATGCGGTCGATCGCAGTTGATCCCGAATTCACGCCACTTGGTGCGCCTGTTTGGATCGAAAAAGACGGCGCTGACCCCCTTCGGCGCTTAATGATCGCGCAGGATACCGGATCAGCCATTCGCGGCGCGCAACGCGCAGATGTGTTTTACGGAACTGGTGACGCGGCGGGGCTAGAGGCGGGTCGCATACGCGATCCGGGTCGGATGATCGTTCTGTTGCCGATTGAGATAGCCAATATGCTAGCTCCGGAGCTTTGACATGGCAAAGCGTCGCAACAGAAAACTGAGCGAAGAGGATAAGACCCTCTGGGCCGCTGTTGCCCGGACGGTGACGCCCGTTCATCCAGAGCCGCTCAATCGGCCTGAACCTGAAAAACCGACGGTTCGGTCAAAATCCAAGCCGAAACCCGCGTTCCACATTCAAGATTTTCGGGTTGGTCAAACCGCAACAAGCCAGTTGCCAGGGAGCCAACTTGCCCCTTCGGTTTCCGAACGTCTGGCCTCGGCCCCGGTGCAGATGGACCACGGAACCCATAAGAAAATGGTCCGTGGTAAACTCAAGCCGGAAGGCCGAATTGATTTGCATGGAATGACACTGGCCCAAGCCCACCCGGCGCTGACTGAATTTATCCTAAACGCACATGGTGCGGGCAAGCGCTTGGTTCTGGTTATTACAGGCAAAGGCAAAGACCGTGACGATCACGGCCCCATTCCAATTAGACGTGGGATCTTAAAGCACCAAGTGCCCAATTGGCTGACCATGCCCCCCCTTGGCCGTGTTGTTCTGGATATGCGAGAGGCTCACCTTCGTCATGGTGGCACTGGGGCCTATTACGTCTATCTAAGGCGCGGACGCTGAGGAACGAGCGGCGGCCGAAATCGCGATACCTGCCACGACCGAAGCGAAGATAAACCAAACCGCAATGGCCCACATTTGCATCGGGAAGTCATAGCCCGCGTCAATTGCGATGCCGGTAATTGCAGGGCCAAGCGCCGAGCCAAACACCATCGTTGCCGCCGCGATGGATTTGATCCCGCCGATATAGCGTGTGCCATAGGATTCAGCCCAGAAAGCCGCGGGCAAACTCGCAGTGGCGCCCGCGCCAATCCCGATCAAGGCAAGACCCAGCCCGGCTGCCCATAGGTTTGACGCGCTGGCGATGACCATAAACCCAAGCGCAAACGGAGCTTGATAAAACGCGATCATCCGGGTCGCGCCAAATCGGTCAATCAACGCACCCGAAGCCAGATTCGCCGTAATCGTCGTTGCAGTGAAAACCGGGATGAGTGTGACAAAGCCAACGTGGCTCCAGCCTTTAACTTCGCTCAGATGAACTTGTTGGAAAAAAAGAGCCGTAACAAACGCTGCTGGCCCCAAGACAGTTGGCACCATTCCCCAAAAAAGCGGATGGGCCAACATTTGGCGCCGTGTCCAATGTTTGCCATGCATTCCGGTACTCTGCGACGCTTCACTGACAGATTGAGGTCGGCGCTCTAGGCGCAACAGCCGGGATAGGATTGGAAGCATCAAGAGGACCAGAGCGGCGGACGCAACCCAAAGCAGTTGCCAATTGAAAAAAGCAAGCGCCGCTACAAAACAAAGCGGCAAAACGGATTGGCCTAAGGAATGGCCGATACTTGAAATGGACAGCGCTTTGCCGCGATTGGCGACAAACCAACGTGCCATAGCCGTGACCGCGATATGCGTCGCCATACCCTGCCCGGTAAACCGGAGCAAAAAAATGATTACGGGTAGGACAGCGACGTAGGGGTTAATCGCCATTAAGAGGCACGACGCGGCCAGTCCGGTGAGGCTCATAAGCCCAAGCGCGCGGGCGCGGTAGCGATCAGTCAGGCTCCCTCCCCAAATTAGCAAAAGCGCCGAGGCCATCGTCCCCAACGCATAGATCATCCCCCATTGCCCATCGCTGAGGCCAAAGGTCCGCATGATTTCGCCAGAAAAGATCGAGATGAAAAACGTTTGGCCAAAGCTTGACGAAAAAGTCAGCAGCAGTCCGGCGGCAAGGAAACTTGAGTTTTCGCGAAGAAAGGCGAAAAACGCGCTCACTGCGTGACCGGACTTAGCAAGATTTGCGTTGCATTTCGGACCGTCAAAACTGTTCCCGGAAGTAGGCCGACGGGGACGTCCGATTGGCCATCAGCGAGACCGGAAAGCCCGCCAAAAAGACGAATGAGCGACGGAGAGCTGACCAAGGTCATGTGATGTCCCCAATCGCCAGAACCACCACGGAACTCGGACAGGTCAACCAAGGTAATCTCAAACTCGGCAATGTCGTCGGGGCTGTCGATTGTGCCTAACCGGCTGCTTTGACCGGTTAGACGAGCAGAAATTCTGAGAACCCGATCGCGTTGCGACGTGAAAATGAAAAATGGCTGCGGGAGTGGTGCCAGCGCACGTGCCTGGCTTTGGAAAACCTCGACATCAATATCTGGCGAGATAAGGGCGACGCCCGTCAGTCTGTTCAGAAGGTCAGCATCGCCCGAAATACGGATTTGTCGCAACGCTTCCATCACAAGGTGGCTGCCAACCGAATGCGCCACCAATAGAATGCGATCAGCGCCCGCTGCTCTAAGCGTTTCAAGGTAGTCTTGTAGCGCATCGCGGGAAATCATGACGCTGTCGCGGTCATAGGCATAGCCAACCGGGTTGCCCGCGCTGGGCCATGAGAAATGCGTAACGATCCCCGGCGGATCAAAATCATGCGCCATCTGCGCGGCACGGATTAGGCCCGAAGCAAAATTGTTATTGAACCCATGGACAAAGACCACGACTTCGCGATCCTCTGGGGGAAGCGCGGCGAGTTGTGAAGAAATCTCAGACCTGAAGCTGGCCGCATTTTCAAAGCCTGAAGCCTCGGCCACCATGAAATCATCTTGAGGATTGGCAAATCTTGGATTGGTCCAGGACACCTCTCCTACTTCGCGATTGGGCGGAATAGAGATCTGAAATCGCGTAAACCCCAGCTCATCAGCGCGGCCGGGTGTAAAATTCGCGTCGGCGAATTCCCGGTTGCTGGCAACATAGACAGTTTGCAAAACCGCGCTGTCTGGCAGGTCTTCGATATAGGTCACCCGAGGCACACCGCTACAGGCCGCAAGAGCCAAAACTGCAAGAAAGATAGAGCGGCGAAACATCGATGGCCCCTTTTGGGTCTAAAGAACGTAGCGCCCAAGATCGGCGGATTTCATCAATTCGCCAAGGTTTTTATCGACAAACTCGGCATCGACCTGAACTTCCAGCCCAGATTGATCTGGCGCGGTAAAGCTCAACTCCTCAAACACACGTTCCATAACGGTGTAGAGGCGCCGTGCACCGATGTTTTCGACGCTTTGATTCACCTCCGCCGCGATCTTTGCCAGCGCGTTGATGCCATCGTCGGTAAAGGTAACGGTGACCTCTTCTGTGGCCATCAGGGCCGAATATTGGCGGGTTAGGGCGTTGTCGGTTTCGGTCAGAATGCGAACGAAATCCTCTTCCGTCAGCGCACGCAGTTCAACACGGATGGGCAAACGGCCCTGCAGTTCTGGCAAAAGGTCCGAGGGTTTTGCGATGTGAAACGCGCCGGATGCAATGAAAAGGATGTGGTCGGTTTTCACCGGGCCATGTTTGGTGCTGACGGTTGTGCCCTCAATAAGGGGCAGCAAATCGCGCTGAACGCCCTCACGGCTGACATCTGCGCCGCGCGCTTCTGACTTGGCGGCGACTTTGTCGATCTCGTCAATGAAGACGATGCCACTTTGCTCAACCGCGCGGATCGCTTCACGTGTGACGGTTTCTTGATCCAAAAGCTTGTCGGCTTCTTCGTCGATCAACACTTCATAACTGGCAGATACCGACATCTTGCGCTTTACGGTGCGCCCGCCAAAGGCTTTGCCGAAGATATCGCCGAGGTTCATCATCCCGCCCATCTGGCCCATACCGGGCTGGCCGGGGATTTCAAAACCACCCATTGGGTTTGACGTGTCAGCCACTTCAAGTTCGATGACTGTATCGTCCAACTCGCCCGACCGCAGTTTTCGGCGGAACATTTCGCGAGTTTGTTCGCGGGCATCCGTGCCAGCCAGTGCTTCGATGACACGTGTTTCGGCCGCACTATGCGCGTTCGCTTTTACGTCTTCACGCATCTGTTCGCGGATCATGATTTGTGCGGCGTCCACCAGATCGCGAATGATTTGTTCCACATCCCGACCGACGTAGCCGACCTCGGTGAATTTCGTTGCTTCGACTTTGATAAAGGGCGCGCGAGCAAGCTTGGCCAACCGGCGGCTAATTTCGGTTTTGCCGACGCCGGTGGGGCCAATCATCAGGATGTTTTTGGGATACACCTCGTCGCGCAAATCATCACCAAGCTGCTTACGACGCCACCGGTTGCGCAAGGCCACTGCCACGGCACGCTTTGCGCCGTTTTGGCCAATAATAAACCGGTCGAGTTCGGACACGATTTCACGAGGGGTCAAATTGCTCATGGAGGGGTCTTTCTTCCAGTTAGGCCGAAACTTCGGGGGCCGAGTCATCTAGCAAATCCCAGGGCGGCATGCGCGTCTTTCCCGGAAAGCTTGGTGTGCCGTTCATAATGAACCGCCGTATTTTTTCCCATTGTGCGCCAAGGAGCACAAGGACGAAACCAAGCAGGATCACGGCAATAAAGGCCTGATCTTCCATCACGGTCATGGAAAGTGCCACGATGTACCCAACAGCCGAAACAAGGAATGATCGCCGGTCAATGATGATCGCAAAAAGCGCCATTGCAAGAACGAAGCCGATCAGAGTGAGCTGCGCCGCCATCGAACCATTGGTGTAAAGCGTCAGGGCCACCGTGTTCACAATGGCCGGCGCGGCCACAACATGAAGCCAAAAGCCCGAGGCCGCCCGCCGTGTAATCCGGTGCGGGTCGCTCATGTCAAATGTCAGCGCAACGCCCAGACCAATGACGCCCAGTACGATTGTCAAAATTGCGAAAGGTCCCTCGCCCGAAAGCAAGAAGAAGTCGCGGGGATCTTCGGGGAATGTTCCACCAATAGTGACGGCGCCGAAGGCGGTCATGAACACGCCAATGGCTATCAAGACCATCGTGAACGGCACCCGGAACAATGCATAGTAAACGGCCAATAGCGCAGTTGCGGTGCCAGCAGAGATCGTCAGAGTTTGCGGCAACGGACCGCTAATCATCCAGCCAATCGCAAGACCAAGTTGCCCTGCGCCTTGCGCAAAAAAGATCGCCAGCGCAATCGACGGTGCAATCATTCGGCGGGTAAGGGTGAAATACCGGGCCAGCATCAGAACGGTGCCCATGCAAATCGCTGCATAAACGGCTGTCATTACGTAGCCCGACGCCGAGGTTGCCGCGATGCTAAACCCCGTGATCCCAAGCCAACCCATGAACAGAATGGACAGGCCAACAACAATGAAGATCTCATTGAAGCCCTTGAACAGCTCAAAGGGTTCATCAAGTCCGGAAAGGTGATCGCGGACGCCGCGTCTTGCGTCGGCAAGCGCCACCAATGACGCCGCTTGTGCCTCGGACAGCATTCCCGATCCGACGGCCGCCCGGATATCGTCGCGTGAAATACCGGTCATGAGGTGATCCGTTCCACTGT
Organism: uncultured Nioella sp.; assembly: GCA_947498125.1. Classification (GTDB taxonomy): domain Bacteria; phylum Pseudomonadota; class Alphaproteobacteria; order Rhodobacterales; family Rhodobacteraceae; genus CANLZL01. Next base: position 332,013 of record CANMJH010000002.1, on the reverse strand, counting down.
CAGGTTTCCGTTCGTGTAAACGCAAATATCGGACGCAATGGCCATGGCTTTCCGCGCAACGGCTTCGGCGTCCAGATCGCTGTCAATCATGCCGCGTGCGGCGGCCAGCGCAAAATTACCGCCTGATCCGATGGCGGCAATGCCATGCTCCGGCTCAAGGACGTCGCCAGCGCCGGTGATAATGAATAATTCCGTGCCGTCCGTAACGATTAGCATCGCCTCTAGTTTTTGTAGGTATTTGTCGGTGCGCCAATCTTTGGCCAGCTCAACACTGGCGCGCGCCAGTTGACCGGGGGTCGCTTCCAGTTTGGCCTCTAGCCGCTCTAGCAATGTGAATGCATCGGCCGTCGATCCGGCAAATCCGGCGACAACGTCATGCCCGCCGGGATTCAGGCGGCGGACCTTGCGCGCTGTACCCTTGATGACAGTTTGGCCAAGGCTAACCTGTCCGTCACCGGCCACCACAACCTCATTGCCTTTACGTACACCGATAATCGTCGTGCCGTGCCAGCCTGGAAAATCCGATTTGGTCATGAAATCTCCTTTGCGTATATGCCAGAGTATATGACCCTCACGGCCTTTGGGAACAAGGGTTGGCAACTTACGGGAAACCTGACCCTGCGACATTGAAACCGCGTCAACGCGCTGGACCGCGACAATTGGTTCACGTTAAGACTACGCCTGCGCGGACTACTTATATATCAAACGATCTGAGGAGATTATTGATGATCCGCATTCTTGCCTTTTCTGCCGCTCTTCTGGCGCCGCAAATTGCGATGGCCGATGGTCATGAGCTATCCGGTGATGCCGAAGCTGGCGAAGCGGCGTTCCGCGCCTGTATTGCCTGCCATGTCGTTCGTGACCCAGAAGGCAATGTTCTTGCTGGTCGGAATGGCCGTCAGGGCCCCAACCTTTATAGCATTGCCGGACGCACAGCCGGGACCGTTGAAGATTTTCGGTATTCATCCGGAATGGAAGCCGCAGCCGTGGCTGGCCTAATATGGGACGAGGAAACCTTCGTCGCTTATGTGCCAAACGCAACGGCTTTTCTGCGCGAGTTCACTGGCGAAAGCGTGCGGTCAAACATGACGCCGCAACGCGTTGACGCCGAAGCTGCGGCCGATCTTTACGCATTTCTGGTGTCGCTTGCCCCAGCCATGGAAGAAACCGAAGAAGAAGCCGCCACGGAATAACGTTGCTGGCGACTACCTAAAACGAGAAAAGGCGCATCGGGTATGACGCGCCTTTTTCTTTGTCTTGTTTGGGGCGGAGTTAGTCGAGCGAGCGCTCAACCTCTTCGCGTTCAAAGATCTCGATAACATCGCCCTTGCGGATGTCATCGTAGTTTTCAAACGCCATACCGCATTCTTGGCCCGAGATGACCTCTTTGACTTCGTCTTTGAAGCGCTTGAGAGTCTTCAGCGTGCCTTCGTGGATCACAACGTTGTCGCGCAAGAGGCGTACTCCGGCCGAACGACGTGCGACGCCTTCGGTAACCAGACAGCCCGCAACGGTTCCAACACCGGAAACACGGAACGTGTCTTTGATCTCTGCGTAACCGATGAAATTCTCGCGAACTTCGGCAGACAGCAGACCAGAGGCCGCGGCTTTGACATCGTCTACAAGGTCATAAATGACCGAGTAATAGCGGATCTCGACGCCTTTTTGGTTCGCAGCGTTCCGTGCAGGCGCGTTGGCCCGGACGTTAAAGCCAATAACCGGAGCGCCTGATGCTTCAGCAAGACCGATGTCGGATTCTGTGATCGCACCAACGCCAGTATGCAGCATCCGGACACGAACCTCATCGTTGCCGATTTTGGCCAACGCCTGCGCGATTGCCTCGGCAGAACCCTGCACGTCGGCTTTCACCAGTACGGGCAGCTCGGCAACGTTCTCGTCTTCTTTGGCTTTCGCCAAAAGCTGATCAAGCGTTGTTGCGGCACCCGCAGCAGCGCGGCGGTCTTTTGCAGCTTGCTCACGATAGTCAGCAATCTCACGCGCCTGCGCTTCGGTGTCGACAACGTTCAGAACATCGCCCGCTTCGGGTGTACCGTTGAGGCCAAGAACCTCGACAGGAACCGAAGGACCAGCTTCATCCACGCGTTCACCTTGGTCGTTTACAAGCGCGCGGACTTTACCCCACTGCTCGCCCACAACGAAGATATCGCCGCGTTTGAGTGTGCCGTTCTGAACCAGAACAGTGGCAACAGGGCCGCGTCCAACATCAAGCTGTGCCTCAATCACAGCGCCAGAGGCGGCGCGGGTTGGGTTGGCTTTCAGTTCAAGGATCTCAGCCTGCAACGCAATCGCGTCCAACAGTTGATCCAGACCCTGACCGGTGATGGCTGACACTTCGACGTCTTGCACCTCACCCGACATAGCTTCGACAACTACTTCATGCTGAAGCAGATCGGTGCGAACTTTCATTGGGTCAGCCGCTGGGCGGTCGATCTTGTTGATCGCCACAATCATCGGCACGCCGGCCGCTTTCGCGTGGTTAATTGCCTCAACGGTTTGCGGCATAACCGCATCATCGGCTGCAACAACAAGAACAACGATATCCGTGACCTGAGCACCACGTGCCCGCATCGACGTAAACGCCGCGTGGCCCGGAGTATCAAGGAAGCTAAGCACTGCGCCGCTGTCGGTTGTTACCTGATAGGCACCGATATGCTGCGTAATGCCGCCCGCTTCGCCTGCAACAACCTTTGCATTCCGGATTGCGTCCAAAAGCGAGGTTTTACCATGGTCAACGTGGCCCATGATCGTGATGACGGGTGGACGCGACACAAGATCTTCGTCCTTGTCCTCGACCGAGTCGATCACGTCTTCAACATCAGCATCCGAAACGCGGACAACTTTGTGACCGAACTCTTCGATGATCAGCTCTGCAGTATCAGCATCAATTGGCTGGTTTTGCGTAACCATCATGCCCATTTTCATGAGCTCTTTGACGACATCGGCAACACGTTCGGCCATCCGGTTTGCAAGCTCGGAAACGACGATGGTTTCCGGCAATTGCACGTCGCGGATAATCTTTTCGCGATCTTGAGACTCGCCCATCGCTTTTTGACGTGCGCGTTCTTGCTTACGCTTCATCGCAGCCATTGACCGCTGGCGGCCACCATCACGACCAGACAGCGCCTGATTGACGGTTAGTTTGCCCGAGCGACGGCCATCGCGTTCGCCACCTTTGCCACGCGACTGTTTCTCGTCGCGATCTTTGTCGCGGCGTGACGGCGTTGGGGCTCCGGTTTTGGTGACGGGCGCGCGCGCCGGTGCATCCGCTTTAGGAGCGGGGGCAGCCTGCGCAGCAACCTTCTCAGCTGCTTTGCGATCAGCGTCTTCTTTCTTGCGGCGCTCTTCATCTTCGGCCTTGGCCTTCAGAGCTTCCTCGCGCTCACGCTCTTCGCGTTCCTTGGTTTCAGCTTCCGCGCGGCGGCGTGCGCGTTCTTCTTCGCGCTGCTTTTCTTCACGAGCGCGGGTTTCAACCTCTTCGGCCTCGCGGGCTTTCGCAGCCTGCAATGCCTTAAGACGCCGTTCCATTTCTGAATCGGAGATACCGGAAGGCCGCTTGGAGCCATTTCCGCCGCTCGCGTTCGAGGCGCCCGGCTTGGGCACCATCACGCGCTTTCGTTTGGTTTCTACAACAACACTCTTTGTGCGTCCGCGTGAAAAACTTTGGTTCACACGTCCTGGGCGGTTTCCACCGCCAACACCAAGGGTCTTTTTACCGTCCTGATCGCTCATGCGTCTTTCGTATCCTTCCCGGCGATAGATTCGCCGTATGTTCCGCGTAGGCCACGAAGCTTGGTGGCATCCTCTACTACACGTCGTTCGAGTCCGCCAGTCGCAAGCGCGCCATGTATCACACGTTGGCGCCCGAAAGCCAAACCCAATTCATCAGCTGTTAAGCAGCCAAAGAAACGCCCGCCTTCGGGCGTCCAAAGTTTCGATTTTTCTCGCTCCGAACCATCGGCGGCCTGAAGCAGAATTTTAACTCGGCCATCTGCAAGCCAAGATTTTACTTTTTCCATCCCGGCGACGGCTTTGCCTGATTTGCGTGCCATGGCGATGTGATCAACGACCCGCCGAGACAAACCCGTCTCGATCAGATCGATCATACCATCCGGAACCTGCACTTTTTTCTTCGCACCGCGGCTAAAGAGGCCCTTCTTTACCGCAAGCTCAAGGGCAGCGCGATCCGCGCTGACCCAAATTCCACGGCCCGGCAATTTTTCCAGCAGATCCGGCACGATCATATCGCCCGGGCCCACAACAAACCGGATCAGCCCCGACCGGGGCTGGCTTTCGCCGGTTGCGATGCAGCGCCGTTCGGCCTCATCGCGCGCTTTTGTTTGACCGCCCCGTGTCATCGGGCCATCCCCAGAGCCTGCGGTCAGGCTCCGGTTTCCTCTTCGCTGTTTTCTGCTTCTGCAGCAGCGGCTTCTTCGGCGGCTTTGGCCTCAAGTTCCTCAATTGTAACCCAACCCAGTTGCAGGCGGGCGGTCATGACCATGTTTTGTGCTTCTTCGAGGCTGACTTCGAATTTCTCGAGCAGACCATCATCTTTGACGCGTTGACCATCGATTGTGGTCCAGCCACCGGCCAATTCCCAATCAGCGCAGGTCGCAAAGTCGTCCAAAGACTTTACACCATCTTCGCCAAGGGCCTCAAGCATTTGGGGAGTCAGACCTTCGAAATCAATAAGTGATTGTTCAACGCCCAGCTCTTTTGCTTTTTCCAGCGCCTTGCGGTTCAGCTCTTCCAGATAGTCGCGGGCGCGGGCCTGCAACTCGGACGCGGTGTCGGTGTCTACGCCGTCGATGACCAGCAATTCGTCAACTTCAACATACGCAACTTCTTCCAGCGAGGTGAAGCCTTCGGCAACCAGCAGCTGCGCAAAGAACTCGTCCAGATCCAGCGTTTCCATGAAGATCTTGGTGCGCGCAGTGAATTCTGCCTGACGACGTCCGCTTTCTTCTTCTTCGGTCAGAATGTCGATGTCGAGGCCGGTCAGCTGGCTTGCCAGACGTACGTTTTGTCCGCGGCGGCCAATGGCCAGCGACAATTGATCATCGGGCACAACCACTTCAATCCGCTCTGCGTCTTCGTCCAGAACAACCTTGGTCACTTCTGCAGGCTGCAGCGCGTTCACAAGGAAGGTCGGCGCATCCTCGTTCCAGGGGATGATGTCGATCTTTTCGCCCTGAAGCTCATTCACGACGGCCTGAACACGGGATCCGCGCATACCAACACAAGCACCCACAGGATCGATCGAGCCATCATAGGAAATCACTGCAATCTTGGCGCGAGATCCGGGGTCACGAGCAACTGCCTTAATCTCGATAATGCCGTCATAGATTTCAGGCACTTCCATTTTGAAAAGCTCGGCCATGAATTCCGGCGCGGTGCGGCTCAGGAAAATCTGTGGACCACGCACTTCGCGGCGGACGTCTTTGATGAACACGCGAATGCGGTCATTCGGACGATAGCTTTCGCGGCCGATTTTCTCATTCCGGCGCAGAACGGCTTCGCCACGGCCGATATCGACGATGACATTGCCATATTCTTCGCGTTTCACAGCGCCATTGATGATGGTGCCGGCGCGGTCTTTGAATTCTTCGTACTGGCGATCCCGCTCAGCTTCGCGAACCTTCTGAAGGATGACCTGCTTTGCCGATTGCGCAGCGATCCGGCCCATTTCAACAGGCGGAACTTCGTCGATCAGCTCGTCACCCAGAACGGCACCATCTTTGTAGCCTTGCGCATCTTCAACGGTCAGCTCGGTAAAGTGGTTCTCAACTTCCTCAACAACGGTGCGCACACGTGTAAATGTGGCCTTACCGTTTTTGCGGTCAATATGGACACGAATATCCAGCTCAGAGCCGTAGCGCGACTTAGCTGCACGGGCGAGGCTTTCTTCCATCGCTTCGATAACCAGACCGGGGTCGATCATCTTTTCGCGGGCCACGGCCTCGGCTGTTTGCAAAAGCTCCAGCTGGTTTGCTGACGTAATTGCCATAATTCAGTCCTCCGCCTTTTCAGGCTCTTCTGTTTCAATCTCGTCGAATTGGGATTCGTCGATTGCGCCCGCCGCTTTGCGTTGGCGCAGCATCTCAGTGATCAGATCGTCGGTCAGCACCAGTTTGGCATCGCTCAGCCAGTCGTAGTGCAAACCAATTGTCATTTCGTCTTGGCCGTCTTCGGCAAGGTTAATTAGCACTTCCTCACCGTCGATGCCGGCAAGTACGCCTTTGAAGCGGCGGCGGCCATCAATCAGCTCGGATGTTTCAATCTTGGCCTCATAGCCTTCAAACGCCTCGAAATCTTTCATCCGTGTCAGCGGTCGGTCGATGCCGGGGCTGGACACTTCAAGCGTATATTCATCTTCAATCGGGTCTTCGACGTCCAGAACGGCGCTGACCTCGGTCGAAATTTTGGCGCATTGATCAACCTCAATACCGCCCTCGGGGCGTTCGGCCATAATCTGCAGGGTTTTGGTCTTACCGCTCATCAGACGAATCCGGACCAGCTCAAAGCCCAAGCTTTCGATCACGGGCGAGATTATCTCGGCCATGCGGCGATCCATAGAGGTTTTAGCGATTAGCTCTGACATGGTTTCCAAACACAAAAAAACGGGCCCGCGGCCCGTCGATCTTTCCCGGTGGAGCGTTGATCCGAAGATCGCAGCGCCGCTGATGACCCGCATATAGTGGGAATCATCAGCAGGCGCAAGCCTTGCTGGCCTTGGGGCGGGATTGTTTGCTGCGCGACCGAAGAATGCGTGCAGAATTCATGTGTCAAACCGCATCCAGAAAACAAATTAATTTTTGATGATCAATGCGATGCTTCCCGACCCTTCCAAGTGATCCTGAGGGGGCCCACATTCCTCCATGGCGATGTGGACCGGTTCCCAAAAAAACGGATTACCGGGGCCAACAGACGGGAAACCAGAGATTTCGGCGCAGGTCGGGTCTTCATCAACCGACCACTCGGGCCCGGTATTTAGAGCGATTTCGGTGGGTGTTTCGGCAGGTCCAGCGGGCTCATCAGTTTCGGCAAGTGCTGGGTACGCGGCTGCAAAGATCGCGGCCGCTGCGGCGAGTAGGGAAATAAAAACAAATCGGGTCATCCGCAAAACACCCTCTGAATGACGTCCGTTTCATCCACTTCGAGGTTCAACTGCTCGGGGATGTAGACCGTGGCAAAGGCCTCTCCGGGGCGCCTGATCAACGCGTCATCGAAATACCCGTGCTTGAGCGCTTCGTTTAGGGGAAACCCGACAAAATAGATATGAGAGGCGGCCCCGCAAGCATTGCCGCCCGTCGCGCCGATAGACGGGGCCACAGGAGCGCTCTGCGCCAATGCGGACGCTGTGGAAAGAGCGGTGAAAAATAGGGCTGTAGCTAACTGTCTCATCCGCAAGATACCCCGGTAATGGTTCCTTCATCATCGGTCATGAAATTGAACCGGTTGGGCCAATAATCCATTGTAGCGATCAAAAAGTCGGGCGAAAAAACCCGCATGAAAAGATCAGGCATCGTCTCGGTTATCGAAATATTGTGCCCGATAAATTGGTCGACTGCGGTTCGCGAACAGTCATTTCCGACGACGACAATACCGAGCAAGTCGGCCGCAAGGTCCGAGCGGTCGTTGGGACAATTGCCCCAGCCACAATGCTCTACCCATTTGCTAGCGTGAATTAGTGAGCCTCCGGTTAGTGACGAGTCATTGTCAAAACTTTGGATAGCTGTGTCGGCAAAGCCTGGTGACGCAGAAACAGCCGCGATCAAAAGGGGAATAAAACGTTTCATCCGCAATACACCCGCTCGATAACTTCGTTTTCCAAAATCGAAATGTTCATGCGGTCTGCAATGTACAACATGTTGGTGATCTGGCCGGGGCGCAGGATGCGCGCGTTCTGGGCCGCGCCGACATCATATGCGACCTGCAATGGTTGCCCGATCAGGTTTTGATGGGCATGCGAACCACAGGCGGTGTGCTCAACACGTACCGGAACACCAACATTTTCGGCGTTGTCGGAGCGAGCAATCCCTGCGCTCCAGCTGACGACCGAGCTAAGGTGCAATTCTATTTCGTCAATCGGCATCGGCAGACAATTACAATAATCCTGCGCTTGGACGGTAGCGGACGTGGTTGCGATGGCAGTAATTGCTGCAACTAAAATATGTTTCATTGGGTCTCTCCTAAAATAATAAGTGTAATTTATACACGAAATTATGATTCGAGCAAGAGGAATCTAATTTATTGAACTGACGCGCAGTTTCGCCCAACCTGTGCGAAAGACATTTCAGAAGGAAACATCGCCATGAGAACGCGCGCCGCAGTTGCCCTTGAGGCTGGAAAACCGCTTGAGGTCATGGAGGTAAATTTGGACGGCCCGAAAGAGGGCGAGGTTCTGGTTGAAATCAAGGCGACCGGCATTTGCCACACCGATGAATTCACGCTTTCTGGCGCCGATCCAGAAGGCGCCTTCCCGGCAATTTTGGGCCATGAAGGTGCTGGTGTTGTGCTCGAAGTAGGTCCGGGCGTGAAATCCTTGAAGCCCGGCGACCACGTCATTCCGCTTTACACGCCCGAGTGTCGCGAATGCGAGTACTGCCTAAGCGGCAAAACCAATTTGTGTCAGGCCATCCGCTCGACCCAAGGTGCGGGCGTCATGCCCGATGGGACGAGCCGTTTTTCGATGCTCGATGGCACACCAATCCTGCATTATATGGGCTGCTCAACCTTCGCAAATCACACTGTTCTGCCCGAAATCGCGCTCGCTAAGGTTCGCAAAGACGCGCCATTTGACAAGATTTGCTACATTGGGTGCGGTGTGACGACCGGCATTGGCGCGGTAATTAACACCGCGAAAGTGGAAATCGGTGCGCGGGCGATTGTCTTTGGTCTGGGCGGCATCGGCCTTAATGTTATTCAGGGTCTGCGTCTGGCTGGGGCAGATCAGATCGTGGGTGTGGACATCAATCCGTCCAAAGTTGAGATGGCCACACATTTCGGCATGACCGATTTCGTGAACCCGACCGAAGTTGAGGGGGATTTGGTTGCCCACTTGGTGGAGCTGACCGGCGGCGGCGGCGATTATACCTTTGACGCAACTGGTAATGTGCAGGTCATGCGCGCTGCGCTCGAAGCTTGCCACAAAGGCTGGGGCGAAAGCGTCATTATCGGTGTTGCGCCCGCTGGGGCTGAAATCTCGACACGCCCATTCCAACTCGTCACCGGCCGGGTCTGGCGCGGGACCGCGTTTGGCGGTGCAAAAGGGCGCACGGATGTGCCCAAGATTGTCGACTGGTATATGGACGGAAAAATCGAGATCGATCCAATGATTACCCACACGCTGTCGCTGGATGACATCAACAAGGGCTTCGACCTGATGCATTCAGGTGAATCTATCCGCTCTGTTGTAGTATACTGAACACCAACGGCCGGACGGTGATTCTCGCCCGGCCGATTTTCTTTAGGGGGAGGTGTCCCAATATGCGATTTTCGTTTGCGATATTTGTAGGCCTGTTTTGGGCGTCAGCCGCATTTGCGGAAGGGTGGACAGTCACCGATTTAGGGTCAGTTGATGAACGCCCAGAATGTATGCGACTGGCCGAAGCAACGATTGAAGCTTATCGCGCGGCTTATGGTGGCGACGGCTTCACCGGGCGAAGCGAATGGACCATCGGCGGCTATGATTTGCGTGAAGAAGTTGTCGATGCGTTGATCATCTGCCCGATCGAAGCGGGCCTCGTTGCCCCATTTCTGATCGTCTATAACAGCGATAGCGACAACGAGGCGCGCGATACAGTTGCCGACAGGTTGGCCGAGATCTGGGATCAACAGGTTGCAGGTGGACCTGCTACAACAACCCCGGTAGGTAATAAGTAATGCTGCGCCTGTTTTTGCTATGCCTTACGGGATTTGCAGCTGGGCCAATACATGCACAGGCCTATGACGAAAGGCCTTTGCGCCTTGCCGTAGAAGATCGGCTGATCGATATCGCGTCCGTTGACATCTTGCGTGCCGAATTGTCTGAAACGTTCTACGGTGACATGGCGATCCATATTGTCCTTGCAGAGGAGCCCGCTGCGTGGCTCGCGACATCGACCGGGCTATTTATCGGCATGCCAATGGATTTGGTGATTTGTGGCGAACTTGTTTCGTCGCCAACTATTGAATCGCCCATTCTGGGCGGGTCAGTGCAAATAACCGGCGTTAGCTTCGAGAATGAATGGCTTGAAAGGTCTGTATCTATCTTGTCCGGAGAAGCGACCTGTAGTGGCGCGCCAGTTTCTACGTCCGTCGATACCGCGCCAGGAACGTCGTCACGGTCTCCTTCGCGACCGCATTAATCTCTTCTTCTGAGACCGTATCAACGATGCCAAGCAGCCGCCGCAGCAACAGGTCAGTTCGGCAAAGCTGTAAAAATTGATCCGCTGCGACATCGAAATCGTGGATATCAAGGGACTGCTGAAAACGCTCGCTTTTGAAAATCGTTGTCAGCTGGTCCAGCGCAGATTTCGGCCCCGACATATAAAATTCACGCGCGGTATCCGGAAATCGGCGGGTTTCCGCCATGCATAGCCGAAAGACTTCGGTCGAGAATTCCGAGAACAAAAACTCTAAAAACCCGCAAGCGATGAAATGCAGCGATTCCTCAACAGGAAGCTGCATGATCTCTTCGCTCATAAGTGTTTCGGCGTTGCCATCGCACTCATTTGTCAGAACTGCAGCGAATAGCGCCTGCTTGTCTGTAAAGTAGGAATAAAGTGTCGCTTTGGAAACTCCTGCATCCTTGGCGATTTGGTCGACACTTGCCCCTTCATAGCCCTCGCGTATGAACACATCACGTGCGCCTTCCAGCACTTGATCATACTTCCGGCCCTTTTTTATAGGCGCTTGGTCATTCATTCGGCTCTCCTACCATACCAGTTTGTTAATATACTGACCGGTTTAGTTCAACAAATAATCTCTGATAGGCTGTTATCAAGGTGCCAAGAATTCAGTCACCTTGGGTGCTTGTCGCACGACGCGCCCCGCGTTACCCATATGCTTGCGGATAGTTTTAGGAAGCCAATGGAAACCCTTTCAGAAAATCGTTGTTTTGGCGGGGTACAGGGCGTGTATCGGCACAAGTCAGGCGCGACCGGTACCGACATGACTTTTGGGCTTTTTCAGCCCGCCGAGTGCAAGGACGGCCCAGTGCCGGTTCTGTGGTATCTTTCTGGCCTGACCTGCACCCATGAAAACGCCATGGTCAAAGCCGGTGCGCAAATGTGGGCAGCCGAGCAAGGCATCGCCCTCGTTTTTCCCGATACATCGCCGCGCGGTGATGGTGTTGCCGATGATGCAGCTTACGATCTTGGGCAAGGCGCTGGGTTTTACGTAAATGCCAAGCAATCGCCTTGGGCACCGCATTTTCGGATGTGGGATTATGTAACCGAAGATTTGCCAAACCTAATTTTCGCGAACTTCGCACTGGATCAAGATCGTCAGGCCATCACTGGGCACTCAATGGGCGGGCATGGGGCTTTGACGATCGCGATGACCTTGCCAGAGCGGTTTGCCAGCGTTTCGGCCTTCTCTCCGATCTGCAACCCGACAAAATCCGATTGGGGCCGCAAGCAATTGACGGCCTATTTAGGAGCCGATGAGGCAACATGGGCCGCACATGATGCGAGCCTGCTGATGGAGGCTAAGGGGTTTGACGGCCGGATCTTGATTGATACCGGATCGGATGACCAATTCGGTGATTTGTTGATGACCGAGGCCCTTGCCGCTGCAATAGCCCGGCGCCGCCAGCCCGCTACCCTGCGCATTCAACCTGGCTATGACCATTCTTATTTCTTCGTTTCAAGCTTCATCGAAGATCACATCGCCTTTCACGCAGAGGCCCTTTACGAGGTATCGGTATGAGCGACTATGACCTGATTATCATTGGCTCCGGGCCCTCTGGCCGCGCAGCCGCTATTCAGGCGGGCAAACTGCGCCGCAAAGTGCTTGTCATAGACCGCAAAGATCGCTTGGGCGGCGTGTCGGTCCATACTGGGACGGTTCCGTCAAAAACCCTCCGCGAGACGGTTTTGAACCTTTCGGGTTGGCGTGAGCGAAGCTTTTACGGACGGTCCTACCGCGTGAAAGATCAGATCGACGCTGATGATTTGAAATCTCGCCTCCACATGACGCTCGACCACGAAGTTGACGTGTTGGAACATCAATTCAACCGCAACCATGTAGAAACGTTGCATGGTTTGGCCAAGTTCATTGGTCCGAATGAAATTGAGGTGGCCACCGAGGCCGGCGAAACCAGCCGCATCACGGCCGATAAGTTCCTTATCTCAACCGGCACGCGCACGTTCCGCCCGGATTATGTTCCGTTCAACAACAAGACGATTGTGGATGGCGACGAGTTTCTTGAGATGGATACCATTCCCCGCTCGTTGGTTGTCGTCGGTGCGGGCGTGATTGGTGTTGAATACGCGACGATGTTCTCGGCGCTTGATGTCCGGGTCACATTGGTTGAACCACGGGACACGTTCCTAGATTTCATCGACCAGCGCCTGATTCAGGAATTTACCTATCTCATTCGCGAAAATGGCGTCGATCTGCGCCTCGGCTCGGCGATCAAAACCATCCAGGATGCGGATGCTCATGTTGAAGTGACGCTGGAAAATGGCCGCCATGTGCGCGGCGAGATGTTGCTTTTTGCTGCAGGGCGGGTTGGGGCGACGAAATCGCTGAACCTCGACGCCGTTGGGATCGAAACCGATCACCGTGGGCGTATTACGGTGGATCGCAAAACCTACCAGACAAATATTCCGCATATTTATGCGGCGGGGGATGTCATCGGCCACCCCTCTTTGGCGTCGACGTCGCTGCAGCAAGGGCGGGTTGCTGCTTGCCACGCACTTGAAACGCCGACTTTGGAAGAAAGCCCTTGGTTTCCCTATGGCATCTATTCGGTACCCGAGATGTCGACCTGCGGCATGTCAGAAGAAGAATTGGCCGAACGCGACATCCCCTATGAAATCGGCATCGCCCGGTTCCGTGAAACGTCGCGGGGGCACATTATGGGCTTGGAGCATGGCTTGCTGAAAATGCTCGTCAGCCTAAAAACCCGCCGCTTGCTAGGCGTTCAAATCGTTGGCGAGGGCGCGACCGAATTGATCCATATTGGTCAGGCTGTCATGAATTTGAAGGGCACGGTCGATTACTTTGTGCAGAACACGTTCAACTATCCGACGCTTGCCGAAGCCTACAAAATCGCCGGTCTGGATGCGTTTAACCGCATGCCCATTCCCGATGAGTTTAAGGTGTCCAAAAAGACGGCCAAAAAGGCCAAATAGACACTGTTTTTAAGGATTATCTATGGGTATCGAGGCCGTCGTTTTTGACATCGGCAATGTGCTGATCGAGTGGCAACCAGAACGGTTTTATGATGCCGAGTTTGGGGAGCAGCGCCGCCGCGCACTTTTTAAGGACGTCGACCTTCACGCCATGAACGACCGTGTCGATCTTGGTGAGGGGTTTCAGGACGTGATCTATGAAACCGCCGATCAATATCCCGAGTATCGGAATGAGATCCGGCTTTGGCACGATAAATGGATTGAAATGGCCAGTCCGGATATTCCGCATTCGGTTAAATTACTGCGTGCGCTTCGCGCCAAGGGTATTCCTGTGTTTGCCTTGACGAATTTCGGTGTTGAAAGCTTTGCCTACGCCCAAACCCAATACAAGTTTCTGACTGAATTTGATCGCTTCTACGTCTCTGGACAGCTGAAATTGGCGAAACCTGATGCAGCGATTTATGCGCACGTCGAGCATGATAGCGCCCTTGCGGGTAGTCGTCTGCTCTTTGCGGATGACAGAAGCGACAACATTGACGCGGCCAAGAAACGGGGATGGCATACGCATCAATTCGTTTCTCCTGCTGGCTGGGCTAAGACTCTGGTCGCTTACGGGCTGCTGACCAAAGACGAGGCGATGGCTTAAGTTTTTGGTGCGAGACAACGGAAGGTTGTAGATATTTACGTGTCTCGGTGTAAGATTCTGGCATGGCAGGCTTTCTCGTAATTCTATTACTGGTCCTTTTTGCGCTGGCGGCTGTGTTTTTTCTGTCGCGAAGCCGCCGAAAGGGCGTGGAAGAGTTCCGTTCGGACATCACAGGCGAATTGATTGACCTGAAGCAGGGCCAAACCCACGCAGTTTGGTCAGGTGATCCAAACGGCCCGGTTCTGGTGTGTATTCACGGACTTGCCACGCCGTCTTATGTTTTTGACGCGCTGGTGCCGTACTTGACCGACATGGGCTATCAAGTTCTTCGCTATGATCTTTACGGGCGCGGGCATTCTGATCGGGTTTTTGGCCGTCAGACCAAGGATTTTCATATCGCGCAGTTGGAAAACCTGCTTGAGGCCGAAGCGGTCGTCGACAAAGTCACAGTGCTTGGCTTTTCGATGGGCGGGGCAATAGCTGCGGGGTTTGCAGCTAAGCACGCCGACAAAGTTGAGGCTCTTATTCTTTTGGCGCCTGCTGGCTTGGATGTTCGGCTGGGAAAGTTCGCAGATTTCGTCTCTAAATGGCCAATTCTAGGCGATTGGTTGCAAGAAGTGTTGGGTGGACGAAGCTTTAAGATTGAGGCCAGCGCCGCGGGTGCGGGCGACAGCACGGTTGCTAATATTCATAGCCAACTACGTGCGGATGTCATGAAATCGGGCCATCTCGCTGCGATGCTTTCATCGCAACGTGGAATAATGGCCGAGGATCAAAGCGATGATTTCCGAACACTCGGAACGGCCGATTTCCCCGTGCTGGCCATCTGGGCGCGTGATGACACGGTGATCCCAATCATCAACATGGGAATACTGGCGCAGCTTTGTCGCCGTGCCATACAAATTGAGCTGCCGGATTGCGACCACGGGCTTGTCTACACACATCCGGCCAGCATCGCTGAAGTGATTGAGGATAACCTCTAGGCTGGTTTGCGATCATTGAGCGGTCGTTCGTCAACCGGGAAGTGAACAATCGCAGAAAGCAGACCCACACCCACGCCAACCCACCAAACGGCGTTATAGCTGCCAAACCGATCATACATATGGCCGCCCAGCCAAACGCCCATAAAGCTGCCCAGCTGGTGCGAGAAGAAAACCAGCCCGTAAAGCGTCGCCATGTGCCGCAACCCGTAGATATAGCCGACAAGCCCGGCGGTAAGCGGCACGGTTGCCAGCCAGAGCGACCCCATGACAACAGAAAACACGATAACCGTAAGCGGAGTCATCGGAAGAGAGATGAACACGGCAGCGGCGATGGTTCGTCCGAAATAGACTCCGGCCAACAGATATTTTTTGCTGTAAATAGAACCGAGCCAACCGGCCAGGACAGTGCCGCCGATATTGGCAAGTCCAATCAACGCCAAGGCGACGGCGCCAAGTGCCGAGGTTGTTGATACGCCAAGGCTATCTAACATCGATCCAGGAATGATTTCAGCGCAGACTTCCGTGATAAAGGCCGGAAAATGGGCTGTGATGAAAGAAAGCTGATACCCGCAGGAGAAAAAGCCAACTGCAATGAGCGTAAAGGTTGGGTCGCGAAAAGCGCGTCCAAGGATTTGGCCAAGGGTTTCTTCAAGCTCTTGGGTGGTGGCAACAGGCTCGGATTTGAGAAACGGCAAAAGCAGCATGGCGGCGGAAATTGCGGCCGCGAAGACAATAAACACGCTCTGCCATGTCATCATCGATAACAAAAATTCCGCCATTGGGGGGCCAATGACTTGGCCAGCAGAACCTGCCGCCGTTGCGATCCCCATGGCCAGCGAACGATGTTCTGGCGCGCTTGTCCGTCCGACAATCGCAATAATCAGACCCATCCCGGTCCCTGCGATGCCAAAACCAACCAAAATTTCAAGAAATTGGTGCTGACCGGGCGTGATTGCATAAGCGGAAAAGACCAATCCGGCAGCATAGAGGACGGCCCCAAGGAAAATCGCCTTTCGGTCTCCAAATCGTCCGGCAAAAGCGCCAAAAAGCGGCTGACCTATGCCCCAGGCAAGGTTTTGAATTGCGATGGCCATACTGAAATCTGACCGAAGCCAGCCAAATTCATTGGCAATTGGGATTTGGAAAACACCAAATGCAGCACGAATCCCGAAGGAGATCAGGATAATCAAACATCCGCCGATTAGGACCGGTGTAAAGACTGACGGGCTTTTCGTCATGGTGGCGTCCTCCTGTGTGATCAGCAAGGTCAACGTAGCTGACCATGTTGTCAATTAACGATCTGTGATGTGAAACATTCGAAACTCTGTGGAATCTCGCCTGCAAATCGCGCTACCAACGCGGCATGTCACAGCAATTGCAATCCGTATACGACACCAAGGTAAGCGAGGGCCTTTTGCGCCCAGATTCCGGTCAGCGCAAAGTTCTCGAAAAGCTCGAAGAACTACGTGAGACCTTAGAAGATCGTCCAGCGCCTATGAAGTCGGGCCTTCTTGGCCGTTTTTTCAAACCCGCAATGCCCGAAGGTACGCGCGGCATCTACCTGTGGGGCGGCGTAGGACGCGGCAAATCCATGTTGATGGACCTGTTTTTCGCCCATGCCGGCATTTCCCGAAAACGGCGCGTGCATTTCCACGGATTCATGCAGGAAATCCAAACTGCGCTGCACGAGGCCCGAAAAACAGGGGTCGAAGACGCGATTGCGCCCGTCGCAGCAGCGGTCATCAAAGAGGTTGATCTGCTTTGTTTTGATGAGATGCAGATCACCGACATTACAGACGCAATGATTGTTGGGCGGCTTTTTGAGAAATTCTTTGAAGCTGGCTTGGTAATCGTCACGACGTCAAACCGACCGCCAGAGGATCTTTATAAAGACGGATTAAACCGGAACCTCTTTGTGCCGTTCATTAATTTGCTGAACGAAAAGCTAAACGTCCACGAGATTACAAGCGACACGGATTATCGTCAGGATCGATTGTCGGGAGAGCAGGTTTATTTTACGCCGGTGAACCGGGCCGCCAAACAGGCGGTAGATCAAATTTGGAGCGACCTGACAGGCGGGAAAAGCGAAAAGCTGATCCTAGAAGTCAAATCGCGGAAGCTGGAATTGCCGCAATATTGGGCCGGGATGGCCCGCGCGGATTTTTGGGATCTGTGCGGCGCCGCCCTGGGGCCGGGCGATTACCTGGCGATATCAGAGGCCGTAAAACTTTTGGTTCTTGAGAATGTGCCAAACTTGGACAGCTCAAAGTTCAATGAAGCAAAGCGGTTCGTGACACTGATTGATGCTCTCTACGAGGCGCGGGTCAAGGTCATCATGACGGCCGATGCTGAGCCTGAAAGGCTCTATCTTGAAGGGTCTGGGAGTTTTGAGTTTGAACGCACGGCCTCGCGTTTAAGGGAAATGCAGAGCACCGAGTGGTTAGATGGCTGACACTTGCAATTGAAAATGACTCGCAAGTGCATTGACTTTCTTGCGAGTCATTCTCATTATTAATTGCAACAGCTCTTTATCCACAGGTGAGTCGATGGCCTTGCGCCTTCTTTCCATGATCATAGCAACCGCCCTTTGGGCAGGAACGGCGACCGCGCAGGTCACGGTTGTTGCAACGACGGGAATGATTGCTGACACCGCGCGTGTCATTGGCGGAGAGCATGTCGACGTTCGTGCTCTGATGGGCCCCGGTGTTGATCCGCATGCGTATCGTCAAACCCGTAGCGACATCGTCGCAATGACCCGCGCTGATCTTGTTCTATGGCACGGTTTGTATCTGGAAGCGCAGATGGAGGATTTCTTCCACGATCTTGGCGCGCGCCGTACAGTCGTTGCTGTGGCCGAAGGTCTTGATCCGGCATTGCTGCTTGGCCATGACGATTACGAAGATCGCGTTGATCCACATGTGTGGATGAACCCAGTGCTTTGGCAGCCAGTTGCCGAAGAAATTACAACGGCTTTGATTGCCGCTGACCCTGAGAATGCGGATGCCTTCCGCGCAAACCAAGCAGCTTTCAGCGCTGATCTGGAACAGCTTGCAACATATGCAAGCACGTCCCTTTCATCCGTTCCAGAAGGACAGCGTGTTTTGCTGACGGCGCATGATGCATTTAATTACTTTGGCGCGGCCTACGGGTTTGACGTGATGGGAATTCAAGGCATTTCAACTGAAAGCGAGGCGGGCCTTGCCCGCATATCGGAATTGGTGAACCTGCTAGTAGAGCGCAATATTCGTGCGGTCTTTGTCGAAAGTTCGGTCTCGGATCGTAATATTCGCGCCCTGATTGAAGGTGCCGCCGCCGAAGGGCATGAAGTCGCCATAGGTGGAGAGCTTTACTCTGATGCGATGGGTGCCCCCGGCACCTATGAAGGCACATATTTGGGTATGATTGATCACAACGTCACCGTCATTGCCGGTGCGCTTGGCGGAGATGTTCCGCCGCGCGGCATGAGCGGTTTGTTGAGCGCGGGGATGTAACTATGGCTCCTGTAACTCTTGTGGCTGAAAACGGCCAAACTGAACCTGAAAACCTTGACCACAGCCCTTTGGCCATTCGCGGCATGACCGTCAGCTACGGCCAAAAACCGGTCGTATTTTCCGTCGATGCAACGATCCAAGAAGGTTCGATGACGGCCATTATCGGGCCTAACGGCGCTGGTAAATCGACCCTATTAAAGGCTGCATTGGGCATTTTGCGCCCTCTTTCCGGCCATGTGTCGGTCTTTGGGCGGCCCTTGGCGACACAGCGCCACCGCATCGCCTATGTCCCACAGCGCGCGAGCGTCGATTGGGATTTCCCGACGACTGTTCTGGACGTTGTATTGATGGGCCTGTCGCGTGAATTGGGTCTTGTTGGCTGGATCAAGGGCCATCACAAATCACGCGCGATCGAATGTTTGACGCGTGTTGGTATGGAAGATTTTGCAGATCGCCAAATTGGTCAGCTATCTGGTGGCCAACAGCAACGGGTGTTTTTAGCGCGCGCTTTGGCGCAGGGGGCGGATCTTTATCTATTGGACGAGCCATTTGCGGGTGTCGATGCCGCAACCGAAAAAGCCATTATCGCTGTTCTGAAGACGCTGAAAGAGCAAGGCAAAACCGTGGTTGCAGTTCACCACGACCTTGCGACGGTCGCCGATTATTTCGACCGTGTATTCTTGCTGAACACGCGCAAAATTGCGGAAGGCACTGTTGCCGAAGCCTTTACCGCAAAAACGCTGAACGCCGCCTATGGGGGTCGTCTTGCGACCGCACAAATCGATCAGCTGACGCTCACGGGCTGACTCCATGATCTGGCAAGCGCTGACCCTACAGCTTGGTTATAACGCCACGCTCGTCACTATTGGCGCGATGCTCATTGGGATCGCCGCAGGCGTCACAGGCACGTTTCTATTTCTGCGAAAACGAGCGCTGGTTTCAGATGCAATCAGTCACGCAACCCTGCCCGGCGTCGGATTGGCCTTTATCGTGATGGTTGCCCTTGGCGGTGACGGTCGAAACCTTGCCGGATTGCTGATCGGATCTGCCCTGACCGCAGCAGCAGGGCTGGCTTGTGTTCAATGGCTGACCTTGCGCACCCGTCTTGCCGAAGATAGCGCGATTGGCGCTGTCCTTTCGGTGTTTTTTGGATTTGGTGTCGTGTTGCTAACGGTGATCCAGACGATGGAGTCCGGACGCCAAGCAGGTCTGGATGGCCTTCTTTTAGGCTCAACCGCCGGGATGCTTCTGTCAGATGCCATTTTGATTGCGGTCGGCGGAGCCGTGACACTGGCCCTAACCCTTCTTTGGCGACGTCCGATGATCTTGGTCGCATTCGACCCTGATTTTGCAGCCGCATCCGGCCTTAACATTCGTCTTGTGGATTTCGCCACCATGGCGCTGGTCATGGCCGTCACGGTCATTGGGCTCAAAATTGTCGGCCTGATCCTGATTGTGGCTTTGCTGATTATCCCGCCGGTCACTGCACGGTTTTGGACGGATGACACAGCGCATGTTTGGCAGCTTTCTGGGGTTGTCGGGGGCCTTTCTGGTTTCGTCGGGGCTGCGATTTCAGCCTCGGCCCCAGATTTGCCCACAGGTCCGATCATCGTCCTGACATCCTTTGCGCTGTTCACACTATCCCTTTTTCTTGCACCAAACCGGGGCGTTATGGCCGCGATCCTGCGCCATGTGCAATTTCAACGCCGCGTGCATCTTAGACAGGGATTGCTGGCTCTGGCGCAATCGCAGCCAATTTTTGAGCGCTACACGGTAAAGCTTCTGGAGCGAGAGGGGCTGGCCCGCGCCGATGGTGTCGCCACTGATTCAGGCCGCGCCCGCGCCGCAAAGGCGCTTCGAGATGAAAAAAGATGGGAAGTTCTGCGCGCGCTGCCAGACCAAGAGGCGACAGCGGCGCTTTATGATGGCCTGCGCGAGATTGAGACGGTTGTGACCCGTGACCAATTGGCAGAAATCGATGCCCTGATCCCACAACCCGCCGGGGTGCCGTCATGAGCGGCGCAGAGTTTGTCCCTCTTAGTCTGCCGCCGATCCTTATCGGTGTTTTCGCGGCTATCGCCTGCGCTTTGCCGGGGAATTTTCTGGTGCTGCGCCGTCAGGCTTTGATTGGTGACGCAATCAGTCACGTGGTGTTGCCGGGTATTGTCGTTGCGTTTCTGATCACCGGCACTGTTTCCACTTGGCCGATGATGATTGGCGCAGCGCTTGCCGCCTTTGTCGCCGTCATATTGATCGAAGCCATTCGCCGCCTTGGCCGTATTGAACCCGGCGCTGCCATGGGTGTCGTGTTTACGGCCATGTTCGCCGGAGGCGTCCTGTTGCTTGAACGGTCAGACACTTCCAGTGTTCACCTTGATGTGGAACACGCCCTGATGGGCAATCTCGAAAGCCTGATTTGGCTCGATGCCTTTGGCTGGTCGTCGCTCTTTGATCTTGAAGCGCTGGCTGGTTTGCCCGACGAGTTGCCACGTATATTCGTCACTATGCTTGGCGTTATAGCCTTTATTTGGCTGTTTTGGCGGCCTCTGAAAATCTCAACATTTGACGAGGGTTTTGCGCAAGTCATGGGCATGCCAACCAACGCGCTCGGACTGGCGCTGGTTGCGGTTTCGGCGCTTGCGGCCGTCGCAGCGTTCGATGCGGTTGGGTCTATCATCGTCATTGCGATGTTCATCTGCCCGCCAGCCGCTGCCCGACTTGTCACTGACCGGCTTGGTCGCCAAGTTGGATGGAGCGCCCTTTTCGCAGCCCTTTCCGCTGTATTGGGGTATGTCTTGGCAGGCTACGGTCCCATCTGGTTGGGTGGCCAAGACTCTGTCAGCGCGGCAGGGATGATCGCGACCGTGTCGGGCCTTATTCTTGCAATCGCTGCCCTTTTTGGCCCGTGCCGCCGCGGTGGCCGCGCATAAGGGCCTTGACCCCGCAGCGCCTAGACCGACATGTCAGAGCAGGAATGGCCAGGAAATTCTGCTTATGTTGGCGCTCAATCACGTTTCACACAGCTTTCGCTCAAGCTCGACGACGGTTCCGGTCCTAAGGGACGTATCGCTCAAGATTGATGCAGGCGAGACAGTTGCGCTGACGGGTGAAAGCGGCTCCGGGAAAAGTACGCTTTTGCACCTGATGGCCGGTTTGGATCAGCCCGAAAGTGGCGAAATATCCTTTGAGGGAACGGATATAACGAAACTTGGTGACGCAGAGCGCGCCAAATTTCGGCGAAATCACATTGGTTTGATCTTTCAGCAATTCAATCTTGTTCCGTCTCTAACCGTTTTCCAAAACGTAGCTCTACAGGCGCGATTGGCTGGCCGTCATCAGGACGAGCACACGGCGCGGCTTATCACACGTCTCGGCCTTGATGGTCTTGAAGCGCGATACCCCGAACAGCTGTCCGGTGGGCAGCAGCAGCGCGTTGCGATCGGGCGCACATTGGCAAATCAACCTCAGATCATTCTTGCAGACGAGCCAACAGGCAATCTTGATGAGAGCACTGCAGACGCCGTTTTGACCCTCATGCTGGATCTTGTTACGGAAACGGGCGCGGCGCTTGTCATTGCGACCCATTCTGCACAGATCGCAGCGCGGTTTTCACGGCACATGCATCTTTCGATGGGTGCTTTGAAGGCGGTTTAAGATGATCACTCTCAAAACCATTCTTTCACATTGGCGCCGCAGCCCGCTGCAGTTCTTGGTGCTGATCCTTGGCCTTGCAATGGCCACTGCGCTTTGGTCCGGCGTGCAAGCCATCAATGAGGAAGCAAGACAAAGTTATGATCGATCCGCCGCGCGTCTGACCGAGGCTGCTTTGACTCGCATCGAAGGTCGAAATGACACTGATATTCCCTTAATAGACTATGTTTCACTGCGCCGGGCTGGGTGGCTCGTGTCACCGGTGATCGAAGGAACATTGGCCACGGGCCGAGATGAAATTCTTGTCATTGGCATCGACCCTCTGACGGCGCCAACTGCCCTTTCCGCTGTTTTCTCCGAGGGAAATGACGCAACCCCACAATTCCTTGACCCGCAAGGGGTCGCCTTTGTCGCGCCGGGAACGCCGAATGAATTGGGCGAAACTGGCCCGCGATTGATCGAAACTCCTGAGATCGCGCCGGGGGTAATGATGACAGACATCTCGATTGCGGCGCGCCTTTTGCAGCAAAGGGACCCGTCCTATCTTATCCTTGCCCTTGATCAGCCCTCTGATCTGCCGCGCCTCGAAGAGATCGCGCCAAACTTACGACTGGCGGATTCGCCGTCGGCCGATTTGGATCGGTTGACGGACAGTTTCCACCTCAACCTTAGCGCTTTTGGGTTTCTGTCTTTCGCCGTTGGCCTTTTCATCGTTCACGCGACAATCGGCCTTGCGTTCGAGCAGCGCAGGGGCATGTTTCGCACGCTTCGGGCACTTGGCACATCTCTACCGATCCTCGTCGCTGCGCTGGTGTTAGAGGTCACTGTTCTGGCTGCAATTGCTGGAGGATTGGGTCTAACGCTAGGGTATTTCCTAGCCGCGGCGCTATTGCCCGACGTCGCGGGCACGCTGCGCACGCTATATGGCGCCAATGTCGATGGCGCCCTTTCTTTTCGACCTATTTGGGCGCTTTCGGGCCTTGGGATTGCAGTTCTGGGCGCTTGGGTCGCCGCAGCGCAAGCGATCTATCGGGTCATCAACATGCCGCTTCTTGCGCCAGCGCAACCGCGCGCATGGGCGTTGGCGTCGGTTCGGTCCTTGCGTCTTCAAGCGATCGGCGGGGCGACTCTGGTGATATCAGGGATTGGCTTTGCATGGTTTGGCGGAAATTTGGTAACGGGTTTCCTGTCTATGGCAGGCATCTTAATTGGCGCAGCGCTGGTGCTTCCCGGCGTTCTTTCCATGATCCTGACGGCGCTTACTTCGCGGGCGACATCAGCAAAGACCGAATGGGCTTTGGCGGATCTTCGCATTCAACTTCCTGGGCTTTCAATTGCCCTTATGGCGCTGCTATTGGCGCTTTCTGCAAATATCGGCGTATCGACAATGGTTGGGTCGTTTCGGGCCACGTTCAACGGCTGGCTTGATCAGCGCCTGATGGCAGAACTTTACGTCCGCGCCGACAGCAATGATCAAGCAGAAGATGTGCGCGCCTTTCTTCTTCCTCGCGTTGATGCAGTTTTGCCGGTTTCCTTTACCGAGCGAAGCTATCAGTCCGCCCCGATTTGGGTTTACGGGGTAGTGGATAATGCATCGTATAGAGACAATTGGCCTTTGTTAGACACTGTTTCAGATGCATGGGACCAACTTTATGCCGACGAAGCGATCTTAATTAATGAACAAATGGCCCTGCGACATTCCCTGGCCGTCGGGGATCCGCTCAGCCTTCCCAATGGTCCTGAACTTACCATAGCGGGCATCTATTCTGATTACGGAAACCCCACCGCTCAAGTGATCATTTCAAGCCGTCTGCTTTATGCCACCTACAATGATATTGAGCATCAAAGAACCGGCCTTAGGCTCGATCCGGCAGACATTCCGGCGGTGACTGAGGCACTGCGATCCGAATTTTCTTTGGCACCCGATGCGATCATCAACCAGAGTGATTTAAAGGCACAATCGGTCGCGATCTTCGATCAGACGTTCCGGATTACCGAAGCGCTGAATATCCTCACTCTTGCCGTTGCGGCCTTTGCGTTGTTTTCTAGCATGCTTACGCTGTCCAATATGCGTGTGCCGCAGCTTGCGCCAATTTGGGCCTTGGGAATGACGCGCGCCAATTTGGCGGGGCTCGAGCTTGTCCGGATCTTATGCCTTGTTGCGCTGACTTGGGCCGTGGCCCTACCCGTTGGTTTGGGATTGGCGTGGGTCTTGCTTGCAGTTGTGAATGTTGAGGCTTTCGGGTGGCGCTTGCCGCTGCTGTTTTTCCCTGCGGATTGGGCGCGCCTTTTGGGTTACGCGCTGGTCGCAAGTTTTCTGGCGACGCTCTACCCGGCGCTTAACCTTCTACGTCTGCCGCCAGCGCAATTGCTCAAGGTGTTTTCCAATGAACGTTAGGGTCCTTCTTCTCTGCCTGTTTTGGACAAATCAGGGTCTAACACAGGGGTTTTCGGGTCTTGGGACAGATGCCGTAGGCTATGCAATTGCCGACCGGGAATACCAAATCACCTTTCCACAAGACCACTTGGCCCATCCTGATTTTCGGATCGAATGGTGGTATATAACAGCGACGCTTACCGGCGCAGATGGTCAAGAATACGGAATTCAGTGGACGCTCTTCAGGTCGGCATCCAGGCCGGGTGGCGAGCCGCCGGAAACGATTTGGGCGGATCCACAAATCTGGATGGGTCATGCCGGGCTAACCACGCCCGATCGCCATTTTAGTGCCGAAAGATTGGCCCGGGGCGGGATTGGGCAGGCCGGCGTCACTGGCCCGCCGTTCGAGGCCTATATCGACAATTGGTATATGCGCGCGTCAGGCGACGGCATCGACAGGCTGGATATTTACGCGCAAGGCACTGAATTTTCGTACCAGCTTGATTTGCAGGCCAATGGGCCTTTGATTTTTCATGGGGATGCCGGCTATTCGGTGAAATCGCCTGAAGGACAGGCCAGTCACTACTATTCGCAACCATTTTACGAGGTTTCGGGTGTGCTTATTTTGCCCGAGGGCCCGGTTTCGGTGACAGGCGATGCGTGGCTGGATCGCGAATGGTCGTCGCAACCCCTATCTGCGGATCAAGAAGGGTGGGATTGGATATCGCTTCACTTTGACGATGGCGCGCGGCTTATGGGGTTCCGTTTGCGCGGTGCGGATACCGATTTTACCTCGGCAAGTTGGATTGATGCGGATGGAACGGTTACAGCTTACGGCGACGGCCATCTAGAACTGCGGCCCCTCGGCCTGTCAGATGTCGAAGGGCGAGAGATCCCGACCGAATGGCAGGTGATTTTCCCCGAGCGTGGCGTCGATGTAACTGTGTCGGCCATGAACCCAAACGCTTGGATGGATGTCAGCTTTCCCTATTGGGAAGGGCCAGTGGATGTTGCGGGCACGCAATCTGGTAGGGGATACCTTGAGATGACGGGCTACGCGGCTGAATGATCAGGCGTTTTCTTTCAGGATTTCACCGGCAAGGTAGAGAGATCCACAGATCAAAACCCGTGCACGGGGCGCTTCAGCAAGGATCATCTCTAGCGCCGCCTCAACCGAAGGTGCATCGCTTGATTCAAGACCCGCGACCGCTGCAAAATCGCGAGTCTCTTCCGCTAGAATAGTGGCTGTTTGGCCTGGAATAGAGACTGATTTAAGGCTTTCCGCGACGTTTGACAGGATTTGCATAAATCCTGAAACATCCTTTGTGTTCAGCATCCCGCAAATCAAATGGGTTGGCCGATCTGGCAGGCGCGAAAGCGACTCGACAATGGCTTTGGCGGCAGCAGGGTTATGGCCGCCATCCAGCCAAAGTTCGGCCCCGGATTTAGTTGCCATGTCCACGAGCGGCCCAGTCTTTAGGCGCTGCATCCGTGCGGGCCATTCGGCGCGGGTCACGGCGGCCTCAAAAGCAGTTTCGTCCATTCCCAAATGGCGCATCGCGGCAAGCGCGGCGCCCGCATTCATGACTTGGTGGCCGCCAACAAGGTTGGGCAAAGGAAGGTCCAGAAGGCCGGTTTCGTCTTGGAAAATCAGACGTCCGCATTCTTCCCAAACGTGCCAATGCTGGCCATAGGCCAGAACCGGTGCGCCAAGACGTGCGGCGCGGGCTTCGATCACGTCAAGCGCGGCCTCGGGTTGCGGGCCGACGACAACGGGAACGCCGCGTTTGATGATGCCGGCCTTCTCGCCCGCGATTTCTTCGATTGTGTCACCAAGGAATTGTTGGTGGTCCAAATCGATGGGCGTGATGATGGTCAGGGCAGGGGCTTCAACCACGTTCGTGGCGTCCAGACGACCACCCAAACCAGTCTCTAACAAGGTGAAATCGGCTCTTTCACGCGCAAATGCCAAAAGCCCGGCGCATGTGGTGATCTCAAAATAAGTGATCGCCTCCGGCCCATTTGCGGCAAGGCAATCGTCAAGAATTGTAGACAGCTCATCTTCTTCAATGAGAGACCCCGCCAAACGAATACGTTCGTGGAATCGCGCCAAATGCGGAGACGTATAGACATGGGCCGCCCCGCCCGCGCCTTCGATCCCGGCGCGGATCATGGCAAGGGTCGAGCCTTTGCCGTTGGTGCCTGCGATATGGATCACCGGCGGCAATTTGCGCTCTGGATGGTCAAGTGCGGCTAGCAGCCTGTGAACCCGGTCCAACGTCAGGTCGATGATCTTGGGATGCAACGACATCATCCGATCAAGGAGGATGTCACTTGATTGCGCGCTCACGGTTTTTCGGTGGCCTCAGTTTCGACCTTAGGGGCCTTTGTGTCGGGCGCTTCCGCGGTCTCGGCCGCAGGCTCTTCAACCTCCGGGGCGGGATCGGGGGCAGGCAGGTCGCCTTTAACGGCAGGCGGCTGATTGGTCAGCATGCGCAGGATCGTGACAAGCTCGTCCTTCAGATCCTTGCGATGGGTTACGCGGTCCAGCATGCCGTGATCCAACAGGTATTCCGAGCGCTGGAAGCCTTCGGGCAAGGTTTCCCGAATGGTTTGTTCGATCACACGGGGGCCAGCAAAACAGATTAGCGCATTCGGTTCTGCAATCTGAACATCGCCCAGCATTGCATAAGACGCCGTGACACCGCCGGTCGTGGGGTGCGTCAGGACAACGACATAAGGCAGGCCAGCTTCTTTCAGCATCTGGATCGCTACGGTGGTCCGGGGCATTTGCATAAGGCTAAGAATGCCTTCTTGCATTCGCGCACCGCCAGCTGCGGAAAACAGAACCAAAGGCAATTTGCGCTCAACAGCGCGCTCTGCAGCGGCGATAATCGCGTTGCCGACATACATGCCCATCGAGCCGCCCATAAAGGTGAAATCCTGCGCGGCGGCAACGATACGGGTTCGGCCCACTTCGCCTTCTGCGACAAGCATCGCCTCAAATTCGCCGGTGCCCTTTTGGGCCGCTTTCATGCGGTCAGGGTATTTCTTTTGATCGCGGAAATGCAGTGGGTCCGGGATTGGAACCGGAACCTGAACTTCGGCAAAGGCGCTTTGATCAAACAACGCCTCAAACCGCGCACGTGGGGTAAGCGCCATATGGTGATCGCAATTCGTGCACACGTTGAGATTTTCGCTCAACTCGCGATGGAACAACATCGTTCCGCATTCTTTGCATTTGGTCCACAGATTCTCGGGCACTTCGCGGCGTGAAAACAGCGAGTTGATACGAGGGCGAACGTAGTTTGTAATCCAGTTCATAGCCGGTCCGGTTCTGGTCCATTTCCTTTGCGCCCAGATATGCTCTGCCGCAGCGAATTGCAAACGTAGCTTGGCCTATCAGGATAACCGGCGCAAGGCGGTGCGGATCGCAAACCAGACGCAAACGGTTATCCCGATATCAAGAAGCAGAAGCGGTGCGAGGTCTGCCGTGTCCTGAATACTGATCGGAAGCACGTAAAGAGCAAGACCCGAGAGGCGATCATCCAACGACATGACTAGAATCGCCAGAACATTATTTGCGAAGTGAAACCCCCAGGCCGCACCAATCGAGCCGGTCATGGCCGTCAGATCAGCCGCGCAGATGCCAAAAACAGTTGTCGCGGCAATGATCAAAACCATCGTGACGGGGTCAAGGTTTGGGTCACAATGCATAGCCCCAAAGATCATCGACGGCAGGACCATCCAAACAATGGGGGAATTGAACCGAGCAGCCAATTGATGCTGAAGGTAGCCGCGAAAGAACACTTCCTCTGCGCCGGTTTGCGCAAAGACAACCAAGAGCGAGATGGGAAGGAAGTTTATCCAGAGACCAAAGCCGGTGTTAGGCAATGGCGTCGGCCCATAGGGGATTAAAAATGTCAGGGCAAAAATGCCGAAGGCAACCAAGGCCGCAACCAAAAAATGCTGCCGAAGACGTCGCAAAGGGCCAAAAAGGCTGGCAATTGAACGTCCATGCACAAAGCGGGCCGCTGCGAAAGTGCCCAAGGCAATGCCCCAGATTGTCGATAGCAATAACAGCGTTGATGTCGGTGTTTGCGCGTAGAGCAGACGATCCAACCACTCAGGCCCGGCCTCACGCCCGGCAACAAAATAGACTGTCAGCATGACTGCGACGGTCCAGATTATTGTCACAACGACGGTTAGGACAATGCCCAGAATAAGCACCCAAAGCCGGGTGTCGTCACGATGTTCGTCAATTAGGGCGTTATGCGCCTCATAGGTCATCGTTGATGTACCTTTGCCTGTATTTTATCAGCTTTGGGCCTCTTGAGCGGGCCTGAATGCCGTAAGTTCTTGTTTGTCTGCCAACTGCACTCTATTCCTTGCGAGAGGACAAAAAAAGAGCAGGCCTCAAAAAATGGCAAAAAGCAAAGTTCGGCTGAAGGCATTGGCAGCCTTGGCCGTAGCAACCTTAGTTACAGCATGCGGCGGCGGTGGGCTGTCTACTGGAACACCTCCAGTGCGCCAAATAGCTGTGACGAGTGACCAAATCATCCTGACCGCGCCCGAAGGGTTCTGCGTCGAACCCACCGCAACGCGCGATGATGGGGCAACAGGGTTCGCCCTATTTGGCAATTGCGCCGTGATTTCGAACCGGCGTTCTGCTGGCCAGCCAGAGGTTCTTGCCATCCTGACGGCCTCGGTTTCTGCAGCCGATCCGAACCAAACGCTGCAGGACGCGATCCCCGAAATGCCGCGCTTTTTTGCGTCGGACGAAGGGCGCAGTCTGCTGAGCCGCGCGGGGGATGCCGATAGCGTTGAGATTTTAGATAGCTTCCATCAGGGCGATGTCTTCTTTCTTCATGCCGCCGATAGCAGCGCCAGCGAGATGCAAGACGTCCGGCCTGATTATTGGCGGTCCTATTTTGACGTTGGCAATCGCATTGCGACTTTGACGGTCATGGGCCTGGACGAAAACCCAATTTCGTCTGAGGTTAGCTTAACTCTATTGCAGGAATTCACGCAGATAGTGATTGCAGCAAATCCAGATGGGGGCGGGGAATTGATACAGACTCCACCAGTGGCGCCGGCAACACCCGCGCCGCAAGGTGGGCTGTGGAATGTTGGTCTATTTCGACGAATAATGGGATAAGGTGCGGGGCGAGCACCCAAACAGAATGTTGGGTTTTAGCGCTGACATAAGGGCGAGTAATGGCAGGCTTTCTTGAAAAGAAACTGATTGAAAGGTCGGTAAACCGGTGGGAATCGATTACCAATCAGGCTGACACCTTGCCGCCAAATGAATTGACCACGCTTAACGCAACCGCGGTTAAACTGCGTCGGAGTTTGGAAAAACTAAACTGCGCTGCGCAACTGGCACTAACACCCAACCCGGATGCAGGCATTCAGCGCCCCGATCAATGCGATTGGGCGTGGCGGCCAGAACCGTGGAAACAGGTCAAGCTGCCTCATGGTCAGGTTGAAGTCCCGTCGCCTTACTATTTGTCCGATTCCGTTGCCCTGTTCCATGACTGCGCAAAATCTGAGATCACGCTGCGTCAGATGCGAAACGCTCGGGGCGAATCGCCCGCTGGGTTTGCGACTTCTATTGATGTCTTGCGCTTTGATGGCTCATTTCTTTCGCTTGTCACAACACTTCCGAAGGAAGCGGCCAGCGGCCTGACACGCAGCCATTTTGTGTCGCTCCGTTGCCAGATTTCGACGGAAAACCCGATCGAGATTTTTGCTCGCTTAAACGTCCAGCACGGCCCGAATACTGAACAAATGGTGCGCCAGTTGGATATCTCAGAAGAGCTGGGGGTCGCCGAGTTTGACCTTGCCTATTCCAACATCAACGAAAAACGCGTCGAAAAGGTATGGATCGACCTGATTTTCGATAACCCCGCCATGAATCAGGTAACCCTATGGGACCTGACGCTAACCCGCGCGCCGCGCGCCGATCTGTAAAGGAGGACGGGTGATGTCCGAGCTTAGTTTGACCAAAACACGTCTGAACGCAGGGCGCTATGAAGGTGTTTTAACATGCACTGGGACGCCCCCAATCATCGAGGCTGTGCATCTTGATCGCGTGATTGGTAACATGTCCCTCAGTGAGATGACCAAGCACCCCGGTCATCATATAGCAAGCATTGATTTGCCGACTGACCTCCTGTCTGACGGTGTTCAATCCGTTCACCTACGCAGTGCGGCAGATGGCGAAGTATTGGACCGCATTTCGATTCTTGCGGGCGATCCGCTGGAAGAAGACTTGCGTGCAGAAATCACGATGCTGCGTGACGAGCTTGATCTATTAAAGCGCGCCTTTCGCCGCCATTGCGTTGAAACTGGGTCTGACTGACAAACTTGACGCGGCGTTGCCGATGACAGCGGCGCCCTGGCCCGCCATGGTTTTGACTTCTAGGAGGCAGCCATGACCAAGGCGAAATACCCGCATCTCTTTGCACCTCTCGATCTGGGATTCACCCAGCTGAAAAATCGCGTCCTCATGGGGTCGATGCATACCGGGCTGGAAGAAACCAAGGATTGGGCACGTGTCGCCGAATTCTATGCGGCGCGGGCGCGGGGGGGTGTCGGGCTGATCGTGACCGGCGGTATGGCTCCAAATGCCGAAGGCGGCGTCTTTCCCGGAGCAGCGGGCCTTTTCAGCGACGCCGACATCACCAATCACCGGGTTGTGACGGACGCGGTACATGATGCTGGCGGGAAAATCGCAATGCAGATTCTGCATGCCGGGCGCTATGCCTATAGCCCCGATTGTGTTGCGCCATCGCCAGTGAAGTCTCCAATCTCTCCCTTCGCGCCAAAGGAACTGGATGAAGACGGAATAGAAAAGCAGATCAGCGATATGGTCATCGCTGCAACCCGCGCGAAACAAGCGGGATATGACGGCGTCGAGATAATGGGCTCGGAAGGGTATTTCCTAAACCAATTTCTCGTCACACACACAAACAAGCGAACGGATCGATGGGGCGGCACTTATGAGAACCGGATGCGCTTGCCGGTTGAGGTCGTGCGCCGCTGCCGCGCTGCAGTGGGCGCGGATTTCATCATCATTTTCCGCCTCTCTATGATTGATCTGATCCCAAACGGATCGACCCATGAGGAGGTCACACAGCTTGCAACGGCGGTCGAGGCTGCGGGCGCGACGATTATTAATACCGGCATCGGTTGGCACGAAGCGCGCATTCCTACGATCGCAACATCAGTTCCGCGCCGGGCTTTTGCATGGGTGACAAAAAAGCTGATGGGTAAGGTTGGCATCCCCGTTATTACGTCCAACCGGATCAACACCCCCGAAATCGCCGAGGAGGTGTTAAGCGCAGGTTGCGCTGACATGGTGTCGATGGCGCGCCCGTTTTTGGCGGATGCCGATTTTCTGGCGAAAGCCGCTAGCGGCAATGCTGACCTGATCGCGCCGTGCATTGCCTGCAATCAAGCCTGTCTGGACCACACGTTTGGCGGCAAAATCTCGACCTGCCTCGTAAACCCGCGTGCCTGTTACGAGACCGAGCTGCGCTATGAGCCAACCGATGCGCCAAAGTCTATCGGGATCGTGGGAGCAGGGGCGGCTGGTATGATGGCGGCTATTGTTGCGGCTGAACGAGGGCATCATGTGACGCTGTTTGAACAAGCGGATCAAATTGGCGGGCAGTTAAACTATGCGCGTGCGGTGCCCGGAAAAGAGGAATTTCACGGGCTGGTTCATTGGTTCGCAAAAATGCTGGAGGCGGCAGGCGTTGATCTGCGACTTTCCACGCGCGCCAGTGTTGCGGATCTAAGCGGCTTTGACGAGCTGGTGATCGCAACCGGTGTCACGGCCCGTGACCCCAAAATTCCCGGGCAAGACCTGCCACATGTGCTGAGCTATCAGGACGTCCTGTCTGGAACTGCGCAGATCGGCGACA
The DNA here is from genome assembly GCA_947498125.1 of uncultured Nioella sp. Classification (GTDB taxonomy): domain Bacteria; phylum Pseudomonadota; class Alphaproteobacteria; order Rhodobacterales; family Rhodobacteraceae; genus CANLZL01. Next base: position 299,573 of record CANMJH010000002.1, on the reverse strand, counting down.
ATGTGGCCGTGATCGGGGCAGGGGGAATTGGCTTTGATGTCGCCGAATATCTTGTTCACGAAGGCCAAAGCGCAGCAGAGGACATTGCGCTTTGGAAAACGGAATGGGGTGTCGGTGATCCGGAAGACACTCGCGGTGGGCTTGCCATTCCGGGCGCGCAGCCAACACCGCCCGCACGGCGCGTGGTATTAATGCAAAGAAAAGCTGAGCGATTGGGCAAAGGATTGGGCAAGACAACGGGATGGATTCACCGGGCTGCGCTGAAGATGAAGGCCGTCGAGATGATCAGCGGAGTTAACTACGAACGGATCGATGAAGGGGGCCTTTATATCAGCTATGGCCCTTCCCGCGAAAATCCGAAGATGATCGAGGCAGATACAATTGTCCTTTGTGCGGGTCAGCTATCTGAACGTCGCCTTGCAGATGCTCTGATTGATGCAGGCAAGACGCCTTATGTCATTGGCGGAGCCGATGTTGCGGCAGAATTAGATGCAAAGCGAGCTATCAACCAAGGCGCAAGACTGGCGGCGTCGCTTTAATGATGACTTGGCGTTGGAGCGTGTGATCTCGCCTTGGGTCAGCCTTTGCGAGGCGCGTGGAAAAAGAAAATACGTCAGATTATCCTAAACTCTGCGCAAACAAGCCAAAATTCCATTGATTTGGAAACAATGAGGCAGAAAGCCGGAACATTACCACGTATTCGGCCACAATCAGCGTTTCCACGCCATGAACGATCCTACGTAATACCCGGCTTTGGCCCAGCGCGTTCCGCAATGGTGCCTCATTTCGGGGGGATACCAGATGCTGAAAGTAAAAAGCACACAGGTGACCCCAATGGACCGTCTTACAGAAATGGAAGCCTTCGCCACCGTGGTGGATCAAGGTGGATTTACCGACGCGGCCCGCAAAATGGGGATTTCAAAATCCGCTGTTTCAAAACATGTATCCAGCCTGGAATCCCGTCTTGGAGCGCGGCTTCTAAACCGAACAACACGGCGCGTCAGCCCGACCGAAATTGGTTTGGCCTATTACGACCGAGCCCGCCGAGTTCTAAATGATGCAGGTGAGGCCGATGCGCTTGTCACTGCGATGCAAAGCGCGCCGTCCGGCATGCTGCGCGTCTCGGTTGCGACTGATTTCGGCGTCAACCATCTTTCGCCGATCCTTGGCGATTTCCTACATAATTTCCCTGATATCACCGTGAATATGGTGCTCAACAACCGCTATGTTGAGTTGATCAGCGAAGGCTTTGACATGGCCATCCGCGTGGGTGAACTTGAAGACAGTTCACTTAGGGCGCGCAAGCTGACCGAGACAACTAAACGGATGATCGCCAGCCCTGAATATTTTGCTCGCCATGGGCGTCCGCAAAAAATCGATGACCTGAATGACCACAAGCTTCTGCATTATTCCAACCAAGCTGCAGGAAATGTCTGGAAACTGACCGCACCATCTGGTGAAAAGCGTCAGGTCCGCACCGCAGGTTCATTGACCGTGAATGATGGGCAATCCTTGCTAAACGCCGCGATTGGCGGGCTTGGCATCGCCTACCTTCCCAGTTTCCTCTATGCTGATGCCGTCCGTGATGGCTTGCTCGAGGATGCAATCCCCGAGCTTCCAATGGAGCTACAGGGCATCTACGCCGTCTATCCGCCGGGCCGTTATACCCAGCCGAAAGTCCGCGCCTTCATCGATTTCCTTGTCGAACAATTCCGCGATAAGGGCCCTGCCGACTGGTAAGGCCCCAATCCACCACCGGTTCATGCCGACCCCATCTGCCAGCGTCGTAGATGGGGCACCTTAGCGGGTTGAAGTGATTACCACTTCAACCCGCCTATTTTGTTGGCGGCCTTCGGTGCTGGAATTATTTGCAACTGGGGCAAGATACCCAACACCCTCGGCCTCAAGCTGCACAGGCTCGGTTCCCAGTTGATCAATCAAATAGGAACGAACCGCATCAGCGCGGGCGCGGCTAAGCGCGATATTATTGTCCAGCGCGCCTTCTGCATCAGTATGCCCAACAAGTGCCACGTGAAGATCGGGGTTATCTGCAAGGAATTCGGCCAAATCGACCAAAGATGGATAGTCCTGATCCGAAAGTGAGGATGAACCAGTGTCAAATTGCAAATCGAATAGGGTCGCAGTGCCGTTTGCCTCAAGGTTCGTGCGAAAATCGCCAGTATCGATCTGGCTGGCCATCGGAGATCGCGTCGCCAGTTCGACAGTTAGCGGACCCATTTCAGCAGGGCTGACGCGGACCATGTGAACATAGCCTTTTTGCCCGCCGCGCGAGGTCAAAATCGCGACGTAGTCCAGACCTTCCTCAGTCTCGGCCTGCGCAACAAAATAAGAAAAGTCACCAAGGTCGACATGCATATCAGGCTCTGGCGTGACATCCATCGCGAACCGGAAATCAAAGCCGCCGCACAGGGTCGTATCGCAAGCGAAGACCGGAACATAGCTCTGGGCTTCTAATTGCTCTCGCAACAGCGCCATCAATTGAGCGCTATTACCTTCGAAAGCTTCAATTTGCCAAACCCGCCGCGCAAGCGCGCCCTGAGCCGAGATCATCTCTGCCCCAGTTCCAAGCCAAGGAGACACCGCAAGGCTGTAGGCGGTCGCACTTTCGGCTTCTTCATAAGCCAGTGTCGCTGTGCCAGGCAGCATAAGGTCTTGCGCGTTTGCTGAAAGCGCGGAAACGGACAAAGCGACCGCCCCTGTTCGCAGAAAAATTCCTGCGCGCAATTTAAGTGGATCGATCTGAACCGGATTTTTCAGATTTAGTGTCGCCAATGCCTAGCCCTTTTTGATCCTATAGAAGTAGTTGTCCACAGGCTTCATTCCCAGAGAAGCATACAAGTTTAAGGCCGGTTTGTTGGTTTCGACAACCAGAACGGCGATTTCTTGCGCATCTTGGCTTGCGGCCCAGTTGGCCGCGCCTTGCATAACAGTCCGGCCAATCCCTTGCCTTCGGGCATCTGGCGCGACTTCTAACGCGTGCAGAAAGCTGTACTTGCCGGCGCAGGACACGAACGCCGTTGCGCATGCTTTGTCATTTTGCCGGCCCATGAGAGCGGTCTTTGGCGCGCTCGCCCTGTCCATCACCTCAAGCCGCGCGGGCCCAATTCCACCCTGCTCCCAAATTTCTGCCTGGATCGCCAAAGGAGGCCATGCCGGCAATACGGCCAGGCGTGGTAAATCAGCAGCAATCGTTTCAACAGGGCAGGCCAGAACCACAACCGGGTCAATCATTTCATAGCCGCGCGCCTCAAGCTCGCGGTCAAGTGGATCGCCGGGCGTATCGAGTTGAAATAACAAATCCTGATCAAGCCCAAGACATGCTTTTTCGGCGATTGCGATGTCTTCCGGCACCCAATCGGTGAGTTGCAAAACTGATGACACCCTTTTGCCGCCACCTTTTCCGTAGCGGATAAGCCACGGGCCGACTTTCTTCGCATGCGCGGCGGGCCATGATGCCTCCATCGCGATGCGCCGTTTAGCGCGATTGATCATTTGGCGCCCTCTGGGAAAAGCCGTGCAAGTTCTGTCATAGCATTGTGAATGGCCGTCCCGTCGGCGCTTCGAATGACGATATTTGCGCCATACACCCCGTTGTTGTTAAACGGATAACTTCCGATAGATACGTCGGGATGATCTTTTGCAAGAAGACCAAGCGGCCCGGCGATATCCCCTTCGCCCCGGTGAATGGCAAGTGATTGAGACAACAGCGGCGCGCCGCCAGCCAATCCCGGAAGTACGGACGCTACCATAGCCTGAAAAACAGAGGGAACGCCTGCCATCACATGCACGTTGCCCAATGAAAACCCCGGTGCAATAGACACGGGGTTGTCGATCAATGTTGCCCCATCAGGGATGCGCGCCATGCGCAGACGCGCTTCATTGAGCTCGCGCCCGGTACTGTCGTAATGCGCTTGCAAAAGTGCGCGGGCGTCGTCGCGAACATCAATTGTCGCGCCCATTGCCTCGGCCACGGCATCTGCGGTGATGTCATCATGCGTGGGGCCGATCCCGCCCGACGTAAAAACCTGATCGTAAGCGGCGCTTAAACTTCGCACAGATTCGACGATCGCAGCCCGATCGTCGCTGATCATTCGCGCCTCAGACAGGTCAATTCCGTGTGTCGTGAGTTCTTGCGCAAGATAGTGCATATTTGAGTCTCGGGTTCTCCCCGAAAGGATCTCATCCCCAATTACAATCATCGCCGCCGTGGGATTGGACATACTTCACCTCTAGTTAACCATAAACACGTTATCCTTGCATGAAAGTCAGGGCTACAAGGATCACTCGATTCCGCGGGTGGAATCCGTCGAAATATTATCCTATTTTCCTAACAAACCTATAGCCGGAGAGCTGACGTGGACGATTTTCGAGGCCGCCTGACCAAGGATGGCATCCGTATACACAACCAAGAAGACTTTGCAGGCATGCATAAGGCGGGCGCTCTGACAGCGCGCATCTTGGATGATATAGCTGCCATGATCGTGCCGGGTGTGACCACCGGTGCCATCGACGCCGAGATTGAGCGCATGGTGAACGACGCCGGGGCGACTTCGGCCACCATCGGATATAAGGGCTATCAGCACGCGTCGTGTATCTCGATCAACCACGTTGTTTGCCACGGTATTCCCGGCGAAAAGGTCGTGAAATCCGGGGATATCCTGAATGTTGATGTGACCGTGATTGTCGATGGATGGTTCGGAGATAGCAGCCGCATGTATGTGGCAGGCCCCCTTAGCCGCAAGGCCGAGCGTTTAATCCAAGTCACGCATGACGCGTTGATGAAGGGGATCGAAGCGGTAAAACCCGGAAACACTTTCGGCGATATCGGTCACGCTATTCAATCTTATGCCGAAGGGCATCGTATGTCCGTTGTTCGTGATTTTTGTGGACATGGGCTTGGGCAAGTCTTTCACGCGCCGCCGAATGTTTTGCACTACGGCCGCGCAGGCACAGGTCCGGTTCTGGAAGAAGGTATGTTCTTTACCATCGAGCCGATGGTTAATCTTGGACGACCCGAAACCAAAGTTCTTGCAGATGATTGGACAGCTGTAACCCGTGACAAAAGCCTAAGCGCCCAATTTGAGCATTCGATTGGCGTCACGGTTGACGGCTTTGAAATCTTCACTCTATCGCCCGCCGGCAAGTTTCACCCAACCTGGGGGTAGGGTTTTCCACATTTGACGCAGGCATCATGGGTCCATAGTGTCTCCAAACCCCAAGTATTGGAGCACACTATGCGCTTTTTTTATATCCTTGCTGCCTGTTTTTCTTTGTCATTTCCTGCGTCTTCTCAAACCGTCGACTTCAACCTTTTCGAGATTGAAGGGCTGACAACGTCGCGCATTTTTGAATTTGATGCCGGTTACACAGAGCGATTTGGAATTCCGGTTCCGCTTCCGTTTACCATCCACGTGCCGACCCATGATGATATCGAGTTAATCGCCGATGGCCGCCCAGATGGCGGGGCTTTTGTGAAATTTACCTTCGCAACAAGGGCCGAGCCACGCCAATTTGTCGAGAATATCCAGATTGTCACCGCGACGATCCCAATGGCCGAAACGTCGCCAGACCCGCTTGCGGCGCGCATCCAAATCTCTGCCAATGCGCTGCGCGAACAGGTTTTTCCGCAAGCCGTCGCAGGGTTTCAGGACCCACAGATATTGGCGCTTGAACAGATTAATTTTGGCACTGTTCAAGGCGTGCATCTTGTCGGCACCTACACAGATCCGGCTGTTGGCCCCATGGCTGTTCGCTTGACCATGATGCTACATCCAGATCGGCCCGAGGCCTATTTCACTATATCGAACATCAACTTGACGCTTTTGCCGATTACGGATGGTCCGACGCTTGCGGCGTCATTGACGGGGCGAGTTTTGAACAGTTGGGTGTACCAATAACCAGCCATTAACCATTTTCTTTGCAGAATTGACCTATGTCACGGGCCGATTCACGATTTAACGAGGCAGCTTTGCCGGGGTTCGAATTTGATCCGCGGCCCGTTATGCCGTCGCCTTCAAAGACTAAGAAAACAGTGGCCCCTAAAGCCGCAGCCGACGAAGACCATCGAAAAGACCACCGAGCGCGCTTGCGCCAGCGATTTTCTGAGGGTGGCGCGAATGCGGTTCCTGATTACGAACTGTTGGAAATGATCCTCTACCGGGCCATCAGACGCGGCGATACCAAGCCGTTGGCCAAGCGCCTGCTGAAGACGTTTGGCGACCTCAATCATGTGCTGGCAGCACCAGAGGCCCGCCTGAAAGATGTCAAAGGCATAGGGGATGCTGTTGTGTTCGAACTCAAGTTGATTGAGTCCGTTGGTCACCGCATGGCGCGCGCAAAGGTCATCAACAAGCCGGTACTGTCCTCATGGGACGCATTGTTGGACTATTGCAAATCGGCCATGGCCCATCGTGATATCGAACAGTTTCGCGTTCTGTTTCTTGATCGCAAGAATGTCCTTATCGCGGATGAACAACAGCAAACCGGCACGGTTGATCACGTACCGGTATACCCGCGCGAGGTGGTAAAGCGCGCGTTGGAGCTTAATGCATCAGCGATAATTCTTGTTCATAATCACCCCTCAGGCGATCCGACGCCAAGTCAGGCGGATGTAGATATGACCGACGCCATCCGAGACGCAGCGGACGTTTTAGGGATTATCACCCATGACCATCTGATCATCGGGAAAGAACGGCATCTCAGCTTTAAGAGCGAGGGATATCTGTAGCTACCTTAGCCAGACTTCGACACGGCGATTCACGGCCCGTCCTGCTGGATCATCGTCGCAGGCCATCGGCAGGGCCTCGCCAAAGGCATCGATCGACAGGCGTACCCGGTTCAAATCGCCATCCGAGGCTGCCTCGATGACTGCAAGACGGGCCGCTTCCGCGCGGCCCCGTGCCAATCTTAAGTTCGCGCTTGCCGCCCCCGTCGCATCAGAAAACCCCACAAAAACCAATTCTTGCCCATCAAAGACGCCGCGCTCAATTGCCCTTGCGAGCCGAGATATGGCTGACCGGGATTGGGCATCTAACTCCGTCGTTCCATCTTCAAAACGGAACGTGGCGGAAAGGCGTTGAGCGCCGTTCATAGCGGCGATCATTTCTTGCAGATCGCCTAAATCAATTTCTTCGCCCGCCGCAGAAATTGCGTTAGCCAGCCGGTCGCCTTGCGATGACAGCGGGGCAGAGGTGATTCCCTGATTAACGAACCCCAAGCGCCGAATGACACGGTCGGCCTCTTGGCTTTCGAAAAAGCGGAAGAAATCACGCGCCAATTGTGGCATTCGGCGCACCGGCAGGTACAGCAACAGCGGGGCCGTCAACGGGTAATCTTCAGATTTAATGGCATTGGGTGTCGCAGCGCTGGTAAAGCCACAGGCGCCTTGCAAATCGACAACGCGCGCATTTCCAGCCGCGGATAATGTTCCAATGCCGATGGCAAAAGGGTCGCGTGCAACAGCCTCGGTAAGGTCCCGCGCGGTGGCGTGGTGGATAACCGTATCAGATGGTGTCAGATCAAAAGGTGCCATGATCCGAAATCCGATATCTTGGCCGTGACCAGTATCGGGCGCGATAAGGTGCAAACTGATCGCTGCGTCCGGCCCCCCAAGCGTGGACCAATCAGTAATTTCGCCCGCGAAAACTCGGGCAAGTTCTTCAATTGTAATCCCGTCGAGTATGTTGACCGGCGCGACTAGCGGCACCAATGCATCCAGCGCCAGAACACGGCTGCGGGCGATCATCGACAAATCACCCTGATCCGACGCCTCGGCCGCTTCTTGTTCGGCAGCATCTGGCACCCGACTGGCCAGAACCACATCGGCAGACCGATCCAGCAGAGCTTCAAACCCGGCATCCGTGGTGGTGGCTGTTACGAAAAAGCGGGCCGCCACGCTGTCGGATTCTTCACGGATCAGCGCAAAGACCGAGCGGTTCTCGGCCAAAATTTGTCGCCGCACGCTCATGTTGCGGCTGGCGGCGAACCTTTCGATCAATGCTGGAAAAAGGCGGTTTGCAATCTCGGGGGCGCCTTGAAAGCTGACTTCGGCCACGAAATTTTCTAGATCCGGGCAACCGGGCCCGCGGCAGGTGACGCCTTGTGCGGCCACTGTCAGCGGGCCAAAGATGGACTCCACACGGTAATACTCGCCATCAAACCCGATTAGTGTGCCAGATAGTTCTATCCCGCCGTCAAAGCTACGCAGTTCCACGTCCTGAGCGGATGCAGATGCAATCAAACTGACAGCGAAAAGGGCGGCCATCACGGCCACCCTGAAAATGTGTTTCATAAGGTTTGGTGCCGGTCGAAATCAGTACCCGGCGACTCTCAGGTCCTGCAGCAGATTTTGCAACACCAGATAATCGCCAACTGCGTCGCATGTCGGAAGTGTAAAGGTCAGCTCAATCACCGCGACATGTCCATCTGTATCCGTTTCAATCGTGCGCGCTTGGGTTGGCTGCGCGCAGTTTGCCTCGGTTACTGGCGCTTCGATGGTCAGATGAACCATTCCACTGTCCCGCACGCTGTCGCGTGGGAAAGTATAAACTTGTGCCAATAGTGGGTTTTCGACGTCGGCGTCTCCTAGCGAGACAAGAAAGCCGCCTTCCCCGGCAACGGCACGATCGGAATGGCTTGGGTTTTCCAACCAGATATGACCGGGCTCTCCATATGCGGCGCCAAATTCCATTGCATGCAGTTCAAGCGACCGATCCTCGAACCACTGCACCGCAACGCGGGAATAATTGGGAAGGTCAGGAATAATCGCGAGCGAGGACGCATTGGTGCCATCCGGCATGCGCACGGTGAAGAATGCTGGGGCCTCAAAGGCCGGAATGTCCATAGAAAGCAGGCCAACAGCGTCCGTCATACCAGTTAGGTTGAGGCCGGAATGTTCGATAACCACCCGCGCATCTGGCTGGCATGGGTCCATTATATCCAATGCGACCATGGCAGCTGGCAATGCCTCGGCTGATACGGTCAGGCCGCAGGGAAGGCCGAACGCGCTAAGTTCTGGGGTGGCGTCTCCGGGCATCGCAACTTCATCCTGCGCAAGTCGTTCAGGGCGAGCCGGTCCGGGCGCGTTCAAGGTCGGCGCGCTTGGCGCGTCAGAGGGGACGGATGACGTTGACGCCGATGTCAGGACCACTTCTTCGCGCTGGGGTTCTGTTGTGGGGCCAGCAAATGCTGCGGCCATGCCGCGCCAGCTATTCGCGTCCAGCGGGTTTGAGATTTGCCCGTGGGTTTGAGTAAAGAGGATGGCGAAGGTGAACGCACCGACTGTGAGAGTTCCAATGGCGACAGCGCGAGGCGAGAAAATCATGATGGTCTCCGACATTTGAGTTGTGGAAACAATCCCCCTCAAATTGGGCGATAATGCGATGAGATGGGGGAAATAGCAGGGAAGTGAAAATTTTTATTCCCTGAAAACAAGTGGCCCGCCAAATAAGGCGGGCCGTTTTGATCTTAAGTTATGCGTCCGTGGCAATGTTTGAACTTTTTACCGGACCCGCACGGGCAGGCTTCATTACGCCCCGGATTGCCCCAAGTTGATGGGTCGTTTTCATCGAACCCTTCTTTTGCGCCTTCAGGCGTTGGTGCGGGCGCACCTGCAGCGCTGGCAGCACTGTTCTGGGCGGCCTGACGTTCTTGCATTTGCCGCAACATTTCCTGTTGCTGTTCAGGGCTCAGCGGCTGAATGCGGCTTAGTTTCTCGGTCACTTCCGTGCGGAGCCCATCCAACAGGTTTTCAAACAGTTGGAACCCTTCGGTCTTATATTCATTCAATGGATCACGTTGCGCATAGCCACGGAAACCAACGACCGAACGAAGATGTTCCAGCGTCAAAAGATGCTCGCGCCATTTACCATCGATGGTCTGCAGCAAAACCTGCTTTTCGATGTTGCGCATGTTGTCCGGACCAAACTCAACGGCCTTTTTGGCCATATATTCATCGGCGGATTTGGCGATGCGTTCGGCCATAACCTCGTCATCGGTACCTTCTTCGGAGCCCCACTCCTGAACAGGTAGGTCCAGAGCCAGCGAAGTTTTTACGGCTTCGTGAAGCCCATCCAAATCCCATTGGTCTGCATAGGATTTTGGCGGCATGTATTGGTCGATCAGATCATCGATCACCTGATGGCGCATGTCCTCGGTGATTTCGTTGATATCCTCGGCGCCCATGATCTCAAGACGCTGGCCAAAAATCGCCTTCCGTTGGTCATTCATCACATCGTCGAATTTCAGAAGCTGTTTCCGAATATCGAAGTTGCGTCCTTCAACCTTAGCTTGGGCGCGCTCGAGCGATTTGTTGACCCAAGGGTGCACGATGGCCTCGCCTTCTTGCATGCCAAGCGTGTTCAGCATCTTGTCGAGCCGCTCGGACCCAAAGATCCGCATCAGATCATCTTCGAGGCTTAGGAAGAAGCTGGACCGGCCAGGGTCACCCTGACGGCCAGAACGACCGCGCAGCTGGTTGTCGATGCGGCGGCTCTCGTGACGCTCTGTGGCCAGAACGTAAAGCCCGCCTGCGTCTTTGACAGCCTGTTCATCGCCCTTATGTTCGGCTTCAATGCGCTCGCGGATCGCTTCTGGGTCGCCATCGGGTTCGGCAGCAATTGCTTCCATGATCTTAAACTCGACATTGCCGCCCAGTTTAATATCGGTCCCGCGACCAGCCATGTTCGTGGCGATCGTGACCGCGCCCAGTTTCCCGGCATCCGCGACGATCTGCGCTTCTTGCTCGTGCTGACGCGCGTTCAGGATGTTGTGGGGCAGGTTCGCCTCGGTCAGCAATCGGCCCAGTTCTTCGGATTTATCGATCGAGGTGGTACCGACCAAAACCGGCTGACCCTTTTCGTGGGACTCGCGAATCGCTTCGACGATGGCAGTAAATTTTTCCGCACCGGTGCGGAAGACCTGATCATCGTCATCAATGCGGGCAACAGGAACGTTCGTCGGCACTTCGACAACACCCAGACCATAAATCGAGTGAAACTCTTCGGCTTCAGTGGCCGCCGTCCCGGTCATGCCGGCCAGCTTTCCGTAAAGACGGAAGTAATTTTGGAACGTAACCGAGGCGAGCGTGACGTTTTCAGGCTGGATATCGCAGCCTTCTTTGGCCTCAATCGCCTGATGCAGGCCTTCGGACAGGCGCCGACCGGCCATCATCCGGCCCGTGAATTCGTCGATCAGAACAACTTCGCCATCCCGGACAATGTATTCTTTGTCCTTGGTGAAGATCTTATGGGCGCGCAGCGCGTTGGTAGCGTGGTGAACGATGGTCGTGGATTCGGGGTCATAAAGGCTCTGGCCCTCTGGCAGAATGCCAACCTCGGCCAGTTTGACCTCAAGAAATTCGTTCCCCTCATCCGTCAGGGTTGCGGCGCGGGTCTTTTCATCAAGCGTGTAATGGGCTTCCGTCAAAAACGGAATGACCGCATCCATCGCCTTATAAAGGTCCGAACGATCAGCAGATGGGCCCGAAATAATCAGCGGAGTCCGCGCCTCATCGATCAAAATCGAGTCGACTTCATCCACAATCGCGAAATTGTGACCGCGTTGAGCCATTTCTTTCAGGCTGGGGCGCATGTTGTCGCGAAGATAGTCAAACCCAAGCTCGTTATTGGTCGCGTAGGTGATATCGGACGCATAGGCATCGCGCTTTTCGTCATCGGGCTGGCGCGGGTACACAACGCCAGTGGTCATGCCAAGCGCGGTGTAGACTTTGCTCATCCATTCGGCGTCTCGTTTGGCCAGGTAATCGTTGACCGTAACGATGTGAACGCCTTTGCCTGAAAGCGCATTCAGATAGGCCGGGAAAGTCGCAACAAGCGTCTTACCTTCGCCGGTTTTCATCTCGGCAATATTGCCTTCATGCAGGAATATACCGCCCAACAGCTGCACATCATGCGCTCTGAGGCCCAAAGCGCGGCGCGCGGCTTCACGACAATTGGCGAAAGCTTCGACCAAAACGTCCTCAAGCGCTTCACCGTTTTGTACGCGATTGCGCAGCTCGGCGGTTTTGGCCACGATCTCGGTATCCGAGAGTTTTTCAAACTCGGCTTCCAAGGCGTTGATTTGGGCGACGGTCGGACCCGCGGCTTTGACTTTGCGGTCATTGGCGGTGCCAAAAACCTTCTTTGCGAGTGTTCCAAGCCCTAGCATGTACCTTATGGCCCTTTTCCAAAAACGGCGCCGCCTTCCCGGACGGCAATTTATCAATCATATGGGCATCGGGTTGTTTGACAACTTGTAGCCGTCTAAAACAACTCCAAATTAGGCAAAGCCTCGATGACAAACCCGAATGGGACATAAGGGGCTGCTAGTTATGTGTCAACGCAGGCTCTGAACCTCTTCAGCGCCGATCAACATGGGATTCCCAATTAAATGACCAAACACTTTCTTGCCAGTGCCGCTATCTCGGCGCTTTTGATGACGCCCGCCGTGGCCCAAGATGCCGATACTGTCTTGGCAACTGTGAACGGCAACGACATCACTTTGGGCCATATTATCGTGGCCACCTCGCAATTGCCGGAACAATATCAGTCGCTTCCCGATGACGTATTGTTGAACGGTCTTCTGGACCAGCTAATCCAGCAAGAGCTGGTTGCCACTGACCTTGGTGATGACCTGACGCCATATATGGCGACTGCCGTAGAAAATGAAAACCGTGCGCTTTTGGCTGCCTTGGCCCTTGATGGCATCGCATCGGCTGAAATTACGGATGATGAATTGCAAGCCGCATATGACGAACAATTCGCCAGCGAAGATCCTGCCGTTGAATTCAACGCCTCCCATATTCTTGTTGAAACTGAGGAGGCCGCGCAGGCTTTGGTCGACGAATTGGAAGCTGGCGCAGATTTTGCTGAACTCGCGCAAGAACATTCTACCGGCCCCTCTGGCCCCAATGGTGGTTTGCTTGGCTGGTTCTCGGCCGGTATGATGGTCCCCACATTCGAAGCCGCCGTTATGGATCTGGAAGTGGGCGAAGTTTCTGCCCCTACCGAAACCCAGTTTGGTTGGCACGTGATTATCCTGAATGAAACGCGTGATCAGGCAGCGCCTGAAATGGCTGTTGTTCGTGATGAGCTGGAAGAAGCCCTGCGTCGCAACCGCGTCGACACCCACATCGAGGCGCTCACCGAAGCGGCCGAGATTGACCGGGCAGAAGTGTCGGTTGACCCGATGTTGATCCGGAATGTGGATCTGCTGGCGAACTAAGGCCCCTTATTGTTCTGGTGTTGGGAAAGGCCAAATAAATGAGTGAGAGTGGTGACGAAACCGCCGAGCTGAAGGCAAAGCTGAATGTGCTGCGCAAGAAGCTGAAAGAGGCCCGTGCTGAGATTGATGCTTTGAGCTCGGGCACCGCCCAACCTGTTGATACACAAAAGGGGCCTGCGGTATCGCCGCTGGCCCCAAAAGACGGGTTTCCAAATATTCCATCCATCGACGGTGTGCGTCTTTCTGCCGTTGCTGCTGGCGTGAAATACCAAGGCCGTGATGACGTGATGTTGGCAGAACTTGCGCCGGGAAGTTCGATTGCGGGTGTTTTCACGCGCTCTTCAACGCGCTCTGCACCCGTTTTGGATTGTGAGGCCAAATTGGCGGCGCTGGATAACAGTGCCACCAAAGGGTTTGCGATCCTTGTGAATGCAGGCAATTCCAACGCCTTTACCGGCCATGCGGGTCAGCAAACGGTCGACGATGTCGCCACCGCGGTCTCTGCCGCGCTCGGTTTGCCAGTTGGCAATGTCTTCACCGCGTCAACCGGCGTGATTGGTGAGCCTTTGCCCTCCGAAAAAATCACGGCTGCGATTTCGAACCTAAAGGCTGAACTTTCTGCCGATAACTGGCCCAATGCGGCCAAAGCCATCATGACAACCGACACGTTTCCAAAGGGCGCCGTTGCCCAAGTGGAGCTTGACGGAAAGCCCGTGACGATTGCGGGCTTTGCCAAAGGCTCTGGTATGATTGCGCCTGATATGGCGACCATGTTGGCCTATGTCTTCACCGATGCCGCCGTAACGCCGGACGCCCTTCAAACGATGCTAAGCGTAGGGATCAAGACCTCGTTCAATGCCGTGACGGTTGATAGCGATACGTCGACATCTGACACCGTGATGGTCGCGGCCACCGGTATGGCGGCGAACCGGCCGATCACGTCGGCGCGCACGCAAGACGGCCGCAATTTTGCAGAGGGCCTGCATACCGTCCTCAAGGATCTTGCCCTGCAAGTCGTCCGCGATGGCGAGGGCGCTACGAAATTGGTTGAGGTCCGGGTTACGGGCGCGAAATCAGCTTTGGACGCCGACAAAGTGGCACGGTCCATTGCGGATAGCCCCTTGGTCAAAACGGCTATTGCTGGCGAAGATCCAAATTGGGGGCGCGTCGTTATGGCGGTCGGTAAATCCGGGGCCGTAGCCGATCGCGATCTTTTGTCGATTTCTTTCGGTGACGTCCTCGTGGCCGAAAAAGGCTGGGTTAGCCCCAGCTATTCGGAAGAGGCAGGCGCCGAGTACATGAAAAACGATGAGTTGGTGATTGCCGTTGATATGGGGATTGGCAAAGCGCAGGCATCCGTCTGGACCTGCGATTTGACCCATGGCTACATCACCATCAACGCGGATTACCGATCGTGAAAACAGTTCTGGTTTCGGCTGTAGCGCTGATTGATCCCGAGGGGCGCGTCCTGCTTGCGCAGCGCCCCGAGGGTAAATCAATGGCGGGTCTTTGGGAGTTTCCGGGCGGCAAAGTCGAACCCGGCGAAACGCCCGAGGCCGCGCTGATCCGCGAGTTGCAAGAAGAGCTGGGCATCGAGACATGGCAAAGCTGCCTCGCGCCACTAACCTTTGCGAGTCATACCTACGAAAATTTCCATCTGCTAATGCCGCTTTTTGCGTGCCGGAAGTGGGAAGGAATTGTCACAGGTAACGAAGGGCAAGCGCTGGCATGGGTCCGCCCGAATCAGTTGCGGGAATACCCTATGCCTGCTGCGGATCTGCCCCTCATCCCGATATTGCGCGATTGGCTCTGAGATTTTCTCAGTGATTCTCCGCCGATTGTTCGAATTTTAGAAATTTATTATTTTATTCTGCCTCAATTTTGCCATATATTCTGCCCCAGTGACCAATTGGGGGGCAATTCGGTGCTTAAGACTATTATTGTAGGATCCTGTGTTTCCGTGCAGGGCATGTTTGTGAAGCAGCTTGAGAACGGGCTTATTGTTGTCAGCGTAGGCGACAATATGTTCGCGGGCCGTCCGGTCGCAGCCTAAATCCAACCACCTAGGTTTTCGTCAATCACCTGCGCCAGCGCGGTGATGTGGTGTGCCTGATCGTTGAGGCAAGGAATATAGGTGAAGCTTTCACCACCTGCCTCGACAAAGGCTTCCTGTATCTCTTCGTTGATTTCTTCCAGCGTCTCAATGCAATCGGCAGAAAAGGCCGGGGCGATGACGGCAATTCGCTTTTTGCCCGCTTCTGCTAGCCGTGCAACTTCTTCGACTGTGTAAGGTTTCAACCATTCCTCCGGGCCAAATTTGCTCTGGAATGTTGTGACAATCTCGCTCTTGTCCCAGCCCAAAGCCTCTCGGACCAACCGCGTCGTTTTTTGACACTGGCAGTGATAGGGGTCGCCCTGCATCAGATACCGTTCGGGCATGCCGTGATAGGATGCGACCAATACATCTGGTTTTTGCTCCATCTCTGCATATGCGTCGCGAACCGAACCAGCCAGCGCGTCAACATACGCCGGATGATTGAAATAGGCGGGCAGAGTGCGAACGGAGGGTTGCCAAGTTTCCTCCATCAAAGCGCGGAAAAACTGGTCATTGGCGGTGGCAGACGTTGCGCCCGCATATTGTGGGTAAAGGGGCACGAACAGGATTTTGTCGCATCCCGCCTCAACCATCGCGCGGACTTTAGATTTGGTCGATGGATTGCCATAGCGCATACAGAAATCAACCATGACTTTATCGCCATGCCGCGCGTTCATTTCAGTGACCAACGCGGCTGTTTGATCTTTCGTGATGGTCATCAACGGGCTTTCGCCCTTGTCGTGATTCCAGATGGATTTGTAAGCCTCGCCGCTGCTGAAAGGCCGTTTGGTTAGGATGATCCCTTGCAGGATTGGCTGCCATTTCCATTTTGGATAATCGATGACCCGCTGATCAGACAGAAACTCGTTCAAATACCGGCGCATCGGCCAATAAGAGTAATCGTCCGGCGTACCCAGATTGGCCAGAAGAATGCCGATCTTGCCAAATTTTACGGGCGGATGGTCGGCAGGTGCATGCGGCAAGGCGTTCGTCATATCGGGTCTTTCTTGATCACGGGGACGGGCTGGGCGCCCTCATCAAATTCGGTGGTTTCCAAAGCTTCGGCAAGCCGGTGCGCGGCCGATCCCGGGCGCAGGGGCTTTTGCTGGCTTTCATGCGGGGCCCAACCCGTCAGAAACACCAGCTCGAACGTTGCTGTGATACGGCCATCTTCGGCTGGGAAATGCTCTGCATAAAGCCGGGAAGCCTCGGCAAACAGCGCGCGCGGAGGAATGGCGCGGTGGCGCGCGGCCAGCGCATTGGTCTCGCCCATATCCCGAAGGTCTCGCATCAAATGCAGGGCGGTTTGGTAAGTGACACGGCGCGGAATGCGGTCGGCAACTGGCAAGGACAAGCCCGCCCGAGACAACAGCCCGCCTAGATCGCGAATTTCACCCATAGGTGCGACGCGAGGGCTTAACCCGCCCATGACGGATGCTTCCGCCTCAGCCAGCACGGCACGCAGCTCGGATAATGTCTCACCGCCAAGCATCGCGACCATCATTAACCCATCGGGCTGCAAAGCGCGGCGGCATTGCACCAGTTGCCCTACCGGGTCTTCGGCCCAATGCAGACCCATTGCATGGATCACCAGATCATGCGCGGCAGGCTCCAGGTCAAGCACTTCCGCATCCGGCACGATCCGCGCGCCGGGCAGAAAATTTGCCCAGAAATCCGGGAAAGGCGTCACGATGGCCGGAGATTTAAACGATCTGTTAACGTCGAGCAGTCTTTCCTGAAGCTCGAACTGGGCTTCTTCCTGCAAGAACCCAGCTTGATCCAACTGCGCACGAGCGCGTCGATGGGCAAGGGCCTTGGGGTCTATCAGCCGCGGTGGACGCGAAGGATTTTGAATGTCTTGTGTCATTGCGCTGCAACCTAGGGGGCAGAGATGAAATTGCAAACAGCTGTGAATGCGGTTTTTCCGCCCGAATGCATTAGTTGCGGTGCGCTCGTCGAGACCGAATTTGGCCTTTGTGGCCCTTGTTGGTCCGAAACCGGTTTTATCTCGGGTGCGGCATGCGATGCTTGCGGCACACCTTTACCCGGAGTCGATGCCGAGCCCGGGCTACGCTGTGATGATTGTATGATTATCGCACGCCCTTGGACCCATGGCCGCGCCGCTGTGACCTATTCAGGAAATGGGCGCAAAATGGTTCTTGCGTTGAAACACGGGGACAGAGCTGAAATCGCTCGGGCCTCGGGTCGTTGGCTTGTGCGGGCTGCTGGGGACCTTCTGCAAAATAATACGCTTGTTATCCCAATTCCATTACACTGGTTTCGCCTTTTTCGACGCCGCGCTAATCAATCTGCGCTTCTGGCGCAGGCGATGGTCCGCTGCAGTGGAAAAGGCGAGGTTTTGCCTGACGGCCTGATCCGCAATCGCGCTACGGCCTCGCAGGATGGCAATACCCGCGAGGAAAGGTTCGAAAACCTGCGCACGGCCATTCGCCCCAACGAACGGCATCGCGCCCGTATGGCAGGAGGCCACGTGCTCTTGATCGATGATGTGATGACCTCTGGCGCCACGTTTTCTGCTGCAACTGAGGCGTGTTTTTCCGCCGGTGCACAAACTGTGAACGTGCTGGCCCTAGCGCGCGTCGCCAAGGATGCCTAAATAGATGCGAGCCATTCAACGCCGGAACAAAAAACATGCAAACAGTTGAAATTTATACCTCGCCGCTTTGCGGCTATTGTCACGCGGCAAAGCGACTCTTGACGGAAAAAGAAGTAAGCTTTGTAGAATACAACGTCGCGCGGCAGCCAGAAAAACGTCAGGAAATGTTGGACCGTGCGAATGGTCGTCATACCGTGCCTCAGATTTTCGTTGGGGCATCGCACGTTGGTGGCTTTGATGATCTATCAGCGCTCGAACGTGCTGGAAAATTGGATAACCTCCTGAAAGGGTGACATGCGTTCCGCAATCTTGCAGATGCAATCTTCGGATCAGCCCGAGGAAAATCTGACAACGATTATTAATGCTATTGAGGATGCTGCCGATGGCGGTGCCGATATCCTTATGACGCCCGAGGTCTGTAACTGCGTCTCGCTCAGCCGCAGCCACCAATCAGATGTATTGGCGCGCGAATCGCGGGACATCGTCCTGTCGGGTGTAAAAGTAGCCGCCGCTGAAATGAATATTTGGGTTTTGCTGGGGTCTTTGGCGTTAAAGACAACGGGTGCTGATGGTCGTTTTGCCAATCGGTCTTTCCTGATCACCCCATCTGGCCGCGTCGCCGGTTGGTACGACAAGCTGCATATGTTTGATGTGACCGTATCTGCCGAAGAAACCTTTCGCGAATCCGACGGCTACCGTCCAGGCGACCGGGCCGTCGTTGTTGATACGCCGTTGGCCAAATTCGGGATGAGCATTTGTTACGATGTGCGGTTCGGCCAGCTTTATCGCGATCTGGCGCAAGCGGGGGCACAGATTTTGACCGTGCCGTCGGCCTTTTCGCCTGTTACTGGTGCGCCCCATTGGGAAAGTTTGCTGCGCGCTCGGGCCATTGAAACGGGGTCTTTCGTATTTGCGCCCGCGCAAACCGGCACTCATTCTGCGCGCCATGGCAAGCCGCGTCAGACATACGGTCATAGCCTTGTTGTCGCCCCCTGGGGCGAAATTCTTCTGGACGCGGGAACGGACCCCGGCCTTCATTTCATTGACATCGACCTTAAGGAAGTGGACAAGGCTCGGGCACGCATCCCTTCGCTGGGCCATGACCGTCCGTATAAATTGGTTACATGAACACAACCGAAGAACCCCTCGCCATCGCGCTTTATTCCGAGCTTTTCATGGTTGATCAGCTTGCCCGCGCGATGTTGGCCAAGGCTTTGCCCAAAGGAATGGAGCTAAGCCATTTTTCGGTTCTCAACCATCTTGCACGGTCAAATGAGGAACGCAGCCCCGCACAACTGGCCCGGCTGTTTCACGTCACTCGCGGCGCGATGACCAATACGTTGGGCAAGCTAGAGGCCGCCGGGCATGTTCATATTCGTCCAGATTGGGACGATGCCCGCCGTAAATTTGTTGCGATTAGCCCGTCGGGCCGTTCGGCTCGTGATGCCGCTTTGCAATCCGTTGCGCCGCTTCTTGGTCGGACCGTACAGGAAGTGGGGGCGGACCGGGTTCGGTCAGCCTTGCCAATTATTCGTGAAATGCGGATGGAATTGGAACTGAACCAAGAGTGATCAGCGTTTGACCGAGGCTGTCACGTAATTGACGCTCAAATCGCGATCCGAAATCGACCACTGCCAAGAGATTGGGTTAAAGACGAACCCCTTGCGATCCACGGGATCAAGGCCCGCGTCAGCGATCATTTGGTAGAGCTCATCCGGTGTGATGAATTTCGACCAATCATGTGTGCCCTTTGGCAGCCACCTCATGACCCATTCCGCGCCGACAATCGCAGCCGCAAAGCTTTTTGGATTACGGTTCAGGGTGGAACACACCATTAGCCCGCCGGGCTTCAGCAATTGCTGACAGGCCGTCAGGTAAGCGGGCGGGCTGGCCACATGTTCAACAACTTCCATATTCAGAACGACATCGAAGGCTTCACCAGCTGCGGCCATCTCTTCTGCGGTGATGTGACGGTAGTCAATGTCCAAACCGCTTTGTTCAGCGTGCAGACGCGCCACGGGAATATTGCGTTCCGCCGCATCCGCGCCCACGACCGTGGCCCCTAGTCGCGCCATCGGTTCGGACAAAAGCCCGCCGCCGCATCCGATATCAAGCAAGCGCAACCCGGCAAATGGCGCATCTTTGGTCAGATCGCGGTCAAATTCATAGGCAATCTGACTGGTAATGTAATCCAATCGGATCGGGTTCATCATATGAAGCGGCGCAAATTTGCCCTTAGGGTCCCACCATTCAGCGGCCATTGCCTCGAACTTGGCGACCTCGGCGGGATCAACGGTGGTTTGTGCGGTGTTCATGGACATCCTCGCAGCTTCTTGTCACTCTGGGGCTATAACGCCCGTTTCACTGATCTATATAAGGCATTCATGGACAAGTTCTCTGGCCAAAAGCGCGCAGGCGCCTATCTCTACCCACCGATCGAGGCCTTCGATCAGCGGATGATTGATATGGGCGATGGGCATCAGATCTATGTTGAGCAGGCCGGAAACCCGAATGGCGCGCCGGTTGTTGTCCTTCACGGCGGGCCCGGTGGTGGGTGTAGTCCGGCCATGCGCAGATATTTTGACCCCGAGGTTTGGCGCGTCATTCTTTTTGATCAACGCGGCTGTGGGCGGTCACGACCTCATGCGTCCGTTGAAAACAACACAACGTGGCATCTGGTTGATGACATCGAGCGTATACGCACGGATCTGGGCATTGAAAAATGGGCCGTCTTTGGTGGCAGCTGGGGCGCGACCCTTGCGCTTGTCTATGCACAGGCTTGCCCGGACCATGTGGCCTATCTGGCGTTGCGCGGCGTGTTTCTGGCGACAGAACGTGAGCTAAACTGGTTCTATGGCGGCGGCGCGTCTGCTTTTTGGCCTGAGCAATGGGCACGGTTTCGCGACTTGGTGCCAGTTGAAGAACAAGATGACCTTATCGGCGCTTATCACCGGCGGCTGTTTTCCGGTGATCTGATGGAAGAAACCCGTTTTGCGCGTGCTTGGGCCGCGTGGGAAAATGCACTGGCGTCGATTGAAAGCGATGGCCATGCAGGTGAGGCGCCGGCTGAGTATGCCCGCGCCTTTGCACGTCTGGAGAACCACTATTTCCAGAACCGCGCCTTTCTGGATGAAAGCCAGCAGATCCTCAGCAACCTTGATAAGATTGCCCATATTCCGGGTGTCATCGTGCAGGGGCGTTACGACATGATCTGCCCGCCGCAATCGGCCTATTTGCTCAATCAGGGATGGCGCGAAGGGCGGCTGCAAATGGTGCGTGCCGCCGGTCACGCGCTGTCTGAGCCGGGCATTAGTTTCGAACTGGTCCGGGTGATGCGGCAGCTTGGCCAGAACCACGGGAAATATGGTCTTTAGGGGCAGAATATGACGCGATATGGAATAATTGGCCTTGGTCGAATGGGCGCAGCGATTGCACAAAGGTTTGCCAGTGAAGGGCAGGCTGTTCAGGGCTGGACCCGCAGTGGCCGCGCGGTCGAGGGTGTGGACTGCACCACCGATCTGGCCGCACTAACCGCCGCCAGCGATGTCCTGATCCTCAGTCTTTATGACGATACTGCCGTGGGCGAAATGTTGGACGCGCTTTTGGCGCTGGATTTGTCTGGGAAACTTATTATCGAGACCAGCACCGTGACCCCCGACGTGCTGAACGCCCGGATCGAAGGGATCAATGCGAAAGGCGCAGCGGCTGTGGATGGGCCGATATCTGGCGGGCCCGAGCTGGTTTTGGCGGGTGTTTGCGGCGTCTTTATTGGCGGTGATGACCAAACAGCGGCCCGCGCTGTGGATTTGCTCGCGCCACTGACCGCGCGGCTTTTGCATGTTGGACCGCTTGGCGCCGGGTTGGTGATGAAAACCATCAATAACGGAATGCTCCAAACCTATTTCAATGGGTTGATGGAGTTTATGCCGATGGCCCGAAAGGCAGGATTGCCCTTGGAAACCGTTCTGCGCATTTTATGCAGTGGCCCGGCGGGTTTGCCGATGGTTACCGACCGCATTCCGAAAGCCTTGGGGGAGGATGACACGGTCGGCTTTGCCATTACGGCCGCCGTCAAAGATGCAGATGTATTCTTGCGCGTGGTGCAGTCCTTTGGCCTGCCATCGAATATGCTGACCGAGGCGCAGCGGCATTTTGGGGCAGCTGTTGAGAATGGGCTGGGCGATGAAGACCCGGCCCAGATGATCTCTTGGGCGTATGAAAACGGCTAGGCGATCTGCACAATCGCTGCCGTGAAATCCACGTCGCTTATGACTTCGGTATGATGGCCCTTTCCGGCGGTGTCTGTCATGGTCCAGATACCGCCCGGCCCGATCTCTCGGATGTCACCGTCACTGGCCGTCACACGAACGGCGCCGGAAAGGCAGAGCAACACCTGTGCGGCAGGGCTTGAGTGGATGGGCTCGTTCCAGCCGGCGCGCAAGGTAAGGAAGGTAAGGGCGCTGACGGCTTGCGTCTCCGAGACATGGATATCGCTTGCGGGCGGCGCAAAGGTCTTTTCGGTGAGCGTGATGGCCTCGTTTCGCCAATGGCTTTCCCCTGCCTCATCTGCGTAGAGAATGTGGTTGATCATGGCAGTACCTCCTCACGTTTCATTAGGTGAGGTGTCCGGCCCGGAATCAAGGCGTTTAGGCCGCCGGGCCATCCCATTCAAAAGCGCTGGTTATTCTCTAGTGACGCTGCCAAGGTCACCAAGGCACAATATCAGGGAGGAGCGAATGTCATTTACTCAGGCTGAATTGGATGCGCTTGCGGAGCGCTACACCGCTGCATGGAACTCGAAGATTCCAGAGAGAGTGGCGTCTTTCCACACACCCAGCAGCAGCGTGGTCATTAATCGGGGCGAGCCGTCGGTAGGGCATGCTGAAATAGCCAAGATGGCTGCTGGATTTCATGCGGCTGTGCCTGACTTGCATATTACTTGTAACGGCATCCGCGGCGCCGGGTTTCACGCTGCTTATTTGTGGTCCTTTACCGGGCATCACGCCGAAACCGGTAATGCATTGGATGTGCAGGGCTGGGAAGAATGGGACCTTAATGAGGATATGAAGGTCACAGCAGCTTTGGGTTGGTTTGATGGCGAAGACTACGAGCGTCAGATAACGGGTTGATCTTAGTGTTCTGGCGCGAGCCGCTGCTCTGGCGATGGCCCGGCTTTGCTCCCCCATCCGGGGCTGAGCATGTGCCGGATCAGCGCAACAGGATGGGTGCGGAGTGTCAGGCGCATTGAGACGTAATCTTCGACCACTTCTTCGCCTTCGGTCATCTTCGGCAGATCGACCCAAGGTTCGTCTATCGCCTCACCATCCATGTCGCCGGTGAAAAGCGGCAGGGGTTCGACCGGCAGCAGCGCCTTGGCCGCCCAAAGGGCATCGCGGCGCGACAGGCCAAGGCTTTTGAACGCATCCGCCTCGGCCAGAATGCTGAGAACCCGCGCGCCAAGGCCCGCGCGACGCCAGACATCCTCGACCGCGCGATAGCCATTGCCGCGCGCCGCGACCAGCCATTTGGCGTCCTCCTCGCGTATCGATTTGATTTGCCGAAACCCAAGTCGCAGGGCCAGCCCGCCCTTGCCATCATGCTCCATCCGGTTGTCCCAATAGCTTTCATTGATATCCACCGGGCGCACCTCGACCCCATGTTCGCGGGCATCGCGCACGATCTGGGCGGGGGCGTAGAACCCCATCGGCTGGCTGTTCAGCAAGGCGCAGGCAAAGATGCCAGGGTGATGGCATTTGAGCCAGCTTGAGGCATAGACCAGAAACGCAAAACTGGCCGCATGGCTTTCGGGAAAGCCGTAGCTGCCGAAGCCTTCGATTTGGCTAAAACAGCGCTCTGCGAAATCCTCTTCATAACCTTTGGCGCGCATGCCTTTCATAAAGAGCGTGCGAAATTCACTGACAGACCCATGTTTCTTGAAAGTGGCAAGCGACCGGCGCAGGCGGTCGGCCTGTTCAGGCGTAAACCCGGCGCCGATAATGGCGATCTGCATGGCCTGTTCCTGAAACAGCGGCACGCCAAGGGTTTTCCCGAGGACCGCGCCCAGCTCATCGGAAGGAAAGCTGACCTGCTCCTCTCCATTCCTGCGGCGAATAAAGGGGTGCACCATGTCGCCCTGAATGGGGCCGGGGCGAATGATCGCGACCTGAATGACAAGGTCATAGAAATTACGCGGGCGCATCCGCGGCAGGAAGTTCATCTGCGCGCGGCTTTCGACCTGAAAGACACCCAGACTATCGGCGCGGCAGAGCATGTCATAAACGCGCGGATCCTCCTGCGGGAGGGTGGCGAGCGTGTAATCCATCCCATGGTGTTCGGTCAGCAGATCAAAGCCCTTGCGGATGCAGGTCAGCATACCAAGCGCCAGCACGTCGACCTTGAGGATGCCAAGCGTGTCGATATCGTCCTTGTCCCAGCAAATGACTGTGCGATCCTCCATCGAGGCGTTCTCAATAGGCACAAGTTCATCCAGCCGGCCCTCGGTGATGACAAAGCCGCCGACATGTTGGGAAAGGTGGCGAGGAAAGCCTTGGATTTCCTCGACCAGCTGCATGGTTTGTCGGAGGCGCCGGTCGGTGGGATCAAGACCCAATTCGCGCAGGCGTTGATCGGCCAGATCGCGGCTGCCGCCCCAACCCCAGATTTGCGAGCTGAGCGCACCAAGAAGATCCTGACTAAGCCCCATTGCGCTGCCCACCTCGCGCACCGCGCGCTTGCCGCGGTAGTGGATGACAGTGGCGCAAAGCCCGGCGCGGTGGCGGCCATAGCGCTCGTAAATATGCTGGATCACCTCCTCGCGCCGTTCATGTTCGAAATCAACATCGATATCGGGCGGCTCATCCCGCGCCTCTGAGACGAAACGCTCAAAGACCATAGTGCCAATTTCGGGACTGACCGAGGTGACGCCGAGGCAGTAGCAGGTGATGGAATTGGCGGCAGACCCGCGACCCTGACAGAGGATGCCTTTGCCGCGCGCGAATTTCACGATGTCATGAACAGTCAGGAAATAGGGCTCATAGCCCAGCTTGGCGATGAGGGTCAGCTCATGATCCAGCATGCGCTTGGCTTTGTCCGGCGCGCCATCGGGGTAGCGCCATCGCAGGCCATCATGGGCCAGCCGGGTCAGACGTTCGGACGCGGTTTCGCCATCTGCGATTTCAGACGGGTATTCATAGCGCAGCTCATCAATGCGAAACTGGCATTTTTCCGCGATGGTCAGGCTGTTGGAAACGGCTTCTGGATAGCGAGCAAAGATTCGGGCCATCTCGGTGGGGCTGCGCAGGCGTTGTTCACTATTGGCCTGGGCGGCGCGGCCCAGTTCTTCGACCTTGAGACCCTCGCGGATGCAGGTCAGCACATCGGTCAGGCGCCTGCGCCCGCCGTGATGCATCAATGGGCGGGCCGAAGCGATCAGGGGGATGGCAAGGGTTTTGGCGAGGGCGGCCAAATGGTCGAATCGGATTTGATCCTGCCCGTTATAGTCCGGCGCCATCAAAAGATGGCAGGCCGGACCAAAGCGGCGCGTCAGGCGGCGCGCGAGTTTCTGCCACTCGCCCGCGCCGCGTGGATGGCTTTGCGACTGGTTCGGGCCGTGCAGGAGCAATTCAAGCTCATCGCCAAACTCCAAAAGATCCGTGATGTGAAGATGGCAGTCGCCCTTATCGGCGCGCAGCCGCCCAGCAGAAAGCATGCGGCAGAGATTACCCCAACCTTTGCGTGTGCGGGGCAGGGCGGTGACTGTGATCCCTTCATGTAACACCAATGTGGCCCCGGGAATGAGCCGGGGCAGGTGGTCGATCGGGGCGCGGGGTGGTTTGGGCAGGTCATCCGGTTTGGGCGGGCCAATCGGGTCTGTGTCAAATTCTTGCCTCGCGCGGATCTGGCGGGCGATCTCTTTTAGCTCGGCAAAGGCGCGCACGATGCCTGCGACCGAGTTTTCATCGGCAATGGCAATCGCATCGATCCCCAACAGCGCAGCACGTGCAGCGTATTCCTGCGGGTGCGAGCCGCCGGTGAGGAACGTGAAGTTGGAGGTTATGGAGAGTTCGGCGAATCTCATACCCCATTATATTCACTTTTTGTTCTCATTTGTAGAGAGGTCTGCGCCTAGAAAAGAACCGCAGAAACAATCAGTGAAACGGCGCGCAATCCTCGCCGGCCATGCAGGCGGTGATTTGATTAAGGTCAGCCTCGGTCGGGGCGCTATTCAGGGCAAAAGGGCAGGGGCCAGAGACGAGTCGGTAATTCCGATCATCATCTACCTCGAGAAAGGCCAAGACCTCTTGACCTTCGGGTGGCTCAAACCCGCACCAACTGGCCACACAGGGCACGTTTACCGTCACCTCAAGTTCTGTTGGCGTGCGAAACCCCACACGGCTGGCGATATTGCCGAAGAAAACCGCCTGATAAGAATACGGTGTTTGCGCCCCATCAAGGACCAACGTATCAGGTTCGATCAGATCGGGGCCATTGCGCAAGAACGCGCCGTGGACAATCAGATAGCGGGTCTCGGACTCTGCCGCGCGGTTATAAACATCAGCCGCATCCCACATCATGCAGGACAGGGCGAATGATTGGGTCGGCAGCGCGGCCGTCAAAAGAGCAGCAATGAAAAGGCGCATGGAAAAGCTCCGAGTTTGAAATCACTGTTATCTATAGCATTGGACGCAGCTCGCTTGGCGATCCTTGGGCATCCCGCCAGATTTTCCGCTAAATCCTGCTTATGACTACGCGTTAGCAGCCTCCTTCGCCCAAACAGGATAGGGCATGGTCCAGCTCTTCGGCGCTGGGCTCGGCGTGCCAGGCTTGCGAGCAGGCCCCGCTTTCCAAGCGATAGCCTCCTTCGGCATCAATCCGAAGAATGGCGAGCGCTTCAGTGCCTGTTTGGAGGCTGGAACCACAATAGCCTTCCACGCAAACCCCGGACACCTCAAGCTCAAATTCGGATGGCGTAACAAAGCCCTCAGCTGAGCCGATATGACCCGAGAATGTAGCCACATAGCTAAAGGGAGATGGGACATCGTCCTGAAAAACATCACGTATCTCCCCGCCACCTGATTCAATATAGAGGTCCCAGGGATCGAGTTGGACGCCTTCATCACCACCGGGTTGTTCAACCGAATCTTCACTTTCTGAGTGAAACCCGAGACTGAAAAAGCTGTTTCCAAAAAGAGAGTGGTCGTGCGTGAAAGTGCCGAAGACCAGCACCAGGCTATCATCGCCTTGCACGCGCCGAAGATTATGATCGTTGACGGCCATGCCAATACATGTGCTCGCCAGAGCCTGAATGGGCAGAAGGCAAAGAGAGATTGCGAAGAGAATTGAGCGGTTCATGGAAATGGCCTCGTCTTAATTAGTGAGATAATTACACTAACTAAGATGAAAAAGATAGCCATTTGTTCAGGTCAGCGAAAACTCCGCCAGAACTGCTTCGTAAATAGGGAGTTTGAACGGGACGATATGGTTCAGAAGTTCTTGCGCATCCATCCAGCGCCATTCGGAAAATTCGACGTCTTTGTAGAGCAGATCGATCACGTCATCCGCCGCCTCTAGCCGCATCAGGAACCACTTTTGTTCCTGCCCACGGAACCGCCCTTTCCAACGTTTGTCAGCCACGTCATCGGGAAAATCATAGGGCAGCCAATTTTGGGTCTCAGCCAAAAGCGTCACGTGATCGGGGCTAACGCCCGTTTCTTCCAGCAATTCGCGACGTGCCGCAGCTTCAGCTTCTTCGCCATCATCAACGCCACCTTGAGGCATTTGCCATGCGGGCGTCGTCATGTCGGCACGTTGACCGGCAAAAACGCGACCGGCGTGGTTAATTAAAACCACGCCGACACAGGGCCTGTAGGGCCGATCTTTTAAAGGGGTAAGAGCCACATTTTTGCCCTTACCGAGGGCGCAAAGCGTTCAAACCCGCAAGAATATCAATGGCATAAGCCATCTGATAATCTTCTGCGCGCAGCTCAGCGGCGGCGCGGGCGGCTTCCTGCTCTTCTTCAAGCTGACGGATCTCATCTTCGGTCAAAGATCCGTTGGCCAGTGAGCCGCGCAAAGACGCTTCGGTCCGCTCAGGGAAAGCGCTTTCTTCAACATCGCCAATTTCGCGCTGCTCAACCAGAATGTCCGGCGCAACGCCAAGCGCTTGGATCGAGCGACCAGAAGGCGTGTAGTAAAGCGAGGTGGTCAAACGCATCGCGCCGTCACCCTGAACAGGCATCACAGACTGAACCGAGCCTTTGCCAAAGCTGTTTGTGCCGACAATAACGGCGCGATGGTGGTCTTGCAGGGCACCCGCCACAATCTCGGATGCAGATGCCGAGCCGCCATTGATCAGCACAACCATGGGCAGGCCTTCAATAAGGTCGCCGGGTGTTGCGTTGTAGCGCTCGCCATCTTCCGGGTCGCGCCCACGGGTCGAGACGATTTCGCCTTGCTCTAGGAAGGCATCGGAAACGCGAATCGCTTGGGTCAGCAGACCACCTGGGTTGTTGCGCAGATCTAGAACGACGCCCTCGAGATTTTCGATGCCGCCAACCTCTTCAATCATCTCTTCAAGCCCGTCACGCAGGTTGGGATAGGTTTGATCGGTGAAACCTGCGACACGCAACACGGCCGTGTTGCCTTCAAGGCGGTGACGTACGGCGGTTAAACGGATGCGGTCGCGGACGATGGTGATTTCGAGCGGCTCTTCTTCGCCTTCGCGCACAACAGTGATGACAATCTCAGACCCAATTTCGCCGCGCATCAGTTCAACAGCGTCGGACAACGGCAAGCCAAGCAACGAGGTGCCGTCGACATGCGTGATGAAATCGCCCGCTTCGACACCGGCGTCAAAGGCAGGGGTGCCGTCCATTGGGGTAATGACTTTCACAAAGCCATCTTCTTGCGTGACCTCGATGCCCAGACCACCAAATTCGCCGCGAGTCTGCACTTGCATTGCCTCATGATCTTCGGGGGGCAGGTATGAACTATGAGGGTCAAGCGAGGTCAGCATGCCATTAATGGCAGCTTCGATCAGTTCGGCCTCGTCAACATCCTCGACATAATAGGTTCGGATGCGTTCAAATACATCGCCAAACAGGTCAAGCTGTTCATAGACTGTTGTGTTGCGGGCATTTTCCTGAGCGATAAGAGGGCCAGCCACTTGGGTCGTCAGCAAGACGCCTGCTGCCGTGCCGCCAAGGGCTGCCATCACAAATTTCTTCATGGAGTCTTCCTCACCTAATCATTTGCAGCAAACCAAAGCCCCGGATCTACCGGGTCTCCTGCCGCTCTTAACTCTATATAAAGCGTTTCAGACAGATCTGTGCCAGTCGTTTGGACATCAGAACTGATCAATTCTTCGCGGTTTGGCGCCGCGCCGCCCATTAATCCAATGGGATCACCGGCGGAAAGCAGTTGACCTGCCGTGACGTAAACCTCACCAAGCCCGGCCAAAATCAACAAATGATCACCTTCGGGTTCCAAAATCGTGACGGTTCCGTAGTCCAAAAGGGGGCCGGCATAGCGGATTGTGGCGTGCCACGGCGCAGTGACCAGCGCGCGCGGCTCAGTTGCCAGAATATAGCCGGGCCGCGTGATGCCAGCGGCGTCTGAAGTATTAAAGCCCCGCAACAGCCGCCCGCGAACAGGCAAGGGCAGACTGCCTTGCGCGCTCCGAAAGCTTGGCAAGGGGGCATCGGCAACGTCGAGCACCTCCAAAGAACGGATCGCATCAGCAAATCCATCCAACGTTTCTGCGCCTTCGGTAATGCGGATCAGCGCTTCGGTATCTGCCGTAAAACGTGGCGGCAAAGTCCGTCTGTCGGCCATAGCCTGACTGAGTGCAACGCGGGCGTCTTGGACGCCGATAAGCCCATCAGCAAGCTGCGCATGCGCGGCTTCTTGCAAGGCGCGAAGGGCGGCCAGTTCTTCAAGCTGCGTGCGCAGTGCCAAAGCATCAGCGGCCACAGCGGGCGTGACATCCGAGACGATCATGCCCGACCGCGCGGTGCCAACTGGGCCAGAGGGGTGAATTAACAATAACGGCGCAGGGGCGGCTTGCATATTTTGCAAAACCCCAAGCAAGCGGCCAAGCTGGTCTTGTTCGGCCTCAAAAACGATCTCAATCGATTGTTCGCGAATAGCAGCGCGGCGCAGACCCTCACGCAGAGCAGCAAGCCCTTCTTCATAAGCCCGAACCGTTTCGGTCAAGGCATCGACGCGATCCCGCGCGCCGTCAGCTTCGGACATCGTCAGCGCAGCGCGCTCCAGCATCTGAGCGGCCCGCTGCGCCGCCAGCGCCGGATCTTCCTGAGCGGTTGCCGGAAAACCTAGCGCAAAAAGCGCAGCGAATAACGCAATCATTCTCACGAAAACAGGATCTCGCCGGTCATTTCGGCAGGTCGGTCCAGTCCCATCAGGGCAAGGATCGACGGAGCAAGATCGGCCAAACGCCCGTCCTGCATCGTAACGCCTTTGGGACCATTATAGAGGATCACAGGTACCGGGTTCAGGGTGTGCGCCGTGTGCGGCCCTCCCGACACAGGATCGATCATCATATCGCAATTGCCGTGATCGGCTGTGACGATCATGGCGCCTCCAACTTTGTCCAGCGCCGCCATGGCCGCGCCAACACCCGCATCGACGGCTTCGCACGCTGCTACGGCCGCGGGAACAATGCCCGTATGACCGACCATGTCGGGATTGGCGAAGTTCACGACGATCAGGTCATATTGCTTTTCGATGGCAGCAACGAGGTGCTCGGTCACTTCCGCCGCGGACATTTCGGGCTGAAGATCATAGGTGGCCACTTTCGGCGATTTTGGCATGTAGCGATCTTCGCCCGGCACGGCGTCTTCTTTGCCGCCATTCAAAAAGAAGGTTACATGCGGGTATTTTTCGGTTTCGGCGATGTGAAATTGCGTCAAGCCCTTCGAGGCGACCCATTCGGCCAGCGTGTTGACGATATCGGCCTTGGGGAAAATCACGCTGAGATAGGTGTTATGGCGGTCGGAATATTCCACCATGCCAAGCGCGGCGGCCCAAGTGGGCCGCGATGCGACATCAAACTCTGCAAAGTCAGGGTCGGCGAGGGTGGCCAAAATCTCTCGGGCGCGATCAGCCCGGAAGTTGATGAACAGCAGACCGTCTTTATCTGTTGGGGGCGTATAGCCGCCGAGTTTTGTCGCTTTGATAAACTCGTCATTTTCGCCGCGCGCATAGGCGGCGTCGATGGCGCCCGTCACGGTTTCCGCGTCATGGCCCTTGCCCGAGGTTATGAGGTCAAAGGCCTCTTGAACCCGTTCCCACCGGTTATCACGATCCATCGCGAAATAGCGTCCGACAAGCGTGGTGATCGTCGCTCCACCGGGAAGCAATGCTTCGAATGCCGGCACGGTCTTGGCTGCAGAGGTCGGACCAACGTCGCGCCCATCGGTGATGGCGTGGATGTGTACTGGAATACCTTCCGACGTCAAAATACGGGCGGTTTCCAAAAGATGCAGTTCATGACTATGCACGCCGCCTGCCGAAACAAGACCGGCAAGATGGGCAGTGCCGCCAGTGGATTTCAGTTTATCGATAAACGCGGTCAATTCATCGCGCTTGGCGTAAGAGCCGTCTTCGATGGCCAGATCAATCTGTCCAAGATCCATCGCTACGACCCGGCCCGCGCCGATATTGGTATGGCCCACCTCAGAATTGCCCATCTGGCCGCTCGGCAGACCTGCATCAGGGCCGTAGGTGATCAGCGTTGCATTGGGGCAGGTCGCCATTAGGCGGTCCATATTTGGGGTATTGGCGAGATAAGGCGCGTTTCCGGGGCCCGGTTCGGCCAGTCCCCAGCCATCGAGAATACAAAGGATGACAGGTTTGGGTGCGGTCATTTTGGAGGAGATCCTTTTAGGAAATGGCCTGGCTATCTTGGGTTCTAAGTTGGCCTAGGCCGGGTGGCAAGACCGCTGGCCGTTTCGCCGCGCGTTGCGGGTCGACCGCGCGGGGGGATTCTCCCCCCGCACCCCCCGTTTTCTTGGGGGCCAGCCCCCAAACCCCGGACCGACAAAGGCGGTGAATTGAAGGGTTATGCGCGGTGATAAGGGCTGCGCGCGAGGATAGAGGCCGCGCGGTACAATTGTTCGGTCAACATCACACGGGCGAGCATGTGCGGCCAGACCATTTGCCCAAAGCTCAGCTTTAGATCGGCCTCGGCAACCAGTGCCGGATCGATCCCATCTGCGCCGCCAATCACAAAGGCCATGTCCTGACAGCCTTGATCGCGTTTCGAGGCGAGCGTTTTGGCAAAATCCGGCGAGGTCATGTTGCGCCCGCGTTCATCCAAGCAGCACAAAAGCGCACCCTTCGGGATTGCTTTGCGCAAAAGGGCAGCCTCGGCTGATTTTCCGGCGTTTTTCTTATCCTCGACCTCGATAATATCAGCAGGGCCAAGGCCAAGGCCCCGGCCTGTCCGATCAAATCGCGTCAAATAGTCGGTAATAAGATCCCGCTCGGGCCCGGCCCGAAGGCGGCCCACAACACATAGATGAACCCGCATGAATTGATGTCAGCTGCCCTGAGGCTGCCACATCTTTTCAAGCTGATAGAACTCGCGCACTTCGGGGCGGAACACATGAACGATCACGTCGCCCGCGTCGATCAGCACCCAATCGCCCGCATCCTTGCCTTCAGACTTACAAATCAATCCAAGACGATGCTTGAGCCGATCCACAAGTTTCTGTGACAGAGCCGAGACTTGGCGAGTCGAGCGACCAGAGGCAACAACAATATAGTCGGCCACTTCCGTCTTGCCGCGCAGATCGATTTTTACGATCTCTTCCGCTTTGTCGTCATCGAGGGATGCAAGAATTTCTTCGAGGATTTTCTCGCTCGTCAGATCTTGCGACAGGTGCAGGTTTTGCACTTGATTTGCAGCCATCGGGGCGGCCGCTTGAACTTGTCCAGACAGGACCATGTCCTCCTTAAAATCGCGCCGCGAAACCCGGGCGCCGGGATGACCCTAAGATAGCACCGGGACGGGCCGATAACAATGTTAGCACACTGTCAGGGACAGGGAGGCAGTGGCTCTAATGCATCATTTCCAGTAATCTCTGCATAAGATGCCTCAGAAATTAGCGGCAGAAACGTCCCATCAGACGCGATCTGAATGGCGGCGCTGACCAAGGCATTTTCCGCCGGACCCTCCCCAACAGAGCAGGGCGACAACGTCAAGCTGAGGCTACCGCTGGCGGCCTCGAGTGCCTCGGTCTTCCAATCCAGAACCAGCGCCTGCATGTCGCGTAATGCGGGATGATCTGCCTCTTCCACTTGCCAAATACCGGCCTCATTAGCGGCCAGTGCAAAGGATCCGAAAATATTTTCTCCGGTGTCGGATCGGGCCGCTGAAAGAGTTAATTGGGCTGATCCGGGCATGGCTGATAAGCCGTCGGGCAAGTCCAACATCACCGCGACATCCTGAGGGTCAGCGGAGAGCGGGCCAAAGCTTCGAAGCTGCCACAGAGTCTGGGGGCTGACAGAGCCGCATCCAGCCAAAATCACCGCAAAAACCAAACTTCTCATATTAATCCTTTCGAATCAAAAATTATTGTTTTACGATAAGATTAGCAAAGAAAGGATTAAGTCAATGCCACGCCAAAACCTTGAAAGAATTCGCCGAACATCACGTTTTCTGGTCTGGGTCGTGTCGGCCGTGATGATCTTGCTTCCCATCGGAATTCTTTTGGCATTTCTATGGGGAGGAGAGCCGGAGCAATGGTTGAACGGGGCTTTTGTGTCAGGTCCAACGCAGACCCTCGGCGCAGTCGCTTTGGCTGTCATTTATGGTGTAGTTGCACTTCAACTGGCTGTCGCGCTTGGTGGCCTGGCGACGCTCAGAGCGTTGTTTCAGTCCTTCGCGCACGGCGAGATTTTCGGCGTGGTTTCGTCGCGGCTGATCCTGCGGCTTGGGCAGTGGTTGATCGCCTTAACGATCCTTCGCATCTGCTCTTATTCTGTCATCAGTCTTGCGGCGACTTGGAGCAATCCCGAGGGTCAACGCAGTCTGTCGATTGCGTTTTCTTCGGCTGATATGCTGAGCCTTTTAGCGGCCTCACTTCTTTTTGTGATTGGCTGGGTCATGTGCGAAGCGCGCATGGTTGTCGAAGAGAATCGGGAATTTGTTTGATGAAGGTTGTGGTGCGACTCGATGTGATGCTGGCCTTGCGCAAGATGAAAAGCAAAGACCTTGCCGCCCGGATTGGGATAACGGAGCAAAATCTAAGCCTGCTGAAAAGCGGTAAAGTAAAGGGCATTCGGTTCGCGACGCTGGCCGCGATATGCGAGGTGCTAGACTGTCAGCCCGGAGACCTTCTGGAAGTTGTCGTTGACTAAATACCACAGAGGCAGGCCTTAACCTTGCATTAACCACGTCGCAGGCAGTTTGATGCCATGAATCGTGTTCTTTGCCTGACCCTTTTACTTGCCGCCTGCGATAGCCCTTCACCTGCGATGATGGGAGAAACGTCTGTTCACGTGCGATCTGGCGGAATGGATTTTTCTGTCCGAATTCGCGGCACGCGGGCGGAGGCGATCCGCACCAATATGACATGGAACCCCGGTATCGGGCAGATCTACCCCCATGCGCGCTTGGCTATGGAACAAGTTAGCGGCTGCACCGTCGTAGAAAGCACTCTGCGCGGTGATACCAATGTCATGCGGGCAGATTTGGACTGCTGATCAGCCAAATTTTGCCCATATATTGTGGATAACCCTGCCCAAGCCCGCCATATGCAGGGTAAACCCGTTGACTCATGCTATAGCCCTCTGGAAAACTCTCCTTTGGACAGAAAAGACCAAAGGCAGGCAAATTGCGGTTTTCCAAGCTCAGGCTCAATGGCTTTAAAAGCTTCGTTGATCCCACCGATCTGGTGATCGCGGATGGGCTGACGGGTGTTGTCGGGCCCAATGGCTGTGGGAAATCAAACTTGCTTGAGGCGCTTCGTTGGGTCATGGGTGAAAACCGTCCGACCGCCATGCGTGGCGGTGGGATGGAAGATGTGATTTTCGCCGGGGCCTCGGCGCGCCCTGCCAGAAATTTCGCCGAGGTGGCGCTGGTTCTCGACAATTCTGAACGCCTTGCCCCCGCCAGTTTCAATGATTCCGATACGCTTGAGATTATCCGGCGCATCACCCGCGATGCGGGCTCGGCTTATAAAACCAACGGAAAAGACGTGCGCGCGCGCGATGTGCAGATGCTTTTCGCCGATGCCTCGACCGGAGCGCATTCGCCAGCGCTTGTGCGGCAAGGGCAGATCTCTGAACTGATCAATTCAAAACCAAAGGCGCGGCGCCGCATTTTGGAAGAGGCGGCAGGCATTTCCGGGCTGTATCAGCGCCGCCACGAGGCTGAGTTAAAGCTAAGAGGTGCCGAGACCAATTTGGCCCGGATTGACGATGTTTTGGAACAGTTGGGCAGCCAATTAAGCCAACTTACACGTCAAGCAAAACAGGCCGCGCGATATCGTGAAATTGGCGGTGAGCTGCGTCATGCCGAAGGGCTTTTGCTTTACCGCCGTTGGAAAGAAGCAGACGAAGCGCGCGCCGCCGCCGCAGATGCTCTGCGCGAGGCGACAACAGCCGCAGCAAAATCTGAATCGGCCGCCCGCGCAGCCACCAAAACCCGAGAAGCTGCCGAAGGCGCCGTTCCACCACTTCGCGAAGAAGAGGCTGTTGCCGCAGCAATCCTGCAGCGCGTCACCGTCGAACGGGCCGCCGTGTCAGATGAAGAGGCGCGCGCGATCAAGGCCATCGAAACGCTGACCAGCCGCATCGCGCAACTGACCCGTGATCTGGGGCGCGAGGCCAATCTGAACAATGACGCAGGCGAGACCATCGCCACTTTAGAGGCTGAATCTCAGGAACTAACCGCCGCGGGCGAAGGCCACGCAGACCGGCTTGCCGAAACCATTGCATCTGTAGAATCCGCCACCATTGGACTTGCAGAACAAGAGGCTGTGCAATCCCGCCTGACGGAAGACGCTGCGCGTCTTGCGGCACGGCATCAATCGGCGCAGCGCCTTGTCGATGACAGCACGCGCGCCGCGGAGCGGCATTCGCGTGAGGCGGAAAAGGCCCGCGTTGAGGCCGATTTGGCAGAAGAGCGCCTTTCAACTCTCGCGCAAGAACATGGGCTGGCCGGCGGAGCGCTCGAAAAAGCGACAGATTTAGCGGCAAGGGCAGAAGATATGCTGTCCGAGACCGAAGCTGCCCGGGCCGAGGCGCAAGCCCAAGAAGGTGAGGCTCGTACTACGCGGGCCGAGGCCGAAGGTGAATGGAACACGCTGGACGCGGAAGTGCGGGCGTTGTCAAAACTTCTTGATCGCGAGCGGGGTGATGGTGGCCAATTGCTGGACCGCGTCCGGGTAGCACCGGGATATGAAGCGGCTGTTGGCGCGGCACTTGCCGATGATCTGAAAGCGCCGGAATTGGATGGGGCGGAAGGTTCGGGCTGGGCGGATCTGCCTCAATATGATGGGCCGCAGCCGCTGCCGGGCGGCGTTGCGTCGCTGGCGGATTATGTCGATGCACCGCCGGTTCTGGCCAGACGGCTCCGTCAGGTTGGCGTGCTGCAAGAGGAAAACGGAGCGAATTTGCAAGCGGCTCTTTTGCCCGGTCAGCGCCTTGTCAGCCGCGCCGGTGATCTGTGGCGGTGGGATGGGTACGCGCTGGCTGCCGCTGACGGGTCTTCGACCGCCGCGCGGCGGCTGGAGCAGGCCAATCAGCTCAACGAATTGTCCGCTGAATTGGAACGCGCCGAGCTTGCCGCCGCCCGCGCGCGCACCACGCATGAGGCAAATGCGGCCCGATTGGCCGACCTGACGGAAGCCGACAAGCAAGCGCGCATGGCCCGCCGCGCTGCTGATCAGCAAGTAACCGAAGCCAGCCGTGCCTATAGCCGCGCCGAGGCTGATCGCAATATTCTGGCTGGAAAACTGGAAACTTTGCGCGCGGCGGCGGCGCGTCATGCCGATGAGGCCGAAACGGCGCAAAATGAATTGGCGGATGCCGAGCGAACAAAATCTGAGCTTGAAGATCTGTCCGCAGCGCGCGCGCGGGTAGAAGCCGCCAGCGCTGAAACCGAAACGGCTCGCGCCAATTTGCTCGCGGCCCGTACCAAAAATGATGAGCTGAAACGTGAGGGCGAAGCTCGCACCGCGCGGCTAAAGCAGATCACCGCCGAGATCACCAATTGGAAACGCCGCCTCGACAGCGCCGCGACACGGATTTCCGAATTGGAAAGCCGCAAGACTGATAGTGAAGCCGAACTGAAAACCGCAGAAGCCGCGCCAGCCGATATTGCCGCGCGGAAGGACAAGCTGGCCAGTGCCATTGAGGATGCCGAGGCTCGCCGTAAAACGGCTGCAGACGCGCTTGCCCTGGGCGAAACTGCCCTTCGCGATGCAACCTTGGCCGAGCGTGAGGCTGAACGCGACGCCTCCCTTGCCCGCGAATTTCGTGCGCGGGCCGAAGCGGTTCAAAGCGGTGCGGATGAAGCGCTGGCCGCTGCTGCAGAACGTATCGATGAAGATATGGATCTTACGCCAGCGGCTTTGCTGGAACAGCTTGGAACTGATCCCACCAAAATGCCGTCGTCTGAGAAGGTAGAGGCCGATGTCGCTCGCCTGCGCCGTCAGCGCGATACGCTTGGGGCCGTGAACCTGCGCGCCGAAGAGGACGCCCGGGAAGTTGCCGAAGAACGCGACACGCTGGCCGCCGATAAAGAAGATCTGGAAGAGGCCATTCGCAAGTTGCGGGGCGGCATTCAAAGCCTCAACCGTGAAGGTCGCGAGCGTCTATTGGCGGCGTTCGAAGAAGTGAACGGCAATTTCACTAATCTGTTCCGCCATCTTTTTGGCGGTGGCGAAGCCAAGCTGGTTCTCGTCGAAAGCGACGATCCGCTTGAAGCAGGGCTCGAGATTATGTGCATGCCGCCGGGTAAAAAACTGGCGACACTGTCCCTACTGTCTGGCGGGGAACAAACGCTGACGGCGCTGGCCCTGATCTTTGCGGTTTTCCTTGCGAACCCTGCGCCGATTTGTGTGTTGGATGAGGTCGACGCGCCGCTTGATGATGCGAACGTCACGCGGTTCTGTGATCTTCTTGATGAGATGACGCGCCAGACTGAAACCCGCTTTATGATCATCACGCACCACGCCGTGACGATGAGCCGGATGGATCGGCTTTTTGGCGTGACGATGGCCGAACAGGGCGTCAGCCAGCTGGTCTCGGTCGATTTGAAAAAGGCCGAGGCGCTGGTGGCATGAGCCGTTATTTTGGCTCGCTCGCGCGAAGGTGATGCAAGGATTGTTTGGGATCAGACTAAGGTCGTAGGATGAAATATCTCATCTTAACGTTCATTTTGTTTGGCAGCACAGCCTCCGCCCAGGATTGGTTCGACCGCGCCGGTGACCGGCTTTTGAGTGAAGAAGAGCTAACTGCCGAAATCGCGGGGCGGACACTACTTTTTTATGATGATGGGCAAGCTTATTTTGGCGCGGATGAGCGTTACAGCTACACCTATCTCGGCGGTGCAAGCTCGGACGGGCAATATAAAATCTTTCCGAGCAGCCTGATCTGTATCGAGTTCGACAATGGGTTCGACCGGTGTGATCGTTTGATCGAAAATGACGGGCGATTGGTTTTGCTGACCGAAGATCACTTGCGGTTTCCGGTTCGAGAGATCTTGGACGGCCCGCCGGTTTTGATTGCTGAACCATAATCGATTGCGGTCAGGCAAAGCCTGATCGCGCGCCCGCAGCTGCCTTTGGCAGCGGCCAAGCTGCGAAACTTTGTGTTCATTCGCATAGTTGATTTTAAGCGGGGGCGCGGGAGGCGCAGCCTCCCGCGCCCCCGCCGGTCGGATGGCCGAAGGCCATACGAAACCAAAATTAAAGACGGTTTAACAGGCCGGGCGTTGGCCAAGCGTCCGCTGGCATTCCAAGCCGTTCCTGCTCTGCCTGAACGGCTGCGCGCGTGCGTGCACCTAAAATTCCATCGATTCCGCCGACATCATGACCCAGCTGAACCAAGCGTGTTTGCAGCGCCCGCATCTGGTTTTGGTCTAATCCGGTGTCAGGGTTTCCTGCGTTGAACACGGGCGCGCCCTCCAGCCGCGTCGCGAAATAGGCTGCGGTTGTCACGTAGACAAAGCTCTGGTTCCACTCAAACAGCACCCGGTAGTTTGGATAGGCCATAAAAGCGGGGCCGTTGCGCCCTTGGGGCAGCAAAATTGATGCGCCATTGCCGCCGGGCAAACTGCCACTTCTGGCGCGCACGCCCATCCGCTCCCATTGCGAAACCGATCGTGTGGTATCCAGTCCGGTCTCTGCCCAATCGAAATCTGACGGCATGCTGACCTCTACCAACCACGGTTGGCCTGCTTGCCAGCCAAGTTCCCGCAAAAGGTTCGCCCCGGATAACAAAGCATCCGGCGCCGAGTTTTGCAGATCAACGACCCCGTCGCCGTCGCCATCAATGCCGCGCGCCAGAATATCTTCGGGCAACATTTGCACCATGCCAATTTCTCCGGCCCAAGCGCCGGTCGTCTGGCGAGGATCCAGATCGCCGTGTTCATATAGTTCCAAAGCTGCAAAAACCTGTGGGCGGAACAGTTCAGGCCGGCGGCAATCATGGGCCAGCGTAACAAGCGAGTTCACGGTGTTAAAATCCCCCTGAAACGCTCCAAAATCGGTCTCAAACGCCCAAAAGGCCAGCAAAACCCCGCGGCTGACGCCCAGATCCCGCTCCATCCGGTCAAAGACACTGCGATAGCGTTCGCCGTAGATCCGCCCATTATCGATGCGGTTTTGGCTGATCAGGCGCCGAGAGAAATCGACGAATGGGCGTGAGAAAATTCCCTGCCGGCGGTCTGCGTTCAACGTGTTTTGATCTTGCGACACGCCGTTGAAAAAGGTGTTCACCGATTGCTGCGAATGCCCGCGCGACACGGCCTCTTGCCTCAACCCATCGACAAAGGCGGAAAAACTGCCGCCGCAGCTTTGAGCAAATGCGCCCGTGGCCAGTGTCATTGAAATAAGCGTCGCTGAAATAAGTCGCATTGGGAAAATCCTGTTGGTTTCTTTGCGCGGCAGAGTAGCAGGCGCTCAGATCAGGGCAAGAACCAGCGTGATCCCGCAGAAAACCGCCCAGACCCGCCAAAGCACATGTGTTGCGGCATCAATTTCTGGTGGGCCAATCTGCTGTGCGCCGCTTGCGTTGACCCATGGGTCTTCGCGCATCTCGCCATGATAGCTGCGCGGACCCGACAACGCGATGTCCAAAACGCCTGCCATGGCCGCTTCGGGCCAGCCTGCATTTGGCGATCGGTGGTGGCGCGCGTCTTGCCGAATGACATCAAGCGCCCGCATTGAGCCATATGCCGCCGCGATAATCAGCGCTGTTGCGCGTGCAGGCACCCAATTCAACACATCGTCCAACCGCGCTGCTGCCCAACCAAACTCTTCGTGGCGCGGGGTGCGATAGCCGATCATGCTGTCGGCGGTATTGACGATTTTATAGACCAAGATCCCGGGCAAACCGGCGATGAGGAACCAAAAGGCCGGAGCGATCACGCCATCCGAGAGGTTTTCTGCGGCGCTTTCAATGGCGGCGCGTGCGATGGCGGGTTCTGTCATGTCAGACGTATCGCGCCCGACGATCATTGCAACGGCCCGGCGGCCCTCACCTGTGCTAAGGCGCAAAGCGTCGGCAACAGCACTGACATGTTGGACAAGGCTTTTTTGGGCGAGAAGCATGGCCGCGATCAGGATCGACCAAAGCCAACCGATGGGTAACAGAGAAATAATCCAACCCAAAAGCGCCGCCCCGGCGCAAAGCGCAACAACAAGTGCCAGACCGCGCAATTTGCGAGCCTCGCCCTTGTTTAATCGTGTGTCGCAGGCCCCGATAAGCTGCCCCATCAGAACGGCAGGATGCGGCGCGCGGGACCAAAGCCAGCGCGGCTCGCCCAGAAGGGCATCCAAGATCATAGCAACCAAGAGAAGAAGCGGCGTCATGCCAATGCTTCCCCCAGGCGTTCCCAGTCGGGCTGAGCGCCTGGAAGACCCAGTCGTAACCAGCGCGATGAGTATGGGAATACCCGGCTCCAGATATGGGCCTTGGCAAGGCGATCTTGCCAAATTGCGGCGTCGTCCACGTCGTAAAGTCGGAAAAGCGTTGTGCCCCCCACCAAAGATGCCCCTGCACCTGTCATCAGGCTGTCCAGCCGATCCGCATCTTCCGCCAATCTGCCACGCGTGCTGTCCGCCCAGGCATGGTCGTGCAACGCAGCTGCGCCTGCTGCCAATGCCGGGCCGGATACTGCCCACGGGCCGGTCATCTCAGAAAGCTTGTGGATCAGCTCTGGCCGCGCAATTGCAAATCCCAGCCGTAAACCTGCCAACCCCCAAAACTTGCCAAAGCTTTTCAGAACAATCGTGTTTGGCCGTGCGGCCAGGTCAATCAGGCTGGCATCGGGCAGGACATCGCAAAAACTTTCGTCGATCACGGTTAAAGGCCGCTTGGCGTCAAGATCCTCTTGTTGCCAAACACGTCCGTCGGGATTGTTGGGATGCACCGCCACTTGCGCCCCGCCTTGCCCTTCGGTCCATCCGCAGGCCTGAAACGCCGCCAAATGTTCATTATAAGTCGGCGCAGAGACATCAACCTTGCCCGGTTCCAACAGTGCAGGAATGCGCGCGATAAGGGCAGAGGCACCGGGGGCAGGCAAAATCTCAGCCCCGTCCGGCACGTTCCAAAATGTCCGCGCCGCGCCTGTCAAAGCCTGAAATGCCGCCTTATCCGGCAAAGCCGTCCAGGCATCGGCAGGCAATTCGGGCATTGGATAGGGAACGGGGTTTATCCCGGTCGAAAGGTCCAGCCACCCAGACCGCTGGCCGCCATAGCGAAGAACAGCGGCGTCAATGCCGCCGCCATGATCCCGCGCGTCCTCGATCCGATCCATGCCCGCCCTTTCGTCTTTAGACGACCGACATGAACCCGATTCTTACTCCGCCTGCAATGCCCCGCGATCATGAGGCGCATCCCAGTCGATCACGGGATTGATCGGGATGATCCGGTGGGGGTTAATGCTTTCCATGCTGTAGTGGTAATGGCGCACGATATGGTCGAAATGCACAACGCCGCTGACTCCCGGCCATTGATATAGTTCACGGGCCCATCCCCAAAGCGCCGGATAGTCGACAATCCGCGCGCGGTTGCACTTGAAATGCATGTGGTAGACGAGGTCAAACCGAAGGACCGTAGAGAAAAGCCGCCAATCGGCCTCGGTTATCCGCGCGCCGGTCAGGTAGCGGTTTTCGGTCAGGATGCCTTCGACACGCGACAGGCCCGTAAAGACGGCCTGCACAGCTGGGTCATAGGCGTCTTGGGTGCGGGCAAAACCGGATTTGTAGACACCATTATTGATGTCAGGATAAATCCAATCGTTCAGTGCATCGATTTCTGGCCGCAACGCTTCTGGGTAGAAATCCTGATCGTCGCCGGTGATGTCGTCGAATGCCGAATTAAACATCCGAATGATTTCCGAGCTTTCATTCGAGACAATCGTCTTTTGCGCTTTATCCCAAAGGATGGGAACGGTGGCCCGCGTTGTTACGCTAGGGTCTGCAGCCAAATAAATATCATGCGCATGGGCCGCGCCGTTCAGCGGGTCGCCAGTCGCGCCCGGAAAGTCGGTGCGAAAACTCCACCCCATGTCCAACATATCGGGATGAACCACGGACAGTCCGATGTGTTCGTCAAGCCCCTTCAAGGTGCGAAAGATCGTCGTTCGGTTGGCCCAAGGACAGGCGTGGCTGACATAGAGGTGGTAGCGTCCAGATTCGGCCTTGAAGCCGCCAGCACCCGAAGGGCCGGGTGCTCCATCTGCCGTTATCCAGTTCCGGAATTGCGCAGGGCGTCGTTTAAACGCGCCCCCCTTGCCCGAGGACGCTATCTCGCCCTTTTGCCATTTTCCGTCAACCAACATGCCCATCTCGCAGATCCTTTCATGATCGTCGAAAGGATATCTAGCTCAGCAGGCCAAAAGGAAAAACCGGCAGTACCGCAGAGGCCTTGCGCATTATTGCAAGGATCAGGCGGCGCTTTTTTGGCGTGCGCGGAAGCTTTCTGCCTTGGCCCGGTTCCCGCAACGCGACATCGAGCACCAGCGACGGCCAACACCGCGCCCTTGATCAAGGAACAGATGCGTGCAGCGGCGACATTCGCGCAGGCGCCCAAACTGATTGGCTCGCATCAGGTCATCCATAGACAGAACAAGCTGTTCATACAGGCCAAAAATCGGGCTGGGGCCTACCGACAAACCCGTCGCATCGAAGGTCATCTCGGCATCTTGGTAGACACGGCGTAGCGCCGTGGTCAGCGTGAGAACATCTTCGCGGCCCGGCGTCTGCTCAGCAGCAAGCGCCGAGCAAACCGCATAGGCGGTCTCGCGCAATTTCAGGATTTTCGTAAACTGAGCGTCTTCCAGAGGCTGGGCGGGCGCTTGGTAGCCCTCATCCTCCAGCAATTTCACAAGAACACTTGGGTTTTGAAAACTGTTAATCCGGCGGGTTTTGCCGTCATCTGTGACGGTATTGAGAAAGGCCAGAAAAGGGTGCCCGGCGCCCGGTTCTGGGCGAATAGCTGCTCGGCTCATTGCTGCGCATATGCCTCTTTTTATCATTTTCTTGAGTTGCCCATATCGTGCCTGACCCGCGCCCGAGAGTAAAGCCAGCACCGCGCCCATTGGCTGGAAATTGCGCATTCATATACTGTGGCCGATTTGCGACGTGCTGCGGCGCGGCAACCTACACCTGTTGATAGAATCGTGCGCCCGACCGATTTCTGTCCCTGTCAGGGGCGTTTGCTCCTTCATCTGGGACACTGCCATGAACGATTTTTTGCCTAAAGACGTGCTTGCTGGCCTTCATGCCGCCCAGAAACGTGCTGAAAGAAAGCGGTCGCGCCGGTCGGTTCATATTGGGGATGATGTTTATCCGATCCTGCAATTTGCGGATGATGGGTTTGCGTTGGATGGTGAACACGCGCCGCGTCTGCGCGGGCTGGTTGATATTTTCGAAGGGCCCCGGCATCTCTATCAGGCCCTAATTGTTGCAAGTCAGGAAGAAGGCGACCTGATGCGATACGAATTCAAACGCAATACGGCTGCCGCCGATCATGCGCCTCTTGATTACTATCGGGAACAGGGCGCGCCAATTGCGCTTCTGGACTCTTCAAAAAGCTAAAGCTGGACCTAACTAATGCTGCGTCGCAGCGT
The DNA here is from genome assembly GCA_947498125.1 of uncultured Nioella sp. Taxonomy (GTDB): domain Bacteria; phylum Pseudomonadota; class Alphaproteobacteria; order Rhodobacterales; family Rhodobacteraceae; genus CANLZL01. The sequence goes on along the minus strand of CANMJH010000002.1, from coordinate 255,290 downwards.
CTAATGGGTCTGAACGTGCCGCTTCGATTCCGAAGGGGCGATTAATGCTGCCTTTGAGGTCCCAAAATGATCCAGACTCCCTATCTTCTGTTTCTGGGCGACGCGCCCGATCAACTCGCCGCGAAAGTGGCCCAAGGCATTCGCGACTGGCGTCCAGAAAATGCGATTGGTCAATTGCGGCTGCAAGGCTGTGGCGCGGATGTGAAAATCCCTGATATGGACCTTGCCGCGGCTAAGGCCGCTGGTGCCAAAACACTGGTTATTGGCGTGGCCAACCGGGGGGGCGTGATCTCTGCGGCTTGGAAAGAGGTTTTGATCCAAGCGCTGGAAATGGGTTTTGACATCGCGTCGGGCCTGCACAATTTGCTGCGCGATGAGAATGACCTGATGGCGGCGGCCCGTGTGAACGGTCGGACCTTGTTTGACGTGCGTATTCCTTCGGTTGCCTATCCGATTGCCAACGGCAAAAAGCGTAGCGGTAAGCGCTGCCTCGCAGTTGGCACCGACTGCTCGGTCGGGAAAATGTATACCGGGCTGGCTATGGATATTGAGATGCAAAAGCGCGGAATGAAATCGACATTCCGCCCAACAGGTCAAACCGGCATTCTGATTACCGGTGGCGGCGTGCCATTGGACGCGGTGATCGCAGACTTTATGGCCGGTGCTGTGGAGTATCTAACCCCTGACAATGACGACGATCACTGGGATCACATCGAAGGGCAGGGCAGCCTGTTCCACGTGTCTTATTCCGGCGTCACGATGGCTCTTATTCATGGTGGTCAACCAGACGCTCTGGTCCTTGCGCATGAGCCGACCCGCACCAATATGCGGGGCCTGCCGACCTATGATTTGCCCTCGCTTGAAACCCTGCGTGATACGGCCCTGCCACTGGCCCGCATCGCCAACCCCAAGGCGCAAGTGACGGGTATTTCCGTCAACACCGCGTCAATGGGTGAGGATGAGGCGCTCAGCTATCTTGAGAGCGTCGAAAAGAGAATGGGCCTGCCGACCGTCGACACCTACCGTCAGGGCGCAAGCCGTTTGGTGGACGCCCTGGACGCTATCTGATGCTCTCTGTCACGCCTGATACGTTTCGTCTGGCCGAAGTTTTTACCATCGCGCGCGGGTCGCGAACCGAAGCAAAGGTGCTGACCGTTCGTGCCTTTGCGGAGGGTCGGATCGGTCAGGGCGAATGCGTGCCTTACGCGCGGTATGACGAGACGCTCGAAAGCGTGACAGCCGAGATCGAGGGGCTGCCCGACGGCATCACCCGGTTGGATTTGCAAGATGCGCTGCCCGCAGGGGCAGCGCGCAACGCTGTTGATTGCGCGCTTTGGGATTTGGCGGCGAAAACCACAGGTACCCCCGTTTGGCAATTGGCGGGCCTTGCAAAGCCCAAGCCAATGATCACCGCTTACACCCTGTCGCTCGACACGCCTGAGAACATGCGCGCCGCTGCGGCCAAACACGCCTTTCGGCCTCTTCTGAAGATCAAACTCGGCACGCCCGATGATATGGCGCGGTTAGAGGCCGTCCGGATTGGCGCGCCAAAATCGCGGATCATCGTTGATGCGAACGAGGGCTGGACGGCTGAAGTTTACGCCGACCTTGCCCCCCACCTTTTGCGCCTTGGCGTGCAGATGGTCGAGCAACCCTTGCCTGCCGGTCAGGACGATATGCTGGCCGAGATTGAGCGCCCGCTGCCGGTTTGCGCGGATGAGTCCTGCCATGACCGCAGCAGCCTGCCGGGCCTGAAGGGCAAATATGACATGGTCAATATCAAGCTGGATAAAACCGGTGGCCTGACCGAAGCCCTCGCACTGCGCGCCGCAGCCGAGGCCGAAGGCTACAAGATCATGGTCGGCTGCATGGTCGGCAGCTCGCTGGCCATGGCCCCCGCCGTTCTGGTTGCCCAAGGCGTTTCGGTGACGGATTTGGATGGCCCGCTTTTGCTGGCCGAAGACCGCGCAACGCCATTGGCCTTTGACGCCGCAGGCGTGCATCCGCCGCAGCCCGACCTCTGGGGTTAAACTAACGATAAGCTAGAGGGGGCGCGTCTGCCCGTGGGATGGCGCGGCAACCTTGGTTTAGGCCACTTTAAGTAACCAAAATCGTCCAGCAGCTTGCGGAGTTTCAACGCATCAAAAGCGCCAGCCCGTTGCCTTAGGCTTTGGTCCGGGCGTGGTGGTTCAACGTGTCAGATGTTGCGACATTTCAATGAAATTTTGCAGCGTTTGTGCGGTTTCGCCATTACGCCAAACCAAACCCGTTTCAAGCTCGGGTGCCTCGCCCTGCAAGTCCAAATACCGCACCCCGACCCGCGCCAGATTGCGAAGTGATGCAGGGACAAGGGCAATCCCCATGCCTGCGGACACGAGGCTGATGATCGTCTGCATCTGGATGGCGTGTTGGGCGACATGTGCTGTGCCGCCATGTGAGGTGTAATAGCCGGTCACTAGGTCATGGAACATCGGGGCCGCGCGGCGAGGAAAGACGATCAGCGGTGATGCGATGACCGCGTCGGCGGCTAGCGGCCCGTCCAGAAAGCGGCCTTCCGTCAACCAACTTTCAGGCACCGCTGCGATTAGAGGCTCCTTGACGAGTGTTCTATATTCAAACCCGGAAAGCTCGGTCTCGTGGCCGCGAATGATGATCCCCGCATGGCTTCGGCCATCGGAAAGAGCGGCCAACTGCATGTCGGTCGTTGCCTCGGTCAATGACAGCGCAACCTCCGGGTAGAGTTGACGAAAGCGATGCACGAGGGATGGCAGAACGCTGTAATCGGCCGTCGATACAAAGGACAGATCAAGCCGCCCGGCCTGGCCGTTCAAAATGGCATCGGCAACGCCATTCAATGCGTCCACGCGGCCAAGGGCCTTTTGGGCATAGGGCAGGAAATCAGACCCGAACGGGGTAAGGGCAACGCTACGCTTGGTTCGTTCAAACAAAGGCGCGCCAAGCTTCTGTTCTAGCGATTTGATAGATTGGCTTAAGGGGGGCTGCGTCATTCCCAGGCGATCCGCGGCGCGCCCGAAATGCAACGTGCCTGCCACAGCCAGAAAATGGCGGATCTGACGGATGTCCAATTCATATCTCCTGTGACCTAATGAACGGTGAATAATATATTTCACCCTCAAGTTCCAGTCGGGTAGAGTCCGCAAATTCCAGGCTTTACGAGGAAAGACATGCCCAGATATCGCTCACGCACGACAACGCACGGACGCAACATGGCCGGGGCCCGTGGCCTTTGGCGCGCCACCGGGATGACCGATGGTGATTGGGATAAGCCTATCATTGCGATTGTGAACAGCTTTACGCAGTTCGTGCCCGGTCACGTCCACCTGAAAGACCTCGGCCAGATGGTCGCGCGTGAGGTTGAGGCCGCGGGCGGCGTTGCTAAGGAATTCAACACCATCGCTGTAGATGACGGTATCGCGATGGGCCATGACGGCATGCTCTATTCGTTGCCTTCGCGCGAAGTGATCGCGGATTCCGTTGAATATATGGTCAACGCCCACTGTGCTGACGCGATGGTCTGTATATCGAACTGTGACAAGATCACTCCGGGTATGTTGATGGCAGCGATGCGCCTCAATATCCCGGCGATTTTCGTCTCTGGCGGCCCGATGGAGGCTGGTAAGGTCGAGATGGAAGATCTCGACATGTCCAAAGTTGACCTTGTCGACGCGATGGTTGCCGCAGCCGATGACAAATATACCGACGAGCAGCTGCAGCATATCGAAGAAAACGCCTGCCCGACCTGCGGGTCCTGCTCAGGCATGTTCACCGCAAACTCGATGAACTGTCTGGCCGAAGCGCTTGGCCTTGCGCTGCCCGGCAATGGGTCAACCTTGGCGACACATTCCGACCGCAAGGGCCTTTTCCTTGAGGCGGGTCGCAAGATCGTTGAGATCGCCAAGCGTCATTATGAGGGCGAAGAAAAGGGATTCTTGCCGCGAGAGATCGCGACATTTGACGCTTTTGAAAACGCGATGAGCCTTGATATTGCAATGGGCGGGTCGACCAACACGGTTCTGCACCTTTTGGCGATTGCCCATGAGGGCGAGGTTGATTTCACTATGACCGACATGGACAGGCTTAGCCGCAAGGTTCCCTGCCTGTGTAAGGTCGCGCCAAACACGGCCAATGTGCATATGGAAGACGTCCATCGTGCTGGCGGAATTTTCTCAATTCTGGGCGAACTTAGCCGCGCGGGCCTTTTCCATAATGATGCAAAAACGGTCCATAGCAGCTCAATGGGCGAGGCTATCGCCAAATGGGACGTGAAGGTTGCGAATAACCCTGATGCCGAGAGCCTCTTTAAGGCGGCCCCCGGCGGCGTGCGGACAACGCAAGCCTTCAGCCAGTCGAACCGCTACAAAGAGCTGGATACCGACCGCGAAGGCGGCGTGATCCGGTCCAAGGAACATGCCTTTAGTCAGGATGGCGGCCTTGCTGTCCTCTTTGGGAATATCGCCGAGGATGGCTGCATCGTAAAAACCGCAGGCGTCGATTCCAGCATCTTGGAATTCACCGGAACCGCCCATGTTTGCGAAAGCCAGGACGATGCGGTCAGCAACATCCTGACGGGCAAAGTCAAAGAGGGCGACGTGGTGGTTATCCGCTACGAAGGCCCACGTGGCGGGCCGGGGATGCAGGAAATGTTGTATCCAACCTCGTATCTGAAATCCAAAGGTCTGGGCAAAGCCTGCGCGCTGCTGACCGATGGTCGTTTCTCAGGCGGCACTTCGGGGCTTTCTATTGGCCACGCTTCACCCGAGGCCGCAGAAGGTGGTGCGATTGGTCTGGTTCAGGATGGCGATAAGATCGAGATCAACATTCCCAATCGGTCGATCAATCTGATGATCTCGGATGAAGAAATGGTCACCCGCCGCGCCGCGCAAGATGCCGCCGGCTGGAAACCTGCGAAACCTCGCAAGCGGAAGGTGACCACTGCGCTCAAGGCATATGCTGCGTTGACAACCAGCGCCGCCAAAGGCGCGGTGCGTCAGGTTTGACGGATTAAGAACAGGGCCATCGCCGCCAATATCATCAGCAAGATGCTGGTGCCGCCAAAGGCGATGGCCCATCCAAATTCAGCGATCACCGGCTGACTGATCAAAGGGGATACAACTTGCCCCAGATAAAGCCCGGTTCCCAAAATTCCGGTCGCTAGGCCACGTTGCTCTGCCGAGGTTGCAGCCAAAAGCATTGGGACGAAACCCGGTGTCACGACGCCGTATCCCGCACCGATCAAACTTGCCCCTGCCATCACAAGGGGAAGGGTGTTGGCGATGCTCAGCGCGGCAAACCCGGCGGCCAGCAGCGTGAAGCCAATCGCCAACCCGCCACCTTGACCGATGCGATTGACCAGGCGGGCGTAAGACAATGCCGCTGGTCCCCCTGTCAGCATCAGGATGCCCAAGACCCATGGCGTTGTCAGTTCGGGTGCATAGCTGAGCTCGCCAAGGAAGAAGGGGATTTGGGTCGGCATAAGGAAAAACAATGCGGTGGCCACGGATTGCAAGGCCGACAAGCCAATGATCACGGGCCATGAGGTATCGCTCGGCGCGCCCTCAAGGCGTTTAGCTTGCAACGTTGTGGTCAGGGGAAGATGGCGCAAAAATAGGGGTAAGCACAAAACCGCCCCAACATAGATCATAAATGGCAAACGCGGCGAAACCGTCGCAAGCCCACCGGCGGCAAAGATAAACAAAAGGCCGCCATAGTTACGTACCGCGATTTGCAATCCAGAGAACCGGTTGCGGTCGTCACCTTGAAATAGATCCCCGACCAGCGCTGACTGGGCGGTGATGATCATCGCAAGGGCGACGCCTTGGGCAAGGCGGGCCGTCAAGATCAACTCTAGTGACGGCAAAACCCCACCGGCGGCGCCGGTAGCACCAAAAAGGCAAATTCCCGCCAAAAGCAGATGCCGCCGCCCAAAGCGGTCCACCAGTTTGCCCGCGAACGGCGCAAGGATCGCAACACTAAGCGAGGGGGCGGACACCAAAAGTCGCGTCAGGGCAGGGGCATTCGGGTTGTCCGCAAATTGCGCCTCAAGGCCCGGCAAAGCCGGGCTGATCGCATTATTGGCCGTGATCATCATAACAGCGGACAAAAGCAAACAGAGCGCGACAGGATCGCGAAGCGATGGTGAAACAGAAGCAGAAGTCATGGCGCACGTCCTATTGTGATTTTTTTAGGCAAGCTCCACAGTGCCACTTCAAGTAAACTTGAGGTCAAGGCATGAAAGATCTGGATATTTCGGAAGTGGCCAAGCGTACGGGCGTCCCGGCTTCGACACTTAGATATTACGAAGAAAAGGGCCTCATTCATGCCATTGGTCGGCGCGGGTTAAGGCGCCTTTTTGATCCGTCGGTATTGGACTGGCTGAACCTCATCGCTCTTGGCAAAGCGTCTGGGTTCCGTCTGTCTGACATTCAACAGATGTTCGGCAAAGACGGCCCCCATATTGACCGCGATACGCTGATGAAAAAGGCAGTGGAAATCGAAGGGCAAATCCGGCAATTGCAGGCAATGCGCGAGGGGCTTTTGCATGCCGCCAAATGCCCTGCCGAGAGCCATTTAGAGTGCGAGACATTCCGGAAACTTATGCGACTTGCCGGAAAACAACAGCTCAGAAGCAAGGCCGCGCCGTGAAAACCGGGATGCGATAGAATGTATCCCCTACAATTTTGGTCTTTCCTTACCGCCGCCTTTGCGTAAGAAATCGCGGAACAGAGTTAGGAGAGCCGCAATGACCCGCACCGTCTATGTAAATGGCGAATATGTCCCTGAAACCGAGGCCAAGATCTCGATTTTCGACCGCGCGTTTTTGTTTGCGGATGGCGTTTACGAAGTTACGTCGGTTCTCGACGGCAAGTTGATCGATTTCGACGGCCATGCCAAACGCCTGCAGCGCTCATTGGATGAGCTGAAAATGCGCAGCCCCGTTACAACCGAAGAGCTGCTGGAAATTCACCGCGAACTGGTGCGCGTCAACGAGATTGACGAGGGTCTGATCTATCTTCAGGTCACACGCGGCGCCGCGGCCGATCGCGATTTTGCCTTTCCACCCGAAGACACACCTCCCGGGATTGTGTTGTTCACGCAAAACAAACCGGGCCTTGCCAATAACCCAACGGCGCAAAAGGGCATCAAGGTCATCTCGTTTGAAGACCTGCGTTGGGGGCGTCGTGATATCAAAACCGTTCAACTGCTTTATCCGTCGCTTGGCAAAATGGCCGCCAAGGAACAGGGCTGCGATGACGCTTGGCTGGTTGAAGATGGGTTCGTGACCGAGGGCACGTCTAACAACGCCTATATCGTTACCAAAGAGGGCACGATTGTCACCCGCCAGTTGTCCAACGACATCCTGCACGGCATCACCCGCGCCGCAGTTTTGCGGTTCGCCCGCGAGGCGCAAATCAAGGTCGAAGAACGCCCCTTCACCATCGAAGAAGCACAAAACGCAAAAGAGGCTTTCTTTACCTCGGCGTCTGCCTTTGTCATGCCCGTGGTTGAAATTGATGGCGAAAAAGTAGGTGATGGAACCGTTGGTGACATGGTGCCACGTATCCGCGAGATCTATCTCGAAGAGATGCGTAAAGCGGCGGTCTAAAACATAAAAATGCCGGATCGCAGGGTCACATCGGACCTACGCAACCAATATCTTCGAACGTAGCGACGGAACATTCGCTACGTTTTCCGGTGGGAGACATTCTTTATTTGTGTCTTCCGCAGAGCGATTGTGCGCATATCTGCCCTTACTCAGAACTATATGCTGTTCAGGGCTATGCTGCGTGAGCGAAGTGTTGCATTCTGCAATGCAGCATGATCAAGTCAGGTCGATTATTCGAGGAATTGGATATGGACCAAAAGCCCCTCCTGACTCTTTTTGATCTGCAAGGCCTCGTCTTTGGTGTTCTGATGTGCAGTCTTGGTGTTGTCTTTCTAAAGGCTGCAGGATTGGTAACCGGGCAGACGGCAGGATTAGCGATCTTGCTGTCCTACGTTCTGCCATTCGGGTTCGGCCCCATATTCTTCGCCGTCGGAGCGCCCTTTCTGATCCTCGCATGGATACGCCGCGGCCCGGTATTCGCTCTGCGCACTGTTATAGTGGTTTTGGGGATTTCGACCCTCGTACAGATATTGCCCAGCTACATGAGCTTTGAGACGCTGCATACCGGCCTTGCGGCCATTCTTGGCGGCGCCTGCACTGGCGTGGGGCTGATCGCCATCTTTCGCCATAATGCTTCGGCTGGTGGTATGACTATTCTGGGCATCATCATCGAGCAACGCACTGGATTTAAAGCGGGCTGGTTTCAGCTTGGGGTTGATGCTTGCGTTTTTGCTGTTTCGGCCCTCGTTCTAAGTTGGGACCAACTGGCTTATTCGTTCCTGGGCGCATTCGTGACTAACGTCATTATCGTTTGGAACTTCGATGTGACCCAAAGTGGAGCGGGACGCCCCGGTTACGGGCGGGCAACCCCGAAAGACGCGCCTGAAGGGAAATGAAGGCCAAGCCAATCGGCAAGGCCTTCAGATTTTCAACGAGATTGAACATTCTGGACGCTGATGCGAGCGCCCTTTTCCCTCTCAAAGGCTTACTCAGGCCGCGATTAGTGTGACCGAGATATTCGCGGTGCTGGACGTGGGCAGGACGCCCTCAAGGCCAATCACCGGCAACTCGGTCCCATCGCCCAGTGTCAGGATGACATCGCTGCCGCCCTCACCATCATCTTCCAGCGAAATGGCAATCGCGCCCAGATCAATGGTTGCCTGTGGCAGTTCAATACGAACTTCCAGCGTTTCGGTAGCAGGGTCGAAATCCTCGATGACCGGCGCTGTATAGCTACCGCCATCCATTGAGATGGTAAAGCTGTCGACGCCGTCTCCGCCCGAGATGATGTTCTCTTCTGTTGCGGGGTCGCCGCCACCGGTGGCAATGCCGACCGCGATTTCATCGTCTCCATCGCCGCCCAAAATCGTGGCGCCTAACGCGGCACCTACAGTCAGGGTATCATTGCCTTCACCGCCAAGAACAGCTGCGTCAATGGCTGTGCCGACCGTGATGGAATCGTCGCCTTCATCGCCTTGGATGTCACCAGCGCTGCCCAGGCCGACGATCAGTTCAACATCGATTGTGTCGTCACCTTCGCCGCCATATACAACGGAGCCGTCCATGTCAGCGGCAGTAATGACGTCGTCTCCGGCACCACCGAGCAGTTGCGAAGAATTGGCCTGACCAACTGTGATCGTGTCATTACCAATGCCGCCATCTACGTAGACTCCATTGGCTGCCAAATCGATGCCAGCGCTTTCCGGGATATTCTCTAGCAGGTCATCGCCTTCGTTGCCGAAAAAGTCGCCAGCAAGGGCAAATTGCAACGTATCGTTGCCGGTGCCGCCTTCGAGCAAATCAAAACCGCTTGTGCTGATCAACAGATCATCGCCGCCATCGCCATAAACCGCATCGCTGCCTGCACCGCCATCGACGGTGTCATTGTCAGGGCCGCCAAAGATGACATCATCGCCATCATCGCCACTGATGAAGTCTTCGCCAGTGCCACCTTCGATCAGGTCATCGCCATCGTCACCAAAAAGAGTGTCATTGCCCGACTGACCATCGAGGAAATCATCCCCGGTGCCGCCATAAATATCGTCATCGCCGATACCGCCTTCGATCCAGTCATCGCCGCCGTCACCGTAAATGCCATCGTTACCGGCATTCCCGAACACAGTGTCGTTGTCTGGACCCGCGAAAATGACGTCGTCGCCGTTATTGCCGCTAATGTTGTCCGCGCCGGATCCACCTTCGATCAGGTCGGACCCATCATTGCCAGAGATCGTGTCATCGCCCGCTTGACCATCCAGAAAATCATCCCCGGCATTTCCAAGCAGTTCGTCGTCACCGTCGCCACCTTCAATCCAGTCTTCACCGGGGCCGCCTGCGATGAAATCATCATCGCCCTGTCCTTGCAGCGTATCGAGGCCGGGGCCGCCATACAGCGTATCCATCCCGTCATTGCCTTCGATACTGTCATAGCCAGCGCCGCCATAGGCCAAGTCATTGCCCGGGCCGCCGGTTAAAGTATCAAACCCAACGCCGCCAAACAGCGTATCGCTTCCGTCTTCGCCATCAAGGGAATCGTCGCCTTGTTCGCCGACCAAAAGGTCATTGCCAAAGCCACCAAAAATTTCGTCGCTCGCAGGGCCGCCGGTCAATTCATCAGGGCCAAATCCACCGTTTATGGTGTCAAATCCAAACCCGCCGTCAATCTCGTCGCTTCCGGTGTTGCCACCCAGCAGATCGTCGCCCGGACCGCCGCCAATCGTGTCATCGCCCGGACCGCCGTTTATGGTGTCGTTACCACCTTTGCCAAACGCGCTTTCGTCTCCACCGCCAAGAAACGCGCTGTCATCGCCATTGGTAAAGCCCGAGGCGGGAATCGGCGTCGTCTCGGGTGGATTTGTTTCGGTTGGTGGTGTTTCAGTTTCGGCTTCGCTTGTGTCGTTATCTGAATCATCATCCCCGATGAAAAATGACAGACCGAGACCAATAAGCAAAAGCGGTAGAAGAAGTTCAAATCCCATAGTCAAATCCCCCGATTGTTTTTTTAATTGTTAACAGAGGGTTAAGAATTAATATCTGGGGTATATGGGGAACAAACATCTCATTTGAAGACAATGCTCGAGACCGCAAAAGATAAGAGACACTGGCGAAACAATCTGTAGGTCGAATGCCCAGATTGTGGCGAATCAATGGCGTTTTGGCGGCGCATTGGGCAAAAAAGAAAGGGCCGGAACAAACCGGCCCTCATTGCAATATGTTTTCAATTATGCAGCTGTTCTGCGACGTGGTTTACGGCGCCGCTTGTTCGAGTTTGCTGGCTGCCCGCCGCCGCCACCTGCATGGGGTTTTCCTTGCGGACGACGCCCACGTGGACCTCCGCGTGACTTTTTAGGCGGATCAACCGGTTCCGGGCGAACACCGCCACCGACCGGAATAGACATCTTCATGACTTTTTCGATTTGCTTCAAAAGGCCCATCTCTTCGGCCGAGCAGAAGGCAATCGCTTGCCCTTCTTTACCGGCGCGCGCGGTGCGGCCGATGCGGTGCACATAATTGTCGGGCACTTCGGGAAGGTCGAAATTATAGACGGTGCGCACATCGGGGATATCAATGCCGCGCGCGGCTACGTCAGTCGCCACAAGGATCTTGGTCCGTCCGGCTTTGAACGCCTTGATCGCGCGGTCGCGCTGGCCTTGGCTTTTGTTGCCATGGATCGAATCTGCGTCAAACCCTTCGGACACCAACAGCTTCATCAGACGCTCGGCGCCATGTTTTGTCCGGGAAAAGACAAGGCTGAGCGTGTCGGGATGCTTTCTCAGCATCTCGATCAGCTTGGCAGGTTTGCCGGGCTTTTCCACGAAATGCAGCGATTGCGTGATCTTGTCTGCGGCTTTGCCAGGGGGCGATACCTGAACCTTGCGTGGGTTCGTCAGGTAGGCTTCGCTCAGCTCTTCCATCTGTTTGGGCATCGTTGCCGAGAACAACATCGTCTGGCGCGGGCTACCCAATTCGGGTGCAATGCGGCGCAGCGCGTGGATAAAGCCCATGTCCAGCATCTGGTCGGCTTCGTCCAGAACAAGGAATTGCGCAGTATCAAGACGCACGGCTTTTCGGTCCAGCAGGTCAATCAAACGGCCAGGCGTGGCGACAAGGATGTCGATCCCGCGCGACAGGAACCGGATTTGCGTGTTGATCGACTGACCGCCTACGACGGTGCCAATACGCAGTTTTGATCCCTTGACGTAAACCTTCAGGTTTTCCGCAATCTGGTTCACCAGCTCGCGCGTTGGCGCAAGTACAAGGGCCTTAACTGTCTTGGGATCAGGCTTGCCCTGCATTTGCAGCAGGTGCTCGGCCAGCGGCAGGCCAAAGGCCGCCGTTTTGCCGGTACCGGTTTGGGCAAGGCCCATGATGTCGTGGCCCTCAAGCGCAAGCGGAATGGCTTGGTTCTGGATCGGGGTGGGTTCTTTGAAGCCAGCGTCTTGGATGGCTTTCAGGAGTGTCGGCGACAAGCCGAGCATATCAAAATCGAACAAGTGTTTCCTTTCCGGCGCAAAACAGCGCACGGGTGTCAAACGTATATGCCCCGGAGAGATCCGGGGCCGCGAGGGAACGATCGGGAACTCTGCAAGTCCGGGCCTATCCCGTCCTGCCGTTCTGACCGTCAGACCCTGCGTGAGGGGGACTGTGGAGAATATCGTGGTTTGCTGCGCCTCATCCGGGCGCTTTGCTCACGCGGCAAAGCAAACGCATGGCTCATGTGTTCGCAAAATAGGCATATGTCAAGCCGTCGCCCTTTGAACTACGGCAAATACTGGTCGGTAGTGATACTTTAGGGCGGAAATCCATCGGTTATGCTGAACGATATGCTGTCTGCGGCTGTAAGCCCAGCAAGTGTCACCGCAACATTTCCGTTCAAGAGAACCGCCAATCCGCTTCCGTCGCTTGTGTCTTCGAAGGTGACGGTTGGCGGCGAACTTGATTGGGAGGACGAATAGTAAAAGTTGAGAGTTTCGGTAGCAGGGTCGAAGTCAGTGATTGTCGAGTCGCCATGCTCCAATCCACTGAAATTGAATGTATCAATGCCGCTTCCACCGGTAACTTCAGCTTCGGCTTTACCGAAGAACAAGATTTGATCATCCCCCTCGCCGGCGTCGAGCGTTAGATCATATGCTGTGCCAAACGAAATGCTGTCATCACCCGTACCGGTATTGATCGAGGCACCTACGGACCTGAATAAACCAACGGTGTCGTTACCAGCCCCGGTTGAAATGATATCCGCGTTTTCAGCGGATTGAAGACCTGCCGATAGGGTGCCGCCCAGAGAATAAATGTCATCGTCGCCATCAGAGCCAGTGATCGTGTCATTTCCATATCGGATAAAGAGGTGCGGCGTTGACTCACTCAGGGTCACGTCTTGCCCTTCGGCACAATTCACAACGAGATCGAATTCAATATTCTCGCCTATGGATACGCCCTCAAGGTGTACCAAAACGTCTGCGCCATTGACTATGTCTGCCCCTCCGTTTGCGGCTTCCTGAAGGATCAGCGAAATGGGGGTGGGTGCGCCATCCTCAGCAAAAAGATGAATCTTCAGGGTCTCATTACTCGGGTCAAAGTCCGTGATCGTGACAGGCGAATTCTCGTCAAGGCGTGTCAAAACTTCAAAACGATCTGCTCCGTTGCCGCCGCTCAAGGTGTCGCCGGCATCGCCCACCAAATGATCATTTCCGCCGCCGCCTAAGACCAGATCCGAGGATTCAGGCCCGGAATACTCTGGGGCATCCAGCGCCACAAGGCTGTCATTGCCAGCCCCGCCATCCAATGTATCTGCTCCGAGGTCGGCTTCCGGAAATCCGTCGTAGGATTCAAAAAACGGATCAAAGGCAATATCCCCATGGGACACAAGTAAGTCGTTCCCCTCGCCGCCTTCCAAAAGGTCATCACCTTCGCCGCCAAAAATGGTATCTAAATCGGCCTGACCATAGAGCGTGTCATTTCCAGGTCCGCCATCCAACAGGTCTCTGCCTTCACCACCTTCAACAAGGTCGTCGCCGTCGCCGGCGTCGATTGTATCGTCCCCGCCCTCCCCAACTAGGGTTTCGTTTCCATCGCTGCCGACGAGCAAGTCGTCTGCGCTGGTCCCGGTAACCGTTTGAATTTGGGGTTCACTTTCGCTTTCATTCAAGTCTTCGTCACCGCTGTCTGATGACCCAAATAAAAACGTCAGGCCAAACAAGGCCGTGAGTAAAGGGAATGCAATCTCAAGTCCCATGGATAAAAATCCTTACTGATCAAAGTGCATTTTCCACCAATTTATTAGGATTCTTCTAAAATTGGGGAGCGAATATTTGAAACAATCATTTGATATTGTCTTCGGCTAATGCAGGGCATGAATAACACAGTTAAGCCGATCGCGCGTTGCCTCATGTCAAGGCCCTTTTCCTCACCGGGTTCTTGCGCTAAGAGCCGCCCTGTTCCCAGACAAAAAAGGACCAAAGGACTATGGGCTATAGAATTGCCGTTGTCGGTGCCACGGGGAACGTGGGCCGCGAAATGCTGAACATTCTGGCCGAGCGCCAGTTCCCTGTGGATGAGCTTGCCGCATTGGCGTCGCGTCGTTCGCTCGGGACCGAGTGCAGCTTCGGTGATACTGTTGTGACCACCCAGGATCTCGATACATTCGATTTCACCGGTTGGGACATGGCTTTGTTTGCCATCGGGTCCGATGCCACCAAAAAATACGCGCCAAAAGCCGCGAAGGCCGGTTGCGTCGTGATCGATAACTCGTCGCTTTATCGCTACGACCCGGAAATTCCGTTGGTCGTGCCAGAAGTGAACCCCGAGGCCGTCGATAACTATAAAAACAAGATGATCATCGCGAATCCCAACTGCTCGACCGCGCAGATGGTTGTGGCGCTTAAGCCGCTGCATGACCGCGCGACGATCAAACGGGTTGTTGTGTCGACCTATCAGTCTGTGTCGGGTTCCGGCAAAGAAGCAATTGACGAGCTTTGGGACCAGACCAAAGGCATGTATGTGCCGGGTCAGGAAAAAGCGCCAAAAGTCTATCCAAAGCAGATTGCGTTCAATGTGATTCCGCATATCGATGTGTTCTTGGATGATGGCTCGACCAAAGAAGAATGGAAGATGGTCGCCGAGACCAAGAAGATTGTCGACAAAAACATCAAGGTAACCGCGACCTGCGTGCGCGTGCCGGTTTTTGTTGGTCATTCTGAATCGGTGAACATTGAGTTCGAAGAGTTCTTGGACGAGGATGAAGCCCGCGAGATTCTGCGCACCGCGCCGGGTATTCTGGTCGTCGATAAGCGCGAAGATGGCGGCTATGTCACCCCGGTTGAATGCGTGGGCGACTTCGCGACTTTCATCAGCCGCATCCGTCAGGATTCGACAATTGAAAACGGCATCAACCTGTGGTGCGTCTCCGACAACCTCCGCAAAGGTGCAGCGCTGAATGCAGTGCAGATCGCCGAGACCCTTGGAAAGCGTTGCCTGAAAAAGGGCTAAGACTTAGCGGCGCTCAACGTGATTTGAGCGCCGCGATCAATCCGACGCTACGACGGATAATCGTAGCAGCCGTCCCGATGGTAATGACCCAAAGCGCGATGGTCAGAACGGGAATCCCGAAAATAAGTGGTACGAAGATTGCAATGATTGCGGCGACCGTGGCGACGGCCATGCGCTGTGGTTTTGCCATAGGCCCGCGGAAATCTGCGGGTAGGTTTTGGGCGCTTCCCAGTTCGCGCACATAAGCCGTTCCGATGGCGAGCGCTGCTGCGGCCCAACCAAGGGCCGCGTTTCCCGTGCCAAGACCAAGGCCCACCAAAATCAACAGATCGGCCACCCGGTCGGGGGCTTCGTTCCAGAAAGGCCCGTCTGCCTCACCGCGCCCGCCCTCTACCGCGACCATGCCGTCGAATAGGTTGCACAAGAGCCGCCCTTGGCAGCCAAGGGCCGTGACGATCAAGGTTATGACGAAGAGGAGACCGCTGGTTATGCCCGCTAGCCAAAACGCGCCCCCGGCCACTGCGGCAAACGCCATTGACGCTTGCGATATGTGGTTGGGTGACACGCCACGATCGACAAGCCGTTTGGCGATGCGGGCGGCAAGTTTGGTGTCGCGGCTGGCGATAGGGCGGCGTTCAGACATGAGTCCTCAAAGCTAAAGAATAGAAAAAAGCATAGCTGGTTGAAACAGAAAGCGGCACGGAGATCGTCGCCAGAAACGCAGGTGTGCCAACCAGCCCGTGAAAGAGCGTCAGCAATGTGAGCGAGATGGCGAATGCCGCGAGGGTTGGCAGGATGATCCGTAGCGCACCGTTTGTTTGGTGGAAAATCCCTTCAATCACTTGCTTCAGAAAAAGGGTGATCATCATCGTGATCAGCCCCTGAACGCCTGCCGCAATAATCGGTGCGGGCATCGGAAAGCCTCGATTGGCATAAGCGGCCCAAACGCCCATCAAGAGGAAGCCCCCGGCAGCATGAACCGATTTATCGCGCAACAGGCTCATCCGGTGATCCAAAAATAGCGAACAACGTGGAAAAAGATCGGGGCGGAAAAGACGACGCTGTCGAGCCGGTCAATAAAGCCGCCGTGACCTGCGATCAGATGCCCCCAATCCTTGACGCCTTTGTCGCGCTTGATGGCTGACATCACGAGGCCCCCGAAAAAGCCCATGATGGTGATCACAAGTGACACCAGCAGTGCCTGCCAAAAGGTGAAGGGAGTCATCCACCACAGACATCCGCCCAAAAGGCTGGCTGATCCTATGCCGCCCAAAAACCCCTCCCATGTTTTGGAGGGCGAGAGGACAGGCGCGATTTTGTGTTTTCCGAAAAGCTTTCCAAACACATATTGCAGCACGTCCGAGCCTTGGACGACGACCACCAAAAACGCGATCAGCAGAATGGATTTTCCTTCGAACCCCTCAATCTGAAGGGTAAGTAACGCCGGTACGTGACTGGCCGCAAAGACGCAGATCATCAGGCCCCATTGCGTTTCCGAAACGCGCGTGAGGAAGTTCTCGGTCTCACCCCTGAGGGCCGAGATGATGGGCAGAAACAGGAAAGCATAGACCGGGATGAAAATGGAATAGAGCCCGTACCACCCGACCCAGATAAGGTAATATTGGATCGGTAAAACGACAAAGAATGCAGCCGCCAGCGCGTAGTGGTCTGCCCTGGACTTGGCAGTGAGCGTCAGAAACTCGCGCATCGCCGCAAAGGAAAGGACCGCAAACAGCAATACGGCGCCCGCCCGCCCAAAAAGCATTGCGACAGACAGGCATGCCACCATCGCCCACCACGCCTTGGTTCGCGCAATGAGGTTTTCAATAACCGGGTCTGGTTCAGGTGACCGGCGCTTCAGCATCGCAGCCGCGACCGAGGCAACAGTCAAAACCGCCAAAACGCCAGCAATGAGCAGAATGAATTCAACGGGGGCGCTCATGCGGCATCTCCTTTGTCTTGAAGGGCCAGCAAGGCGTCATGGGATCGGGCCAGAAAATCCTCTTTGCTTTCGCCCTCTTGCAAACGCAGGGCTGCGCCAAACCGCACAGTGCACATCAAAGGTATCGGAATAACCTCACCCTTGGGCATTACTTGATTCAGGTTTTCGATCCAGACCGGCACCAGATCAACGTCGCGGCGGGCTGTTGCCAGATGAAAAAGGCCGGTTTTGAACGGAAGCAAGGGCTCGCTTCCAGTATTTCGTGTGCCCTCTGGAAATATGATTAAGGAACTGCCTTCATCCAGCGCATCGCACATCTGGCTTACGGGATCTTCGGCGCGCGTGTCGGGGTTGCGGTCGATCAAAACGGCATTGAACACTTCACGCCCGATAAAACTGCGCAGCTTCGACGTCAGCCAGTAATCGCCCGCCGCAACCGGCCGGGTTTGGGCGCGCATATGGGGAGGAAGCACAGTCCAGATCAGCACAAAATCCCCATTGCTGGTGTGATTGGCGAAATAAACACGTTTGCTTGGCACCGGCTCAACCCCATCCCAAATGGCCCGCACAGCGGTGACAACCCGCGCCAGAAGCTCGATCGCAAAGGCCATGATGGTTGCGAGAAGGGTGTTCAGGGTCATAAATTGCCTTTGCCGCTCTAAAGTTAATTCAAAGTGCCAAATTGTAGCGCTCTGGCAAAGGCAGGATTTCCATGCCTTCTGCGGGGTTGGACGCGCCAAGCAGGCCTAAAGTTCAAAAAAGGGCATGCCAGCCTGTGCCGCGCATGCCCCGATAGGTGGTTTTGGAGGTGTGTTTACCCTTCGACCAGGTCGCGGATATTCGCCAATCCGGCCTCAAAATCCGCGCCGACTAGCCCGTCCATCATAGCGCCAACCCAACGCCCTATTGGTGAATTGCCCATATCGGCCTCAAGCCCCCACGTCAGGGTGGTGCCAGTTGACGTTTCTTCGAGGTCAAACCATGCGCGGCCGGGGTTCATCCCCTCCATAGACATTGCGGTTTCTACACGCTGATCTTCGAGGCTTTCGACGATTTCCTGACTGCCACGGCCAACACTCGGGTTCTCCGAGGCCCAGGTCATGGAATTTCCGACCCCGGACTCGGGGCCGTCATAGGTAAGCTCGGTCTCGGGATCGAGGGCCAGCCAAGGCGACCAATCCGCGCCGTTTTGCAAGGAATTTACCTGAACAAAAACGTCGGCGGGTGGGGCGGCGATGTCGATTGAACGTTCGACAGTGACATAGCGCGGTTGCGTGTATGACGTCGCTGCCGCCACTGCGATAATGAAGATAAGGCCGATGAGGACGCGTTTTAGAAAGCGCATTTAGAAATTCCTTATGAAAAATCCTTCGACCCATCTTACCACGGCAGGCAAGACGCAGATGAGACAAAAAAGGAAAATGGCGGGATTTGCGCGAAAAGTCGTTAAACTTTTACAAAATCATCTGATGCCGCTTCATACATTTCTAACTGGCCTGATCCGATGTCATGCCAAACGCCATGAATGCTGAGTGTACCGTCCTTCACGGCCTCTGCGACAAACGGAAAGGTCATCAAGTTATCAAGCGAGGCAACAACGCCGCGTTTTTCCAGCGATGTCTGACGCAGTTTTGGGTCTTCGATCGACAGTAATTCTTCACAAGTTGGTCGCAGAATATCGACCCATCGCCCAACAAAACTATTGGTTTCTTCTAGCGCGGGCGCGTTGCCAGAACACATCTGAATACACCCATCGACGCCGCCACACCCGGAATGGCCCAGTATTATAATATGCGCTACTTTCAGAGCGGTAACGGCATACTCCACTGTGGCCGAGGTGCCGTGATGCGCCCCGTCAGGGCCGTAGGGCGGAACAAGGTTGGCAATGTTTCTATGGATAAAGAACTCGCCTGCATCTGCTCCAAAGATCGTCGTGCCTTGTACACGGCTGTCACAGCACGAGATCAGCATCGCCCGAGGGTGTTGTCCAGCTGTAGCAAGGTTCTTGAACCAAGCCTCATTTTCGGCGAATTGCGTTGCCTTCCAGGACTGATAACGGCGGACAAGGTACGCGGGCAAAGCTTTGGCGTCGGACATGTAGGCTCTCCTTCATTCCGGCCCGTAATATGTCGCATTCCTCGAAATATCGAGCTTTTTTTCGACCACATCTCAACCCTTTCTTCAGGATGCTGCGCCAAATTGCACTTCATCCGTGGGGGCGGAGTAGTTGGAGCGAGCAATGGAGCAGTTAGTCACCGTGTTGCGGGTTGAAGAACCTGCGCGATTTAATCCCGATCAGTTGGAACGGCTTTGCGCCGAGATCGGAGAAGTGCGGGCCGAACATGAAGTAGCAAAGGCCCTTGAAACAATTAGTCTGCTGTTGCGGGAAATTGGCAAGGTCAAGGCCCGTGGGGAAACAGATGGGTTGCGTGTGCCGGTTCGGTCCTTAGCCGAAGTTTCCGAGCATATTGGCATGGCGACTCTCGCCCGCGTCTCCAGGGATGTTTTGTTTTGTATGGAAACGCAAAATGAAGTTGCCCTTACGGCCACAGTATCGCGTCTTTGCCGGATCGGGGACCGGTCAATTCACGCAATTTGGGATCTTGAGGACTTGTCTGGTTGATCTGTCTTGCGACTGCCGTCATGGGCATTAGTGTGAGGCGGTACCCAACTGTGACGGAATCCCATGACTCTGCAATTTGCGCCCGAAAACAATGCTGCCATTCCCGTCACGTTGATTGCATCGGCATCACTTGACGATTGCCTGTCTGACCTTCCATCGGCGCAGGGGGCATGGGCGCGCGCGACCGGTTTTTCGGGCGGTTACGGCAAGACCTGCATTTTGCCGGGCCCCGAAGGCACCATTGCGCGGGTTTTGATCGGCATCGGGGATGAGGTTGCTCGCAAAAAGCATCGATTTGGCCCCGGCGCCGCGATTGCGGGTTTGCCAAGTGGGATCTATGCGCTGGACGGCACAGTATATCAAACAGATGCCGAAGAGATCGGTCTGGGGTATTTGCTGTCTTGCTACCGATTTGACCGCTACAAAGATAACCCGCCCGCCAAGGCAATGTTCGTTGCCCCAAAAGGTTTGAACGCCCGCCGGTTAGAGATCATTGCCGAAGGCGAGGCACTGACGCGGGATCTTATCAACACGCCAACATCGGATATGGGCCCAGCCGAATTAGAAGCTGCCGCCCGGGATCTTGCGGAACGCCATGGCGCGGACATCTCGGTCGTGACCGGCGAGGCGCTATTGGAGCAAAACTTCCCGTTGGTTCACGCCGTGGGTCGCGCGTCAGCCAGTGCGCCGCGTCTGATCGAAATGCTTTGGGGCAATGCAGGCCCGTCGGTGACGCTTGTCGGCAAGGGTGTTTGTTTTGATACCGGCGGCCTCAACTTAAAACCCGGCGCATCGATGGGTTTGATGAAGAAAGACATGGGCGGATCTGCCGCCGTTCTGGGTTTGGCGCATATGATTATGGCCTTGGGTCTAAAAATGCGTTTGCGCATCCTGATCCCTGCCGTCGAAAATTCGGTCTCGGGCAACGCGTTCCGCCCCGGTGATATTTTGACGGCTCGCAATGGTGCGACGGTCGAGATTAACAATACGGACGCCGAAGGGCGGCTGGTTTTGGCAGATGCCTTGGCCTTGGGGGCCGAGGGCAACCCTGATCTTATGGTGTCGATGGCAACTCTGACCGGCGCCGCGCGGGTGGCCGTTGGCCCAGATCTGGCACCGTTTTACACCGATGACGAAGGCGTGGCAGCATCACTTACCAGCGCAGCTGCGATGACCGCTGACCCTGTTTGGCGACTGCCATTTCACGATCCCTATGACGACATGATCGAACCCGGCATCGCGGATTTGGACAATGCACCCAAGGGAGGTTTTGCAGGCTCAATTACCGCCGCCCTATTCCTACGCCGCTTTGCGCCCGTAAATCGCTACCTGCATTTCGATATGTATGGCTGGCAACCGACATCCAAACCTGCGCGCCCAAAGGGCGGTGTTGGTCAAGGAACACGCGCGCTGCTTGAGGCGTTGGAAAAAGGGATGCTCGCATGAGAGATCCAAGGATAACCCCATCGAACGGCCGCGTTGCGCACAGCTCTCTTAAAGGTCAGGTCAATGCCGAGAAATATTCGGACGGGCGCCGGATGATGATCCAACAACCTATGGCGAATATCACGATGGCACCGCGCGGCGCGCGGGCCAGTCAATTATTGTTTGGTGAGACGTTCTTGGTTCTCGAAAGCTATGATGGCTTCTCTTTTGGGCAGGCCGAACGGGATGGTCAGGTTGGTTACGTCTTATCCGGGGCGCTTGGCGCGCCAGAGGCACCGACGCATTGGGTCGCGGCACCCGCAACGCATCTTTATCCCAAGCCAGATGTGAAATCCCCCCCAGATGTTTCGGTCTATTTTGGCTCGCAAGTGCGCGCGGTCGAAGAAACAGAGAACCATATTCGCATTCACACAGGCCATTTCATCCCGCGCCCTCATGTGCAGCCGATTAAGGCACGTTTCTCGGATGTTGTTGGGGTGGCAGATTACTTCCTTGGCTCGCCATATCTTTGGGGCGGGAACAGTCGGTGGGGCATTGATTGCTCGGGTCTTGTGCAAATGGCGCTTCTGGCTTGCGGGATGGACTGCCCGCGCGATTCTGATCAGCAAATGGTCTTGGGCCGCGAGGTGCAGGACGGGGAACCGCTTCAACGTGGGGATCTGGTGTTTTGGAAAGGTCATGTCGGCTTTCTGGCCAACCAAGATATGCTGCTACACGCCAATGCCACGCATATGGCGGTTGCATATGAACCTTTCGAAGAAGCAGTTGCGCGGATTGCGGCGAAAGGGGAAGGCCCTGTCGTGTCAAAACGGCGATTGGGTTAATCGAATAGCTTAATCAACAGCCCGGATCAGTTTGCGCTCCAACACCCGAAGCACGGCGCGCAAGTCATGGCCCCGTTTCAGGATGCGGCCATCCATGCCGATCACCGAATACATTCCCTGTTTTCCGGCAAGTTTGGGGCGCTTTTCGATGCGATACATCGGCTGTTCAGCCGCGCGCCGAAAGATCGAAAAAACGGCAACGTCTTTGAGATGAGAAATCCCGTAATCCCGCCACTCTCCGGCTGCAACCATGCGGCCATACAGGCCGAGAATGACACTCAATTCGGTTCGATGAAACGCGACTTGGTTTGGGCTACCCGCGGGGCCGGTGGGCTGAAAATGCATGACCATTACGGATAAGACTGAACCTGTTTTTCTGCCAAATCAAGCGCTGCCTTTATATTGCCATAAAAGGGCCTGTGACTTGCCCTTGGCCTTCCCTCATCTCGCCTTTCGGTAACGTCATTACTAATCCTTGTAGTGACGAGCATTGTCTCGCCCCGACGGAGCGGTTTCTTGCCCCCACCCAGTCTGCTCCGTCGGGGAACTACAAATCCAAGCTAGGGGCAGAGCAGAAAAAATTGACCCCGTCTCTGGCAGGAGGCGGGGTCATTTTCATTTTAGATAATTTTTCGATGTTTAGCTGCGAACCAGCTTTTCATATCCATCCGAGATTTCCCGGGTCAGGGCGCCAACTTCAAAATTGAAGTCACCGATTTGACCAACAGGTGTCACTTCGGCAGCGGTGCCCGTCAGCCAGCATTGCTGGAAGCCTTCAAGCTCACCGGGTTCAATATGGCGTTCATGCACTTTGATCTGGCGTTCATTCAACATGCCGATCACGGTTTGGCGTGTCAGGCCATTTAGGAAGCAATCCGGCTTGGGTGTATGAACTTCGCCGTCTTTGACAAAAAAGATGTTTGCGCCGGTCGCTTCGGCAACCAACCCGCGATAATCGAACATCATCGCGTCAGAGCGCCCTTTGGCCTCGGCCTGATGTTTGGACATCGTGCAGATCATGTAAAGACCAGCTGCTTTGGCTTGGCTGGGGGCAGTTGCCGGATCAGGACGGCGCCATTTTGCGATATCCAGCTTTGCGCCCTTCATTTTGGCATCACCATAGTAATTGCCCCATTCCCACGCGGCGACAGCAACGCGGACTGGGTTTTTGGCGGATGCGACGCCCATATCCTCACCCGCGCCACGCCATGCAACAGCGCGCACATAGGCGTCGGTCCAGCCGTTGGCCTTCAGGACATCGTATTTGGCTTTTTCCAGCTCTTCGACCGAATAGGGAACCTCGAAATCGATCAGCTGAGCCGAAGTTTTCAGGCGCTCAGAATGCTCTACCGATTTAAAGATCTTGCCGTTATACGCGCGCTCACCTTCAAAAACAGAAGAGGCATAGTGCATCGCATGTGTCAGGATATGGACGTTGGCCTCACGCCAGGGGATGAGCTTGCCATCCATCCAGATCATCCCGTCACGATCATCATATGCTCCACCCATCGTCATTCCTCTCGTCGGTATTCTTCGTCGAATTTGCGTTTATTGCGTGGAATATGGCCGTTTCGGACACAATATTTCACGTTTTCCGGCGTTTCGCTATCAATTGATTCTTGGAAAGTCAACAAGGCTGACATAAGCTGGGCGATAATCAAAAAAGGGGGGTAGTGAGTGATGGCCGAGCAAGGCACGCAAAATCAAGTCAGTAGCGGGGAAAGTCTGCTTTTTCTGACAGATGAGCAGCTGCGCCGCGGAATTGAGGCCATGTTCTTTGCCTATCGCGGATTTACAGCCGACCCTGACCGTATTTTGGAAAACCTTGCCTATGGCCGTGCGCATCATCGCGCAATCCATTTCATCAACCGCACCCCCGGCACCACGGTCAACAACCTTCTGGCCATTTTAGGCGTCACCAAGCAATCGCTGAATCGCGTCCTTAGAACGCTGGTCGAAGATGGTCTGGTCGAAAGCAGAGTGGGCACACGTGATAAGCGTGAGCGGCACCTTTATTTGACCGAACAAGGCGTTTCATTGGAGCGCGAGTTGTCCGATGCGCAGCGCACGCGCATGCGCGCGGCATTTCGAAAGGCCGGCCCCGACGCGGTCACCGGTTTTCGAACCGTATTGGAACAGATGATGGACCCAGAAATGAAGCGCCATTATCTGGCGGCGACGGAGGGCAGCAAATGATGGAACCCGCAGCACATCTTTTGATCGTCGACGATGATGAACGTATTCGGACGCTTTTGCAGAAATTCCTGATCCGCAACGGCTTTATCGTCAGTGCGGCGCGCGATGCAGAGCACGCCCGCAAATTGCTGGCCGGGCTTGAGTTTGACCTGATTGTGCTTGATGTCATGTTGCCCGGCGAAGATGGGATCAGCATGACGAAATCTCTGCGCGAAGATCTTGCTACGCCGATCCTTTTACTGACTGCGCGTGGGGAATCGACGGATCGGATTGCCGGTTTGGAAGCCGGGGCAGATGATTATTTGCCCAAGCCGTTTGAACCAAAAGAGCTGCTGCTGCGGATCAACGCCATATTGCGCCGCGTGCCATCTGTCGCAGATTCGCAATCCGCGCCGAAAATGCTGCATCTTGGCCAGATTCGTTACGATCTGGAGCGCGGCGAGCTTTGGGATGGGCAGACCCCTGTGCGCTTGACCGCAACGGAAGCCGCGTTAATGCGGATCTTTTCCGCCTGCCCGAACGAGCCTGTCAGCCGCGCGCAATTGGTCGAAGATCTAGGCCGCGACAAAGGCGGCGGCCCTGCGCAAAGCCAAGAGCGCGCAGTAGACGTTCAAATCACCCGTTTACGGCGCAAGCTGGAAGCAGACCCGAAACAGCCGCGTTACCTGCAAACGGTGCGCGGCGCAGGCTATATGCTGGCACCGGATTAATTCATGACACTTCTTGTTTCCAACGGGGCTGGCCTCTTTCATCAAATGCCAGAAGGACATCCCGAACAAATCGCCCGGCTTGAGGTTGTGAACACGACCCTCGCAGGCCGTGCATTCCAAGCGCTTGACCGGATGCCTGCACCCACTGCGTTTGATGCTGACATCCTGCTCTGCCATCCGCAAAGCTACCTTGACCGGCTGAAGGCGGCGGTTCCGGCGTCGGGGTTGGTATCGCTTGATGCGGACACGTCGATGTCACCCGGAACGCTAGAGGCTGCGATGCGCGGCGTTGGCGGCTGCAT
Source organism: uncultured Nioella sp. (assembly GCA_947498125.1). GTDB lineage: Bacteria > Pseudomonadota > Alphaproteobacteria > Rhodobacterales > Rhodobacteraceae > CANLZL01. The sequence continues at coordinate 230,141 of CANMJH010000002.1, read as the reverse complement.
TTCAGCGGTCGATATGATCATGGATAAACAGGTCCGAAACGCATTTGTCGCCACGCGCCCTCCGGGCCATCATGCCGAGACCGAGACACCCATGGGCTTCTGCCTTTTTGGCTCGGTTGCCATTGCCGCTAAACATGCATTGGATCGCCGGGGCCTGTCGCGCGTCGCGATTATCGATTTCGACGTGCATCACGGGAACGGAACGCAAGATCTGCTGTGGGATGAGCCGCGCGCGCTGTTTGTATCGTCCCACCAAATGCCGCTTTACCCCGGAACCGGCGCCGCAACCGAGCGCGGCGCGCAGGATTTGATCCTCAATTTGCCGCTTGCGCCGGGATCAGATGGGAATGCCATGCGTCAGATTTATGAGACGCAGGTTTTCCCCAGAGTTCGCGATTTCGCGCCAGAGATGATTTTTATCTCTGCCGGGTTTGATGCCCATACAGATGATCCATTGGCCAATTTAGACTGGCAGCCTGAAGATTTCGCATGGCTTACCCGCAAGATTTGCGCCTTGGCAGACGAGCTTTGCGACGGGCGGGTGGTGTCTTCATTAGAAGGCGGATACAATCTTGAGGCGCTGGCCGGATCGGTTGCGGCCCATGTTTCGGCGCTGATGGAGGGGTAATCCCCGCTCAATTCGCCCAGAAATGGCCCACGGTCTCGACTTTCGCGTTTCTCTATGGTTTTGACCCATGACCGGCGCGACGCCGTGAAACGCCTGTGAACACCAAGGGAGCCCGCCCAATGAGCGATCAAAAACCCATTGAAGAGATGAGCTTTGAGGACGCGATCCGCGAATTGGAAACCGTGGTCTCGTCTTTGGATCGTGGCGATGTGGCGCTGGATGACTCCATCAAGCTTTATGAACGTGGTGCAAAGCTGAAGGCGCGCTGCGAGGCAAAGCTGAAAGAGGCCGAAGAAAAAGTCGCCCAAATTACGCTGGATGCCGATGGCAATCCGGCAGGTGCGAAACCCGTCGAAGGGCTCTGAACCTCTTGTTTCTGGACGATCTAAAAGCGGCGCAGGACGCCATTTCCGCACATCTTACGCACTGTTTGGCGGGGCTAGGCGATGCGCCAGTCGTTGACGCCATGCGGTATGCAGTGTCGGGCGGCAAACGCCTGCGCGGCTTTTTGGTCTTGGAAACGGCCAAGATCGCCGGGGCAGATCCGCGTGCCGCAATGCAGGCGGCAGCAGCCGTTGAATGTATCCACGCCTATTCGCTCGTTCATGATGACATGCCATGCATGGATGATGATGACCTGCGGCGCGGTCTGCCGACCGTCCATCGTAAATGGGACGAAGCGACTGCGGTTTTGGTCGGTGACGGGTTACAGACCCTTGCCTTTGACCTGTTGGCAGATCCCGTCATCGGTAGCGCCGAGATCCGCGTGGCCCTTATCGGAGCATTGGCAAAAGCCGCCGGTGCCTCGGGCATGGTTCTGGGCCAAGCGCAGGATATGGCAGCCGAGAAGGCGACCACGCCCTTGGATTTGAGCGCAGTGACCGAGCTTCAAGCAAACAAAACCGGTGCGCTTCTTGAATGGCCCGCCTTTGCCGGTGCAACGCTAGGCGGGGCCGATCCCGCCCCGCTGACCGCATATGCACGCGCCATTGGCTTGGCGTTTCAAATCGCCGATGACATCCTCGACGTCACGGGCGATCCTGAAAAAGCAGGCAAGCGCCTTGGCAAGGATGAGGCAGCAGGTAAGGCAACATTTGTCTCGCTTCTGGGCCTCGACGGCGCCCGCGCCCGTGCTGCGGCGTTGATCGACGAGGCCGAGGCCGCCCTTGCCCCCTATGACGATAAGGCGCATGTCTTAAAGGATTTGGCGCGTTACATCACGTCCCGCGATCAATAGTATAGAGCTTCTCATGACACAGCATCCCGATACGCCCCATCTGGACCGGATTAAATCTCCGGCGGATTTGCGTGGGTTGTCGGTCACCGATCTGCGCCGCGTCGCGGACGAGCTGCGCGCCGAAACAATTGCGGCTGTTAGTAAGACTGGTGGTCATTTAGGCGCGGGTTTGGGTGTGGTTGAATTGACCGTAGCGCTGCATGCGATCTTTGACACGCCGCGCGACCGGCTTGTTTGGGATGTCAGCCATCAGTGCTACCCTCATAAGATCCTGACGGGTCGCCGTGAAAAGATGCCAACCTTGCGCAAAAAGGGCGGGATCTCAGGCTTCACCAAACGCAGTGAGTCGCCTTACGACGCCTTTGGTGCTGCGCATTCGTCCACCAGTATTTCCGCTGCGCTTGGCTTTGCTGTCGCCCGTGATCTTGGCGGCGCGCCGGACCATGGGCTGGGCGATGCGATTGCAGTGATTGGTGACGGCGCCTTGTCGGGCGGCATGGCCTATGAGGCGATGAATTCTGCCGGGCATCTGGGCAAACGCCTGATTGTCATTCTGAACGATAACGAGATGAGCATTGCGCCGCCGACCGGCGCCATGTCGTCCTATCTTTCGCGTCTTTATGCGGGCGCGCCGTTTCAGGAATTCAAAGCCGCTGCCAAAGGCGCCGTTTCGCTGCTGCCCGAACCTTTCCAAGAAGGTGCGCGCCGCGCCAAGGAGCTGCTGAAAGCGGCCACTGTCGGCGGAACTTTGTTCGAAGAGCTTGGCTTTTCCTATGTTGGCCCCATCGACGGTCATGACATGGAGCAGCTGGTTTCGGTCCTCTCGACTGTAAAGGCCCGCGCCGATGGCCCGGTTTTGATCCATGCGATCACTAAGAAGGGCAAAGGCTATAACCACGCCGAAAACCGCCCGGATCGCGGCCATGCGCGTGCGCCCTTTGATGTTGTCACCGGCGAGCAGCGCAAGGCCCCCTCGAACGCGCCGTCCTATACAAAAACCTTTGCCCAAAGCCTGATTAAAGAGGCTGAGGATGACGACAAGATCGTCGCCGTAACCGCCGCAATGCCAGACGGAACCGGGCTTGATCTCTTCGCCGAGCGTTTTCCCAATCGCTGCTTTGATGTCGGCATTGCTGAGCAACATGCGGTGACCTTTTGCGCCGGTATGGCCGCCGGGGGGATGAAGCCATTCTGCACGATCTATTCGACATTCTTGCAGCGCGGCTATGATCAGATTGTTCATGACGTCGCGATTCAACGCCTGCCTGTCCGCTTCGCCATTGATCGCGCGGGCCTCGTCGGTGCCGATGGCGCGACCCATGCAGGATCGTTCGATGTGGCGTTCCTTGCCAATTTGCCCGGCATCGTTGTGATGGCCGCCGCAGATGAGGCAGAGCTTGTGCATATGGTCGCCACCGCAGCCGCACATAATGACGGACCGATTGCCTTCCGTTATCCACGCGGCGAAGGCGTCGGTGTTGATATGCCCGAACGCGGCGAACCGCTTGAAATCGGTAAAGGTCGGGTGATTGCCGAGGGCGCGCGCGTTGCGCTGCTATCCTTTGGCACCCGCCTGTCCGAAGTTCAGCAAGCCGCCGAAGCGCTGGCTGCGCGGGGCATTACGCCCACGATCGCTGACGCCCGGTTCGCCAAACCGCTGGACCGCGACTTGATCCTGTCGCTAGCCGCAGATCATGAGGCGCTGATTACAATCGAAGAGGGTGCTATTGGCGGCTTCGGCAGCCACGTGGCGCAGCTTTTGGCCGAAGAGGGCGTGTTTGATAGCGGCCTTAAATATCGCTCAATGGTGCTGCCGGATATTTTTATCGATCAGGCCAGCCCGGAAGATATGTATGCAGTTGCCAAGCTTAACGCTTCGGATATCGAGGCCAAAGTTCTGGATACGCTCGGCGTTGCCGTGATGGAGCAGCGGGCCTAAGCCGACCCGTAAGGTGGCCGCCCCCTTTACTTCAGCTCTATCCGCCAGAATTCCCGGTCAAAGACCTTTGAGAACATCGGTTGATCTTTCTGACACTCGATCATCTCAAACCCATAATCTGCATAAATGCCCCGCGCAGCGGTAAGGCAGGAATAGGTTTCCAGTCGCAAGGCGGTAAACCCAATCTTGCGCGCCTCGGCCAGCGCGTGATCGAGCAGCATCCGCCCCAACCCCAGCCCGCGCGCTTTAGGCAGCACCAATACGAAATTCAGAAAACCCTCGCCGCTGGCATGCGTGGACAGCGCGATGGACCCAAGCTGGCCGTCATCTGTTTCCACAATCCAAACCCGCTTATTGGGATCGAGCTTGTCCGCAAAGGCACCCATTTTTTCATTGATGCTTGCCGCAAAGCCCTCATCAAACCCAAACTCCGCCGGATAGAGCGCGGCATGCATGGCACCGATCCAATTCATATCCGCATCGCGGCCGGTCCGAATGCGTAAGGTGGTCATGCAGGGATCTCGAAAAGCGCGGCCATTTCGACATGCGGGCTCCACCGGAACTGGTCGACAACCTGGACCCATTCCAATCGATATCCCGCGTCGATCAGCTTTTTGGCGTCGCGTGCAAATGTAACCGGGTTGCAAGACACAAAAGCGATACGAGGCGGCTTGGCCTCGGCCAATTCAGCCACCTGCGCTTCGGCGCCCGCACGTGGCGGGTCGATGACAACCGCGTCAAATTTCTTGAGCTCATCGGGCAAAAGCGGACGTCGAAACAGATCGCGCACTTCGGTCGTGACCGGCTTCAGCCCGGTTGAGAACCGCATGCCATGATCCAAAGCATCGGTTAAATCGCGAAGCCCCTCAACCGCATGAACTGCCGCTTTTTTGGCAAGCGGCAATGTGAACGTGCCGCATCCGGCGAAGAGGTCAACAATCCGCCCCGCCGGTCCAACCGCGTCGGACACAGCCGCGACCAATGCGGCCTCGCCCTCTTTCGTGGCTTGCAGAAACGCACCGGGCGGCGGGGTTACGGCGGTGCCGCCAAAGCGTTGCGTGGGCGGGGTTTCGGTAAAGACGGGCTCGTCTTCCCATGTCAGGCGCACAAAGCTGTTGGCAAATTGCGGCAAGGTCGTGCGCAGTGCTTCGTCCAGCGGCTTCCCACCCGAGACCGCGCAATCGACGCCATGCTCGGACAAGGTCAGAGCAAAGGACAGCGTCCCATTGCGAGACCCGCCAACCCGGGCAATCTCTGCTAGAACCGGCACGCAGGCTTGCAGATCCGGATGGATCACGTGGCAATCGGTGATGGGCACGATCACATCCGAGCGCCGGGCGTGAAATCCAATCAACGCGGCTTTTTTGGTGCGGCGCCCCGACAGAACCGCCCGGATCCGAGACCGCGGCGGAGAGGTCTGAATGTCACGAAACGGCGCCGAAATGCCCTGCGCCGATAAAGCGGATTGCACAACGGATTGCTTCCAACCCGCAACAAACGCGTCGGCGCCATGTTGTAAGGAACAGCCGCCGCACGATTTAAAGTGGCTGCAAACCGGGCGCACACGCTCGGCCGATGGCGTAACAATCTTGGGGTCGGAAATGCGCCCGCCAACAATGTCGCCAGTGATTTCTTCGCCGGGCAGGGTCAGCGGGGCCAAGTGACCCTCGCTGGTGATGCCGTCGCCTAAGTGGCCTAATCTTGTGATCTGATATGTCATGATCCCCGCGTCATAGACAAAGGGCGGCGAATAGGGAAGCGATCAGGTTTTCGGAATGGCAGGGCTAAAGGCATACCCTTCCTGGCTTAGGATCGTACCCTCACGCAGGCCATGGGGTTTGTCAGTTGCTGGTTCCAGTACCATATGCCCCGCAGCCTCGGCCCGTGCGATGGCCGCGTCTGGGTCGATCCCGAAAAGATATACCTGTGCGCCGCCGCCGCGCGGTGGGGTTTCGGGCACCAAGCCAAGCAAGGGATGGGCAGAGAATGTGCCATCCGAATGCAACTGCATCATCATGGAATCGTTTCGAATAATGGCAAAGTCAGCGGAAACGCGATGCGCCGACAAACCAAAAACCGACGTTAAAAACTCTGCCAGCCGTTCCACGTCATCCGTCAGAAGGTTTAGGCCAATTCCGGTCAGTGCCTGCCCAAAGGCCTCGGCCGAGACTGTTTCAAGATCCATTTTACCCTCCTGCTTGTTGATCAACTTGGCGCATCAGGCGTGTCAAATCCCGAGAGTTTGCGACATGCCAGACCTGTTTGTCGTCAGCCTGTGGGATTAGCGCCAACATTTTTCGCCGCGCGGTGCGCCGGGTGCGCCAGATGTAACACCAGAATTCCAGATCGAATTTTTCTGGGCAGTCTTCGGGCAAGTCCGTCCGGCTTTGACCGTACCCGCGCCATGTCCGGCGAAACACCCGCCAGGCGCGACGCCACAGCGGGATATCCAGAACGATCAAAGTATCGGCCCGCTCTAAACGGTTTGGCCATGTCACCGAAAGCCCGCCTTCGAAAATCCAACTGTCTTCTGCCTCAACGGCATTTGCCATCGCAATACGTTCAGAATCCGGGCGCATGATCCAGCCCGGCAACCAATGGATAAGGTCGATGTGATGCACCGGCAGGCCCGTGATCTGGCCCAACTGCCGCGCAAGCGTGGATTTGCCTGCCCCCGGCTGTCCGACGATCATGATGCGCTTCATTCAGCGGCGTCCTGAATGCCGATGAAGCCCCCCGACTGACGGTTCCAATATCGCGCATAAAGCCCATCAGCGGCCAAAAGCGCATCATGACTGCCTTCTTCGCTCACCTGACCTTGGTCCAGCACAATGATCCGGTCCATCTGGCTGATCGTCGACAGGCGGTGCGCGATGGCGATGACGGTCTTGCCTTCCATCACATCACCAAGCGTGTCCTGAATGGCGGCTTCCACCTCGCTATCAAGGGCAGACGTCGCCTCATCCAGCACAAGGACAGGAGAGTCCTTCAGGAAAGCGCGGGCAAGGGCAATGCGTTGGCGCTGTCCACCAGAGAGCTTCACGCCGCGCTCGCCCAAATAGGCCTCATAGCCTTTGCGCTCTTTGAAATCTTCAAGTTCAAGAATGAAGTCATGCGCCTCGGCCCGTGTGGCCGCGGCAATGACCTCTTCTCGGCTTGCACCCGGACGCCCGTAAAGGATGTTGTCAAAAGCCGAGCGATTAAACATCGCCGTTTCCTGCGTCACCATCGAGATTTGGCGGCGCAGACTGTCTTGCGTGACGTCGCGCACGTCTTTTCCGTCCAGCGTCACGCGCCCTTCTTCGGTATCGTAAAGCCGCAAGAGCAGCGCAACGAGAGTAGATTTACCTGCGCCAGATGCCCCGACAATACCCAGCTTTTCGCCGGGTTGGATCATCAGATCCAAATCGGCAACTCCGCCGGTTTCGCGGCCATAGGCAAAAGTGACATTATCGAAATGAATACGCCCTTCGGTTTGGCCAAGATCTGTCGCGTTATCGGCATCGGTCAGATCGTGATCGGGGGTGAGGGTTCGCATCCCATCCTCAACCTCGCCAATATTTCCGTAGATTCCCATCAGCGTAAAACTGACCCAACCCGTCATTTGAGCAATACGCAAAGACACAGTGCCGGTCGCGGCCACATCCCCCGGCGTGGCCAACCCCTGACGCCACAAAAGCACCACGCCAAGAATAAGGACCACGGGCAGCAACCCGGCAACAGTCATCAGCGCAAACCGAAAGGCCGTGCTGAGATATCCAAAGTCCAATGCGCGTTCTCGCAAGGTCCGCAGGGCGTCGATGGCGGCTTCGTCCTCGTGTGCGGTGTGGCCGAAAAGCTTGACGGTTTTGATGTTGGTTATCGTATCAACCACTTGCCCGGTAACCATCGCGCGGGCCCCCGCGCGTGCGGCGGACCGCTCGCGAATACGGGGCAGAAAATACGAGATCATCCAGAAATAAAGCGTCAGCCAGACAAGCAGAACGGCGGCAATTCTGATGTCGATAAAGGTCAGGAGCAAAAACGCCCCAACGACCGAAGCCAGCGCGAAGGAAATCGCATTGATCACTTCGGACACGACATTGGTCAACGCATTGGCGGTTTGCATCTGCTTTTGCGCGACACGGCCCGCGAAATCATTGTCAAAATAGGTCACGGAATGACCAAGGGACCAGCGGTTCAGGCGGCTTTGAATCAGCGTGTAGATATTGGGCGGCACCGCGACACTATTTAAGGCGGCTGTCATGCCAAAGGTCAGCGGGCGGATCAGCAGAAAGAACACGACAAACGCAGCGATCAAAAGCCATTGCTCGGCGAAATAGGCCATTGGGTCACTTGTTGCAGCGCTATCGACGATGCGGCCCAGAAAGACGGCGCCGATCACCTCCATCGAGCCGCCAATGATCGAGAACCCAATCGCAAACAGGATCACTGGCCAAGCGCCCGCAAGACACCACCGCACGAAAGGGACCAGCCGCTGTGGCGGTGGCCCTTCGGCAGGTGCGAAGCCATCGATTGCGACGGCCAAACGGCCCAAGATACGTCGCCAGAAATTCATCCTGCGTCCTCGTCAATTCCAATAAACCCGCCTGATTGCCGGGCCCAGAACCCTGCATATAGGCCGCCTGCCTCTAAAAGCGCACTATGTGATCCGATTTCGACGATCTGTCCGTCATCCATGACCACAATCCGGTCCATGCGGGCGATGGTGCTTAAACGGTGAGCGATGGCAATAACTGTCTTTCCCTCCATCACGCCGTAAAGCGTGTCCTGAATGGCGGCTTCGACCTCACTATCGAGGGCCGATGTTGCCTCATCCAAAACCAAGATGGGCGCATCTTTCAAGATCACCCGCGCCAGTGCAATCCGTTGGCGCTGGCCGCCCGATAACTTCACACCGCGTTCCCCAACTTGCGCATCATATCCGCTGCGCCCTTCGGGGTCTTGCAGGTCGCCAATAAACCCATGTGCCTCGGCGCGCTGTGCCGCAAGAATCACCTCATCTTCGTGCGCATCTGGGCGTCCATACAGGATGTTGTCCCGCACCGATCGATGCATCAATGAGCTGTCTTGTTGCACCATCCCAATTTGTCGGCGCAGGCTATCTTGAGTGACGCCCGTGATGTCCTGCCCATCGATGTCGATCCGGCCCGTTTCTGGATCGTAAAACCGCAAAAGCAGTTTGACCAAGGTCGACTTTCCCGCGCCAGACCGGCCAATCAGGCCAATTTTCTCGCCCGGCTCAATGGTCAGGGTAAGGTTTTGCAGCCCGCCAGCCCCGCGCCCATAGTGGTGACTGAGATCCGAGATTGTGATCCGGCCTTCGGTCAGCACCAAAGGCTTGGCCGCCGGGCGGTCAACCAGATCAATCGGTTGGGCAATTGTTTCCATCCCTTCGGCCACAACACCAAGTGCGCGAAAGAAATTGGTAAGCGCCCACATGATCCAACCGGTCATGGCGTTCAGGCGCAGTGTCAGCGCCGTAGCGGCGGCGACGATTCCAACAGACGCCGAGCCTTGCACCCAAAGCGCAATGGCCCAACCAACCACGCTAACAACCAAGAACCCGTTTATCGCGGTCAGCATCATGTCCATGATGGTGTAAATCCGCATTTCATTGGCGAATGTCGTCTTGGTTTTTTCGATAGCTTCACGGGCGTAATCAAGCTCGTTCTCGTGATGGGCAAACAGCTTGACCGAATGGATGTTGGTATAAGCATCGACCACGCGCCCAGTGGTCATCGAGCGCGCGTCCGAGCTGGCTTTGGATGCTGGTGTGACCCGTTTGATCGTCCAGCGCATAAGCAGAGCATAAAGCAGCAGCCATATACCTAGCGGCAAAAGCAAACTGAGATCGGCCTGCCACAGCAAGATCGCAGCGCCGACAATATAGGCCAGCGAAAAGGTGATCGCGTCAAACACTTGAAATATCGCGTCCCCTGCGGCCGGAGGCGTTTGCATGATGCGGTTGGCGATACGGCCCGCGAAGTCGTTTTCAAACCAGCCGACCGATTGCCTCAGGACATGGCGATGCGCCCGCCACCGAATGATGGTGCCGTAATTCGGCAAGACACCATTGTTCAGCAGGGCCGTGCCAAGCGTTTGTACAATGGGGCGAAACACCAAGACAAAGACGGCCATCGCGGCAAGCTCCCAACCATATTCGGCCAGGAATTCTGCAGGGCTGGGGCCGTTCAGGATGTCGACAAGCCGGCCCATGTAAAAGAGCAACCAAAGCTCAACAATCGCGGACAAAATGGCCATAAGCGCCGTGGCCGCAAACAGCTTTTTGAACGGCTGTGAATAATCCCAAAGAAAGGCAAACAACGTTTTGGGCGGCGTGTCCTGTTCAGGATAGGCCGCGAAGGGATCGACCAAATTTTCGAAGAACCGAAACATCTGCTCATACACCGATACGCTGAAGCATCAGCATATAGCCGTTCGTTTACAAAAAAACCATCGCCGCAGAGGCTGCCAACAGTGCGGCCATGAACAGGCGGAACAGCGTCCACGCACGTGGGGTGGTCAGAAGAAGCGCTAAAAGCGACCCTGCAAAGCTCCAGAACAGGCACACAAACAAGTTAAGACCGCTAAAGGTTGCGCCCAGTTTCGCAGCGGCAATGCCGGGCGCAAGATGCGAGGTATAGCCCGCCGCCGCCGCCAGTGCGACCGCCCAGACCTTGGGGTTCACCCATTGAAAAAGGATGGCTTGTAGCAACGTGAAAGGCTTACCTTCCGCGCGCCCCTCGGCCAGTTGGTTTGCGCGTAAAAGCCCCCAAGCCATATAGAGAATCCAGCCTGCTGCAATGAGTTTTAGAGCCAGTGTCAGAACCGGAAAAGCGAGCAAAAGCGCACCGATTCCGGCGCCCATTAGGGCCGAGGTGACACCCACCCCGATGGCTACGCCAGACACGTGCGGTAGCGTTGCGCGAAACCCAAATCGTGCACCGGACGCCGTCAATAATATCACGTTGGGGCCCGGCGAGAACAGCCCTGCAAAGACAAAAAGATATAGCGGATCGATGGTCACTGAAGCAGGTCGGCTTTGCGAAGGACAAAACCCGACGCGATCCAGCGGTTTTCCAGCTGGGCCAGCGTTGCGCCAAGCTCTGGTCCGCTAAGCCCAGCCTGTAAAAGATCGGACGCAGTGACGGGGCAAGTTTGCACAGCGGCGTGTGTCGCGGTCGCAATCTCAGCGCGATCAAGTGGCTGTACCAAAAGGGCGGCCCGTAGCAGTAAAATATCAATGGCCTCAGCCGCGCCGCGCCGATAGCCGAGCATTGCAGCGCTTTGACCGCTTTCGACGCCGTCCCGCAATTGGGCGTAATAACGTTGGTTCTTCTTGGATAGCCGAAGGGCTGTGCCCGGATCTTCGCCGCCAAGCGCGGCCAGTCGGCGGATCGGGTTTGGTGTTAGGCCCATCACGCTTTCAAGATGCACAAGGATCGGCAACGCCTTTGTGTCCGCGCCGGGTAGGGCATGCAAAAGCACGCCTGATTGCGCCATTGCGGCCACTGACGGTGCAGGGTCAGGCGCCGCCAAAAGCTTGGTCATTTCTGATCCAACCCGTTCCCGCGACAGGCCGTCGATCCCATCGGCCAAAGCTGCGCAGGCCGCCAAACCTTCGGCATCAAACCCGGCATCCGGATCGGCGTAATAGGCATGAAACCGGAAAAACCGCAGGATCCGAAGATAGTCCTCACGGATGCGTTCCGAAGGGTCCTCAATAAATCGCAAACGCTGCGCTTTGAGGTCGGTAATGCCTTGCCCAAGCGGGTCGAGAACATGCCCGTCAAGATCCGCATATAGCGCGTTCATCGTGAAATCGCGGCGCCGGGCGTCATCCTCGATCTGGTTCGAAAAGGCGACGACCGCACGTCGCCCGTCTGTTGCCACATCTTTACGAAACGTGGTGATCTCATGGGGCAGGCCGTCCGCGATGACGGTGACCGTGCCATGATCAATGCCGGTGGGGATGGTTTTGAAGCCAGCAGCCTCGGCCAACGTGGTGACGGTTTGGGGCGTTGCGTCGGTTGAAACATCGATGTCGCTGGTCGGCAAGTTCAGCAAGCCGTTTCGCACGCAGCCCCCGACGAAATAGGCTGCGTGACCGCCGGATTTGAATTTCGCCATGAGGGCCATTGTGCCCGGATGCGACAGCCAGCTCGCGGTCAGCTTCATGCAGCCCCCCGATCCGCGAGCCCCTTCAAAATCCGCGCCGTCGCGCCCCAAATGTAATAAGGCCCATAAGGCGCAGCGTAGTAAGACCGCCAAACACCGCGCCAGCGACGCCGTTCAATTCGGAAGTTTTCGGGGCGCATCACAAAGGCGAGGGGCACAGTAAAAACTTCGGCCACTTCGCCCATTTCCGGGACCGGTTCGAAAGGGGCCAGCACTTCGCCCACAAAAGGCGTGACAGAATAGCTGGTGACGGTTTCATGGGGCGGTAGCGATCCCAATACGCGGACATTTTTCGGGTCCAGGCCGATCTCTTCTTGGGCTTCGCGCAAGGCAGCGTGCTTGTTCGAGGCATCCTCTGCATCCACTCGACCGCCGGGAAAGGCGATTTGGCCAGGGTGATGTTTCAGCGTCGCGGCACGTTTGGTCAGGATGACGCGCGCGCCGCCTTTGGCAAACAAAATCGGCACCAAAACAGCAGCCGGTTTTAGAACCCGACCTTCTGGAAGGACAATACCCGGATTCAGATCATAATCGGACGAGGCCGGGCTGGACCCGGCCAAGGCCGTTTCAATTTGGGCGCGCTCAATCACCCGACTTCTCGGCCTCAAAGCCGAGCGTTTTGGGGTCAAACTGGTAATGCGCTCCGCAGAACTGGCAGTCGGCGGTCACTGTGCCATCGTCCATCGTCATATGTGCGATGTCCTTTGCCGAATAGATCGACAGGCTGTCCCGCACACGCGATTCCGAGCAGGTACAGCCAAACTGAACCGGCAATGCATCGTAGACCCGTGGCGATTCCTCGTGGAACAGCCGCAGCAGCAGGTCGGTCGGCGCGACGGACGGCCCGATAAGTTCCATTTCTTCGACAGTATCGAGCAGAATATTCACCCGAGACCAGTTTTCGGACTCATCCTCGTCAAGAATATCGCTGGCCGCAAGCAACCCTTCCTCACCGGTTCCGCCGTCGCCTGCCGCAAATGGCGAGGCTTTCGGCATGTTTTGCAACATCACGCCGCCCGCGCGCCAATGCATAGCGCCACCGGGTTCCTGAGCTTCGCCATAAGACAGAGCAAAGCGCGTCGGCAGTTGCTCGGACTGGGCAAAATAGGCTTCTGCGCAGGCCGAAAGGGACCCGCCCGCAATGGGGGTGATGCCTTGGTAAGGATCGGTGCCTTCACCCTGATCGATGAGAATGGCGAAATATCCCTTGCCGATCTGCTCGAACGGATTGGGACTGTCGACATAGGCGTCGTGATCATAGCTGGCATAGGCGCGGATCTGCGCTTTGCCGCCTTCTGTGGCGGGTGCATAGATATCGGTTGCCAAAATGCGCAGCGGACCGTCGCCGCGAACTTGCAGCGAAAGTTTCCACCGTAGTTTGATGGTTTGCCCAATCAAAGCCGTAAGCAGGGCCATCTCGGCCAGCATCGCTTCGATCCCCTTCGGGTAGTTATGCTGCGCTAAGATTTGGTCCAGCGTTCCGTCGAGGCGCGCAACCCGGCCGCGAATGTCGCTCCGGTCCAGTTGAAAGGGCAGGACGGTGTCGTCCCAGGCTATTTTGGTGCTGAGGGTCATAGGCTTTCCTTCTGCCGCAGAGGCTGGCATACCGCGCCCATATAGGTGCGGCAAGCGTCTTGCCAACCCATTGATGCGCAGCCTGCTGTGGGAGTTGCCGAATTGAACCGTCGTTTTGGAAGCTGGCCCGAGCCTGGCCGCTACTATCGCCCTCGTGCTGGTGCCTACGCTGTCATTGCAGCCGGGGACGGGATTTTGGCGACATTTCAGCAAAGCCCCTTCGCCGAATTGCAGCTTCCTGGCGGCGGAATTGATCCCGGCGAGTCGCCGCTTCAAGCCCTGCATCGCGAGGTTTTGGAGGAGACAGGATTTCGCCTAACGGCGCCGCGCCGTCTGGGCATGTTCCATCGCTACACTTACATGCCCGATTACGACATCTACGCACAAAAGCAGTGCCATCTTTATCTTGCGCAGATCGGAACCAAGCAAGCAGACCCGACCGAGCCGGATCATTCTGCCGTGTTCCTTACATGGGATGTTGCCGAGACGGCATTAGGCGTGGCCGGGGACCGGCATTTTCTTAAGCGCGCGCGCCGGTTGCTTCGCGTTTGAAATCAAACGCCACGGCTGACACGTCGTCATCAAAATCACCCGTGCCGGCAAAAGCCTCCAGATACTTAACGATTTCTGGAAGGATCGCGTTGCCTGGCAGATCTTTGGTTCGATGCAGGATGTCTTGAAAACCATCTTCGTCTAAAAAAGTACCCTCTGCATCGCTCATCTCTGTAATGCCATCTGAATAGAGCATAAGGCGATCGCCGGGTGTCAGCTGTATGTCGAAGCTTTGAAACTCGGCCCCGGGAATCAGGCCAACCGGCAAGCCGCCGACGCCAATCCAGTCAAGGGATCCGTCCGGATGTAATACGGCCGGGTGTGGATGCCCCGCCTGTACCATCTGACCCGCGCCGGTATTTAGGTTCAAATCGGCAAAGCAAATCGTGAAATAGAGTTCTGTCTCCATTTCGTTCACCATGATTTGGTTTAAACGTCGGGCGACCTCATCGGGGGGAACTGCAACCCACACCCCGCCCGGACCCTTGTCAAACGCTACGTTTTGTTCTGGCGTCGGGCCCAATAGCCCCGCCATCCTTGACGCCAGCAATGCTGAAGAAACGCCGTGACCTGATACATCGAGGGAGTAGAGGCCGATACGCTCATCATTGATTGGGAAAAACCCAACCAGATCGCCGCCAACATGGCCACTGGCGCGGAGAATGAGGGAAATCGAGCAATCGTCAAACTCTCGATACGTTTCCCGCACCAGCGATTCTTGCAGCCGTTGCGCATCTTTCAAATCCCGGTCGAGCGCATCATAAAGCTCGCGAATTTCGGCCAGGTTTGTGTGGATTTTGCGGTTCTGTGAGACCAGCTCATGCTGCATCGCGATGATTCGTTCGCCTGCCCGCATTCGAGCGCGTAATTCCGGGGCATTTACTGGTTTGGACACAAAATCATCAGCACCAGACTCAAGCCCGTGGGCAATTTCAGATTTCCCGTTCTTCGACGTCAGAAGGATAATATAGGCATAGCTTTCGCGATTTAGTGAACGAACCGCCTCACAAAATTCAGGGCCGGACATTTCCGGCATGATCCAATCCGTCAGAATCATCGAAATTGACGGATCGGCGGCAAGTTTCAGCGCCTCTTGTGGGGATTGGCACGCCGTCACGCGGTGCCCCCATTTCTTGAGCAATGTCGACAGAAGCCTACACTGTCCCAAGCTGTCATCCAGCACCAGAACATGTGAACCTATATCTTGGGGCAGGCCGGCTGCGCCCAGTTCCGCAGAATAATTTAGATCATCGGGCACAGGGACCCTCACATAAACACCACATTCGTCGTTGCTGCCACATGGGGGTTAAAGGTGCGTGAATGCTAAAATGTGAGCAAACTACCTTGTTGCGGATAAGTCGCCGTTAAGGCCCGCGGTGATAATGTAGGGCCGAAGATCAACGAAAAGTGGAGGCGTCGATGATCGATCGTAATCGGCTGTTGGAGTTAAAACAGGAAATTGGAGAGGAGGACTTCGCGGAAGTAGGCGAGGTGTTTTTAGAAGAAATGCAAGAGACCTTAGAGGCATTGATGCAAAACGCAGGCAGCGCAACGGCAGCAGATTTTCACGGACTTCGAGGGAGCGCGTCAAACCTAGGTTTCGTAGATTTCGGTGCCGCATGCAGCAAGGCTGAACAGGATGTTGTAGGCGGCGCGACGATTGATATCGCCGCGCTCAAGGCCCTTTTTAATGCGTCCGTCGCCGCCGCGGGTAGCGATCTGACGGGTTAGGCAAAGGTTAGGTCAGCGACCGGCCTTCGATTTGTGTGCCGTAAATCGTGGTCATCAGCGACAAACTTAAAAGCATCTGAATCCAGTAAATCGCCATAGATATGCAAGATCCGATCAAGCTAGGACCAAAAATACCAAAGTTAAGTCGTGTGACCACGTTTATCGCTAAGGCAATGACAATAAGGGGTACCAACAAGTCGCTGGCAACTGGTTTGGTCGCGGTCCAGCTTTCTCCTAGGCTCATCTTCGTACCAACGGCAGCAGCAGGTAGGATCAACCCGAGCCGCGTAAAGACCCATGTCAGACCCAATATCCACGCTGTGCCAGCAAGAAAGGCAACTGTTACCCCCATTGAAACCAATGGGACCAATATAAAGCTGCTGAGAATTCCGATACCGATCATCACCAAAACCAAGACAACGGCCCGGCCCATATAGGACATGATCCGTCCGCCATTCCAAACGGGCACGACACCCGCTCCGCCTTCTTCCAGCAAAATGAAACGGTGCCAGCCTACAGCGGCCCAGCAATAGGTGATCAGGGCAACCACCACCGTCAAAATCGACCCAAGAAAAAACGCGCCCAAATCATCTGGGATCGCGGTGGGGTCGATGTTTTGGCCTTGTGTTTGAATAAGCGTAAACGTGCCCGGCCCCATAATCACAATTGCAACAATGCTGGGTGCCAGCGCCAGCAACAACGTCAAACGGGCCGCAGCCCCCAAATTTCCAAAAACCTGCCGCACTGTGTGTTGCAGCATTCTATAGCCATTATCCATAAAGCAAATCTCCGCTAAGCTTGCGTCCCCCTTGAAAACCGGCTATCGCGCGTCGGTCAATGAAAATCCCGCGGAGTGCCGTTTATGTCTGCCCCCAAGAAAGTCGTTCTCGCCTATTCTGGCGGTCTTGATACCTCTATCATTCTGAAATGGTTGCAGACCGAATACGGTTGTGAGGTCGTCACCTTTACCGCCGATCTCGGTCAGGGAGAGGAGCTGGAACCAGCCCGCGAAAAGGCTGAGCTTCTGGGGATTAAGCCAGAAAACATCTACATTGAGGATGTGCGCGAAGAATTCGTCCGTGACTTTGTAAACCCGATGTTCCGTGCCAATGCGCAATATGAAGGTCTGTATTTGCTGGGCACGTCGATTGCGCGCCCGCTGATTTCCAAACGTTTGATCGAGATTGCCGAAGAAACCGGCGCTGACGCCATCGCTCATGGAGCTACTGGCAAAGGCAATGATCAGGTGCGGTTTGAACTGGCCGCTTATGCGCTGAACCCCGAGATCCGCGTGATCGCGCCGTGGCGTGAGTGGGATTTGACCAGCCGGACCAAGCTGATTGATTTCGCTGAGAAAAACCAAATTCCAATCGCCAAGGATAAACGCGGCGAAGCGCCGTTCTCGGTTGATGCGAACCTGCTGCACACTTCGTCCGAGGGTAAGGTTCTGGAAGATCCCGCAATTGATGCGCCGGATTATGTTTACCAGCGTACCGTGCATCCCGAAGATGCGCCGAACACGCCAGAATTTGTTGAAATCGGCTTTGAAAAAGGCGACGCGGTTTCGATCAATGGCGTGGCGGTTTCGCCTGCGGAAATGTTGACCAAACTCAATGAGTTAGGTGGCAAGCATGGCATCGGGCGTCTGGATCTTGTTGAAGGGCGGTTCGTTGGAATGAAATCGCGCGGCATCTATGAAACACCGGGTGGCACGCTTCTGCTGGAGGCGCATCGCGGGATTGAATCGATTACGATGGATCGCGGCGCGATGCATCTGAAAGATGAGTTGATGCCGAAATATGCAGAGCTGATCTATAACGGGTTCTGGTACAGCCCCGAGCGTGAAATGCTGCAAGCGGCAATCGATGCGAGCCAAGAGCACGTCACGGGCACTGTAAAACTGAAGCTTTACAAAGGCTTGGCGCGCTGTGTTGGGCGGTGGTCGGATCATTCGCTTTATTCAGAAGAGCATGTGACCTTTGAAGAAGATGCTGGCGCTTATGACCAAAAAGACGCCGCAGGCTTCATTCAGTTGCAGGCGCTGCGTCTGAAACTGATCGCGATTCGGAACCGGCGCGTCAAAGGATAAAGTCGCGGAGTTTACACCCTCGAATATCTAATATCTGGGTCGCGGTGTTGCCGCGGCCCTTTCTTTTTGCCGCGGGCCAAAACCGCCGAAATCCGGTGTCGTATTTCTGTACACACCCCGTACCCCCCCTGTGCAGACAGACAGGCGGCACGTCTGAAACGATATTCAAGCGCGCGTTACTTCACGCTTCTGTGCATTGAATGTCGGATCTTGCGGGGCAAGAACCGTAGGCACCTCAAAGCGGAGAACCGACATGCCCCGGATCAATCTTGCACAAAATGCGAAAACCTTGCTGCTGGCTGGCGCGATTTTCATGGGTGTCTTTGCCCAAGGCCACCGCGCCCATGCAGAGGATATTCAGACCACTGTTCTGGCGGGCGGTTGTTTTTGGTGCATCGAAAGCGATTTTGAATCCGTTGAGGGCGTGATCGAAGCCGTCTCGGGCTTTTCCGGTGGAGATGTCGAAAACCCCACCTACCGCGAAGTTGTGCGTGGCGGAACCGGACATCTGGAGGTCGTCGAGATCACCTATGACGCCGATATCGTCAATTACGCCGAATTGATGCATCTCTTTCTGCGCTCGGTTGATGTTCTGGATGATGGCGGGCAGTTCTGTGATCGTGGGCACAGCTATACAACCGCGATTTTTGTCCGGGATGATGCAGAACGCGCGATTGCGGCTGCTGCGATTGCCGAAGCAGAGGGCGATTTGGGCCAAGAGATCGTGACGCCAATTCTGGATGCCGCGCCGTTTTACGTCGCCGAAGACTACCATCAGGATTACTATATGAGCGACGATCTGATCGTTACGCGCTTTGGCCCGCGCCGCAAATCTGTGGCGTACGGGCTGTACCGTGATGGATGCGGGCGCGATGCGCGTGTGGCGCAGCTATGGGGTGATGCTGCGCCCTTTGTTGGCACTCACTGATCAGAAGAACAGGGCGATGTTATTGCGCAGAATAATATCAGCAATCATCAAGCCCAAAATCACCACCAGCGGCGCAAGATCAAGCCCGCCCATATTGGGCAGAACGCGGCGGATCGGCTCGTAAACCGGGGCCAGTAGGCGGCTGAGGCCGCTCCAGATTTGCTGCACAACAGGTTGATGCAGGTTAAGGACGCCAAAGCTGATCAGCCAGCTCATGATCACATGGGCGATGACGATAAACTGCGCCACGTCGATCAATAGCATGAGGATCTGAAACAAAGAGGTCATATGGCGGGCCTTTCAGGGGCATTAAGTCAACTGGCAGAAGAGGTAAGCGCGCCCGGCCCGATTGGCAAGGGAGGGCGGCTTATATGCATTGGGCGCTTGCGCAAATGCCCATTGCCAAATCACCGCGATCCCCCGATGGTGGGCCCATTCTAGCAAGGTATCCGGGCTTTTTGAGTAACCGGGATGAAAAGGGGCGGTCATGGCAGAAGTCTCGCAGCGAAAGCGCGTCTGGGGATGGTTCTTTTTCGATTGGGCCAGTCAGCCTTATCACACGCTTTTGGTGACTTTCATTTTTGGCCCGTTCTTTGCCGCGGTGGCCACGCAGGTCTTTATGGAGACCGGGCTGGCCGAAGATGCCGCAGATGCCGCCGCGCAGAGCCTTTGGGCCAATGCGATGACCTATATTGGGATCACGATCGGCATTTGCGCGCCGATATTGGGCGCTATGGCAGATACGAACGGGCGCAAACGGCCTTGGATGCTGGCCTTTTCCGCGATGGTTGTGATCGGCGCGGGCGGGCTTTGGTTTATGGATCCCCTAGGCAGCAACCTCTTTTTGATGCTGGCCTTGTTTGGATTTGGCTTTATCGGCGCCGAGTTCGCGCTGGTTTTTGTCAACTCGCAATTGCCCGAGCTAAGCGCCGATGAGGATGCTGGAAAGCTGTCAGGGTCTGGTTTTGCCTTTGGGTATCTGGGCGGGCTTATCGCGCTGATCTTGATGCTGCTGTTCTTTGTCGAGCAATCCAGCGGTGTGACCGTGATCGGTTTGGGCTTGCCGTTTGGACTGGACGCGGACGCGCGCGAAGGCACGCGGCTGGCGGGGCCTTTTGTGGCGCTGTGGTATGCGGTGTTCATGATCCCATTTTTCATGTGGGTCAAAGACAGGCCGGTATCCGGCGCAGGTCGCAGCGTCGGTGAGGCGTTAGGGTCTGTTTGGACGGCGATAAAACGGCTTAAGTCCCGCGGAAGTCTGGCACGGTTTTTGCTGTCATCGATGCTGTTCCGCGATGCGCTGAATGGGCTTTACATGTTTGGCGGGGTCTACGCGACACTGGTCTTGAACTGGGAAATTACCCAAGTCGGCATTTTTGGCATTGTGGGTGCGGCGTCGGCTGCGGTGTTTTCTTGGATCGGCGGTCAGCTTGATCACCGCTTTGGTCCGCGCCCGGTTATTTTTGGCGCTATCCTTGTGCTTGTCGGGGTCTGCCTTGTCGTCGTGAACATGTCGCGTGAGACGTTGTTTGGGGTTGCATTGGCGGAAGGCTCTGGCTTGCCTGACGCGATCTTTTTTGGGTGCGGCGCGTTGATTGGCGGAATGGGCGGCATTTTGCAGGCCGCAAGCCGGACGTTGATGGTTCGCCACACGGACTTGGCAAATCCTACCGAAAGTTTCGGTCTGTACGGTTTGTCTGGACGCGCGACAGCCTTTATTGCACCGGCGCTGATTGGGCTTGTCACGGACGCCACCGGTAGCGCAAGATTGGGCGTGTCCCCGCTGATTGCATTATTCCTGATGGGGTTCGTTATTTTGATATGGGTCCGACCCGAAGGGGATCAGACATGAAGAAAATCGCCGCCCTTTTGGCGTTTTTGGTCGTAGGAAGCTGCGGGTCAGGTGGCCCGGGCGACGATGTGATTATCACGGCCAGCCATCAAGACAGCCGCGAGGCGCGGCTATTGTTCGGGCATCTCGAAGCGGCATCAAACGGGCGCCCTAGGGTTTATGGCGGGTATGCACGCGGCTGTATTGCCGGGGCGGAGCAATTGGCGGAAACCGGGCCGACATGGCAAGCCATGCGCCTGTCGCGCAACCGCAATTGGGCGCATCCCGACACCTTGGATTTTATCCGCGATCTTAGCCAGTTCGCCGCAACCCAACCCGGATGGGAGGGGCTGTATGTTGGCGATATGAGCCAGCCGCGGGGCGGACCGATGCTGACCGGGCATCGTAGCCATCAATCGGGAATGGATGCCGATATCTGGATGCTGCCGCCTGACCGTCTGAATCTGACGGTGGCTGAGCGCGAAAATATCTCGTCGATCTCGATGCGCCGTGGACAAGGGGCTTATGTCAACGACGACTGGACCGATCAGCATTGGGCGATCCTGCGCGAGGCGGCCAGTGATCCGCGCGTGGCGCGGATTTTCGTCTTTCCCGGCGCCAAGGTCTATATGTGTGACCGCGAAACCGGAGACCGGTCTTATCTGCGCCAGATCCGGCCGTGGTACGGGCATCACTATCACTTCCATGTGCGGCTGAATTGCCCTAGTGGCTCGCCCGATTGCGAGGCACAGGCCGCCCCGCCGCCCGGCGATGGGTGCGAGGAAGCGCGCCAATGGCAGCGCGATATTTTGAACCCGCCCCCTCCGCCGCCGCCAGACCCGGACGCGCCGCCGCCCGTGCCACGGCGTGAGCTGAGAATGTCGGACCTTCCTGCACAATGTACGCGCGTTCTGTCCTCGTCGCCCTGAGGGCGAGCCTAACCGCCGCGATCCTTGCCCTTCCGGCCAGCGCACAAACGCTTGAGCTGCTGGGGTCAATGTCGCTGCGGGCCGGGCCAGATATGTTGGGCGGTTTGTCGGCGGTGGAGGTCGCGCCGGGGGGCCTGTCGATGGTCTTTGTCTCGGATCGCGGCGCGGTCATGCGGGCCGTGGTGTCGCGGGATGCAGAGGGCGCGATTGATACCGTTCAAATTGGACCGGCGATAGAATTAACGGGCCGCGGCGGCAATCGCGGGCCTTGGGCCGCGCGGGATAGCGAAGGAATTGCGATGGCCCCAGATGGCCGGCTTTTCCTGTCTTTTGAAGGTGATCACCGGGTCGCCAGCTATAATGATCAAACCGGAACAGAGGCATTGCCGGTCCCCGAGATGTTCGCAGGTTTGCAGCCCAACTCCTCATTAGAGGCTTTGGCAATTGGCCCGGATGGGGCGCTCTATACCTTGCCAGAGCGCTCCGGCGCGATGGACCGGCCATTTCCTCTATACCGCTTTGACGGCGTGCAGTGGCGGGACGATTGGCAGATCCCGCGAGATGGGGAGTTTTTGCCTGTTGGGGCCGATTTTGACGACGTCGGGCGATTTTACCTTCTGGAACGCAATTTTGCGGGTCTGTTTGGCTTTGCCAGCCGCATCCGCCGGTTTGACATTGGTCCGAACGGACCTGAACAAGGCGAGACTCTGATGCAAACCCGACATGGGCGGTTTTCCAACTTGGAAGGGTTGAGCATCTGGCGTGATGCGGCAGGACGGATCATCGGCACTATGGTGTCGGACGATAATTTCAGCCCGCTTTTGCCCACGCAACTGGTCGAGATTTACCTGCCCGACTGAGTCCGTTCGGCAAGACATGCCTAATTTAAGTCAAAATTTCCTTTAATTTGACACAATTCACACCTAATTTCGGCCAAAACGAGCAGGTTAGGGGCACAAAAGTTGTCCGTACATTTCAGTTATTCCGATGCGGTTTTCGGTAGCCAATCCACTGTGAATGGAAATTCCTTTGGGTATAATTCGGTTCCGCCAACCAACAGCACCTGGAGTTTTACCGGGTCGAACACGACATTTGTCGTGCGCGAGAATGATGGCGCCGTCAATTTTAACGGCGATGTCCGCAATGAGCGTGTGCATAATCAGGAACAGATCGGCAGCTATGGCGAACAAGTTGTCGAGATAGGCGGGACCTATTACCAGACGATCTGGGATTACACATTTGAGATCGAAGATGATGACGGCAACGTCTTTACGGTTGGCGTCATCGACGTGGATTTCAACAATGATGATGATCTGAACGACGCCAATGAAGACGGGTTCTTTTTGGTTTTTCCTGATGGGATGCCCACGGCCGGTGTTAATTATACCGTCAACGGGATGACCTCAAATTCCTCCGCTACATCACATGAGGATATGGGCGCGACGGTTGTGTGCTTTACGAAAGGCACGATGATTACAACGCGCCAAGGGCCAAAGCGGATAGAGAATTTGCGTCCGGGCGAGATGATCCGCACGCGCGATCACGGCTATCAGCGATTGCGCTGGATTGGACAAAAAACCGTGCCCGCGCGCGGAGATTTAGCGCCCATCCGCATCGCTGCAGGCGTTTTGGGCAACGCGCGTGATCTTTTGGTGTCGCCGCAGCACCGGATGTTGGTTTCAGACTGGCGCGTGGAGCTGGTCACAGGAGAGGTTGAGGCGTTGATCCCGGCCAAGGATCTGGTCAATGGGCTGGATATCATGCGGCAGGTGGGCGGCGACGTCACCTATGTGCACATCCTGTTTGATGCGCATCAGATCGTCTATGCCGAGGGCTGCGCCTCGGAAAGCTTGCATCCCGGCAATCGCGCTATGGATGCGCTGGCCGATGAAGCCCACGCCGAAGTTGTCGCGTTGTTTCCAGAGCTAGCAGAGAATGCCGAGGCCTATGGGCCCGCCGCGATGCCGGTTGTGAAAGGCTTTCAGGCGGCGTGTATTACACAGCTGACCGCCTAAGGTTTTTGGGGTGTCGTATGGCCTTTGGCCATCCGACCGGCGGGGGGCTCTGCCCCCCGCACCCCCCGGTGTTTCGCCAAAAATGATATCGGGTACCCGGGATTAACGGCCGGGAATTTCGCTGCGTTTTCCGTGGGCGTCCCAATTGTCGATGACGGAGACGGCCTCTTCTGCGGATTCGACAAACCGGAACAGTTCGAGATCGTCGGCGGAGATTGTGCCGGCATCTGACAGGGCGTCCCAGTTGATGATGCTTTCCCAGAATTTCTGACCGAAGAGCAGGACAGGCACCCGCTCCATCCGGCCGGTCTGGATAAGGGTAAGCGCCTCGAAGAGCTCATCCAGCGTTCCAAAGCCGCCGGGAAACACCGTGATGGCCTTGGCGCGCATCAGGAAATGCATTTTGCGGATCGCAAAGTAGTGGAAGTTAAAGCAGAGCTCGGGCGTGACATATTCGTTTGGCGCCTGCTCGAACGGCAAAACGATGTTGAGCCCGATGGACGCGCCACCCGCATCGATGGCACCGCGATTTCCGGCCTCCATCACGCCGGGGCCGCCGCCTGTGGCGATCACATCTTCGCGGCCATCTGACTGCAAAGACCGTTCCGTCATCAGCGCGGCAAATTTGCGGGCCTCATCGTAGAAAGCGGACAGGTCGCGCAGCGTTTCGGTTCTGGCATTTTCGGCCTTTGCAGGCTCGGGAATACGCGCGCCACCAAACATGACGATGGTCGATTCAATTCCTTGTTCGTCCATCAACATCTGTGGCTTCAAAAGCTCGAGTTGCAGGCGGACCGGGCGCAGTTCATCGCGGCACATGAAATCATTATCGGTAAAGGCCAAGCGATAGGCCGGTGCGCGCGATTGCGGCGTGTCGGGCACGTGGGAAGCGGATTCGATATCGGTTTCTGCGTCGCGAAACGGGCTATCGCGCTGGTCGTCTTTCATGAGCCGGGGTCCTTTATCGGTCGTTCTGGCTGGATCAGGCTAACGGCCCCGCTTGACAGAGGAAAGGCACAAAGATGAGATTGGGATGTAGCTTTGACGCGCCCCCCGCGCGCTATTTGCCAATTGAGCCTGCCACGGCGGCGCGATATAGCCGCCCGAACGGTTTAAATTAGGAGGCATCCATGTCGAACGCATCGCTTGAGGCGGCCATTGAAAGCGCGTGGGACGCGCGCGACCAGATCACGCCTGCCACAACGGGCGAAACCCGTGAGGCAATCGAAAACACGCTGAACGCTTTGGACAGCGGGGCCTTGCGTGTGGCCGAACGCCTGGAAAGCGGCGAATGGCATGTGAACCAATGGGCCAAAAAGGCCGTGCTTTTGTCGTTCCGTTTGAACGATATGGAGCAGATCCCCGGCGGCAACGGCAATTCTGGCTGGTGGGATAAGGTTCCGTCGAAATTTGATGGCTGGGGTGACAACCAGTGGCGCGAAGCCGGTTTCCGGGCTGTTCCGGGATCGATCGTGCGCCGTTCGGCCTATATTGCGCCGGGCGTCGTCCTGATGCCGTCTTTCGTGAACCTTGGCGCATTTGTCGACGAAGGCTCGATGGTTGATGGCTGGGCGACTGTGGGCAGCTGCGCACAGATCGGCAAAAACGTGCATCTTTCGGGCGGCGTTGGCATTGGCGGCGTGTTGGAGCCGATGCAGGCCGGGCCGACCATCATCGAAGATAACTGCTTTATCGGCGCACGCTCGGAAGTGGTTGAAGGCTGCATCATCCGCGAAGGATCGGTTCTGGGGATGGGCGTCTTTATTGGCCAGTCCACCAAGATCGTCGATCGCGAAACCGGCGAAGTTATGTATGGCGAAGTACCGCCTTATTCGGTGGTTGTGGCCGGATCGATGCCCTCCAAGAACGGGATTAACCTCTATTGCGCAGTGATCGTGAAGCGGGTGGATGAGCGGACACGCTCGAAAACCGGTATCAACGAACTTCTTCGCGACTGATGCGGGTCTTGGCGACATGGCTGTTGTTGATGATCCTTTGGGTCGGGACAGCCATGGCGCAAGACAGCGGCATCCGCTGTGTTCAAAATTTGCTACAGGCGGCGGGGCACAACCCCGGCCCTGCGGATGGTATTTCCGGGCGGCGGACACGTCTGGCAATGGCGGCGTTTTTCCATGAACACGGGCAGACGCCCCCCGTCATTCTAACACAAGATAACGGGGCGGTTCTGTGCCGGCTGATGGGGCAAACAAACCCCAGTCTTCAGGTGTATTGGCCGTCGCGGCAGGGCCCTCCGGTTGAAGTAACGAGCAGCGGACGCGTGGCGCAGGAAATTGTCGATGCCGTCTACGGGTCGGCAATGAAGGTTTTGCAGCGTTACCACGACCGTTATGGAATTGATTTGCCGATCCCAGTGCAGATCCTTGTGGCGGATCAAGCCAGCGATCTTGAGGGACTTCTAATGTCGTCCGCCGAGGGGCGGCTCTTTGATGTCCGGGCACAAGCCGAGATTCATTGCGACGTGCGCCCGGATGGCGTGGCAGGGCTTGCCTATTTCGATTTGTTGGCGGTCTGCCTGTATCCAAATGAACAGCTGGATGCGAATTTTACCCGCACAGACATTATGCAGGTCGTCTCGCACGAGCTGACCCACGCTGTGCAGGCGCATCTGGTGGGGCGTGCACCACGAAACTATGACCTCACGCGTGAGCCGGGCTATCGCGGGCCATTGTGGCTGACCGAAGGATCCGCCGAACTTTTGGCAGCGATGATGAGCTATCGCGATATGACGCCTCGGGAATTGGCCGACGGTCTGACAGGGTTTCTGCGGGGTAGTGGCACTTGGCCGGATTTGGAACGGTTGGCTATTCGGCCGACCGATGACCTTTCAATCGGACATCTTTACAGCGGCGGAGCTTTGGCCGTAGCGGGGTTGCTAAGCCCTGAGCCAGAAGATGTGCAGAACCTGTTGGGATATTACGAAGATCTTGGTTTAGGCATTCCGTGGCGCGTGGCCTTTAGGGATCGCTTTGGGCGGTCGGTCACGCAAGTTTACACCGAGTTCCAAAACCTGGGGCCTGAGCGTAAATAACCCACCCCAAGACGCGATACAAAAAACATGCTATCGCTTTTTCGGTCTGTAGAAATTCGGAGGAACATCATGGCAGGATTAGGTTGGATTTCCGCAATCATCGTTGGCGGATTGGCCGGATGGGCAGCAAGTACAATCATGAAGGCCAATACCGGTCTGATTGCCAATGTTATCTTAGGGATTGTCGGCGCTATTTTGGCCAATTTCCTTCTGCGTTTGATCGGAATTTTCGCGTCTCCTACCTGGATTGCGCAGGGGCTGGTTGGTCTCATCGGGGCCTGCATCATCATTTGGGGTGCCCGGCAATTGCGTGGACGCTAAGCGCGCGACGGAATACAAAAGCCACTACGTGTAAGCCTCAGATGATCAATTGGAGGCTTACCATGCCGCGCTATTATGTTACCGCCGCTCTCGTGGTGCTCGGCGCCCTACCTGCATTGGCCCACGAAAATGAGGTCGACATTTCCCGGGTGGGCGATCAGATCTGCGTCAGCTCAAACGGGGTTCCGACGCATGAGATTGGCACATTCCCCAATTCTGGCAATCCTAACAGCTTTGCCGAACAAAATGCGCGGTATTGCGTGGATGCAACGCCTGAGTTCACCGGCACATTAGTGACCCGGACCATTGGCTCTGGCGTTTCGATCACTGGGATACCCTTCCGCCCGAACACTGCCGACTACTACGATGCTTCCAGCCGTCGCGGCTTTTCGCGTGATCCATCAAGTGGCTGGTGGATGGAAGGCATGGGCGCGGCAGACAGCCTTGGCATGGACGCGGCCAACGCGCATGTCGATGAACGCGGGCTCTATCACTATCATTCGGTGTCCGAGATGTTTCTTGAGGCGATTGATGGCAGCATGATTGGATGGGCCGCGGATGGGTTTGAGATCCACTATGTCGGCGACGCGGTGCAATCGAGCTATCAGTTGCGTGACGGGACCCGCCCGACAGATCCCTTTGGCGTTTATGACGGAACCTTCGTCGAAGATTGGGTCAATATCGAAGGGTCGGGCAGTCTGGATGAGTGCAACGGCGCGATGGTGAATGGCACTTACACATATTTTGCAACGGATACGTATCCGTTCTACCCGCGGTGTTTCCGGGGCGACGTTAGCGCCGATTTTCTGCGCCGCTGATAGGGGTCGAGGCCCCGAATACTTGACCTGAGCCTTCGCGCGCCTTAGGCGCGGGGGTATGGCAAAAGAAAAGAAAAAGCAGCACGTTTACACGCTTGTGGTCGAAGTTGGCCGCAAGGATGGTGATGGATTGCCCAAAGGCGCAACCGGGGCGGGGCTGATGCTCTATGCGTCTGGTGTGGATGAGGCTGAGGCCGTGCGCGAAAGCGTTGCGGTGCTGAAACAGGCCGATCTGGCCCCTTTGGATGTGCAGGGCTATGGCACGCTGGATGAGCGGCGCGAGATGGGCCATGAGATCCCCGAAGATGAGATCGCATTGATGCAGCGCGCGGCCGAAGAAAACGCCGTCATCGTTGCCCAGATGACCCCCTATTTTGATAAAGATAAAGGCTGACGCGCCATGGTTGATCCGCAAAAGCTGACCACTGATCTGGTGCGCTGTGCGTCTGTGACGCCGGTGGAGGGTGGGGCGCTTGTTCTGCTCGAAACATTGCTTAGCGACGCTGGGTTCACCTGCACACGTGTTGATCGTGGCGGGATTTGTAATTTGTTTGCCCGCTGGGGTGAAAAAGGTCATGCCCGCACCTTTGGGTTTAACGGTCATACCGATGTGGTGCCCGTCGGCGATGAGGCCGCTTGGACCTATCCGCCCTTTAGCGCGACTGTGGCAGAGGGCTGGATCTATGGGCGCGGGGCGACGGACATGAAATCGGGCGTCGCGGCCTTTGCGGCGGCGGCGATTGATTTCGTCCAGGATACGCCCCCGGATGGGTCGATCATTCTAGCGATCACCGGCGATGAAGAAGCCGAAGCCCTACATGGCACGACCGCTTTGCTGGATTGGATGGATGCCGCAGATGAGGCGATGTCGGTCTGTATCGTGGGCGAGCCGACTTGCCCGAAGACAATGGGCGAGATGATCAAGATCGGTCGGCGCGGATCGATGAATGTCTGGTTCACGTTGCGGGGCAAGCAGGGGCATTCGGCCTATCTGCACCGCACCCTGAACCCTCTGCCTGCCGTTGGACTGTTGGCCCACAGGTTGTCGAGCCATCAACTGGATAAGGGCACCGATCATTTTGATCCCTCGACCTGCGCAGTGACCACGATCGATACCGGCAACACCGCGACCAATGTCGTGCCTGCCGAAACCCGGATGACCGCCAACTTGCGGTTTAACGATCTTCACAGCGGCGCGTCATTGACTGCTTGGTTGCAGGCCGAGGCCGATAAGGTTTCCGCTGAGACCGGGGTTGAGATTGAAATGAAGGTCAGAATATCGGGAGAGGCTTTCGTGACCGCGCCGGGGCCACTATCTGATCTTGTTGCCGCTTCGGTTGAGGCGGAAACGGGCGTTACCCCCGAATTGTCTACCACCGGTGGCACCTCGGATGCACGGTTTGTGAAGTCGCATTGTCCCGTGGTCGAATTTGGCCTTGTCGGGCACCGCATGCATGAAGTGGATGAGCGCGTTTGGATCGAGGATATCCACGCCCTAAAGCGAGTCTATTCACGTATTCTCAAAAGCTATTTTGCCTAAAAACCCCTGAGTTCCAGCCGAAATTAGGACAAAGCCTCAAAACTTGTTACCTTGCCTTTGGGCGGGCTAAGATCCGCAGAGGCAAGTAAGGGCAAGATGATGGCGAAGATGGAAGCGCTGCTGGCGCAGATCGAAACAGGCGATACCGCTGCCTTTAAGGTCAAAAGCCAAACCACGGAAAAGGACAAGTCAACGCTTCTGGCAGTCCAGAATTTCGTGAAGGAGCAGGTCGGCACCTATAGCTATATCGAGATCGGCTCGCATCTTGGCGGCAGCCTTGTGCCGCATCTGGCTGATCCAGCCTGCGAATTGGTGTCATCCATCGATCTTCGCCCTGAAATGCAGCGCGATGAACGAGGCCGCGATGTCGTTTATGAGGGCAATTCAACAGATCGAATGATCCTTGGCTTGATGGATCACCTTCCGGTTGAGAATCTGACGAAGTTGAAAACCTATGACTGCGATGCTGCCGATCTGGATAAGTATGACGTCCACAAAGAGAACAGTCTTGCGCTGATCGATGGTGAACAGACCAACACCGCCGCCTTTCGCGATTTTCTGAACCTTCGCCCGTTTATGGCGAAGAATTCCGTTGTTTTGTTCCATGACAGCAACCTAATTTTTGATGCGCTTTTGAATATTGAATCGCTGCTGGACCATGAGGGTGGCCGGTTCAGAAGTTTCTTCTTGCCTGGCATTCTTTATGGCATCGGGTTTGGCGACATGGCGCGTCCTTCAGAAACTGCGTTGGAGTCGATTGCGATTGACCACGATACCTTTGTACCGCGCGCAAGATCTGACCTTCAAAAGCGTTTGGCGCTGCATCTTAAAGACGCTTAGCCCTTTTCACGATGACGCCCGCGGCCTCGCATGCTACGGGGCATAGTATGAGCCAGATCCCCTCGAAGCGTGAGATCCTGAATTGGATCGCCGATAACCCCAGTAAAACGTCAAAACGTGATATCGCCCAAGCCTTTGGGATCAAGGGCGCGGCCCGGATTGATCTGAAGCGGCTGCTCAAAGAGCTGGCCGAAGAAGGGCATCTGGAAAAACGCCGGAAAACCTATCGCGATCCGGAAAAGCTGCCGCCTGTGACGATCCTGATCATCATGGCGCCGGATGATGCGGGCGATATCTTTGCCAAACCAATGGAATGGAGCGGCGACGGGCCAGAGCCGCGCGTGCTGTATGAGCCGCGCAAAACCGATCCGGCCTTGGGGCAGGGCGACCGGGTTCTGGCGCGGATGCAAGAAGTGAAGGGCGAGGATTATCAATATATCGCCCGCCTGATCCGCCGTATTGGCACCAACCCCGTTCGTATTCTGGGCGTGTTCCGCAAGGGGGCCGAAGGCGGGCGAATCAAGCCCATCGACAAGGGCTCGGACAAGGAATGGAGCGTCGCGCCAGACCTGACCCATGGTGCCAAAGATGGCGAATTGGTTGAGGCGGAGCAAGCCGGACCAAAGGGCCGTATGGGCCTGCCGCGCGCGCGGATTGTTGAGCGTTTAGGCGATCCCACGGCCCCCAAAGCCGTGTCGCTGATTGCGATCCATGAACATGGCATTCCCGATCAATTCCCGGACGGGGTGATCGAAGAGGCCGACCGTGCAAAACCGGCCGGATTGAAAAACCGCGAAGACTTGCGGGAAATGCCGCTTGTCACCATCGACCCCGCCGATGCGCGCGATCACGATGATGCCTGTTATGCGCATGCGGATGATGATCCCAAGAACAAGGGTGGCCATGTCATCTGGGTCGCGATTGCCGATGTAGCGCATTACGTACGCCCCGGCTCGGCGTTGGACCGAGAGGCGCGCAAGCGCGGGAATTCGACCTATTTCCCTGACCGTGTTGTGCCGATGTTGCCGGACCGTCTGTCTGGCGATCTCTGCTCGCTTCATGAAGGCGTGCCGCGTGCCTGTATGGCCGTGCGGATGGTGATTGATGCGCAGGGCAAGATGATCGGCCACCGGTTCACGCGGGCGCTGATGAAAAGCCATGCTTCGCTGAATTACGAAGAGGTTCAGGCCGGGATCGATGGCGCGCCAAATGACAAGGTCGCGCCGCTGATGGATGTGTTGCAAGCGCTTTATGAGGCATATGCGGCTCTCAAAATCGCGCGGGCCGAACGTCAGCCGCTTGAGCTGGATTTGCCCGAACGCCGGATTGAGTTGAGCGATGAGGGCAAGGTCACATCGGTCAAATTCAAGGACCGGTTGGATGCACATCGCCTGATCGAAGAGTTTATGGTTCTGGCCAATGTCGCCGCGGCAGAGGCGCTGATTTCGAAACGCCAGCCGCTGCTTTTCCGTGTGCATGAAGAGCCGAAACCAGAAAAGCTGGAATCACTGCGGGAGACGGCGCAATCGGCTGGGTTCAATCTGGCCAAGGGGCAGGTTCTGCACACCGGTCATCTCAATCGGTTGCTCGATGCCGCGCGGGACGGTGAATTTGCGGAGCTGATCAATATTTCGACCCTGCGCTCGATGACTCAAGCCTATTATTTCCCGCAAAATTTCGGCCATTTTGGGTTGGCATTGAAGGCCTACGCGCATTTCACGTCGCCTATTCGGCGGTATTCTGACCTTATCGTGCACCGCGCTTTGGTCACGGCCTATGGCTGGGGCGATGATGGGCTGACGGAGGCCGATATCGAAGGGCTAGAGGGAACCGGCAAGCTGATCTCGGATACCGAGCGCCGCTCGATGATGGCCGAGCGCGATACAACCGATCGCTATCTGGCGGCCTATCTGTCTGAGCGCGTTGGGACCGAGTTTGAAGGCCGGATCAGCGGCATTGCCCGGTTCGGCGTTTTCGTGAAGCTGAATGAAACCGGGGCCGATGGCCTGCTGCCGATGCGGGCTTTGGGGCGAGAGTATTTCCATCACGATGCAGAAACCCAGACTCTGATGGGGGCTGATAGTGGCATGGTGATTGCGCTAGGCCAAAAGGTTGTTGTTAAGCTGTCTGAAGCGGTGCCAGTAACCGGTGGATTGATCCTTGAACTTGTTGAAATAGAAGGCAAAACCGTCGCAAGGCCGTCTCGCCGGAAAGGCGGCGGTGCGCCGCGCTATGCGGCAGGAAAATCCAAGGCCAAAACCGCTAAAATGAAGAAGAAACTAAAGCGCCGCCGATAATTTTTCGGACGATTCAGCAAGTGGTAACGCTTCTCGGCCCATCTTCAGCGGCGAGGCTTTGCCGATCTTTCGCACGGTGCTTTTTGCAAAAGGCGGATTCGGGTATCCTCATCTGGACTGGCAGAACGCGAGCAGGTGCAACATGAAAATATTTCTGGCTGTCATTGGGTTTCTCATGATTTTGGGCGGGTCCGGCTGGGCCTCGCCGCCAGATGCCAGTATGCGGCCCTTGATGCGACCCGGTTTGCCCTTAGGCGATTTTGTAAGCCGGGCGCCAAGCCTTTTGGCGGTTGTGGCATCGCAACGCCCCAGATTGCGTGATGCGGCGGTTTTCGTGCCTGCGTCTGCGACAGGGACTTTGGATGTCAGCGGCCCGTCGCAAAGTTTTTCGGCATGGCGTCGCGATTTTTATGATCGGGCCCGTGCCGAAGGTATTCAGCAAGCCACGCTGGACCGCGCGTTTCGCGGCGTGTCGCCCAATGCAACGGTGTTGGACCGGGACCAGAACCAATCTGAGTTTTCACGGACCTTGTGGGATTATTTAGATAGCGCAGCCTCTGCCGCGCGTATCGACAATGGACGGGCGGCCTTTGCCGAAAACCGGCCACTTTTGGCCGAAATTGAGCGTCAATATGAGGTCGAGGCCGAGGTTGTGGCAGCGATTTGGGGCCTTGAAAGCGCTTATGGCACCTTCCGCGGATCGGTTCCGATTATCGAGGCGATGGCGACGCTGGCCCATGAGGGGCGGCGCAGAGAATTCTTTGAGGCAGAACTGTTGGCCGCGTTACAGATTTTGCAGGACGGCGATGTGAGCCCAAGTGAGATGCAGGGAAGCTGGGCGGGCGCGATGGGTCACACGCAGTTTATGCCAACAAGCTTTTTGGCCCATGCGGTTGATCACGATAATAATGGGCGCCGTGATATCTGGAGTGATGATCCAACCGATGCGCTGGCCTCGACCGCGCAATATCTGGCACAGAATGGATGGACCTTTGGCCAGCCATGGGCGCTGGAGGTTGTGTTGCCCGATGGGTTCGACTTTTCGCAAAGCGGTGAATTGATCCAGGAAAACGCGGCGCATTGGAACCGGTTGGGGGTCAGGCTTGCAGGGGGCGGACGTGTTCCCGACCATGGGCCAAGCTCGATCTTGTTGCCAGCAGGGCATTCGGCCGTGGCGTTGGTGATCTATGAGAATTTCCATGTGATAGAGACGTATAATCCTGCCGATGCCTATGTGATTGGGGTTGGTCATCTGGCTGATCGGATTGCAGGCGGCGGCGCGTTTCAAGGTGGCTGGCCGCGGGGCGACCGGGCGCTGAGCAATGACGAACGGTTTGAATTGCAGCGCCGGTTGACGGCGGCCGGGTTTTCGACAGAGCGTGTGGATGGGATTGTCGGCCCGCTGACCATTCAGGCGGTGCGCGAGTATCAGGCGGCGGAAGGGTTGGTGCCGGATGGCTATGCGTCAGAGGCGATCCTGCGGCGTTTGCGGCGCGGGTAATGTTGCGGCCTTGCTGCGCTTTGGCCGCGGGTCCGCTTGAGCGAACCGGCGTTTGACTAACTGTTTTTCGGCAGAACAGTGACGGTATCGCCAACCGTGATGATGCCGGGCCGCGTCACTTCGGCGGTCCAGCCGCCATGCCCGCGCATGGCATTGTAACCGCCCGGGCCGAGGGCGGTTTCCATTTTGGAGCAGGGCGCGCAGGGGCCGGTGAGTGTGATCTGTGCGCTGCCGATTTGCAGTGTCGCCTTGCGCGCGGCGATGAGGTTCAGACCTGAAATCACCAGATTACGGCGCAGGGTTTCCGGCACAATTTCATCGTGACCGGCCAGCGCTGCAATAACCGGCAAATGTTCGGCCTGGATCATTGTCACCGCGCGTTTGCCGCGCCCGCCATAGCGGTCTTGCGCCAATCCTGTCGGATCTATCGATGCGCTTGTTGTGATATGCATGGCGGCCCCTCGGTCGGGCCTTGTGCCGATCCAATCGAGGCGTCCGGGGCGCGGAAAACGGGAGGTGAGGCTGGCAATAGTTTCCATAGGGTGATCTTGCCATTGGTTGGACTCGACTCCTAGCCCCTCTGTATCATAAAAGAACAAATAGGGAACATTTATGCTGCCACATGACCATGCCCACACCGACGCCATCCTCAGATGATCCGCCCCGCCGGATCTTATCGCTTTGGTTTCCTCGCCTTGGCGCGGAGCGGTTGCTTCGGGCTGATCCCGGCGCGGGGCAGGGTCCGCTTGCGGTGGTTGAGACGCGCGGCGCGGCGCAGATACTGACGTCTCTTTCAGAGGAGGCATCCCGCGCGGGGCTGGTGGGGAATATGCCTTTGGCCGAGGCGCGGGCGCTTTGCCCTGATTTGCAAACCCGGCAAGGGGAACCTGTCAAAGAGGCTGGCTTTCTGGCGGCGCTGCGCCGATGGGCGGGCCGGTTTTCGCCTTGGGTGGCCGAAGATGGGGCCGCGGCGTTGATCCTTGATATCACCGGCTGCGCGCATCTTTTTGGCGGCGAAGCGCAGCTTTTAGAGCAGATCGATGCCGAGACCGAGGCGCTGCAACTGACGGCCTGCAGCGGCCTTGCCGATACGGTTGGGGCGGCCTGGGCTTTGGCGCGCTATGCGGGGCGGGATGCAGGCGGCGCGCGGCGCAGCGGTGATGCGATTGATCAAGAGGCGCGGGCGACGCGGTCACGGGCCAGCAAACGACGCCATTGGACCAAGGGCGGCGCGGCACCAATGGCACAGCTGCGCCCGGCGCAAGCTGCGCGGATCGCGCCACATGGGCAGACCCGGCAAGCGCTGGCTGAGTTGCCGGTTGCAGCGCTGCGTCTTGACGCGCCGGTGGTGGCCGAGCTGAACCGGCTGGGTCTTAGACGCGTTCAGGATCTTATCGGCACGCCGCGTGCCACATTGGCGCGGCGCTTTGGCACGGGCCTGACGCGGCGTCTGGATCAGGCACTGGGTGTGGAACCTGAGCCGATCACCCCTGCCGCCCCTGAGGTGCATTTTGCCCTGCGGCTTAGCCTGCCTGATCCGATTGGGCTGGAAGAGGATATTTTGGCCGGGATTGACCGGCTGTTGCCGCCCCTATGCGAGAAACTGACCGCCAAGGCGCGCGGGGCCCGGCGGGTTCGGCTTGAGCTGTCTTTGGCCGAGGGCAGCCGTCAGGTGATCGAAATCGGATTGGCCCGCGCTACAGCAAATGCGGATCGAATCCGCCCGCTTCTGGCGATGAAACTGGGCGGGGTCGAGGCCGGGTTTGGCATCGATATGATGCGGCTTGTGGCTGTCGTGACCGAGCCTTTGCAGGCCCGCCAGATGACCGGCGGCACCCTTGCCACGTCTGTGGCCAGCGCGCGGCGGGCGCGTGACACCGGGATTGAAGACCTGATGGGGCGGATCGGGGCACGGGTGGGGCTTGAGGCGATCACGCGCGCGCATCCCGCCGAAAGCCATATCCCCGAAAAGACCGCCACTGTGTTGGCAGCGGCCTGGTCTGAGGCGGCGCCCGATTGGCCCAAGCCAGCCTATCCCCGGCCCCTGACGCTTTTTGCGCCGGAACCGGTTCATGCGGATGACTGCCCGGATTTGCCGGCGCAGTTCCGCTGGCGGGGACGCAATTTCGTGACGCTTGGCGCGATGGGGCCTGAACGGATTGCGCCGGAATGGTGGTTGGACGATCCGGCGTGGCGCAGCGGCGTGCGCGATTACTGGCGGGTGGAAACAGCAACGGGTGAGCGGCTTTGGCTTTTTTATGCGCATGGCGGCACGATGTCGGCAGGATGGTTTTGCCACGGCGATTTCGCCTGAAAAGATCGTGCCACCAAACGCGTTACCAGTGGACGGTCTGGCCTATCCCAAGCTTTAGGGCGCGAAGATACGCCAGACGGGCAATCGCATAGTCGCCAATAGCGATCCCCCGAAAGACAAAGGCGCGACTTGCCTCAGGAGGGATGTGTCCGGGACCATCCCGCAGGAGCGTGATCAGGTCACCATCGACCAGTTCGGGCGCGACCAGTTTCGATGGGCTGGCCTTTTCTTGCACGAGGTTATCGACATAAAGCGGACCTATCGCGTTCATGCTGTCAGCCTCCCACGGCAAGGCAAGATCCGTGATCGCGGCAAAGGCGCCGGGTTTCAGCCAAGAGGCCTTTAGAAACGGCGTAATGTCGTAAGACAGGGTGACGGAGCTGACCACAATATCCGCGCCGCGAATAGCCTCTTCGGGGTTCGATATAGCGCGAGCCGAGAGCCCCATATCGCGGGCCATGTTGCAGAGTTGGTCAATATTGGCCTGCCCGCGACCGACTGCGCGGATCTCGGTCAAAGGGAACAGGTCCGCAAAAAGCGCCAGATGACTGCGTGCCTGCACGCCGCAGCCGATAAACGCGATCGAAGCGGAAGCCGGGTTTGCCAAGCGACGGGCCGCCACGGCGCTAAGCCCTGCGGTGCGTATTCCTGTGACCCATCCCGCCTCGGCCAAAGCGCGCATTTGCCCGGTTTCGCTATCTTGAATCAGGATCGCGCCCTCGACCCCGGCGCGGCCGCGGGCCGGATTGCGCGGGCTGACCATGACCGATTTCACAATCGTCAGGTCAGGGTCATCGCCGGTTGAAAGAGTGGTCATCATATAGCGCCCGTCAGGCGGGACGATGGCGGATTTCGGAGTGGTTAGAATCTTGCCAGCAGCTTCATCCAAAATGGCGGCTTCAATCGCATCCACGATATCAACGCCCGAAAGATCCAAGCCCGACAGGACGGAATCGGAGAGTAAGAGAAACTGATCTGAACTCTGCATCTGATTTGGCCCCGCCCGAATACTATCGCGCGAAGCCTACGCCGTATGAACCGACTGTGAAAGGGTCAGCGGAAGAGCAGGACCGGCACTTTGCAAGTGCGGATGATCTCGGTCGAGGTCGATCCGACAAAGAGTTTGCGAATACGCGAGTGGCCATAGGCCCCCATGACCAACAGATCGAAATCATGGGCTTCGGCGCGTTCGGCGATCACCTCTTCAACGGTGCCGTCAACGATTTCGTGGCTGACGTTATAGCCGCCGCCCACCAACAGCGCTTCGGCGCCTTCGATGGCGCGTTTTGCGTCGGTGGTTTCTGTGCCGACTGTCATCAGGTGGATTTTGAGACCCGCGAACAACTCGGACCGGGCAATGTGATCAACGGCGCGCAGAGAAGAGGCGCTGCCGTCAAAGGCGATCAACATTTTTTCGACCGACTGAAACCCACGAGAGGCCACAAGAATGGGCTTGGTCGAGGCGCGCACGACGCGTTCCATATTGCTGCCAAGATGCAAGGTTGCAAAATCAGCGGCTTCGCCGCGCTTGCCAATGATGACCAGATCGGCATCTGCCTCAGCTTCGCGCAGGGTATCGACAAGATCGCCAAGGCGCAGGCGCGACGTCACTTCGACGCCTTCCGCGGAAATGCGCTCGGCGGCGTCTTCGATAATTGCCTGACCGCGTTTGCGCGCCAGTTTGGCGCGCTGCGCATCAAGCTCGGCCAGCTCGTTCAACAGCTGCGTGCGTGCACCCAGACCAATATTGCCCGACAGGTTTCGGGGGTCTGCGCTTTCGTCGCGGCGACCCAAAACATGGATCACCTCAACCGGCCATCCTTTGCCTTTGGCCACCCACGCTGCGTGATCGCAGACGCTTTCCGAATAGCTGGAGCCATCCACAAATGCGATGATCTTGCCCATGCCGTTCTCCTTCTAGTGACCCATGAGGCGCTCCATGGCGCCCGGTTTGTCGTGTTCGGCCAGCTTATCAACGATTGTGCTGGAAGCTTCGTTCATGCCCACCAACTCAACGTCGGCGCCGTCTCGGCGGAATTTGAGCACGGCCATGTCCAATGCTGCAACAGAAGAAATATCCCAGATATGCGCCGGGGTGACATCGATGATGACCTTGTCCAGCACTTCGCCATAGTCAAATGCCGCTGCAAACGTGTCGGCAGAGGCAAAGAAAAGCTGACCGTGGATCGTGTAAGTCCGGGTCATGCCATTGCTCGAAAGCTCGGATGTGACGCTAAAGAGCTGTGCGATTTTGCCAGCAAAGAAGATGCCGGATAGCAGAACGCCGGTCAGCACACCGATTGCCAGGTTGTGGCTGTAGATCGTCACGATAACGGTCGCCAGCATCACGATGGACGAGCTGCGCGGATGGGTGCGGAGGTCTTTAATCGACGACCAGCTGAACGTCCCAATGGAAACCATGATCATAATCGCGACCAGAGCGGCCATGGGGATGACTGAAACGATAAAGTCGAACGGAACCACCAACATCAACAAGACAACGCCCGCGACAAAGCAAGACAGCCGCCCGCGTCCGCCGGATTTTACGTTGATCATCGACTGGCCGATCATCGCGCAGCCAGCCATACCGCCCAAGAACCCGGTGAAGAAGTTGGCCACGCCCTGACCGATACATTCTTGGTTTTTGTCCGATTTCGTGTCGGTCAGATCGTCAACGATCTGCGCTGTCATCAGTGATTCCAATAGGCCCACGGCGGCCACAGCGGCCGAATAGGGGAAAATGATCGCAAGCGTTTCGAAGTTGAGCGGAATGTCCGGCAGCAGGAAGACCGGGAAAGTGTCTGGCAGCTCGCCCATATCGCCAACGGTGCGAATATCCATGCCGAAGGTCAGCGCAATGGCTGTCAGAACAACAATGCAGACCAGAGGCGACGGGATGATCGTCGTGACATAGGGAAAAAGGTAAATGATCCCCAGACCTGCCGCGACCATGACGTAAGTCAGCCAAGGCACACCAATCAGCTCAGGCAATTGTGCCAAGAAGATCAGGATCGCAAGCGCGTTTACGAACCCGGTCATGACCGAGCGAGAAACAAAGCGCATGACGGTGCCCAGCTTCAGCATCCCCGCGCCAACCTGCAAAACGCCCGCAAGGATCGTGGCCGCCAGCAGATATTGCAGCCCGTGATCACGCACCAGCGTTACCATCAAGACCGCTGTCGCGGCGGTCGCGGCCGAGATCATGCCGGGCCGTCCACCCACAATTGCGGTGATGACCGCGATTGAGAAGGAGGCATAGAGGCCGATTTTTGGGTCAACGCCAGCGATGATCGAAAAGGCGATGGCTTCGGGGATCAGGGCAAGGGCCACAACAAGGCCGGCCAACAGGTCAGCGCGGATTGTGCCAAACCACTCGACCCGCATACGGGAAAGAAAGTCCGGGGACATGGGAGTATGGTCTCCGTCAGGGATTGTTCGCGTTAACAGGGGCCATACCCCTAAGGGGCCATAACGGCCAGCCCCTTATTGCCGCAATGCGGCGCTTACCGGTTATTTCAAGGCGATTACCCTGTGCGGTCGCGGCTGAATAGGTAGATCAAACACCCAAATGCAATCAACAGACCAAAAAGGCCGAAAAGCCGGCTATAAGCCTCGACCTCTGTCGCGCCGTCCGACAGGCGGATGAAGACGGGCCCTGATGCAAATTGCATGATCCCGGCGCCGCCGATGCCAAAAAGGTTCAGAAGTGTTACACCCCTGCCGGTAAGATGAGGTGGGATGAAGCTGCGCCCATGGGCAAGGATGACGGGAAAGCTCATGCTGAAGAACCCGATCACTGCGATCAGCGCGACCGAGAGGGCGAAAGACAAATCTGCCCAAAGCCAGAGGCTCAAACAGGCCAGAACCGAGGTTGAATTGCCGAAGAACACCACCCATTTGCGCGTGTTGAAGATACGATCGAGCGGTCCGTAAAAGAAGTTCCCGGCGATCATCGCCAAGCCCATAATCAGCGTTGCATTGCCAATCTGAGCCAAATTCGCGTCAAACACATCGCCCAGATAGGGTGCGATCCATAAGCCACGGATGCCAGCAACCGGGGCGTAATTGACCAGCATCATGATGAAGATCGGATAGAGTGCAGGGATCTTCAGAATATCAAGGATAGACCCTTTTTCTTCTCCCTCGACCGGCGCGGGGTTGCGAATAAGCGCCCATAGCGACAGAGACGACGCCAGAGTGAGCGCCGCCAGCCCCCAAAGCGCGCCACGCCAGCCAAAGCTTTCGATGGCCCAGGCAAGGGGTTTCGCGGCCCCGATATTCCCGATTGAGCCAATGCCAATAATCACCGCCGCATAGGTCGCGAAAATCGCAGGCGGGTAGGTGCGGGCCAAAATGTAGTAAGACGACATCAGGATGGGCGAACATCCTATCCCAATCAGGATCATTGAAACGGACACTGCACCCGGCCCGGTTGCCAATGCCATCACCGCGGCGCCGCCTGCGCCGCCGATCGACATCAAGACCGTGGCCGTGAGGCGCGGGCCAATTTTGTCCAGCGCCCAGCCCACCGGAATTTGCATGATCGCAAAAGTTGTGAACCAAAACCCGGAAGCCACGGCCAATTGATCCGGCGTCGCGCCGATATCTGATTCAAGCACCGGCGAAAGAACCGCCAAAAAGGTGCGATAAAATTGGCTAAGCACGTAGGCAAGCACCAGTGCGATAAGGCCTTTGGTCATTCGCGGCATCATTTCTTGGACAAGGGTTCGGCCAGATGTACAGGCTTTGGGTGCGACGACAAGGTTGATTATTTAGCCGAGTAAATTAGTCAGAAATGGTTGACTCGCGAATTTCACATGGTATCTCGCCGGTATTCCGAGTGTTTTTCTCGGTCAATTTACGGA
Source organism: uncultured Nioella sp. (assembly GCA_947498125.1). Lineage (GTDB taxonomy): Bacteria > Pseudomonadota > Alphaproteobacteria > Rhodobacterales > Rhodobacteraceae > CANLZL01. Next base: position 188,961 of record CANMJH010000002.1, on the reverse strand, counting down.
TGGATAAAAGATGACCCGTACAGTTTCCGCCCTTCTGGCGACCAGCATTCTGGCAGGCAGCGCGTTTACCGCAACCGCACAGGAACTGAACCTCTATTCCTCTCGTCATTATGAAACCGATGAGCGGCTTTATTCTGACTTCACCGACGCCACCGGCATCGTGATCAACCGCATTGAGGGCAATGCAGATGAGCTGATCGCGCGTATGGCCGCTGAGGGCATGAACTCACCCGCTGATGTGTTCCTGACGGTCGATACCTCGCGTCTGCAACGCGCCGCAGATGCGGGCCTTTTGCAAGCCGTCGACAGCGATGTTCTGGAAGCCCGCGTTCCGGCAAACCTGCAGGATGATGACAACCTCTGGTTCGGCTTTTCGCAGCGCAGCCGCATTATCTTCTACAACCCCGAAACCGTCGAAAACCCGCCAATGACCTATCTGGATCTGGCCGATCCGGCCTATGAGGGTATGGTGTGCATCCGGTCATCAACAAACACCTATAATCAGACCTTGCTAGCTGCGATCATCACCCATGAGGGCGAAGAGGTTGCGACCGAATGGGCGACAGGCATGGTGCATAACTTTGCCCGCTCGCCGCAAGGTGGCGACACCGACCAGCTGCGCGGGATCGTTTCTGGTGAATGCGATATCGCCGTTTCGAATAGCTACTACTTTGCCCGCGCCGTGCGCCGGGATGTCGACGGCCTATCAGATCACCTTGATATGGTTGCGTGGACTTTCCCTGACCAAGCGGGCAATGGCGCGCATATGAACCTGTCAGGTGGCGGCGTTGCCGCGCATGCGCCGAACCGCGATGCGGCGGTGGCGTTCCTTGAATATCTCGCGTCGGATCAGGCGCAGGTTTACTTCTCGGCTGGCAATGACGAATTCCCAGTAGTCGAGGGCGTTCCGCTGGCCCCATCCGTTGCGCATCTGGGTGAGTTCATCGCCGATGATGTTGCCCTGTCAGAAGTGGCCGGAAACATCCCGGCAGCGCAGGCCATCTTTAATCAGGTTGGCTGGCCATAACTTCCAAATAATTCAATCGACCGGTTTCAAAGGCGCCCCTTATTTGGGGCGTCTTTTTTATTCGGTCTGCGGTTCAGGCACAAAGTCCCGCTCGGTCTTGTCGCCGCGCCCTAGGCTAAGGCAGAGGATCACAACCGGCAAAAGCCCGACCGCGCCGATGACAAGACTGGGAATTGCAGCCTCAGCCAATCGTTCGTCTGCGGCCAGCCGGTGGGCCTGCACCGCGAGCGTGTCAAAGTTAAACGGCCGCATAATCAGCGTTGCGGGCAATTCCTTCATCACGTCGACAAAAACGATCAAAAGCGCCGTCAACAGACTTGGGCGCAAGATCGGCAGATGCACACCGCGCAGCATAGTTGTCGGGGACCGGCCAAGCGTGCGCGCGACGGCGTCGATATTCGGGTTGATGGTCGAAAGGCCAGCGTCATAGGCAGACAGTGCGGCCGCCATGAAGCGGACCATATAGGCCATCACCAAGAGCCAAATAGACCCGGTGAGCAGAAGCCCGGTTGAGATGTCGAACGTCTGGCGCATCCACGCATCCAGTGCGTTGTCGAAGGCGGCGAAGGGCACGATGAGACCCACCGCGATTACACCGCCCGGAACGGCATAGCCCAGCCCCGCGATGCCAATGGCCATCTTATTGCGCTTGGTTGGATGCAGACGCGAGTTGAAGCTAAGTAGAACTGCTGCGGCGACCGTAATAAGGCCCGCCACCGTCGCCAAAGTCAGCGAGTTTTCCAAAAAGCCCCAATAGCGGCTGGTCAGGATCAGACCCAGATCGTCCCAGCCCATCGTCAAAAGCAGCCCGGCGGGTAAGATGAACCCCAAAAGCACCGGTGCCGCGCAAAAGGCAATGGCAAGACCCGCGCGCCAACCGGTGAGGCGGGGCGGCTCCATCACTTCAAAACGGCGGCCCGCCATATGTTGGCGTTGCGACCGGCGCTGACCACGTTCAAGGGCGGCCAGCACCAATGCAAAGACCAGCAGACACAGCGCCAGTTGCGCGGCGGCTCCGCGATCGGCAAAGGAGAACCAGCTTTGATAGATACCGGTCGCAAAGGTCTGGACGTTGAAATAGCTGACCGTGCCGAAATCGGCGATGGTCTCCATGATGGCAAGCAAAACGCCGCCAGCGATGGCAGGGCGCGCGATTGGAAGGCTGACCCGAAAGAACGCCGCCCATGGCCCTTTGCCAAGGCTGCGCGCGGCAATATAGGCCGTCGCGCTTTGCTGCAGGAACGCGGCGCGGGCCAGCAGATAGACATATGGATAGAGCACCAGAACCAGCATCATCGCGGCCCCGGGCAAGGATCGGATCTCAGGGAACCAATAATCGCGCGGACCCCAACCTGTCAGGTCGCGCAATGTGGTCTGGACCCAGCCGGGATGATCCAGAAAATCAGTATAGGCATAGGCCAGAACATAGGCCGGAAAGGCCAAAGGCAAGGCCAGCGTAATCTCTAGCAAGCGGCGCCCTGCAAAACGGGTCATTGTGACCAACCACGCCGTGCCCGCGCCAATTATTGCAGTCCCAAGACCGACAATCAGAACCATCGTTGCTGTGGCGCGCGCATAGCGTGGCAACACGGTTTGCGCGAGGCCCGAGACGGTTTCAACACCGCTGGTGGCCGCCGCAATCACAACCGCAAGGATCGGCAAAAGGCAAAGCCCTGCAGCGACCCAAGCCAAGGCCGCCATCCAAGCGCCCGCGCGATATCTGACTTTAAACTTCATGCCCCCGCATCTAGGCCAAGACAGGCCCGTGGCACAAGCACCCCTCGCCATGCGTCAGGGTCGTATTTTCGCGCGTGAGCGTCGTTTTGCATTTTCATTGCCGGCGCGATCTGCGCCAAATTAGCAACCAAGGCGATTGGGCGGTCCCCGATGCTGATTGGGACACACATGCAAGCAGATTATATCATTATCGGGTCGGGTTCTGCCGGCTCGGCCCTTGCCAGCCGCCTGTCGGAAGACGCAGGTGCGCGGGTTTTGGTGCTGGAATATGGCGGAACGGATGCCGGGCCCTTTATCCAGATGCCAGCTGCGCTCAGCTATCCGATGAATATGAGCCTTTATGACTGGGGGTTTCATTCCGATCCTGAGCCACATCTGGGGGGGCGTGTTCTGGCCTGCCCACGTGGCAAAGTGATTGGCGGATCAAGCTCGATCAACGGCATGGTGTATGTGCGCGGTCATGCGCGTGACTTTGATCATTGGGCCGAAACCGGCGCAGATGGATGGAGCTATGCCGACGTCCTGCCCTACTTCATGCGTATGGAGACATGGCATGACGGCGGTCATGGCGGTGACCCGACATGGCGCGGCAAGGATGGCCCGCTGCATGTGACCCGCGGTCCGCGGCGGAATCCGCTTTTCAAAGCTTTTGTCAAAGCAGGAGCCGAGGCGGGCTATGAGCTGACCGATGATTACAACGGCGAAAAGCAAGAGGGCTTTGGCCCGATGGAACAGACGGTTTGGCAAGGCCGCCGCTGGTCTGCGGCAAATGCCTATCTGCATCCGGCGCTTAAACGGCCAAATTGCGAGCTTTTGCGATGCTATGTGCGCCGGGTCGTGATTGAAGATGGACGCGCCGTTGGTGTCGAGGTTGAGCGCGGCGGGCAGATCGAGGTTATCCGTGCCGCCCGCGAGGTGATCGTCTCTGCATCGACCATAAATTCTCCGAAAATTCTGATGCTTTCTGGCATCGGTCCGGGCGCGCATTTGGCCGAGCATGGGATCGATGTGATCGCAGATCGTCCGGGCGTTGGCCAAAATCTGCAGGATCATCTTGAGTTATATATCCAACAAGCCAGTATCAAACCAATCACGCTATATAAATACTGGAACCTGATTTCAAAGGCTGTCATCGGCGCGCGGTGGTTGTTTACGAAAACTGGGCTTGGAAGTTCTAACCAGTTTGAAAGCTCGGCATTTTTGCGCTCGGCGGCAGGCGTGGAATATCCCGACATTCAGTATCACTTCCTGCCCATGGCGGTGCGCTATGACGGAACCGCCCCGGCAGAAGGCCACGGGTATCAGGCGCATGTTGGTCCGATGCGATCAAAATCGCGCGGGGCGGTGACGTTGCGCTCGGCCGATCCAAATGAGGCGCCACGCATTCAATTCAACTACATGTCTCACGAAGAGGATTGGCAGGAGTTCAGGCACTGCATCCGATTGACGCGAGAGATTTTCGGCCAGGAGGCTTTTGACCCCTACCGCGGAAAAGAAATTCAGCCGGGTGTTGGTGTACAATCCGACGAAGAGCTGGATGATTTCATCAAAGACGAAGTTGAAAGCGCATATCACCCCTGCGGGACCTGCAAAATGGGTCGTGCAGATGACCCGATGGCGGTGGTTGATCCTGCGGCTCGGGTCATTGGAGTTGATGGTCTACGAGTCGCGGATAGTTCGATTTTTCCCCGAATCACCAACGGAAATCTGAACGCACCGTCGATTATGACCGGTGAAAAGGTGGCAGATCACATAAAAGGGGGTCCAATGCTGCCACGCTCGGATGCACGCCCTTGGATTCATCCAAAATGGCGCGAAACAGAAAAAGCTCATGAATCCTGACCTATTGGTCAAAATTTCAATATTTCGCCTGCTTTGTCACCAATTCGTCATGCCAAGCGCCTATCGACGGCCCCGTAACTTGAGGGGCTGAACGGCGGATTTTTTCGCGGTTCTTCCGATCAAAATCGCGACCGTTGGGGCTTCAAACCTTGGTGACTGCAGCATTTTTTCGGGTTCTCTTGTTGACGCAACGCCCGCTGCGGGGTCTCTTTCTCGTGGCGAATTTCCAAACCGGCAGCGTGCGGAGGGTTCGCTGCGGGTCAACCCCGGTTAAATGCCGAAAAGGCATACACGCATTGGGAGAGAAAAAAGATGACTTTTGTAAAAACCACGGCCGTTGCGGCCGCAGTGAGTTTGACGGCAGTTGCCGCGCAAGCCCAGACCCAGATTGAATGGTGGCATGCCATGGGTGGTCAGCTTGGCGAGACCGTGAACCAGATCGCAACTGATTTTAATGCCAGCCAGAGCGATTACGTAATCACACCCGTTTTCAAAGGGACCTATGAAGAAACCCTGACTGCAGGCATCGCCGCATTCCGCGCAGGTGAGCAACCCAACATCATGCAGGTTTTTGACGCGGGCGCCGCCACCGTAATCGGTGCAACCGGCGCGACAATTCCAGTTCAGCAGCTGATGAGTGACAATGGTGTCGATTTTGACATCGAAGATTACATCGCTGGCGTTCGCTATTTCTACGCCGACAATGATGGCCAGATGATCGGCATGCCGTTTAACTCGTCCACGCCAATCATGTACTATAACGAAGCTGCCCTTGCCGAAGCTGGCGTGACCCCGCCCGCGACTTGGGAAGAGTTCGCCGAAGTGACCGGCCCTGCATTGCGTGACGCAGGCTACATTCCGCTGGCTCAGTCGCATCTGCCTTGGATCTTTACCGAGAACTTCTTCTCTCGTCACAACATCCAGTTTGCGTCGAACGATAACGGCTATTCTGGCGTCGACACCGAGATCATGGTTGATCACCCAGCAATCCGCGCCCATTTCTCGGCACTTCTGGAATGGCAGGAAGCAGATCTTTTCCATTGGTACGGTGGCGGTTGGTCCGACAACCAGCAGCCATTTGAAAACGGTGAAGTTGCCATGTGGCTGGGCTCGTCCGGGTCATTCGGCGGCATTCAGGATCGTGTCGATTTCCCCTTCTCGGCAACCTATCTGCCCTATTGGGAAGCGGTAACTACCGAGCCGACCCAAACCTTCATCGGCGGCGCGGCTCTCTTCGCGATGTCCGGTCATGATGATGCAGAAAACGAAGCGACGGCCGCGTTCTTTGAGTTCCTGACCTCGTCAGACGTTCAGTACATGTGGCACCGTGAAACCGGTTATGTGCCAATCACCAATGCTGCTTATGCCGCAGCGGCTGATGATGGTCATTACGAGCGTTTCCCCGCCGCAGAAGTTGGCATTCAACAGCTGACTTTGCCTGCCGGTGAATTTACCCGCGGCTATCGCATGGGGTTCTACGTGCAGATCCGTGACGTGATGAACCGCGAATATGGCCGTATCCTGACCGGTGACACGTCGGTTGAAGATGGGTTCGCCACGATCCAAGAAGAATCCAATCAGCTTCTTGACCGGTTTGCCCGTACCCAAGGCTAAGCAATTCGCCTAACATTCTTTCGGTGGCCGGTCGCAAAGCGCTCGGCCATCGGACCCATGACGGGGAAGGGACAGATCACGTGAAGCGCTCAGCTTTCAAAAACCCATGGTTGCCGATCCTGCTTTTGGTGCCGCAGCTTTCAATCATCGCGGTGTTTTTCTACTGGCCGGCTGGATATGCGGTTCAGACGTCGTTCTTTTTGCAAGATCCGTTTGGATTTGGTTCAACGTACGTTGGGCTGGAAAATTACACTGACCTTGCGACCTCGACCAATTACCTTGATGCCCTAAAATTCACGGCCGTTTTCACGACGGTCGTCACTTTCTTTTCGCTCGGCATTGCCCTGTTGCTGGCAGTGAAGGCCGATAAGGTCATTCGCGGGGCCAGAAGCTATCGAACCTTGCTGATGTGGGTTTACGCAGTGGCGCCGCCGGTTGCTGGATTGATGGGCGTCATGCTGTTTGACCAAAGCCGGGGGAACTTAACCCAATTGCTACAAAGCTTTGGATGGGACTTTACCCTTGGTGTGAGCTACTGGGACACAGCGTTTGCGATGATGACCGTGTCGGTTTGGAAACAGATTCCGGTCAATTTCATCTTCTTCCTTTCAGGCCTTCAAGCCATCCCCAATTCAGTGCGCGAAGCGGCCCTGATCGACAACAAATCCTCAATGGGGCGCTTTTGGGATGTGACTTTTCCATTGCTCGCGCCAACCGGGTTTTTCTTGCTGATCATCAACATCACCTACGCGTTGTTCGATACGTTCGGCATCATCGACACGATTGTAAAAGGCGAGCCGGGCAACAACCCAATGACCCTTGTCTACCGAGTCTTTGTCGACGGGTTCCGAGGCGGGGACCTTGGCGGATCATCGGCGCAATCTGTTGTTCTGATGATCCTTGTTCTCATTCTGACCGTCGTGCAGTTTCGACTGCTCGAACGACGCATTCATTACACGTAAGGGGCGACGAAGATGACAGATATCTCTCAAACCAGCGCCCCGGCCAAACAGCCCGTTATTATGGGGCGTCGCCGTATCCGGATGTCGGATGTGGTGGACCACGCGGTGTTGATCCTTGGCGCGCTTTTGATGCTGGTGCCGGTCTATATGATTTTTGCGTCCTCGAGTCATGACGCGATCACGATCCATCGCGAGGGGCTGCAATTTGGCTTTGGCGAGCATTTTGCGGCCAATTACAACGCGGCGCTTTTTGAATATGGCGGCTTCACCGATTCCGTGAACGGCGTGACGATGCTTACGAACTCGCTGATCCTTGGGCTTGGCTTTGCCATTGGTAAAATCATTGTGGGAATGATGGCGGCCTATGCCATCGTCTATTTCCGCCTAAGATTTGCAACGTTTGCGTTCTGGATCATTTTCACGACGCTGCTTTTGCCGCTCGAGGTTCGCATCTTGCCGTCCTACGAGGCCATTCAAGCGATGAATTTGGCCAACACATATACCGGGCTTATCGTGCCGCTGATCGCGTCGGCCACTGCGACTTTCTTTTTCAGGCAGTTTTTTCGGTCAATCCCCGAGGAGCTGATCGAAGCGGCCCGGATCGACGGCGCAGGGCCGGTGAAGTTTTTCATCGACATCCTGGTACCGCTGTCGCGCACAATGATCGCGGCGATGTTTATCATCATGTTCGTCTTTGGCTGGAACCAATACCTCTGGCCGACGTTGATCACGACGGATGAAAGCCTGTTCACCCTTGTGCGGGGCATTCGCCAGATCATTCAGGCCTATGCTGATGGGTCAACCACGCCGGAATACGGCGAAGCTGCCGCGCTGGCAATAATCGCTATGACGCCGCCGGTCTTGATCGTTGTGTTTTTCCAGAATTGGTTCGTTAAGGGCCTCACTGAATCCGATAAATAGGAACAAAAAGAATGGCAAAAGTGAATTTGCAGGATGTCCGAAAGGTCTACCCGAACGGGCACGAGGCTTTGGTACCGTGCAGCTTTGACATTCCTGACGGAGAATTGGTGGTGCTTGTTGGCCCTTCGGGCTGCGGAAAGTCCACTCTGCTCAGGATGATCGCGGGGCTGGAAGAGATAACCGAAGGGCAGCTTACCATCGGAGATCGGGTTGTGAACCATGTTGATCCGGCCGATCGCAACATCGCGATGGTGTTTCAAAACTACGCCCTTTATCCACATATGACTGTCGCCCAGAATATGGGATATGGGCTGAAGAACCGCGGCTTGCCCAAGCCTGAGATCGATCAAAAAGTACGCGATGCGGCTGATATGCTGGATCTGACAGAATACCTAAACCGGCGCCCAAACCAGCTATCTGGTGGACAGCGTCAGCGCGTTGCAATGGGGCGTGCCATTGTGCGTTCGCCTGACTTGTTTTTGTTTGACGAGCCTTTGTCCAATCTCGACGCCAAACTGCGCAACCAAATGCGGATTGAGATCCGCGCGCTGCAACGCCGCTTCAACACGACATCCGTTTACGTCACCCATGATCAGGTTGAGGCAATGACGATGGCCGACCGGATCATTGTTTTGAATAAAGGTCAGATCGAACAGATCGGTACGCCCTCGCAAATCTATGGCAGCCCGGCGTCGACTTTTGTGGCAAGTTTTATGGGCGCGCCGCCTATGAACCTGCTTTCGGGTTCCGTTGGGGACGGCGTACAAATTGACGGCGGAATTGCCGTTTCCGGACCTTCGCCGCAGGGCCATACTGGACCAGTTACGATTGGTATTCGGCCAGAAGATGTCGAGCCATCAGAGGCCGGCGTTTTGCCTTTTGAAGTGTCGATTATCGAAGAACTTGGTGCGCAACGCCTGCTCCACGGGGAAATTGGCGGGCAAAGCTTTTCAGTCGCCGTCCCTAAGGATCAGAACGCAGAAACTGGCACAATGAAACTAGCGTTGAAGCCGGGCGCTGTTCACTTCTTTCATAATGAGAACGGCCGCCGGATCTAGGCGTTAGCTGCCCTCGAAAACGCGATTGCGCGACGCATCGATATGCGCGCGCATCGCAGCACCTGCGGCGTCAGGGTCCTTGGCGGCAATGGCCTCAAAGATCGCCATGTGCTCTGCCTTCACACGCTTAATCCGTTCCTCCGGATCATTTACCGTCAGAGTAATCGTAAGGTTCATTCCTGCGAGAATATTGGTGCGCATCGAGACGCGCGCAGCCATGAAATATTGGTTTCTGGAAGCGCTGCAAATGACGGCATGAAAATCTTCATCGGCACTGACGCCTAAGTTGCCGCTATTATTGGACATATCCCATTCATCCAAAATGGCCCTAAGGCGCGCCAATTCTGCGTCGCTCCGGCGTGTAGCCGCTAGCGCTGCCGCTTTACCTTCCAAGGCTTCCCGAAATTCAAATGTGCTTTGAATATCTGCGATCGAGCCAACGGGCGCGAAATCCATCAACCCGCCCTCTGGGCGCCGATTTACAAAAGACCCCGAGCCTTGCTTCGAAACGATCACATTGTCGTTGCGCAATTGCTTGAGGGCCGTTCGTAATACTGGGCGGGATACACCTAGTTGTCGGGACAGGTCATGTTCCGCCGGTAATTTCTCTCCGACGGAAAACTCGCCTTCCATGATCTTTGCTAAAATGCGTTCATATGCCCGGTCGGACAAGGTTCTGTCCCGGTTTTGCAAATCTGGCAGAGGTGCAGGATCGATAGGCGGCGGTGTCATTGGGCGGGTTCTTCTTTTTTTCGTCTTTTTGTCCGAAACGATCGTACTTTGGTGCTGTCTTGCAAAATTGAGCAAGGAATTGCGGACAAAATCAGCAAATTGGTCTGAAAACCTGTCAATTTTGACCGCGTATACTGAGTTAGGGTGTATCGAGCGAGTTGTCAAATTTTGACAGGTTGGATAGCAGTTCTGGCCTGTATCCCCGTTTGGTTTGACCAAAATTTACAAGCCATGACCAAAAGCTTGAATTTTGAACGCGGCCAATCCTGATTCGCTCCACCGAGATATAGCATTGAAACTATTGACTTAATTTCAAATGTGGAACTTTGCTAGTGCAGAAAAAATCGCTGCACTGCGGCGAAAATTCACTAGCCTTCTGACAATTAACGAAAAATTCAACTCCGCGTAGAAAATGATACAAAAACTTGGATACCAGAAGACAAATATTTACATATACTGTTGACAAGTTAATCGTTTCACCTCCTCATGTGGCAACCTTACCCGGCGCGTTTCGCGTGTTCGGTCAAAGGGTTCATTAAAGGAGAGGAAACCGAGATGTCCTTGTATAAATCCGCAGGATCTCTGGCCATTGGTGCAGCGCTGGCTACGGCCGTTGTTGCAACTTCGGCGAATGCACAATCGGTCACGTTGCGTGGCGCCAGTATGTTTGATGAGGAGCATGCATACACCCGGACGCTGATGCGTTTCGAGGAACTGGTAGAAGAATATTATGATGGCGATGTCGAGTTTGACCTGCGCCTGAATGGTGAACTGGGCGACGAATCTGACTTCGTAACCTTCCTGAACCAAGGTGTTGCGATCGACTATGCGATCATGGCGCCGTCCAACATGGCACAGTTCGCGCCCTCCATCCCGCTGATGGATATGCCGTTCTTGTTCCGTGATCTCGACCATTGGGAGGCCGTTCTGTCCAGCGACGTTCTGGCCCCGCTGGAAGAGGAACTGTATGAGAACGCTGATATCGTAATTCTTGGGTATAATGGTGGCGGCGTCCGTAACCTCGCTTCTGCTGATCCGATCGGCAACATGGACGAGCTTGGCGGCCACCGTATGCGTGTGATGGGTGCGCCCATTCAGGCTCAGATCTTTGCAGCGCTGACCGCTGACCCTGCGGCGATTGCGTATAACGAAGTCTATAACGCCATCCAGACCGGTGTTATCGCGGGCTTTGAAAACGAAGCGGCTAGTATCCAAAACCTGCGCTTCTACGAAGTTGCCCCACATATCACGCTGACACAGCATGCCATCACTGTGCGTCCACTCGTCATGAGCGGTACAGCCTATCGTGCGTTGCCAGAAGATCTGCGCGCCGCTGTTGATCGCGCTGGCGCAGAAGCCGGTGCCTATGGTCGCGGTGTTGAATCCAGCGAAGACGGCATGAAGCTGCAGGAAATGGCAGACGCAGGTCAGGTCATTGTGCAGGAATTCGAAGGCCGTGAGCAGCTGCTTGAGCTGGTTGTGCCGGTTCAGGATTCCTATGCAGAAAGCCTTGGTGCGACCGAGCTGCTGGAAGCCATCCGCGGAATGTGATCTGCTAAACTTCTAGAGGAAGGCGCCCGGGTTCTTCGGGCGCCTTTTTCATCTTAGGGACAACAAAGTGAGTGGCCCGCCCTTGGGTCATTTCAATAAGAAAGACCGCCCATGATCGGCACTATCCTTGACCGCTTTTGCAACGTGTTACGCGTGCTGCTTGCGGCTCTCATCGCGGCGCTTGCTGTTCCTGTCGGAATGCAGGTGATTGCGCGCTACGTCGGCATTCTGCCGGATTGGCTCTGGACAGAAGAATTGGCCACTTTCATTTTTGTTTGGGTCGTTATGATCGGCTCGATGGTGGCGGTTTGGGACGGCACACATTTTGACGTGCAGGTGATCCCAACGGCCGAAAGGCCTTTGCTAAAGCTACTCCAAAAGGCGTTTGTTTTGGTGATGGTTGTAATCTTTGCGCTGCTCTTTGCCTATTACGGGATCGAATACGCCGAATTTGGCGGACGCCAGAACTCGGTGATGATGCGCGCAAATTTAATGATCACACATATATCGGTTCCGGTCGCAGGGTTCGTTTGGGCCATTTTTGGGCTTTACCGGCTTTATGAAACTTTTGCTGAATACTTCAGCGCCCGGAGGGCCACGCGATGATCGTCTCTACTCTTATGGCCTGCCTGATCTTGCTGGGCGGCTTTCTGTTTCTTGTGATCATGCGTGTGCCGGTGGCATTCGCGCTTGGCGTTGCCACGATCCCGCTTGTGTTGCTGGATCTGCGCCTGACGCCATTCATTATTCTCGATCGGATGTTCCAGTCGTACAATTCGTTCATCCTGTTGGCGGTCCCCTTCTTCCTTTTGGCCGCGAACCTTATGAATTCGGGTAAGATCACCGATAAGTTGATCGAGCTAGCGCGCGTGCTGACCGGGTGGCTGCCTGGTGGCTTGGGCCACGTCAATGTTGCAGTTTCAATGCTGTTCGCCGGGATTTCCGGCTCGTCCACCGCTGATGCGGCCGGCTGCGGCAAGATCTTGATCCCCGCCATGCAGAAAGAAGGGTACGATACCCGTTTTGCTGTGGCGATCACGGCATGTTCTGCTGTGATGGGCGTGATTATTCCGCCATCGATCTTGATGGTGGTCTGGGGCGGCGTGATGCAAGCCTCGGTCGGTGCGTTGTTCCTTGCGGGCGCGGTGCCGGGCCTGATGATCGGTTTGGCCCTTATGGCGACCGTCTATGGCTATGCAAAAGTTCACAATTATCCAACAGCTGGGCGCGCGACGATGTGCGAGCTTTGGCAGGCTTTCAAGGGCTCAATCCTAGCCTTGCTGACACCGGTTCTGGTTGTTGGTGGGATCGTCGGCGGTATCGTGACCCCCACTGAAAGCGCGATCATTGCCGCAGGATACTCGCTTTTCCTTGGTATGGTTGTCTACAAGACGGTTTCATTCAAAGATCTCGGTCATATCCTTTATGATACAGGCCGTTTCGCCTCGATCTCGTTGTTTGCGATTGGCACAGCATCGGCGTTTGGTTGGCTGCTGGCCTTCTTTAATGTTCCGCGTCTGATTGTTGAGACTATGGTGGCCTTGGATGTCGGCACCATTGGCACGGCCTTGATTATCGCCTTCTTGTTCTTAGCGTTCGGTCTGTTCATTGATGCGATCCCGACAATCATTATTCTCGGAACGGTTCTTTTGCCGGTAGCGCAGGCGGCAGAAATTCATCCGATCAGCTTTGCGATTATCGGTATTGTATCCCTCGCCTTTGGGCTTGTGACACCGCCTTACGGTCTCTGTTTGCTGATATCGGCGGCGATAGGCGGGCTTAATGTGGCTCAGGTGATGAAGGATGTTGTGATCATCCTTCTGCCGATGCTGCTGATCCTGTTCCTGTTGATCGTGTTCCCCGAAATCGCTTTGACCCTGCCGCGTCTGTTGATGCCAAATAGTATCTAGGCCACGATAATTCCCCCGACCTGCCGATTTCTTGTAGTGTAGCGGCAGGTCGGGGATGTCTCTCCGTCCTGAAAAGGGAGGGAACGCCAATGCAACAATCATTCTACCTTATGGGAATGATTATTCATTTCTTGTCATCCAGTGACGACGACGACTATTTTTTGTGTCGCACGATATTATCGCCCGGCGCAGGTGCGCCGCCCAATCGGCACAGCGGTGATCAGGAATCTTTCTATATCCAAAAGGGTGAAGTGGAATTCACCGTTGGCGGCGAAACTATCGTTGCGGGACCAGACGAGTTTGTGAAAGTACCGCGCGGTGAGGTTCATTCCTTTCGCAATGCCTCGGACCAAATGGCCGAGATGCTGATCCTGAACGTGCCCGGAACGATCCACCAAAACGTCTTTCGAATTTGCGGGACCGAGATTACGGCCGGCAAAGATGAATGGCCCGAGGTCGAACCCGAATTGGATATGGAATGGGTCGCCAAAGTTTGTAGGGATGAAGGGTTGGAAATCGTGGGTGGCTAGACCGAATTAAGGATCAAGACGCGCAATTTCGGCTTTAAGAAGGGCAACTATCGCTTCTGGCGATTGATCGATGGAAACGATGATCGCCGGTTCGTCTGCGCATGGGATTTCCAGCGTATCCAATTGGCTGTCAAGCAAGGCCACAGGCATGAAATGGTCCTTGCGGGCTGAAATCCTGCTGAGCAATAACTCTCGCGATCCATCGAGATAGAGAAAATGAACTGGCGCGCCAGCTTCGGCCAAAATTGCCTCGCGGTATTTTCGTTTAAGGGCCGAACACGCAATGACGAGCGATTCCTGCGCTGCGCCCAGATCCTGCCCGATACGAGACAGCCACGGCTCCCGATCCTTATCATTCAGGGCCACGCCGAGGCTCATTTTATCAATATTGGATTTTGGATGCAGGTCGTCCCCGTCCACAAATGCCGCGCCAATGGCTTCGGCAAGCATTGTGCCGATATAGCTTTTGCCGCTGCCAGCAACGCCCATAATGACAAATCGATTTACTAAAGACATGCGGTGATGCCCCCATCAACATAAAGTGTTGTTCCGTTGACAAAGGACGAGGCCGCCGACGACAGGAAGACACAAGCCCCCACCAGTTCTTCGACATTGCCCCAACGCCCGGCAGGGGTACGTTTTTTCAGCCAAGCGCTGAATTCAGGGTCATTGACCAACGCCGCGTTTAGCGGCGTGTCGAAGTACCCCGGGGCCAGTCCATTGCATTGCACCCCATATTTCGCCCAGTCCGTTGCCATGCCTTTGGTCAGATTAGCCACGGCCCCTTTCGTCATTGTGTAGGGCGCAATTCCCGGCCGCGCGAGGGCAGTTTGAACGGAGCAAATATTGACGATTTTTCCAGCGCCGCGCTTGATCATATGCCGGCCTGCGGCTTGCCCAACATGATAGACCGACGCAATATTTGTTTGCAAAAGGGCCTCAAAAGCAGCCTGAGGGAATTCCTCTAGCGGACCGCGATGTTGCATCCCTGCATTGTTTACCAAGATGTCGATTTGGCCAATCTCAGCTTCAAAGCCATCAATTGCGGTGCGGGTCATTTCGTGGTCAGTGACATCAAAAGGCAACTCAAAAACAGTCGCTCCGAAGTCGCGAAGCGTTTTTGCTGCACCGGAAAGTTTCGTGATATCGCGGCCATTCACGACGATTTCGGCGCCCGCTCCGGCCAAGCCTTTCGCCAGGGCAAAGCCAATTCCCTGCGATGATCCTGTAATCAGCGCGCGCTTGCCAGAAAGGTCAAACAATTCAAGGCTCATGAATAGGCTCCATTTTTTTGTATCGCATCATTCGTAAGCATTTAACATTAAACAATAATCCGTTCGTGCCTGCACAAAACCTTCACACTTTGTGTAACGTTATACTTAGCACAAGACGCTTGCGCTAACATAGCCAATTTCGTTAGGACTATCCCATTCAATTATCCCCCATCTTGTTCTGAACGCGTTTTTGTATGTTGCAGACCAAAGTCAAAACCCGGAGACCCCTCTATGAGTGATTGCGAAATTGGCCTTATCGGTCTTGGAACTATGGGCGCGGCACTGGCGCTAAATATCGCTGATAACGGCTTTGATATTGCAGTTTGGAACAGGACGACATCTGTCACTGAAACGTTCAAATCCGAAGCGGGCGCGCTGTCCGACAAGATCACTCCGACGACAACGCTGGAAGAGCTTGTTGCCGCAATCAAACCCCCTCGTGCAATTATTCTAATGGTTCCTGCGGGCCAGCCAGTGGACGATCAAATTGCGGCGCTCCGCCCGCTTTTGGGCGATGACGATCTGATCATTGACGCAGGCAACGCCAATTTCCGTGACACCAACCGCCGCGCGATCGACGCAAAAGGCCTGCCATTTCTGGGCATCGGCGTTTCCGGCGGAGAAGAGGGCGCGCGCTTTGGCCCTGCCATCATGGGCGGTGGGGATCGCGCAACATGGGATCGTGTTTCACATATCTTAGACGCCATCGCTGCGGATTTTAATGGTGAGCCTTGTGCCGGCTTTATGGGCGCAGAGGGCGCGGGTCACTTTGTGAAGGCCGTTCACAATGGCATCGAATATGCCGACATGCAGATGATTGCCGAAGTCTACGGCATCCTGCGCGACGGCATGGGAAAAAGCGCCGGCGAAATTGCCGAGATTTTCGCAAGCTGGAACGAAGGCCCGCTGCAATCCTATCTGATCGAGATTTCCGGCAAGGTTGCGGCCAGCCATGATGTGGCCACCGACGGGCCGCTATTGGACGTTATCGTCGATGCGGCTGGCCAAAAGGGCACGGGCCGCTGGACGGCTATTGAGGCCCAACATCTGGCGGCGCCCATTCCTGTAATTGAAGCGGCTGTCGTGGCGCGTAATATGTCCGCTCGACGTGATGAACGGGCAAAAGCCGAGGCGCTGTTTGGAACCGGCCCTCAGCCTTTGGGCGACGGTGCACTTAGCATCGAAACGCTTGAGCAGGCGCTCATCTGCGGCAAGGTCCTGTGCTACACGCAGGGTTTCGGGATGATCGTCGCCGCGTCAAAGGAATTTGGCTGGGATCTGCCGTTGCCTGAGATCGCAAAAGTATGGCGCGCAGGGTGTATTATCCGGTCGTCGATGCTTGATGACATGTCTGCGTCGCTTGCTGAAAATCCCGACCGCGATTTAATGTTCGCACCATTCTTTGCCGACATCCTTTCCAATACGCACGGGTCTTTGCGCAATGTGGTGGCAACCGCAGCTATGAACGGAATTCCATTGCCAGCGCTTGGCGCAGGATTGGCTTATTTCGACACCATGCGTACGGCACGCGGGACGGCTAACATGATCCAGGGACAACGCGATTTCTTTGGTCTCCACGGATTTGTGCGGCTGGATGACAATAGTTCAGACCAGCACGGACCTTGGGCAAACGCCTAATTAGGTGGCCTGCGGCCAGTGAAATGAGCAGAAAACATACGTATTCTGCACAAAAAGTAAGCGTATGCGCGAATTGCGCTGCGCTGTTACTCAGCAAAGCTTCTTAGCGGCCTGATGGGGCCAACATCCGGCTATTTCCCGCCGCATCGAGTTGTGATTCCCGATCCCCCATCATACCCAAGAGGGTATGGAATTGATCATTATCACTGATCTGGACGGCACGCTCTTGGACCATGGAAGTTATTCCTATGATCCGGCAAAGCCAGCCCTGGCGCTGATAAAAAACCTGAAGATCCCTTTGGTTCTTGCCTCTAGCAAAACCACGGCTGAGATGCGGGAATTGCACAGGGCTCTCGACCTTGGTGATACGCCTGCGATCGTCGAAAACGGCGCGGGGCTTTACGTGCCCAGCAAAGAAGGATCACGCGATGGGGGCGACTATGCCAAAATTCGGCAGGCGCTAGACGCCTGTGCCCCTGCATTGCGCGCGGATTTTCAAGGTTTTGGTGATTTAGGACCAGCAGAGATTGCTGCGGTAACTGGTCTAGATCCGGCAGCAGCAGAACGCGCAAACCAGCGTGATTTTTCTGAACCGGGACTGTGGCATGGCACCCCTGTTGCTGAGAAAGATTTTTGTGCCGAGTTGGCCAAATCAGGCATCCATGCCCGGCGGGGCGGACGTTTCCTAACCTTGTCATTGGGGCGCACCAAGGCTGATGCAATGGCCGAGGTTGCAGCGAAATTACGGGCGGAAAAGATCGTCGCGCTAGGCGATGCGCCGAACGATATCGAAATGCTTGAAGCCGCAGATATAGGCGTTGTCATCCGCAATGATCATGGCACCGACCTGCCGCGACTTGCAGGCGAAGATATCGGTAAGATCCGGCGAACACAGCGCCCCGGTCCGCAAGGATGGAATGACGCTGTGATAGACATACTAAAAGAGCTGAATATAGCGTAAGGACTTAAGAATTATGGCTGATTTTCATCAGAACGGGAATATTGCACAGTTCCACAACTTGCGCAGCCGTTCGATTGAAGAGCTGGAATATGAGCTCGAAACCTTTGCCACGTCACGTAAGATCACCTTGATCCTGCCGTCGCTTTTTTCAGAGCTTGAGGGCCCTGCGCTCGCCAATATTATCAAGACGCTTTCAGAAGCGCGTTACCTGCATCGCATCATCATCGGTCTGGATCGTGCAAACGAAGAACAGTTCCGGATGGCGCGCGAATTCTTTTCTGCTCTGCCGCAGGAACACACCGTAATTTGGAATGACTCGCCACGAATGAAGGCATTCCAAGACCGTCTGGAAGCGCTCGGCCTTGCCCCGCAAGAGCCCGGTAAGGGCAAGAATGTCTGGACCTCAATCGGCTATCTTTTGGGCTGCGCAGATACGGCCATCATGGCAATCCATGATTGTGATATTCTGACCTATGAACGCGAGATGCTGGCGCGGCTGGTCTATCCGGTAGCGAACCCAAATTTCTCGTATCAGCTGTCAAAGGGCTATTACGCGCGTGTGGGTGGCGGCAAGTTGAACGGCCGGGTCACCCGTTTATTGATTAGCCCGCTTTTGATTGCCTTGAAAAAAGTGGTCGGGGATCATGACTATATCGATTACCTGCGCAGCTTTCGCTATCCACTGTCAGGCGAATTCGCAATGCGCGTTGCGATGCTTCCAGACCTGCGCATCCCGTCAGATTGGGGCCTTGAGATTGGCGTTCTGTCCGAGGCCTGGCGCAACCTTGGCCGCAATGCCGTTTGTCAGGTTGAGATCGCGGACACTTATGATCACAAGCACCAAACCGTCAGCCCAGAGGATGCCGAGGCCGGTTTGAACCGGATGTCGACCGATATTTGCAAAGCGATCTTCCGCAAGCTGGCAACCGAGGGCGTTGTCTTTACCCCCAATGTGTTCCGCTCTTTGAAGGCCACTTATTACCGCCACGCATTGGACCTTTTGCAGATCTACTCGGATGAGGCTGTTATGAATGGTCTAACCATCGACCGGCATTTGGAAGAGAAAACGATCGAGCTTTTCGCGGATAACATCATGCGCGCGGGTTCGGTCTTTCTCGAGAACCCGCATGAAACGCCCTTCATCCCGAATTGGAGCCGCGTGAACGCTGCTGATCCATCTCTTATTGGGGATCTCTTGGAAGCTGCCAAAGCCGACGAAGCGGAGTTTTCGCAAATCCCCTTTGTCAGCGCGGCAGATTAAAACCGGTTGGTGATCCAACGACATTGATAGGGGGCCATGCTGATCTGGGTTTGGCCGGGTTCAATCGGCTCGCCTGAAAGGATGTCCATCCAAGGCTCATCTGCGATTAAGTTCAATGCATCGCAAGGGATCATAACGTCATCTGCGCTGACATTGTGGAGGGCAAAGATCGATTGCGCCCGGTCTAAGCTTTGCCGCCATAGCCCAAAGACCCGTGGATCAATCGACAAAGTGAACTGCGTCGCGTTTGGATGAAACGCCTTTTGCTTCGAACGCAGCTTCAGACGTTCAGACAATGTCGTCATCACCAAGGATTGGTTTGAAGTTGGGTCTGACAAACGTGCCTGCAATTCAGGGTAGTCCCACCGGTGGCGGTTAATAGCGCGGTTCATACCGCGATATTCAACCGCTTCAGTGTCGTTTGGCGTTGCCAGCATCGAGTGGATGTAGAAACCCGGAATGCCTTCAAGTGACATGACAATGGTTTGCGAGGCTAGAAAACGGGCCAAATGGTGTTCGTCTGGGCCGGCATGGGTGCGGGCCATTGCCTCGAAATAGCTACAGTTGATTTCGTAGACAGTTTCCTCACCGCCAGGTCCTGTTCGCATCGACAAGAGTGCGCCGGATTGGCTTACTGTTTGGATCATTTCATCGATAGCATCTTTTGGCAAAAGACCTTCGACGGGGCGCATGCCGATACCGTCATGGCTGGCTGTGAAGTTGAAATAGGCGCATCCATAGGGGGCGGGTGGCATGGCTGCCTGCCACGCACGCAAGTGGTGCGATGACCCGGATAACATCGCCTGCAAGATTAGCGGAGGCAGTGGAAAATTATAGATCGCATGCGCTTCGTTTGATTGACCGAAATAGCTAAGGTTCTCGGCCTTAGGGACGTTGGTTTCGGTGATCAGCATCACTGTTTCTGAAATGTGATCGCAAAGATAGCGGATCAACTGAATGATCGCGTGGGTCTGCGGCATGTGGATTGAAGAAGTTCCGACCTCTTTCCAGATAAAGGCCACGGCATCCAAGCGAATGATCCGGATCCCTTCATCAATGTGCATACGGATGATGCTCAGAATTTCGAGCAACACATCGGGATTGGCGAAATTCAGGTCGATTTGATCGTGACTAAAGGTACACCACACATGTCGCGGGCCGTTTGATGTCTCAACCTTTTGAAGAAGCGGCGTTGTACGAGGGCGCACGACGGCTGACACATCGTCGGACGGATCAGCTTCAAAAAAGAATTTGTCATAAGGCACCTGGCCCTGCCGATACGCATTAAACCACACGCCCTGGCTGGAGACGTGATTTAACACCAAATCCGACATCAGGTGGAATTCGTCGCCGATGCGTTCGATATCAGGCCAATCGCCAAGCGCGGGGTCGACCTTGGTGAAATCCGTTACGGCAAAACCATCGTCAGACGTATAGGGAAAGAATGGTAGAATATGGACCGAGCTGACAACACCCTTGAGATGGTCCAGCAAAAAATCATGTAAAAGATCTAGCGGTTTATGTGCGCCGTCTTGGATGGAATTACCGTATGTGATCAAGATGGCATCTTCTTCGGACCAAATTTCACCATTGGCCGCACGCGCCTCACTAAGGGGTTTCGCGTCATCCGGCCAAAAAACACAGAAGATGGCCTTGGCAAGGGCCTGATTGTCTTCAGCTGGATAGATCCGCGTCAGCAGGCTAACCAGCCCTTCGGTCAGTACTGGGTGTTCACTTTGTGTCATGTGACAAATGTTAAAAAAACGGGTCTGCTGCACAACCATATTAGTGATCTGGTGACGAATAGGCGCCCAAACGAACGCCGTTCTGGTGCTTGCAGACAGGCTGGAGGCTGCCGACGGTCGTAAATCGGTTAATCAAGCGGCAAGTAGGTCAAAAAACGGGCACTTGGCGTGAGCCGAAATTTTGGCAGTCAGCCCATCTCGACCCACGCCGCGTTGCTCTTTGATGATGTTACGCAGGCGTTAATAAAAGCAACGCCGGCAAGCCCATCCTCGATCGTTGGGATAAGGTGAGGGTGGCTTTCGCCTGCCTTATCCAAAGAAATAACATCTGCAATTTCCGAATAGAGATTTGCAAACCCCTCCAAATACCCTTCGGGATGCCCCGGAGGGATGCGGGTTGTCCCAGCAACGGAAGCGTTCATTCCCGCGCCGCCACGAGTGATGATTTGGCAAGGCTCTCCGAAGGGAGTGAATTTGAGGTAATTCGGGTCTTCTTGGCGCCACTCCAAGCCGCCCGTTTCGCCGTAGACCCGAAGCTTTAGGCTATTTTCGTTGCCCGGCGCCACCTGACTGCACCAAAGCAAGCCCCGTGCGCCGCCTTCATATCGTAGCATGACATGCGCGTTGTCATCGACCTGCCGGCCGGGAACAAAGCTTTGAATATCCGCTGACAAACTTTCCAGCTTTAACCCAGATACAAAGCCCGCAAGGTTAAAGGCATGTGTTCCGATATCGCCGGTCGACCCGCCCGCGCCAGAGCGCGCCGGGTCAGTGCGCCATGCGGCTTGCTTGTTGGTTTCCTCCACAGTCAGCCAATCTTGCGGATACTCAACCTGAATGACACGGATTTTGCCGATCTGCCCCGCGTGCACCATTTCGCGGGCTTGGCGAACCATTGGGTAGCCGGTGTAATTATGGGTCAGGAAAAACATCGCGCTTGATTGCTTGGCAACGGCCTGCAATTTCTTGGCATCGTCCAATGTCGAGGTCAGTGGTTTGTCGCAAATGACGTGAATACCGTGCTCTAGAAACGCTTTGGCAGCCGGGTAATGCACGTGATTTGGGGTCACAATGGCAACCGCATCGATCCCGTCTGGCCGGGCCGCTTCGGCGGCGGCCATCTCTTCGAAGCTGCCATAGTTTCGGTCGGGGTCTAAACCCAATTCAGCGCCGGAAGCTTTGGCTTTGTCAGGGTTTGACGAGAGCGCCCCCGCGACAAGATCATAGCGCCCGTCAAGACGCGCTGCGATCCGGTGAACCGCGCCGATAAAGGCGTCCTTGCCGCCCCCGACCATCCCAAGTTTCAACACGCGATTGTTCTGCGCTGCACTTGCATCAATTGGCATTGTTATATCCCCAAAATACGCCGGTTTGCGGCATCATCCGTGCCCCCGTCGGCAAAGTCATCAAAGGCGCGCTCAGTAACGCGGATAATGTGATCGGCCACGAATTGAGCGCCCTCGCGCGCGCCGTCTTCGGGATGTTTCAGGCAGCACTCCCATTCCACGACGGCCCATCCATCGAAATCATTGGCCGCCATTTTTGAGAAGATGGCACTGAAATCAACCTGTCCATCGCCAAGGCTACGGAAGCGACCTGCGCGATCCACCCAAGGCTGATAGCCCGAATAAACGCCCTGCCGGCCGGTTGGGTTAAACTCGGCATCTTTGACGTGGAACATTTTGATCCGCTCAGCATAGATGTCGATATTGTCCAGATAATCTAATTGCTGCAGCACATAATGGGACGGATCATAGAGCATGTTGCAACGCGGGTGATTGTTGAGGCGTTCCAAGAACATCTCGAATGTGACGCCGTCATGCAGGTCTTCCCCGGGGTGAATTTCGTAGCAAACATCGACGCCCATCTCATCTGCGTAGTCCAGAATGGGCCGCCAGCGCGCGGCAAGCTCATCAAACGCGGCTTCTACAAGTCCAGCAGGACGTTGCGGCCAAGGATAAAGAAACGGCCAAGCCAGCGCGCCAGAAAAAGTCGCATGGGCCGAAATCCCAAGATTGCGACTTGCGGCTAGCGCCATTTTTACCTGATCCACAGCCCAAGCTTGCCGCGCGGCAGGATTGCCGCGAACTTCAGGGGCGGCGAACCCGTCAAATGCTTCGTCATAGGCAGGGTGAACTGCAATAAGTTGCCCCTGAAGATGGGTAGAAAGCTCGGTTATTTCGACACCGTTTTCCTTGGCGACGCCGATAAGTTCTTCGCAATAGGTCATCGACGACGCGGCTTTGCTCAGGTCAAACAGGCGTGCGTCCCAGCTGGGGATTTGTACGCCTTGGTAACCGCAATCTGCTGCCCAGCTTGTGATGCTGCTCCAAGAATTAAAGGGCGCATCGTCGCCAGCGAACTGGGCAAGGAAGAGGGCAGGGCCCTTTAAAGTCTTCATATTAATATCCTCCGAAAATGGCGGCGGAGACAGGGAAAGCTCCGCCGCCGAAAATCCCTTTGCCGATTAGAATGGCGAGTCAGGGAAGTAGAAATCAGCCGCGTTTTCCTGCGTGATCAGCGTCGCGCCAAGGATATAGCGCCCCGCAACCGGACCGTTGGACGTGAAGGCCGCCACCGTGACATCCATTGCCGTTGCAATCATCGCAGGCGGGTACAGCACGTCGATTGGAACCAGTTCGTTGCCTTCCATGATGCCGCGAATGGTTTCTTTCATACCAGCGCCGCCAACAACGAACATGCCGTCGCCATCACGCCCGGCTTGCTCCAGCGCGGCCACGACACCAATTGCGATGTCATCATCCTGCGCCCAGACCGCATCAATATCGGGGAAGCGCGACAGGAAATCCTGCATGACTTCGAAACCGTCATCGCGGTTCCAGTTGGCAAATTCGGAATCCAGAACGTTGATGCCAGACCCTTCGATGGTTTCCATGAACGCATCAAAACGTTCATTGTCGATGGTTGTGGGGATACCGCGCAGGATGACGATATTATCGCCCTCCCCCAGACGGGTCATCATATATTCAGCGCTGACCCGGCCCAGTTCAGGGTTGTTGCCTGCAACATAGATATCTTCGATACCGGGTTGGCTTAGGCCGCGATCAACCACAGTGATCAAAGCGCCCGTATCGCGAACCTGAATGACCGGATCAGTCAGCGGCTCGGATTCAAAGGGTAGAATGACAAGGGCGTCAATCTGATGGATCGAAACCAGATCTTCCAACGCGCTGGCCTGACTGGCCGGATCAGGCGAGTTGATCAGGATAAGGTCGATATTCGGGTGCAACGCTTCCAGACGCTCTTCTGCTTGCTCTGCGTGCCAGTTCATCCCGGCCGCCCAAGCATGGGTTGGGGTCGGATAGCTTACGCCGATCCGGATCTGATCCTGAGCCTGCGCAGCCCCTGCTAATCCGATGGCCGTTGCCGTCGCCAATGCGAGTGGTTTCAATAAGTATTTCACAGCTTTCTCCTCCGCTGGTGGTAGACACAATCCTCCTGTTCGGACGTGTCCGTTACTTCACGACGGGTTGCTTCCCGTTTGTCGTGGACGTTTTTGCCGGTTAAGGCGTGGGCGGTTTCCGCCGGCCCCATTCACCGCGTTGCAGCCAAACCGCAACGATGATGATCAGACCCTGCATGGTTCCGTTCAGATAGTTCGAGATAAGATCCGTAAAGTTCAGAATATTGCCAATTGTCGTCAGGATAAGCGCCCCGATAATCGTGCCGCCGATGCGGCCATATCCGCCCTTCAAGACCGTGCCGCCGATGATGACGGCAGCAATGGCCTCAAGTTCCCAAAGGACGCCGGTTGAGGCCGAAGCCGACCCGAGACGCGGGACGTAAACGATGGTGGCAAGGGATACGCAAAAGCCTTGGATGACATAGGTGAGCGTTTTGATCCGCTCGACTTTGATGGCCGAATATTTCGCGACAGATTCATTTGACCCAATCGCGGTGCAATACCGTCCAAAAGCCGTCCGGTTCATCAACAGCCACCCGCAGATCGCGACGAAAATGAAGACCCAGACCGGAACGGGAAGGCCAAATACACTTCCGTAATAGACGGGCCGGTAGGTTCCGCGAATTGCGAAGTCGAGCGATAACGTGCCGCCATCCGCGAAATAGGTCACGAGCGACCGAAAAATACCCATCGTGCCAAGGGTCACGATGAAGGCTTCAATCTTGCCTTTTGTCGTCAGCAATCCGTTAATCAGCCCCGCACCAAGGCCAAGTATGATCGAACATCCGCATCCGATCAGCACGGTAGTCAGCCCGCCGCCAAAGGTCTCGAGCGCGCTATTCATAACGATGATCATGACGCCTGAAATCACCGCCGCCATCGACCCAACAGATAGATCAATTCCGCCCGCCGTAATGACGAATGTCGCGCCAACCGCGATGACGCCAATAAAGGCAGAGCGTGTGAGAAGGTTTGTCAGGTTGCCTTCGCTTAGAAAGGCAGGATTGAGCAGGTAGCCAATGATGACCAATATGGTCAGCGCTACAAACGGGCCTGCGGCCTTAAGGTCCAGAAAAAACCCGCGATTGGGCTTGCTTGCTGGCGTTGACAGTTCTGTCATTGGTCCGGTCCTTTTTTCAGCCCGGCGGCATAGCGCACAATCTCGGCCTCGTTGATTTCGTCGCCTGTAAGGACACCGGTAATTTCCCCTTCCCGCATCACAACAACACGATGAGACATTCCGATGATTTCAGGCATTTCAGAAGATATCACGACGATCGACACGCCTTCGGCGGCCAATGCGGCGATGAAATGGTAAATCTGTTGTTTGGTCCCGACATCGATGCCGCGCGTGGGTTCATCAATGATCAACACGCGTGGGTCAGATTCCATGATTTTCGCAAGTAAAAGCTTTTGCTGATTGCCCCCGGACAAATCCCCGACATCCACCTGCGGATCGCGGGCGCGGATATCAAATCGGCGCTTTGCGCGCTCAAGCGCGTTTTCTTCGCTAACTTTGTCCAATCCGAATTTCGTTGTGAATTTCGGCAAGGCAAAAAGGGTCAGGTTCGGGCGCATCTTCTGCCCCAAAAGCAGTCCCTTTTCTTTGCGATCCTTTGTCAGATAGGCCAGCCCGACATCCCGCGCGTCCACCACTGATTTGGGGCGAAAATCTTGACCGTCAAACCGCAAAGTTCCCGATTGAATAGGTTCAAGTCCGCACACAGCCTCGAAGACCGCTGTTCGCCCCGATCCGATAAGGCCAAAAAAGCCAAGGATCTCGCCTTTTCGCAGTTGGAACGAAACCTTGCGGACGCTTGGCGCGACCAAATTTTCGACTTCCAAAATATGCTCGGCATCGACATCGGCTTCTGACATCGGGGGGTATAGGTCCGACAATTCGCGACCAACCATAAGCTGTGCCATGGCGTCCGGCGTCAGGTCGTCTGCCTCGCTTGTAGCAATCCAATGCCCATCACGCAGCACTGTCACCCGGTCAGATATTCTTTTGATTTCTGAAAGCTTGTGGGACACGAAAACGATCGCAACGCCCTTTTCTTTCAATCGCTCAACCTGATTAAAGAACAGTTCCGTTTCGGCTTGTGTCAGCACCGCTGTCGGCTCGTCCATGATCAAAACGCGCGCATCGCGGCTGATGGCTTTGATGATTTCGACCATCTGTTTTTGCGCCATCGACAGGCTTGAAATGCGATCCCCCGGCGAAATCTCCAACCCGATATCATCAAGATAGGCCTGAACTTGGTTGCGCATTTCAGCGCGGTTAAGAACGCCCCGTTTCGTGATTTCACGGCCAAGGAATACGTTCTCTTCGACGGTCATCTGTTCCGCGAGATTTAATTCCTGATGGATAAGCACAATGCCAAGGTTTTCCGCCTCACCATTTGCAGGAAGCGCAACACCGCGTCCGTTGAGCAGAATTTGACCAGAGGTCGGCGCGTGAAAGCCGGACAGGATTTTCATCAAGGTCGATTTGCCGGCACCGTTTTCACCAATCAGTGCGTGCACCTCGCCCGGCCTGATTTCCATGCTGATGCTGAACAAGACAGGGACCGCACCAAAGGATTTGCTAATCCTATCGGCGGCAAGCACTGGCTGAATGATAGCCTGGCCGTCTGGCATGATCTCCTCCCAAAGTCATGGCGTCGCAATTTTCAACTGCGCTAAAGGTCGTGTAAAGGTTTTCATCGTTTGTGTAAACCTTTACATTGTGAGCGTGTAAACCTTTTCACCGATCCCGAACCCACGTATAAGGAAGTATGAGGTTGATACGAATGTAGTTTTTCAGTTTCGAAAAAAATGAGATCAGAGACCGGACAAAGTGGACCAACCAACCGCAAAACCAGCGACAATCGAAGACGTGGCAAAGCTGGCGGGCGTTTCAATCGCGACCGTTAGCCGTGCGATTCGAATGCCCGAAAAGGTTGCGGAAAGTACGCGGAAAAAGGTCACAGCTGCGATTGCACGGACGGGCTACACCGCCAATCCAATGGCCCAAAACCTGCGAATGCAGCGCTCGCAGATGGTTATGGTCTTAGCGCCGTCGATTGCAGATCCGAACTTTCCGGCAATTTTGACGGGGCTGGAGAAAGAAGCGAATGATCGCGGTTACGGTGTGTTGATCGGAAACACTGAAGGCGAAATCCCACTAGAAGAAAAATACATGCGCTTCCTTGCGACGGGGATGGTAGATGGGCTGGTGCTTCTCACCGGACACTTACCAGTTGCGGGGTCTCCAAACCGGCATCATCAAAGCTTGCCGCCGCTTGTGACAGTAGGGCGCCCGATTGAAGGCGAAGACGCCAGCTACGTCGGTGTGGATGATGTTGCCGCCTCAAAAATTGCAACGGAATATCTGGTGTCGCTTGGGCACCGAAAGATCGTGTTTTTGTCTGGTGGGCTATCAGATGTCGTCAGCGAAATGCGCCATAAGGGATATCGTTTGGGCCTGAATGAAGCCTCGGAACAAATCGAAGATTGGCGGGTTGAAGGCGACGGGACAAGCGAAGGTGGTCGCGCCGCCGTCGAGCGTTTGTTCATCAAGGACACACTGCCGACCGCCTTTGTTTGCATCAACGACAATACGGCCATTGGCGTCATCTCTGCCCTGCGGTTGCGCGGGTTTGAGGTGCCTGCGGACTTCTCAGTTATTGGATTTGACGACATCCCATTTGCCAGCCACATCACGCCGGGGCTGACGACAGTCAGACAGCCACGTCATTTGATCGGCGAAAAGGCGATGGGCGAGTTGCTTGATCGTATTGCAGACCGGACGCGCCCGGCAAAGACCCATCTTTTACACGGTGATCTTGTGGTTCGAGAAAGCTGCGGTAGCGCTGTTCGCAAGCGCGTTTAGCCGTGTTTGGCGAATGCAGGGGAATAGATGCCCATTTGTTTTATCCTGTTTCGTTCGCATAACGCGTAAGTATCTGCTTTTTCAGATGCGCCTTGAACTCTTTCGCGAGGGATGTCTCAACTCGATCTTTAAGCGAAATTGCGCTAAATTCAATTTCCTGATTGGGGATGTTTGTTTTGGCGACCGTAAGCCCATCAGACCCGTCTGGCTTGATTGCATAATGGGGAAGGATCGTCAGAAAATCGGTCGCGCGCAGCAGCTCAATTACCGCTTCAGCCGATTCACTTTGGCAAGCGACGATCGGACTTGAAATGCCAATTTGTCTTAACGCATCACCCAAATCTGCACGAAGCGTACTTCTTGCGGAATGGCCAACCCAAACCGCATTCTGATAGATCTCGGCCGGGGACCCTTCTGCTGTTAGCAATGGATGCCCCTTTCTGCCGACGATGACATTCTTGTCTCGAAAGAGCGGTTCTCGATTGAGGTTAGAATTGCCCTGTTCAACGAATTTTTCTGGACCTACGACAATGTCCACTTGGTTTAGGTATAGGCGTTCCATCAAGCCCACTTGGTAGTCGGAGATCAAGTCGATCCGTACCCTGTTGCGGGTGGAAATGAAGCTGGCGATGGCCTCTGACATTAGGTTTTTGCATAAGAATGGTGGCGCGCCCAATTTTAGGATTCCGAAATATCCACGCGCGCCAAGATCTACCACTTCCGCGGCTCTTAGGCGTGCGGTTCTGATCGCCCGACCCTGTTGCGCTAATTCCAGCCCGATGGCCGTCGCAGTCAAGGGGCGTGTACTGCGCTCGAATAACTGCATCCCAATTCGATCTTCCAGCGTACGGATCATACGGCTTAGGGCGGGCTGCGATGTGCCTATCTTGGTCGCCGCATTTTGAAGCGTGCCCACATCGACGATAACGGCCAGTTGTTCGAGGTGTCGGGGATCTATCAGCATACCAAACTTACATGTTAATGTGATTATTGGATATTAGACTGATATGTAAATATTAGTATTTAATCGTCAAGGCCGCGCGGGGCCGGGTCCGTCGCGATATTAAGGATAGCAAAGATGCCTGAAATCGAACCACAGGACCCAAATCTGAAATTTCTGACTGGCATTCACTTATGGCATGCGCCGATGTCCAGTTGTTCGCAGCGCGTGCGCATCACTTTGGCCGAAAGTGACCGCTCATTCCAAAGTCACCTCATTCTTCTGGAAAAGAATGAACACGCCACGCCCGAGTATCAGAAAATCCATCCAAAAGGTCTTGTGCCCGCTCTTGTAGAAGATGGGCGTCTTTATATCGAAAGTGTTGACATCATACGGCAGATTGCAGGCCCGGATAATCCAATTAACACAATTTCTGACACCACCTTTCTAGCGATGGCTGATGCGGCGCAGCTCGATTTGAAGTTGCTCACCTTCGAGTTTCTGTTTCGCGGCGATCCCCCTCAATCTGCCGAAGCTGTTGAGGCCTTCCAGAAAAACCACAAGAACGATTGGCTGCGGCAGTTCTATTCCGACTTTGCCAACGGGTTTGAACCGGACCGACTAAACGCCGCTATCGCCCGCACTGACGAAGGGTTTCAATATTTAAACTCGACGCTGTCAGATGGGCGCGCCTATCTGGAAGGTGATGCGTTCACGCTTAGTGATATTGCCTGGATGCCGAATGTCCATCGGTTTCATTTGATGGGTTGGCCATTTGAGCGGACGCCTTTTGTCGAAGACTGGTTCGTGCGTGTCTCTGCAAGGCCAAGTTACCAGACAGCTTTAGTTGATTGGCAGCCAGAGCCGGCCATTGACCATTTCGCAAAATACACCAAGCAGCGACAGGCGGCGGGAACGGATGTGCGGTCGTTTCCTCATTTTTTCTCAGGCGATTAAGGCATCGCATGAGCACGGCTCAAATGAAAGCCGGGCCTAGATGACCCGAGTTGAGTGTCGGATATCTGTGTATTTTGACGGGTTTTGGGATCGTCATGGCTATACTTGTGCTCAAACAAACTGGGGCCAAACCTACTTCTGACCAGCGTTTTAACTGTGACCGGATCAAGATCGAAAGACAGTTGGCGCAGTATCGCAGATCTGGGCGTCTCTCATCGCGAGGCAACTTCAAGTAGATGCAGAAGCAGATCTGCGCTGGAAAGCCTGTCGCGCGGCGCGTGATATGCGGCCAGAGCAACTGGCGACAGCTTGGGCAGACCAAAAGACCGATCTGCGGGAATGAGAGGCTGAACGATGGTGTTGCTTGGCATTACGGTAAGGGCGAGCCCGGCTTGAACAAGTGATCGCACGCCTATCGGATGGGGGCTTAGATGTGTGACATGCCCATGCTGCCCAGCATCATCCAACGCCCGAAATGCATACTGCCTGAGATCTCGGCCATCTGTTAAAAATGCCAACGGAACCGGCCCGCTTTCAGGCATGTGAAACTGGGCAGAGCACGCCCACTCAAGGTCAACTGAATGCACAAACGAACGGAGGTTGTGGCGCCCTTGATCCATCATAAAGGCAACGTCAATTTCTCCGTCCTCTAAACGCCGCAGAAGACTGTCACTCCTGTCGCATTGAATTTGAATTTGAACGTCCGGCTGCAGGGCGGCGAATTCTCTCAAAACGTCACTTACGATTGATAAAGACAAAGTGACGGTTGTCCCTAGCCTGAGAATTTGGCGAGACTGAGCCGTTCGAACCGTTTCGGCGGCCTCCTCGGACAAGGAAAGAATGCGGTGTGCGTAGATTAGGAAAGCATCTCCCTCTGGGGTGAGATGCATGGCTTGGCCGCGGCCCCGCGACAAAAGCGGTTGGCCCAGTGACATCTCCAATTTCTTTATTTGAGCGCTGATTGCCGATTGGACCGTATTCCGCCTTTTGGCAACGACCGTGAAGTTCAGGTCCTGCGCCACCAAAGAGAATGTCTTTAGAGCGTTTAGGTCAAATAAAATCTCCATACTAGTTTTTTAGAGCCAAAAAAGATTATTTCAATGATTTTTGGATGTCCTCTATCTGTGTGTTGAACCATCAATAAAGCGGATCACATGGACCTTACCCTCCCGTTCTTTCTTGTCTCGGCTTTTGCTATCCTTCTGACAGGGGTTTCCAAAAGCGGCTTTGGCGGAGGGTTGGGCGTTATGGCCGTGCCGCTGATGTCGCTCTTCGTCGCGCCGCAATTCGCGGCAGCGGTGATGATGCCCATTCTTCTGACAATGGACGTTCTGATTGTCTGGCGTTATCGCTGGACATGGGACAGGCGGATTGTTTTTGGCCTATTGCCAGCGGCCCTTATTGGGCTGGTTTTGGGGAATGTGACGTTTCAATTTATGAATGCCGATGTCATTCGACTCCTCATTGGCCTATTGGCTGCAGTCTTTGTCATCCAGTTTCTGGTGAATAGGCACGCGGACCGCCAACCGGGGCGGACACCACAGATCGTTGTATGGAGCTTTGGAATTCTATCAGGGTTTGCAAGTTTCGTGGCCCATGCCGGCGGTCCACCGATCAAAGGTTATTTATTGCAGCAGAAACTCGACAAGACGTGGTTCGTGGGCACGAACACGGTCTTCTTTTTCTCCCTAAATTTGATCAAAACCATTGCCTATGGTGCGACGGGCACGATGACAGTGCAAAGCTTGCAAACCAGCCTTGCTCTGGCACCTTTGCTGGTTCTTGGGGTGTTTGTTGGAACGCGTTTGCATGCGTTCATTAAGCAAGAGGTTTTTGTCGTAATTGTTTATGGTTTCCTTGCGCTCACCGCGATCAAACTTCTGACCGATAGTATCCTCGCGTTCTGGTAGTGCAGTGGCCAGTCCAACCAGCCGGACCCTTGTCTGGCGCAGGCAAGTCACTTGTTCGTCGACCTGCATAACCAGGTTTCGACGCTCTTGAGCAGTGCGGTCCAGCCCTGACTTGGCGACTTGCTCGGTTTTCCGGGCGACGATCACGATCAAATTTCGAGGCCCAAAGGCATTATCCAGCGCGCAAATGCGCCGTTGCACGAGTGTTTGCCCCGCATTGCTTGATCCCGGGCGCAAAGCCTGCAAGAACGCCAAAGACCCTAGTTGGACGAGCATTTACATGGAAAAACACGCCTCAATCCTGCTGACTGGCGGCACCGGATCCTTCGGATCGCATTTCGTGCCGATGACGCTTGAGAAATATGACCCCGCCCGCCTGATCATCTATTCACGCGATGAGATGAAACAGTGGGAGATGGCCAAGAAATTTGGCGACGACCCTCGGGTTCGGTTTTTTATCGGTGATGTGCGGGATCGTGATCGGCTTTACCGCGCTTTGGACGGTGTCGATTATGTGGTTCACGCTGCGGCCACCAAAATCGTGCCAACGGCGGAATATAACCCGTTCGAATGCGTGAAAACTAACATCAATGGCGCGATGAACTTGATCGATGCATGTATCGACAAGGGTGTTAAAAAATGTGTTGCGCTGTCGACGGACAAAGCCTCATCTCCCGTGAACCTTTACGGTGCGACCAAGCTGGCCTCGGACAAGCTTTTTGTTTCGGGCAATTCCTATGCGGGCGCTGATGGGTGCAGGTTTGCCGTTGTGCGGTACGGCAACGTTATGGGGTCGCGCGGTTCGGTCATTCCGTTCTTCAAGTCTCTGAACCCAACATCGGACCTGCCCATCACGGATCCGCGTATGACTCGCTTCATGATCACTCTGCCACAAGGGGTTGAGCTGGTCTGGCATGCCTTCGAAGACATGATTGGCGGCGAAGTTTACGTTAAGAAAATCCCTTCAATGACCATCATGGACATTGCTGAAGCCTGCGTTCCGGGTTTCAAACACAAAGTAGTTGGCGTGCGTCCCGGCGAAAAACTGCATGAGCAGATGATAGGCGAAGAAGATGCCGCGCATACCTATGAGTATGAAGAGCATTTCAAGATCCTGCCTGCTATTCACAATTGGTCGGCCGATCCGATCCGAATTAAGGATGGCAAAAAGGTTCCAGAAGGCTTCTCTTATGTATCGGACACAAATCCCGATTGGATGCCCGTCGCCGATCTGCAAACCTGGATCGAGGAAAACGCCGCAACAATAGGTCACTTTTGATGACAGACGCGCCCTTCATCCCCTATGGCCGGCAAGATATCTCGGAAGATGATATTGCCGCTGTTGTTGATGTATTGCGCTCTGATTTTCTGACCCAAGGCCCCAAAGTGCCCGAGTTTGAAGCCGCGATTGCAGCCGCGACCAGCGCGGCTCATGCTGTCGCTGTGAACTCAGCCACGTCGGCCTTGCACATTGCCTGCCTGGCGCTTGGGCTGGGGCCGGGCGGATTGCTGTGGACGGTGCCCAATACCTTTGTGGCCACTGCCAATGTCGGGCGACTTTGCGGGGCGGATGTGGACTTCGTCGATATCCGCGACAATGATTATTGCATGGACCCTGCTGCGCTTCAGGCAAAACTGGCCAGTGCCACACGCAAGCCCGATATCATTATTCCTGTTCATTTCGCCGGGCAATCGGCGAATATGAAAGCGATTGGCGCCATTGCACGTGCCCATGGCATCAAAGTGATCGAAGATGCCAGTCACGCGATTGGTGGCAGCTATAACGGCACCCCCATCGGCGCTTGCGAGTTTTCGGACATCGCGGTCTTCAGCTTCCACCCTGTCAAAATAATCACATCGGCCGAGGGCGGTATTGCAACGACGCAAAACCCGGATCTTGCCAAAAAGATGGACCTTTTCCGCAGTCATGGCGTGACCCGCGACGCAGGCCTGATGGAAAACCAAAATCCCGAGCCTTGGGAATACGATCAGGTCGCGCTTGGCCTCAACTATCGTATGACCGAAATGCAAGCCGCGCTTGGGGCCAGCCAGACCCTCCGTTTGGCTGAATTCGTTGCCCATCGTCACAAATTGGCCAAGCGGTACGATGACCTTTTAGGGGGCTTGCCGCTAATAACGCCATGGCAAAACCCTGATAGCCATTCGGCGCTGCACCTTTATCCCATATTGATCGACACAGATCGAACCAACAGAACAAGACGTCAGGTGTTTGATGCGCTTCGTGCCGCAAATATCGGGGTTAACGTTCACTATATCCCCGTCCACACCCAGCCTGACTATCAACGCCTTGGGTTTAGGCGTGGGGATTTCCCAGTGAGCGAACGGTACTACGACCGTGCGATATCCATCCCGCTTTATTTCGGTCTGGATGACGCCAAACAGGATCGCGTGATCGAGGCCCTGCGCGCCGCCCTCGCATGACCGCCCTCAAACGGCTTGGGGCCTATCTGAATGGGCTGCCGGATATGGAAGCCTTGTTTCCTTTACTTGAGGTTTTGCACAAGCGTGGCGAAGTCCAGCCTGTCTTGTTCGCCACCACCGCCCTTTTGCGACGAGATTCTCGTATTCGCGCGCGCCTTCAGGCCAGTGGCATTCCATTTTCGGTTTGGCCCAATCGTATCCTGAAAATGGCAAGCTGGCCGTTTTTTGATCGCTTCGATCTGCATATCGGCCTGACCGATCCTGCCAGTGATACCTCTGGCCATGCCGCCAGATTGAAACGCATTTCGGCGCGCGGCATACCCCATATTTACGTACAGCACGGCGTTGTTCAGCGTGGGCTAACCTATGTGGATGATCAAACGCCGGATTGGGCCTCCGACCTCGTTTTGCTTTTTGAGGAAGCCAATCCTGGCATTTTTGCGGATCACATTGGCCGAACAAGGGCCACTGGCTTTCTACGCCCTGCGCTATTCGGCCCCGCCCCTTTGTCTGATGCGGGAGCAAAAGCCGTCAAAAGCTACGCGAAAACGGTGCTCTTTTGCCATTCCTTCCGCTGGGAGAACCGGTTCTCACAAGAAAAAATCGAAGCTTTCTACGAAATGGTTGCCGGTTTTGCAGCTTCATCCCCAGATCAATTGGCCGTTATTCGCGCCCATCGCGGCAAGAAGCGCGGAGAAGTCGCCAAGATTGAAGACGAATTGGAACAAGCCCACCCAAATATCTTATTCTCGCGTCAATATTCGGGGGCCTTTAAGGGCCTCAGCATGACTGACATGCTTGCCATTTCTGATTCGTTGATTTCGACGCCCTCAACAGCGCTACTCGACGGGCTTTACATGGAAAAACCCACAGCGGTTTTTGCGAATGACACCGAAGAATTTGCGGCGCTTCCACAGATCGAAGGGCTATCGAACCTATCGGAGTTCTTATCCAACCCGGCGCGATTCCAGCCCAAATTCGATACTGTTTGTCAGCGCTATGGCGTCATCGAAGCTAATTTAAGAGCTGCTGCCGACGCCATAGAGACCTTTGCAGCCACACGTTGACCCTTGTGAAGGCTAATTGTGGCGATGCTATTTCTCAGGAAAACGCCTCGTCACACGAGGTGTTAAACTGCCTCACCCAGCTTGGCGAAAAGCTCGGAAATCTCATTATCCTTGGTGTTAATCTCGCGAACCAATTCCAATGTGCCTTCGGGATCGGCACGCAAAGCAACGCGCAATAGGTTCATCCAATTGACGTTATTTTTCGTCCGAACTTGCTCGATCGCGTCGATGAGTTTCAGTTTTTCTTCGATCTGTTCGGGGGTCATGTCCCTGATCCTTCTTTAATGTTTGAGATACCAATTCATGCCATCGGCATGATGGGTGAACGAAAATCCGGCCTTTTCAAAGACCTTTTGACTGGCCTTGTTATCGGGTCTTATCCGGGCCACGAACGGGCCTGTGCCCGCTGTCGCCAATTGCAAAATTACGGCCCCTTGGCCATGTCCGCGCGCTGCCGGGGCGAGGGTGATCGAAACCTCGGTGCGGATGTCCTTGTCCAGCCGCACAGTGCCAAGCGGCACCCCATCTTCGGCTATTAGGATTTCACGAAGGGGGCTATCCAAACTCTGCATAAGCCAGGCCAGATGATCGTGCCAGTCCACCGGCGTCTGGTTGACTGACACGGCCCGCGTGACAGGGTCATTGCGCCATTCAAACAGCCGCCTTGCATCCTCGATGGTGGCCTTGCGTAGCCTCATTTAGGTGCCAGATCTTCATAGGTAATCGGGTCATATTTCTTAACGTCCCGCGACAAGGGGCGATCAATCAACGCAAGTTTGTCGCTGACAGGGACACCGGCATTCGGCCGGACAAATCTGTAATCGGCAGGTGCCAAAACATCCCCCGCCTTCAGGTCCCGCAGGGCAAATGCTGAACGGCGAAACGCGTCACGGTTGCCTTGCTCGGCCGCGGCAGTTTCTTTGCCATCGACGCCCCGAGCAATATGGCCAAGCCTTACGCCTTCGGCGATTTCCTTCATCACGTCTGGGGTCGCTGAAAACCGGTGATCCGGCCCGGGTCGAGTCATGTCGTCGGTGAAATGCTTTTCGATTGCGACCGCGCCCATCGCTGCTGCGGTCAGGGCAACAGCCGGACCGATTGTGTGATCGGAAAACCCGACATGACGCTGAAAACGATCTCGTAACGTCGCCATTGAGGCAAGGTTCACATCCTCAATTGGGGCAGGGTAGCTGGACACGCAATGCAGCAAAACCACTGGTCCTGCGCCGTGTTGTTCCAGCACGTTCATCGCATGATCAACCTCACCTAGATTGGCCATTCCGGTCGACATGATGATCGGTTTGCCGGTCTGCGCGATCTCGATCAGAAGATCGTCAAAGGTCATCTCGAATGAGGCAATCTTGTAAACCGCGCATCCCAGATCTTCGACAAAATCCATGTCGCGGGGATCATAAACCGAGGTGAACGGGATCAGCCCGCGCTCGCGCGCGCGCTCAAAGAGCGGGGCATGAAACTCCATCGGCATGCCGGCGTTATTGTAGAGGTCATAGAGATTGTCCGTTCCCCAAACCTTGTCGATTTTCATCGACGAATGCGAGGACGGAACCGTCAAACTATCTGCGTTGTAGGTCTGGAATTTAACGCAATCCCATCCAGCATCGGCGGCGATATCCACCAGATTTAGCGCCAGATCCAGATCGCGATCATGGTTGGCAGACAGCTCAGCAATGAGGAAGCTTTTCTGCCCCTCGCCGAGAGTGAAGTTTTCAATTTGAACAGGCTCGATCATATCGACTTTTCGCGTGATGCCGTCGCCCCGTCAAGGCGCGGAAATTTCACCCGCCTCGATCAGGGCACGGGCCATATATTCGGCGCGCGTCCAATCTTCGGGCGTGTCCACGTCCTGCACCAAATGCCGAGGGATCACGACCGGGACGGTTTCGCTTCCGTAAAGTGGTGTTTGCGATAGCCACGCTGCGCGCGTTCCCCAAGCAAATAATGCCGCATCATGAAAGGCTTCGGGCAAATCCTGACTGCGGGTTTGTGCATGCTCGGGTTGGAACATCGCAATGCGACCCGCGTCATCCTCCAATAGCGCACGTTGAATAGGGAACGGAAAACTGGTGACGGATAACGAGAACGACGCCTTTTGAAGGCCCTCGAACCCACGCTGCAAATCTACGGCCCGCAGAAACGGTGCGGTTGCGTAAATTAGGCACGCGGCGTCTGCCTCTCGGCCCTTTGCCTCGATCGCATGGCGCACGACTGGCACAACGCCTGTCAGATCGTCAGCCAGCGCTTTGGGGCGCATCAGCGCCTCGGCGCCGGCCGCTTGGGCCGCATCGGCAATGTCGGCGTCATCGGTCGAGACGACGATCTTGTCAAAAATGCCCGAGGCTTTCGCGGCCGCAATTGGCCACGCCAACATGGGGGTTCCAAGGAAGGGCTTAACGTTCTTTCGCGGAATGCGCTTTGATCCGCCCCGTGCAGGGATAATGGCGATCCGGTTCATGGCGTAAACTCTCTTGCGTCAAAGCTTAGGGCCTCTTGCCCCGCAAGCAGGGCCAAAACGGTCTTGGCTACGATTTTTGCGTTCTCCTCATTGGATAAGTCGCCATCGGCCCGTGCAAAATGGCGTTGCACATTGCCTACGTGACTGCGCGCCTGCAAAACTCCCGCGTAGCGCTGCAAAGCCTTGCGAGTCGGTGCGTTTTGGGTGACCTCTTCCCAGGATAATCCGCCCCTGTATCGCGTAACACCCGGCGCGTCAGACCACCAACCTGCACCAAAACTGATCACTGGCTTGCCTGCCAGCAGCGCTTCCCAGCCGACTGTGCCTGACACGTTTGCGGTCGCGACAGCCCGGCCCATAAGCTCCTGACTATTTGCGTGGCTCGGCATAAGCCGAACCTGCTTTATCCGATTGAGACGATGGAAAAATAGGGGGGAGCGCAACTTGCCCGTTTGCTTTGGATTTTCCTTCACATAGATCAAATGCCCCTCGGGCAGCATCTCGGCCAGTCGTTCAATCGCTAATACCTGATCGCGAAAGCGCCCACCAAGCGCGCTTGTTGTCATCTCGGGCTGCATTTGCAGGGGGAAATAAACAAAGGGCTGTTCAAGATCCGGTTCGCTTTCTTCCACTTCGGCCAAATACTCGAAATAGGCCAAATGATCGGTGTGAAAGAAGTAGAAATAGGGGTCACGCCATTTTGGCAGTCGGGCCGCAATGCGACGCATCCGCGATATGAGCCGTGCCATATAGACGGGGTTAAGCAGCTTTAGTGGATCATTGACCATGAAATGCGCCAGCATTAGCCCGAGCCCGCGCAGAGAAAGTTTACCCCCCGCTTCGCGTTCTTGCTTGATGCCTTTCATATAGAAAAGCTCTTCTCCAACTTCAGGCAAATCAACCGACGCCGCATCGTCATCGCTGGGGCGTGGTGCAATATGACCCTGATCATAGGCCGAGTGCATTGAGAAAAACTGCCTTGGGAAAAAGCTCTGCCGTAGGATCAGCACCTTAAGCTTCAACGCTTCGGCGGCCTGCCGTAGGCAAGTGTCATAAAACATATGCGGCATATCAAAGAATAGCACGTGGGTGATGCCCTCTTCGATCAGCATCCGCCCCATCACGTCATGCGCAATATGGGTCACATGTTGGTAGTCTTGCACATCCTGTAGACCGTGATGCTTAAAGGCCATGTGATCTGATCCGCGTGTCAGATTGTCTATGGCTTCGATCTGTGCGGAAAACATTTCGGGCGATGTTTCAAGCGCGCGCGCCGCGCCCGTAAACTGGTCGTTCTCCATTAAGTCGCCGCGCCGTCCCTTGATGGCGCGCATTCGGAAAAAAGTGTTTGCCTTAAAGTCAGCATCCTTGCCGCCCAGATGCACGATATGCTCAATCTGGTCTGCTCCGACGGTGCGTAATTCATCAAGAATGGCTACGTTCTGCGCCGCCGTTGCAACTACGGCCAATCGGATCTGCGACGTCATTTCTTATCCCTTTTGCGGTGCAGCCAAGGTGCAAGTCGCGGCGCGCCGGGCGTCGCAGCCCGAGATCTGGTTCGCAGCACAGGCTGTGTCGAGCCGGGCTTTTTGTCTTCCCGCAAGACGATATAAAGACCCGATAGGATGATGATCGCGGTTCCGTAAATCGTCACACGCTCAAGGGTTTCGCCAAATATCAATACTCCGAAAATGCTGGCCCAGATGATCTGGGAATACTGCATTGGGGCAACGATGACTGCTGGGGCCGACCGATAGGCGAGAAACAGGAACCCGGTTGCCGCCAGAGCAAGCGCCGCGGCCACGGCATTGGCCGCCATATCAATCAGCTCGACCGGGACATAAACAAAGGGCAATAGCGCGCCCATCAGCACGAAATTCACGATCAAAGGATATAGCTGGACAACGACCACGCGTTCCCGTGATCCGATCTTGCGCATGATGATAGACGCAAACGCGCCGGCAATGGCCCCAACTAGTGCAGCAGCATGCGCTAGTGTTAGCTCCGCCTGTCCGGGCTGCATGACGACAACAACCCCAACCAAACCAACCAATACGGCGCTGATCCGGTGAATGCCCACACGCTCACCCAGCATGGGGATTGCCAGTACCGTTACCAAAAGCGGTGTCGCAAACAGGATCGGATACACTTGCGTCAGCGGGAGCTGTGAGAACGCAAAGAAGACACATCCCGCCGCCAACGTATTGGCAAGGGTCCGCGCCGCCGTCCACCACGGCATCACCGGGCGCATAGATCCGCCCTGCTTGTCGGCTATCATCATGATGGTCAGAACCGGGAAGCCAAAAAGAACTGTGAAAAAGATAATTTGGAATGGGCTGTAGGTCGCTCCCAATATCTTGACGACCACGTCGTGGCTGGAAAAGGCAGCGAATGCCAGCAATGCGTAAATCGCACCACGCAGGGCGCTGGATTGGGGCTGGTCTGTCATCGTATTGATCCTTTGGCGTAAGGACTACTGGCCCAATCTTTGACGCCAATACAAGGGGGGCGACCTTAGAAATCGGCCGCGCCCCGTCGCCTTGGCCCAATTATAGGCAGGGATCTGCCTGCCATTCCCCGTCGCTGCCACGATAACATTGCTGCCGGTGCCCAAATGCCACCAAATGCCA
The DNA here is from genome assembly GCA_947498125.1 of uncultured Nioella sp. Taxonomy (GTDB): domain Bacteria; phylum Pseudomonadota; class Alphaproteobacteria; order Rhodobacterales; family Rhodobacteraceae; genus CANLZL01. The sequence continues at coordinate 148,481 of CANMJH010000002.1, read as the reverse complement.
ACCGGCCTCAGCCGGGCTTAGTTCATAGCGTCTTTGAACAGACGCAACGGAATCGTCTAACAGGTTAAATTCGGTGATTTCGATTACCAGCAGGCCGCTATCGGCAAGCTCTGCATTTAGCGTCAAATGCGGGCGCCCCTCGGGCGATTCTGGAAACCCCGCCACCCAATCTGACACCAGATCCATCGGGCGCTCTAGCACCATGGCCTCGGGTGCGCGAAAATCAGAATAACCGGGTAAAATTTCGACCTGTTGGGCCGAAAGGGATGTTGCGGCCAAAATGGCCGCAGCAGTGATCATTGAAAACGTCTTCATCGAAAAGGTCCTTATCTGAAATATGGCTTCAGCCTAATCCAGATAAGGTTTTCCAGTCGAGCCTAGTTTACAGGCTCGCGTCCAGCTTGGCGATAATCGCGTCGCCCATTTGCGCAGTGCTGACGGGGCTTACACCCTCACCGGCCAACAGATCCGCCGTGCGCACGCCATCTGCCAGCACCGCCTCGATCGCGTCTTCCAGTCGGGTGGCTTCATCGCCTTGGTCAAAGGAATAGCGCAGCGCCATAGCAAAGCTGAGGATACAGGCAATGGGGTTGGCCTTGCCTTGACCGGTGATGTCAGGGGCCGAGCCATGAACCGGTTCATACATCGCCTTAGGGCGGCCATTGGCCATGGGCGCGCCTAGGCTGGCCGAGGGCAGCATACCAAGCGAGCCGGTCAGCATCGCCGCGCAATCCGACAGGATGTCGCCAAAGAGGTTGTCCGTGTAGATCACGTCAAACTGTTTGGGCGCGCGCACCAGCTGCATCGCGCCGTTATCGGCATACATGTGGCTCAGCTCAACTTCGGGGTAGTCAGCAGCGACGCGAGTTGTCACTTCGCGCCACAGAATGCCAGATTCCATCACGTTGGCTTTTTCCATCGAGCACAGTTTTTTGTCGCGCTTCATCGCCAGTTCAAAGGCCGCACGTGCGCCGCGTTCGATCTCGCTTTCGGTGTAGCGTTGGGTGTTGATGCCCACACGTTCATTGCCTTCTTCGAAAATGCCGCGTGGCTCACCAAAGTAAACGCCGCTTGTCAGTTCGCGCACGATCATAATATCGAGCCCTGCAACCAGCTCGCTTTTGAGCGAGCTGAAATCGGCAAGCGCGTCAAAGCACTGGGCGGGGCGCAAATTGGCAAAGAGATCCATCTCTTTGCGCAGGCGCAGCAGGCCGCGCTCGGGCTTTACACTAAAGTCCAGATCGTCATAGGCCGGGCCGCCAACGGCACCCAAAAGGACCGCGTCAACTTCTTGCGCTTTGGCCATGGTTTCATCGGCAAGTGGCACGCCATGCTTGTCATAAGCGGCGCCGCCTACAAGGTCCTCGCTGACATCAAATGCCAGATCGCGCTTGGCGCCGTACCAGTCGATGATCTTACGAACTTCGGTCATGACCTCGGGGCCAATGCCGTCGCCGGGCAAAATAAGAAGCGTAGGGTTGCTCATGTCACATCCGTCCTTGGAAAATAGGGTTGGCTTCGCCTATATCCTCAGGTCTGGATCGTCAAGAAAGCAGGGGTCGCAGCCCTGCTGACAGGGCATCCCAAACCCGCGCCACCCGCGGGGTATGGCGCAGATGCTCATGCGCGGTCAGCCAGACAGGCAAAGCGGGCAGGGCCGCATCCTGCAAGATTTGACGCACGCGCGGGTCACGCGCGCCAACGGCCATTTGCCCAAGCCCGATCCCCGCGCCGGCACAGGTTAACTCCCAATAGGCCACCTGATTGTCGGTTCGCGTGGAAAACCAATCGCGGCTTACCTCAAACCCCGCCGCGCGAAAACCTTTCAGGATACGGTCATCCCGATCATAGCCAACCACGTCATGGTCTTTCAGCTCATGAAACCCTTTGGGTGTGCCGCGCCGGGCCAGATAGTCAGGCGTCGCATAAAAGCCAAGGGGCAGATCGCCCAACTTCCGGGTGATCATATCAAGCTGCTCGGGCCGGTACATCCTCAGGGCGATATCTGCCTCGTGAAACAACAAGTTTTCGCTGCGGTCCGAGGGCACAAGCTCCAGTTCGATCTCAGGATCGCTTTGCCGAAGCCCTGCCAATATCGGCGGCAACAGGTAGACCGAGATATAAACGCTGGCCGTGATCCGCACCGGACCGGCGGCGCGCATATCCTCTCCTGCGGCGGCAAGCTCAATCTGCTTTGCGCCGGCCTGCATGGCCTGCGCGCCCGGCAACAGGCTTTGCCCTAAATCGCTTAAGGTCAAACCGCGGGCATGGCGTTCAAATAACGGCCCGCCGGTTTTCGCCTCCAAGGTTCGAATGTGCCGTCCAAGCGTCGGTTGACTCTGTTGCAAAGCGCGGGCCGCGCCAGACAGCGAACCCGCCTCAGCTACCGCCAGAAAAGCCCGCAGAAGGGTCCAGTCAAGATCACTATCCATTCAATAATGAATACCAGATAATCAATTTGGGGCAATATCCCTATAAAATTCGAATGGATACCTTGGGTCAACAATGATCAGGAGAGCAAAATGACCCAAACCGTCCTTATCCTCGGTGCCTCTGGCCGCTGCGGCCGTCACGCGAAAACCGCTTTTTCTGCTGCCGGGTGGCAAACCCGAAGCTTTAACCGCAAGACCGATGATCTGATGCAGGCCGCAAAAGGTGCTGACGTCATCTTTTACGGCTGGAATATGCCCTATGGTGCATGGGCTAGCGAACAACCTAAACTAATCCGGCAGGTCATCGCCGCAGCAAAATCCAGCGGCGCCACCGTGATCATTCCCGGCAATGTCTATGTGTTCGGCGACGGCATGCCCGCCCGAATTGGCCCCGACACGCCGCATCGCGCCACCAACCCACTTGGACAATTGCGCATTCAACTCGAGGGTGCCTTTCGGCAGGCAGGTGTGAAAACCATCCTTCTCAGAGCGGGTGATTTTCTTGATGATCAACCCTCGGGCAACTGGTTCGATATGATCATTGCCAAAAAGGCCGCCAAAGGCGTGCTCAGCTATCCCGGTCGCACTGATGTCCCCCATGCCTGGGCGTGGCTGCCCGATCTGACCCGCACAATGGTGATGCTGGCCGAAAAACGTCATGAATTGCCGGTCTATACCGATCTGGCCTTTCCCGGCTTTACGCTGACTGGCGAAGAGCTGAATGAAGAATGCGCGCGGGCTTTGGGTCGTTCGATGCAGCTAAAACGTATGAACTGGCTGCCCATTCATCTGGCCCGCCCATTTTGGAAAGAGGCGCGGCATATTCTTGAAATGCGTTATCTTTGGGATACGCCCCATGCGCTTGATGGGGCCGCGTTGGACGGGATTTTGCCGGGTCGCCCGCAGACACGCGTGGCGTCAGCTATCGCCTGTGCCCTCAACCATCAGGTCAACCCAGACAAGCCCATGGCGCGAGCCAGCCTCGCCACTTGAATCCTCGGGCCACGTCACGCCGGCATCCATAACCACCAATTCCGACGAGGGCAGGACGTAACTTACCCGCAGATTTCCAGGCACCGGGTCGTCCCAGTCAACCGTATCAGTGGCATCGCCAAGCGCGGCGGCCTGCGCGCTTTCCGGTGCGGGGTCTTGCAGGGCCGGATGGGTCAGCACGGCGGCCAACACATCTCGTCTTGCCTCTCCATCAACCGGATCGGCATTGAAATTGCCCATAAGCGCAAAGGGGCCCCTAAGTGCAGACGCGCCTTGCGGGCCCCAGCCGTTGATCCGTTCAAGGAAAAACCGCAGCTCATCCTGATTACGACGCCCGTTTCGATCCTCCGGCCCGTCAAAAACTGGCGGGCTAGCGTGCATCACCAACAACGTCAGAGAGCCGCCGCCTGTACCAATCGGCACTTCCCAAGCGGCGACGCTGGCCAGCCTTTGAATGGCCGCCACCTCGGGCGTCAGAACCAAATCAGCCTCGCCGCCCGGCAAGTCACGCCAAAGAAATGCCGAGTGATCAAGAACCCTATCTTCGAGGATCGGATATCGCGACAGGATCGCCATGCCGCCATTGCCGGAGAAAAGCCCAAACCCTTGCGCATCGCGCGCCTCGTTCAGCCGTCCATTTCCGTCGATATCCAACCCCGTCGCCATTCCCGCATTTGGCAAAAGCGCCAGTTGGTAGGGATAGTTTTGGCCGCGCTCGTCTAAACCATCCGCAAAAACCCGCAACGCGTGGCCATAAAGGTCGTAATCCATTCCTTGCAGCAGCAGGATATCCGGCGCGGCCTCTGCAATGACAGCTTGGACCGAGGTGATATGGGCATCCTCGCCCCTTAGCAGATCGCGGAGGAAAACCCCGGGGCCGTTGCGTTCCAGTTCAGTGTGATAGGTGGCAATGCGCAACGTGTCTGCTTGCGCAGGCGACGTGATTGCCGCGCAGACCACTACAAAAACAGCAGTGTTCAGATAGGCTGCAGGGCGGCGGCTTCGTCGGCGTCGTGGACCAATTGTTTGCGCCGTTCGACAATCATCGACGCGATCCGGGCCATTGCCATACCGCGCATGAAAAGCGAAACGGGAAGGAAGCTCCATAATGCGACCATCCAAACCAAAAGCTGCGGCGAGGTCGCGGCCGAATGACCGACATGCGTGACACCCTTTGCCGCCAGAATAGGGAACAGGAATGGGGTCACAAAGCCTAAAATATAGTTAATGCGGGCATCACGGACCAAACGGGTGACGACATCGCCGCCTGCAGTTGGATCAAATGTCGGCAAGTTAACCCAAACATTGAACTGCATTTGGCGATTGGGCCAGCCATGTACGCGCATCAAGATGGCAAAGACACCGAGTGTCACAAGCCCAATCAGAAAGCTCATGCCGCCAAGCGCGCGCAGCATCGTTAGTTCAGTAGATGTATTTCCGTCCGGCAAAAGCCGGCCCAGCAGCCAAATCGGGCTGAGTGAAAAGTCGAGGGCATGGGCAATCACAAGGCCGGAAGCATTTAGGATAATGGCAAGTGATCCCGACTGAGAAGGCGGCGCCACAATCAGACTAAGTGCGAAGAGCGTGATGAACAGGCAAATGATCCGGACGCGATTAAAAGGCGGTGCGTCGCGAAACTCGATCAAGCCCGGATAAGTCGAGGAGTATTCCGAGAACGTGAAAACAGCTCCGGCCAATGCGACAAGCATAACGACCTGCGGCCCATCCGGCGAAACAACCGGAAGTAGCAAAGCTGGTGTGGAAATCACGATCATCACAAGGATCGCTCGTACCACAGCACTGATGAGCTGTGAGATCACTGCCTGTTTACCCTTAACCTGGCTGACCCTTGTTTTTTATGGGTCTTTGACCATGTTTTTGACCCGATTTGCCATCGGATTGCCTCATTTGCCTTGATCTTGCCTACATTCGCCACATTTCGCAACCCCCTGACTCTCTTGAGGGAATCCTCTTCGGCAATTAACCAAGAAACTGTCGCAGCCCTGCATCACCCCCCAAAAAGCAAAGCCCCCCGGCGCTACCGAGGGGCTAGATCTTGTGGATCACATATGGGTTAGACCCAAGGGCGCGCCTGTTCGGCCTGCGTTTCGAACGCATCGATTGAGGCAACTTTTTCCATCGTCTGGCCAATATCGTCGAGACCATTCAGAAGGCAGTGCTTTTTGAACGCATCAACTTCAAAAGCGATCTCGCCGCCATCAGGGCCTTTGATGGTTTGGTTTTCCAGATCGACAGTCAGGGTCGCATTGGCGCCGCGCCCGGCGTCATCCATCAGTTTGTCGACATCTTCCTGCGGCAGAACGATGGGCAAAATGCCGTTCTTAAAGCAGTTATTATAAAAAATATCCGCGAAGCTGGTCGAGATCACGCAGCGAATGCCGAAATCCAAAAGCGCCCAAGGCGCATGCTCGCGCGATGACCCACAGCCGAAATTGTCGCCGGCGACAATGATCTGCGCATCGCGATAAGCTGGCTTGTTCAGAACGAAATCCGCAATCTCGTCGCCGTTATCGTCAAAGCGCATTTCGTCAAACAGGTTCACGCCCAAACCCGAGCGCTTGATTGTTTTCAAGAACTGCTTTGGGATGATCATATCGGTATCGATGTTGATCAGGGGCAGGGGGGCGGCGGTGCCGGTCAGTGTCGTGAACTTGTCCATCTGCGGGAGTCTCCTTGGCTTGGCCCGGCACATATCCCGAACCGGGCCAAAGGACAAGATGGCCCCTTATTCTTCTGGCACCATAAAGGTCAGATTGGCCCAGAAAGTATGCCAGACCGGCCCAGCCTCGATCGGCTCAACAGGGGCCAGCGTTACGGCATCGGCCATATAGATATGTCCAGGTTCGACCGGTAGCAGGGCGATACCCTCTTCATTTGTCCGATGCAGGGTGATTGTGACATCCCCATCTGGGGCGCGATCAAACAGTTCGACCTGTCGGTCGGCAAAAGTCATCCCGTCAAAATAGAGCTGAACCGGCATCCCGTCGGTCAGATCATCAGTGTAGGGATTGGCCAGTGCCACAAATTCCGTCACCAATCCAAATTCACGGTCCTCGCCGGCGCCGTTCCCCACGGCAATCAGGCTTTTGACATGCCTTGAATAGCTTTCGGTGAAATCGGTAAGGGGCAGGCCGCGGGCCAGATGAATTGGTTCGATATCGCCAAAATCCTTATGTTCGGCAAAAGCCAAAAACCGATCCCACTCGTCGTAATCTAGCGTGCTGATCCGGGTTTCGTGCAGGATAATGCCCAGCCCCTCGCCTGCCATCTCAACTTGAAAGGCAGGCCGCTGCGCCGTTTCACCTTCTACTGGCTGAACATCATCTCCAAGCGCAAAATCAAATCTCGTAAAGTTCCGAGAGAGATAGACCATAGATGCCCCGTTGAACTCCTGACCAACGCGTAGCGCGGCCAATGCGACTTCGTCTGGCTGAACGAAAAACTCCTCTGGCTCCACCCAAAACTCATGGGCAAGGCTTGGCATCGCCGATAGGGACGCTAGAGTAACGGCAACGCATTTAAGAATCCGAATTGGCATTATGACCTCACTTTCATTCCTAAGAAACTTGGCGCAGCGGGCCGTCCTGTCAATTTATCTTTTCGTGATGCTGGCCTTTGGCGTTGCAGCGCATGAGATTGATCCCGGCATCGCGGATGTCTCTGTCGGTATGACGGACGTTGAAATCCAGCTGGAACTGTCGCTGGAATCTATTTTGGCCGAGCTTGATCTGGCCGCTTCAACGGAAACAACCGGCGCGGATGGCGAAGAAGAATATAACCGCTTGCGTGCTCTTGCCCCCGATGAGCTGGAAGCCGAGCTTGAATTGAGATGGGCAAACCTTTCAGAGCGGATCATCATTGAGGTTGCAGGTACTCAGGTCGTGCCCGAGCTGGTCAGCGCCGAAATCCCTGAGATTGGCGATTTTGAACTGGCCCGAACCTCTGTCCTGACGATGATGGCTATGTTGCCCGAGGGTGATGACCCGGTGCAATTCGGTTGGGCAGCGCTTTATGGCGATTTGGTTGTCCGGCAGGCCAATGGCGGCGATGACGCCTATTCGGCTTTCTTGATCGACGGGGCCTTGTCCGAACCTTTGCCGCGCGGCGAGATCGTGACCGAGGGCTCGGGTGCCGTATTCCTGCGCTACATCTTTGTTGGGTTTGATCACATCATTCCCAAAGGTCTGGACCATATCTTGTTTGTCCTAGGCCTGTTCTTTTTTGCACTCAAGGTCCGGCCGATCATCAGTCAGGTCACCGCCTTTACGGTGGCCCACACAATTACTCTGGCACTAGCCAGCCTTGATATCGTGACGGTCCCCGGATCAGTAGTTGAGCCACTTATCGCTCTGTCGATTGTCTATGTCGGGGTTGAGAATATCCTTGGATGGGGCAACTTGCGAAACCGCACCGCGCTGGTTTTTGGTTTCGGGCTTTTGCACGGGCTAGGGTTTGCGTCTGTGTTGGAAGATTTCGGATTGGGCAGCCACTTTATCGCGGGCCTCTTGGGCTTCAATGTTGGGGTGGAGGTTGGCCAGCTGGCCGTGATCCTTGCCGCTTTCCTCATTGTCGGGCTGTGGTTTGGCAAAAAGGATTGGTACCGCCCAATGATCGCCGTTCCGGCCTCGGCTGTTATCGCAGCAATCGGTCTTTACTGGAGCATCGAACGCGTCTTTTTCTAAGAGGCGCGTTGCGTGACCTACTATCGGATCTGCACCCGCGCCGTAGGGATTTGCGCTGCCCTGTATCTGGATGGCCATCACAGTTGAAATGGCTTTGGCCTTTGGGTTCTGGCTGACCAGAACATCGTGATGACTTGTACGGGCGCGCGATCCCAGACACAGTGCCAATGGTGTGTTTGCATTTCTTGAGGTTGTTTACCATGCATATCCTAATTGCCATAGCGGGCGCTGCAGCCGCCGTTTATTTCTTTATTATTCGGGCTCGAAACTCTGCTGATGTCGCAACGGATGTATTGGATATGGCCAACGACGTGCGCCTTGCGGCCCGCCGGTTTGGCTTTCGGCGCCGGACAAATCAGCACCCGGTCGAAGAGATTACAGATGTGCGGCTGTCCATGACCGGCCTTGCTGTTTCTTTCCTTGAGCTTGACGATTATCCCACCCAAGAGGCGCGCGATGCGCTGCTAATTGCCGTGCAGTCGCAATTCAACATCTCGAAATCAGACGCGACCGAGATGCTGGTGCTGGGCCGCTGGTTCATGAATGAATGCCAAGGCCCAAGCCCTGCCGTCAGCCGTCTGTCGCGCAAAACGTTCAAGCTGGATGGGGCGGACGCGTTCGAGCCTGTGATGATCCTCGTGCAATCCTCGGTTGGTCCAAATGGTCTGAGCCAAGGGCAACGCGACGCATTGGAAGATATCAAACGCGCCTTCGGTATTCGCTAGATCAGACTTCCGACCCCTTTTAGAGTTTCCGCAAACTGGTCTTTCGATAATAGCTTGAACTGTGTTTCCGTCGTCATTGCGCGCTCAATCCGATCGCATCGGAATGTCCGCGGTGCAGCGCGCAGATGGTCAAAGGCCAAAACGTACCAAACCGGGTAATTTAGTAAGAGGAAATGCGGTTCGATCACGCGGGTCGTGCTTTGATGAGTTTCGCCCCTATATTGGATCTCAAGTTGCGTTTGGTTGATGAAGCTCTGGTGCAGCTTTTGCGTTACGAGGCCGGACACGGCGTTCACTGATTGCTGAACGGGTGTAGATGCCGTCAATCCAATCAAAATCCGTGATTTCATTCGTTCAACCCGCGCGCGTTTATCGGGTGAAAAAGACGCCACTAATTGTCGCCGGACCGGACCCAGATTGGCAAGGAACATGGGCGAGTTCATTTGCTCTGCCACTGCGATGCTGATCAAAAGATCGACAGCTTCCGGATAGCTCAGATTTAACCTTCCAACGCCCCAGTTTCGATCCAAACGAACCCCACCGCCGCGCCCGCGATCCGCGTCAATTGGCAAACCCTGATCGCGCATAAGCTCCAGGTCTCGGGTTATTGTCCGGGCGCTGACGCCGTGACGCTCTGCCAAGGCCGCAACGGTGCAAGGACCGTCGCTTTTCAATTCGGCGGCCAGCTCCTCCAGCCTTTTCAATCGATCTTTGGAATTTGTTCGGCTCATCCAACAAATACGCCATAAAATGTCTTATTTAGCAATATGACAGCGGAGACACGTTACAAACAAGGAGAACAGACATGTCGACCGTCACTATTCTGGCCCCAATCAAACTTGCCGAAGGAAAAATCGAAGCCGACCTTTTGGCCGCTTCTGCAAAATTCCAATCTGAATTTGTTGCCCATGAGCCGGGCGTTCTGCGCCGCGAATTGGTGCGTAAACAGGATGGAACCTATCTGGATATCGTTCAGTTTCGCAGTGAAGAAGACTATAAGGAGGTTGAAAAGAAAGAGATGGAGAGCGCCGTATGTGCCGAATTTTTTTCTGTCATGGACCTAAGTGATTTTGATCCCGAGGCCGGGATGGAAATATTGGTCTCGCTAGAAACGCACTAAAAGTCAGGCCTGCGCTAGTAACGAACTTTGGAAAAACTCCACCTTAACCCAAAAACGCCACCCTGAGTGGGTGGCGTTTGTAAGAGTTTCAAACTGCATGCTGTTTACATCAGCTTACATACATCCGTCAGTTGTCCGATGATGGCGGCCTGGCCGGGGAACATTAGACGGGTGCGTTGCGAATCGGAGCACGGGCCTCAAAGATCCGCTGTGAGCCCAAATTTTCAGTTGCCTCGCCCAATCCTCCAACCGATCAAAGAGCCGTGCCGTCACCTGGGGTGCGGTTGTTACATCTGCACCGATCCAGTCCGCAAATTGAGCGATTGAATGGCGGTCCTGATGGCGCAGAACTTCGGCCACTACGTCATCCTTACTTTGGAAATGATAATAGACCGAGCGTTTCGTGACGTCTGCCACAGCCGCAATTGCATCCATGCTTACCCGAGAAAATCCCTCGCCATAAAACACCTGATAAGCAGCGGTTAGGATCGAGGCTTTGGTATCAATGCGTGTTTTGGCCATGGCGCAAGTATACTCACCAGTGAGAAGACAGAAAGCACGCGATAGCGTAGGCTGACCTCACGTTGCCCATTCCTGCTAGAAAGAGGCCATGATGAATTCACTTCACGCAGCAAAAGAGCCCGGCTTTCGTTGGGTCATCGCCTTTTCTGCCGCCCTGCTTTTGGGCATCGCTATGGGCACGCTTGTGAACGGCCTTTCGGCCTTCCTTGTCCCGCTGGAAAGCCATTTTGGCTGGGCGCGGGCCGATGTCGCTGCGATCAATTCAATAGGGTTGGTGGGTATTGCGCTTGGCGGAATTGCCATGGGGTTTCTGGCGGATCGTATTCAGACGCGTGTCATTTGTCTGGTTGGGGCAACGGTAATTGCCACCTGCCTTTTGCTCGCGGCGCGCGCAGATGCACTTTGGCAGTTCTATACGCTCTTCTTTATCGCAGGTGCCATTGGGGGAGGCGCACTTTTTGCGCCGGTGATCGCTTTGGTCGGAGGTTGGTTTCAAACCGGCGCCGGGCTGGCCATTGGCATCGCTTCGGCGGGTCAGGGGTTGGGTCAGGGTATGGTGCCTTTCGTGGCCGGACACCTGATCGAAAGTCTGGGCTGGCAAAACGCGATGACGTGGCTTGGTATTTTTGCTGGCGTGACCTTGGTGCCGCTTTCCCTGATCATGATCCAACCGCCAAAACGCAGTGGCGCGGCCGCTGCCGCCGAGCCTGCGCCGGCGCTGCCGTCCCGCATCGTCCTTCCCGCACTCTCCATCGCAGTGCTGGGCTGCTGCACCGGCATGGCCGTGCCACTTATGCATCTCGTGCCACTGATCCAAGGTGTCTGCTTGGTCGGGGCCGAGGCGGGGGGACCGCTTCTGATCATGTTGGTCTTCGCGATTGGAGGGCGGGTTTTCTTCGGCAAGCTTGCCGACATCATTGGCCCCTTACGCGCTTGGATGGCCGCAACGCTTTGGCAGACTGTGCTGATTATGGGATTTGTGTTTATCGACTCTATGCAAGGCTTTTGGCTTTTTGCGCCACTTTACGGGTTTGGTTATGGCGGGGTGATGACCGGTGTTCTTGTGACGGTCCGCGCGTTGACACCCGCGGCCCGTCGCGCCTCTGCCACCGGCATTGTGCTGGCCTTCGGATGGTTCGGGCACGCGCTTGGTGGTTGGCAGGGCGGTGCCTTCTTCGACCTCACCGGCGCATATTTCTGGAGCTATACCAACGCCATGTTGGCGGGGGCCGTAAACCTTGCCGTTGTCGGAACGATCTTCCTTGCCTTGCGCCGCCGCGCGGCAGGAGCGGCCTGACAGGCGTGGCTTATAGGTCCGGTGATATTCCAAACTCTACCGGCTGGGCAGGATCGGGCTTGGCGGCACCAAAAGCTGGTTGCCAGGGCTGCCCGCCTGAGGTCCGCTACCCGGCCCCATTGGCGCAGACGGTTGCACGGTGTTCCGACTAGGGCGCGGAATGCAGAAGCCGGACGTAGCAGCGCCGCAGGGGCAGTCGATCAAGGCAACCCTGAGGAAGCGACCACCGACATCAGGACAGGCAAATTCAATAATCTGGTCGCGTTGAACGCCGATAAATCCCTGACCATTCCAGCCCGGCGTCAAGTCTTCAATCGCTCGAAAGAATGTGGATCGCTGTATGAACGGCCAGTCGGGCGGGGCGTCACCCCGGTCAGCAGGGCCAGCGATGTCCCGCGCAACCAAGATGGGATCGCCACCGCTGCACGAGATCGGCGCGTCGCCCTCGGTGCGGCCGTGCTGGATCTGCACATAGACCTGCCCGGCGAAAAGGGCATTGCTGCCATCGGTGTCGCAACAGGTCACTTCTTCGGGGCTTATATTATAGACCGCTGGAAAATTCGGGATATGGAGGTTAACAGCGCCTGTTTGGACCACTTGTGGCCTGCATTCGCGTTGAACCATCTGGGCCTCTGCCGCGCTGAAATGGCCCATCAGGGACAGGGCAAGACCGGCAGCGAGCCATTTAAAAAGGGACATTCAAGTTCCTCCTTGTCATGTCATTGCGATGAAAACCCTGTTCAAACTTACTAAAACTTGCCGCTTTTGTCGAATTTCGCGGCCCGTCGCACTGTCCCAAGCCGCAAAAGAAAACGCCGCCCAATGCAAGGCGGCGTTCCTCATGTTCCAATACGGCGGCGTTTGCATCAGGTCACGCACATCCGTCAGCTTGCCGGTGATGGCTGCGGCGGCGGCCATGCCGGGGCTCATCAGATGAGTGCGCTATCAATTGGAGCAAAGCCCTAACAGGCCCACTATGAGCCCATATTGACCGGACTTTGCCAGCCGTTATGCTCCGCCTTCTAGTTTTGCGGTAGTTTACTTGAGCGAAAGAAAGAGTCGTTTTGAAATCAATATTTGGTCGCCTATTTGGGAAGCAAGAAAATCACAGCGATGGATTTGATGAGGCGCATGACATGCCTGTTTCCATGCCCAAGGCCAGAGATGTGAAAACATCCGGTTTCCCTCTAATTCCCGATAACTATCACCTTCAGCACGTCGGCAAGACCGCACAAGGGAATGGCTATTGGATTGATATTCAACTCGCAACTGAGAAGGACGGCACGCGTGATTTTGTAGCCGCTTATGTCTTTGATAGGGAAGGAAATTTGATTTCATCTGAAGTTGTGGACCTAGGTTTCCGTAATGAAAACTCGGCGCAGGCAATCGAAGAAACAATAGAAAAATTGAAGAAAAAAATCGATGCCAAGGACACCGCTGAGATCCTAGTGAAGCCGTTCTCTGTCATGTTCTATGGCCAAACTTTCGGTCTCGTAATTCGTGAAGCCGAAGATGTCGATGAGGCGCCTGAGGAAACGCTTCTCGACGCCATGCCTGGACACACATTGATGTTCTATGGCCCTTGGAGCATGTGCAATTACGATACATGAGTGTGCTCAAGAATGGCGCTTCTTTGTATGTCGAGGAGGTCTGCTTCGTCCCGAAATCCCGACTTTTGTACAAAAAAACGCCACTCCAAAGGAGCGGCGTTTTGCGGTTTTAACGTCTTGCGCGTTTACATCAGCTCGCGCACATCCGTCAGCTTGCCGGTGATGGCTGCGGCGGCGGCCATGCCGGGGCTCATCAGGTGGGTGCGGCCACCGCGGCCCTGACGGCCTTCGAAGTTGCGGTTTGATGTGGCCGCACAGCGCTCGCCGGGGGCGAGTTGATCGGGGTTCATCGCAAGACACATCGAGCATCCTGCAAGGCGCCATTCAAAGCCAGCTTCTAAGAAGATATCGGCCAGGCCTTCTTCCTCGGCCTGTGCACGGACAAGACCCGAACCGGGGACGACCATGGCACGCAGACCGTCTTTGATCTTTTTGCCTTTCAGGATTGCCGCCGCGGCGCGCAGATCTTCGATGCGGCCATTGGTGCAGGAACCGATAAAGACCGTGTCGATCTCGATCTCGGACAAAGGCGTACCGGGGGTCAGCGCCATGTAATCCAGCGAACGCGAAACTGCGTCAACCTTGCCGCCTTTGAAATCGGACGGGGCAGGGACATTGGCAGTGATCGGCAGAACATCCTCGGGCGAGGTGCCCCAAGTCACAACAGGCGCGATGTCTTCGCCTTTGATGGTGATGACTTCATCCCAATGCGCGTCGTCGTCGGAATAGAGCGTTTTCCACCAAGCCAGAGCAGCCTCCCACTGAGCGCCTTTCGGGGCGTGCGGGCGGCCTTTGACATATTCAAAGGTGGTCTCATCTGGTGCAATCAGACCGGCGCGGGCGCCGCCTTCGATGGCCATGTTACAGACAGTCATGCGACCTTCCATCGACAGATCGCGGATCGCAGACCCGCAATATTCGATGACAAAGCCCGTGCCGCCGCCGGTGCCGGTTTTGCCGATCACAGACAGGGTGATGTCTTTTGCGGTCACACCGGGGCGCAGCTTGCCGGTAATTTCGACCTTCATGTTTTTAGATTTTTTCTGGATCAGCGTCTGAGTCGCCAGAACATGCTCAACCTCAGAGGTACCGATGCCGTGAGCCAGCGCACCAAAAGCGCCGTGCGTGGCGGTGTGGCTGTCGCCGCAAACCACGGTCATGCCGGGCAGGGTCCAGCCTTGCTCGGGGCCCACAATGTGAACGATGCCCTGACGGACGTCAGACACGGGGTAATAGTGAATGCCAAATTCCTTGGCGTTGGTGTCCAGAGCGGCAACCTGAATGCGGCTGTCTTCTGGCATCTGATCGGGGTTGTTGCGGCCCGGCGTCGTGGGAACGTTATGGTCCGGCACGGCGATGGTTTTATCGGGTGCGCGCACTGTGCGGCCCGTCATGCGCAGCCCTTCAAAGGCCTGGGGGCTGGTCACTTCGTGAACCAGATGGCGGTCAATATAAAGAAGGCAGGTGCCGTCATCGGCCTCGTGGGCGACATGGGCATCCCAGATTTTGTCGTAGAGCGTCTTGCCGGTCATTTTGGGTATCTCGCTTGTCAGATATGGGTCAGGAAAATTGAGGGGTTAAGGCAAGCAGCCTTACCCGCAGCACAGCCCCGAGGCGTTCTGACCAAAGAACCGCCATGGCAGGCGGGTGCGGTCATCCATATCGAAAATCCGTGTCATGGCCGCAGCCAATACTCCTGATTTCAACGCAGCACAAGTTTTCAAGCCGGGTTTGATCCGCGTCATGGCGCGAAATCGTAATGCTGTCACAATTGGGCTGTGAGGAAATAATGGAGGATGCAATGTACACGAAGATATTGGTGCCTGTTGATCTGAATCATCAGGACGAACAAATGAAAGCCCTGAAAACGGCGGCAATGGTCGCAATTGGTGACGGAGCGTCGATCACGCTGCTCAATGTTGCTGGGTTTGCGTACCAGCACCCGGCGCGCAATGCTGATGATTTCATTAATGACCTCAATGACTTCGCCTATCGGGCCGGCAAAGAGCTTGGCGTCGAATTAAGCACAGCATCGCGCTATAGCCACGACCCTGCCGCCGAATTAGACCGGCGCATCCGAGATGAGATTGAGGCAGGCGATTATGATTTGCTTGTGATGGCCTCACATGTGCCGGGCCTGATTGAATATGTCTTTTCGTCCCATGCGGGCCATCTGGCGGCCCATGCAAAAATTTCGGTTTTTGTCGTGAGGCCGTAAATTGCCCGCCGCCCATTCGGGGTAGATGATCGATTGAGTCCTTGGCGTTACTGTTGCGGCATGACCGGCAAAGCTGCACTATGAGGGTCAATCGATCAGGGCTGCATCATGGAAGAAGAAACGACTGAGGTCGAGGTCATTGCCGCGGACGCGCCGCTAGAAGACGCGCCCATCGGCCTGCAATTAGATGAAGCGGTTGATCTTGGCTCGCGACTATTGGTTGAAGCGCAGGACCTTGTCGAAAACCTTTTGCGCCCCTGGAATTTCTACCAGATCTGTATTGCGATCGGCCTTTTCGCAACCGCGCATCTTTTGCGCTCGATCTTCGGCCCCCGAATTCGGAAGTGGATGGCCTCACGAGAAGGCTGGCCAACTTGGCGGATGCGCATTCTGGTGGTGGTCCACCGCCGGTTACGGGGGATCTTCTTTATCGTCCTGATTTGGACCGCCGTTTTGATCATGCGCGAAGTGACATGGCCCAGTCGCTCGTACCTATTGGGTATTTTCGCGCAACTGGCGACCGCGATATTGGTGATTACCTTTGTCACGCGGCTGATGCGTTCGCCGGTCTTGCGGTCGATCACCCGCTACGGCGCTTGGATTTATGCCTCGCTGGTTATTCTCAACATCGATGATCGGGTTGGCGCGGGGCTGGATAGCATCGCCATTGAACTGGGGGATTCGCGGTTATCGCTGTTGCTGATCTTGCAGGGATTGCTTGTCGTTATTGCTCTTATGGCCATGGCGCGATTTGTGTCTCGGTCAACCTCGACCCGCATTCAACGCAATCAGGACATCTCTCCGTCGATGCGGGTTTTGGTGGTCAAAGGGCTGCAAGTTGGACTTTACGGTGCGGCATTATACATTGGTCTCAAGGCTGTCGGAGTGGATCTGACCGGCCTTGCATTCCTGTCGGGGGCCATTGGTGTCGGCCTTGGTTTCGGCCTGCAAAAGGTCGTCTCAAATCTGGTCTCGGGCATTATCATCTTGCTTGATAAATCCATTAAGCCGGGCGATGTGATCTCGCTTGGGTCGACCTTTGGGTGGATCGAAACGCTTGGTGCGCGCTATGCCAGTGTCGTGACCCGCGACGGGCGGGAATACCTGATCCCGAATGAAGATCTGATCACAAACCAAGTCGTCAACTGGTCTCATTCAAACGAGTTTGTTCGGCTTGATATCCATTTTGGCACTGCTTATGACGACGACCCCCACAAAGTGCGCGCATTGGCGATTGAGGCGGCGAAATCTGTGGACCGCGTGCTAAGCCACAAGGCGCCTGTCTGCCATATCGTTGGGTTTGGTGATAGCAGCGTCGACTACATCCTGCGCTTTTGGATCAAGGACCCAACCGGCGGGCTGACCAATATTCGCGGCAATGTCTTTTTGGCGCTTTGGGATGTGTTTCAGGAAAACGATATTTCTATCCCGTTCCCACAACGTGAAATCCGTATGTTGGCAGATGATGCGAACCCGGAAGAAACACAACTTACCGACTAAGCTGCACATCGCTTGTGCGCCGCTTGGCCTTTTCAAGCCCCGCGCCGCGCCCTAGCTGTTGCAAGGACCAAACAAAAAGGATCGGGCCTATGTCTGGCGGCAAACTTCTTGGTATTTCCGGCTCACTTCGGGCTGCATCCCTGAACACCAAACTGGTGCATGAAGCGGCACGGATTTTCGATCCGGCTGAGTTCACTTTGGCCGACCTTCGCCTGCCGCTTTATGACGGTGATCTTGAAGACAAAGGCATGCCGCCCGAGGTACAGCTTTTGGCCGATCAAATCGCGACGGCGGATGCAGTCGTCATTTCAGGGCCGGAATACAATAAATCCATTTCCGGCGTTTTGAAAAATGCGTTGGATTGGGTCAGCCGCACCAAGGATGCGCCGTGGCGGGACAAACCCGTTGCCCTGATGTCTGCGACCGGCGGGCGCGCGGGCGGTGAGCGCACGCAATGGATCATGCGCCTGTCGCTGAATCCGTTTCGTCCTCGGTTGCTGGTTGGGCCAGAGATCCTTGTCGGGGCCGCCGCCAAGCAATTTGACGAAAATGGTCGCCTGACAAACGAGCGCTATGAGGCTGGTTTGACCGAGCTGATGACAGCGCTGAAGGCTGAGGCCGGGCTGGCCGACTGATGCCTTTTCATTATTTCCGCGGGCAGGCGCGCCAAAATTAATTGGCGGGCCTGTCAGTTCTGCACGCTCTCATCCTTTTGGGATCGACGCCTCAACCCGGAACGTTTCGGGAATGCGATCTTCAACCTCAAGGATGAGGTCGGCTATGATCTCGCCGACGATGGGCGCCATCCCAAAGCCGATCTTAAAGCCGCCATTGGCGATAAAATGCCCGTCCCGGCCGGGGTATGCGCCCAGCATCGGGGCACGAGACCGCGCCCGGGGCCGCAATCCGGCCCATCGCTCCAGCACAGTTTTATGCCGAAGCTCAGGCACCAATCGAACGATCCGGCCAAGGATATCATCAAGCCCGCTATCCCAATCAGTGGGGTTTTTAAATTCACGTTCCGTGGTCGAGCCGATGGCCGTCGTTCCGTCGCCATGCGGAATGACATGCAAGTTATCGACGAATATCTGCGGCGCATGACGGGCGTCATAGTCAATCAGCGCGGCTTGTCCTTTGATGGGCGCGCCAACGGGTTTGCCCAAAGCTTTGGACAATTCGGCCAGACCGTCCGCGCCCGTTGCGTAAACGATTTTGCCAGCATCGCGCGCCTCGGCCACGATCGGGACGCCCTGTTTTTCCAGCGCCGCCGCCAGCGCCGCCGTGGCCTGCCTCGGATGCGCCCGTGCGGTCAGGGTGTCGTGGATTACAAGGCCCGAGGTTGTGATCGGCACAAAGGGCAGAAATTCCTCTACCGGCTTGATATCCCAGCTGTATTTGCCTTTCCAAAGCGCCTCGGCATTGCGGGCGCGCTCGCTGGCCAGCTCCAACACGCCGACAGGCTGAATGCGCCCCGTGCGCGCATATCCGGGATCACGTCCGCCAATGCGCGCAACCTCGTCCCAAAGCGCCTCGGCCATATCAAGGCTTTGAAATTGAAGCTCTTTCTTGTCGTTCCAACGCTCGGGCGTATGCGGGGCCAATGCTCCGACCAAACCGCCTGAGGCCCCCGCCCCAACGCCGCCCGGGTCGACAACACGCACCGATGCGCCCCGCTTTTGGCAAGACCAAGCGACCGCAAGGCCGAAAATCCCGGCCCCTCGAATTGTGACATCAACCATGCATGCACCGCTTGCCGAAACCCATTTGCCCCTTCATAGGGAAAGTCATGGACATGAACCAGTCAGACAAAACGCAGTGGAGGGGGGACATCCCGGTTTCAAGCCGGTTTGATGACCCCTATTACTCGCTGGATAACGGGCTTGCCGAAACGCGCCATGTGTTTTTGGCGGGCAATGACCTGCCCGCGCGGTTCAGCGCAGGGTTTCACATTGCCGAGCTTGGGTTTGGGACAGGTCTGAACCTTGTGGCCAGCTGGCTGTGCTGGCGTGAGGCAGGGCAGGCGGGCCCTCTGAAA
The DNA here is from genome assembly GCA_947498125.1 of uncultured Nioella sp. Classification (GTDB taxonomy): domain Bacteria; phylum Pseudomonadota; class Alphaproteobacteria; order Rhodobacterales; family Rhodobacteraceae; genus CANLZL01. The sequence goes on along the minus strand of CANMJH010000002.1, from coordinate 129,326 downwards.
TTCACGAGTTTTGAAGCCTTTCCGATGGACCCCGAGGATGCCCTTCGCGCATTAGGGGATTTCCCCGAAGCTGCTGAATTGGCACCCGACATCGCGGCGCTTTTGGCCGACCCGAGCACCCCCTTGATCCGCGATGACCTTGAGATGCATCTGATCGTTGGCGATGCCCGGGACACAGTCCCGAACTGGCGCGGCCTTGCAGATGCTTGGTTTTTGGATGGCTTCGCCCCAGCCAAGAACCCCGAATTGTGGGAGCCTTCGCTACTGCAAGCTGTCACGGCACATACCGCGCCGGGCGGCACGTTCGCGACTTACACAGCCGCAGGGGCCATTCGCCGCGCTCTTGACGAGGCCGGTTTCGACGTCTCGCGCATTCCCGGCTTTGGCCGCAAACGTCATATGACCGTCGGAAAGCTCTCATTATGATTGGAACGCCCCGCCTTGGGATTATTCTGATGATCTCGGCCACTTTCGTTTTTGCCTGTCAGGATGGCATTTCGCGTCATCTGGCGGGCACTTATAACGTCTATATGGTCGTGATGATCCGCTATTGGTTTTTCGCGCTTTTCGTCATTGCTCTGGTTGCGCGCCAGCCCGGCGGATTGAGAAAGGCCCTTGGCACCACCCAGCCCATTTTGCAGATCTTTCGCGGTGTGCTTTTGGTGGTCGAAGTTCTTGTGAACATCATGGCCTTTGTCCTTTTGGGGCTGGTTGAGGCGCATGCGATTTTTGCCAGTTACCCCCTGATGATTGCCGCGCTTTCTGGACCCGTTCTTGGCGAGACTGTTGGTTGGCGGCGGTGGGGGGCCATTATTGTTGGGTTTATCGGCGTCCTGATTATTTTGCGTCCCGGAACGGGTGTCTTTACCGCGGCATCTCTGACGGCCGTAGCCGCCGCGCTGATGTTCGCGCTTTACGGTCTATTGACGCGATATGCCGCCCGTCGCGACAGCGCGATGACCAGTTTTTTCTGGACAGGGATCGCGGGCGCAGTTGTCGCGACTGCCGTCGGCGTCTGGCATTGGGAGCCGATGAACGGACCCGATTGGGCATGGATGAGCCTGCTTTGCGTCACGGGCGCCTTGGGGCATTACCTGCTGATCAAAACATATGAAGTCGCAGAAGCAAATTCAGTACAGCCTTTTGCCTTTACGCAGTTGGTTTTTGCGGCACTTATCGGTGTGGCGGTCTTTAGCGACGTCGTCGAAATGCCGGTGATCATAGGCGGCGCAATCGTTGTCGCCGCCGGAATTTTCACCGCCATAAGGGCCCGCGCTAACGCTGCCTGAGAAGGCTCGTCAGGCTTTGCGTCGGCATCCGATTGTTCAGCATAGCGTCGTAAATCCGCATGCTTTCCGTGACCCGCATGACGTAGTTGCGGGTCTCATCAAAGGGGATCGCCTCGATCCAGTCGATGATGTTCACATCGCTATCAAATGGGTTTCCGCGCTCGCCCGACCATCGAATGGCACGGCTGGGACCGGCATTGTACCCGGCTGAAATCAGAACCGGGTTGGCGCCGAACTCTTCGATCAGATAATCCAGATAGCCTGCGCCCAGCACGGCGTTATACGCCGGGTCGTTCCGCATGCGCGTTTCACTAAACGAGATATCCAGCCGCGCGGCCATATCGCGGCCGGTGCGGGGCATGACCTGCATCAGGCCAATTGCGCCTGCGTGGCTGATTACGCTTGGGTCGAACTCAGACTCGCGCCGCGCAATAGAAAGCGTCAGACGGGCCGAAACCGGCAAGTCAGCCTCAGTCAGACCCGGATAGATCGGGTAATAGGCGCGCATAAGCTCATAGCCATTTTGCGCGGCCCGTTTTGCAATGCGAAGGGCAAGATGCGGGTCGCCAATTTCCAGCGCCATATCTGCCAGCTGTCCGGCCTCACGGCGCGATAGTGTCTCGGTTTGGTGGGTCCAAAATCGTTCGGCCAGATTGACTTCGCCGGCCTCATAAAGATGGGCGGCGGCGCGAAAGACGCTGCTGGATACGAATGACCCCTCGCGCCAATTGCCGAAATCCTCTTGCCCCAAAAAGGCAGGGTCCGTGGGCAATCCGCCCGCTTCAGCCGCAAGTTGTCCGTAGAAACTGGATTGATATTGCGCCCCAAGCGCATACCCTTGCGCGGCAGCCTCGGCATTGCCCGCCGCTGCATTGGCGCGGCCCAGCCAATAGCCCGCACGCCCGACAGAGATCGGCGAAAAGACGACCGAACGGAAATTTGTGAAATGCTCAATTGCCGTATCGTACCGGCCCAGACGGAAGGCGGCATACCCTGCAAGCCATTCCATGTCGGCATAGTCGATATAGTCGTCTTCGGGATCGATGAAATGGTTTGCCGCGACCTCATAGGCGACGCTCAGCGCACCATCGCGGATCATGGCGCGGGTGATGTCTGCGCGGCGGTTCGCCCATGCGGATGGGTTGCCAAGCGCGGCGGCTGAGGTTGACGTTTCAAGCATCAAAGCGCGACCAGAATCGCTGAGCCCCTCACGCATCCGCCAAACGAAGCGCTCATAATTGAGGCCGGGATGGTTGCGCAAATTGGCCGGGACAGCGGAAATTGCGTCATCAACACCGGGGCGGCGGGCACGCAGCAGCAGGCGCGCTTCGGCCAAAGCTTCCCACCCATCGCTGACATGCGGATACATGCGGCGGGCTTGAGTCGCCTCGTTCTCCCACAATAGAAAATCGAGTCGCGCTTCGTGATGGGTCCTCAATGTGCGCGGCCAATCGATCATGAATTGCGCATGCTCGGCCTCGGTGATTGGTAAAGATGTCCAAGCGCGGCGCGCCTCGGCCATCGCATCATCGCGCCGATCAACGGCCCAGAGTGCAGCGGCAAGGCGAAGCGATCCGGTGCCGGTTTGTGGTAGTTGGCTTTCGAAATAGGCAATAACGCTGTTTGCTGAGGCCGTTTCGGGAATGTTCTGCTCGCCTTGGCGGATCAGATAGGGCAGGCCGGGCCAATCGGGGTAATTGACTAAAAACTGCGTATATTCAGACATTTCCCCCTGACCCTGCCTAAGCCGTATCCACGTCACGACGGCAGCGGCGGCCGGATCTGAAACCTGCGCTTGTGCGGCGGCTGCGGCTGAATAATCCCGTTCCCCCAATGCCGCAATTGCACGCGAAAGCGCCTCGGGGCTGGCCGAAGCAAGCGCCGGAAGAAGGCAAAACATCAATGAAAAAACAAGCGTCCGCATATCCACATCCTAAAATCTATTTGTAAAGGATAGACCCTCAGCCCTTGCTTGCAACTCACGAACTTGGCAATAGGCGGCACGCGGCCCATCAAAGCCGCGAAAACTTGCCGATCCCGGCTTAACCAAATGCGAAAGGAAGCGTGTGATGTTCAAAGGCTCTATGCCCGCACTAGTCACGCCGTTTGAAAACGGCGCAGTGGATTTTGACACGCTCAAGAAGCTGGTTGAGTGGCAGATCGAAGAGGGCAGCACCGGATTGGTGCCCGTTGGGACAACTGGCGAAAGCCCGACCCTGACCCATGAAGAACATGAAGATGTGATCGAAGCGGTGGTCGAAGCTGCGGCTGGCCGCGTGCCGGTCATCGCGGGCGCGGGTTCCAATAACACGGTCGAGACGATCCGGTTTATGGAACATGCCAAAGCGGTTGGCGCTTCGGCGGGTCTGGTCGTGACGCCCTATTACAATCGTCCGACGCAGGACGGGCTGCTGGCCCATTACAAAGCGGCGGCTGCGGCCTGCGATCTGCCGATCGTAATTTATAACATTCCGGCCCGTTCGGTTGTGGATATGACACCCGAGACCATGGGCGAATTGGCGAAATTGCCGTCAATCGTCGGCGTCAAAGATGCGACCGGCGACATCACCCGCGTAACGCTGCAACGTCAGACATGTGGCACAGACTTCATCCAGCTTTCGGGCGAGGATGGTTCGGCCCTTGGGTTTAACGCCCATGGCGGTGTCGGCTGTATTTCTGTGACTGCCAATGTCGCGCCGCGCCTGTGTGCCGAGTTCCAAGCCGCAACGCTGGAAGGCGATTATGCCAAAGCGCTTCAGCTTCAGGATCGCTTGATGCCGTTGCACACCGCGATCTTCCTTGAGCCCGGTCTTGTGGGTGCGAAATACGCACTCAACTTGCTGGGCCGGTGCAGCGAAGACGTGCGGTTGCCGCTTGTGGGGCTAAGCGACGGCACCAAAGACGCGATCCGCGGTGCGATGGTGTATGCCGGGTTGCTGAACTAAGCCAAGTCGAAAAAGCCGCTCGCGCCTCCATTCACCCGCTCTATCCAGTAAATCTGGCCGGGCAGGGGGTGGCGCGGCGGCGTTCTTGTGCCTATATCGGCGAACCATGGCACAGCAAACGAAATCAGATCCCAATTATAAGGTCATCGCCGAAAACCGGCGGGCTCGTTATGATTATGCAATCGAGGATGATCTTGAATGCGGGATCATTTTGACGGGGTCTGAAGTCAAAAGCTTGCGGCAGGGCGGAGCGAACATCGCTGAAAGTTATGCAGCGGTCGAAGAAGGCGAGCTTTGGCTGGTCAATTCATATATCGCGCCCTACCTACAAGCGAAGACCTTTAAGCATGAAGAAAAGCGCCGTCGCAAATTGCTGGTCTCTAAGAAAGAATTGTCAAAACTGTGGAATGCTACGCAGCGACAAGGCATGACGGTGGTCCCTTTGGTGATGTATTTCAACCATAAGGGGCTGGTGAAAATGAAAGTCGGCATCGCCAAGGGTAAAAAGACGCAAGATAAACGCGCAACCGAAGCTAAGCGCGATTGGCAGCGCCAAAAATCCCGGCTGTTGCGGCACAGGGATTAAGGCGTAGGGTGCTGCGCGAGATGGAGAGAACGAATGTCGACAGATGATCCCAAAACACTTGTCAGTACGGATTGGCTTGCTGCGCATTTGAATGACCCTGACCTGCGTGTGATTGATGCCTCTTGGTATCTGCCAGCGTCCGGTCGCGATGCGCGTGCGGAATATGAAGATGGCCACATTCCCGGTGCTCGGTTCTTTGACATTGACGATATCTCAGACGGGGTCAGCAGCTTGGCGCATATGGCCCCGCCAGTTGAAAAATTCATGAGCCGCTTGCGCACGATGGGCGTTGGCGACGGTCATCAGGTTGTTGTCTATGACGGGGCCGGGCTTTTTTCGGCGGCGCGGGTTTGGTGGTTGTTCCGCCTCATGGGCAAAACAGATATTGCCGTATTGGATGGCGGCTTTGTGAAATGGCAGGCCGAAGGGCGTGAGATCGAAGATATGCCGCCTGTGGTCAAAGATCGCCACATGACAGCACAGCGTCAGAACCATCTGGTCCGGGACGTGACGCAAGTGGCCGCAGCGTCGAAGCTGCGCGATTGGCAGATCATTGATGCGCGCGGCCCGTCGCGATTTAAGGGTGAAGAGCCTGAGGCGCGGCCCGGCCTTAGGGCGGGTCACATTCCAGGATCGGTAAATGTGCCCTATTCCTCACTTTTGAACCAAGACAGCACCATGAAGCGCGGCGATGCGCTGGCTGCGGCTTTTACCGATGCGGGCGTAGATCTAGACCGACGCGTGATTACGACGTGCGGCTCGGGCATCACTGCGGCGATCCTCTCTTTGGGGCTTGAAATTCTAGGACATCGCGACTGGTCGCTTTATGATGGCTCTTGGGCGGAGTGGGGCCAGTTCGATCAGCTGAAAGTCGAAACGGGATGAGCGTGATCCCGGCAGGGACCACCCTGGACTACGCCGTCACTTATCTTGAGATGACGGAGCAGGCCAATTTAACGTCCACGGAACTCCCTAAAGGCACACGTCTTGAGCAAGCCCATTCGCCGCCCAATTGGGTGTTCTTGTCGCTCTATGATGCGGTTGGGCGTGATTATGAATGGGTGGATTGGCATTCGGCTGATCCCGCCGATTTAACGGCCTATCTAACAGATCCACGCGTTGAAACGTGGGTGGCCTACGCAAAAGGCTGGCCGCAGGGTTTTTTCCAACTCGATTTCCGCGAGGGTGGCACCTGTGATCTGGCCTATTTTGGGTTGGTGCCCGAGGCTATAGGAGGCGGGCTGGGACGCGCGCTTCTTTTGACCGCGATCCAAAAAGCGTGGAACGGCAACGGCGTGACCCGCGTGACAGTGAACACTTGCTCCTTGGATCACCCGCGCGCAGTTGGCCTTTATAAGACAGCAGGCTTTCGGGCCTTCAGGCGCGAAGAAAAAAGCCGTGTATTGGTTCGGCCTCGCGACCCCTCAAACTTTCCTTAAGTGACCAGGAGAAAAACATGTTTTCATCCATGAAAGCTCCCGCAGCGGATAAAATTATCGGAATCATGCAGGCATTCCGATCCGATACGCGGCCCGAAAAAGTGGATTTGGGGGTAGGCGTCTACAAAACCCCAGACGGTCGCACGCCGGTGATGAAAGCGGTAAAGGCTGCTGAGGCGCTTATTTTAGATAGCCAAGACACGAAGGGCTATGTCGGTTTTGCTGGCGATCCGGAATTTCTGGGTGCAATGCGCGATTTGGTTTTGGGCGATGCTGTGCCTGCCAATCTGGTCGGCGCAGCGGCGACACCCGGCGGCACAGGGGCCGTGCGGCAAGTCTTGGAAATGACGAAAAACGCGAACCCTGATGCGGCCGTGTTTGTCAGTGATCCAAGCTGGCCAAATCATGCTGGGCTCATCTCTTATGTCGGCCTTAACCTACGTCCCTATCGGTACTACGACCGCACAACCGGTGGGCTGGACCGGGACGGGATGTGGGACGATCTCTCCAATGCCAAACCGGGCGACCTGATTTTGGTTCATGGATGTTGCCATAACCCAACGGGCGTTGATCTGAAGCTGGATGATTGGCGGCAACTCGCACAGATTTGCGAAAAAACTGGCGCCATTCCTTTTGTGGATGCTGCCTATCTAGGATTTGGCGCAGGGTTGGAGGAAGACACCGCTGGCCTTCGCCTTTTGGCAGCCGAAGTGCCTGAAATGCTCATCGCGGCCAGTTGCTCAAAGAATTTTGGGCTTTACCGCGACCGGGTGGGGATCGTCATGGCGAAGGCGGAAACGCCTTCGGATGCGGAAACAGCCGGAAAAATGTTGGGCTGGCTGAACCGTCAGAATTTTTCGTTTCCGCCTGATCATGGCGCGCGCGCAGTTCAGGTCATCCTTGGTGACGCTGCATTGTCCGACATGTGGCGCGACGAACTGCGGGAAATGCGCGAAGGAATGCAACAAAGCCGGATTGATCTGGCCGAGGCTTTGCGCCGTGAAACCGGATCGGATCGTTTCAGCTTTTTGGCAGAGCATCAGGGCATGTTCTCGCTCTTGGGCGGCAGTGTTGAAGAGATGGTGGCGATGCGTGAGCGCCACGGCGTTTATCTCATTGAAGATAGCCGGATGAATGTTGCGGGCCTAACACCCACAAGCATCCCGATTGTTGCAAAGGCCATAGCCAACACTCTGAAATAAAGAACCAGAGCAGCCCACCTGTCTTTCGAGGGTTGAATTCATCGGTTTCGCGCGAGGGCTGACGTGTCGGTCGGCGCGCAAAACGGGTGATTGCCTGATTGGGAGGGGTAGGGGATTGTAGATTGTGCTTGCCATCCCCTGCAAAGATCGCCTAAAGCGCGGCGTTCCCGCAGCGAATGCTGACGGGCCAAGTCTCCGCTACCTTGCCAAAACGGATCAAAAAATGAACCGCACTTACATTCCGGGCATTCTTGCCATGGCGGCCGTTGTTGTCGCCTCAAATATCCTTGTTCAATTCCTTTTGGGGGATTGGCTGACATGGGGCGCATTCACATACCCCATCGCCTTCCTTGTGACCGATGTCATGAACCGCGTTTACGGCGTTCAGGCTGCGCGCCGCGTCGTGTTTGCTGGGTTCATCGTGGGCGTCATCTGCTCGCTGATTGGCACGCAAGTCATGCTTCAGGGCGACGGGTTCACCTATCCCGCCGTGACGCTTCGTATTGCCTTGGGCTCGGGCGTTGCTTTCTTGACGGCGCAATTGTTGGACGTCGCGATCTTCAACCGATTGCGCGCTGGCACATGGTGGCGTGCGCCACTTGCTTCGACACTCGTGGGATCTTCGGTCGATACTGCCATCTTTTTCACCATCGCGTTTTCGGCCAGCCTGACCCTTATTGAGCCGGCCAATGACGTGTCTTGGGCTGGGGGCATTTTGCCGATCCTCGGCGTTGGCCCCGAGGCACCGTTATGGGTGTCTTTGGCAATCGCTGATTGGTTGGTCAAACTGTCACTCGCTTTGATTGCTTTGGCGCCGTTCCGTGCCATCACAACGCGTTTCACCACAGAAGTTGCATAAAAAGTTTTGACAAACACAAAATCTATGGCAACCTGTGGATAACCGAAGCAATTTGAAAGGAGGTGATCCAGTGTCAAGAGAGGTATTGGAGAATGGTGCAGGGACAGCTTGGGGAGAGAGCCGTTAGGCAATCCTAACGTCAGAGACAGACCCCAGGCGGATCATACGGTCTAACCGGCCCCGCCTCCTTAAATTCTCGTGAAGGACCGTTCAAAAATTGGGCGGTCCTTTTCGTATTTGGCTTATTCCCAGATGACACCGGTTGGCGCCGTCGCTGGCTCAACCCGCATCACAAAGGACGGGCCTGTATGTGCCGGAAAGTCCGAGATTTGGAACGCGTCGACGATCACTGGCCATTCAGCGGGTTGGCTGGCCGCCACCGGAATTTCGGGCGCAAAGGGGCCGAACTCGGTTGTTGCGCCAAGGTAGTTGATTTCCGCGATGACCAACTCGACCTCGATCTCGGCCACAAAAAGAATGCCCATCACTGAATTATGCTGCGCCGTCGCTTGCCAGGTCGGCGTGACGGTTGTGTTTTCGTAGACGGTAATCGGCGGCACTTCGGATGGGGCGCCTGCCCAACGTGTGACGCCCGTTTGTGATGGCGTATCGATGGGACGGTCAAATTCAAGAGTAAGGGTGAGGTCTGGCGTCATCTCCATCACCTGATATGGGCGCAGACGCGGGCCTGCGGAAATGTCCCAAAGATCGGCCCCGGCAGATACAAAATCATTGCCGATGCTCAACCCGCCGACCAGCGTTGTTGCGGCGTCCACGTCGATATTTAGCGTAACGAAATCCGATTCCGCTCGGCCTTGGATTATGCCGTCTTCTAAGGCGCCCGGAAGTTCCAAAACGGGGTATTCCAAAATGCCTTCGGCGACATCGGTCGAAATTCCGACGGTAAAATTCGGTGGGATTGAGACGCCGTTGACCGAAATGCCAAACGGATTGGCAGTGTCATCTGCATCCAGATCGATGCTGCCTTCGACAACCAACTCAATCCCCGGCAAACCCGCGCGGATAAAGCGCTCGGGCAGGGCGTGTTGGAAGAACCGGGTGCCCTGCGGGGTGATTTCAAGGATCTCAACATAACCTTCGCCGGGCTCAGCCTCGGCCGTCCCGGTCTGGGCGCACCCCGCGAGCGCGCCGCAAAACCCCGCCGAGATTTCGCCGCGATCAATCCGAAGGCGTTGGCCCATCGTAAAGCGGTAACTGGGGCTGGTTCCGTCGATATCCCCTCCGTTCAGGATCGAAAGAACGTCCAAGATTTGCGGTGTGCCGGGCGGCGCAGGTTCGGGTGCGGTAACGTCCAGTGAGTAGGTTAGCGAAGGATCAATTGTGCCAAGTGAGGCCCTGAAGTCCAGCTCAAGCGTTGTTTCGCCTTCCACCAAAAAGTCCAGAATCGGCCCATGGCGGGTATCAATCGTTGGCGAAATGTCCGGCGGCGCGGGCGGCTCTGGATAAGGAAGCGCAGTTGGAATGCGCGGGCGGGATGGCCGCGAGGGGCGCCTGCCGCAACTGATAAGAGTTTGGCGACGGCAAAGATTATAAGAGGCAAGGTCGGCCTCATAGGCCGCTAGTTGTACAGGGTAGACGGTGTTCAGAATATGCTGGGCCGCTTGGCGCGCCGCGCGGTTTTGATTATAGGCCCGGATCGCCGCCTGATGTGTGGCAAGGGCCGCTTGTTGCGCCGCGACGGCCGTTTCGTAGGCCGGGTTGGGTGTTGTGTTTGAACCAACGACCATGTCAGGGGCAACGTCTGCACGAAACGGTACCGGAAAGGCGAGCGGCAGGTGGAAATAGACACCTGGACCACCTGAAAAAGCAGAAAGGGGTGCGGGCAAGCTGAATGTCACCACTTCTTCTGCGGCAAGAGCGGCCGGAAAGAATGCAGCAATAACGGCCAATTTTCCAAGGGCGTTTTTCATGCGTCAGTCCTTTTTTCCTAGGGCCACCACGATACCCATAGCAGCTTTTTACGTCGCATTCACCCGAACGCTCTGATTAACTGCGGGAAGGGTCAATCCGCAGGAGGGAACATGGCACGCGTTCTTCTTTACTACGCACATCCGGGACACCGGCACAGCCACGTCAATAAAGAGATGTTTCGCGCGGCCAATGCGGTTGAGGGGATCACAATCGTAGATCTCTACGCTGAATACCCGCGCCATAATATTCGCGTAGATGTGGAGCAAGAGCGTCTCGTTTCTCATGATGTTATCCTCTTCCAACACCCGCTTTTCTGGTATTCGACGCCCGGCCTGATCAAGGATTGGATCGATCTGACATTGCAAAGCGGGTTTGCTTATGGCGATGGCGGCGACAAGCTTGCTGGCAAGGTGTTAATGCAGGCCATCACAGCGGCGGGGCCCGAAGATGCCTACCGCGCCGATGGCTATCAGAACTTTCCTCTGCGCACCTTCCTGACCCCGATGGAGCAAACAGCCCGCCTGTGCAAAATGCGCTACGCCGCGCCATATGCGCTATATTCTTCGCTGAAAGCCCCGACTGAGGGGGCACTCGCGCCGCATGTCGCAGGATACACTGACTTGCTGAACGCACTGCGGGATGATCGTTATGATTTTGACGCAGCGCCCGAGGTCGTCACTTCCGATAACTTATCACTGAAAGAAGGGGTCTAAGCCATGGGGAGTTTCCTGCTTCTTTCCTTTCTATTGTTGATCGCCGGTGTCATTTCCGTACCCATCGCCACAAAGCTGGGGCTTGGATCGGTCCTTGGTTACCTGATCGCAGGTATTATTCTGGGCCCTGTTTTGCTGGCCCTTAATGTTGACGTGATCAGCCTTCAACATTTCGCCGAATTTGGCGTTGTCATGATGCTATTCCTTGTCGGATTGGAATTGGAACCCAGACGATTATGGGAAATGCGCGCCAAGCTTTTGGGGCTTGGCGGGTTGCAGGTGGGTGTCACCGCCGCAATTGCCACGGGGGCGTCTCTGGTTTTTGGCCTGCCTTGGACCTTCTCGGTTGCCATTGGCCTTGTCCTCGCGCTCAGCTCGACGGCGATTGTCCTGCAAACCTTGAATGAAAAAGGGTTGATGAAATCAGATGGAGGTCAATCCGGGTTCTCGGTTTTGTTATTCCAAGACATCGCAGTCATCCCGATGCTGGCGCTTATTCCTCTTTTGGCGATGCCAGATTTGGTCGAGGAGTGGGATCTTAGGGCGCTAAGCCATGCTACTGAAATCGTCGAAACGATGGACGCCCATGGCGAAGATACCCATGCGGTTTCGGGACATGACGATGGTCATGGTGATGACCACGCAGACGAACACGCGGCGGAACACGGCGGCGAACATGGCGACGATCACGGACCTGACCTGAACCTTGTCGATGACCTGCCGGGATGGGCGCAGGCGCTTGTAACTCTTGGGGCAATTGGTGCGGTAATTCTTGGCGGTTCATACCTCACCCGTCCCTTGTTTCGCTTTATCGAACTGGCCCATCTGCGCGAGCTTTTCGTAGCAGCTGCCCTGATGATGGTGATCGGCATCGCCCTATTGATGACTCTCGTAGGGCTGTCCCCGGCCTTGGGGACGTTCCTTGCGGGTGTGGTTCTGGCCAATTCAGAATACCGCCATGAGCTGGAAAGCGATATCGATCCGTTTCGCGGACTGCTTTTGGGCCTGTTCTTTATTACGGTAGGAGCCGCCATAGATTTCGGCCTGCTCTTTGGAAATTTCTTTCTGATTGTCGCTCTCACCTTTGGCCTCATGGCGCTAAAAGGCGCCGTGCTGTTTGGTCTCGCCATTCTCTTCCGTATCAAAGGAGCGGACCGATGGCTTTTCACACTCAGCTTGGCCCAAGCGGGCGAATTTGGCTTCGTCCTGCTGTCTTTTGTTGTTGCGAACCAAGTTCTGCCGCAGGTCATTGCCGATCAGCTTTTGCTTGTTGTGACACTGTCCATGTTGCTGACGCCGGTTCTCTTCATTCTTTATGAGCGCGTGATCACGCCAAAATTCATCGAAGATCAGGTGCGCGAGGCCGATGAAGTTGATGAAGGCGGCACGGTGATTATCGCGGGCATTGGTAAGGTTGGCGGTGTTGTAAACCGGATGATGCGGCGCGCGGGCTATACGACTGTGGTCTTGGATCACAATTCGGACCTCTTGGACCGACTCAGACGCTTTGGAATCAAGGTCTTCTACGGCGACGCAACGCGCCCGGATCTGCTGCACGCGGCGGGACTTGACGAGGCAAAAATCATCGTCGCTGCAATGGATGAACAAGAGGCGATTACCAACCTCGTTCACCACGTCCACCAGCACCACCCGCATGTTCATATCATCGCGCGGGCCGTGGACCGGCATCACGTATACGAGCTTTATGCAGCCGGATGCCGGGATATTATTCGCGATACGTTTGACAGCTCGGTTCGGATGGGCCGCTCGGCGCTGGAGGCCTTGGGCGTCCACCCGCATGACGCCGAGCTGCAGGCGCAGGATTTTGTGGATGCGGACCGCTATTCTTTGGTCGAACTGGCGGCACTGTATGACCCAGACATACCGGCCCATTTGAACGAGCCCTATATCGAGCGGGTCAAAGAATTGCGCGAAGTCGAAGAAGCCGAAATTCGCGGCCTCAACATTCACGCCACTCGGGTTGAACGTGGCTGGCATCCGCCCGGCCACCGCGATGTCGAAAGCATTATCGAAGAAAACGAGAGCGAAAAGCCGTCAAAATAATCCTGTCCTCCACCATGCGCCCCCTTGTAGACAAACGGTACAGACAAAGGTGCCGCATATGCTTGTGATAAATGATCAGATCACCATCGCTGATTGGGAGATGACAGAAAGCTTCACCCGCGCCTCAGGCCCGGGGGGGCAGAATGTCAACAAGGTCTCAACGGCGGTGGAACTGCGGTTCGAGGCCGAGAGATCGCCCAACCTGCCGGACCCGGTGAAACGCCGCTTGAAACGGCTGGCCGGGTCCCGCTGGACCAAAGACGGCGCGCTGGTGATCTTCGTGCAAGAAACAAGGTCACAAGCCCGCAACCGAGACATCGCCACAGACCGCCTGGCCGAGCTTATCCGCAAAGCGCTGGTGGCCCCCAAACGGCGGAGACCGACACGGCCCACAAAAGGCTCAATCGAGCGACGGCTGAAGGCGAAGAAAGTAAGGTCAGAGGTGAAGGAGTTGAGAAGAAATCGCGGCGAATGACTACTTCAGCTCAGAGTTTTTTTAGTCGTTGGAGCCTGCACTGAGAGTTTCGTAGAAGCGAGAGCAATTTTTGTCCAACGGCACGCATTTTAGTTTTAAATCCGTAGCGAATCTTTCAGCGAGATATTGAAAATTTTCGTACAGTCTTTGATTGTAGTCCTTTGGATTTTCTTCTTCGTTTTCTCCGAGTGATTGCGATTCCGGGCATCTACTCTTGTCAATAAATTTCACGGATTCATTCCACGTATGGACAACGACGGTGCCCATCCATTCACGATAGATTGAATAACTCAATAAGTTCATTCGAAGCGCGGTGCCGATCAGCTCGTAGTGATTCAAATAAGTAAGAACTTTCTCACGCTCTTCCCACTCAGCGTCGTTTCGAGGTTCTGTTAGATTAAGAAGAGTGCCACCCTTTCTTGCTTTTACAAAAGACTGGTGAATTTCCGAATATCTTACGCTTTGCTCGGCTTCCATAGTTTTGATAATTGTATCAAGCCGCCTTTTTTCTCTTTGGTTTCTAACGCTTATGAGTAGTGCAGTCAGGCCTGTAACCGAGGAGATGCCCAAAATTGTTGGGCCAGCAAGCAAAACCCAGAGAGGCGGCCAAGTCGCAATTTCAATTGGATTCACTGAACAAACTCCTATCTTGAAAATCATTTTTTACAGTGAAGGGTCAGACCACAACCTCAACCCGTTCCTGATCGCCCACCCCGAACACCCGTTTATATCGGGCGATCTCTTCTGCCGGGCCCATGGCTTTCTCGGGGTTATCTGACAGCTTCACCGTGGGCCGTCCGTTGGCGGCCACCGCTTTGCAGACGAGGGAGAAGGGAGCGAGGGCGTCGTTCTGGACCAGCCCTCGGAAATCATTGGTTAGAAGCGTGCCCCAGCCGAAGCTGACCCTCACGCGGCCCGCGAATTGCGCTTGCAGTTCCTCGACTTTGGCAACGTCCAGCCCGTCTGAGAAGATCACCAGCTTGTCGCGCGGGTCTTCGCCTCGGTCTTTCCACCACTTGATCGCAATCTCGGCGCCGGTTGCGGGATCACCGCTATCGATGCGGATGCCGGTCCATTTGGTTAGCCAATCCGGGGCGTTGGCCAGAAACCCTTCCGTCCCGTACGTATCAGGCAGGATGATACGCAGGTTGCCGTCATGTTCCTCGTGCCAATCGGCCAGCACGTCATAGGGCGCGGATGCTAGCGCCGCATCGGTTTCGGCCAGCGCGGAATAGACCATGGGCAGTTCATGAGCGTTGGTGCCAATCGCCTCAACCTCAGAGCGTTTGGCGATGAGGCAGTTTGAGGTGCCGACGAATTTATCCCCCAGCCCTTCCTGCATCGCCTGCACGCACCAATCCTGCCACATGAAGGAATGGCGGCGGCGCGTGCCGAAATCAGCGATACGCAGGTCGGGGGTTTTGCGCAGACGCTCGACCTTTTCCCAAACGCGGGTCATGGCGCGGGCATAGAGGATTTGCAGCTCGAACTTGCCCATCTGGCCTAGGACGGCGCGGCTGCGCAGTTCCATCAGGACCGACAGCGCCGGGATTTCCCACAGCATCACTTCGGGCCATGATCCCTCGAATGTCAGTTCATATTGCCCGTCCCGCTTTTCCAGATTGTATGCGGGCAGGCGCAGGGTTTCGAACCAGTCCATAAATTCCGGCGTGAACATCTGGCGCTTGCCGTAAAAGAGGTTGCCGCGCATCCATGTGCTTTCGCCCGGAGACAGCGAGAGCGAACGGATATGGTCCAATTGTTCCCGCAATTCGCCTTCGTCGATCAGGTCGGCCAGGCGGATGTGCTTGGACCGGTTGATGAGTGAGAAGGTGACGGATGTGTCGGGTTTTTTGCGAAACACCGATTGGCACATCAGGAGTTTGTAAAAATCGGTATCGATCAGGGACCGGATGATCGGATCGATCTTCCATTTGTGATTGTAAACCCGCGTAGCGATATCGACCATTTGGGGGCCCTCCTGCCCAATCCTTTAGATCAAAGCCGGAGGGGCAAGAGCAAGTGAGAAAAGATCTTCGCCGGAAATAGCGGCATTGCGCGGCTTAGGAACGGGCGTCCCTTACTGGCGCTGCTGTGCGTTTTCCCCGCGCCCGTTTTCGTCGTCATCGCTGTCTTCGCCGAAGTCGATCCCCAGATTGGGTTGCTGGCGCATGTCGGCGGTTGGATTGACTGGGCTGCCGCCGGGCCGATCAGGTGAATCGCCTTGATCCCCGAAAAGCGCGTCACAATAGGCGATGGCTCTGCTGCAATCTGAACCGATAGAGCATCGGGCCATGACAAGGTCGTAACACTGGCCAAGAGTGGTTATTTCGGCAGAGGCAGAGATGGCGACAGGAGCGGTGAGGGTGGCGGCCAGAAAACTGGTGGCAATAATGCGTTTCATGACAATAAATCCTTCAAATAATCCCGGCCTGAATATACCGGTGTCTCTGCATATGTCGCTGTAGGGGCGGGAAAGGTTCACGAAGCCCCAAATTATTGCGGCCATTCTCGCCATTTTGGAAAAAACCGCGTAAGGGCGTGGCATGAGCCAATCCGATATCTTTCCAATCTTTCTTGTCGCCGCCCCGGGCACCGAAGCTTTTTTAGCAGATGAGGCCAGCGCGGCTGGTTTTGCGTCGCCCAAAGTTGTGCCTGGCGGGGTTGAGATGACGGGCGGCTGGCCTGAGATCTGGCGCGCCAATCGTGAGTTGCGCGGTGCGGCGCGGATCTTGGTCAGAATTGCCGAGTTTCGGGCGATGCATCCGGCGCAGCTGGACAAGCGCGCGCGCAAATTGGATTGGGCCGCGTTCTTGCGACCCGATGTGCCGTTTCGGGTTGAGGCGACCTGTCGAAAGTCAAAGATCTATCATGCGGGCGCGGCCATTAGCCGAGTGGAAAAGGCCATTGTCGATGCCGTGGGCGCGCCAGTTTTGAAAGAGGCTGACCTGATCGTGAAAGTGCGCATTGACGATGATCTGTGCACCATCAGCCTCGATACATCCGGCGAGGGGTTGCACAAACGGGGGCATAAGCCTGCTGTGGGCAAAGCGCCGATGCGTGAGAATTTGGCGGCGATGATGCTGCGCGCCTCGGGCTTTGATGGGTCCGAGCCTGTGGTTGATCCGATGTGTGGGTCGGGCACCTTTGTTTTAGAAGCTGCCGAGATTGCGGCGGGTTTGACCCCGGGGCGCAGCCGCCGCTTTGCCTTTGAAGATTTTGCCGGGTTTGACGCCGAAGCCTATGCCGCATTGGAAACCCAAAGCGCTGCCGCGCCGGTTGTGGCGCAGTTCTATGGGTTTGACCGCGATGCTGGCGCGATCAAAAACGCCAGCGGAAACGCAAAGGCGGCAGGCGTGTCTGAGTGGACCCATTTCACCCAGCAAGCCATTAGCGATCTAGAGCCACCAGAGGGGCCACCCGGCCTTGTGATCGTCAACCCGCCATACGGCGCGCGGATCGGCAATCGAAAGATGCTGTTTTCGCTCTACGGTGCCTTTGGCAAGGTCATGCAAGAGCGGTTTAAAGGCTGGCGGGTCAGCCTTGTCACTTCGGATGGAGGGCTTGCAAAAGCCACCGGTCTGCCGTGGGTGCCAAATCAGGATCCGATTGCCCATGGAGGCATCAAGGTTACTTTGTGGAAAACTGCGGTGTTGTGATGTGATTTCAAGGCTGGTGGGAAGTCAGCTGATGGTTGTCTCGTCCCAATTCCATTTGCGTGAAGCAAAGGCCATGCGTTCAAGGACGCCTTTATCTTGATCACTGCAAAGCTTTTCCAGCTCGGCCTTCGGCAACGCTTCCGCGCCCTTTAGAATGACTTGGTCAGCGGCCAGTCTTCGCACGCGCGCACTTTTGTCATGGGCCAGAGCGGTGACAAAACCCTTCGCAGGCGCGCCGACAGACAAAGCCCTTGTGCCGATCTTTGCGGTCATTCGGAATTGCCCAAGACTTTTATCGACAGGAACGCGTTGCCACCCCTCGTGCCATTCGGCCTGACCCGTCAACAATGCCTTTGCCGCGATCTGGCGCACATGCGGATGAGCGGCGCTTCGTGCAAAATGCATCAAATGTGCGTCCAGCGAGTTGCCTTGTAACAGCCGCGCCATAATCCGCGCAGCCGGACCTTGCCGCGCGGTGCCTAGCCAGTAAATCATCGCCTCTTGCCCCGCGTTTGTATCGCGGAAAACAAGCTTAAAAACGGGGTTTTCCGCGCGTGAATATTCCAACATATCCCGGGCGAGCTTCGGCAAAAGCAGGGCGATATCCCTAGGCTCCAGATGCTTCGCCAGACGATCAAAAGCTATGATGGCGGCTTGCCGGACCGGTAGGGCCCAGTCATTAAGACGCCGCATCAAAGCAAAAAGAACGATCGGAGAGGTTGCGGCATCCGCGGGCAGTCGCGACAGCGCCTCTTGGCGGACATGGCCGGACCCGTGAAAAAGAAACAACACGCAAAGCGCGGGATGTTCTTTCAGCGTGGTCAGATCGTTCCTGTGATACATATTCGCAGCGTAGCGCAGGCGCTGCTCAAATCTTTCAAGACCGGCAGGCAGTGCTGCCCTTGCCTTAACCAGATCGGCAGAAAAGTTGCTTTCGGTTGCAGTGTCGGGCTGCAGCAGCAAGGTGGAAAGATCTTTTAGGACAGCGATATCGGCTTGGGTGCGGCGCTGGTCAATTCTGGATGGGGGTCGCTTAATGGCTGCCGAGATTTGAGCCTTTAAAAGAAGCTGGCGTATGAACCGGCGGAACATTGCGATCACCCTATTAATGTCGCGCCAGCGGCGGACGGCAATTCTGGGGTAAGCCAACCTTGGTAGCGCACAAGGCGGCCTAGAACTGGCACGCGGATTTCAACGTGAAACCGAAACCGGCCGTCAATTTCAGTTTCATAGCTGTCACCTTTTGGAAGCATCCAGCCCGGCAAGTTTAGCCCAAACAGGCGGATATGGCGTGGGATGAAGTGCAGTTTCCCTTCTTTGACCACCAAGGCCAATGCGACTGCGACCGGGCCAAAGCGTTCAACCATATGATGTTGATCGCGGGTTTTGCCAAAGCTTTGATGGCTAACCATGATCTGCCCTCCAAAATCGCGGGTCCAAAGCTCGCCCGTTTCGTCGGGATCAAAGCGGACGCTTACAGGGCAGGTGCGGGCCTTGGTGGGAAAGCTGAACGCGCGGGCGATAAGGCGGCCAAGGGCATGGCCGGATGGCGTGATTTCCGCCTCGCCATGCCATTCGCGCGATTGATCGCTGTCGCGAAGGCGTTTGACCTGATCGGGAAGAGTATCAAAGGCGGAGCCCAGAATGCGCGGATAGATCGGTTTGTTCTGATCGCGGCTGTCATAATGGCCGGTTGTGATTTGGCGCGCGACAAAAAGCGTGTCGTAATCGCTTAGTTCAAGCACATGGGTCGCGGCCCGCGCGCCCGGCGCTGGGGCATTGCCTGCGATGGTTTTGCGAATGATCGCCTCGATGGCCATGGACGGAATAAGCGGACCATCATCGCCCTCGGCCAGCAGATGCCAGGATTTCGCGCGCGGACCGTCCTTGTCATGCCCACGTGCGTCAATGAACATGCCACCGCGATGCGGGCCGAATTTCATAAGGTTCAACGCGCGGTAAAAGAGGCTGGCGAAGGGGGCAAGTGGCGGCAGCCAGCCTTTCGCGCGGGCCTTTGCGCACAGGTTGAGCATCCGGTGCAGGATGTCCGGGACCGGCCCGGCGCCCATCCAAACCTCTTGTATAGCGGGATGTTCAGGCGGGATGACCCTCAGGTCGGGCACGTCCACCAATGAAAATCTGAGGCGTTTCAGGGGAAGTTTGCCGGGCGGTGCGATCGTGGCAAAGCGGTTTTCAGTAAGGCCCATGGCTGTGATAGGCCTCCCGCCGCGGATCATCTGCACTGGTGCGCCCGCATAGGAAAGGACGGCACGCATGACATTCAGGCCGATCCCGGCATGGGGCGAAGGCGCGATGCCGCCCGTTACATGGGTGATCTGCATGTCATGGCCCAAATGGCGCAGGACAGCTGCCGTCAGAACCGGAAAACTTGAAACGCCTGATAAGATGAAAACACCTGCATCCCGTGCGGCAGTGTCAAATTGATCGACGCCAAAGACAAAATCAGCCCCGTCAGCAAAATCAAGGTAATGGGTGCCGGTGTCGATGCAGGCCCGGATTACATTATAGGGGTCGGCGCCATAGGCTTGAAATGGACCAGAAGCATCGACCAGCATGTCAGGCTTTTGACTGCGAAGCGTGTCCGCGATCTGATCGCGGTCGACGACAAGGGGCGTGAAGCTGGCGGTGCCTTCAGCTGCCGCGCAAAACGCGCCTGCCTTGCTGGCAGAGCGGCCAGCGACAAGAACCTCAACCGGCAGATCTGATATGAGTTGCGCAAGGCGGCCCCCAAATACCCCATAGCCACCAAGGATAAGTATGCGCATCAAATAAGCGTCACGCCAGCCGCGGTCATGCTGTCGGTTGCAGCGGCGAGGGAGCCATCAAGGTCAATGGCGCGGCAAAGATCGGTGCGGACCTCGACCTTGAACCCCAGCTTTGCGGCGTCGACGGCCGAAAAATTCACGCAGAAGTCTGTGGCAAGTCCGGTGAGGGTCAGGTGGGTGATGCCCCGCGTTTTCAGATAGCCTTCCAGCCCGGTTGGTGTTGTCTGGTCATTCTCAAAAAACGCCGAATAGCTGTCGATAGCACGGCGGAAGCCTTTGCGAATGATCAGATCGGCGCGGGTGGTATTTAGCCCGGCATCAAACTCGGACCCGAGGCTGCCTTGCACACAATGATCAGGCCAAAGCACTTGCGGGCCGTACGGCATTTCGGTCACGGCGTAGGGGTCTAGCCCCTCATGTTGCGAAGCAAAGCTGGAATGATCCGCTGGGTGCCAGTCTTGGGTCAGGATCACGGCCGAAAACTCGTCCATCAGTGCGTTGATGCCCGCCACAATTTCATCGCCGCCGGGGACGGCTAGCGCGCCGCCGGGGCAGAAATCATTCTGGACGTCGATGACCAAAAGGGCGTGAGTGTCTGGGCGCATGGGCTCTCTCCTATCCGGGATAATCTATTGCTATGGGGGCACGCCGCATCCGTCAATCTGAGGCAGACTTGAACCAGAGCTTTGATGGGCGTATTGGCTGGCCCCATGTTTAGAATTGCTGCTCTTTATCACTTCACCCGTTTCGACGCGCCCGCAGACCTGCAGGCGCCACTTCAGGCCCTTTGCGAGGCAAACCAAGTGCGTGGATCGCTTTTGGTTGCTGGCGAAGGCATCAACGGCACCATTGCCGGGCCGGATGCCGGGATCGACGCAGTGCTGGCCCATATTCGGGCGCTGCCCGGTTGCGCGGATCTGGAATGGAAAGACAGTTACGCAGATCACGCGCCGTTTTCGCGGATGAAAGTGAAGCTGAAAAAAGAGATCGTGACAATGGGCGTGCCCGGCGTCGATCCGAAAGCCAAGGTTGGGCATTATGTGGCGGCTGAGGATTGGAACGATCTGATCTCTGCGCCGGATGTTGCGGTCATCGATACGCGCAACGACTATGAGGTTTCTATTGGAACTTTTAAAGGCGCGGTTGATCCTGAAACGGCGACCTTCCGCGATTTCCCGGCTTGGTGGGAAAAGAACAAAGACCGCTTTCATAACAAACGCATTGCGATGTTCTGCACGGGCGGAATACGCTGTGAGAAATCAACGAATTTCTTGTTAGATCAAGGGGTTGAGGATGTGTTCCACCTAAAGGGCGGCATCTTGAAATACCTTGAAGTGGTGCCAGAGGATAACAGCCTTTGGGACGGCGAATGCTTTGTTTTTGATGAGCGTGTGTCGGTTGGGCATGGGCTGGCCGAGGGGCCGCATTTGCTTTGCCGTGCGTGCCGCCGTCCGATCCTGCCCGAAGACCAAGATCGCCCGGACTTTGAAATGGGCGTTCAATGCTATCAATGTAAAGATGAGCATACGGACGCCGACCGCGAACGGTTCCGCGAGCGCCAGAAGCAGATCAAATTGTCAGCGGCACGCGGCGAGCGGCATTTGTCGCGAGATTTATGACAAACACGACTCCCATCCTACGCATGTGTTTTGCTTTGGGGATGGGGGCGGTTGCCGGATACTTCTTTTACTGGATGGGTTTGCCGCTACCTTGGATGCTGGGGCCGATGGTGGTGAACACAATCGCCGCGATCCTCTCTGCTCCGATCACCGCACCGATCAAATTACGGATCATGGCGATTCCTGTTATTGGCGTGATGCTTGGGTCGGCGGTGAGCATCGAAATAATACAGCACCTGACCAGTTGGGCAGTGAGCTTTGCGATGTTAGTGCCGCATTTGGCGGTAGCGGCTGGGTTTTCCTTTCTCTTTTACCGCTACGTCGGCGGTTATGACGTGGTCAGCGCCTATTTCAGTTCGATGCCCGGTGGGCTGAATGAAATGGTTTTGCTTGGCGAAGAAAAAGGCGGCGATCCTCAGCGGATCGCGATGGCGCATGGCGCGCGAATCTTGCTGGTCGTCGCCTGTGTCGCGGTGTATTTTGGCGTGTTTCAAGGTGTGTCATCGGGCGGGCAATCAGGTCGGGCTTGGGTGCCCATTAGTGGTCTGGGCATTCAGGATTATGCGGTTCTTGGCAGCTGCGCCATTATCGGGTTCTTTGCGGGAAAGCGGTTGGGTTTGCCAGCAGGCGGGTTACTTGGCCCGATGATCTTGTCCGCCGCAGCGCATATCGCAGGGCTGGTTCTGCTCCCACCCCCTTCGATCCTTGTGATCGTCGCGCAGGTCGTTATGGGCACGATTATCGGCTGCCGCTTTGTCGGTGCCAAAGCACGCAACATCCTGCGGGATCTGTTCCTTGGGTTTTTTGCGACGGTAGGCATGCTTTTGACCGGGGTCATGTTCGCATGGATTGTGTCGTCTTTGTCTAGTGCAGATCCAACTCAGACCTTTTTGGCTTATGCCCCGGGCGGTTTGACCGAGATGAGTCTGTTGGCCTTCGCGCTGGGCGGTGACATTGCTTATGTTTCGATCACCCATGTCGCGCGGGTGACGCTGGTTGTGATGCTTGCGCCGTTTTTACTGCGGATTTTGGGCAGGAAATAACGCCCCGCGTCAGGTCGCAATCCCAAGGAAATGTTTCGTCAACAGTTGCACCAATTTACGGTGTGATGACCTATGCCGATTGCGCAAGTGCAGGGCGGAATAGACAGGTTGCGGAATAAGAGGTGCGTCCTCGACATAAGAGAACCGCCCTTCGGCAACCAGATCCGCCGCGTGATGGGCCAAAAGATAGCCTGACCCGCCTTGCGATGTCAGGATCGCGGCCAGCAGCGAGTCTTGCGCGCAGGACAACATCGCACGTTCGAATTGCGGTAAAAGAGATTCATGAAGACGTTCGAACGCAGGGGCGTAGCTGGCGCGCACATAGCTTTCCAGTGGCACATCAGCCAGCCGCTTTGCGCAATCCGAGACCATGCGGATTTCAACTTCGGTCACTGATTGAAAGAAAAGGTCGGGATGCGGAGTGGGCGAATAAACCATCGCGACGTCAAGGGCGCCGCGCATCAGATCGTTGCACATCTGAGTTGAAAAATCGGCCTGAATATAGAGGCCGGTTTCCGGCAGTGTTTCGCGGTAAGCGTCGATCCAATCGACGATTTGTGCGCTAATCAAATCACGCTGAATTCCAACCCGCAGGGTGGTTGCGGTGGGGCCGGAATCACGGGTCGCACGCAGAGCCTCGGACCAATTCACGCGCAATGTGCGGGCGTGGGGTTCGAATCGAAGGCCCTCCAGTGTCAGGGTCGTTCCCGCACGGCTGCGCAGAAACAGACGGCGGCCCAGATTTTTCTCAAGCGCGTTGATCCGGCCCGACACGGTCGATTGAGTAACGCCCAACCGTTCGGCGGTTCGGTTAAAGTTGCGGGATTCACAAAGGTCTAGGAAGGTTTCGATCCAGTCGATCTGCATGGCGGTCTCGGGCTTTGGTGTGGCGGGCTGATAATTTGCTAATCGGAATTTCCGATTAATAACATCGATCAAGGGTAATTGATAGCGACCGCGACCTGCCGGATAGTCAGGTAACTTTTAAAAGGAGAAATGCGCATGGCTGATCTGCCGAAACATGCACGGGTGGTCATCATTGGGGGTGGCGTTGTTGGGGTGTCGACCCTTTATCATCTGGCCAAGGCGGGTTGGACCGATTGTGTCTTGCTTGAAAAGAACGAGCTGACGGCAGGGTCAACCTGGCATGCGGCGGGCAACTGCCCGAACTTTGCAGCCTCTTGGGCGGTGATGAACATGCAGCGCTATTCGGCGTCCATGTATCGCACGCTGGCCGATGATGTGGATTATCCGATGAATTACCACGTCACCGGCTCGATCCGCATGGGTCACACGAAAGAGCGGATGCAAGAGTTTGAGCGCGTGGCTGGCATGGCCCGCTATCAGGGTTTGCAGATGGATATTCTGGATATCAATCAACTGAAAGATTTCTATCCATTCCTTGAAACCCATGATCTGGCCGGCGGTCTTTGGGATCCTCTGGATGGCGATATCGACCCGGCTCAGCTGACGCAGGCAATGGCCAAAGGCGCGCGTGATCTGGGCGCCCAGATCCAGCGTTTCTGCCCAGCTACTGGCGTAAGCCGCAAGGAAGACGAGTGGATCATCCATACCGGCCAAGGCGACATCACGTGCGAGTTCGTGGTGAACTGCGCGGGGTATTATGCAAAACGCGTGGGCGAATGGTTCCGCCCCTATGGCGGGCGCGAAGTGCCTATGGTGGTCATGTCCCACCAGTATTTCCTGACCGAGGAGATCCCCGAAATCAAGGAATGGACTATCGCCAATGATGGCGGGCATCTGCCTTTGCTGCGCGATGTGGATACGTCTTACTATCTGCGACAGGATAATTACGGCCTGAACCTTGGCCCGTATGAGCGCAATTGTAAGGCGCATTGGCTGTCAAATGATGACCCGATGCCTGATGATTTCAGCTTCCAGCTTTATCCCGACGATCTGGACCGGCTGGAATTCTACATCGAAGACGCGATGGAACGTGTGCCGCTTTTGGGCACGCAAGGTGTTGGCCGTGTCATCAACGGCCCGATCCCCTATGCGCCTGACGGGCTGCCATTGATGGGCCCAATGCCCGGCGTCAAAAACGCGTTTGAGGCGCATAGCTTTACCTTTGGCATCGTTCAGGGCGGCGGTGCAGGAAAATGCATGGCCGAATGGATTATCGAGGGGGAAACCGAGTGGGATATGTGGTCGGTCGATGCGCGGCGCTACACGCAATATGCCGATCACGATTACACCCTTAGCAAGGCGATGGAGACCTATGGCCACGAATACGCGATGCATTTCCCGCATCACGAATGGCCTGCCGGGCGCGGCAAGCGCAAATCGGCAAACTATGACCGTATCGTTGCCGATGGCGGGCAAATGGGGGCCTTCAATGGGTGGGAGCGGGCCAATTGGTTTGCCAAACCCGGCGATGACACCAGCGAAGAAGGGACCGAAACGTGGAACCGCGAAGGCCCCTGGACACAGCGCGTTAAGGAAGAAGCCTTGGCCGTGCGCGACAATGTCGGCGTCATCGAGATTTGCGGATTCTCGCGCTTTACGCTGAAGGGCGATGGCGCAGCAGAATGGCTGCGGACCCGCGTGACGGGCGCGCTGCCCAAAGTTGGCCGCATGAATCTGATCTATTTTGCAGATAGCCGGGGCCGGATCGCGACCGAGATGTCGTGTATTCGTTTCGGGGAAGATGACTTCATGCTGATGACCGCCGCTGTGGCGCAGTGGCATGACTTTGAACTGCTTTGGCGCAACCTGCCTGATGGGCTTGAGTTGAAGGACATCTCAGAGGTTTATGACGCGCTGCTGGTCACAGGGCCAAAGTCCCGCGCGCTTTTGGCGGGGCTCACAGACGGTGATTTGGAGGCTGGCTGGCTCAGCTTCCAAGATGCGACGATCGCAGGGGTCAAAGGCATGCTTGCCCGTGTCTCGTTTGCGGGCGAATTGGGCTGGGAAGTTCACGTGCCGATGGAGCAAGCCTCAACCGTTTATGACGCTATTCGCGATGCCGGCGCTGCACCTTTTGGCATGTATGCGCTTGATAGCCTGCGGATCGAAAAAGGCTACCGCACGTGGAAGGGCGATCTGACCACCGATTATTCGATGCTGGAAGGCGGGCTTGATCGGTTTGTTCGACTGCATAAAGAGCAGGATTTCCCCGGCAAAGCACCCCTTTTGGCCGAGCAGCAGGCAGGGCCAAAGAAGCGTTTCGTTACGCTGATCCTTGATGAGTGCAAAGCCGATGCGCCCTACATGTCGACGATCTGGAAAGACGGCGAAGTAGTGGGCGAAACCACGTCGGGTAATTTTGGCTACCGCGTTGGGAAATCCATTGCCCTTGGCATGTTGCGCACGGATTTGAACGTGCCGGGCGCGGAGGTTGAAGTAGAAATTTTCGGCGAAAAAATTCGCGCCGTTGTGCAAGAAGACAAACCCCTTTGGGATCCGGATAATGAAAGGTTGAGGGCATGAGTGAGCTCCCCTCTAAGGCACGTGTGGTGATTATTGGTGGGGGGGTGATCGGCTGTTCGGTTGCCTACCACCTTGCGAAAAAGGGTTGGAACGACGTTGTTTTGCTTGAGCGCAAGCAATTAACGAGTGGCACAACATGGCACGCGGCTGGCCTGATTGCTCAGCTGCGCGCGACCAAAAACATGACGATCTTGGCGAAATACAGTCAGGAGCTTTACGGCACACTGGAAGAAGAAACCGGCGTTGCCACAGGGTTTAAACGCTGCGGATCAATCACCGTGGCGCTGACGGATGAACGCCGGGAAGAGATTTACCGGCAGGCCGCGATGGCCCGGTCTTTTGGTGTCGAGGTCGAAGAAATTTCGAATGATCGCGTGGCGGAGCTCTACCCGCATCTCAACCTAGAAGGCGTGAAAGGCGCGGTTTACCTTCCGCTCGACGGGCAAGGCGACCCGGCCAATATCGCGCTGGCGCTGGCCAAAGGGGCCCGGCAAAAAGGGGCGCTGGTCAAAGAGCGCATCAAGGTAACTGGCATCGAGAAAGACGGCCGCAGCGCAACGGGCGTTTCGTGGGAATCCGATGACGGGACGTCCTCGGGTGTTATTGAATGCGATCACGTTGTGAATTGCGGCGGCATGTGGGGCCGCGAAGTGGGCAAGATGGCGGGCGTTAGCGTACCACTGCAACCCTGTGAGCATTTCTATATCGTGACCGAGGCCATCGAAGGGCTGACGCAATTGCCTGTTTTGCGTGTGCCCGACGAATACGCCTATTACAAAGAAGATGCCGGAAAATTCCTGTTGGGCGCATTTGAACCGGATGCCAAACCTTGGGCGCTTGATGGCATTCCTGATGATTTCGAATTTGATCAGCTTCCAGAGGATTTTGACCATTTCGAAGAGGTTCTGGAACTTGCGGTTGAACGGATGCCTGCGCTTGCCGAGGCCGGTATTCACACCTTCTTCAATGGCCCCGAAAGCTTCACCCCCGATGACGCCTATCACCTTGGTCTTGCGCCCGAGATGGATAATTTCTGGGTTGCGGCTGGCTTTAACTCGATTGGTATTCAATCGGCGGGCGGCGCTGGAATGGCGCTGGCCGAGTGGATGGATAGCGGCGAAAAACCCTTTGATCTGGGCGATGTCGATATTGCGCGGATGCAGCCTTTCCAAAGCAATCAGGAATATCTCAAGGATCGTTCAACCGAGACGCTTGGCCTGCTTTATGCCGATCACTACCCTTACCGCCAAAAGGCCACCGCGCGCGGGGTTCGGCGCACGCCGTTCCATCATCATCTGAAGGAAGAGGGCGGTGTTTTTGGTGAATTAGCCGGTTGGGAGCGCGCCAATTGGTTCGCGCTTGAGGGGCAGAAACCCGAAT
Organism: uncultured Nioella sp.; assembly: GCA_947498125.1. Classification (GTDB taxonomy): domain Bacteria; phylum Pseudomonadota; class Alphaproteobacteria; order Rhodobacterales; family Rhodobacteraceae; genus CANLZL01. Next base: position 101,885 of record CANMJH010000002.1, on the reverse strand, counting down.
ATGAATACAGCTGGAAACGTCAGAATTTCTTTGAGAACGTCCGGCAAGAACATATGGCGGTGCGTGAGAATGTTGGCATGTATGACATGTCATCCTTCGGTAAAATCCGCGTCGAAGGCCCGGATGCAACTGCGTTTCTGAACTATGTCGGTGGCGGGCAATATGACGTGCCGGTGGGCAAAATCGTCTATACGCAATTCCTGAACCGCAAAGGCGGGATTGAGGCGGATGTCACCGTCACCCGTCTGTCGGAACTGGCCTATTTGGTCGTGACCCCTGCCGCGACGCGCTATGCCGATCAAACCTGGATGGAACGCCATAAGGGCGGCTTTAACGTCGTAATCACTGACGTCACAGCAGGCGAGGGTGTGCTTGCCGTGATGGGTCCGCGATCGCGTGAGCTGTTGCAAAAGGTGTCACCTGCCGATTTCTCTAATGACACCAATCCTTTTGGCACCGCGCAAGAGATCGAACTGGGCATGGGCCTGGCCCGTGTGCACCGCGTGACCTATGTCGGTGAACTGGGCTGGGAGGTTTATGTTTCGTCGGACATGGCGGGCCATGCGTTCGAGACATTGCGAGAGGCCGGGCGTGACATGGATCTGCGCCTCTGCGGCATGCATATGATGGATACCTGCCGGGCCGAAAAAGGCTATCGCCATTTCGGGCATGACATTACGTCAGAAGATCATGTGATTGATGCAGGTTTGGGCTTTGCTGTTAAGGCCGATAAGCCTGATTTCATCGGTCGCGACGCGGTTCTGAAGCGCAAGGAAACAGGCCCCCAAAGCCGGTTGCTGCAATTCAAATTAACCGATCCAGAGCCGCTTTTGTATCATAATGAGCCGATCCTGCGCGATGGCGAGATCGTTTCCTATGTTACCTCTGGTGCATATGGTCACGCGCTTGGCGGGGCTATTGGGTTTGGGTACATCCCCTCGGCTGGCGAGAAGTTGGCCGATGTCCTGGCATCAAGCTTTGAGATTGATGTCATGGGCACGCGGGTTAAGGCCGAAGCCTCCATGAAACCGATCTACGACCCCAAATCGGAGCGCGTAAAGATATGAACCCAAACTCTGATTCTCAGACACCACCCCGCGGACGTCGCTCTGGGGGGCGCGCTGCACGCAAGGCCATGAGGGCCGCACCGTTAGCAGAGGATCAGAGGCCAGTTTGGCCGGGCATGCCGGGAGGGGCTTATAAACCTCTCTCCGATGCGCAGGTTCTGCAAATTCATCGCGGTGCATTGGAAGCGCTTGAAACCATCGGGTTGGCCGATGCCCCGCAATCGGGCATCGATGCGATGGTGGCCGCAGGGGCAATCCTTGGGGAAGATGGGCGTTTGCGGTTTCCGCGCGCTCTTGTAGAAGATTCCCTTGCGATGGCTGCGCGCGATATCACATTGCACGCGCGCGATCCGAAATTTGACCTAAATCTCAGCGGTAACAACGTGCATTATGGGACGGCGGGCGCCGCCGTGCATCTGGTTGATGCCGAGACCAACACCTACCGCGAATCCACGGCTCAAGATCTTTATGATGCGGCCAGAATAACGCAGCAACTTGATAATATTCATTTCTTTCAGCGCCCGATGGTGTGCCGGGACATAACCGACAATCTGAACATGGATCTGAACACGATCTACGGTTCGGTTGCCGGAACCAGCAAACATATCGGAACATCCTTTTCTGATCCGTCCCATGTTGGCCGTTGTCTTGAGCTTCTCCATGAAATCGCGGGCGGCGAGGCGGCGTGGCGCGAGCGGCCGTTCATGTCGAACTCGAACTGTTTTGTTGTCCCTCCGATGAAATTCGCAACCGAAAGCTGCGAAACAATGGAAGCCTGCATTCGCGGTGGTATGCCGGTCTTGTTGCTTTCAGCCTCCATGTCCGGTGCAACCTCACCTTCGACAATCGCCGGCGCGATCCTGCAAGGCGTGGCCGAATGTCTGGCGGGTTTGGTTTATGTAAACGCCATTGCACCCGGCCATCCAACGATCATGGGAACTTGGCCCTTTGGCCTCGACCTGCGGACGGGCGCGATGTCTGTTGGCTCGGGGGAGCAGGCGCTTTTGTCTGCGGGCTCGGCTCAAATGCACAAGTTCTACAATCTGCCGGGCGGTGCGGCGGGCGGTGCTTCGGATTCAAAGCTGCCCGATATGCAGGCCGGGTGGGAGCAGATGAATACCGCGACCCTGGCCGGGCTGTCGGGCCTTAATATGGTCTATGAGGCGGCCGGGATGCATGCGTCGCTTCTGGGGTTTTGCCATGAATCCCTGATCTTGAGTAATGACCTGATTGGTCAGGCCCTGCGCTGCGTCCGAGGTATTGAAGTGAATGACGAGACGCTTGCGCTCGATCAAATGGCGGAAGTTTGCCTTGGTGGGCCGGGGCATTATTTGGGGACGGAGAAAACGCTGGCCCGGATGCAGGCGGATTTTGTGTACCCGACGCTTGGCAACCGAATGAGCCCAAAGGAATGGGACGAGGCGGATTGCCCGATCCTGACCGAGAAAGCGACAGAGCGTAAGAAAGAGATTTTGGCGACAGCGCAAAATCTACTGCCCCCGGATGTCGATCAGGCCATTCGCGCCAAGTTTGATATCGTGATCTGAAAGCGCGGCTGGACGGAAGAAAATCCCTTGATGGATTTTCAAAAACTCATTGATGAGTTTTCTGCCCGTCCAGCCGATCTTTGGTCTCTTCCTAGAAGTCTAGGTTTTCGACGCTGAGCGCGTTTTGCTGAATGAATTCGCGGCGGGGTTCAACCACGTCACCCATAAGCTTGGTGAAGATATCATCAGCCTCGGCCATATCTTCGACCTTCACCTGCAAGAGCGTGCGTGCCTCAGGGTCTAGTGTGGTTTCCCAAAGCTGGCCGGGGTTCATTTCGCCCAAACCTTTGTAGCGCTGCAAGGATAGCCCTTTTGCGCCTTCATCCAAAATTGCCTTTAGCAATTCGGTTGGACCGTGGATCAATTGCTCGCGATCCTTACGCGTTAAGCGCGACGGGTCGTGATAAATCACCCGGCTGTCTTCGCTGACTTGGCTGAGTTTGCGCGCTTCGCCTGAGCGCAGAACCGCGCCATCAAGCGTGCGGATTTCTTCCACGCCGCGCAACACGCGCGACAGGCGAATGCCGTGATCTTGTGTGATCCGGCCTTTCCAGCCGCGCTCATATTCAACGGCAACCAGATCCAGACGGTTGGCGACATCATCGGCAACACGCTGCAGGTCGGCATCGGCTTTACCGGGGTCAAACGCACCGGCAATCGCGGCTTGTTCAAGGATGTGGCGCGGGTAATGGGTTGGGAAAGCGTCCAGAATGCGTTTGAACGACCGGGCACCTTCAACCACACGGGCCAAATCTGAGCCTGCGATTTCTTCACCGGATTGCAAACGTAGGATTGCGCCATCAATGCCCATCTCAACAAGGTAGTCTTCCAGCGCGGGCTGATCTTTCAGGTAGACTTCGGACCGGCCTTTGGCGACCTTATAGAGCGGCGGCTGCGCGATATAGAGATAGCCGCCCTCGATAATCTCGGGCATCTGCCGATAAAAGAAGGTCAGCAGCAGCGTCCGGATATGCGCGCCGTCGACATCCGCATCGGTCATGATGACGATCTTGTGGTATCGCAGCTTTTCGATGTTGAATTCATCGCGGCCGATGCCAGTGCCAAGTGCGGTGATCAATGTGCCAATTTCCTGGCTGCCCAGCATCCGGTCGAACCGCGCGCGTTCAACGTTCAGGATCTTACCGCGCAGGGGCAGGACGGCCTGATCATGGCGCGAGCGGCCCTGTTTGGCCGAGCCCCCGGCGCTGTCACCCTCGACGAGGAAGATTTCGGATTTCGCCGGATCTTTTTCCTGACAATCGGCCAGCTTACCGGGAAGTGATGCGATATCCATCGCCGTCTTGCGCCGGGTCAATTCGCGGGCTTTGCGAGCAGCCTCACGGGCCAGCGCGGCCTCGACGATTTTACCGACAATCACCCGAGCTTGGGCAGGGTTTTCTTCAAACCACTCTTGCAGCTTTTCGTTCATCAACCCTTCGACGGCAGGGCGCACTTCTGATGAGACAAGCTTATCTTTGGTTTGCGAGCTAAACTTTGGATCAGGCACTTTGACCGACAAAACGCAAGTTAGACCTTCACGCGCGTCATCGCCGGTGAAATTCACCTTCTCTTTTTTGGCAATGCCAGATGAGTTTGCATAAAGGTTGATGGTCCGGGTCAGCGCGCCGCGGAAGCCCGCCAAATGGGTGCCGCCGTCGCGTTGAGGAATGTTGTTTGTGAAGGGCAGCACCGTCTCGTGATAGCTGTCATTCCACCACAAGGCCGCTTCAATTTCGATGTCGTCGCGGATGCCGGTGATGAAGATCGGGTCTTCCATGGCCGAGGTTTTTGACCGATCCAAATAACGAACAAACTCTTTGACGCCGCCTTCGTAGAACAGCTCCGAACGCAGCGCTTCGGCGGGGCGCAGATCCTCTAGGATGATGCGCACACCAGAGTTCAGGAACGCCAATTCACGAAGGCGGTTTTCCAGCGTCTTGAAATTATAATCGAGGTTCGAAAACGTGCTGAGCGCAGCCAGGAAGCGAACCTCGGTGCCTTTTTTGCCATTGGCATCGCCGACCACCTTGAGATGATCAACTGTGTCGCCATGTTCAAACCGGGCAAGATGCTCTTTGCCATCCCGCCAAATGCGAAGCTCAAGATAATCGGACAGGGCGTTTACAACCGAAACGCCCACGCCGTGCAGGCCGCCGGACACTTTGTACGAGTTATCGTCGAACTTACCGCCAGCATGCAGCTGGGTCATGATAACCTCGGCCGCTGAAACGCCTTCTTCTTCGTGGATGCCTACCGGAATCCCGCGGCCATTGTCGCTGACCGAGACCGAGCTGTCGGCGTGAATCGTAACGTTTACCGCGTCCGCATGGCCCGCCAAAGCTTCGTCAATTCCGTTATCAACGACCTCGTAAACCATGTGGTGCAGGCCCGAGCCGTCGTCAGTGTCACCGATATACATACCGGGGCGTTTTCTGACCGCCTCTAACCCTTTGAGAACTTTAATGGAATCTGCACCATATTCCGCGGGTGCCTGCGTGCCTTCGGCCATGTTTGACCCCTTATTTTCTTGTCTCCGTCTTATACCCATATGGGTAGGGATTGTCACCCTTTGGGCACAAGATTTAGGGGGCGTCAGGCAGGGCCAGCATAGGCGTCTTCAAATGCGGCTGCGGCGCTTTCGAGTTTGGCCAATTGCGCGTCGTCAAAGGCCGCGTTGCCAACATCGTTTAAAATTTCCATGACGATCCGATAATCCGTTTCGGTATTGATTTTCCCGGTTCTCAGAATGGCTTTAACTACCTTTAAAGGGTCAGAGAATTGGGTCAAAAGGTCATGACCCGTCTTAGCCTTGTAGCGCGCCAAGTGGTCGTGAATGCGGGCTAATTCCTCTGGATGTTTGGCCGTTCTGGCAAAGGTTAGAAACCCGTTCACATGCTCGATCACGCCTGCCAAAATCTCGCTATAGGTCGCACCGCCTTCCCGGCATCTCGAAATCCACCCATCAATCTCAGGCAAGGCGGCTAAGTCTTGCATGCCGTATTCAGGTTCATCTTCCAATTGAATTTCTAGAAGAACCTTGCTGGCTTGGTATGCCTTTTTGATTTCGGCGATGAGCTCTTCTTTTGAACGTCGGGCCATGTTGCCTCCTAGGTTATCGCAATCACCAACGCCACAAGCACAAGCAACCCGCCGGCAACCTGGTTCGTTCGCTTTAGTGCGCCGGGGGATGAGATCAGGCGCTTGGCGCGGTCCACGAAGCTGGCGAAGATCAGGTTGCCAATCACCGGGACAAACATCGAAATCAAGGCAATTGTCACGATGTCCCAAATGGTCAGCATCGTGATGTCAAAGAACCCTGGCAGCATCCCCATGTAAAAAAGGATCGCCTTTGGGTTGGCAAGGATGGCCGCTGTTCCCGCAATAAACCCGGCCCATGCGCCGGGGCGGTTCAGTCGGTTATCCCCATCAATGCCCTTATCTGCATGTCGGATCAGCAAAAGCCCCATCGCGGCAAAGACCGCAACCGCCAACCATTTCAGCGCGATCATGATCCCGGAATAAGTTTGCACCACCCATGAGAGGCCCAAGATCGCCACAAGCGACCATGCCATATCCCCAAGGGCCACGCCGATGATCAGCGGAATAGTTGACGCAACGCCATACGCCAAGGTGCGCGCCGTCAGGGCCAGCCACACCGGGCCGGGCGTCAGGAAAAGCACGAAAAGGGCGCCCGCATAAAATGCGGCATCGACGAAGGAAAGGGTCATATATCGGCCTTAGAATACTGGACCGGCTAAGTCTATAACTGCCGTGTCGTCCCAAGTGGCTGTCCCGCAAGGCAAGACCTTCAGCGCGTAGGATGGCCCCTCTTTGACCTTCACAAGCCGGGTATCATTCAAGACGGTTTCGCGCAGAAAATTGGATTTGGGTTGAAACCCGAGCCCTGCATAAATCGGCCGTGTGCCAAAAAGCACAACGAATTCGGCCAGGCCGTTTTGGCCAAGCTTGATCACTTCGTTCATAATGGCCGAGGCAATGCCGCGACCGCGATAAGCAAGATCGGTTGCAACCTCGGCAACGCCAATGATCGGAACGAGGCGCCGACCCATTCGAACCTCCCGCATCAGGACCGCGGCATGGCCTACGATCTTTGCGCCATCTCGGATGATCAGACGGCAATGATGGCGGTGCCCGAAGAAGCTGCGCCCGTTAAAGCCAGCTTTGGGACCAAAGGCCGTTTCGACCAACGCGGCGATGGCCTTATCGTCATTCTTTGTCAGGGCCCATTCGGGGATCGTTTCAATCTGCATGGGGGGCCTTATGTTCGGTCACTAGGGACATACGGTTTTCTTCGCTGACCTCGAAATGCTGCGCACGCAGGCCAAGCTCTGCAAACAGCTCGGGGCCAGTGCCCGTCATCCAAGCCTGCCCGCCAAGCGCGCAAATCTCGTCAAAAAGGGCAGCGCGGCGGGCCGTGTCCAGATGGGCCGCAACCTCATCCAGCAAGACCAAAGGTGCCATCCCGATGTCGGCTTTCAGCGCACGGGCATTGGCTAGGATAAGCGAGATAAGCAGTGCCTTTTGCTCGCCGGTGGAACATTGCCGCGCGTCGGTTTCTTTTGCGGCATAGATGGCGGTCAGATCGCTGCGATGTGGCCCAATAAGGCTCCGCCCGGCTGCCAAATCAGCAGCGCGAGATGCGGCAAGGGCCTGCGCGAAATCATTAGCCAGTTGCAGGCCCTGACTGCCCTCAGCCTCAACCAAATTCAGGTCCGCCGTCGGAAAACTGGTTTCTGCGCCGTCTTGCGATGCGGTTAGCCGCGCCAAGGCGTCAGTTCTGCGGGTCCAGATCCGTTCGGCTGCGCCCGCCATCTGAATCTCGATTGCCTGATACCAGCGCGCATCGCGGATCTGATCTTTTAGCAGGCGATTGCGTTCGCGCATGGCTTTTTCATAGGTCAGCACCGCCTCGCCGTGATCTGGGAAAAAGCTCATCACCATGCGATCCAGAAAACGCCGCCGCCCTTCCGCACCTTCGATCCAAAGCCGATCTTGGGCAGGCACGAGCCAGATAATCCGGGACAAATTGGCAAGGGCCAGTTGCGTTTCGGGTTTGCCATCCAGCTTCAACCCGCGTGAGCGCCCTGGCTCGGCGCTGGTTTCGACCTCATGCACCCGTGTCGCGCCAGAAATATCAGCGCGGATTTTCCACCCCAAACCTTCGGGTTTGCGCCCCATCTCATCGGCGGACGCCCGGCGCAGGCCGCGACCGGGCGACAAAAGCGATACGGCTTCAAGAATATTGGTTTTGCCCGCACCATTGGCCCCAAAAAGCGCCACAGGGCGCCCATCCAAGGCCAGCGAGACTTGTTTGTGGGACCTGAAATGAGAAAGGGCCAAGGACTGCACGAATGTGGCTGTCATGGCCCCTCTTTCTGCATTTGGGTTTGCGAGACGGCTCAGACGCGCATCGGCATGACGACATAGACAGCCGACGTATCATTGCCTTCACGCATCAAGGTGGGGTCGCCCGACGAATTGAATAGGAAGACGGCGTTTTCGCGATCTACCTGGCTCGCAATCTCAAGAAGGTATTTGGCATTAAAGCCAATTTCGAGCTTTTCGTCATCATATGCCACGGCAAGCTCTTCTTCTGCTGCACCGCTATCCGGGGCGTTGACCGAGAGAACTAGACGATCTTCATCCAAGGCCAGCTTTACGGCGCGTGACCGCTCCGAGCTTACGGTGGCAACACGGTCAACAGCGCGGGCAAACTCGGCGGCGTCCACTTCCAGACGGCGCGTATTGCCCATCGGAATGACGCGCGTGTAGTCGGGGAATGTGCCATCGATAACTTTGGAGGTCAGTGTGATATCCGGGGTAGCAAAGCGAATCTTAGTTTCAGATACCGAGACGGCGATTTGCATCTCGTCATCATCCAAAAGTTTGCGCAGCTCGCCCACGGTCTTTCGTGGCACAATCACGCCCGGCATGTTTTCTGCACCAGAAGGAAGGGCCGCATCAATGCGCGCAAGCCGGTGACCGTCCGTCGCCACGCAGCGCAGGACATTACCATCTTCACCTTGCGAGACATGCATATAAACGCCGTTCAGATAGTATCGCGTTTCTTCGGTTGAGATCGCAAATTTCGATTTGTCGAAAAGCCGGCGCAAGTCGCTGGCGGGGGCCGAAAAATTCGCGCTGTATTCGGTGCTGGTCATCACCGGGAAATCTTCGCGCGGCAGGGTGGCCAGTTGGAAATGCGAGCGGCCAGCATTCACATCAAGGCGGCCAGATGTGCCGTCATCGGTCAGTTGGACCAATGCGCCGTCAGGCAGTTTACGGACAATCTCGTGCAAAGTGACAGCGCTGACCGTGGTTGCGCCTGCGCGCTCGACCTGTGCGTCGGTTTTATCGACAACTTCGATATCTAGATCGGTCGCGCGAAAGCTGGCGTTGTTCCCCTCAGCCTCGATCAGGACATTGGCAAGAATGGGAATGGTGTTGCGGCGTTCAACAACGGATTGCGCCTGAGAAACGGCTTTAAGTAGCGCCGCGCGTTCAATGCTGATTTTCATGTCCTGGCTCCGTCAGGTGGCGGGCTGCAGAGGGTATCCCCTTTGCCCGCAGGCACAAGTGTTTTTTTGGGAAGTTTGGCCAACGGCGCCGTGAGGTCAATGGGGAAGCGCCGGAAAAGGCCCAGAATACCGCGTTTAAGCCATAGTATCGCGGCCCAACGGCGCGCGATCCTTGCGCGGGCCCGTGCCCGCGCAAGTGATCGACTTTTCTGCTGTGTTTTTAAGCTTCCAACATCCGGCGCAAAAGTTCGGCATCTTCGGCGATTTGGCTGTCGAGTGAGATCAGCTCTTCAATTTTGCGCACGCCATGCAGGATGGTGGTGTGATCCCGACCGCCGAATTTGCGGCCAATCTCTGGCAAGCTGCGCGTGGTCAGCTTTTTGCAAAGATACATCGCCATTTGCCGGGGCCGGGCCACGTTGCGGGCACGGCTTGGGCTCATCAGGTCCGTCTGGCGAAGATGATAATGCTCGCACGTCTTCTTGATGATCTCATCCATTGTCACCTTGCGATCCGAGGCGCGCAGAATGTCAGACAGACATTCTTGCGTCATATCCATGGTGATTTCACACCCGATAAGATCAGCGAAGGCAAAAAGGCGGGTCAATGCGCCCTCAAGGACGCGGACATTTGACGAGACGCGATGCGCAATGAATTCCAAAACACCCGGCGCAATTTTCAGGTCGGGATGACGCTCGCGTTGGGTTTCGAATTTCTGTTGCAAGACACCAAGGCGAAGCTCGTAATCGGTTGGGTGCAAATCTACCACCAGACCGCATTGCAGACGCGAAGCGATACGGCTGTCCAGTTCATCCATGTCCACCGGGGCACGGTCGCCCGAGATGATAATCTGTTTGCCCATCTCAACCAGTGCGTTGAATGTGTGAAAAAACTCTTCTTGGGTCGAGTTTTTACCTGCAATGAATTGCACATCGTCAACCATCAAAACGTCGATTGAGCGGAACAACTCCTTGAACGAAATGGTGTCCTGATCGCGCAGCGCGCGGATGAAGCGATACATGAATTGCTCGGCTGAAAGGTAGATCACTTTCAGCTCTGGTTTATTGTTGCGCAACTCATGAGCGATGGCATGCATCAGATGCGTTTTGCCCAGACCAACGCCACCATAAAGAAACAGCGGATTGAACGAGACAGCGCCGCCTTCTGCCACGCGACGCGCGGCGGCGTGGGCCAATTCATTGGGCTTGCCGACCACGAAATTGGTGAATGTGAAATTGGGGTTGAGATTGAACTCAACAACAGGGTTCGCTGCGGCAGGCACTGGCGCAGGTTGAGCAGTCACAGTTCGCGGCGCGGCATTTGCATTGCCGGTTGCTGGCGCCGCATTTTGACCGCCCACGGCAAACTCTACCCGCTCAACCGGCATCCCGGCCGAGATGAGATGGCGCAGAATTACGTCGCCAAAATGTTGAGAGACCCATGTGCCGATGAAGTTGGTTGGAACCACGAAATGCGCCGTGCGATCTGCAACCTCTTCAAATGTAATCGGCTCTATCCAAGCCGAAAAGTTGTTCTTTCCTACAGACTTAAGAAGTTCGCCCCGAACGTGTCCCCAAGTTTCCTGTGTCATCCTGTTCCCGTCATATTATTGTACGCCAGTCCTTTACGGACCCACGCGGACGGTCAATGCTGCCGTCCTAAACCTTCGCCTTCGCTATCCTCACTTTTGCCTATAACCGTCCCCTTCGGAAAAACACGCACCGCGCGCTTTGCCCCACCGAAGGCGATAGCGGGTCTGCTCGGTTGAGCAGGAGATTTAGCTAAAGCTATCCCGAACCAAGCCGGGATTTTTCCCGTTCCTGGCGAGATGTCTCGCAGCTAAATGGTCTCTGGACTATCGTAGAAAGATGATCGGGTTTCCCCAGCCACCCGCCTTACGACCAGAAGATTGACGCCCGAAAACGCTTTTTTCCTCCGGTTCAGTTACTAAACCAATCAGCCATTGCGTGCCATTTTCCGAATTCGAAAACGCATCGCAAAACCGTTGTCAGAGTAACTGGTGTCCCCCCAGACTATGTGAATCGCTTGGATCAAAACTAGCGGGACTCGACGGGTCCCCGCAATCAATCTTCGCGCTTGACTCGGGACTCGTTCGCAACGAATCCGCAGGGCGTCTTGTAAGGGTGCCGATAACTTAGAAATTTTACCGAAAAGAAAAAAGCGCCCGGAACACGGGCGCTTTTAATACTTCAAAGATTTAGCGCGAAATTATGCGCCCAAAGATTTCACACGAGTGGACAGGCGTGACATTTTTCGCGCAACGGTGTTCTTGTGCAACAGGCCTTTGGTGACGCCGCGCATCAGCTCGGGCTGAACTTCGCGAAGGGCAGTTTGAGCTGCGGCCTGATCGCCGGATTCGATCGCTTCTTCTACCTTGCGCAGATAGGTGCGGATGCGCGAACGGCGGGCTTTGTTAACTGCAAAGCGGCGCTCGTTCTGACGTGCGCGTTTCTTAGCTTGGGGCGAATTTGCCATGGTGTTGGTCCCTTGTGGGTCTAAAGTCAAAATCAATTGCGCGGCAAACCCATCTGTCCGGGTTTCGAACCGGAACCTCTGGCCAGAGCGGGCCTCACACGCATGTATGGCGCGGCAGATACGCGATTCTACTTAAAAAGAAAAGCCGAAAAGCGGAACCGGTCCGCCTAGCGGTCGCGGAAGTTAGGTTCGCGCTTTTCAAGGAATGCGGCCATGCCTTCCTTTTGGTCTTCCGTTGCAAAGAGCGCGTGGAACAGCGTGCGTTCAAATCGAAGACCCTCACTCAGGCTGACCTCATCGCTGCGATGCACGGCCTCTTTGATCGACAATGTCGAGATCTGTGACTTTTCCGAGATCTTATTAGCGGCGCCCATAGCTTCATCCAGCAGCTTCTTGGCTGGAACAACGCGACTGGCAAGCCCGGCGCGTTCGGCCTCTTCTGCATCCATGAAACGGCCCGTCAGGTTCATATCCATTGATTTGGATTTGCCGACCAAACGCGTCAGGCGCTGGCTGCCACCTAGGCCTGGCATGACGCCAAGGTTGATCTCGGGCTGTCCAAATTTTGCAGTATCAGCAGCAATAATGAAATCGCAGGCCATAGCCAGTTCGCACCCGCCGCCAAGCGCATATCCTGCAACCGCAGCAATCATCGGCTTACGGATACCCATCAACCGTTCCGACGGGTCGGCAAACATATTGTTCAGGTAGGCTTCGGTAAACGTTGTTTCTGCCATCTCTTTGATGTCGGCCCCGGCGGCAAATGCCTTGTCCGAGCCGGTAATGACGATGCAGCGCACCTTGTCGTTCTGATCGGCTTTTTCCAGCGCGACGCACAACTCATCCAGCAACTGCCCATTTAGGGCGTTCATTGCGTCGGGGCGATTTAACTTAATAAGGCAAACGTGGTCTTTGATGTCGACGATTAGCGTCTCATAAGCCATGCGTAGGGTCCGGTGTTGTCTCTCTCAGATAGGCAGGGTTATCAGCCCTGCCGCCCGGTTCAACCTAATCTTGGCAGTTAGGGCAAAAGAAGCTGGATCGACCGGACTGAACAATACGGCTGATTTTCGCCTTACAGCCGGGCGTAACGCATGGATCATTTTCGCGGCCATAGACCTGAAAACTATGCTGAAAATAGCCTAAATCGCCATCAGTTTGCCTGTGGTCCCGAAGCGAAGATCCCCCCGCTTCAATTGCCTCAATCAATACATCACGAATTATGGGGACCAGCGTTTCAATTTTGCCTGCAGATAAGGCACCGGCTGGGGTGGTTGGTAATATTCCGGCCCGAAACAGGGTTTCGCACACATAGATATTACCGAGCCCCGCAACGATTCGCTGATCCAGCAGCGCCGATTTGATCGGCATTTTCCGGTTTTTGAACGCGCCTTTCAGGTGGTCGGCATCAAATGCATTCCCAAGGGGTTCAGGCCCAATATTGGCCAGAAGCTTATGCGAGTCAGCGTCCGATGTCGTCAGAAGGTCCATGGCACCAAAGCGGCGTGCATCGTTAAACGCAATCCGCGCGCCGCTATCGAGGTCCAGCACGACATGGTCATGCTTTTCAGGCGCTGGCAGAGAATGGAAGAACGCGGCCATCGCGTCGCGCCCATCACTGGCGGTGATCAGCATCCGGCCCGACATTCCAAGGTGGATCAGCAACGTCTCGCCGCTATCCAGGTCCATCAGGATGTATTTTGAACGCCGCCGCAATCCGGTTATGCGCGCGCCGGTCAGGCGTTCGGCCATGCGGTTTGGAAAGGGCCATCTTAGATCGGGGCGCCGGATGTCGGCGTTCAGAATGGTCGCGCCGGTGCAAACAGGCTCTAGGCCCCGTCTTACAGTTTCAACTTCAGGAAGTTCGGGCATCATTGGCCTTTCAAACGCAGGGCACATCCTACCAGTAAGGGCAGAGGTGCTATTTTCTTTGCCTCAGGCAAGGGCGTTAATTACGCTCACTGCATTCATTTCTGCAAAGGGTTTATTGATATGCGACTTTTCCTTTTAGCCTTCCTTGGGCTGACTGTCATTGCCGGGCCAGCCGCCGCCGAGTGGGCCTTTCGGTCAAGCGGAACAACGGCAGGCGTTTGGGTGCGCAATGAGGATGGAACTTCTTTGGCGTTAAATTGCGAAGGGGCCCATGATGGTCGCCTGCGTATGGATTTAACAGTTGCGCCTAGCCAGGATGCTCCGGGCGGCGATGGGATTGCGACGTTTTCTGTTGGCGGGTTTTCGGTTGATGTTCCGACCACGCCTTATGGGCCAGAGGGCCAGCGCCTACAAATATTGCGTGTCGATGTGGATTATTTTGATACGGATATTGCCGAGCTTCGCACTCAGCTAAAACGCGGCGCTACCCTTAATCTGCCTGCGCAACCCGGGTTCCAGCCGGTTCAGTTCGCCCTAGTCGGAAGTGGGCGCGCCATTGATCGGTTGGAAGAAGCGTGTCCGAATGTTTGGGAAATCGCGCGGAACATCAGAGGCGGTTAATACCCGACCGACCCGCGGTGTTGCCCCACTTCAAATTGCGACAACGTCACCGTTTTCTTGCGTGGTATCAGCCGGGCGTCGCCTATATGACTAGGGACAGACAAAACGCGTAACCCAATCGGAAACAGGACGCCGACATGAGCGAAGACGGACGCACCACCCATTTCGGGTTTCAAACCGTGGAAGAAGGCGACAAGGCCGGGATGGTCCATGGCGTCTTTTCCAACGTCGCGTCCAAATACGACGTGATGAATGACGTCATGTCGATGGGCGTCCACCGTGTCTGGAAAGACGCGATGATGGATTGGTTGGCTCCAAGGGGCGGGCAGAAACTGCTCGATGTTGCAGGTGGCACAGGTGATATCTCGTTCCGCTTTCTGCGCCGCGCCCCCGAGGCTGAGGCGACTGTCCTGGATATGACAGAGTCGATGCTGATCGAAGGACAGAAGCGGGCCGAAGCCGAAAGCTTTGCCGAGCGTTTGGACTGGATTGTTGGCGACGCGATGGCCTTGCCTTTTGAGGATAATAGTTTTGACGTCTATACGATCAGCTTTGGCATTAGAAACGTCACGCGGATCCCCGACGCCCTAAGCGAAGCTTTTCGGGTTTTGCGCCCCGGTGGCCGATTGATGGTTTTGGAATTTAGCCAGCTGCCGAATGCGGGAATGCAAAAGCTCTATGATCTTTATTCGTTCAATGTCATTCCAAAGATGGGACAGGTAATCGCTAACGATTCCGACAGCTATCAGTATCTGGTCGAGAGCATTCGCAACTTTCCCAATCAAGAGACCTTTGCCTCGATGATCCGCGAGGCTGGGTTTGAACAAGTGAGCTATCGCAACTTGTCCCTTGGCATTGCCGCATTGCATTCTGGATGGAAGATCTAAGCGATGCGCGGACCCCATAACATTTGGCGATTGATCCGCACTGGTGCGACGTTCGAAAGGACGGGCGCGATGGGCGCCGTTCTTGAAAACCTTGATGCGCCGCCCGCTGTTCGCATGGGTATGCGGATACTTGGCTGGCCGTTTAAATGGCTCGGCCTGCGCGGCGACCCGGACCTGCCGCCGATCACGCGGGCGCTTACGGCGCTTGGACCTGCCTATATCAAGTTTGGCCAAATCCTGTCGACGCGCCCTGATGTGGTCGGCCCGGAATTGGCACAGCAGTTGCGGGTTCTCCAAGACAAGCTTCCTGCCTTTCCAACCGACAAGGCCAAAGCCACCATCGCCGGTGAGCTTGAGCAACCAGTTGATGCGCTGTTCTCTGAGTTCTCGGATGCTGTCGCTGCTGCCTCGATCGCTCAGGTGCATCGCGCCCGGTTGCGGACGACGGGCAAAGAGGTTGCCGTTAAGGTGCTGCGCCCCGGAATTGAGCGGGCCTTCAAAACAGATATCGACGCGTTTTATCTGGCTGCTGGATTGATCGAGATGCTGTCACCGTCGTCGCGCCGATTGCGCCCGCGCGATGTGATCAAGCATTTTGAAGGAGTGGTTCTGCGCGAATTGGATCTGCGCATCGAAAGCTCGGCCGCTGGAGAATTTGCGGCGAATACCGCCGAGGACGAAGGGTTCGACGTCCCGCAAATCGATTGGTTCCTGTGTTCACGCCATGTGATGGTCATGGATTGGGCCGAAGGGATCTCACTTGGTGATGTCGACGCGCTGCGCTCGGCCGGTCACGATCTCAAGGCGCTTTCCGTATGTGTCTTGCAGATGTTCCTGCGCCACGCCTTACGGGACGGGTATTTCCATGCGGATATGCATCAGGGAAACCTAAAGGTCGCGGCCAATGGCGATATCGTCGCGCTTGATTTTGGGATCATGGGCCGGATCGACGAATACACGCGCCGGGTTTATGCCGAGATCCTGATGGGCTTCATTCGCCGCGATTACCGGCGCATTGCAGAGGTCCATTTTGAGGCCGGCTATGTGCCTGCCGACCGCGATATCGACGAATTTGCTCAGGCCTTACGCTCGGTCGGCGAACCGATTTTCGGGATGGAGGCCAGCCGTCTTTCAATGGCACGCCTGCTGAGCCGTCTTTTTGACGTGACCGAACAATTCGGCATGCAAACCCGGACCGAGCTTATCCTTTTGCAGCGTACCATGGTGGTGGTCGAAGGCGTCGCGCGTTCGCTTGACCCGGAGCACATGAATATTTGGGAAACGGCACGCCCCGAGGTCGAAACCTACATCCGCGATAATATTGGCCCCGCCGCGATGATCCGCGATTTGGTGCGCACCGCGCGCGTTCTTTCGCGCTTTGGTCCGCGCTTGCCGCAAATGGCGGAAGAGGCGCTCTTGGCACGGGCGAATGTGCTGCCCGAACCCAAGGCGGCCCCATGGCGCGCCCGGATCGTCTATGCGTTGACTGGCGCGGCAATTGCCCTCGCGGCTGTTGCGGTGGCTCAACTATGAGCGGGGTCATGTCAGACACCCGCCAAGCGCTTTTCGCGATGTTTCAGGCGGGTGTCGATGCTGCTGATCCCAGTGTGGCTGTTACGGACGCGCTGGCGGACCGGCCCATCGCAAAAGTATCCGGGCGCATCATCTTGGTGGCTGTCGGAAAAGCCGCCCATGGGATGTTGAACGCGGCGCGGGCCCATCTGCCAAGCGGAACGGACGTGCAGGCATTGGCCGTCACCAATTATGAAAACCACCGCGAGGTTCCCGGCGTTGCGTGCTTTGCGGCGGGGCATCCCGTGCCGGATGATGCCGGTTTGGCGGCGGGAAAAGCCGTCAAAGCGGCCTTGGCCGGGGCAGGCGCAAATGATCTTGTGATTGCTTTGATTTCTGGTGGCGGCTCGGCATTGTTGCCGGGCCCTGTTGACGGGATCAGCTTGGAAGACAAGGCCGAGGTAAACCGCCTTCTACTTGCGTCGGGCGCTGACATCACCGAGACGAATATCGTTCGCCAATCCCTGTCGGATTTCAAAGGTGGCGGGCTTTTGGCTTTGGCCTTGCCTGCGCCACTTCGTAGTTTGATCCTGTCGGATGTCATTGGCGACGACTTGCGTGTCATTGCCAGTGGGCCGACGATTGGGCCTATCTCAGACAGGGCTGGGGCTGTGGAGGTTCTCAAAAGCCTTGGCGTCTTTGATGATCTGCCAATCGCAGTGCGCCATGTTTTGGCGACCGAGGCAAAGACCGAAACCCTTCCTAAACCAGATGCAGCCTTGGTTGGGTCGAACGCAATCAGCCTGCAAGCGATGGCACGCGCGGCCACCCTTCCGGCGATCTTGTCAGAAGCGCCGCTTATCGGAAATGTCAAAGCGGCTGCATCGCGAATATTGGATGAAGCACAGGCGCTGCCAAAGGGCGCCGCATTGCTGTTTGGCGGTGAAACAACCGTTACCTTGACCGGTGGCGGCATGGGTGGGCGCAATCAAGAGCTTGCCTTGCGCGTTGCGCTCGAGGCCGAAAAACGTGGAATTTCAGACGAATGGATGTTCCTGAGTGGCGGCACCGATGGGCGCGACGGCCCAACGGATGCGGCAGGCGCAATCGTGGATCATACCAGCCTGACGCGGATGCGGGGCGCGGGGGCTGATCCGGCCAAACATCTGGCGGAAAGTGACAGCTATCATGCCCTAAAAGCTTCGGGCGATTTGCTGATGACGGATGCAACCGGAACGAATGTGGCCGATTTGCAGATCTTCACAAAGCTTTAGCGACATCAAAAAAGAGTCGGCGCAGCCCGGTTTTCGGGGCATACTCTTCCGCAATTGGTTAGTGAATTAGGAGAATTGCATTGCCGTGGCTGGCGAGCCTTCGGGTTTTAGCGCTGTCTGTTCTCATCACCTCATTGCTGGCAATCGTCGGAGTGACCGCCGCGAGTGCCGAGCGTGTGGCGCTTGTTATTGGCAATTCTGAATACAACACGAACCCACTGATTAACCCGGAAAATGACGCGATGGATATGGCCGCGCGGCTGAGCGAGCTTGGCTATCGCGTGCATGGGGACGGCCCGCTTCTGCAACAAACGCTGCGCGAAATGCAGGTCGCTATTCGTGATTTTACCCGCTCGCTCAATCCCGGTGATTTGGCGGTTTTCTACTTTGCCGGGCACGGTGTTGAATACAAAGGCACGAATTACCTTGTGCCTGTAGATGACGAAGAGATTGCCTTTGCCGAGGACGTACCGGACTGGGCCTATCCTGCGCCGCGCCTATTGGAGCGACTGGCTGCAACGGGCGCAACTGGGGTCATCATCTTGGATGCTTGCCGCAACAACCCCTTGCCATCGCGCGGTGCGGATCGTGATCTTGGCGTCGGTCTTTCCAGCATGGAAGCGCCGCCCGGCGCGTCCGCGTTTATCATGTATGCCGCGGCGCCCGGGCAAACCTCATCCGACGGTGAGGGGCGAAACGGACTATTCACCGAGGCGCTATTGGATGCGCTCGAACGCCCGTCGCGCCGTATTGACGATATCATGTATCAAGTTTCGTTTTCCGTCCGCACCGCGACAGACGGTCGCCAGGTGCCATGGCTTGAAATGGCCTTTGCCGGTGAGATCCCGCCGCACTTCCAGCGGGGCGGCGAACGGGCCGATTCAAATGAAGTGCCAGTGCAGGTGGCCCTTTCGGTTCCAGATGGTGGCAAGCCCGGACGCGGTATCCGCGAGGAGGGACGCGCGCTTTATGGGGCCATCGAAGTAGAAGATACGCTGCCGACAGAAGGCATCGTTTTTGACTTACTTGCGGGCGGCTACGAGGATGCGAGCCAGTTGGGCGGCACTTGTTTCGGTTTTGTCGCCTCGAACCCTGATTTGACCTTGTCGTTAGAGGCGCCTGTGGGGCGGTTGCACATTTCAAGCCGCAGTGACGATCCGACGGTGCTGGTTTTGCGGGCGCCAAATGGCGATTGGATTTGTGTAGGCCCCGAAGAAGACAGCACAGAATTGGCTTTGGCAGCGCCCGAGGTCGGGCTTTACCGGCTATGGGTCGGGACAGAAACCGAAACGGCCCATGCGCCTGACGCAACGCTGCTGTTTCATAGCGGGATCGCGGCCACACGGCCCGCGGACCCAGAACGGCCTGCCGATCCGGCAGGGGAAGACAGCGCCGCAAACGATATCAGCGGAAACCCGGCAGTCACTTTGGATCGCTCTTTGAATGGAGATGCGCCCGAGGGTGGCCCGGCAACAGAATAGTGCGAACGCCGTTATTATTATTGGGAGGTAACAACATGACAGATATTAGGAAGATTGCAATTCTAGGGGCCATTTTGGCCGCTGGCGCGACAGTTGCGCCCTCGGCGGCTATGGCGCAGGAACATTGCTCGGATGACCGCGTCATGGGGGGATGTGCCGTCTCGATCGGGGATTTTCCGTGGATTGTTTCACTGAACCGCCCCAATGCGCGCAGCCGGTTTGACGGGCATTTTTGTGGCGGCTCGGTGATTGCAGATCGGTGGGTTTTGACCGCCGCGCATTGCGTGGATTCAGAATCGCCCAACAACCCAACCGGGCTAGAGATCTACGGCAATACCGCCAGTTTGCAGGCAGGCGGCACGGCCTATGATGTTGACCGGATTTATGTCCATTCAGGCTATCAGGGCGTCGGCGTTCATGACATCGCTCTGCTGGAAATTTCACGCCCCATGAGCATGCCCGCCGTTCCGGTTTCTTCCCCGGCTATTGCCGCGCAGGTTGAGCAAATCGGGCTTGAAACTGTCATTATCGGTTGGGGACTGACGCCGCCGCCGCATATCGCCCGCGGGCGTGGCCCATTGACGGTTTCCGAGCGCGGCAGCACAGCGCCTCCCTCGCAATGGGATACGGCGCAGAACCTCTTAGGCGCTGCTGTTCCGATCGTTCAAGACAGTCTGTGTCAGGCCAGTGTCGGCAGCGGTGTGATCTGCGCGGGCTTCCGTGAAGCCGTCGCGGACGCCTGTCGCGGTGATAGTGGCGGGCCGCTTTTGTCGCGCGATGGGCAAGGTAACTACGTTCAGGTCGGTTTGGTGTCAGGCGGCAATTATTGCCATCAGGATGGGGACCATTACGGCACCTACACACGCGTGTCGCATTATGCTGACTGGATTGCCGCTACGATGGCGGGGGAAACGCCTCAGGTTGATCTGCGCGCAACAGTCCCGGATTACAACTTGCCGCCAACCTTTGGCCTAGTTCAATTGGGCAACGGCTTTACCCCTGATCCGCATATCCAGATCATCATGGCAGGTGGCCATCTTGAGGCGTCCAGCGCTGGCCAAGGCTGTGCCGGTTTCGTAGCCGAAGCGCCAGATTACCGGGTCGTTTATTCCGGCAGCAACGCGCCGCTTGGCTTTGAAGTCAGCAGCCAAGCCGACACCACGCTTTTGATCAATGGGCCCGATGGGCAGTGGTATTGCGACGATGACAGCGCAGGGAATATGCAGCCAAGTTTGGTTTGGGGGAACGCGCCCCAAGGCCGGTATGACATCTATATCGGGACGTATGAGCCGCATAGCGTTGTGGGCTACCCAGAATCGCAACTGACCATATCGGGCGCCGGAGGCAGCGGGGCCGCGCCCGTCGATCCGACGAAGTAAATTGATGTTCGGGCGGCTTTCGAGCCGTCCTTACCTCATTGCCTCGACCAGCGATGACCGGATCTGGACCCCGCCTGCGAAAGACAGCCAAACCTCGCCGTCAATGATCTGAGCCTCTTCGATCTCACCATAGCCTTGGGCCGGAGCGGTCCCGATAGACGTCTCATTGTTGAAATACTCGATATGGAAACCGTAGACGCCTTCGGGCAGGGGACTGCCATCCGTTGTTACGCCAGCCCATAGAAAGGCAGTCTCGGTTGCCGGGACGCTCAGGCGTTGCAGCGAATTTCCATCCGAATCCGTAACAACGAGTTCGACATAATCGGCCAGAGTATTCTCTGGGGCATAGAGCGTCAGCGGTTCTCCCTGAAAGGACATCGGCATTTCGGCCCGGGCCTCACGCCCGATCCAATCGGCCATTTGGCTCATCCCGCTTAGCGCCATTGTACTTTGCAATTCACTGAGCAGGTCATTGGTATGTACCTGTTGTTCCACCCCAGAAAACGTTGCCAATTGCGTCGCGAATTCGCTGTTATCCATTGGATTGAGTGGATCTTGGTTTTGGATTTGCGCGGTCAGCAGCGTCAGAAATGTCTGAAAATCTGATGTGATCATGCTTGTCGATGACGCGGTGTTATCGACGGCCGTAGCTGCCGTGGCAGTGGCGGAGGTTACATCCATCCTTATGATCCTTTCCTAGATCCGAATATCGAGCCCTGATCCGGCTTCAAGCGACAACTCGACCAAGTTTTGCTGCGGATCTTCTATACCCATTGATTTAACGGAAGGTTGCGAGGCGGCGCCTTCCCGATGCTCTTCCCGTCCGCCAGAAAAGCTAAAGGATGCATTTTCAAGCCCTTGGCCAAAGAATTCGCGATCCAAGAGGTCACTATGGCGTCGCATCAAGTCTAACGTTTCCTGGCGTTCGGCATGAACTTGCAAGGTGACGCCCCCGTCGCTTTGCACTGCCGTAATGCGCACCGAGCCCAACTCAGGCGGGTCGAGCGTCAATTCAATCGGTGCGTTTGGATCGGCAGGACCTATGGCCATCGCTATTTGGCGCGCGATGGCATGGCCAAGCTGCGCGGAATGCGACGCCGAGGCAGCCGGATGTTGGGTCTGAGACACAAATTGCGCGGATGATGAGGGCGCAATTTCCGGCTTGGGATCTCTCGCATCCTCTGGCGACGCGAGCACGGGCCAGTATCGGGCCTCATCTTCCTGCAGTTGCCGCGCAGGCCTCGCCGCGCTGCTTGCGACGGACGCGGTGTTCGTCGGCGGGGCTGTTGGCGCGGCGACGTCCTGTGTAGGTTTTTCGTTAGGCGACATGGACGGCAAATCAACTTCGACCAAAGCCGGATCAAAAGGACGTCCGAACGCCGGTTGCGATGCAATTTCGGAACTATTTTGCAAGGTGGCTAGAGTGCCCGATGGTGGCCCGGTGAGTGCTGCAACGGGATTGCGGCGCCCTTCAATTGGCTGTGGAAGGGTTTCACGGTTATCAAAGCGATGGGTGGAATATTCCGCAACGGTTTTGGGGAAAGTTGAGCCTACGACTTCGCGGGCCAAGGCCGGTTTCGTGGCAGCCTGATCCTCAGCTGTCAAAATTGGATCAGTTTGAACAGGCCCTTGCATAGAAGTTTTAGGCAGGCCCGTCGCAAATCTCTGAAGGTGCCGGGCGTCGGGCAAACGTGGATTTCTTCCTGCAAGGTCATTGTCTCGATAAAGCCCCGTACCAAAGTCGGGTCTTTGGTAGACTTGGTTGGTTTGTGTTTTGTTGGGAACATCCGCGACAGGCTGCGCCGGAATGACAGCCGGGTGGTCGGTTACAGAATTGCCAGAAACTTGCTGTTTGGGTGCGGTAATCAACGGCCTCATATCCAACTGGTTTGCGGCGGGGAGTACTAAAGATCGATCACCTAAATTGCGTCGCGATGACAGATGCGCATCATTTGCTTTGCGTCCATCCGCAATTGGTGACGTAACTTCAGATGGCCTTGGAGTTTGCAGCTTTTGGGGGCGTTCCAGATCCCCAATGGGCGCCTGCGGTCCTTCTTGCGGGTTTTGCTGGATTGAAACGGCGGCCATGTGGGGCGTTAGTGCCACAGGCTCCCGAATATTATTAATAGCCACCAATGTACCTTCCTGTGTGGCCACTCGTTCAGCCTCACCGCGCCGTCGCCCGGTTTCTGCTAACGGGTATGTTTTGGGCGACGAATGCGGTGTTGGGCTCCGCGTCTCAGGCAGCGCTGACGCATTGACAGGGTCTTGAGGACCTAGCGGTGCTAGTTGACCGAGTGAGGAAGGTGAATCCTTGGTTTGAGGAAACGAAACCGCATTCGCTTCCGGGCGCGGATGAGCACCAAAAGTGGCGGCGTAAAAGCCCGGATCGGTCTCTAAAGGGTCTGGCACTTGAAGCTGCTGAGCCTGAAAAGAATCGTCAGACCCTCCATTTCCTTCATCTCCCAAATACAGGGTAGGTGGCGCCGCTTCTGGGCCGCTCATGTTGTTTTGCAACTGGGTATTTTGAGTTCGGTCAGGCGTGCTTTTTTCTTCCTCAACGTCCGATGTATTTCCTACATTTGGCTGGGGAATGGGCGGCTGATCACTATGAATTGCTGATAGCGGGTCAACTGTTTCAGCATCGGTTCCATAGAGATCAGGATAGGTCTGCAACGGTGGCTCCAAATTTGGTGCTGTACCCAAAGGCCGTTCGACGATTACCCTGACTTCATCAGATTTCGGTGCCGTTTCAGTCTTCGAGCCAATTTGTGGAGGGGCCAAATCAGGCCGTTTTGTGGGAAATTCAAGCGGCGCATCGCGCGGTGGCTGTGGGCTAACGAAATCAACACCGGCCCTTTTGCGATCAGGCTCTTCTTCCCAACCGGCATCAAAGGGCGGGTCCAAATCTTGGTGCCATTGGCCTTGGTCATCATCCATTAGCAATGAGGTTTGTGCGGGAATAGCGAAATGCTCCGATGTCGCCAGATCGCCAATCGATGGATTTGGAAAACTCATCGGATCTTGTACAAACTCAGGGCTTGGATGCGTCTCGATGTTTCGTGCAGCAATCAGCGAAGTGGAAATTTGTTGCAATAATGGGGGGACCCCCTGCACCGGAAAAGGTTCTGGCGCGGCCAGTGGCTTCGTTGCCGGTTCCTGCATGACGGTCACCAGTTCAAACGCGGGCAGGCCCAGTTTGATGTTCGAATTTGTGTGCGCGACCGCAACTTCTTCATTTCTTGAAACCGACACGTGCGGCAAATCGAATTGCATATGTTTACTGCCCAGATTTCTTCCAGCGACGTAGGCAGTTTTTCCGAGATAGCTTACTAATTCTTTACGGCTAACGGCGCATGGTTCGGGAAATTGCGGAGAATTTGAGATGACTGACCTGACAGTTTCTGCGTTGCACAATGCGCCGTTAAGCCCTGAGAGGCAGAATGAACTGCGTGAGGTGGCCGAAGATTTAGAGGCAAGCTTTTTAGCTGAGATGTTACGTCATGCCGGGGCAGGTGACGCACGCAGTAGTTTTGGGGGCGGGCATGGGGAAGAGCAATTTTCGTCATTCTTGAGAAATGAACAGGCCTCCGCAATGGCCGGGCGTGGTGGCATTGGGCTGGCAGAAGCGTTGTTCGAATCGCTCGTTCGGCGTGAAGGCGGCAGCCAATGAGCTGGGCAAGACAAGATCCTCTTGCTTTGGTCTCGACCGCGGTGGAGCGGCTGGACGTGGACTTGAGATCGGGAAAATTTGATAAGATATCGCAGCACTATATTGCGCTTGAAAAAGCGTTATCGACGCTGCAGGTCACACGTTTAGATGCAGGCTCTCTTTCTCGGCTGGAAGGGCTAAAGGCAAAGGCCGGGCACCATGGCCGATTGATACAAGCCGCCCTTCGCGGAATGCGTGATATCCAAGAGCGTCATAATACAAAGTCGGGCTTTTCTAGTTATACGGCGCAAGGCAGCACCGACCGAATTGGACGCCGCGATCCACGGTTCGAACACCGTAGTTAACAAACCAAATTCACTTAAAATTCAGAGCATTAAGCGTTTGGCGCTTAGGAGCTTGTTAGCGCTTTGACGCCAAAGTTCTCGGGCACCTTGACGGGTGGCGCGCCTTGCCGAAAGCGGTTGGCGCTAACGTCAGAATGACGTCTTAGGCGAACCTGCTACGGCAGGTTCTGGACAGGCGCGGAACTTGCGCCGCTTTTATGATGGAAGGGCAAACTATGTCCAGTATTCTGACCAATACCAGCGCGATGGTCGCGCTACAGACGTTGAAGAACGTCAACGCTAGCCTCAACAAGACTCAATCGGAAATTTCTACCGGCAAAACGGTCGAAACGGCCAAAGATAACTCTGCGGTTTGGGCAATTTCCAAGGTGATGGAGTCGGATGTGAAAGGCTTTCAAGGCATTTCAGAGAGCCTGTCTCTGGGGGAATCTACTGTGGCCGTCGCACGGAACGCAGCCGAAACTGTCACGGATCTATTGACGGATATCAAAGGCAAGATTGTCGCCGCTCAAGAAGAAAATGTCGACCGCGACAAAATCCAAACCGACATTGACGCGCTCAGGGATCAAATCACATCGGTTGTGAACGCCGCGCAGTTTAACGGGCTTAGCCTGGTGCAAGGGACCGAGGACGTAGATGTCCTGTCTTCTCTCGACCGGGCCTCTAATGGGTCTGTTTCAGCAAGCAATATTACCGTTGAACGCCAGGATCTTACGACAACGGCAGGTGTCTATGGAAGTGGCACATCGCTTGCGGCGAACATCACCGCCGGCGCTGCGTCGATTGATAGTACTGGCGCGGCGAACTCCACCGCGTTGACCTATGCAAATACATCGGGGGCAGATTCTCTGGAACTGTCCATTAACGGCTCAACCATTACCGTTGCCTTTGATACCGATGCTGCAACGATGATTGATAACGCTGAGGGTCAAATCAACGCCCTTGGCCTGACGGGCATTACCGCGTCCTCCAATGGTTCGGGTGTTCTGACGATTTCGAATACTAACTCCTTCGATGAATTCGATCTGGCGTGGGATTCGGGCGGGACGGACACGATTGCCTTCGCCAATGCTGGCACAGGCGATTCAGGCGTCGCAGCTACGGGATCGGATAGCACGACCTTGACCTATCGCGCCGAAGAAGTGGCCTTGTCTACCAGCGCTACAGTGAACGAAGGCGATAGCTATCGGATCAGCGTCAACGGCAACGATTACGACTATATCGCTGGAAAGGGCGAGTCGATGGAGGACGTTGCCCGTGGCCTTAAAACGGCTATCGATGTCGGCGGTGAAACGGGTGTGACCACTCAGGTCGCAGGGAATTCCACGGATGGGTGGACGGTCCTTGTCGATTATGACGGCACTGACGCAACTGCCGGTACTAGCATGACGTTGACGGATGCGGGTCAGGCCGGCGGTACGGCATCTGGCGGCCTCTTTGGTCTCGATAATATCGATGTGACGACGGATGCAGGCGCAGATTCTGCGCTGGATAATGTCGAAACACTGATCCAGAACTCGATCGATTCGGCTGCGTCCTTCGGTTCAGCCCAGGGTCGAATCGAAACACAAGAGAGCTTTATCGACTCCCTCGTTGACTCGCTGAAAGCCGGCATCGGGACATTGGTTGACGCGGATATGGAGGAGGCTTCGGCCAAGCTGCAAGCGCTTCAGGTTCAGCAGCAGCTTGCGACGCAATCGCTGTCGATTGCGAACCAAGCGCCGCAAAATATTCTCTCTCTCTTCCGGTAAGTCAGATCCGGGCTGGCGCGGGAAACGCGCCGGCCCATTCCTGACCCGTCAAATATGACCTGATCCTTGAAAAGGAATATCGACGTGACGTCTTCCTATTTGGCCAAAACGGCCTATTCCCCGGTCCAATCCGCCGTAAAAACTGAGCGCGGGACCGAATATGCAGCCTTCGAACATGTGACAGCAAAGCTGTCGCAAGCCGATCGACCTGGCGCAAGCATGCCGCAAAAGGCTGCGGCCTTGCATGAAAATCGTCGTCTTTGGACAATGATGGCCGCCCATGTGGCTGATGCCGACAACGCATTGCCACAAGCGTTGAGGGCGCAGATTTTTTACCTGGCAGAATTTACTCTGAAACACAGCCGCGAGGCACTGTCTGGGAAGCAATCCTTTGCCCCCCTTGTCGATATCAACACCGCGGTAATGCGCGGATTGCGTGGGGAGGTGCAGGCAGCATGAGCGGTCTTGTCCTAAAACTTAGCCCTAAGGAACGCGTGCTTATAAATGGCGCGGTCATTGAAAACGGTGACCGGCGGTCGCGTCTGTCGATCATGACACCTAACGCCAATATTTTGCGGCTACGAGATGCGATCCATCCCGAAGAAGTCACGACGCCTGTTCGGCGGGTCTGTTATATCGCACAGTTGGTTTTATCGGGCGATGCGCAAGAAGACGAGGCCAAAATTCAGCTTCTGCGCGGGGTCGAACAGCTAAGCCAAGTTTTCACGGATCCAGATAGCCGAGGGCAAATGGCCATTGCGACAGAACAGATCGTGAGCGGCAATATCTATCAGGCGCTCAAGGCGCTAAGGGCGCTCTTGCCGCGCGAGGAAAGATTGATGGCAGCGAGGCAGAATTGACCTTTACGCCTGTCATCCCTCTTTCAGGATATGCTGGTTGGCGGTTGCTTAATGAAACGATCGGCGCGCAAACTGCCACCTTGGCCGCCACTCCAGTGATCGAACGCGAAATGGACTATTTTCGCGAAAACATTGGGTCAATCACAAGCGCCGAAGAATTGGTGCAGGATTACACGCTGTTGAAGGTCGCGCTGACGGCGTTTGGGCTGCAGGACGATTTGCCAAACAAAGCGTTCATGGAGAAGGTCCTTGCGGAGGGTGTCACCGATGACGGTGCATTTGCGAACAGACTCGCCGACAAAAGCTATTACGCGCTTTCCGATGCGTTTGGATTTGGTACGGACCTTCCACCTTTGAACCGCTTGCCCGGCTTCGCAGACAGCCTCCTAGAAAATTTTAAAGCTGAGTCCTTCGAGATCGCAGTAGGTGAGGTGAACGGCGACATGCGGCTTTCGCTGAACACGACCGCCGAACTGCCCGGCCTCGCCGGGCAGGACGTTTCAAATGCGACGTTGTGGTATCAAGTCATGGGGGACGCGCCGCTGCGCGAAATGTTTGAGGTGGCGATGGGGTTGCCAAGTGAAATTGGAGCACTCGACCTAGAGAAGCAGCTGGAGATTTTTGAAGAGCGCGCCGAGACTGTTTTCGGGTCAAGTGAGGTCTCGCAATTTACTGATCCCGACAAAGTCGAAGACCTTATTCGCCTTTATTTGACCCGATCAGAGATCAACCAGTTTTCAGTTAATACATCCTCAGCCTCAATTGCGCTGACATTGTTGCAAGCCATCTAAGGCTCTCATGGGTCTTCGATGGCATTTTCATCAGGAGAAAGAATTTCGGCAAGTCGGTGGAACGCCGCCTCGGGGTTGGCGCTGGATTCGGAAAGAAACCCGTCGATCGCAGGCCAAAATTCAATTGCAGCATCGACCGAAGGGTCAGAGCCTTGCGCGTATAGCCCGGCCTGTAACATCAACTCGGCCCGGTCATAGGCGCCCAAGTGACGGCGAGTTGTTGCGATCAAGCGGTTTTCTTCGGCGTTGGCTGCGCGCGGAAGACAGCGCGACACAGATCGTAACACGTCAATTGCGGGGAACCGCCCGCGTTCTGCGATGTCGCGACTTAATACGACATGACCATCGAGGACGCCGCGCAGCGTATCGGCCACAGGCTCTTCCATGTCCGAGCCGGCAACAAGGACCGAGAAAACGCCAGTGATATCCCCTTGCCCGGGCGCGCCAGGACCAGCGCGTTCACAAAGCGACATAATCGCATTGGCCATAGAGGCTGGGTAGCCCGACAGGTTCGCAGCTTCACCCGAGGCGACGGCAACTTCACGCTGCGCCTGCGCAAAACGAGTAATCGAGTCCGTAAGCAAAAGAACATGCGCCCCCTGATCGCGGAAATATTCGGCCACGCTCATCATGGTCCATGCCGCCCTTTGGCGGACAAGGGCAGATCGGTCCGACGTCGCAGCAATCACAACGGATCGGGCCATCCCTTCGGGCCCTAACGTTTCCTCAACAAAATCGCGTACTTCGCGACCACGTTCGCCGATTAGCCCTATGACAATCACATCGGCGGCCACGCCACGCGCGAGCCCTGACAGGAGCGTGGATTTCCCAACACCAGACCCCGCAAACAATCCAATTCTTTGCCCGCGTGCCAATGGCAAAATAGTATCGAATAATGCGTATCCTGTCGGCAACCGCTGCCCCAAGCCCCGGCGCGTCGTTGCCATTGGGGGGCGGTTTTGCAACCCAATTGGGGTTGGCCCAGGAAACAGAGGCCGCCCATCCAAAGCGCAGCCATCAGGATCAATGACGCGGCCAATCCAATGCATGCCTGGTGAAATTGTTCGGCGCCCATGGTGGCGGACGGGTTGGCCAAGGCGCACCCCTTCGATTGGGTCTTCGGGCAATAATTGGCACCGGTTGTCTTCGATCCTGACGATTTCAGACATGCCGCCATCTTCAATTTCGACGGCGTCGCCCAAGGCCGCAATTCTATTCAGGCCTTCAACCCAGAGCGAACTAGCTTCCAAAGCCACAACCCGGCCCATTGCATGCACAGCATTTAGTTGCCCGATTTCTGCCAGTAGCGGATCGAAGAAATTCGACATTGCCGGGCCCTCCAAAGCCTTGATCACGGTCACTTACCGTTTCTAAAGGAATCAGGGTTAAGCCTTGGTGTAGCCAAATCGAGGGAGAAACCCCGATGTTTCAAAACCTAGACATTTTCGGCCTCGCCGATGCCCGCGCACGCCATGCTGCGGCGCGTCAGGCACAGGTCGCACAGAATATCGCGAACGCAGATACGCCGGGTTACCGTGCCCGTGATATTGTTCCGTTTGACGAAGTGTTCCGCGCCGCTGGTGGGGATGCCAATGCAATGTCGATGCGCAGTATTGATGCCGGCGGTATCGAGGCGCCAAACGGTAATACAGTTTCCCTTGAACAAGAGATGGTGCGCTCGGTGGATGCCCAACGCGACCATAACCGTGCGCTTATGGTCTATCGCTCGGCGATGACCGTGATGCGGACAAGTTTGGGACGATAGGAGGCATGACCGATGAGTGACTTTTCCAACGCGCTTTCTATTGCAGCAAGCGGCATGCGCACGCAGACCACTCGCCTCAGCCACATTTCAGAGAATATCGCGAACGCCGACACGCCCGGTTTCCGGCGCAAAATGACCAGTTTTCAACCCGATCGCGCTTTTAATGCGACTCCGGGCACAGTCACAACTGGCCCAGTGCGTTTGGACCAGACGATGCTGCCCATAATATACGACCCATCGCATCCTTTGGCGGATGAAACCGGTCATTACGACGGCTCGAATGTCGACATGGTGGTTGAGATTGCCGACGCCCGCCAAGCACAGCGGAGCTATGAGGCGAATATGCGGATCTTTGAACAAGTTCGAACGATGTCATCTTCTCTTAACGATCTATTGCGCCGCTAAGGAGGGCCTGGAAATGGATATCAGAACGTCACTCGCAGCGCAGGGGTATGGGCAGGCAAGGCAGACCGCCGCCCAGCCAAATCAAGAACAAAACGTAAACGAAGGGAATGTTTTTTCCGAAGCTATCCGAAATTTTACCGAAACTGTCCAAAATGGAGAGCGGATGTCGCACGCGGCGATGACCACCGGAGCTGATCCTCATGCCCTTGTCACGGCTCTTGCCCAAACGGAACTTGCGGTCGAAACCGCCGTAACCGTGCGCGACAAGGTCGTGGAAGCCTACCAAGAAATCCTCAGGATGCCTGTCTGATGGATGAGATGGTTTTTTTCGACACGCTCCGGCAGGGGTTGTGGGTGGCGGTTGCGGTGTCGACACCGATTTTGGCGGTGGCATTGGTGTCCGGCCTTTTGGTTGGTCTTTTTCAAGCCTTGACGTCGATCCAAGAAATGACCCTGACATTTGTGCCCAAACTGGCCGCAATCGTCGCGGTGTTCTGGGTGTCGATGGGATTCATGACGCAAACGCTGACTGCTTTTTTCACCGATAGGTTAATCCCGTTAATGGAGGGTATGTAATGGATAGCTCTCTTTTCGTTGGTTTATCGCGCCAATCCGGTCTCATGCGTGAAATGCAGGCCGTTGCCAACAACATCGCAAATATATCAACCACCGGATTTCGTGCTGAAGGCGTAGTATTTGCCGAACATGTGGCAGAACTTGACGGCGTCTCAGGTGGGGGGCTGTCAATGGCCCTGGCTGCCGGACGTCATATTCAAATGGCGCAAGGTGACATAGATCCGACGGGCGGCAATTTCGACTTCGCAATCGAAGGGGATGGCTATTTTCTGATCCAAACGCCAGAGGGCGAAAGCCTGACCCGTGCGGGCCATTTTATGCCAAATGATCAAGGCGAGTTGGTAAACCCAGATGGTCACCAATTGCTGGATGCGGGCGGCGCGCCAATTTTTATTCCGCCAGATGCCGATAATATCATCCTTGCCCGCGACGGGACCCTTAGCGCAGATGGTCGCCCATTGACCCTTTTGGGTCTTTGGCAGCCGGCCGAAGAATACGATCTCAACCACCGGGACGGCGTGCGCTTCGTGGCCGAGGGCGGGGTCGAACCGGTCGAAAGCGCCACAATCATCCAAGGATTTTTGGAAAATTCAAATGTCGATCCCGTCGTGCAAATCGCCCGGATGATCGAAGTCCAACGTGCCTATGAGATGGGGCAGGGCTTTATGGAGCGCGAAGACGAACGTGTTCGGTCCTTCCTGCGGTCCATTGGGAACCAAGGTTAAAAAAGGAGAGACCCGCCATGCGTGCCCTAATGATTGCTGCTACCGGAATGAGCGCTCAACAAATGCGCGTCGAAGTGATTTCCAACAATCTCGCGAATATGAACACGACGGGGTACAACGCTCGGCGCGCCGATTTCGCGGATCTGCATTACCAGCAGGTGACGCGTGCAGGGACAATCAGCGCCTCGGATGGGTCGATTGTTCCCGCCGGGGTACAGCTTGGCCTCGGCGTCCGGCCATCGGCCGTCTCAGTCAATATCGCCCAAGGTTCGCTATCTCATACTGGCGGCGAATTGGATGTAGCGATCGAGGGACAGGGCTATTTGGAGGTCACGCTACCCTCGGGTCTTCCTGCATATACACGAGACGGAAGCCTGAACCGAACCGGCGATGGATTAATCGTGACAGCAGAGGGCTTTACCGTCGCCCCCGGCATCACGATACCCGACGATGCGCGCAGCATTTCAATCAACGCGCAAGGCGAGATTTACGCCTATTTTGATGATCGCGTTGAACCAGAGGTGCTGGGCCAGCTCACCCTTGTCGATTTTCCGAATGAGCGCGGGCTTGAGGCGATGGGCTCCAACCTGTTCCTCGAAACCGCAGCCTCTGGCGCGGCCCTTGTCGGCGATCCGGGCCAAGACGGTCTTGGCACGTTGCGACAAGGCTATCTTGAAGATAGCTCAGTCGATTCTGTGCGTGAGATCACCGATTTGATTGAAGCGCAACGCGGCTACGAGCTGAACGCAAAAGTCATAACAGCGGCCGACCAAATGCTCGGCGCAACAACGCAGATCCGTTAAAATGCGCTGGATCTTTGCCCTAATTTTGTTCGCCTTTTTGAACGGTCCCGCCGTGGCGGAAACACTGGTCGCAACGGGAACCATCCGATCGATGTCGCTGATTGGCCCGTCTGATGTGGTACTGATCGAAGGCACGACGCCTGGCGCGTTGGACCACCCGGAACAAGCCATTGGGATGGAGGCACGCGTTAACCTTTATCCCGGCCGCCCGATTCAACCGGGTGACCTGCGCCCGCCCGCCGTCGTGAACCGAAATGAAATCATTTCGCTGCAATTTGATCATGGCGGGCTGTTGATCCTGACCGAAGGCCGCGTTTTGGACCGCGCCGGCATAGGCGAGCGGGTTCGCGTCATGAACCTCGCCTCTCGCAACACTGTAACTGCAACTGTGATTAGCCCCGGCCTCGCCGCTGTTGGCCCAACCCGATAGAGGATTCCAATAATGTTGAGACAAATGATTTTTCTGGCGGGATTGGTTGGGATTTCATTGGCCGCAGGTTGTTCGCCATTGGCCGATGTTGGACGCCGTCCGGACTTTAACCCCACGACAGACGGCAATCAGTATCACGCGATGGGCTATTCTGGGATGCCTGCCTCGCTTGAGGCTGAGACGCCCAGTGGCGCGTCATCGCTGTGGTCTGGGGGGCGTCAATCCTTACTTGGGGACCGCCGTGCTAACCGGCAAGGCGATATCCTGACAGTTGTTATTGAGATTGACGAAAGCGCCGAAATCTCGAATGCGACGGACCGGTCACGAAGCGGATCTCAATCGATGCAAGTCCCGTCGCTTTTTGGTATCCCGCAGCGCATTGACCGGGACCTGCCAGAAGGCGCATCGATGGCAGAGGCCGTTGATCTCGGTAGCAACAGCTCATCTGGTGGGGCGGGGTCTGTGCGTCGAAATGAAGAGCTTACTCTGCGTATTGCGGCAACTGTGATCGAAGTCCTTCCGAATGGGGTTTTGCGTATCGAAGGTTCGCAAGAAGTGCGGGTTAATTTTGAACTGCGAGAGCTTTTAGTGACCGGCTATGTGCGGCCCGAAGATATCTCGCGCCAAAATGAGATCACCTACGACAAGATTGCCAATGCGCGTATTTCTTATGGCGGGCGCGGGCAGATCACTGACGTACAGCAGCCGCGCTATGGCCAGCAAATCGCAGATATCATTTTGCCCTTTTAAGGAACCACCATGCTGCGTCTCCTGATCCCTGTCCTTTTTCTTTTCATCGGCGTCGGCGGAGGAGTCGGCGCCGCTCTTTTCTTAACCGAGGAGCGAGGTAACACAGATGTCGCCGCCTCTGATGACCACGCAGATGACGACGATCACAGCGAGGACAACGAATATAGCAGCGCTGACAGCCCCTATGAGTATGTCCGCTTAAATAACCAGTTTATCGTGCCAATTGTTCGGCATGGCACAGTGCGATCTTTGGTTGTCATGTCCTTGACCGTCGAAGTAGATGCCGGAGAAAACGAGGCCGTTTTCGACCGAGAACCGCGCCTTCGTGATGCCTTTTTGCGCGTGATGTTCGCTCACGCAAATGTCGGAGGGTTTGATGACAGTTTCACGTCGGTAGAGGCGATGACGCCGTTGAGAAGTGGTTTGCGGGAAGCGGCCCATCAGGTTCTTGGTGACATTGCCCATGACGTCCTGATCGTGGATATCGTCCGCCAAGACGCGTAACGCTGCTTTCTAATTCTTGCGCAATTTGTCGATGACTTGACGTCGTCCTTCTTCGAACCGAGCGGTTCGAAGTCGTTTGTCGAGATCAACACGAGCCCGCGCCAATTCGCTGTTCAGTACTCGAAGGTCTTGATCGCATAGTCCGAGAAAGCGATTTGTGAGCAAGGCGTTTTCAGGGGTGTCGCCAGCGTTTTTTGCGGCCTTGGCGCGGTTTAACACCTCTTCCCTTGCTTCTTTTATTCGCGCCTCCTTTACGACGGTTTCCGCAGCTTTGAATTTTGCCAAATCCGCCTTTAACGTAGCAATTTCAGAGAGCATTTCGAGGCGTTTTTTGTGGACTGACTTCATCTGAGACTCCGCGCCAGCCCGCGCATCCGATCTGCAAAACGGATGGCCGCGGCGACAGCGCGGTAGTGATCCGGCGCTATCGGATCGCCAATTTCCACAGAGGCAAACAGGGCACGTGCGGTCGGTGGATCACTAAAAATCGGTACAGCATGTTCGGCCGCGATTTCACGTATGCGGCCAGCAATTTCGTCAACACCTTTCGCAACACATACGGGCACAGCGCCCCCATCGCGGTCCCATTTCAATGCAACAGCGAAATGCGTAGGGTTCACCACAATCACATCGGCATCCGGGATTTCCGTCATCATCTTATTCAAGGCAATTTCTTGCCCGCGTTGCCGTCTTTTTTGCTTGGATTGGGGATCACCCTCTTGGTTTTTGGTTTCATCCATTAACTCTTGTCGAGTCATTCGGTGCTTTTTGAGATGTTGTGCGGTCTGCCAAAAGTAATCGATCAGGGCCAAAACAAGCGCCAGGATAAACACCGCCATCAGGAATTCTAGCATCAACCGGCCAAGTTCAGCCGCGATTTGCCCAGGAGAGCCTTGGTGCGATGCCATTATCCTGTCGCGTCTGCTCCACAGCATCCACGCAAGCAAGCCACCATATATCGTCAGTTTTACGGCAGCCTTCAGAAATTCAAAAAGTCCATTGGCTCCAAATTTGTTCTTGGCATTGGATAGCGGCGAAATGCGGTTCAGCTTCAGCGATAACTTTTCAGGGGAAAACAATATCGCCCTTTGAGCAAACAGCGACACCAACAGCAAAAGCCCCGGAAAAAGTAAAAACATAGTCGAGCTCATCATGGTTTCGCGCATGATTCCGCCCGCCAAAGATCTTCCGCTCGGGCCAATTAATAGGTCGGCCAATTCTGGAGCCTGATCTAAGAAGACAGTCAGGTTTTGCCCGACCTGGCTTGCTAAATTGCTGCCAAAAACACCCAAGATCAGCAAGAAGCCACCATAAACGACGGCCGTGTTCAGGTCGTTTGACCGAACGATTTCGCCCTTTTTCCGCGCTTCTTCTAGACGGGCAGGCGTTGGGTCATATGGCTTGTCGGAAGGGCTGGTGTCCTCGCTCATGGATGTGCCGCCATTGGATCAGCCAGCACCGATAGCAAAACCGCGTGCCATACCGGAAGCAAGAATGGCACACTCAGGAAAAGCAAGAACAGTCCGCCAAACGTAATTGCCGGGGCGCCGACGAAGGCTACCATCAATTGCGGCATCGCCTTGTTGATTACGCCAAGCGCTAAATTGTAGAGAACGGACGCGATGACGAAAGGCGCGGCCAAAGTAAAGGCGAGCGAGAAAGACGCCGCGACGCTATCAGTGCCCCATCGTCCCACGGCGCCAGCTTCGGGAAGAATGCCAAGCGGCAGAATCTCATAGCTCGCCAGCAGCATATGGACGATGTGTATATGCAATCCCGAAATCACGGCGAGCGTCACTCCTGCGATTAACAAGACTCCGGAAATTGCCGGTTGGGGTTCTGGCGTAACGCCCGCTGCAATTTGCGACAGTGATGCGGATTGCGCTGCGATGGCCCCTGCAACCTGAATGGCGTGCACGACAAAGCGGACAGCCAATCCGATTAGCAATCCCGCGACGGGCTCGGTTACATTGAAAATGGCGAAAGACCGAAAATCCACCTCCAAAACCGTTGTCGAAATCGGGGATGCCGGCGTGAGGATCGCGGCAACAGCAAGCGCTGATCCCAGCCGAACGCGCGTAGGGATGAATTGTTCTGCAAACCCCGGCAGAACCAGAAAGGCAGCGCCGATACGAAGAAAAATTACATAAAATGCCAAAAGGTAGCTTTGGCTTAATCCGAGGATATCCGCCAAAATCAACGTCATGGGGCTGCAACACCCACAAGCGCTGGTTTTGCCTCAAGCCCGATTTCTTCGAAGGATAAAACTGGGTTTAAGATCCCGCGGGACAGCAACACAGTCCGCAAATATCTCCGGCGGAGCGAGGATGTTACAACGGCAGGATAGGTTCCCTTGTCAGCTGCTTGCGCGACCTTTTCACCGACAGATTGGGCAAGTGAATTGAACATTTCCGGGGGCAAAGCGATTTCAGCGGGGCCGGTTTCGGACCGGATTTGATGCTTCGCAAAAACGTCTTCCCATTGGCCCGAAAGCTGAACCAACGGCAACGTGCCGTCATCACGTTTCAGTTCAGACACCAATTGAAAGCCCAACCGCTGGCGGACATGCTCGCAAATCAGATCAGGCGATTGGGTTGACGGCCTTATCTCTGCAATTGCTTCAAGGATGAGGGGTAAATTTCGGATCGACACCTGTTCAGCCAACAATAAGCGTAAAACGCTGTGCAAAATATCCATTGGTACTTTATCGGGGACAAGCTCATTCAGAAGGCGCCGGTTTTCTTCGGATCTGGTGGGGTTGGTCAGTTCAACAAAGGCATCGAGTTGCCGTTGAAGGGCTTTGAATGTCAAAAGCCTGGACAGGTTTTTCTTCAGCGTTTCCAATAGATGAGTAGCCAGAACTTCTCCGGCTGTCACAACAGTTGCGCCTTGCAGCGCAGCAGCTTCGCGATCTCGGTTCGATATCCATCTCGCAGGTGCGCCATAAACGGGTTCCGACACATCTTTGCCCGGCGGCAGGGGCATATCATCACCGTCTTTTAACAGCAGAATGCCATCAATTTCTAATTCCGCCTGCGCATGTTCAATCCCTTGAATGCGGATCGAATAGCGGCCCGGAGGAAGGTCATCTCGGTCGGTCAGGCGTATTTCTGGCAAAATGAGCCCAAATCCGCGCGCGATATGTTCACGCATATTGCGAATGCGGGCGTCCAACCCATTCGCGGGATCAAGCGCCATGGCCACAAGGTTGGGCGCGAATTCAACGTGGATGTCGTCTAGCTCTAACACGTCACCAATTTTCTCAGCCGGTGCCGCAGAGGGCGCGCTGGCGGCGATATCCTCTTCCTTTTTGGCCGTTTTTAATGCGGCTGATCGAAAATACGCTGCGGCCGCCAAGCAAACAGCACCGATCAAAAAAGGGAAAAAAGGCAAACCGGGAACGATTGCAAAAATAGCCATCAATCCACCGACGGTTGCCAAGGCCGTGGGGTGTTTCCCAAGCTGAGACAGAAGGGCGACATCTGTCGCGCCTGTTGTTCCGCCCCGTGCCAAAAGCAATGCAGAGGCGATTGCGATGATAACTGCGGGAATCTGTGAAACCAATCCGTCGCCTACGGTAAGAACGGAATAGGTTTCAAAAGCAGTTGAGAGGGGCATCCCGTGGATCGCCACGCCAAACACAAGGCCCATCAGCAAGTTGAGAAGCGTGATAAGTAGCCCGGCGATCGCATCGCCTTTTACGAATTTTGACGCGCCATCAAGTGATCCAAAAAACGTCGTTTCGGCCTGTTCGGTTTCGCGGCGCGCCTTTGCCTCTGTATGATCAATCGCCCCGGCGGACATGTCACTGTCAATCGCCAGTTGGCGTCCCGGCATCCCATCTAGGGCGAAACGGGCGCCGACCTCTGCCATTCGCGCCGCGCCTTTGTTGATGACAATGAAATTAACAATCAGCAAAACACCAAAGACAACAAGGCCCATCAGGACGTTGCCGCCCATGACAAACATTGCGAACCCTTCGATTACGCCTCCAGCGGCGTCCGTACCTGTGTGACCATTGCCAATGATCAATTTGGTAGATGAAACATTAAGCGACAGCCGCAGCATCAGACTTGCCAGAAGAACTGTTGGAAAAGCCGAGAAATCCAGCGGGCGCTCAATGAAGAGCGTTACGGTGAAAATCAAAATTGCTAGCCCAAAAGACATAGCAAGGCCGAAGTCCAAAACCCAGCTGGGGACTGGAAGTATCATCATGACAATTACCGCCATTAAGGCAAAGGCGAATAAAATGGTCGGCTGAAAGATATTGCGGATGCTGATCATGACGACAGAAGGCCTTCTGGTCTGCGGGAATGACTCCAGTTCTTGGAGAATTTGAATATAAAATCAGTTGGTTACCAATTTGTTATTGGCCCGCGGGTAGCTGGATCTCAGCAGATAAAATTTCCTCCAACCGACCTCGCATTGCGGCGCTTTCAACCAATAGGCTTGAAATTTCACTGGCTGTTTCGCCGATCTCGGGGAGCGGGCCTGATGCCGCGCCGGAATTGTTGAAAATTGGAATATCGGTGGAGGCATCTCGCGCAAGCCTTGCCATCGCCGCCGATAGGATCTCGCGATCCAATTCATGCGGTGCGCCGCCAGAGGCTATGATGTCTCGGGTCATATTGGGTACACCGTGGTCCAGAAAATACCGAGCGACGCGTCGTCTGAATGCGTGGTTCTGAAACTGCCCAAACTGCCCAAATTCCGGGGACGACAAAAGCAGGATTAGTTCTGCAGTGTGTTGCTGCTCCATCAATGTTTGAACGATGTCCGTGAATACACGCTGACCAATTTGATCTTGTCCGCGAAGTAGATGTTGCAAAACAACTTCCACGTTTCCGCGTAAAGCGTGCCCAACCGTCGTCATATGAACAAGGCCATATTCCTCTAGCCCGGGATCAGTTTCCAAAATCAATGCGTCAGCTGCCATCAGGTCTTCTGGCGTGACTGTTCCCTGTACCTGGATTTGGTTGCGCAAGTACAAGGCCATTGCCCTGTTTGCATTGTGGCTTCCGGCTGCAGACGGGAATACTTCGGTGGGCGAAGATGAACCGCTATTATTCGGGGAATGATAGGCCATCTCGGCGTCCATTAATTGCAAATCCGACGGCGATAGCCGGCTGCCCAATACCAAGTTTTCTCGGATTTCCATGGCGGCCCCTTCTTCTCCTACGGACAAGAACCGACGGACCAAAATTGGACCGAATTGATCTCGGGCCGCTCCGGAAAGTTGGAAATACGCCCCCAAGATCGTTTCTTTCAATTCGACACTGGGTTGGGACGGAGAATCTGCGGCGAGAAATATCCAAAACAATATTTCTCCGCGGCAATCGAGTGCGCCGTCAAACGGACCAAAAGCGTTTGGATGGTGGTCTTCAAGAAAATCCGCAAGGGCGCGATGAAATACGGGCGGATGTGGATGCTCGTTCAACCAAAAGTCAGCTTCGGCGCCGAAGCCATGCGCCAGATAGAACTCTGCAAGGCGCAGTGCCATCTCTTCGTTCAAAGCGCCGCGGTCGTTATAGAGCCCAGACCTTAAAACCCCAATGCCGTGCGAAAAACTCCAGTCTTCGTCCCATGTGACGAAAGGGCGGTCGGGCTCTTGCATACACTCTCCAACAAACGGAGAGAAAATCTCGACGGCGGGTGTGTCTGCATTCAAGTCAAACGCATTCAATGTTGATATCGGGATCGGCCCTGTTTGCAGACCGTCCGAAGATCCGGTCGCTGCATCTTGATCTGCAGCGGCCAAAACAGAGGGATCTGCTGACGAGAATGGCTCATCAGGTGCTACGTTCAAAAGGCCAGCGGCGGTGGCGCGCGCCATTTGTTCGGCAAGGATATTTGCGGCATTCGCAATTTCAGACGACGGAGTTGGAGGGGTCGGCGTAACCGGATCCCCGGATGCGGGGGGAATTGCATCGGACTGCCTCGTGCCAGCAAACATTGGCAAGTCCGCTACGAGCGCTGCTTGCGGCACAGACGGATCTGACACGTTATGTTCCAAATCTAATGTGGATTCGGCGGCTTCGCTGACGTCAATGATAATGAAGGTATCGCGGTAGCGTTCGATTGAAATGTCACAATTGCAACCCAGTTCGATTTCTAACCCATTCTCGGCTGTTACATTTGCGATTCGATCGCGCGTAATCCGTTCATAAATCGTCGAAACGCCGAATTGCGGATTGTCTGGAGTGAATTCGATGAAAAATTCGTGGCCTTGATTGCGAAGGACCCACTCGCGATCTGCACCAATTTCGGCGACCAATCTTGTAAAAGCCCCATGCTCTCCAGATCTAATCGACGATTCTTGTGCCGCGCTTGCGGTCGCGGCGATGGAACAAAGCCCTGCAAGTAGTGATCTACGGGTAAGTGTCACGCAGCGGCCTGCTTAAGCCCTTTGAGAGCTTCTTCAAGTTCGGCGAAAGAAGGACGGTGATGACCTGGCGTGTTCTGCCGACCAACCTCGATGCAGATATTTGTTGCATGGTTATATAGATTGGCGATCAGTACTTCGCGGATCAGACCGTAAAAATGATGATCTTCTTCAACAATCCCCTTTACCCGGGCCGCAAATGGGCCAACCAAACCGTAGGCAAGAAAAACGCCCAGAAACGTCCCGACCAGCGCGCCGCCAATAAGTTTGCCAAGAATTTCTGGCGGTTGGTCAATAGACCCCATGGTTTTGATGACGCCCAGAACCGCGGCCACAATTCCGAGCGCAGGAAGGCCGTCGGCAATGGTTTGCAAAGCGTGAGAGGAGTGCATTGCATGGTGCAGATTAGCTTCCATTCGTTTTTCGATGACGTCTTCGACTTGATGCGGATCATCGTAATTAAGAGACGCAGATCGCAACGTGTCGCAAATAAGATCCACCGCTTCTTGGTCGCCAAGTATCTTTGGGTAATTTGCGAAAATGGAGGACTCTGTTGGGTTTTCTGTATGTTCCTCAAGTCCAACCGGGTTTTCGCGCCCAAGGCGGACAAGTTCGAATAAAAGGCATAGCAAATCACGGTAGTCATCGTGTTTCCATTTCGCGCCTTTGAAGACTTTTCCAATGTCCTTAATCGTGTGTTTCACGCCGGAAACATCGTTTGAAATGATGAAGGCACCCGCGGCAGCGCCGCCGATCATTGTCATCTCATAAGGAAGAGACTGCATGATAATGGTCATCTTGCCGCCGGCGGCAAGATAGCCACCGAACACCATGACGAAAATTACGATAATGCCGATAATGCCGAACATACAAACCTCTAAGTTAATGTCCCAAGTTCAGTTTCAGTCAGTTAATTGAGCCGGCGCTGACGCGTTGCGCGTGGCCAAAAGGACGGAGAAGGAATAGGCGGTCTCTGGCTCTAATTCGGCTAAAACACCTGCCGCCGCTTCGGCCTGCATTCGGCCCAGAAATCCCGCAGCAAATCCGGGGTCCATTTGTGCGAAAAGCGCTGCAGCGTCTGCAGAATCCATGGTTTCGTAGACTTGGGTCAGTCTGGCGAGGTCGGATTCGGCTGCTGTGTCGCTTAGGGCTAGAAGAGATTCCAATCGCTCTTCCGTCGCTTCCAAAGTCGCCAGTTGAACCGCCAGCATTTGCTCGGCTTCATGCAAAGATTGCGCGCGCTGATCTAAGTGTTCTTCGCGCTGATCAAGGGCCTCGGCGCGCCCTTCGACGCGCGTCAGTGCTAAGTGCAGCGGTTCAATTGGTGCGCATTGGCCCGGATCAGTGTCCGCCAGGGCCGCGCTATAGCCTGCAAGCCTCCCTTGGTCGCCTGACACAGCTGCCTGAGCAAAATCGAGGCTACCGATGCGAAATAGGCCAGATGTCATGAACAACATGAAAATCAGGAGCAGGCCGGATTTCTGCCAAAAGGACCGGCGTTTTTTTCCACTCACGCCCATCTTAGTTTACCCGCGCCAAGCGTGATTTGCTGCTAAGAAAAAGCGGTACGGCGATTTCTCCTTCATTGCCCGGATTTGCTGCTGCGTTGGCTTCTTCCCAGAAGATATTATCGTCTTTTTCTTCTTCTGGCGTTTGAGCCGGCGAGGAGGGTTGATTAAGATCGTGGCACGCAGCGAGCATAAGTTCTAATTCTTCCGCCAATGTCCGTGCCTCGCGGTTTAATGCCTCTAGCTTTTGTGCGGATCCTTCTGAGCCAGATTTCGTTTCGGTCAGTGCCTTACTCATGTCATCGACCTGCGCTGAAAGAACCGCGATGGCGCCACCAAGGCCATTGTCGATCCGTGACAGCTTGGACAGCCGACGGGACAGGATAAGACAAAAAATTCCGGCTCCAAGAGACGCAACCAGCAAAAGGGCATCGGCGGCATATGTCATAAATTGGTCGAAAGGCAGCATTCAGTTCACCACAAATTCAGTTACAAGAAGGTCACGCACTAAGGCGTCACCGGTGACAATCTGCACCCGGCGCAAAAGCTGCGCACGAAGGCGTACAAGTGTGCGTGGATCATGAAGCTCATCCATGTCGATGACGCGGAGATAGCTGTTCAAAACGTCCATAACGCGCGGCATCAGATGTTCGACAGCTTCAGCGTCGTCCGGGGCAACCTCCAAGGCAGCCGAGAAGAGTAAATGGCGCCCGTTTTCATTGGACCCAAGCGAGATGACCACCGGGTCTAATTCGACAAATGCAACGTCAACAATATCAGGTCGGGACGTGTGATCTTCTTCTGCATGATCGCCCTCTGCATGTTCGGATTCGTCATGAGAATCACTCGCTGTTTCGCCGTCGCCAAACAGCAAGCCCATGTTGACCGCGAAGAAACCACCAGCGCCGCCCGCGCCTGCTAGGAAAAGTCCAATAAGCAACGGAAACAAAATGCCTTTTTTCTTTGGCTGGTCTGCATCATTTGCGGCGTCTTCGGCCATTCCATGGACCTCCTATCGTTGGCTGACAGCCAGAACATAAGCAGATCAGAGCTAACCAAATCTTAAGCGGCGTGAGGTTTGATCAAGTCCAACCCGCCAGAAAGGCAGGAGAAGGAGAATGCGCTCGTGCAGCCATTAGTTGACTTGTGGAACGGTATGGATTTACGCCGCCGTGCAACCTTGATCGGTGGCCTCGCAGCCCTTGCTACGATCCTTATTTTTCTATCCAGAATGGCCGCCGCGCCAACCTATGCGCTTCTCTATTCCGGGCTTGATCCAGCCGCCGCAGGCGAAGTTGTTACAGCATTGGATTCTCGCGGAATCGACTACCAGATTCGGGGCGATTCTATTCATGTTCCAGAAGTCGAAAGGGATGCTTTGCGGATGGCGTTGGCTGGCGAAGGCCTGCCTGCTGTTGGCGCTGCGGGGTACGAACTACTAGATTCGCTTTCCGGCTTTGGGACCACGTCGCAAATGTTTGATGCCGCCTATTGGCGGGCAAAAGAAGGAGAGCTTGCGCGCACGATTGCGGCCAGTCCCCGGGTGCGGGCGGCGCGCGTTCATCTTGCGGCGGGTGGAACTGACCCGTTCGGCCCGCAGCGGGAGCCTTCAGCCTCGGTCAGCATCAGGCCTGTTTCTGGCGGCATTTCCAGCGGGCATGCGCAAGCTTTACGTTATCTTGTCTCTTCCGCTGTGCCTGGATTATTGCCCGAAAACGTGACGATTATTGATTCTGATTCCGGGCGGGTTCTGTCCGGCGATGATCTGCAAAACCCCGCCGGTGACGCAGCCGGGCAGGCTGATGAGCTTCGCCGAAGTGTTGAACGACTGCTGAACGCACGCGTCGGGCCAGGCAATGCGGTGGTCGAGGTTAGTGTCGAACTGGTTAACAGCCATGAGACGGTGTTCGAACGGATAATCGACCCCAATAGCCGCGTTGTTGTTGGAACTGAGTCAGAGGAGATGGCCAATACCTCGCGCGAAAGCGGCGAAGCGGCTGTAACTGTTGCATCGAACCTTCCGGATGGAGATGGCGCAGCCGGAGAAGGGGGGAGTTCGACCCTTCAAAGCTCTGAGACCCGCGAGCGGGTCACCTATGACGTTTCTGAAACGCAACGCGAAACAGAAAGCGGTCCAGGAAGCATCCGGCGCATTACCGTCGCTGTTCTTGTGAATGCTGTTCCAGTCGTGGGCGCTGACGGGGTGATCGTGCGACAACCACGCCCTCAAGAAGAACTTGCAGCGCTTCAATCTCTAGTGGGGTCAACAATTGGCTTTGATGAGGCGAGGGGGGATGTCGTGACCATTCAATCGCTCGCGTTTGAACCCTTGGTCAACTCTCTGGCAGAAACCGCAGATGGTGGTACACTCTTTGCCAATTTAGACATCATGAGTCTGTTCCAACTTGTCGCCTTGGTTGTGATCACCTTGGCAATTGCCTTTGGGATAGTGCGTCCAGCGCTTCGAGTTGCATCAGATGTCGATGTGACGCTACCGGACCTTCCGCCGCTTGCGCCAAACGCTGCGATTGCGGCTCCGACTGCGGCCGGCCAAAGCGGCCCCGCCATGCTCCCCCCTGCCAGCCAGGCCGGACCGCCGCAGATTGCACCCGTGTCGCAAGCCGATGGGCCTGAAATTGCCAAT
Organism: uncultured Nioella sp.; assembly: GCA_947498125.1. Classification (GTDB taxonomy): domain Bacteria; phylum Pseudomonadota; class Alphaproteobacteria; order Rhodobacterales; family Rhodobacteraceae; genus CANLZL01. The sequence goes on along the minus strand of CANMJH010000002.1, from coordinate 57,299 downwards.
GCGGCTCACCCGGAGATTATCGATGACGCGCCGCAAGACGCCGATCCGGTCGCGCGGCTGCGAAAACTTATTGAAGAGCGTGAGGAAGAAACTGTCGAAATTCTTCGTTCATGGATGGAAGAAGATGGAGAGGTAACGTGACGACCCGCATATTAACCTTAGAAGATTTCGGAAGCCGATCGCTATCCTCCAGCGGGTCGAATGTGGCCTCTGGAGATGCAGAGGCAATTCGGCTGGCTGGATACGAGCTTGGCTATAAAACAGGGTGGGACGACGCGGTTGCCGAGCAAGAGAAATCAGATCGACGCATAGCAGTCGATCTTGAACGCAACCTCGGCGATCTGTCCTTTTCATACCAAGAAGCCCGCGCCGAAGTCATCTCTGGCTTAGCTGGGCTGTTTGGGTCCATTTTGACGGGCTTTCTTCCCGCACTGTCAGCCGAGGCTGTTTTGCCCATTGTGATGGCTGAGCTTGATAAGATCATCTTCGACATTGGAGAGGGCGAATGTCAACTCATCACGAGTGAAGAAACAGCTAAGCGTCTGGAGTGGTTGAAAGAAACCTACCTTGAATTGGAATTAAGCATTCGTGCGGAACCTGCCTATCCTGATGGGCGCGTAACACTGACTTATGCCAATGAGGCACGCGAAATCGACCTGTCAGAGTTGGTCGAGAAAACGACCACTGCAATTCGCGACTACGCTCTGGTTTCAAATTCCAAAATGGAGAAACAACATGCCTGATGGATCGACAAATTCTGGCCGGCTGCGCTCTGTCCCAGTTGAGATTAAGGTTTCAGTCGGACATGCAAGACCAACGATTTCCGCCCTTTTGGATTTGACCAAAGATGATGTTCTGCCACTGGATCGAAGAATTGAAGATCCGGTTGAGCTCTATATTGGCGAGCGTTTGGTGGCTATCGGCGAACTGGTCCAAACAGAAGATGCGGGCACCTCGCAGCTTGGTGTTCGTGTTTTAGAAATGGTCGATTCCAGCGATGGATAGAAGGTGGGCGGTTACGTTCCTGGTCATCGCGATCTGGATCACATTCTCTGCGCCAATCGGCGCACAAGGGATCGATATCGATTTCGGCGACCAAGAGTCCCTGACCGCACGCAGTTTGCAGATTATTGCCGTGATCACCGTTCTCAGTCTTGCACCGGGATTGGCAATAATGATCACTTGCTTTCCCTTTGTGGTGACCGTCCTGTCGATTTTGCGCCAAGCCATTGGCCTGCAGCAATCGCCGCCCAATATGCTAATCGTCAGCTTGGCAATGTTTCTTACCTACTTCGTCATGTCACCCGTTTTTGACGCGGCCTATGAGACGGGTATCGAGCCGCTCTTGGAAGGGCGCTTCGATACAGTTGAGGCGATCTCGCGGGCCTATGCGCCATTTCACGATTTCATGCTCGGGCGCGTGGACACCGAGACTTTGCAAACAATGTCGGGCTTGCGCGGTGAAACCGATTTGGAAGATCCGCACCCGTCAATCCTGATCCCGTCTTTCATGCTGAGCGAAGTAGAGAGGGCATTTAAGATCGGCTTTCTGATCTTTTTGCCATTCCTGATCATAGATCTTGTGGTTGCGGCTGTCCTTATGTCGATGGGGATGATGATGGTGCCGCCAGCGATTGTGTCGCTGCCATTCAAGCTTGCTTTTTTTGTCATTGCAGATGGTTGGGCCCTGGTGACCGGCGCCCTTGTCCGCAGCTATTTTTAGGAGGCAGCTATGCCATCAAATACATCCGCAGAACGCCAAGCGGTAGCGGGCGAAAAATTCTCGGACAAGGCCAAAGTCTTGCTTGACCTATTTGGTCCGAACGGCGTTGAGCGACTGGCAAAAGCCGGGCTTGATCCAAAATTGACCTTTGCGCTGCGTTCTGCCGTAAAAGGTGTGTCTTCGGGAGAGGCGTCCCGTGAAGACAGAAATGGCCTGCTGGAAAAATTTCGAGACCTTGGGTTCTTGGCAGATGACAAGGAAGTGGCTCCGGTCGTCGAAAAACCGGAACCCACTGTCAAAAAGGCACCACCCGCCAATCTTGCATCGAAGATTGCAGACAATCTTGACGAACGAAATCTTGGCGAAGAACATCCTGCCGTCATTGCCTATATTCTAAAAAGCCAGCCTCGCGATGTGCAAAAGAGAGTCCTTTTGGCGCTGGACGGGAACGCAGCGCGCGCAACGATGCGGTTCCTCAAATCATAGGAATTCAATCGACGCGGCCAAAGCGCTCAACGCACGATCAGCTCCGCGTGCAAAGCGCCGGAGGCGTTGATCGCATTTAGGATATCAATCATGTCCGCCGGAGACACACCGAGCGCATTTAGCCCCGAAATCACTTGCGACAGCGACGTGCCGCCAGCAATTTCGGCAAGTCCATTTCCGGGGTCTTCTTCGATGCGCGCATCCGTGCGAGGGACAATGACAGTTTCGCCTTCTGCAAAGGGATTAGGTTGCACGGCAATTGGTGTTTCTTCTATCCGCAATGTCAGATTGCCTTGCGCAACGGCGACCCTAGAAATGCGCACATCCTCGCCCATCACAATTGTGCCAGACCTTTGATCAACAACGACACGCGCGCGGCTTTCGGGTTCTACGAGAATGTTTTCAATCCGAAACACGGCATGGGCCGGTGATACCTCTTGGGTTGCATTAAGGTCGAGCGCGACCGTTCCGGAATCGAGCATCAAGGCCACGTTTCGTCCATATGCCGAATTGATTGCGGTTTCGATACGCCCGGCCGTCGTGAAGTCCGGGCTTCTTAAGGCTAACCGCATGACAGACAAACTGGACAGTTCAAACTCGACCTCGCGTTCAACGCGCGCGCCAGATGGTATGGTCCCGGCCGTCGGAACGCCCTCAACGACACTGGCGGCATCCCCTTCAACCGAGGCGCCGCCGGCGATGATCGTCCCTTGTGCGACTGCATAAATCTCTCCATCTGCTGCCGTTAAGGGCGTCATCACCAACGTGCCGCCCATCAGGCTATCGGCGTCACCAATCGCCGAGACATTGATGTCAATTTGGGATCCTGAACGCGCGAAGGGCGGTAGGGTGGCCGTCACGATAACGGCAGCCACATTTTGCGGGCGAAACTGCTCGCCGTTAACGTTAACGCCAAGTCGCTCCAATATATTGGCCATGATTTCTTCGGTGAAGGGCGAGTTTCTAAGGCCGTCCCCCGTTCCGTTTAGCCCGACAACAAGGCCATACCCGATCAGATCATTCCCCCGGACGCCGTCAAACTCGACGAGATCTTTGATGCGTACAGGCGTTGCAAGCGCGGCATTGATACTGACAAAGAGGATCAACACGCCAAGTAAGAAACGTTTCATCTCAGATACTCCGTAAGGGAAAGCTGCGATAGGCGGCTGGTAAGAAGATAGAGGTTTTCAAGTCGGGTTTGCGCATCTTGCAACTCGGTCGCGACCTCATAAGGATCGGCGGTTGTCAGCTGGTTATATTCAAGCTGATAAATTGCGCGGGCACCGTCATTGCGCGCCTTTGCCTCATCTATCCTCGATTCCGCATGGCCCAAATCGGCGCGCAAAGATGTTACGCCGCCATTGCCATCAATCATCCAGAGCGCGGCTTGTTCGAGAAGGCGTTCTTTCTCAGTATCCGCGCTAGGCCCGTGTCCTTCTGAGATGAGGCTGGCCAATGCCATGCCCATCAGAGACATGCGGATGCCGTCATCAAGGGCGGTCAGGGGATTTGATGTCATTTCACCTTCGCCCAGAAGGAATCCGGGTGGATTGCCGGTGTTGCCTTGGAATGCCGTGGTTTCAAAGCCACCTCCGCTGGTCATAAACCACGATTCGAGTTCCGAGATCAGATCGGTGGCGTCCGACGCACCGGCCGCGACTGTTTCAAGTTCGACCATTATTTCTGCGGCACTGATAAGCGGTTTTGTGTCGGTGGCGTCGCCTGAGAAAACCGACCGACCCGCGGCGTCCTGATTGAGTGACGTTATTATGGAAACAAGCCGGTCCGAGGCGCTATCGGCGACAATTTCCATTTGAGTGAGGCTGCCCGCACCCACCACAGCCAAGAGAGCTGGAGCAAGTTCATCAAGGTTGCCTTGCAATGCCTCAAGCGCAGCCTGAGCCGTTGTGGTCAGTAGAGCGGCTTCATTCGCAGAAGAATCATATGCGTCCAAGAGCTTGAGGCCGCGTTCGATCTCTGAAAGTGCCGTGAAATCACCGTTTAGATGCGTGCCAAGGTCGGAATGCTGGCCGCTGGCCAGCTCATCGGCGAGGCGTGCTAAATCTGATTTGGCATCAGACGTGTTAAGCCGCATGTGAAAGCTGCGGGCCATATCCCCAATTGAACTAAGCGCCATGGTTAGAACCTCATGATCTGATCCATCATCTCTTCAATGGCTGAGATGACGCGGGCGTTGGCGGCATAGGCGTTTTCGATTTCCAAAAGGTTTTGCATCTGCTGGTCGGTGTCGACACCGCCGCGGAGTTCAGCCTCGCGTAGGGCTTGGTATTGCCCAGAGGCCTGCGCAAAATCTGTATCGGCAAATTGTCGGTCGATGGCCGTGAGAGACAGAAAATCGGAAGACAGCTCGGACATACTGCGACTGGTTGCTGAATAGGCCGAGGACACAGAAATGCGCTCGTCCTGAATCGCTGTAAGGATGCCTTGCAAGAGGCTGGGGTCGCCCGGGTTGCCTTCCACCGCGGCGCCAACACCGTCGCGCAGCCGCCATGTTTCTCCGCCTTGTTCTGGGTCAACGGCTGCGTTGATCCTAAGGCGCGATGCCAGCCCAGTTTCGTAACTTGCCGAAGAGAGCGCCCCGGCATCGGTGAACAACCCCGGCTGAGTTGCTGTATGTGATGTGTCGAGCGCCGTATCATCAAGCCGCGCGGTCAGGTCCAACGCCACGCCATCAATTTGGCTTTGTGCTGTTACCAATATCTGGTCACGCACAGCAAAGAGACCGGCGAGCGTTCCGCCGGCAATCACGCTTTGGGATCCATCAATGGTTACAGTACGCCCGTTAACTGTGAGGCCCGAAAGATCGCCGTCTTCATATGTCATATTCGGCGTGATTGCCGCAGAGGTTGTGAACCCGAACTCTGCCGGCAACCCGTCCAGCAAAGATAATCCGGTGGCGGTGTAGAGATTTACGGTGCCGGAATCGCTGCGAACTTCGCGTATTGGAACAAGGGCCGAGATGTCATCGATCAAGCTTTGTTGCTTGTCGATCAAACCTAAGGCTTCGTCGCCCCGGCTGACGGAAGTTCGAATAGTGACGTTCAGATCGTGAATCTCTGCGATAGTTCGATTTAAATTTTCTATTTGAGTGCCAATTTCTTTATCAGCCTCAAGGCGCATCGATTGGATGCCGTCAGAAACGTCGTTGACCTTATCGGCCAGCCGGCTTGCACTTAGATACACCCCCTCGAGCCGGGCCTGACTGTCGGGGCGACTGACCGCAGAAATGAGTTGCGCCTCAAAATCGCTCATCGTGCTGCCAAGGCTTCCGGCATTTTCAGGAAGGCCGATCAGGTCTTCGACCCGCGCTAAATAGGTCGTGCGGGTGCCACTATCGCCATAGCTTGCCTCTGCTTCCCGACGTTCACCCAGCAGCACCGGGTCAACATATCTGTCAACGCCATCAACCCGGACGCCATAGCCCGCACCATGGGTGATTGCCGACGTATTGATGCTGCGGACGCCATAACCTTCGGTGCTGGCATTGGCGATATTTGCAGAAACGACCGAGGCCGCCCTGCTATTTGCCGTAAGCCCTGAAAGAGCGGCTGAAAGCGCGCCAGTGAGCGTCATAGATTACCCCCTACCGGTGCGATTAGCGTTTGATGTTGGTGGTTTCCTGCAGCATCTCATCGACGGTTTGAATGACCTTGGCATTTGATGAATAGGCGCGCTGAGTTTGGATCAGTTGCGTGAGTTCGCCCGCCACATCTGTTGTGGATTCTTCCCGGGCAAACCCAACCACCTCACCCGTTGGTCCTTCGCCAGCGTCCCACAGGAAGAACGGACCGCTATCAGGTGAAATTTGATAGGCTTGGTTGTCCATTGGGATCAGCCCGTTCAGATTGGGCACGTCCACAACCGGCACCTGATAGACAACGCGCGTAAATCCGCTGTCGTAAATCGCATGAACATAGCCTTCGGCATCAACCTCGACCGATGTCAGATTGCCCACCGGCGATCCGTCTTTCACCACAGGTGCGTTAGCAAAAGTATCCGAAAGCTGCGTAAGACCAGACGAGTCGCCGATGGCACCAAGAGAGATCTCAAGCGGGCCGCCGTCGACAGTTACAGTCACCGTGCCAGTCGCTGCATTGTAAGTGCCGCCAGTTGTTGTTGCGACCGATAGAAGGTTGCCACCGTTTCCAGATGTATCATCAAAGGTCAGCGTATATTCACCAACCGTCGCGCCGCCCGAGGCCGAATCCGTGATCACCATTGTCCATTCATGAGAAGATCCGGTGCCGGGAACGGTTGGTGTGAAATCCATCGTTAGAACTTGCGATGTTCCCATGTTGTCAAAATACTCAGTCGAAAGGGTGCGAGCGTCGCCGCTTGCCCCTGCGGCCGTATCAGTTGCAGGAAGGTTCACCGTCAATTCCATCATGGTTGTGGGATCTGCCGCAAATCTGTTTGTGTGTACCCTTACCGGTTCTAACGCGTCGGTTGTATCGCGGGGAAAGGTTGGGATGTTGCCGCTTGCATCTGCGGGCCACCCCATAAGGACAAGGCCGGTTTCTGACGTCAAAACACCATCTGCATCCGCCCTGAAAGAGCCCGTGCTGGCCAGCATAACCGTCGCGTTGTCGCTATCAGCGCTGCCTTGGGTTACTGGCAACATGCCGCGGCCTGCGATTGCCAGATCGGTTGGATTGTCCGTCGTAATCAGGGTTCCGCGCTGATCAATCATGCGACCCGTGGTGACGCGTACACCGCCAGCCGAATAGCTGCCTTCGCCTTGCGTGATCACCATGGATTGAAAATTTGCGACGGATCGTTTGTAGCCATACGTGCCGGAATTCGCGATGTTGTCGGAAATGGTTGCCAGACGGCTCGCATTCACATTTAGTCCGGCGACGCCGGCGTTAAGCGAAGAGGAAATGGTCATAGAATGCGCCTTTCTGCTGCATCTCGTCGTTTCTTCTTTCACCAAGCACACCTGGTTTTAACATCAGCCTAACAGCTAAAATTGAACGCTTTTTCCGTCAGTTAAAGTCGCGTAGCAAAATGATTTGGAGGCGATCATTGCGCACGGCCATCCGATCCGAGACGGCAGGCGATCGGTCTGCATGGCCCGTAACGCGGGCCATTCGGTCCGAGGGCAGGCCCGCATTTTCCAAGGCCATACGCAGAGATTGCGCCTGTTGTGTTGACCGTTCCCATCGGGTGTCAGAAGCAACGACAATTGGTTCGGCGCGGACATGCGCGCTGAGGGCAACTTCATTTGTGACGGTTTCAAAAAGAGAGGTAATGACCGTAGAAAGCTCGACCATCCAAGGTTGTAAGTCGGTGCTGCCATCGATGAAAAGTGGGCGGTCAGGGCGGGCATAAATCTCAATGACCAGACCCTCATCCGTCACTCGCGTTTGAATGTGATCGAGGGTTTCTTCGGTCAGGCGAGAATCGCCGCCTCCGTCAAGAAGGGAGTCTTCTATTTCGCCCATGACAGCGGTTTCCAGGCGTTCCTCGATATGATTCGAGCCTTCCATCCCCATCGCCTGCCGACCTTCGGTTGGACTTTGATCCGACGCGCCAGTACCGTTTTGCGCAACTACAGTTTCGGAAAATGGGCTGTCCCCTCCAAATGATCCATCGCCCCCACCGGATATTCGGCTGATGGGAACTGTCGGGCTGAAGTAATCCGCGATCCCCTTGCGCTGCTGTTCGGTAGTCGCATTCAAAAGCCACATCAACATAAAGAACGCCATCATAGCTGTCACAAAATCGGCATAAGCGACTTTCCACGCGCCGCCATGATGGCCTTCGCCACTGACTTTTTTCACCTTCTTAATGATGATGGGGCGTTTTTCGTTCTTCGCAGCCATAGCTGACCTCAGGCCGTGGGATATCCGGCCTGACGCTAGCAGTGAGTACTGAACAAGGCCTTAAAGCTCGATGACTTGCCCGGTGATCGCGGATTTCTGCGCGGCAAACCCCATTTGGACTGCCTTGGCGCCATCGAGCAGGCTCACGTCGGGCACGCCGCCATTTCGGACGATTTCGAGGAACCGGACATGTTGGTAAAACGTCGACCCATTGTGGTCGCCAGCTTCCAAAATTGTTGGGTCTACGGGAATCTCGACCATTTGCGGCCCTTTAGGATTGCGCGGGCTGATGACGACCTGGGGCACAGGCGGTTCGCCAAGATGTGTCGGCCAGAACCGGCCGGGCCCGGGGACCATTGCCTCGATCTTACCATCTGGCCCGACGGCGCTGATCTCTTCTTGATAGCGTGACCCTTCCGCGTACATGCACAATTCCAGCATTGCGCGGGCGCCATTGTCGAAGTCTACAATCACATAGGCACTGTCCCAAATGTCAGGGCGTTCTTGATCATAGAGTTCATCAAGGTGGTTCACATCCTGACCCGCACTGGCCATGACCCGCACAGGCTCGGCCCCAAGCAAAAGCCGCATGAGGTCAAAGAAGTGACAGCATTTTTCGACAAGAGTGCCACCCGTATAACGGTTAAAGCGGTTCCAATTGCCGACCTTCGGAAGGAACGGAAAGCGATGCTCGCGAATTGTCAGCATTCTCGTGCCACCCGTTGCCTGGCCTAATTGCTCGGCAAGAACCTTGATCGGGGGCATATACCGGTATTCCATCGCGACCCAAATCGGCGCAGCATAACTTGCGCCAATCTCTTCGATCCGCTGGGCATCGTCTGGATTGGTGAAAAGAGGTTTTTCTATAAGAAGTGGCAGGGGGTTGCGCGCCGCGATCAGTTCTAACTGCGAGACATGCAAATAGTTGGGGCTGACCACCAAGAGGCAATCCAGATCATCGCGGGACAAAAGTTCGGGCAGGGAGGAGCACAGAACGGCATTAGGTTCGATGGCTTTTGCGGCGGCTGCCATGATCTCATCGGGCTCAAAAATCGCCGCGACCTTTGCATCCGGCAAAAGTGCGATGTTGCGAAGATGCTCTTGGCCCATCATGCCGCATCCGATTACGCCATATTGAATGGTCTTGGTCATTCTCGTTCTACCTCATTCGCGCGACATACCGCGCCACATTGCTGTCAATCCATGTTCGGGACACTTCGGCGATCTCATCGCTGCGGGCCCAGCTAAGGCGCTCGGCAAAACCACATGAACTTCCCGGTATTATTTCAAAGTCTTTTGGGGCCCATTCAGGGCATGCCGCTGCGCTAAGATAGTCGTCATAACCTGTGATCCACAGATCGAGCGCTTCGCGGTAAAAAAGGTACAGAGACTCGGACAGGTCGCTGGCCGTGATTGTTTCGGCATAGCTGGCATCCAGCCAAATTTCTTCGATCGCAGCGGGTTTGCCGCTCAGGAATCTGAGTCGGCGAATGCGGTGCGCGTCAATTGATGTACCAAATCGCGGAAGGTCCGCAGGTTTTTCCATGCGCACAACATCGATGACTTTTGCAGTTGGTAAGCCGCCGCCTCCACGTAATTCGAGACGGAAGAAAGCATAAATGCCTTCTGGGCTGGCCTTGTGCCGAACGTAATTTCCAGACCCTTGTCGCCGCTCCAAAAGGCCCGCTTTTTCCAACTCTGCAAGGGATTTTCTAAGCGTTCCGACAGAGATGTCGAGGGACTTTGCCATGTCGCGTTCAGGCGGCAAACGACTGCCATCGGCCAGCTGTCCGGCGGCAATGTCGCGGATCAGCATTTCGCTGACCTGCAAGTAAATTGGTAGGGCGCCTGAGGGCGGTTGCGTTGGCATTTGGGTTCGCACATCCAAATTGATACATCATTGATCTACCTTTTTTAGAATGCTACGCAAGGGAAAAGTTTACGGTTTCGAAAAGGAAGTTCTGGATGACCGTTGTCCCCATTACCTCACCTGATCTAGACGCTGCCGAGGTCTCTTGGTTTGCGGCTCTTTGTTCAGATGACTACCAGTTTCTTGGTGTGCCAGACGGCGACCTTCGCTCGTCTTGGGAACATTGCTCGGGCATTCTGAAAGAGGCGGAGCGTCAGGGGTTCCGAAATATCCTGTGCCCTTCCTCCTATCAGGTTGGTCAGGATACGTTGAGCTTTGTCGCGGGCTGTGCGCCGATCACTGAAAAGATCAACATGTTGGCGGCGGTCCGCTGCGGTGAAATGCAGCCGATCATGCTGGCCCGTACGATTTCGACGCTGGATCACATGCTGAAGGGCCGTCTGACGGTCAATATTATCTCGTCCGACTTTCCCGGTGAAGTCGCAGAAAGCGGGTTTCGCTACCAACGCTCACGCGAGGTTGTTGAGATCCTGAAACAAGCGTGGACCCAAGATGAAATAAATTACCAGGGTGAGGTTTATAATTTCGAGGGTGTCACCACTGACCCTGCACGCCCTTACCAAACCGGTGGCCCATTACTCTATTTTGGCGGTTATTCGCCAAGCGCGCTGGACCTGTGTGGCCAGCATTGTGACGTCTATCTGATGTGGCCCGAGCCGAAGGAGAACATCGCAGAGCGCATGAAAGCGGTGAATGCGGTTGCCGAAAACTATGACCGCACGTTGGATTACGGTTTGCGTGTTCATATGATCGTCCGCGATACCGAGGCTGAAGCCCGCGAATATGCCGATTACATCGTCAGTAAGCTGGATGATGAATATGGCCAATTGATCCGCGACCGTGCGCATGATTCTATTTCACTGGGCGTCGCGCATCAGGCAAAGGCGCGTGAGCTGGCAGATAAGTTTGGCTATGTGGAACCCGGGATGTGGACTGGCGTTGGCCGGGCGCGCTCTGGTTGTGGGGCTGCATTGGTTGGGTCCACCGATCAAGTGCTGAGCAAGATCGAAGAATATCAAAAAATGGGTATTCGCGCCTTTATCTTCTCGGGCTATCCGCACATGGACGAATGCAAACACTTTGGTGAAAAAGTTATGCCGCATTTGAAAACCTGTTCGCTGCCCGAGGCTTATGGCCGCGTTCCTGCAAGCACCCCACTGACCCCTCTTGGCGCAGGAGAGCGCAAATGATCGATAAAATTTCCCTCTCGGGCCAACTTGAGATTAGCCGCATTGTCTACGGCATGTGGCGCGTTGCAGATGATGCAGACACCTCGCCCGCTTATGTTGAATCCAAAATCGAGGCGTGCCTTGCCCAAGGTATCACTACAATCGACCAAGCCGACATCTATGGCGATTATGGTGCAGAGGCCGTGTTGGGCAACGCTTTGAAAGCCGCGCCATCGCTGCGCGACAAAATCGAGTTGGTGACGAAATGCGATATCGTCGCCCCAATTGGCAAATACTCAGACAAGCGCGTGAAGTATTACGACACCTCTGCGGCGCATATCACCGCGTCAGTCGAAGCGTCCTTGACCAATATGGCAACGGATTACGTTGACCTTTTGCTGGTTCACCGGCCCGATCCGATGATGGATCATTTCGAAACCGGCAAAGTCCTGGATGATTTGGTGTCGTCGGGCAAAGTCCGCGCCGTCGGCGTTTCGAATTTCAAGTTTCACGATTGGAATTTGCTGCAATCTGCAATGAAAACGCAGCTTGCGACCAACCAGATCGAAGCAAGCGTTCTAAATTACGCGCCCTTCATCGATGGTGACATCCAATGGATGCAGCAATATGGCATTCATCCTATGGCATGGTCGCCCCTTGGTGGCGGCGCGCTGTTTGGGGCGGATGGCGCTGCTGTTCGCGCTGTTCTGGACCGGATTGGCGCCGAGCAGGGCGTGGACGCGACAGCCGTAGCCGTGGCTTGGCTATTGGCGCATCCGTCTGGGATCGTTCCGGTTATGGGTACCAATAATCTGGACCGTGTCGCGTCAATCTCGGATGCCGCTAAGGTGACATTGACCAGAGTGGATTGGTTCGAAATCCTAACAGCAGCACAGGGGCACGAGGTTCCATGACGGTGGCCTGCGGGATGGAGCATTTTAGCCCCAGCCCCGAAATGGGGCGTAAACTTCGCGGGGCGTTGTCCCGGTTCGGAACGGGGGTCACGATTGTGACCGCCCCAACGGAAAAGGGGCCGATTGGTATCACGGCCAATAGCTTTTCTTCGGTGTCGCTGGACCCGCCTCTTGTCTTGTGGTCCGCGGCCAAAAGCTCGCGCCGTTTTCCCTATTTCGCAAAGGCAGAGCGTTTTGCGATCCATGTTCTGGGTGAAGAACAAATGCCCCTTTGCAACGCGTTTTCGGCGGATGCATTTGCCTTTGACAAAGTAAATTGGACCGAAGGCGAAGGCGGCGTGCCGCTTCTTCAGGGATGTTTGGCGCGTTTTGAATGTGAGCGTTACGCGGAATATGACGGGGGAGACCATTCAATCTTTGTCGCCCATGTCTTGCAAGCTGCCGTTCGTGAGGGAAACCCACTGCTGTTTTTTAGTGGCCAATTCGGAAATTTTGCGTCAACTGCATAGGATGATGCAAAGCAACTCACCCGACCCGCGCGCCGCTCTTTGCCTGCTACTGGGGTGGGATGTGCCAAGCGGCGCGTTTACCAAGGCCGATACACAAGACGTCTTGGAAATCGACGGGTGGTTGCTCGAAGACATCCTTTTTGAAACGGCAAGCGGCGAAAAAATTCCAGCGCTTTTCCACCGTCCTGCGACAGGCGCTGCGCCAGCCGTGCTCTACTGCCACGCCCACGGCAACCGCTACGAGATGGGGCGCGACGAGTTGGTCAAAGGTCGCTCGTCGCTACAAGGCCCTTTTGGCCCAGCCCTTAAAGACATCGGCGTAGCATCACTTTGTTTGGATATGCCGTGCTTTGGCGGACGCCAGCACAAATCTGAGTCTGAGCTTTCAAAAGCACTGCTCTGGCGTGGCAAAACCCTTTTTGGGCAAATGCTGTCGGAATTGAGTAACGCCGTTAGTTTTCTGACCGAACATCCATCAATCGACGCCGCACGAATAGGAGCGTTAGGCTTTTCTATGGGGTCAACGCATGCATGGTGGATGGCGGCATTGGATCAACGCATCCGAGCCGCGTCGGCGCTATGCTCCTTCGCTGACTTGGACCGTTTGATAGAAACAGGCGCGCATGACAAGCATGGGATCTATATGACTGTGCCCGGCCTAACGGCGCAATATCGATCCGGCCAGATTGCGGCACTTGCGGCCCCCCGTGCCTTGCAAATCGGTGTCGGCCTTCAGGATTGGTCGACGCCAAAAGATGTTTTTGAGGTGGGAAAACGCGATCTGGATAATGGGTATGACGCCGCTGGCGTGCCTGCAATGCTTGAGTATTTCATTGATCCCGAGCTAGACCACCGAGAAAGCCCAGAGATGCGAAACGCCGTCTTAGAATTCTTTACGCGCCGGCTTTGTAGCTGAGCTTCTTATGTAAGAATTCCCGCTTGCGCATCATGCGGGATATCCAAGCCGATCAAGTCGCAAAGCTGTGCAGCCGCATCTTGGCCTGGTTCATCAGACAAGAGCCGCGCCAGAACCTCTTTATTGGGGTCATTTAACAATCCGCCTTCGCGACATGTCTTGCGTGCAAAAGAGACCCATGCCTTGATTGCTCCCAACGCGGCCGGGCTACGATCTGCGCCGCGGGCAAGGATAATCGGGCTTAGTCGTTCGCGGATTTTTAGGCTGCCATCCATCGCAATCTGTACCAGAGAATGCCGAATCTCAGGCACGCTAAAGCGTTCAATCAATGCCGTGCGATACGCGCCCGCGCTTTGCTTGACTTCGGCAGGCAAAGTTTCCTCGGCCTCATCCCAGAGCGCCTCAACCCCGGCGCGCAAAATGGGGTCCGAGATGGCTTCATGGACAAACTCATGCCCGCGCCCCAGCCCGGCATAGGCCAAATAGGAATGCGAGGCATTCAAAAGCCGTAGTTTGCGTTTTTCAAATGGGGCCACATCGACCACGACCTCAACGCCTGCGCTTTTCCAATCGGGGTAGGGCGCAGCGAAGTCATCTTCGATGACCCATTCCGAAAACGCTTCGGTCATGACAGAAATTGGATCTACCGCACCGCTTTTTTCGGCAATCGCATCTGAAAGCTCGGATGTCGTGGCGGGCGTAATGCGGTCAACCATCGTGTCGGGGAACCGCACTTGATCGTTCAAATATCCGGCAATCCCTAATCCGGCTGCCCGATCAAAATCCGCAATCGCGGCGGCGAGTTTTTTGCCATTGCCCGAGATATTGTCGCAGCTGATCACAGTCATCGGCTCGGCCCCTGCCTTGGCCCGGGCCGCCAACCCAAAGGCCAATAAACCAATGCCTGTTGAAGGAAGGATTGCCGCCAAATCGGCTTTGATCGCGTCGCTACCCAGATCCAGCGCGCCAGTTTCAGCGACGAGGTGATAGCCTTTTTCGGTAATCGTCAGCGTTACAATAGAGGCGTCTGGATCGGCGATCGCTTTTATCACGTCCTCGGGTGCGACTGACGCCAAAATAATACGGTCATGGACCGTAAGATGCTCAACGCTCAGCCCGTCTTTGCCGCGGACACCTAAATGGTAGGCGCCCCCGCTTGCCTCCAATGCCTCACAAAGCGCGGCATTGCGCATGGCAACACCAGTGATTTTCCAACCACCAGCTTGCGCCGTGTAGAGCGCTTGGTGCGCGCGATGAAAATTGCCAAGCCCAAGATGAACGATACGGCCCATATCTTACGCTCCTACGCTGGAAATGCGGTAGCTGTCCAAGGCCATATCTCGGGTAAGTGCAGGGCCAAGTCGCATCGCATCGGCGCGGGCCATGACGCCGCGATCGACCTGAAAGGCCAAGTGCATCGCAACTGCACGGCGCCATGTATCGTGGCGTGCGGGGATAGACAGGAAGGCCCGCGTGTCGTCGTTGAATCCTGCCAGATTGAAGTAACCGGCGCTTTCGACCACCTGATCGAAATAGCGCAGCATTCCGTTCAGGCTGTCGTGGAACCACCATGGCGGGCCAAGGCGCAAGCAGGGCCAATGGCCAACCATTGGGGCCAGTTCGCGTGCATAAGTGCTTTCATCAAGCGTAAACAGGAGAACCCGCAAATTTGGATCATTTCCGACACGGTTCAAAAGGCTTTCCATCCCGCGCACCCAATCAATCGAGACTGGAATGTCAGATCCCATATCCGGACCGAATGTTTCAAAAACCTGTCTGTTTGTATTGCGGCGGTTCCCGGCGTGGATTTGCATGACCATCCCGTCATCCACCGACATCTGCGCCATTTCGATCAGCATATGACCGTAATACCGTGTGGCATCTGCATCTGAGAGTGCCCCCAAAACCGCTTGGCCGTGTAGCGCTTCGATTTCATCTGAAGGCAGCCAGTTTGTTGCCAAGACAGGCACATCATGATCGGTCGCAGTGGCGCCCAAAGCGCGGAACGCAGCACGCCGTTTGCGCAATGCGCTAAGAAAGCTGGCAAAGGTGCCGATATCTTCTCCGGTTTGTTCGGCCAGTTTAACGATTGCTGCTGCATGGCCCGGGCGGGCCGGGTTCAACACGTCATCTGGTCGGAAAGTGGGGATGACACGCCCGGACCAACCGCTTTCACCGATGGCCGAGTGATGGATCAGAGAATCCGTTGCGGTATCGGTTGTTGCCAATACCTCAATTCCAAAGCGATCAAAAAGCGCGCGCGGCCGGAATTCCGGCGCGTTCAGTCGGGTCGAAATCTCATCATAAACTGCATCAGCAGTTGCCGCAGATAGCTCGGTCTCGACACCAATGGTTTTGTAGAGCGTATATTCCATCCACGACCGGCTGGGGGTTCCAAGAAACGTATCCCAATAATCGGCAAAAAGCTGGAAAATTGCCCGGGGGTCGCGGTGTTCTGCGGGCTGGCCAATGCCCAAATCTTCAAGCTTAACGCCATGGGAATATAGCATCCGAAACACATAATGATCAGGAATGATCAGCAGCTCTGCGGGATCGGGAAATGCGCCGTTCTCGGCCCACCAAGACGGGTCGCAATGCCCGTGCGGCGAGACTATGGGAAGGGTCTCAATCGGCTCGTAGATGTCTGCCGCAAGGGGCGACAAGGTCGGTTGGACAAATGCCACCACGGGAAAGTCTCCTGATTTTAGTCAAAGAAGTCCTGATTTTCTGCGATCATGCCGGATAGAGTTTCCAGAATTACGCGAAGATGCCGACGCATCCTATCGGCGGCCTGACCAACATAGCCTGCACGAACCGCTAAGAAAATACCGGTGTGCTCTTCAAGCAGCCGCGCCATCTGATCTTGATCGTTCAAGGACAAAACGCGAAGCCGGTCCAGTATCGTTTTCTCACGAGCCAAAAGGCTGCTGGCGCGATCAAACCCGGTTGCGCGGGCTAAGATATCGTGGAACTCGTCATCAAGGGATGGAAAGCGAGATTTGTCGCAATCGGCGACAGCCTCGGCTTGCTGGTCAAGATTTAAGCGTAGCTCGTCTTCGTGCTTGTTCGACAGGCCCTCGTTACAAAGGCGTTCAACAATTGCAACTTCTAATGCCTCGCGCAGGAATTGGGCGCCTCGGATTTCGATCTCGGATAACTTCGAAACATAAGTGCCGCGGCTGGGAAGAGCGATCAAAAGGCCCTCATCGCGCAACAGGGTAAAGGCCTCGCGAACGGGTGTGCGGCTGGCCCCAAAAAGCTGCCCGACTTCCGTTTCCGAGATCATGCGTCCGGGTGGCAACTGCGTCGCCAATATTGCAGCGCGCAAGGTCGTGAATATCTGTTCCGACGCTGGACGGAATGCGTCTAGCGGCGCGATTGGCATCGCCGAAACGTCGATTGCTGGCGTTTTACGATTCACATTTATCCCCCCTTGCCGAACGGATCCGGCGAAAAGCAGTATACCGGTATGCAAGGCATTGACAACCGGTATACCGGTGTGGCCAAGTGGTGCGGTCCGAGGGGGGAGAGATTTCGGAACTCATGAGTGATTCCACGACGAAATCTGCGGTAATAATCGGCGCCGGAATGGTGGCTGGCACGCACATTGCGGCCTGTGAGGCTGCGCGTGAACATGTACATGTCAACGGAGTATGGGCGCGAAATAGCGAGCGTTGCCAAGCATTTGCCAAAGATGCAAGTGCCGCACTGGGCTATGACGTCACTTGCTTCGACACACTCGATTCCGTTGCAAAAGACAGCGATGTCGATTTCGCGATTGTTTTGACCCCTCCAAATGCGCGCAAGGCAATTATCCAGCCTTTGGCCGCGGCCGGAAAACACATTCTTCTAGAAAAACCTGTTGGTCGAAACGGCGATGAGGCGCGCGAGATTGTACAGCTTTGTCATGAAGCGGATGTGTCGCTTGGGATCGTTTTCCAACATCGTATGCGCGCGGCTTCTATTGCCGCTGCAGAGCTTATTGGAGAAGGCGCGCTTGGCCAACTTGGGCTCGTCGAAATCACTGTGCCGTGGTGGCGAGACCAATCATATTATGACGAGCCTGGCCGTGGCACATATGAGCGCGACGGTGGGGGCGTCTTGATCTCGCAGGCAATCCACACAATCGATTTGGCACTTAGCCTAACGGGACCAGTGAAATCGATTAATGCGATGGCCAGAACCACAAGGTTTCACGAAATAGAATCCGAGGATTTCGTTGTCGCGGGGTTAGAGTTTGAATGTGGCGCGGTTGGGTCTTTCACGGCCAGCACTGCAAGTTTTCCCGGCACGCCGGAATCAATCTCGCTTCATTTTGACAAGGCCAGTCTAACCCTTGCCCGCGGTGAGTTGCAGGTCTCGTGGCGCGATGGCCGTAGTGAGCTTTTTGGAGCCGCTGGCGGAACGGGCGGCGGTGCTGATCCAATGGCGTTTACCCATGAATGGCATCAAGGAATTATTGAAGACTTCGCGACGGCGTTGAACGAAGGCCGAGCACCGATTGCCACGGGCGAAGCTGCTTTGGCCGCCCATGATTTTATTGATGCGATTATCAGGTCAGCGAAAACCGGCCAGACAGAGGATGTTAACCAGTGACAAATCCCGTGAAATTCGCAGCAATCGGCATCGATCACCGCCATATCTTCGGTATGGCGCAGAATCTCATCGATGCTGGTGCTGAATTCGTTGGTTGGTGGACCGAAGGGACGCCAAATACCGCAGAAGGTTTCATCAAGCGCTTCCCCGACGTGCCAAAAGCAGCGTCCGCCGAAGCATTGTTGGAAGACCCCTCAATCGAGCTGGTATTGCTGTCAGGAATTCCCGTCGACCGTGCCGGCTGGGCCGTTCAGGCGATGAAGGCGGGCAAAGATGTTATGAGCGATAAGCCCGGCTGCACAACAGTGGATCAATTGGATGAGATCCGCGCTTGTGTTGCCGAGACGGGGCGTATCTGGTCAATCAACTTCTCAGAACGTTTCGAAGTGCCTGCCGTGACAAAAGCCGCTGAGTTGGTCGCGCAGGGTTTGATCGGCAAAGTTGTTCAAACTGTTGGACTTGGGCCGCATCGCCTAAATCGCGAGACGCGTCCTGATTGGTTTTTTGATCGTGAGGCGTATGGCGGCATCATCACAGATATTGCCAGCCACCAGATCGACCAGTTTCTGTTTTTCACAGGCTCTGACGATGCCGAAGTGAGCATGGCTTCGGTTGGGAACTTCGCAAACTCCGATGACCCTGGATTGCAAGATTTTGGAGAGATCGCGATGCGAAGCGATCAGGGACACGGGTATATTCGTGTCGATTGGTTTACGCCAGATGCTCTGCCCACATGGGGCGATGGCCGCCTGACGATCTTAGGGACAGAAGGGTATATCGAGCTGCGTAAATACACGGATGTCTGCGGCGATGCAGGCACGGATCATGTTGTGTTGGTGAATGGCGACCGCTGCGAAAAATTCAGTGCGGCGGATGCGGGTCTGCCCTATTTTTCAAATCTTATAGAAGATATAAAAGGCCGCAGCGAAACGGCAATGCCGCAAGCGCATGTCTTCAAGGTTTGCGAATTGGCGCTTGAGGCGCAAGCCATGGCGGAGGCACGACTGAAGTGATCCGTGTTGCCATTATAGGGGCCGGTATCGGGGCCGAACATTTGCAAGGCTACCGCGCCCTTCCGGACAGGTTTCAAGTCGTGGCGCTTTGTGATCTTGATATGGCACGGGCAAGCGCTGCCGCTGGCGACGACCCGACGATTACGATCACTGCCAATCTGGACGCTGTGCTTGCCGATCCCAATGTGGATATCATCGATATCTGCCTGCCGCCTCATTTGCATTTCCCGGTTTCGTTGCAGGCACTAGAAGCGGGCAAGCACGTGATCTGCGAAAAGCCAATCGTGCAGTCCTTGCAAGAGGCTGACATGCTTGAAGAAGCCGCGAAAACGAGCGGAAAAACCGTTTTTCCAGTGTTCCAGTATCGGTTCGGTCCCTCCGCTGCACAATTGCGCGCTTTGATCGCCGCCGGTCTTGCGGGCAAGCCCTATGCGGCCAGCCTCGAGACGCATTGGAACCGTGACGCTGATTATTACGCCATTCCTTGGCGCGGAACTTGGGCAGGGGAAACAGGCGGCGCAGTTTTGGGCCATGCTATTCATTCTCATGACTTGCTGTGCCATTTTCTTGGTCCTGTCGCAGACGTCTTTGCGTTCGCAGACACACGCGTAAATGAGATCGAAGTCGAAGATTGCGCCGCGCTGAGCTTTCGCATGGAAAATGGTGCAATGGCGACAAGCTCTGTTACGCTTGGTGCCGGAGAGGATACCAGCCGTCTCCGATTCTGTTTTGACGGCGTCACAGCCGAAAGCGGAACGGCGCCTTACAGCCCGGCCGAACGTGGATGGCGCTTCATCGCGCGGGCACCCGTGACGCAAGAACAGATAGACGAAGTGTTGGATGCGACAGCCGAAGAAAAACTTGGGTTTGCCGGGTTTCTCGAGGCCATCGCAGATACGATTGCAGGCCAGAATGGGCAGGCAGTAACTTTGGAAGATGGTCGGCGATCAATTGAATTGGTCACGGCAATCTACCGATCCGTGAGGGAGGGTAACAAGATTACTTTGCCCCTTGCAAAAGGAACGCAGCTTTATGACGGTTGGATACCTGACCAACCGTAGCGAACTACGATCACCATCAGGACCATTAGGGAGGAAAACCGGATGACTAGTAAAATTATGATGACCACCGCTTTGGCGGGCGTATTGGGCCTTGCCGCAAGCATGGCTTCGGCCCAGGAAGTGCGCTTTATGTGCTATTCCGACGGCAATGAATGCGAAGTTTATGACGATGTACTAAGCCGCTTCGAAGCGGATAATCCTGGCATCGACGTCGTCATCGACGTTGTGCCCTATCAGGCCATCGTCGAAAACCTGCCCGTTCAGCTGGCAGCGGGCACTGGCCCCGATATCGCGAAGGTCACAGACCTTGGTGGTCTAAACGAATACTATCTTGATCTGACCGATTACGTCGATACCGACTATTGGGACGCCAGCTTTGCTGACACGCTCAACTGGTATCGTGTGGGCGACCGTCAGGGCTATTACGGCATGCACTCGCAGCTGACGATCACGGGCGCTTTTGCCAATGCGACGCTCTTTGAGCAAGCAGGTGTAGAGCTACCGGGTGCGGGTGCAACATGGGATGACTGGGCCGCCGCCTCGCGTGCAGTTGCAGAAGCAACTGGTACAGATTTCCCAATGGCGATTGACCGCTCTGGTCACCGCGTCGCTGGCCCAGCCGTTTCTTACGGTGCTGCACTTAACGGCCCAGATGGTCCAACTTTGTCGGATGATGGCTTTGCCGCTTTCGCCACGCAATTTGTTGCTTGGCATGACGATGGCACCATCGCACGTGATGTTTGGGCCGGTCAGGGTGGTTCCACCTATCGTGACGCCGCTCAGGAATTCATCAACGGTGAGCTGGTCTTCTACTATTCCGGTTCGTGGCAAGTTGGCCGTATGGATGAAAACGTGGGCGATTTCTTTGACTGGCAGGTTGTCGGCAGCCCATGCGGTCCGGGCGGTGCATGCTCGGGCATGCCCGGTGGTGCAGGGATCGTTGGGTTTGAACAGACCGAACACCCCGAAGCTGTGGCTGCTGTAATCGACTACCTCGCATCTGAAGAGATCTATGCCGAGGTTACTGCACGCACTCGTAACCTGCCTGCGCATCTTGGTGTCGCATCTGCCGGTGTTGAGTACGAAGGCGTTTCCCCTGCGGCCCAGGCCGCGTTGAACGGATTTGCCGCAGCTCTGCCCGACGTCGCACCTGCTGCTTTCTGGTATCAGGGTTACGCTGGCAACCGCGCCATGTACGGCATCACGGTTGAGCGTCTGAGCCAAGCAATTGTTGGCGAATTGTCGGTCGAAGAGGCCGTGGCACGCATGGAAGAAGACCTTGCAGCCGCAATGGCAGAAACCAACTAAGCTGGTTTCCCAATAAAATAAGCCCCCGCGCCGCTGGCGCGGGGGATCATGTGAGGGCAGGGAGGGGTCCATGCTTCAGATAATCTCTCCGATCATGCGCGTGATTGAGGTGCCAATGCTGGCACTCCAGCGGATGCTCGGAACAAATAAAATCGCTTGGGTATTCTTGCTTCCCAATCTTATCTTATTCGGGCTTTTCGCTTTTTTGCCTGTCATCTTGAACGTCTTTTACGCGATGACCGGCGGCGACAATGTCCTGCTCGAGGCGCGCCCGTTTGTCGGCGCGCAAAACTTTGGAACACTCACGGAATGCGACAATTTCCTTGATCCAAACACCTGCCGCGAAGACAAATTCTGGCGCGCGGTTTGGAACACCTGCTGGTTTGTTGTGTTACAGGTTGGGTTTATGGTCGGCTTCTCGCTTCTGACCGCCATTATTCTCAATCGCGATATTCGCGCTCGCGGCTTTTTCCGCTCTGTCTTCTTCTTTCCGGTCCTTTTGTCACCCGTTGTTGTGGCGCTGATCTGGAAATGGATTTTGCAGCGCGAGGGCGTTTTGAACGCTTTTCTCGATTGGACAGGGGTCGGTGGTTACAACTGGCTGGTTGACGCCAATTGGGCATTCACTTGGGCCGTTTTCATATCGGTCTGGGCGCATATGGGGTTCTACACCCTAATCCTACTCGCCGGGTTGCAAGCTATCCCACGTGACGTTTACGAGGCCGCAATGATGGATCGCGCGAACCCGTGGCGGACCTTCCGGCGGATCACTTTGCCGCTTTTGTCGCCAACAATGTTGGTGGTTGTGGTTCTGGCGCTGATCAAAGGCGTGCAAACTTTTGATGAGGTTTATGCCTTTACAGGCGGTGGACCCGGCACTGCGACTACTTTCATTATTCAATACATCTACGAAGAAGGCTTTGCAGGGGCGCCTCGTCTCTTTGGCCTTGCTGCTGCTGCATCGCTTTTGGTGGCTGGTGTGCTCGTGGTTCTGACGCTTATTCAGCTGTGGATTAACCGGAGGAATGTCGATGGGTAGAGTTTGGACCTTCTTGACCGCGACACGCGGCTCAGCTCGCCTGCATTGGACCGATTGGTTCTCGTACGGGTACCTTACGCTTGGCATCTTCTTGATGTTTGGCCCGGTGGTCTGGCTGCTGATCTCAAGCTTCAAAACCGAAGCCGATCTTCAGCGGTTCCCACCCACTTTGCTGCCCTATGCGCAGCAAACGGTGGAGCTTGAGGGCTATGACGAGCCTTTGCCGCTGTTTTTGATGACAGCCGGTGAATACGAAGGCGCGACGCTGGCTCAATTGCGGCGTGTCGGCAATCGGGCTCAAATGGTTGACCCGTTAAACCCGGGTGAACGTTTGCAGGTGAATATTGCCAATCGCGAACCGGTTGAAGAGTTCTCATTGGCAACCGAGAACTACACATCTTTGTTCGAGCGCTTCAATTTCCTCAGGTTCTTCTGGAATTCGACCTTTATCACGGTGATGGCAACTGCGCTGATGTTGTTGGTCAATTCGATGGCGGCCTTTGCCCTTTCGAAATACGAATTTCGAGGGAGAACGGCGGTGCTTCTCATGGTTGTGGGAACACTCATGATCCCGCAGACGGTGGTCTTGGTTCCGCTTTTCTTGATCGTCACGGAACTGGGCATGTTCAACTCGCTCTGGGGGGTCATTATTCCAGGGGCTGCAACGCCGACGGGGGTCTTTTTGCTCAGGCAATATATGATCACCATCCCGGATGAGATACTGGACGCGGCGCGAATGGACAAAGCCAGCGAGTGGAAAATCTTCTGGCGGATCATCATTCCGCTCTCGGCTCCGGCCATCGCGGTGCTTGCGATCCTCGCGATCATGTGGCGCTGGAATGACTTCCTATGGCCGCTCATCGTTCTGACACGGACCGAGAATTTCACGCTGCAATTGGCTCTGAACTCGTTCCAAGGGGAATTGCAAACGGACTGGTCCAGCATTTTGGCAATGACAGTTCTGACACTGTTGCCCATCTCGCTCGTCTTCATGTTCCTGCAAAAATACATCGCCACTGGCATCGCCTCTACGGGCGGCAAGTGATCGCGATAGAATAAGGATTAGATATTATGTCCCAGGCTGGTATCGAACTAAAACAGGTCAAAAAGGCCTATGGTCAGGTTGAAGTCATCAAAGGCATCGATCTTGATATCCAACACGGTGAATTCTGTGTTTTCGTCGGCCCTTCTGGCTGCGGTAAATCTACGCTTCTTCGGATGATTTCGGGGCTCGAGACGATTTCGGGCGGCGAGATTGTTATTGGCGGCGAGGTTGTAAATAACGTCCCCGCGGCGGATCGTGGTTTGGCGATGGTGTTCCAATCTTATGCGCTTTATCCGCATATGACGGTGCGTCAGAACCTGTCTTTTGGGCTGGAAAACATCAACACGCCGCAATCCGAGATCAATGACAAGGTCGACGGCGTCTCGAAGATGTTGCAGATCGATATGCTTCTGGACCGCCGTCCAAAAGACCTTTCTGGCGGTCAGCGCCAGCGCGTTGCCATTGGCCGGGCTGTGGTTCGGGAACCTCGGGTCTTCCTATTTGACGAACCGCTGTCGAACCTTGATGCCGAATTGCGCGTTGATATGCGCGGCGAGATTGCGGCGCTACACCGCCGTCTTGGCAACACGATGATCTATGTGACTCATGATCAGGTTGAAGCCATGACTATGGCCGACAAAATTGCCGTGTTACGCCTTGGGCAGCTCGAACAATTTGGTCGTCCTCTCGATCTTTACAACCGGCCTGACAATATCTTTGTGGCCGGGTTTATCGGCTCTCCCAAGATGAACTTCATCGAAGGCACAGTAGGTGAAAACCGCGAGCAGCTGACGCTGGACACCGGCGAAACCATTTCCATTCCCGGTACGGGTTATGCACAGCGGTCTGGGCAAAATGTGACACTTGGTATTCGCCCCAATCACATGGATCACAGCGATGTGGGGCTTAAGGTCCAGATCGGCGGAGTTGAGCAGCTTGGGGGCGAGTCATATCTTTATGGCACTCTTGCCAATGGGAACCGGATCACCTTACATCTGCCCGGGCAAACTTCGGTTGAAATCGGACAGACGATAACGGTGGCGCCTCAGGCCCATGAAATCCACCTCTTTGATACAGAGTCCACGCACACCCTGCGCATGGACTAAAAAGGAAATATTGATGCGACAGACTTGGCGCTGGTTTGGGCCAGCGGATGAAATTTCTTTGGAAGAAGTCCGGCAAACTGGCGCACAAGGCATCGTTTCAGCGCTTCACCATATTCCAACGGGTGAGGTTTGGACGGCCGAAGATATCATGGAACGCAAAACCATGATCGAGGCCGTCCATCCCCTAACGTGGGATGTCGTGGAAAGCGTGCCTGTGTCTGAGGCAATCAAGACCAAGACCGGCGACTACAAGCACCATTACGAAACCTACCGCCAGAGCCTGCGAAATCTGGCGGCCTGCGGGATCAAGGTGATCTGCTACAACTTCATGCCGATCCTCGATTGGACGCGCACGGACCTGCATCGTAATTTGCCAAACGGCGCGCAGGCGATGTTCTTTGATGTCTATGATTTCGCAATGTTTGACCTGCACCTTTTGGCTCGCGACGGCGCTGATGCAGACTATAGCGACAGTGTCAGAGCCGAGGCCGCCAAACGGTTTGAAGCGGCCACTGAAGGCGAACGGCAGGGGTTGATCAACAACATCGTGGCAGGTCTGCCCGGCGCGAATGAGCGTTGGACGCTTGACGATGTCCGCGCCCAACTTGCGACCTATGACGGCATTTCGCCTGAACAACTGCGCGGCAATCTCATCGATTTCCTTGCCGAAGTTGTTCCGACAGCGGAAGAGCTAGGCCTTCGCCTCTGCTGCCATCCTGACGACCCGCCTTTCTCGCTTTTGGGATTGCCCCGCATCATGTCTAATTTGGCGGATTATAAAGCGGTTCTAGAGGCCGTCGACAGTCATGCCAATGGCGCTACGATGTGTACCGGATCGCTAGGTATTGATCCTGATTTTGACCCGGAAGAATTTGTCGAAACGCTTGGCGATCGCATCCATTTTGTGCATCTGCGCAATACGGCTCGCGATGGTGCGCCCGAAGGCCCGCGGCACAGTTTTCACGAATCCGAACATCTAGGCGGTGACACCGATATGGTGGCCACAGTTCGCGCTTTGATGAACGAGCAATCGCGCCGCAAATCTGCGGGTCGTGACGATTGGCAAATCCCGATGCGCCCAGATCACGGGCAATCGCAACTAGCCGATCTTGAGCGACGGGTGATGCCCGGTTACCCTCTTATCGGCCGCATGCGCGGCTTGGCTGAGTTGCGCGGAATTATGGCCGCCCTAAGCTGAACTGACTGTCATTTCGGAACAAATAGTCAGGCCTCGTAGCATTTGCTTCGAGGCCTGATTGCGTTTTTCTCCATTGCGCTTGGGGGTTATTGATGTGGCGGATAACCTGTTGACCTAAAACAAAAAGATTGGTTGCTTTTAGGGTGCGCTCGCAACAGAAATGATGCGACCTGTCGGTGCGCATGGTCAGAATATGCGATTCCAGTAGTTGACTTTGTAAGACTCGCATGAAATATTTTAGTCAATAAAATAAATAATGCCTGAGCGGAATCTCAGGCAAGGGAGGAATGATGTATCTGGGATTCGATCTCGGCACGTCCGGCTTGCGGGCGGTGCTCGTCGATGCGTCGGGCGCTGTTTTGGCGGCGTCGGATTTTGCTTGGCCGGTGGATCACTTGCACCCCGGCTGGAGCGAACAAGATCCAACCCACTGGGTTGCCGGATGTACGCAAGCTGTCTCGGATTTGAGGGCGAAGGCCCCTCAAGAATTCGCAGCTATTCGCGCGATTGGCCTGTCTGGCCAGATGCATGGCGCAACGCTGCTGGATAAATCCGGAGACGTCCTGCGCCCCGCGATCCTTTGGAACGACACACGTTCAGCGGCAGAGGCGGCGACCCTCGATGCGACGCCTGACATTCGCGCGCTCTCTGGGAATATTGTCTTCCCAGGATTTACGGCGCCAAAACTGCTTTGGGTCGAGCAGAACGAACCAGAAATCTTTGCTCAGATCGATATGGTCCTGCTTCCCAAGGACTATCTTAGGTATTGGCTGACGGGTGAGTTTGTGTCGGATATGTCCGATGCGGCGGGTACGTCATGGTTGGATGTTGGGAAACGCGATTGGTCGGCTGAGCTGATGGCCGCTGGCCACATGCGCCGCGATCAGATGCCACGCTTGATTGAAGGCAGCGAAAGCTCGGGCCAATTGCGGGATGATCTTCTGGCAGAATGGGGGCTGACTGGCTCGGTTCTGGTTGCCGGCGGGGGCGGCGATAACGCCGTCGCAGCCTGCGGGGTCGGGTGCTTGCATGAGGGCGAAGGATTTGTCTCGCTCGGTACATCGGGTGTATTGCTTGCCGCTAAAGAAAGCTATGCACCCGCTCCGGAAACGGCAGTTCATACCTTTTGCCATGCTTTACCACAAACCTGGTATCAGATGGGTGTCATTTTGGCCGCTACGGATTGCCTGAATTGGCTGGCGAAAAACCTGGGTGACAGCCCCGCGACCTTGGCAGAGCGGTTGCCGCAATCCATCTCTGGCCCTTCTGGAACCTATTTCCTGCCCTATCTATCCGGGGAAAGGACGCCTCATAACGACGCAGATATCCGCGGCGCGTTCCTCGGGCTTGATATCAATTCTGGTCCCCAAGACTTAACGCAATCAGTGATGGAAGGCGTTGGGTTTGCCCTGCGCGACAGTCTTTCAGCGCTAAGTGCAACCGGCACAGAGTTAAAGAACGTTCTCGCTATTGGCGGCGGAACGCGGTCCAAGTTCTGGCTTGAAAGCCTCGCGACCATTCTGGACCTGCCGTTGCAGGTACCTGCAAAAGGCGAATTTGGCGCGGCCCTTGGGGCGGCGCGCTTGGCGATGGTCGCAGATGGCCGAACCATTTCCGAGGTTATGACGCCGCCAGAAGTTTCCGAAACCATTCAGCCGCGTGCAGACTTGGTGTCGGCTTATAACGACGCATACCAGCGCTACGGCGCTTTTTACCCTAGCATTAAAGAGGTTCTTTCATGAGCACCGGATTTTTTGGCGATCTCGCCCCCATTGCATATGAGGGGCCGGACAGCACCAACCCGATGGCCTTCCACCATTACAACCCAGATGAAGTTGTTATGGGTAAACGCATGGAAGACCACCTGCGATTTGCGGTTTGCTACTGGCACAATTTTGTGTGGCCCGGAAATGACCCCTTTGGCGGTCAGACCTTTGATCGCCCGTGGTTCTCGGATGGAATGGCGGCTGCCAAGTTAAAGGCGGATGTTGCGTTCGAAATGTTCGACATTCTACGCGCGCCGTATTTCTGTTTTCATGATTTTGATGTCCGGCCAGAAGGTACAGATTTCGCCGAAAACACGCGCAATCTTGAAGAAATGACTGAGTATTTCCTCAAAAAACAGGCTCAAACCGGTGTCAAACTTCTTTGGGGGACGGCCAATTTGTTCTCACATCGCCGCTATATGTCAGGCGCTGCGACCAACCCCGACCCTGACGTGTTTGCCTTCGGCGCGGCGACGGTCAAAACCTGCATGGATGCGACTGCAAAACTGGGCGGCGAAAACTATGTGCTTTGGGGTGGGCGTGAGGGGTATGAGACCTTGCTGAATACAAATCTTCTACAAGAAGATCAGCAGTTGGGCCGCTTCCTTAATATGGTCGTCGAATACAAACACAAGATTGGCTACAAAGGCACAATTCTGATTGAGCCGAAACCACAAGAGCCGACCAAACACCAATATGATTATGACACTGCGACGGTCTATGGCTTCCTTAAGCGTCATGGGCTTGAAGACGAGGTGAAGGTGAACCTTGAACAAGGTCATGCCATCCTTGCCGGGCATAGCTTTGAACATGAGATCGCAACGGCGGTTGCCCTTGGCATCTTTGGGTCGATTGATATGAACCGCAATGATTACCAGTCGGGTTGGGATACAGATCAGTTTCCCAATAACGTGCCAGAAGTCGCGCTGGCCTATTATCACATCCTGCAAGGTGGCGGCTTTACCAGTGGCGGCACCAATTTTGACTCGAAGTTGCGTCGCCAGTCCCTGCTTCCTGAGGATCTGATTGCTGCGCATATTGGCGGCATGGATGTCTGCGCGCGCGGCTTGAAAGCGGCCGCTGCCATGATCGATGAAGGTAGCCTGAGTGGTTTTGTTGATGACCGCTATGCCGGGTGGAGCAGCAAAGACGCGCAGGCCATGTTGGGCGGAGACGTAACGCTTGAGCAGATCGAAGCGCGCGTCCGCGAGGAGCGGATTAACCCTGACCCAGTTTCTGGCCGTCAGGAATATCTTGAAAACCTCGTAAACCGCTTTGTCTGAACCAGCTCGACAATGCCGAGAGTTGCCCCCGAAGACATAAGAGAGTTCGCGCTTGAAAACGATCAAGCGCGGCTAAGCTTTCTGAATTTGGGTGCAATCATGCGCGGCTGGTGGGTCAAAAGGCCGGAAGGTGATCTGCCCGTTGTGCTGGGCTTTGATGATCCAAAAGATTACCTGATGGATCGATGCTTCCTCGGCGCAATTGTAGGCCGGATTGCCAACCGCACCGGTGCGGGCCGTCTTGAATTAGATGGGGCGATTTACGCACTCACAACAAACGAAGGCGCGCATCATCTGCATGGTGGTTCGGGCGGCTTGCATGCCCGGCTTTGGGATGTCTCTCGGAATAAAAAAGCGAATACGTTGCAGTTCAGATACCTCTCTAAACATGGGGAGGAGGGGTATCCGGGACAGGCCCGATTTGAGGTCACTGTCAGCTTGGCAGGGCCCGTTGTCACGTGGGAAATGACCGCGCAGGTTGATCGCCCGACACCAATCAATCTAGCGCAACATAACTATTATAATCTACTGGGACAGGGGCCGATTTGGTCCCATGCTCTGTGCCTTGATGCCAACCAATCAACACCTGCTGACGAAGACATGATCCCGCATGGCGACATTGTCGACATTGCAGACACTGGTCTGGATTTTAGCCGTCCCAGAAGCTTGGAAAATGCCGATCCGCTGCATGTGGGAACCGATGCCAATTACATATTGTCGGGCGGTAAGGCCATTGAACTCTCTGCTCCAAACGGTTTGAAATTGACCATGACGACCGATCAACCCTGTTTGCAGTTTTATACGGCTGGTGCGCTTGACCAAATGCCGGGCGCGCATCCTGGGCAAAGCATCGAGCCATTTCATGCAGTCTGCCTTGAGCCGCAAGCGCACCCAAACGCGGTAAATGTCCCAAGCTTTCCGCCCATTATTGTGACGCCAGACGCCCCCTATCGGCAAACGCTGTCAGTGGAGATTTCATGAAATACGCCATGACATGGATTTTCGCTGCCCTATTACCGTCTGCCGCTTTGGCGCAGCCGTCCTTTCCGCCCGTAGAATGGGTGGAAACAGAACCTGCCCGTGTCGAGCTTGGATGGCTCTTGTTCTACGATCCTATCTTGTCCGGCAATCAAACCGTGGCTTGCGCGACCTGTCATCATCCGCGATTTGGAACAAGCGATGGCGTGTCTCTTTCCATTGGCGATGGCGGCATAGGGCTTGGACCAGACCGTGTCACCGACCCCGACAACCTGCCCGAACAGCGTATCCCGCGAAATGCGCCGGGCCTTTTCAACCTCGGTGCAGCCGAGTTTTCGGTCATGTTTCACGATGGGCGACTCGAGGCAGACCCAAATCAACCAAGTGGAATTCGCACGCCTCTTGGCGAAAGCATGAGCGAAGGTTTTGATAGCGTTTTAGCGGCGCAAGCGATGTTCCCGGTGTTGTCGGCCGATGAGATGGCTGGGCATTACTCAGAAAACCCAATCAGCCGCGCCGTTCGTATGGGGCATTTGTCGCTGGACGATGGGGCTTGGGATCAAATCGCGGAACGAGTGGACGCAATCCCCGAATACCGCGCCAGATTTGATCGGGTTTTGGGGCTAGGTGCGCAAATTGAATTCACGGATATAGGCAATGTTCTTGCCGATTTCATTCGCTTCGAATGGCGCGCCGATGAAAGCCCTTTTGACCAATATTTGGCCGGAGACGCGACGCTCAGCGATCCGGCAATGCGCGGGATGGACGTCTTTTATCAAACCGCCGGATGTGGATCTTGCCACGCTGGCCGTTTCCAGACGGATCACGGTTTTCACGCCATTGCCATGCCGCAAATTGGACCGGGCAAGGCTGCTCGGTTCGAAGAGCATGCCCGCGACGAGGGGCGGATGCGTGTTACTGGCGATCCTGCGGATGCTTATGCGTTTCGGACTCCGTCTTTGCGAAATGTTACGCAAACCGCACCCTACGGGCATGCGGGCAGCTACGCTGACCTTGAAAGCACGATTCGCCATCACCTCGACCCGGTGGGCAGTTTATTGGCCTATGATCCATCCCAAGCGGTGTTGCCCGATTTTGATGGCGTTGAGGATTTTTGGGTTATGTCGAACCAAGATGAGGTGCAGGCAATCGCAGATGCAAACGCTTTAGAGCCGATGGCACTAAGCGATGCGCAGATTGCCGACTTGATTGTGTTCCTCGAACAATTGACAGACCCGGTCGCGGCTGCAGGGCGAATGGGAGTGCCCGATGTGGTTCCAAGTGGCTTGCCAGTCCAGCGCTAGTTCGCTCTCACTACGGAAAGGCGCTGGTTCGGCCCTACTGTCTGCCATTCGCCAATAAGCCCGTCTGGCCAAATAACGCGGAGTTCAAGCTCGGACGCCTCGCCGGTACCAAAATGCACCGGTCCAAGGGACCCGCCCGCATGACCGCCGCCAATTGTAACTTCTTGCGTCCACAAGCGGTTGTCCGTGCGCAGCTCTACAAACGCCCCAACCGCATCGCGGTTTGTCCCGGTTTGGCTAAGATCAACCTGAAGCCAATTGCCCGTCGCTTCGGTCGTGTTTTCATAAAGCTCAAGGTTGGCCCGCCGGTTCACGACAGCCAGATCAAGTAACCCATCCCCATTTAGGTCAGTTAAAACGGCGCCACGGCTACGATCCATTGTTGCGATGTTTGCTTCTAATCCGGCTTCACGGAATTGGCCCGATGCGCTGCCCATCAGCAGATTGTTGGGGTCGGACATGGCGCTGCCCGGCATTTGTTCGACATTACCTTTGGCCACGAAAAGATCAGCGTAGCCGTCATTATCAACGTCTCCAAACACGGCGTGCCAGCCAGTTGAAGGCCGCCCATCCCCGCCCGTATAGGGGCGATGCGCGGTTGCGCCGCTTTCATAAGGCGCGTCAAAAAATGTCGGTCCATTAGGGTCATTTGCAAGAACCTGAAACCGCTGGTCGCCCATTGAAGTTAGGTAAACTTCGGAAATTCCATCTCCGGTCAAATCGCGCGAGGCGATGCCCATTCCCCAAAGCATATGGCTTTGCCAGCCATCATTGCTTGAATAAAGGCGCGGCTGTGCTTCCATCGCCCACATCTGTTCTTGCCCGCCGCGTACATAGTAATGCCGATCGTTTGAGACGCGAAGATCCGCTCGGCCAAGGCGTCCCCAATCGGAAAAGAGAATTGAAAGTGCGCAAAATCCGGGTTCCAGTCTGAGTGGCGCTAAGTAGTCATCGCCGTCAGAGCGGTAGAGGTAATTGTAGTCACATGCCTCAAACGGCCCATTCGGGTCGTTGCGGTCGACGTAATTGCCAAATGCGAGTGTTGGCAGCGATTGGCCCTCTTCCCATGTCGCAGAAAAGGCGGTCGTCCAGTCGCCCGCATCTACAAAACCGAGCGTCTCAAAGGGCTCAAACTCGCAGCTGCCAAGCCCGCGCATCAAGTAGTTTTCTCCGACCCGGAGAATGGCCAAGTCGGTGTGCCCATCACTGTCGATGTCCAATGGGTAAGCGCCGATGACGCCGGTGAAATCGAGGCCGGGAAGCGGCGTTGGCGAAAAGCTAACCGGGCTGGAAAGCGCGCTGGTATTGAGAAAAAGTTGCGCCGGGTTGGCGCCGCCAGCCGCGTAAAGTTCGGGCAGCCCATCGCCTGAGCAATCAAAACTGGCCAAACCACCGCCGACGAAATGTTCCCACCCTCCGTCATAAACATGGGCCGGGGCCGGGCGAGGGATGAAAACCGGATCGGCGACCGCAACGCTGGCAGAAAGAGACGCCAGAACAATCAGATCAAGCCGCATTGGCAGTGAGGCTACGGATTGTCAGTGCCGTCACCCCCTCCATCGCGTAGGCAGCCGCACCTTGGGCCCACATCAATGCGCCCCACTTATGCACTTCTATTTCTGGCAATGCCGCATCGACTTGAACGACCGAAGCTTTCACCCGTTCCAGGACCTCATCGGCATAAAGGAAGTCAAAAGCCATTTGTTCACCTGAGAGGATCACAAGTTCAGGGTCAAAAATGTTTATGACATTGGCCAAACCCATCGCGAACATCCGCCCGGCGCGGTCAAAGATCGACTTCGCCATCGCGTCACCGGTTTTCGAGCGCTGGTAGAGCAGCGCCAGATCTTCCTGAGGTTGATCTCCGCTTCGAATGTTGGCCTCGCGCAGCAATGCATAATCACCCACATAGGCTTCTAGGCATCCGCGTTGTCCGCACCGACATAAAGCGCCTTCAAGCTGTACTTTCGTGTGGCCAAATTCCGCGCCACAGCCCCGTTCGCCTCGGTAGATTTGATTGTCGATCACGATTCCCATCCCGACACCCTGTTCAATCGTGATGACTATGAAATCCGATTTATTGCGCCCAAGCCCGAAAAGCTGTTCGGCTTTAGCAACTAGATTTGCGTCATTGTCGAGAAAGATTGGGAAGGGCAGGGCCTCTTCCAGCATTTTCCCAAGCTCGACATTGCGTGTGTCCAAGGAGGGCGACCAGTGCACGAACCCCTCATTCGCATTGACCAATCCCGCCAGGCCGATCCCGACGCCCGAAATGTCTCCAAAATTGCGACCAGCCGCAGCACAGGCACCGTGAAGGGCGCGCTCGATGGGCGGCAGAATTTCTTCTGGCGACATCACCGGACCGGGCAGGGGTTCGTCATGCTCGCTGATTGTATTGCCTTCAAAGTCGACAAGAATGACGGTCGCAAACCGGTCCGAGATTTTGATCCCCGCAATCAGATGCGCATCGCCGCGCACTTTTAGGGCGACACGTGGGCGCCCGCGTTTGGATGCTGTGCGTTCGCCTTCGGGTGTAAATTCTTCTATAAGACCTGCGGCCATAAGCTCAGAAGTGATCGCCGTGACAGTTGCTGGGCTGACATTGGTTTGGCGCGCGATATCGATCCGCGCGATTCGTCCGGCTTGCCGGATCGCATCAAACACCTGCTGGCGCCCGCTTTCCCGCTGTTCATTGGCGAGCGAGATACGTGTATTTCCAGACAATGTTGCCTCCCCTTTTCACTATATTTCACTAATAAAAATAAATGAACAAGCCCAAAAATCATTGGGGTCAAACGCTCCGAATTGAAATTTTTGATGATTTAATTTGAACTTCGAAAAAAATAATGCTAAGACTATTGCCATGCTGATCAAATCCCGTTTTGAGACGGGGCGGCATGACACAGGGAGGAATACATGAAGATTCTTAATACAATCGCTGCAACGGCGATGGCGGCCACAATGGCAACCGCTGCTTTTGCACAAGACATCACTGTCGGCGTTAGCTGGTCCAATTTCCAAGAGGAACGTTGGGCGACTGATGAAGGCGCAATGGTAGCAGCTTTGGAAGCTGCCGGTGCTGACTACATTTCAGCCGACGCGCAATCTTCCGCATCCAAGCAACTGTCCGACATTGAAAGCCTGATCGCACAAGGCGTCGACGCCTTGATCATTCTGGCGCAGGACGCTGCGGCCATCGGCCCAGCTGTTCAAGCCGCCGCAGATGAAGGCATTCCGGTTATTGCGTATGACCGTCTGATCGAAGACGAACGCGCCTTTTACCTGACTTTTGACAACGTCGAAGTTGGCCGGATGCAGGCGCGCGCTGTTCTGGAAGCCGCACCATCGGGCCGCTACGTCATGATCAAAGGCTCGCCGACTGACCCCAACGCAGACTTCCTGCGCGGTGGCCAGCAAGAGGTCATTCAGGCCGCAATCGATGCCGGTGATATCGAAATCGTAGGCGAGGCTTATACAGATGGCTGGTTGCCTGCGAACGCTCAGCGCAACATGGAACAGATCCTGACAGCGACTGACAACGGCGTTGATGCTGTTATTGCATCCAACGACGGTACTGCTGGTGGCGTTGTTGCGGCTCTGACAGCTCAGGGTATGGACGGTATTCCGGTATCGGGTCAGGATGGCGATCACGCCGCGCTGAACCGTGTTGCTATGGGTACGCAGACCGTGTCTGTCTGGAAAGACGCTCGTGACCTTGGTCGCGCTGCCGCCGAAATTGCTGTGGCTCTGGCCGCTGGAAACATGATGTCCGACATCGAAGGTGCGCAGGAATGGACTTCACCCGGTGGTACCACCATGAACTCATTGTTCCTGGCTCCGGTTCCAATCACGGCTGAAAACCTATCCACCGTCGTAGACGCAGGTTGGATTGATCTTGAGACCCTGTGCCAGGGTGTATCTGGTGGTCCATCGCCCTGCGATATGTAACCTCCTGATCGCTATATAGCGATCGACTGGGTGCGCCTTATCCCCTAGGCCTAGGCGCACCCGCCCATAACTCCAACGCTGAAAACTGGGAGGTCTATCATGACCGACACCACGTCTCAGCCGATCCCCCCACAACGCAAAAGTTTCTTTCAGCAGC
Organism: uncultured Nioella sp.; assembly: GCA_947498125.1. GTDB lineage: Bacteria > Pseudomonadota > Alphaproteobacteria > Rhodobacterales > Rhodobacteraceae > CANLZL01. The sequence continues at coordinate 22,004 of CANMJH010000002.1, read as the reverse complement.
TCGAGCTGGACACGCGTCTATTGGGTATGGTCGGTGCATTTATCATCCTCTGCCTTGGGTTTGACTTTGTCACCGAAGGGCGGTTTCTAACACCGCGGAACATCTTCAACCTGACCATCCAAACGGTCTCGGTTGCAATCATGGCCTGCGGCATGGTGTTTATTATTGTCACCCGCCATATTGACTTGAGCGTGGGGGCCTTGCTGGCCACATGTTCTGCTATCATGGCGATGGTTCAAACTGCGTTCCTGCCTGATGTTTTGGGTCTGGATCTTGGCAGCCCGTTGATTGCCCCGATCGCAATCGTGGTCGGCATCGCTGCAGGCACCGCAATTGGCGCTTTCCATGGTTGGCTTGTTGGGTATTTGACGATCCCCGCCTTTATCGTAACCCTTGGCGGTCTTTTGATCTGGAGAAATGTCGGTTGGTTCCTAACCCGCGGTCAAACCATTGGCCCACTCGACAGTAATTTTCAGGTGTTTGGCGGGACGAATGGCACGCTTGGGCCAACTGTTAGCTGGGTCTTAGGAGCAATTTTTGCCGCCGCTGCTGTCTTTGGTATCTGGAATGCGCGCCGAGCCAAATCGGCGCATGGATTTCCAGTCAAACCAGTTTGGGCCGAGATGGTTCTTTCGGTCGTGTCTGCCGGTGCAATCCTTGGCTTTATCGCAACTTTGAACGCCTATCAGGTTCCACAAGGTCGTCTGCGCCGCATTTTTGAAGCGCGCGGTGAGACGCTTCCCGAGGGTTATTCCATCGGGTATGGCCTACCAGTTTCCGTTCTATTGCTGATCGTCATTGCGGTATTGATGACTGTTGTTGCACGGCGCACCCGGTTTGGGCGTTATATCTTCGCAACTGGCGGCAATCCCGATGCGGCCGAGCTGTCTGGCATCAACACACGAATGTTGACCGTCAAGATCTTTGCCTTGATGGGCGCGCTTTGTGCAATCTCAGCGATTGTTGCATCGGCACGTCTTACCAACCACACAAATGATATCGGCACGTTGGACGAACTTCGCGTCATTGCTGCTGCGGTCATCGGTGGAACGGCCTTAGCGGGCGGTGTTGGGACAATCCACGGTGCAATCCTTGGCGCCCTGATCATGCAATCCCTACAGTCGGGAATGGCTATGGTTGGTGTCGATGCACCTTATCAAAATATCGTTGTTGGCGCGGTGCTTGTGCTCGCTGTTCTCATCGACATTCAATATCGCAAGCGCACGGGGGACGCATAACATGACCACTCCACTCGTAGAAATGCGCAACATGTCGATCTCGTTTGGTGGGATCAAAGCAGTCGACCACGTTTCGGTTGATCTTCATCCTGGTGAGGTCGTGGGGCTTCTGGGCCACAACGGTGCCGGAAAATCCACGCTGATCAAAATGCTCTCGGGTGCATATGCGCCTGATGGCGGCGAGATCTTTATCAACGGTGAAAAGGCCACGATTACCAATCCGCGCGATGCGCGCAGTTATAATATCGAGACTATCTACCAGACGCTCGCGCTGGCCGATAACCTCGATGCGGCATCGAACCTGTTCTTGGGGCGCGAGCTTGTGACATCAACCGGCCTGGTCGATGATGCCGCGATGGAGGCAGAGACGCGCAAGATCATGAAGCGTCTCAACCCGAACTTTCAAAAGTTCAATGCCCCTGTGTCGGCCCTTTCCGGAGGGCAACGCCAGTCGGTTGCTATCGCACGTGCGGTCTATTTCAACGCCCGCATCTTGATCATGGATGAGCCGACAGCAGCGCTTGGACCGCATGAGACTCAAATGGTGTCTGAGCTTATCCAGCAGCTGAAAGCCGAAGGGATTGGCATCTTCCTGATCGATCATGATGTGCATCAGGTTCTAAACCTGTGCGACCGGGCAAGTGTCATGAAAAACGGCCAATTGGTGGGAACGGTTAACACGGCTGATGTGACTGATGATGACCTCCTGAGCATGATCATTTTGGGTAAGAACCCGAATGAGGTCGACGCCTAAAGGGCCTATGTGTCGGCGTTTCGCGCCGACATTAGTGCCCCATGTGCCCCCGGATCGGCACGTTGCAAACGATCCAAAGCCGCCTCGGCATCGCGCTTCAGCGCGTCCTTCGAGGCGGCTTTGACTTTTTCAATATCAGCGGAAAGTTCGTTGATCTCATTCAGCTCGGTCCCTTGCGCCTTTGCAAGAACCTGCAGTGCTTCCAATATCTTGCCGAGCTGGGTGCCATAGCTGGCCACTTCCGTCACAACTTTTGTCTCGATCTCGGGCACGCCGGCAATATCGGGCGACAAAATCCTCGGCTCAATCGTTTGTGTTACGTCGCCGGAAAACGGCGCTTCAAAGACAGGGGCCCAAGGACCAAAATAGGGTGAAAACGGATGTTTCGGCATGGCATATTCTCGGTCAAAAACTAAATAATTATCGTGGATGCCGGCAGGATAGGTGGGTTTGATCCCATCGCAAGCCACGGTGCCGTCTTGCGGTGCTCCAGCTTTACCCAAGCAAGGGAAACGCCTAATACCGAGGCAAATGTTACCCTCGTTGCAAAAGGATCTGCCAATGACCTCGCCCGCTTGGATTGCTGTTGATTGGGGGATGACTCATTTGCGCGCTTGGGCGCTGTCAGGCGCGGGCGACGTTTTGGATCGCGCAAGCACCGAGCAAGGCGCAGCCATGACAGATGAGGGCGCGCATGAGACCGTGCTTTTGGATGTGATTGGCAAATGGTTGGAGCCGTCCGCAATCCCAGTCCTCGCCTGCGGCGCGATTGGCGCGCACAAGGAATTTGCAGAAGTGAAATATGGCGCGGTTCCTACCAAACCCGTTGAACTGACGCCCGTTCGTATCGTTACTTCAGATCCGCGCCTAAACCTGTCCATAGTGCCGGGCCTCAACCAAAAGTCTCCACCTGATGTGATGCGCGGCGAAGAGTGCCAGATATTGGGCGCGCTCACCGAGCTTCCAGATTTCGACGGCGTAATCGCCTTGCCGGGAACACACACAAAATGGGCTCAAATCAGCGCAGAGGAAGTGGTGAGCTTTCAATCCGCAATGACAGGGGAGCTTTTTGCGCTTTTGGCGGATCATTCCATTTTGCGGCATTCCGTTTCGGGAAAAGATATGGATGGCGATGCCTTCGACGAGGCATTGTCTCAGACTTTGTCGCGCCCCGAAAAATTGGCGCAAAAACTCTTTCAGATTAGGGCGGACGGCTTGCTGAACGGACCAAAAGCCGCCAGTGCACGTGGGCATTTGTCAGGTCTTTTGATAGGAGCAGAGCTTGCCGCAACGCGCCCGTATTGGCTAGGCCAGCGCGTATTGCTTTGCGGCGATCCGCAATTGACGGGCCTTTATGAACGCGGGTTAAAAACGCAAGGCGTCGAATGCATAGAACGCAGCGGAGAAACGCATGCCTTGGCCGGTCTTGCGCAGATCTATAAAACCATGACTGAGGCCGCAACATGAGCCGCCCTATCATCGCGATTTTGCGCGGTATTCGTCCGGAAGAGGCCGCCCCGATCGCAACGGCTATCCTTGATGCCGGCATTGACCGGATTGAGGTGCCATTGAATTCGCCCTCTGGCTTGGAAAGCATCGCTATCTTGGTCCGCGCAATTGGAAGTCGCGCCCTTGTTGGCGCTGGCACAGTGATGACGCCCGAAGACGTGGCCGATGTTGAAAAGGCAGGTGGGCGCCTCGTTGTTTCGCCCAATATGGATCCGGAAGTGATCGCCGAGACCAAGGCGCGAGGGTTGCAGAGCATCCCGGGTGTGATGACTCCAACCGAGTGCTTTGCCGCAATTAAGGCCGGCGCGGACGGGCTAAAACTGTTTCCCGGGTCACTGGTGGGCCCCAAAGGCCTGCGCCAGTTTCGGGCTGTTTTGCCACCCGAATTACCAGTTTACGCGGTGGGTGGGGCAAATCCCGATAATTTCGCGTCGTGGTGGCAGGCAGGTGCCTCGGGATTTGGGATTGGCAGCGCCATTTATCAACCGGGCGCGGCGCTTGCGGATACAGCGGCACGGGCTGCGGCTGTGGTGGATGCCTTTGACCGGAATTGCACGTGACGGGCGCTCAGGTCTTTGACGCGCGACCTTGCCTATTGGGCGAGGGGCCACTTTGGCATCCAAAAAGGCAGCAGCTTTATTGGTTCGACATAATGGGAAAACGCCTTTTGACTAAGGGTGTGGATGGCCCGCAGCAGTGGCAATTTGATTGTTTTGTTTCCGCCGCCGGTTGGGTGGATAGCCACAGATTGCTTATCGCAAGCGCCACTGACTTAAGGCTGTTTGACCTTTCCACCGGCGCATCTGAATTCGTCACGCCTTTGGAGGCAGGTAACCCGGTTACCCGTTCGAACGACGGGCGCGCCGACCCGTGGGGTGGGTTCTGGATTGGAACGATGGGCATCCGCGCAGAGCCAAAGGCAGGAGCGATCTACCGATATTTCAAGGGTGAATTGCGTTGCCTTTTCCCAGATATCTCTATTTCCAACGGCATCGCTTTTTCTCCTGACGGGAGGCTTGCCTATTTTGCGGATACCGTGCCGGGAATTGTGTGGCGGCAGGCCTTAAGCCAGACGTATGGATGGCCCATAGGCGATCCAGAGGTTTTTCTTGATCACGGGCCAAGTGGCCCCAATCCTGACGGGGCAGTTGTGGATCAAGAGGGGAACTATTGGAGCGCCGAATGGGGCTTTTCGCGCGTTCGGTGTTACGGGCCGGACGGCAGCTTGCGCCGGGAGATGCCAATGCCCACGTCGCAATGCACCTGCCCGGTCTTTGCTGGGCGCGACCTATTCGTCACCAGCGCGCGGCAGGGCGTAAACGAAACTGATGAACCACTGGCAGGGCAAGTTTTCAAAGTCGCTGACGTGACAGACGGCCAAGAAAAACACCAAGTAATCCTTTGAACCTATCATTGGGCCGGGCCTTTCCAATGGTGAACACAATGCGCGGTTTCACGTGTATTGGTACAAAAACCCGGCTTGAAAGCCCATGCGCCCCGTGCATGACTGCCGCCATCTAATATAGCGGATAAGGGCAAGACATGGTCAAAGTGGCGATAAATGGATTTGGGCGCATTGGACGCTCTGTCCTGCGGGCTTGGCTTCTCTCTGAGGACTGGCAGGATATCGAGATCATCGCGGTCAATGATATCGCGCCCTTAGAAACCTGTGCCTATCTTTTTGAATTTGATAGCGTTTTTGGCCCCTTTCCGGGCGGCGTAACAACCGAGCCCGGCGCGTTGATTGTCGGTGGTCGGCGCATTTCCTTTACCCAGCAGGCTGATCTTGCGGCGATGGATCTTGCGGATGTGGATGTCTTGATGGAATGCACCGGCCGCGCCACTGATCGGGCGATTGCCGAGCAAGCGATCAAAGCAGGCGCGCGCCGCGTTTTGATCTCGGGGCCGTCTCCCGATGCTGATCTAACGGTCGTTCTCGGCGCAAATGATGAGAAACTTTCAGCAAATCACAAGATCGTTTCCAACGCCTCTTGCACAACAAACGCGCTGGCCCCTTTGGCGCGGGTTTTGGATGATGCATACGGCCTGGAAACGGCACTGATGACCACAGTGCATTGCTATACCGGCAGCCAGCCCACAGTTGATATGCCCATGGCAAACCCCGCGCGCAGCCGGGCGGCCGGTCTTTCAATGGTGCCTACGACGACAAGCGCAGAAAAACTGGTTGATATCGTCCTACCGCATTTGGCCGGGCGGATCACAGGATCGGCCGTTCGGGTACCATCAGCCAGCGTCTCTTGCGTGGATCTGGCCGTAATCTTGCGTGACAAACCGCAAGTCGCCGATGCACGAAATCTTATGGCCTCATCAGGCGGCGTTATTGGCTATACCGAAAAGCCTTTGGTATCGTCAGACTTGAGGCAAAGACCGGAGTCACTGATCGTCGCCGGGCCTGAGATCAAACGATCAAAAGGCGGGATGCTGCGAGTCTTTGGTTGGTATGACAATGAATGGGGATTTTCCTGCCGTATGCTGGATGTCGCCGGGCGCATGGGCGCGTTTTTCTAAAGGGAGTCAATGGGATGGGCGGATATAAGACGTGGTTGCGCGAGGGCAACTACATTGCGGGCGCATGGGTTAATGCCGACAGCGGTGAGACGATTGATGTGACCAACCCCGCAACGGGCGATGTGATCGGAACCATCCCAAAGTCAGGTACCGCTGAAACCGCCCGAGCGATTGATGCGGCAAGCGCGGCCTTCCCTGATTTTGCGGCGACCGACTTAATGAGCCGTGTCAGCCTGTTGTGGAAATTGCATGATGCCTTGATGGACAATCAAGCAGATCTGGCCAAGCTGCTGACCGTGGAGATGGGCAAGCCCTTGCCTGAAGCTATGGGCGAAATTGCCATCGGCGCGCAATATGTCAGATGGTTCGCAGAAGAGGCGCGCCGCGCCAAAGGTGAGATTGTTCCACCCGGTGTCAATGGCCGCCGTATCCTTGTGACACGCCACCCCGTTGGTGTCGTCGGCATGATCACGCCTTGGAATTTCCCGTCCTCAATGCTGGCGCGAAAACTTGCGCCTGCTTTGTCCGTGGGCTGCACTGTTGTTGCCAAACCCGCGACACAAACCCCATATTCCGGACTGGCTTGGGCCGCTTTGGCAGAAGAGGTCGGCTATCCCAAAGGGGTCGTGAATATCGTCACAGGCTCGGCCAGTCAGATCGGCGGAGAGATCATGGCGCGGCCTGAAGTGCGCAAAGTGACGTTCACGGGTTCAACCGAAATCGGGAAGTTACTGATCCGCCAAAGCGCTGATACCGTTAAGAAAGTCTCGATGGAACTGGGCGGGAATGCGCCGTTCATCGTGTTTGACGATGCAGATTTGGACGCAGCCGTTGAGGGCGCGATGGTGTCGAAATTCCGCAATGCGGGCCAAACATGCGTATGTGCGAACCGGCTATATGTGCAGGCAGGGATTCACGACGCGTTTGTCGCCAAATTAGCGGAAAAAACCGCGGCCCTGAAGGTTGGCGATGGCACCCAAGGCGGGGTGGAGCAAGGCCCGATGGTTGATATGCAAGCGGTTGAAAAAGTGGAAGAATTCGTCTCTGACGCCCGCGCAAAAGGCGGCGAGGTTGCCGTAGGCGGTTCGCGTCACGCGTTAGGCGGAAGCTTCTTTGAGCCGACCGTCATAACCGGCGCCACGCAAGACATGATGTTCGCCACAGATGAGATTTTTGGCCCCCTGGCGCCAGTCTTCAAGTTCGAGACTGAAGCAGAGGTTATCGCGATGGCGAATGCAACGGAATTTGGCCTCGCCTGCTATGCCTATACGTCGGACATTGCGCGCGTATTCCGCCTGAATGAGGGTTTGGAATATGGAATGATCGGCATCAATTCCGGCCTGATTACCACGCCCGAAGCCCCGTTTGGCGGCGTAAAAGAAAGCGGAATGGGAAAAGAGGGCGGCAGTCAGGGTTTGGACGATTACCTCGACACGAAATACGTCTGTATTGACGGGCTTTGATCTAAGCTTTTGCATCATTCGCCGGTATTGGCCGGCGGATGTCATTAACCAGTCCGGACCAGATTAAGCTGCGGACAACACCCCAATTTGCGCAGGTCCTGCCATTCGCAGGATTTGCCGTGCGATCACCGCACCCTCTGCATCACGGGCAATGCGCGTGAGGCATAGAAGCGGCGCGTGCCGGTCGGTTTGCAACGTGACGGAATCGCCAGTCGAAATTTGTTCTGCATGGATCTGATCTTCTATCGACGCTGCGGTCAGCCCAATTTCTTGCAGAAGATCTGACAGCGCACTTGGCGAATCTTCTTCAGGCGCGGGGGCAAGGGCCGTCGGGATCGCCACCTCGTCCAATGCGAAACGTGCACCATCCTGTTTCAAAACTCGTTTGAGAACATAAAGCCGCGTGTCGCCAAACAGCGCGGTTTCTTCACTTTCGGCGTCGCGGGTTGAGACGCTGGCCCGAAAGGGTTCAAGCTCCAACGGGGCGCCGCCCGGGCCTGTCAAGCTTGCAGGGGCAGCACTTGGGGTTTCGGGTTCTGGTTCGGCTACAATGGTTCCGCGACCCGGTTTTCGGCTAAGATAGCCCATTCCTTCGACCGAGATGAGAGCCCGGCGCATTGTCCCTTGGCTGACGCCAAATTCGGCCGCCAGCTCGAATTCATTGCCTAAACGATGACCTGGAGGCCAATCGCCATCGGCGATGCGGCGCAGCATTTCGGTTTCGGCTTGTTTATAGAGCGGTGTGCGGCTCATGGGGTGGCCTTTCAAAATCCGGGTCGTTTCGCGAAAGAGACTCTCGCGGCAGGTCTTTAATTCAGATGCTCAATCAAGCGGGCGTGGCGGTCAAAGGCTGCGATGGTTTGACCCAAAGTTTCCAGCCCCGCCGCCTGCAACATCGGGATCATGGCTACAAAAGCGGCGCTGGTGCCCAAAGCATCACCAATTGCGGTATGACGATCTTCTACTGGAATTTCGATAGCCAAACGGTCGCAGAGCGCATCAAGGGTATGTTCCGCCGATTGACCGAAGATAATTGCCGATAAAAGGACGGTATCAAGGATGGGTTGCGAGAAATGTTTGCCGATCTCGCCCTCACGCCTGCGCAGGAACGCCATGTCGAAGGGCGCATTATGCGCGATGAGGACGGCGTTGTCCGCAAAGTCGTGAAATCGCGAAATCGTGGCGGCGGGTGGTGGCGCCCCCTGAACCATATCATTGGTAATATGGTGGATCTTGGTCGAGGCCGCCGGGATTTTCCGTCCGGGATCAACCAGAAGGTCAAAACGCTCATCAGGGCGTGTCTGGCCATTCACGACACGCACAGCAGCAATTTGGCAAATCTCATCGCTTGTCGGGTTCAGTCCAGTGGTTTCGGTATCGAAAACCACGAAATTAAGCTGCGAAAGCGGCGCATCGGCAAGGTCAGCCGGCAAATCAGCATGCAACAGGTGAAAATCATATTGTAAGGGGCGTGCGGGCACAGGAAGGCTGGGATGATCAGGGTCTGTAAGGCTCAGCAGATAGCCATCGATCCCTTCCAGATTCAGACGCGACAGGCTGGCGCTTAGCATATGGGAACTGTGGTTGGGCCGGGCGACAAATTGCGGTGCTTCGCTATGATCTTTGAGTGTGTCGAGCGCGGCGCGGATCGGCGATGGGTCAAAAAGATGATGGATTGGGCGGTTCAACACCAACGCGTCGCATCCCGGCAATAGCGCAACGGCGCGGGCGTTATAGAGCGCAATTTTGTAGTCAGGGGTCAGCAGCAGCATGGCTGTTGGCGCATGTGCCAAAAGAGTTTTGAGGCGGGCGTTTTCTTCGGCCAAATGCGCAGTCTCACGCGCGACTTCTTCAGCCATCGCGTTGCGCGCTTCGGTCAGGTGATGGGCAACCGTCGCAGCGGCGGGGGCCAGATCCCCCAAATACCGCGCGGTTTCGGCGGCAAGGGCGGCGTCTGTGTCAGAATGGGCCTTGGCCCGAAGGGCAGCGGCAAGCCGTTCGACCGGGCGGGCGACATGCTCGTCAAAAAGGACCCAAACCCAAGTGCAAAGGCCAATAAGGGCAACAGACGCAATAAGGCCCGAAATCATGAACCCTGCGCCGGTGCCGGGTTGATCCAGCCTTAGGTAGCCAAGGGTGAGGCCGATAATGATCAGGAGGGTCCCGCCAAGCGCAAGAAGCGCGAAGAAGAGGAAGATTCTAAGGCGCAGGCTGAGATGGTGTAGCATCTATCGGGCCCTCCTGACCTGTTAACTTTGACTGCCGGGCGTGCAGAGCGCGGTTCCAATCGGGTCATCAACCGGGATCGGGACCCAAGCGCCGTGATCGCGAAGCGCATCGGCTGACAGGTCGGATTGATCGGCAAGCGACAGCAGCAACGCACCCGTACAGTTCACAGCCAAAGGTGCCGCAGTCGGGGGCGTCCAGCGGGCGAAGTTATAGAGAGTGACAATTTCAACATCCGGCAGCTCTTCATGAACAAGGGCTCCGGCGCGGTCGATGGCCAAAAATGCGGTCGTGTAGGGAACAGCATAGGTCCAAGGCTGCCACCATGCAGTGCGTTCTTGCGTCAGCGTAACTTCAAAGCCATTAGGAAGTTGCGCGACTTGATTGCCGTACCATGTGTATTCGGTCGAAACCGTGGCCAGCAACATGGCCCCGCCTGCAAAGATCGGCACAAGCGCCCGCGAAGTGGATTTGAAAGTAAAGCGCAAGGCCATTGCAAGGCCCGCGCCCGCAAAACCGGCGGCGAATACCGCTATAAGTGTCCAGAACATTCCTTGTCTTCCTCCCTCAAGATAAGGTGCCGCGGCCTTGTCCGGCTGCGGATTGCATAGTTTTGACAACGACAAAGGCGTCGCGCAAATGACTGCGTTCAAACGCGCTAAGTTCCGTTGGCGTCAAAAAATTATCGGGTGCTTCGCCTTTTGATATCTGCGCGGATTGATGCAACAGCCGTGTGTCAGCAATCATATCATATGCGTCCAAAAGATCAGCGCCGCCTGAGGGCGACACCTGCCCAGCTTTGATCGCAGCCACAAGGCGCGCCCGGGTGTTGACAGGCGCAAGTTGGCCCTGAAGCGCATAGATGCGACCGAGATCAACGATGGGAACAACACCCGAATGTTTCATATCAATCTGATGTTTATGTTCGCCCGAGCGCAAGGTGGCGAGCCCCCTGAAAAGACCAAGGGGCGGTTCGTGTTTCAACGAGTTTGACACTATATGCGCAACGAAGATCGAATTTCCGGCAGCCGCGTCCAGCGTTTCGGACTGGAGATTTGCAAAAAGGCTGGTCTCGCCGCCGATGGGGCGCAGATCAAACATAACCGAAGCCAGCATTTGCGCTTCGGTATCGGGGCTGGCGATCCAACTTCCGAAATACTCTTTCCATTTGGCCAGCGGCTGGCGCCAACGCGGGTTCGTCGCCATCATATCACCGGGGCAGTAAACGTAGCCGCACGCGTCCAGACCGTCGGAAACAAACCCGGCGAGGTCAGAAAAATACGTGTCATGCGCAGGTGTCATAGCGTCCGAGATGATCAGACAGTTATCTTGATCTGAGACGCCGGTTTGTTCTTGCCGCCCTTGGCTACCGCAGGCCAGCCACAAATATGGGACAGGCGGCGGGCCAAACTGTTGCTCGGCAAGGGCCAAAAGCCGCCGTGTGGTCGCATCGGCAATGTCGGTGATCGCGCGCGTTACGGTTTGGTGGGCGTGATTGGCGCTGACGAGTTGAACCAAAATCTCTGGAATGGATTTCAGGATCGCGGGTAGGGCCGCCGCATCCGGGGCCGCTGCAATATCCTGTATCATGGCCGCCGCGCTTTGCGCTTGCACACGGGTCAGATCACTTTGCGAAAGAATCCCGACAAGCATCCCGCGATCCATGACTGGTAAATGCGAGATGTGACGCTCGACCATCATGTGCAGCGCATCTGACACCAGTGCGTCTGGAGGCAAAGTAACCAGATCGCGGGTCATGATTTCGGACAGTTTTGTGTCGGCCGGGCGACCAGCAGCAAGAAGCTTATATGTCAGGTCATGAACGGTAACGATGCCTTGAAGCACGCCGCCCGTGAGCAATAACAGCGAAGAAACGCGGTGATCGCGCATCAATTCGGCAGCGGCTTTGCCCGTGATATCAGTCGATGACGTCACGGGCCTTTTGGTCATGATATCGCCCAGCTGGCGCGTGGCAAATGCGGTGTCGCGGGCCCGTGCGGGCGCAGCGCGATTAAAGAAACGCGCAACGGGTGGATGTTCGGCCAAGAGCCTCTGAAAAGTCGCGGCAGGGATGGCCAAAAGTTCTACATCTTCGCGGGCGCGGGCAGATGTTACGGCATAACCGTCTTTCATCAGGCCGCGTTCGCCAAAGGAATTGCCGGGGCCAAGCAGGGACAGGGGCTGTCCGCGGTTGTCGCGGATATCAACATGGCCTGCAAGAATGAGATAAAGGGCTGGAAGCGGCGCGGCGAGGTCATAGACTTGCGCCTCAGCCGGGACCGATTCAAATGACACTTCCTCGGCCAACCATTCCTGAATTGCGTTTGGCAATTGGTCATAGGGGTGGGTGCGTGTCAGGATCTGAAGCGGCGTGAGTGGCATGCGCCTTGGCCTTTTCTATTGTGGTGGTGGCGCATCCCGGAACGGGAGACCGGGATGCGCCCTCTCAAGGGGGGGATCGCGATGGACGCGCGATCCCCGAGGGGTTCTTAGTGGTCGGCGGCAGCTGCGCCGGCGCCGCGAGGAACACGGATGCTCTCGATAAGCTCCTGGATCTCTTGCGGAGGCTCATCGGTCGCGTTGGACACGACATAGGCCACCCCGAAGTTGATCATCGCACCGATCGCACCAAACGAGGTGGATTTGATCGGACCAAGCAGAGGATCTGCGTCGGTGAAGCTGTTGGTGCCCGGAATGAAGAGCCAGCCTTTATGCAGGAAGATATAGACCAGCGTCACAACCAGACCGGCCAACATACCAGCCACAGCGCCTTTGTTGTTCACGCGCTTCGAGAAAATACCCATCATCAGCACCGGGAAGATCGATGCAGCAGCCAGACCGAAGGCAAGCGCCACGGTTTGAGCCGCAAAGCCCGGAGGGTTGAGGCCAAGGATAACCGCCACAACAATGGCGATGGCCATAGCGACCCGTGCTGACATCAGCTCACCTTTTTCCGAGATGTTCGGATTAAGCTGACCTTTGATCAGATCGTGACTGACCGAGCTGGAGATCGCCAGAAGCAGACCCGCCGCCGTTGATAGCGCCGCCGCAAGGCCGCCAGCAGCAACCAAGGCGATGACCCAACCGGGAAGGTTGGCAATCTCGGGGTTGGCCAGAACAAGGATGTCCCGGTTCACGATAAGCTCGGACCCTTCCCAGCCGCGCTCTTCTGCGGTGGCTGCGAAATCGGCAGAGCCTGCGTTGTACCACTGGATCAAACCGTCATCATTGGCGTCTTCAAAGGTAAGAAGGCCTGTGGTTTCCCATGTCTGCATCCACTGTGGGCGGTCTTCATAGGCCAAGGGGGCCTCGGTCGTACCGTTCGGGTAGATGGTGTCGATGAGATTCAAGCGTGCCATTGCGCCAACAGCCGGGGCCGTCAGATACAGAAGCGCGATGAAAACCAGTGCCCAGCCAGCAGACCAACGTGCATCAGCCACACGGGGAACCGTGAAGAAGCGGATGATCACGTGGGGCAGACCAGCAGTACCGATCATCAACGACAAGGTGAAGAGCACCATGTTGAGGGTCGAGCCGTGATGGCCTGTGTATTCTGCAAAGCCCAGTTCCTGAACGAGGCCGTCCAAACGTTCCAGCAGCGGCTGGGCCGACGCAGTGTGCTCAGAGAAAAGGCCAAGTGCGGGAATTGGATTACCGGTCAGTTGCAACGAGATAAAGATCGCCGGAATGGTGTAGGCAATGATCAGAACGCAGTACTGTGCAACTTGCGTATAGGTCACGCCCTTCATGCCGCCGAAAACCGCGTAGGCAAAAACCACACATGCGCCGATCAAAAGACCGGTTGTGTTGTCGACCTCAAGGAAGCGGCCAAAGGCCACGCCAACGCCGGTCATCTGACCAATCACGTAAGTGACCGAGCAAACAATCAGACAAATCACGGCCACAAGGCGTGCTGTCGGGCTGTAGAATCGGTCGCCGATGAATTCTGGCACAGTGAATTTGCCAAATTTACGCAAGTAGGGCGCAAGTAGGAGGGCCAGCAAAACATAGCCGCCGGTCCAACCCATCAAGAACGAGCTGTTATCATAGCCGGTAAAGGCAATAAGACCCGCCATCGAGATGAACGAGGCTGCTGACATCCAGTCAGCCGCAGTCGCCATACCGTTGGTGACGGGGTGAATGCCGCGACCCGCAGCATAAAATTCGGATGTCGAGCCCGCGCGGGCCCAGACGGCGATCCCGATATAAATCAGGAAAGAGCCGCCGATGAAGATCCAGTTAAGTGTAAATTGATCCATCTTTTTGGCCCCTTATTCTTCATCCACGCCATGTTCGCGGTCGAGCGCGTTCATGCGGAATGCGTAGAAAAAGATGATCGCCAGAAAGACAAGGATTGACCCTTGTTGAGCGAACCAAAAGCCCAGGTCGGTGCCGCCTACGCTGATCCCGGCAAGGACCGGGCGCAAGAGGATGCCGAAACCGAAGGACACGACGGCCCAGACCACCATGCAAATGGTGACGAGCCGAATATTGGCGGACCAATATTCGTTGTTGGATGGCGTCTCTGCCATTGATAGTCTCCCTTATGTGTTGGTCCCTGGCGAGGTGTGGAAATCGTGCCAAGGTCCATGCATATGCCGGCGCCCTTCCCGGGGCGTCGGCACCCCTAAAATCTACCCTCCTTGCAAACCTGAAACGATGTCGCCCAGCTTAGTCGCGATCTCATCGATCTCGCCCATGGCAGGCACTTTGGCCAAAACGCCGCGTTTGGCGTAGTAGCTGATCAAAGGCGCGGTTTGCTCGTGGTAGGCCGAAAGGCGCGTGCGCACTGTTTCGGCATTGTCATCAGCGCGCCGAGAGAACTCGGTGCCCTGACACTTGTTGCAAACGCCGTCCGTTTCGGGGCGTTTGAATTCGTCGTGATAGCCTTCGCCGCAATTGGCGCAGGTGTAGCGGCCCGAAACACGGGTCACCATCGCTTCGTCATTGACCTCAAGCGAGATGGCCTGATCGACAGCCGCGCCGCGCGCCGCCATGACGCCGTCAAGCGCTTCGGCTTGGCCTTCAGTCCGGGGAAATCCATCAAGGATAACTCCTTTTGCGACATCGGGCTGATCCAGACGTTCCTGAAGAACGGCCAAAACGATCTCATCCGAAACAAGCTCGCCTGCTTCCATCACCGCTTTGGCAGCAAGGCCAGCGGGCGATCCGGAGGCAACGGCACCGCGGAGCAAATCGCCCGTCGATAACTGAACAAGCCCGAACTTCTCTTCCAACATCCGGGCTTGCGTCCCCTTCCCGGCACCAGGAGGGCCGAGAAGGATAAGGGTAACGGGGCGTGTCATGGTTTCAGTGGTCATCACTTTTTCGCTCTGTTCTCAATCAGTTCATCGACGACCGAAGGATCGGCCAAGGTCGACGTGTCGCCAAGCGAGCCAAAATCATTCTCCGCAATCTTACGCAGGATACGGCGCATGATTTTACCAGATCGGGTCTTTGGCAGGCCGGGAGCCCACTGAATGACATCGGGCTTGGCAATTGGGCCAATTTCGGTGCGGACCCAGGTGCTGAGGGTTTTCTTCAGCTCTTCTGACGGCTCTTCGTCATTCATCAAGGTGACGTAGCAATAGATGCCCTGGCCCTTAATCTCATGCGGGTAACCAACCACAGCGGCCTCTGAAACAGCCTCATGCGCGACAAGGGCGCTTTCGACTTCAGCGGTGCCCATGCGGTGACCCGAAACGTTGATCACGTCGTCAACGCGGCCCGTGATCCAGTAGTCGCCATTGTCATCGCGCCGGCAGCCATCACCAGAGAAGTAATAGCCTTTGTAGTCACTGAAGTAGGTCTTCACGAAGCGCTCATGATCACCATAAACGGTGCGCATCTGGCCGGGCCAGCTATCTGCGATAACCAGAACACCCTCGACGCCATTACCTTCGATGATCTCGGCTGTTGTGGGCTCAAGAACCAAAGGTTTTACACCAAAGAACGGCTTTTGTGCCGCGCCGGGCGTTAGCTTATGTGCGCCGGGCAGGGGCGTCATCATGTGACCGCCGGTTTCGGTCTGCCACCATGTGTCAACGATCGGGCAGTTCCCCTTGCCAACATGAGTGTTGTACCAATTCCACGCTTCGGGGTTGATAGGCTCGCCCACGGTGCCGAGGATTTTCAGATCCGAAAGATCATATTTTTCGACAAATTCCGGGCCTTTGCCCATCAGCGCGCGAATGGCGGTTGGGGCGGTGTAGAACTGGTTTACATTGTGTTTCTCGCAGACTTCCCAGAAACGTCCCGCATCAGGGTAGGTGGGAACGCCTTCAAACATCACGGTTGTCGCGCCATTGGCCAGTGGGCCGTAGACAATATAGCTGTGGCCGGTCACCCAGCCCACGTCGGCTGTACACCAGAAGACATCGCCTTCTTTGTAGTCGAAGACATATTCATGCGTCATCGCAGCATAGACCAGATAACCGCCCGTGGTATGAACCACGCCTTTGGGCTGACCGGTTGATCCAGAGGTGTAGAGGATGAAAAGCGGATCCTCCGCGTTCATTTCTTCGGGGGGGCAGTCCGTGCCGACATTTGCTGCGACATCATCATACCAAAAATCGCGATCTTCGACCCAAGCGACCTGACCGCCGGTACGTTTTACGCACAGGCACTTTACCGAGTCTTTGCAATGCAAAAGCGCTTTGTTGACGTTGTCTTTCAGCTCGGTCACGCGGCCACCGCGGGGCGCGCCGTCCGAGGTGATGACCAATTTGGCGTCACAACCATTGATGCGTGCGGCCAAGGCGTCGGGAGAGAAACCAGCAAACACGATCGAATGGACTGCGCCAATGCGGGTACAGGCAAGCATGGCATAGGCGGCGGCCGGGATCATTGGGAGGTACAGAACGACCCGGTCGCCGCGCTCCACACCCATCTCTTTAAGGACATTGGCAAAGCGGCCAACTTCTTTGTGAAGCTGGTTATAGGTAATATGTAGGGCGGGATCAGTTGGCTCATCAGGCTCAAACAAAATCGCGGTCTGTTCGCCACGCGTGGCCAGATGGCGGTCAACGCAATTGGCCGAGACGTTCAAAGTGCCGTCTTCAAACCAACGGATATGCACATCATCATGTTCGAAAGATGTGTCTTTGACTTTTGTGAAAGGCTTAATCCAATCGACGCGTTTGCCGTGCTCGGCCCAAAACGCTTCGGGGTCATTTACCGAAGCGGCGTACATTTCTTCATATTTGGCAGCGTCGATATGCGCGTCCTTCAACAGGCCCGGCATTTTAGTGGTTTCGTTTGACACGTGTCTCTCCCTTAAAGACTCTCGGTTCAATTTCTAACCAAGGCGCGGTGATCCGTCTCCGGCATCACTTTTACGCGCATCTTGTGGCGTGGTTGACAGTCGCTTTCCGCTGCGACTGCGGGCACTTTTATGAACAGTGCGACTATTGTCGAGCCAGACCTCCTTTTTCCTGGTGCCTCAGCTTGCAGTTTTCTGCCGCCGAGTCGCCAGGCCCTCGTTTCCCTGACTTGATAATGGCAGCATATTCACAGATCGCGAGCGCAGAGGCTGCGGAAAAGGCCGGTTCTGTCATGGATTTTCATGATAGCGCTCCCAGTTTGTAATTAAATTTACAAACGGAATAATTTAATGAATTATTTCAATGGCTAAGCTGTATATTCTGTGCTGCCGTTGGCGTAAGCCATTTGTGTTAATTTTTACGACTTCTTGGCTTGCGGCCCGAAGTGACAGATATGCGCACTGTTAATCGTCATCCAGTGTTCTAAATGCGCCCGTCAGCCATGGGATACGGGCCAGACCCGGTGCAATGAAATGTGTTTCAATGAGGTCTCGCGCGATATTCGCGACTTGTGCAGGAACCGCCGCATTCCAATCTTTGTTGGCATAAAGCACGATACGGCGGCTGAATGGCTCAATCGGAAGTGGACGGGCGTCAATTGCGCGCAAGAAACGGGCGCCTCGCAATAGGCTGAGCGGTGTCGTTATTGTCCAGCCGCCGCGGGCGGCAACAAGCGCGTTAATTGACTGATTGCTGTCCATTTCAAACCAGTTCGGGTGCGTCATACCAGTGCGCGCAAGGGCGCGCTCGATTTGCTCACCCATCATTTGGCTTTGGTCTCGGCGCAGGAATCGCAAATGGTTAAGGCTTTCCAGTCCCTCACTCACGTCAGTGCCGCGTGGCACCGCAAGGATATAAGGATCTTCGACGATCGGGTGGACGATCACGCCGGGAAGGGTGCTGCGCCCTTCGGCTGAAATAACGATATCCAGTTCATTATGTTCTAAACGCTGTAACAGAACATGGCTTGGCCCGGTCGAGAGACGAAATTCGCAATTTTGCATGGTTTCGGCCAGATCGGAGGTCAGGCCGGGTGTCACCTCGTTTTCAAAATCTTCGATGATTCCTAGCCGCAACGACGAGACATCCGACAGGTCCAGCTCGCCCAGATCTCGTTGGCCTGTTCGTAGCGCCGTCAGGGCGATATCGACATGGCGCAGAAATTGATGTCCTGCCGGGGTGAGGATCATTGGACGCTTAGTTTGATCGACAAGAGGCATACCAACGGCGGCAGTCAGGTTCTTAAGTTGTTGCGATACGGCGGGCGGGCTCATCCCAAGCCGCCGCGCGACCTCGCCGACGGATCCGGTTTGCGCCAGCGTTTCGAATACTTCGAGCCCACGAATGGATACGCCCTTCAGAATGCCGCTCATGCTGCGACCTTGGCTGATCGCTGGTTGGGGTTACGCATTGATTATGTCTTCCAATAGCCGCGTCGGAACAGAAACGCCGTCGGAATGCAGGCGCGTCGGCGTCTGCGCAAGTGTAAGACCGCGGCTGGCAGGTAAGAGTGTGGTGTCATCGGCGGCCATAATCCAATGATCTACCGCAATCGGTCCACCTACTGGGCCTTCATAAGGGCGGATCTGCCAATTTTCCTGCAGAACATACTTGTGGATTTCTCCAGAGGGCGCGGGCGTGCCGAGGAGTTGCAGATCTTGGCAGATGATCCCGATCTGACCTGTCGCACGCTCTTCACTGGCAAGGCCAGTCCCCTCAAATCGCGTGGCAAGCCCATGGTTGCTAATCTGTGCTGCGGTGCGTTCGGGTAGGATCATTGGATAAGCGTTTCGGATTGTGACCGACCCAATTCCATTTTGCGCGACCTTTTCTGCAAGATCAGAAAGACAGTGGTCCAAAGCGGGTTCAGCAAACCCACCTCTTGCATCGATTACCAGAGTTGCGGAGTTGGTCCACGTTGCCTCAGGCTCAACGTCAGGATCAACGCGTCCGGCCCGAATATGTTCTATCAGACTTGGTAACGTCGATAGGCCAACCGCCCGTCGCCCGTCACGTTCGGCAGTCTCAAGAGTTTGCGACAGCGCAGCGGCTACAGACGAAGTCGCCCCGGCCCGCAGCAATGCGTCCTGGGTCAGCGCCCGAACGTCTTCTAGGCTCAAAAATTCAAAGGCGCCGCCATCCATCGATTCGATTTCTCCCGCTTAAACGACATTTTTGGTCGAAAAGCAGTGTAGAGAACAAGCCAATCCCATGTCTATCATCATGGTCGGCGGTTAAGCGTAGAGAAACTCCACCGCGCCCGAGGGCGGGATCACGGCAATTGCAAGCACGCCGCTTGTCCAAGCCTCGGTGTCGACGCAGATGCGGCCATCTGCCAGAACCGGATCATTCCCCGGCACATGGCCGTGCACAACCCAGTTGCCATCAGCACGTGGTCGCGAGTCAAACTCTGGATGCCCCCAAAGCAAAACGCGCGGGCTTTGGCGATCCATGTCGTGCTGGGGATCAGCGCCCGCGTGCACAACCCAGAGATTTCCAGAATGCCAAGACAAAGGCAGCTCTGTCAGCCAATTGAGTAAATCTCCGTCGATATGGGCGCGCAGCCCTTCGGCCTCAGCCCGGAAAAGCTCTGGCGCGCAGCCGGGGGTTAGTTGGCTGGTGTGCAGGCTGAAACTTTCAAGTGTGGCTTTCGCGCCGCTCCGCAACCAGCGCGGCCCCCGAGTCGCGGGGTCGGCAAGGAAGTCGAGCAACATCTTCTCGTGATTTCCCATGAGGCATGTCACGTTATTTGGCAATTCTTGGGAAAGCTCGAACAGCCGTGACAGAACCGTAGCGCTTGAAGGACCCAGATCGATATAATCGCCCACAAACACCACTTGTGGATTTGCGACACTTGCCGAGCCCACATGTTGATCGATCCGTGTTAACGCCCGCTCCAAAAGGTCAGCACGCCCATGCAGATCGCCGACCACATAGGTCATCACCTCAGGGCGAGGCAGGCTAACTGGCGGCGCCTCTGCCAATTGGGGCGCGCCTGATTTCCCAAGCATGGTTCGGATGTTGCGGATCATGATGGAATCATTTGCGCTTGCCGACGCTGAAAACAAGGCCAATTGCTGCACCTGCGGCATTTGAGAAGCTGCATGGCGTATTCTTGCCGTATTCTTAAAAGCATTAGCCTCAAAAGGAAGCAATTCGAACATAAAAATTGACAAAACGAACATTCGCGGGCACATCCGACAGGGTGCAGAGGAACAGGCCATGGACGAGACATTCGACCTTTTTATCATCGGCGGCGGTATCAACGGCTGCGGGATTGCCCGAGATGCAGCAGGTCGCGGCCTGTCGGTCGGTTTGGCCGAGATGAATGATCTGGCCTCGGCCACGTCATCGGCGGCAACAAAGCTGTTTCACGGCGGGCTGCGCTATTTGGAGTATTTTGAAGTCCGGTTGGTTCGAGAGGCCCTTATAGAACGCGAAACCCTTCTGCGTGCCATGCCGCATATCTCGTGGCCGATGCGTTTTGTATTGCCCTATCACCGCGACATGCGGTTCGAGAGCACGACCCCGACGTCGAAACTGCTTTCGGCGTTAATGCCTTGGATAAAGGGCCGCCGCCCGGCATGGCTGATACGGTTGGGGCTTTTCTTTTACGACCATTTGGGCGGGCGTAAAATTTTACCGGCAACGCGCACGTTGAATTTGACCGGCAGTCCCGAAGGTGCGCCCCTTAAAGGCAAATTCACCAAGGCCTATGAGTATTCCGATTGCTGGGTGCAGGATTCGCGTCTGGTGGTTCTAAACGCGCGCGATGCCGAAGCCCGTGGCGCCAAAATCATGGTGCGCAGCAAAGTCATTTCGGCCCGCCGCGATGGTGATGCTTGGGAGGTGATCGTCGAGGATGCAACTGGTCAGCGAAGCCTGCGCGCTAAAATGCTCGTGAATGCGGCCGGGCCATGGGTGGGGGACGTGATCCACCAAAAGATTGGTGTGAACTCTCAAGAAAATGTGCGGCTGGTTCGCGGTAGTCACATTGTTACGCCGCGGCTGTATGATCATGATAAATGCTATTTCTTCCAAGGCGAAGACGGGCGGATCATTTTTGCCATTCCATATGAAGAAGACTTCACGCTTATTGGCACCACGGATCACGATCATCCGGACCCAACCCTGCGCCCGGTATGCAGCGAAGAAGAGCAGGACTATCTATGCAACTTCGCGTCAAACTATTTCGAGCGCACTTTGACACGACAGGACATCGTCTGGACCTATTCCGGCGTCCGTCCTCTTTATGATGATGGGGCGAGTGCAGCTCAGTCGGCAACCCGAGACTATGTTCTCAAGCTCGACGAAAATGGTCCTCCACTGTTGAATATCTTTGGCGGGAAAATCACGACCTACCGCAAGCTGGCTGAAAGTGCGCTTGAGAAGATCGGCCAACACTTGCCGCTGTCTTCAGGACCTTGGACCGCTGGGGTCGCTCTGCCGGGAGGAAATTTTGCCGTCGAGGGCGTGGCGGACCTTATTGCCAGCCTGACGCAAGATTATCCCTTTCTTAGCACCGCGCAGATCCGGCGGTTGGTGAAACATTACGGTCTGGAAACGCGTGAGATTTTGGGCGCAGCGACCACTGCCGGGGATCTGGGTCTGGATTTTGGATCCGGGCTATACGAGGCCGAGGTCATGTGGCTCATTCGCAATGAATATGTCCAGACCGCTGAAGACATCCTTTGGCGGCGCACCCGTTTAGGACTGCGCCTTTCACCAGATGACGTTTCGCGTTTGGAAACCTTCGTCGTTGAAAACCTCGAAAGCCCTTAAGCGCTCAGCTTAAGCCAATACTCAAGCGCAATCCCCTCACCCTTAGAATCGCATCCATGCCCGCGGGCGCGGCGCGCGGGATTATTGCCGCTTGCGCGGCCGCGTGCTGCGCATTCCGCCCAGAATCCCGCTTTGTTTCAGCCGTCCGGCCCCATTTTCACCCTGCCGTGAGGCGGCGTCA